>NZ_JBEXCU010000005.1:0-620092 GCF_040605415.1 Kribbella sp. NPDC005582
ACCCCGCCGACTCACCGAAGTGTCACCACCAACACCAACGAAAGCGTCACCGATGTCTCAATGTAGAACTGTCACCGATGTCCTGAGACATAACATCCTGACGAGTCAATCGCATCAGGGCGTTCAGCGGGCGCGGCAGGTCCTGAGGTAGCTGAGGAACGAGGCCTGCAGGCCGGTCACATGCGTTTCGTGCAGGATCGCGCTGGTGACGAGTGCGCCGCGAGCGGTCAGTTGGTGCAGGACGGCGGCCGCGTGCTTCGTGAGGGTCTGGTAGACCGCCAGCTCGCCGAGAAGCTCGCGATCGTTGATGGTCAGGTGAAGCTTGGCGGCAGGCAGGCTGTCCCCCAGCTCCGCGAGCCGCGCGAAGATCTGACTGTCTTCACTGACGACACCGGGGCTGCCGGCTCCGATGCTCTCGAAGAGCGTGCTGCCGGTGAGCCAGGTGTAGAGACTGAAGAGCCCGCCGTAGGAGTAGCCGAAGAGGCCGTGACCGCTCGCGGCTGTGCCGTAGTCGCGTTCGATCCGCGGGTGCAGTTCCGTGGTGAGGAAGCCCAGGAACGCATCGGCATGGGTGTCGCGCAGTTCGGCGAGGTAGGCGTCGGATTCCTCGCGCGTCCTCGCGCCCGTTCGAAATCCCGCCTCGACGGCGTCGATGAGTTCCTTGGCGATGGGCTCGCCGGGTGGCACGAGGTCCCGGTTGCGCAGTCGATCCCAGTGCTGTGCGTCTTCGCCCGCATAGCCGACGCTGACCTGGATGTAAGGCTGAATCTGTTGCAGGGGATCTTTCTGGGTGACGATGAGCGGGGCCGTCTGGCCCACGGCCCAGTTGCCGTCGAGTACGTACACGGCCGGCGCTTGTGTCGTGGCGGGGTCGTAGCCCGGTGGCGTGGTGACCCAGATGCCGTAGTCGTGCCCTCCGCTGGACCGCACCTCGAAATAGTCGGTGTCGGCGAGGCAGCCCTGCCACATGGTGTTCATCTGAGGTCCTCCACAACTCGGCGTTGCCCGATTCTTTTCCAATGGATAAACTACCGGAGTGACCCAGTCAAGCACGGCACGTGACGGCGACGCGCGGGAGCGTCTGCTCGCTCGACTCCTCGACGCCTTCGGTGCGGACCTGCCCGCCCCCGACGTTTCGCTGCGGGAGATCGCCGCCAGGACCGGGACCAGTCACGCTCTCCTGCGCTACCACTTCGGGTCACTTCCGGGCGTGCTGGCGGCCATGCTCAAGGCGCAGCGCTCTCGTGACAACGAGGCCCTTGTCGAGGCCGCTCAGCAGGGCACTTTCGACGACCTCGTCGTGGCGATCTGGCGGGCCTACACGCGGCCGGAGCAGCTGTCCCGGGTCCGCGGGTTCTTCCATGTCGTAGGGCTCGCCGCTTACAACCCGGAGCACTTCCGTGAGTTCATCGACTCACTCGACGATCTGACCAAGATGCTGGCTTCCCTCGCGGAACGCGAAGGCCTCGACGCCGACGAGGCGCTCGCTGTGGCGACCGTCACGACTGCCGCGATGCGTGGTCTGCTCTTGCAGGAGGTGTTGACTCCGATGGCTCACCCGGAGGATGTGGTCGCCCTGATCCTGCGTGTGAAACACCTCAATCGACCGGATGTGCCCGCGCACCGAGGGCAGGCGTGACGGCGGCGATGATGCCGGCTGCGACAAGCCCGACCGCGGCGGTCACCAGCCACGGAAGCTCGTGCCGGACCTCGAAGAGCTGGGCGAAGAACGCCGGTGCCAGCACGCTGGCGAAGGTGAATGCGTACTGCCAGTACGACAGGTACTTCCCACGCCCGACGAGCGGCGCAACGCTGGCGGCCAGGGCGTTGTTGGTGGCCGAATGCAGCAGACTCGCAAACGCGTAGACGATCGTGGCGAACACCAGCGCCACCGTCACCCAAGCGGTGGGTAGCTGCGTGAGTGACGCCATCAGCAGGCCCCACGCCGCCCACACCACGCCGGTGATGACCAGCGCCGTCGTACGGCGTCGCTTCTCGGTCTTGCGCACCACAATCGTCTGACCAGTCGCCAGTACGACGGACACTCCGGCCAGGAGCGGACCGATCAGCCACTCCGGGGCAGGTAGCGCGTCGGCGATATACACCGGCAGGCCGACCCCGAGCATCATCATGCAGAGCGCGAGCAAGGTGTTGGCGGCGATCAGGATCAGGTACGGCCTGTCCTTGCGAAGCAGGGGCGCCGGGCCGGTGTCTTCTGTCGACCGCTGATGGTGTGACGGGTGCAGCTGCAACAGGAGCAGACCGGCCAGGCAGAACGTCACCGCGTTCACCGCCATCGCAATCAGGAACGGCGTCGTCCCACCGAGCGCCAGCAGCACACCGGCCGCCAGACCTCCCAGTGCGAACCCGCCGGCCTGCATCATCCCGCCCAGCCCGAACCACCGGTCGCGATCGCCCTCGTCCGCCACATCGGACAACAGAGTGAAGATCGACGACCAGAACACCCGCTGGCCGGCCGTCGTCACCAGTGCGCAGAGAAAGAGCAGCCAGAGCGACCTACCGAAGAAGAAGCCGGCGAAGGCGAGCGCCTGCGCGAACTGCGCACCCACGACGAGGTTCCGCGGGCCCATCCGATCGATCACCAGCCCGACCGCCGCCGGTACCGCGATGGAGAACAGCGTGGCGACGGTCAGCAGCACCCCCGCCGTACCGAGCGGGATGTCCGCCACGCGCACGAAGTACAGGAGTAACAGCGGCCCTGCGCAGCCACCTCCGAACGAGTCGATCGCCAAACCGGCCAGGAGCGGTAGACGCCCGCGGACGTTCGGGAGACCGAGGGAGGTGGCTGAGGGCATGCTCCATCCTTATCAGCGTCGTACTGAAACGTGTCGAAGCGGGCGCCAGGCCACGGCAGTCATCACCACCATGGCGACGAAAGCCACCCCAAATGGAGCCGCCAGCCCAAACCGCTGCGCGAGTACGCCGCCCAGCGCGGAGCCGATCGCCGCACCGCCTACCGAAGCCAACAGATAGACGCTGTTGACCCGACCCATCAAAGCATCAGGCGTCGCCAGCTGCCGCGCTGTGGTCGACACAACGCCCCACACCACCGCATGTACGCCGAACACCGCCATAGTCGCGCCGGCGACCCATGGGCTCCGAGTCAGCGCCAGAACGAGGTGGACCGTCGTCTCAATGATCAGACCGGCGCGCAGGAGCGTCAGTGAGCCCACGCGCGGTTCCAGCAGGTGATAGACCGGCATGCCGAACACGCCGCCGACAGCGCCGACCGCGATCAGCAGTCCGAACTGCGTCTCGGTCAGCCCGAGCCGCTCCCGCGCGTACAGCACCCAGGTCGCGAAGGCCGCACAGAAGGTGATGTTCATGACGAGAATCGAGCAGGCGAGTGTCCGCACGCCCACATGCCCCCACAGCCAGCTCACACCGGCGCGCACCTCGGTCCAGAGCGCCGTACCAGCGGGCTCTGGTGCCGGACGCGCCGTAACGCGTGCGATGAGCGCTGCAGCGGCCAGGAAGGTGACTGCATCAAACACCAGCGGTACGCCGGCGCCAACGGCGAACAGCAACGCACCCAGCGGCGGACCGCCAAGCTGCTGCAGCACCGTCCCCGTTGCGTAGAGGCGAGCATTCGCCTTACCCAGCTGGTCTTTCGGTACGGCGCTGACCAGCAGAGCGCCGGATGCGCTGTCAGCAAGCGTCTCCGCCGTACCGAGCAGGAACAGCGCCACGTAGATCGCCCAGAGCGGCGAGGAACCGACCAGCACCGCAACCCCAAGCGCAGCAAGCACCACCGCGCGAAAGACGTCAGCGGCAACAATCATCACCCGCCGGTCGAACCGATCGGCCAACGCACCACTGAACAACGCGAACAACAACCAAGGCAACTGCTGCACAAACGCCGCAGCACCCACCGCGGCCGGCTCCCTGGTGATCGAAGCCACCAGCAACGGCCCCGCCGCCACCAGCGCCCCATCACCCAGATTCGAAATGACCGCAGCCGGCCAGATCCGCCGAAAATCCGCCCCCAACGCAGCAGGCAGCACACTCTCACGAAGCGAAGGCACTCAGAACTCCCCAGGGCATGACAAAACAACCGGACCAGCCGGCACTCCGCCGGCCAAGAGCCCGATCAGCGCAGAATCAGCCCGCCGACCGGACGGTGACTGCCACGTCCTCGAACAACCCGGACATCAGTGCACCTCCGTCCACCACACCCAGGCGGCCCCTCCGCCCACTCCCTCCGGACCCTACCGCCGCCCCTGCGCTATCCTCAACGCTCGGCGGCAAGCCGCCAGGAGGGTTCGCATAGTGGCCGAGTGCGCTGGTCTTGAAAACCGGTATGGCGGGTGACCGTCATCGTGGGTTCGAATCCCACACCCTCCGCTTGAGTAGCTGGCTCGGCTCGACTCGTGACTGTTTGCCGGAGTGGCAAGGAATCTTGCGGGTCAAAGCTGTGCTCGGCACGGTGGGGAGATGAGCAAGCGCGAGGTGAGGCCGCCGGGTGGTAGGGGTGGGGAGAAGGAGACCCTGGTGGGGTTTCTGGACTACCTGCGGGAGGCGGTGGCTCGGAAGGCTGAGGGGGCGCCGGAGCCGGCTGTGCGTACGGCGGGGGTGCCGTCGGGGACGAGTGTGCTCGGGCTGGTGAAGCATCTGACCGCGGTGGAGCGGCACTACTTCCTTGGGGCTGAGGTGCGGAGTTGGCCGGCCACTATGCGGCCGACTGCCAAGGACACGGTCGAGTCGGTGGTGGCGGCGTACCGGGAGGCGGTGCGGCAGGCGAACGAGGTGATCGCCGGCTACGAGGACCTGACGGCTGATGCGCCGGGGACTGCCTCGACAATGCGGTGGCTGTTGGTGCACATGATTGAGGAGACCGGTCGGCATGCCGGGCATGTGGACATCCTGCGCGAACAAATCGACGGCGCCACTGGGCGGTGACGGGCTAGGGTCGCGGGCATGGTGGCGCATGTAAGCGGACGGGGGCAGTCGTGGGGCGACTGCGATGAGGACGTTCGCGAGTATGTGTTGCGGGCGGCCGAGCTGGTGGACGGCTGGGTCTACGTGCACGGTTCGCTGGCCATGGGGTGCTTCTACAGCGCCACGAGCGACGTGGACCTGCTGATCGTCGTTCCCAACGCGCTGACGCCCACAGAGCGAGAGCGGATCGCCAGAGCCTTCGCCGGTACGGCGGCCACCCGGCCGGTGCCCGGTGACTTCGAGATGTCCGTGCTGACGGTCGAGCAGGCTGCGACGCACGCGCACCCGCGACCGTTCGAGGTGCACTACTCCGCAGCGTGGACAGACGCGATCCTCCGAGGCGAGGTGGACTACTCCGAGCTGCGCGCCGACCCGGATCTGGCTGCGCACATCGCTGTGGTCAGGAAGCGCGGAGTAGCTGTGAGCGGTCCGCCGCCGCACGAGGTGTTTGCGCCGGTGCCGCACGCCGACTACCTGTCCGCCGTACTGGAGGACCTGCACGATGCGATGGCAGGCGAAGCCCTCATCAACTCCCCGTACTACGGAGTGCTCAACGCCTGCCGGGTGCTAGCGATGAGCCCCGGAACCGTGCTCAGCAAGGAGGAAGGTGCCGTTTGGGCGCGAGAACACCTACCAGCAGAACACCAGGCCGTCGTGGAGCAAGCCCTGAGCTGCTACCGCAACGCCGGCCCCGGCCACGAGTGGGACAGTACGGCGCTACTTTCCTTCAGGGACTGGGTTCTGACGCAGGTATGACTCGCGCGTGATGCGGAAGCATCGCGTCGGCGTCGGAACGCCCAAGTACGTGTCGACGCCCTGCTCGCCGGTTTCGGTCATGCCCAGCCGCTGGAGGATGCGGACCGAGGCATGGTTGGTCTCGGCCGCCTCAGCGTCGATCCACTCGAGGCCCAGAGCGCTGAAGCCCTGCTGCAGGCCCAGTCTGGCGACAGTCGTCCCGAGCCCCTGACCCCAGCGGCTTGACGGTCCGACGACGTACCCGAGCTCGCGATGATCCGTTTCGGTGCCGGCCAGGTCGACGTACCCGATCACCTCCTCGCCGCGGACCGCCGCAAGGCGCAGAACCCGCCCGTCCTCGAGGACACGCAGCCAGTGTGCCTCCCGCGCGAACCGGTCCAGATCGACTGTCCACCCAGCGTGCAGGCACAGCTGGCGATCTGCACCCCAGTCCGCGTACGTCGCGATGTCGGTGTGCCGCAACGGGCGCAGGTGCACGGAGCTCTCCACACACCGAAGCCTAGGCGGCTCTCCACTGAGTCCAACGGGCCAGGGTCGCGGCGGTGCGGCCGCTGTCCAGTGCTGCGCGGCACTCGTCCAGACGTGTCGCCAGCTGGTCGAGGAACTTGTCGGGCTGCAGGTCCAACGTGGTCAGGGCGGCCGCAGCGTTCAGCAGTACGACGTCGCGCACCGGACCAGTCTCGCCGTTGACCAGCGCATGCAGGACGCGAGCGTTGCTGGCCGCGTCGCCACCCCGCAGGTCAGGCAACGTAGCTGGCCGCAGACCGAGTCCGCGCGGATCGAAGACCGTCTCGCGCGCAGTGCCGTCGGCCACGAGCCATAGTCGCGAGAACGTCGTTGTGGTGAGCTTGTCCAACCCATCATCGCCCCGAGCAACCAGTGCCGTTTTCCCTTGCTGGCAAAGGGTCTGAGCGATCACCGGCAGCATCTGCGGACTGGCCACCCCCACCAGCTGGTACGACGGATCAGCCGGGTGCAGCAGCGGCGCCAGCACGTTGAACGCAGTCGGTACGCCGAGCTCCCGCCGTACGACGGCTGCGTGGCGCAACGCGGTGTTGAACCGCGGAGCGAACAGATAGGCCAGTCCAACCGAAGCCGCCATCCGACGACCGTCAGCCGCGGTCAGGTCGAGTGGAACGCCCAACTGTTCGACCAAATCAGCGGAGCCACCGGCGGACGAAGAGGCGGCCCGGCCACCGTGTTTGACCACCGTCACCCCGGTCGAGGCAGCCACCACCGCCGCCATAGTGGACACATTGATCGCCCCGGTCCGATCACCACCAGTCCCGACGATGTCGACGAACGGTCCATCAACCAGCACAGGTGTCGCGTGCGAGCGCAGTACGGAGGCCAGCCCGAGCAACTCGTCGGCCGTCTCGCCCTTGGCGCGCAGGGCGATCAGAAAGCCGGAGATCTGCGCTGGGGAGACGTCGCCCAGCACCACCTGGTCCATCGCCCAGCTGGTGTCGGCCGTGGTCAGGTCGGAGCCGTTCAGCAGTGCGGAGATGAGACCGGACCAGGTCCGGAGTGCTGTAGCCATGGGCAGTCCTCGAAGCAGGGGCCGCACCGACGAGGAGACATGACAACGGCCGCCTCGTTGGAGACGGCCGGAGTGATTACACGCGGAAGCAGCCGTCTAGTCGACGGCCCACCACAAACCCGCGCGCACGAACATGCCTGTGATCCTACGCAACGATGTGGTCGACGGTAAACGTCGGCACCAGGTGGTCGTCGTCACCGACGGACCGGTCCGGGAAGTCGAAGACGGCCAGCATCAACTGCATCGGGTACGTCGGCGCACCGGTACACCGGCGAATAATCGACCCGTCGACGCTGAACGCAGCCACGCCATCGGACCACTCCACGGAGTAGGTGTGGAACTCGCGGATGTCGATCGGCAGCCGCACGGCCTCGAAGTCCTCGCTGACCGACGGATCGCGGAAGCTGTGCAGCCCCATGCCGACCGCAGCCGACTCACCAGGCACCACAGCGTCGCCGAACACCTCCATCACACAAATCTCCGCGCACCGCTCCGGCTGGTCCTCCAGTCCGACCATCCAGAGCGCAGGTTTGTGGTCCCCGGCGCACACAGCGGCTGGTCAGTCGGGATGCTGAGCGTCAGGCAGGAGTCACTCAGCGCATAGGTGGCCTTGGTCGCGGCACGGGAGCTCCACTGCGGCAGGTAGTACGGCGACCAGACGGACAGATCGAGGTCGGCGCCGTCGAAGTCGTCTCTGAAAACCATGACTCGAATCCTCGCACCGTGTCACATGATGTGCTTTCGCTTCGTCAGGGTGATGAGCGAGGAGAGGAACAACCTGTGGACGAGCTGGCGCGGAGTTTCGAGGAGCAGCGGGATCACCTGCGTGGGGTGGCGTACCGGATGCTTGGTTCGCGCAGTGAGGCTGAGGACGCTGTGCAGGAGGCGTGGCTACGGCTCAGCCGGTCCGATGTGAGCGAGGTGGCCAATCTGGCCGGCTGGCTGACCACTGTGGTGTCGCGGGTCTGTCTGGACATGCTGCGGAGTCGCAAGTCGCGGCGGGAGGACTCACTCGACACCTTCGTCCCGGACCCGGTCTCGCTGAAGGCTGACACCGGGGCGCCTGAGGACGAGGCGGTTCAGGCGGACGCGGTCGGGCTCGCGCTGCTCGTCGTACTGGAGACGCTGGCGCCGGCCGAGCGGCTGGCGTTCGTGCTGCACGACATGTTCGGGCTGAGCTTCGACGAGGTGGCGGAGATCGTCGGCAAGTCGCCGGCTGCCGCGCGTCAGCTCGCCAGCCGCGCTCGGCGGCGCGTCCAGGGCGCACCGGCCAACGACAGCGACCCGAGTCGCCAGCGCGCGATCGTGGAGGCCTTCATGGCCGCATCGCGCGGCGGTGACTTCGAGGGGCTGCTGGTGCTGCTCGACCCGGATGTCGTGCTGCGCGCCGACGCCGGTGAGATCGAGTCCACCGGTCCCGCCGTGTCGAAGGTCGTCCGCGGCGCGCTGGCTGTCGTCGAACAAGCCCTGATGTTCAGCCGAATGGCGCCGTACACGGAGCTTGCCCTGATCAACGGCGTCCCGGGCATCGTCACCGTCGTCAACGGCCGGGTCCAGGGCGTCATGGCCTTGACGATCACTAACGACAAGATCACCGAACTCCACATCCTCGCCGACCCCGACCGGCTCGCGGACCTCACCGTCGAGCGATGAGTCCGAGCACTCGCTGGGCCTGAGCCTCCGCGGTTCCGGGTGGGTTTCGCGAAGCGCTGGGTCCGCCGGGTCCGATGAGCCCCAGCCAGAACGCCGCCCACAAGGTGCGGGCAGCCAAGAGGCGGTCCGCGTCCACCCGCCAACGGCACACCAGCGGTGCCCAGTCGGTACGGCGGCCGGCCAGGTGCTCGATCAGGTTCGCGAGCTCCAGCGTCCGGTCGCCCAGTCCGGCGTCCTCGAAGTCGACGATGCGGATCCGGGTGCCGTCCCACAGATAGTTCGCGACATTCGGATCGCCGTGCGCGACAACCGGGTCCTCAATCGTCAGCAGCCTGGACCAGTCGAGCTGCGTGCAGGCCGCAGCGGCCGCGCCGATCACGTCATCACGCTCGCGCAGTGCGGCGAGCCCAGCAGTGGTGCGCGCGATCAAGGCACCGACATCGATCGGGTCAAGGACGGGCTCGACCGACCACAGCATGTCCAGCGCGACTCCGAGTGCTGAGACCTGCTCAGGCGTCGCCGGATCAGTGAGCGGCTCACCGGGGACGACAGACATGGTCACCCACAGCGGGCCACGCGACACCGGTGTCGGCACCAGATCCGGCACGACGGCGGCAAGAAGCGTGAGCGCCGCCCACTCACGATCGGGTTCGCCGCGCGGCGCGGACGTGAAGCGCTTGGTGAAGGTCATCAAGAAAAAGTTTGGCGGGGGTGTCAATCTCGGCGGTTCTCCTTCGACGTGTGGGTGAGAGCAAAACGGCGAAGGGGAGCGAGAGATGTCAACGCAGGTTGTGGTGGCGACAGGTCGGGACCTGGTGGCCGGGCTGCTCGGGGCGGGATTCAACGGCGACGTGCGGTTGCCAGGTGAGCCCGAGTACGACGTCCAGCGGCGGGCCGTCGTGCCGTCGGTCGACTCGCGGCCGGTGCTGATCGCCGAAGCGGTCAGCCGGAGTGACGTGCAGGCGGTCGTCCGCGTCGCGCGGGAGTACGGCGTACCGGTGGCTGTGCAGGCGACCGGGCACGGGACGAGGTTGCCGGCCGATGGCGGCATCCTGTTGAAGACCACGCCGATGACGGCGGTGTTCGTGGATCCGGAGCGACGGATCGCCAAGGTGGCGCCAGGTGCGCGCTGGGGCGCGGTGCTGGATGCTGCGCGGCAGTTCGGATTGGCGCCGCTATCAGGATCATCACGCGACGTGGGCGTCACCGGCTACACGCTCGGTGGCGGCGTCGGATGGCTGGCCCGGAAGTACGGGTTCGCGGCCGACAGCGTGATCCGCGCCGAGGTCGTGACCGCGGACGGGCGAGTGGTGACCGCGTCTGCCGAGCAGCACCCGGACCTGTTCTGGGCGATCCGCGGCGGCACCGGCAACTTCGGCATCGTCACGTCGCTCGAGTTCCGGCTGTACCCGGTGCGTCAGGTGCACGCCGGCATCGTCTACTACGGTCTCGACCGTGCCGCCGAGATCCTCCGCCGGTACCGCGACTGGACCGCCACGATCCCGAACGAGCTGAGCACCGCGATCGTCCTGACCCGCATCCCGGGCACCGAGCAGCGCGCGGTCGCGATCAAGGTCCTGTACGCCGGAACCCGCGAACTGGCCGACCACCTGCTGAAGCCGTTGTTCGAGGTCGCCGGGCCGCGACTGGCGGGTGAGCTGACCACGATCGAGTACGCCGATGCGGCGATGGGCGGCACGCCCGCCCGGCATCTGGACTTCCTCGACGAGCTCACCGACGACGTCATCGACGTGCTGGCCAACCTCGAGGACGAGCCGACCATCGAACTCCGGCACTGGAGCGGCGCGATGGCTCACCCCGGTCCGGGCGCGGGACCGGTCGGTCACCGCGAGGCGCGGTTCTCACTGATCATCGGCCGCGAACTCCCGGCTGGGCTACTGGAGCACTCGGGCCGGTCGTTCGTGAACTTCCTCGGCGACCACGGGAACGCCGAATCGGCGTACAGCCCGGCGGATCTGCAGCGGTTGCGGGAGGTCAAGCGTGCCTACGACCCGACGAACTTCTTCCACCTGAACGCGAACATCAAGCCCTGAAAGCCCTGAACAGCACAGCAGCCCGGTCCCTAGGAGGGTGGGACCGGACTGCTGTGGTGGTGAGCTCAGACCGTGCCGGAGTTGCCGTAGACACTCACGTGCACGTGGTCGTAGTGGTTGGCCGTCGTGCCACCACGGTCCTCCATCGCGCGCCAGCCTTCGCTGCTGCGCTGGACGGTCCAGATGTGCTGCTGCCAGATCAGCTGGCTGATCCCGAGCTTCTTGTAGTTCGCGTGCAGGTAGTCCGCGACCTCCTGGCCCTCGGAGCCGCTCACCATGATGTCGAGCGCCCGGCCGGACGAGTGCTCCGAACCGCTGTCGCCCGAGCGGAGACCGCCGTACGACGTGATGTTCGGGAACAGGTTGCAGATCGCCCGGTGCACGCGGATGACGTCCTGCGTGACGCCGGACTCGACCGACGAGCCGGACTTGCAGGCGGCCTGCGAGACGCTGCCGCCGGCGGGCTTGTCGACCGGCTTGGTGGCCGACAGGTACTGCGCCTTGACCCAGCGGGACTTGCCGTTGCTGACGATCTCCGCCCAGGCGCCGTCGATCTTGCCGGTGATCGAGACCTTCGAGCCGCGCTTCAGGACATCCAGCAGGGCGCCGGTCAGCGGGACCGTCCACACGTTCAGATCCGTGGTGGTGAACTTCGAGCCGATGATCTTCGGCGGCAGGGCGGCCGCGGCGCGAGTCTTGGTCGAGCTCGGCTTCGGGATCGGCGCCTGCTTCTTGAGGTGCTTGGGCGCCGGGGCCGCGGAGGGCTTCGGGGTGTTCAGGTTCAGCGAGGGGCGCAGCGCGTCCCGGCTGGTGGCGACGTCGCGCGACAGCTGCAGGGACGAGCTGGCGAGCGGGATGTCCACCTTGACGTCGTGCTGACCAGGCAGCGCGGCGGCCGAACCTGTCGCCACCAGTGCCACTGCTGCGCCGGGAATCGCCACCTTGACGAGGCCAGGGCCGATCAGCTTCGGGCGCGGTTGACGGTGCCGCGCCTGTCTATGCCGTCCTTCAGTCATTCCGTTGAACCCAATCTGCCGAGACCAAAACGTTATCGACCGGAGGAGTCAAGCACAGATCCGCGAAAGGTTCGCAATCGACCGGCGTTTTTAACGCATTGCGAACATCCGGAGCGGGTGTCGAGCGTGATCTGACCGCTATCCGGATGTAACCGGCCCGAGATCAAGCGCTTGGGTCGGGTAACAGGCTTCCGGTCAGGCCGGTGACGACGAACTGTCCGTAGCGCCGGGGTGACCATCCGCGGATCACGACCAGTAGTTCGTAGAGCTCGACCGAGATGTAGGTCCACAGAATGTCCGCGACCTCCGCGACCTCCAGGCCGGGTCGCAGGTCGCCGGTCTCGACGAGGTGCCCGGCGAGCGCGGTCATCCCGGCCAACCGCTCGTCGAGCAGCGTCTGCCAGGTCTCCTGCAGGGTCTCGTCACTATGCCTGCCGTCCCGGATCATGATCTGCACCCGGGCCGACCGCTCGGCCCGCTCGACCATTCCCTCGACGTACAGCTCCAGTTTCCGGCGAACGTCGGGCTCGGCCCGGACGCTCCGGGCCTGCGGACGCTCGGCGACCGGGATCGGATCGTCGTCGCCGGCGATCACCTGGTCGAAGACCGCCTTCGCCAGCGCCGCCTTCGTTCCGAATCCCTTGTAGATGCTCTCCGGTGAGACGCCTGCCCGCCGGGCGACGGCCGCGATCGTGGTCGCCTGGAAGCCGTCGGTCTCGAAGAGCTCGCGGGCCGCGGCCACGACGGTACGGCGACGCTGCCGCGCCTGCTCGCGCCGCCCGGACGCGTCGTACTGCCGCTTGACTTCCGCCATGTGCCGTCCCATTCTTTTGAGTACAGTCACACTGTATCTGAATTGAGGGGAACTCATGACCACTACGACGCCGACGGCTGTTGCCGTCGGCTCCATCCAGATCATGGCCGACGGTGAGTTCGCCGACTTCGAGCGGTTCGTGCACCCGGAGGCGGTCAACCGCGAGGACGTCGTCGGCCCGCCGGAGGGGCGGACGACCGGACCCGCCGCGTTCTACGCGACGGCACTCTGGTTGCGGGCCGCCTTCGCCGATCTCGCCTACGACATCCATCACGTGGTCGCCGACGGTGATCTCGTGACGGTCAACTCGACGATGAACGGTCGGCACGTCGCGCCGTTCGCGCTCTACACGCCGGCCGGGGAGGTCGACACCGTGTTCCCGCCCACCGGCGGGACGTTCGCGGCGAGTCAGTCGCACTGGTTCCGGATCAAGGACGGGCAGGTCGTCGACCACTGGGCCAACCGGGACGACCTCGGCCAGGCCAAACAACTGGGCTGGGTGCCGCCGAGTCCGCTGTATCTGATCAGAATGGCGCGGGCCAAGGCGCGGCTGAAGCGCGCGATGTGATCCAGCTGGCGGCGCGGAGGGGAGGTCGCTGGTTGACTGCGGGCATGGACGAGCTGGGGTTCCGGATCCAGGACGGTGTGGTGGCCCGGCTGGTGATCGATCGGGTGCCGAAGCGCAATGCGCTGACGCGGGCGATGTGGGAGGCGCTGCCAGGCCTGCTGGCCGAGCTGGCCGCGAACGACGAGGTCAAGGTGCTCGTCGTGACCGGCGCCGGGCCGAGCTTCTCCGCCGGTGCGGATATCGGCGAGCTGATTTCTGGGGCGGACCCAGCGGATCCGATGGCTGAGCTACGGGCGTTCAACTTGCGCGCGCAGGCGGCGCTGCGCGAGTTTCCGAAGCCGACGATCGCGATGATCCGCGGCCACTGCATCGGCGGCGGGCTCGAGATCGCGGTCAACTGCGACTTCCGGTTCGCTGCGCACGGTTCGACGTACGGCGTGACGCCGGCGCGGATCGGCGTCGTGTACCCGCCGGCGGCGGTCCGGGTGCTGCTCGACCTGGTCGGTCCGGCGACGACGAAGTACCTGCTCTTCAGTGGTGAACTGCTGACCGCGGAACAGGCCGAGCTCAAAGGCCTCGTCGATCGCGTGGTCGGTGAGATCGATCTGGAGTCGGAGGTCGACGAGTTCGCGGCCACGCTGGTGTCGCGATCGCAGCTGACGATCCGGTCGGCGAAGGAGACCGTGAACGCGTTGCTGGCCGAGGCGGATGCGGACACCGCCGCGTCGGCGCGCTATCAGGAGACGATCGCGAGCGGTGAGCTCGCGGAGGGAATCAAAGCCTTTGGGGAGAGGCGCTCGCCCAGCTTCCCCTGGCACTCAGGATGAGAGCAGCGTCCCGCGGAGCTCCACTCGATCGCCCACCGCGGCCGAGACCTGTGCCGCAATCGCGTGCGCGCGCTCGTCGTCGGCCGCATCGATGAGCAGGAATCCGGCCAGCTGCGCATCGCTCTTGCGTAGCGGAGCGTCCGTTACCGCCTGCTGACCGTTGCGGATCTGGACGATCCGGCCGCCGGCAGGCGGTTGCAAACCTTCTGAGCCGACCAGCTCGCCGCTCGCCGTCAGCTCGGCCTGCACTGCGGCAAGCGCGGGCGGCGGCTCGAGCCAAGGCTGGTCGTTGCCGCGAAAGATCATCACTACGTACTTCATGACGACACCGTAACCACCGGCGCCGACAGAAACCCCGCGGGCCGAAGCGGCCCGCGGGGTCTGTGTTCTGCTGCGGCTTTAGTACCAGTGCCGGCGTCCACCGACCGCCCGGCCGGTCGACCCGAGCAGGAACAACACTGCCCCGACTACGAGCAGCACGATGCCGATCGTCCACAGGATCGAGATCTTCAGCAAGAACCCGAGCAACAACAGAATCAAACCGAGGATAAGCATTGAGCCTCCTTACAGGAGCCGCCAGGCGGATGAACGGCGGCCGCACACCAAGTGCCCACTGCTCAGAACCGCAATCTCCAACGACCGTTTTAACTATCCAACGGGTTGAAGCGCTTGTTCTGAACCAGTACGCCGGTTGCTGAGCAACAGACCGCACCCAGCCAGTCCGAGCGCGATGCACAGCCACACCGCGCTGAACGCGACCCGGTAGCCGTGCGTCAATGCGGCCGGCGTGACTCCCGACGTACTGGCTGTTGCTACTGCGGCCAGCGCGGCGACTCCGATCGCTCCGCCGATCTGGAAGCTCGCGTTCTGTAGACCGGAGGCAACGCCGGAGTCTGCGCTGTCGATGTCGCTCAACGACACGATCGAGCCGGCCACAGTGCCTGCGCCCAGTCCGGCGCCGAAAATCAGTAGTCCCCAGAAGGCGAGCTCGAAGTAGCCAGAAGTGACAGTCAGCTGAGTCATGACTGTTGTGCCGGCTCCGCCGAGCAGGAGACCGAACACCGCGACCAGACGGGGTCCGATCCGCGTGACGAGATGCTGGCCGACCATGGAGCCGCAGACCGCAGTGAGAGCCAGTACGGCGGACATCAGGCCGTAGCGAACCGCCGACGTACCGAGTGCGAGCTGTGCGTACTGCGTGTAGGTGTAGTTCAGCCCGAACGCCGACAGGCCCCAGCCGATAGTGATGAGGTTGCCGCCGGCTACGGACCGGGAGCGGAAGATCCGCAGCGGTACAAGCGGTGCGGCAGACCGGCGCTCCACCACCACGAACAGCCCGAACAGTGCAGCCGACAGCACCAGCAGCGCCACAGTGCTCGTCCACGTCGACTCGGGTGCTTGCACAACGGCGTACACGAGAGCGATCAGTGCTGCGGTCACTGTGACGGCCCCAGCGACGTCGAAGCCGCGCCGTCCCGGACCGCGGCTGTCCAGGAGCAGCTTCGGAGCCAGTACGACGACCAGCAGGCAGATCGGCACGTTGATGAAGAAGATCCACTGCCAGCCGAGCCCGTCGGTGACCGGGCCGCCGATGAGCGAGCCCGCCGTACCGCCGACGCCACTGGTCGCGCCCCAGATCCCCAGGGCCTTGTTGCGATCGGCACCGTTCGGGAACGTCGTCATGACGATCGAGAGCGCACTCGGCGCCAGTACGGCGGCGGCCGCGCCCTGCATCCCGCGCGCGACGACCAGCGCGTCACCGCTCCACGCCAGTCCGCACAGCAGCGATGAGGCGCCGAAGAGAAGCAGTCCTGCGATCAGAACGCGACGGCGGCCCAGGAGGTCGGAGATGCGGCCGCCGAGCAGCAACAGCCCACCGAACATCAGTGCGTAGCCACTGGGCACCCACTGCACGCCGCCGGTCGAGAAGGTCAGTTCCCGCTCGATGGACGGCACGGCGACCAGCACGATCGAGGCGTCCAGGATGATCATGAAGCCGGTGAGACACAGCAGCGCCAGTGCGAACCAGCGCTTGGAATCGGAAACCATGATGACTGCTCCAGTCCGAGGGGAAATGCGTCTGTCGGCAGAGACGTCGGAACTAGGCAGACTCGATCGACATCGACTTGTCGAACACGGTGAGTGGGCTACGACGTACTTGGTGAGACGGTCTCGTGAGCTGAAGGATGGTGCCCGTGAAGTACATGCTGATGATCTACAGCAGCCCGGAGAGCTGGGCCGGGCTGTCTGCCGAGCAACGCGACGGACTGGCCCGTGCGCACAGTGAGCTTGCGCGCGAACTGACTGACCAGGGCCTTCTGGTCAGCGCTGCCGGTCTGGCCGACCCGATCACCAGTCGGACGGTGTCGGTGCGTGATGAGGCCACCACGACCACCGACGGCCCGTACGCCGAAGCGAAGGAGCATCTGGCCGGCTTCTACGTGGTGGAGTGCGAGAGCATCGATCAAGCGATCGGCTACGCGGCGCGGATGCCGGACGCGGAGTACGTCGCGGTGGAAGTGCGTCCGGTGATGGAAGCGTCGGGGATGGAGATGTGAAGGACTTCGAACTGCTCCTGCGCGAGCAAACGCCGCAGGTGCTGAGTGCGCTGGTGCGGCACTACGGCCACTTCGACCTGGCCGAGGAGGCTGTGCAGGAAGCACTGCTGGCCGCCGCACAGCAGTGGCCGACCGAAGGCGTGCCCGACAATCCCCGTGGCTGGCTGATCCGGGTCGGCTCGCGTCGGCTGATGGACCTGCTGCGCAGCGAATCGGCCCGGCGCAAGCGTGAGGAGAACGCGGCGCAGCTCGCCACCCCGGAGGAGTTTGTTGCCGCAGGCCCCGATATTGACGACGCGGGTGGTCAGGACGACACACTGACGCTGTTGTTCCTGTGCTGTCATCCGGCGCTGTCGCCGGCATCGCAGATCGCGCTCACCCTGCGCGCTGTGGGCGGTCTGACCACCGCACAGATCGCAGCGGCGTTTCTGGTGCCGGAGTCGACCATGGCGCAACGCATCAGCCGGGCGAAGCGTGGCATCAAGCAGGCCGGCAGCACGTTCGAGTTGCCGCCCGAGGCAGAGCGGTCCGAGCGGATGAGCGCCGTACTGCATGTTCTCTACTTGATCTTCAACGAGGGCTACACAGCCTCCTCCGGTACGGCGTTGCACAGTGCCGAGCTGACCGGTGAGGCCATCCGACTGGTGCGCGCGGTGCGGAGGCTGCTGCCGGATGACGGTGAAGTGGCTGGGCTGCTGGCGCTGATGCTGCTCACCGACGCGCGCCGAACCGCTCGGACGACCAGCGACGGCGCACTGATTCCGCTGGGCGAACAGGACCGGTCGAAGTGGAACAAGCAGGCAATCGTCGAAGGTGAGGCGCTGGTGTCGCAGGCACTCACCCACTCGCAGATTGGGCCGTACCAGGTGCAGGCCGCGATCGCTGCGGTCCATGACACCGCCGAGCGTGCCGAGGACACGGACTGGCGCCAGATCGTCGCCCTGTACGACGTACTCGAGCAGTTGGTCGACAACCCGATGGTGAAGCTCAACCACGCGGTGGCAGTCGGTATGGCGGTCGGTCCGAAGGAAGGGCTCGCCGTACTCGAGCCATTGGAGGCGGACGGCCGGATCACCGAGCACCACCGGCTGGAGGCAGTGCGCGCGCACCTGCTCGAGATGGCCGGTGAGTCCGCGGCTGCACGGGAGAGCTACCTGCTCGCAGCCCGCCGTACGACGAGTGTGCCGGAGCGGGACTACTTGCAGTCCAAGGCGGACCGGCTGAGCTGAAGTCGCGATAGGACTTCAGATGTGGTCAAGTTGAGGTGTGGACCTCACCAGGGCGTCACTCCTGCGGGAGATGCTGACCGGGACCGAGCTGGGCACCCAGACCCGCAGTTTCGGCCACTCACTCCGCCGGTACACAACGCGCACCGGTGGTCTGATGCTGTTCGGCCCGGTCGACGAGGAGCCGTGGCACCTGACCGCGCACCTGGACGACGAACTGCACCGGGCCGGCGTAGAGAGCATCCGCCCGTCCCTCGTGCGCTGGGCGCCGCCACCCGACGCACCGCCGCATCTCGCCATCGGACTCGACCGCCTGCGCGACGCGGGCCGTGGTGAGTCTCTGCTGGTCGTCGCCGAGGACGACCCCGCCGACACCCTGCTCGAACGGATCAGCGACGTACGACGCCGTGGTACGACGATCTTCAGCATCGGCAACGGTGACAAGGAGCTGACGTCCCTCAGCCACGAGGTGCTCACTCCGGAGCTCCTGGTGCCGGACGGCTTCGGTTGGAGCAGCCGACCGATCAGCTTCGACCACGACGAACCGGCGTACGAACCGCAGCCCACCGCAACCGACCTGGACTCCCAGGTCGCCGAAGGCTTCGAGATGGCGCAGCACCTGGTCAGCCTCGCCGCAGCCGACGAGGAAGCCGGCCAACCGGCTTGGCGCCGCCGCCTCCGTACGGCGATCGAGCGCCTCGGCGGCGAGCCCGCCTAACCCGCGAGGTACAGCGCCGCCAGCCGCGGCAGGTGGTCGTGGAGGTCGTCCTCGTCGTCGAAGTCGATCTCCGCACCCGCCGGCAGATCCGGAGTGTCCGGCGCCTCCGCCTCGACCGCCTTCCAGTACGCCGCCTCGTCGCCGGTCACGTTCTTGTACGCGTGACTGCCGACGTGCAGCATCCCCTCGCCGTCGAACCCCTCGAACCCGTCCGGCTGATCCTCGTCCACCACATCGGCCAGCGAATCCGGGTCGACCAGCGCCGCCTCCCAGATCTCCCGCCCCTGCGCGATCAGCCAGCCCCGGAACGAGTCGAACCCGTCCTCCGAGGCCCCCGAGTTGATCAGGTACGCCGCCGCCCACAGGTCCCACCGGTAAGACTCGACCTGCAACCGCGCGAGCTCGATCCCGAACTCCGCGATCTCCTCGGCCGCCAGCCCACCCAGCTCCCGCCGCAGCGCGTCCGCAACCCCGTCCGGGTCCGCGACGGTGTCGTCCACCGTTGCGCGCGCACCCTCCACAACTTTCCAGAACCCGTCCCTGTCCACCCTCAAAGCCTCTCAAAACCCCAGCCCCTTGGGGAGGGGTGAATTCAAACAAGCGTGGTGGTTTCAGGGACGGCCTCGGGCACGGGTGTCTCCGGTGATGCCGGTTCGCTGAGGTCGGGATGGACTGCCGGCTGTGGCGGCGGGGGCGCCTCCGACTCGGCGCCGTCCTGTGACGACAGTGCCGTCGAGGTGAGCGACACCGGCTCCGCCGGGTGCTCAGGGGCCTCGCGTAGACGTGGCGGCGTCGCCGTCCAGGCGCGAAGATCCTGGACGATGTCACCGTAGAAGGTGTTGATCGCCGCCTCGACCGAATCGATGAACGAACCACGCCCGCGTCCGCGCTTGGATCCGAGCGGCAGCGCCAACGCGATCCTGAACGAGCGCAGCTCCTTCTTCGGGTCGTCGATGAGCAGGCCTGGTTGCTCGCGCACACTGCGCAGGAGTTCCGCCGTACCGGCGCCGCGGGCGTGCATGACGAAT
Organism: Kribbella sp. NPDC005582; assembly: GCF_040605415.1. Taxonomy (NCBI): domain Bacteria; kingdom Bacillati; phylum Actinomycetota; class Actinomycetes; order Propionibacteriales; family Kribbellaceae; genus Kribbella; species Kribbella sp. NPDC005582. The sequence goes on from NZ_JBEXCU010000005.1 coordinate 19,718, forward strand.
GCCTCGATCCGCGTCGTGTCGGGTGCATGGCGCAACTGGCGGAGCAGCCAGTTCACGCGCGTTGTCGCCCGCCCGTCACGCGGTGCGGCGATGTCCACATGGCAGACGACCTGCCCTGCGCGGAGGTCCGCCGTAACGGACAGCGGGCCGACGGCGTTCGGGATGTTGATCGCGCCCTGCAGCGTGCCGGTCGTACACATCGACTGCACGAGAGCCTGTGAGCGAAGGGCCGGTTCCGCGAGCTCCTTTCGGCTCAAGGCCGGTGTGACGTCGTCGCCCAGCTTTCTGCCGAGCTGGAGGCTGACATAGCGGAGCAGAGCATCGAAGCGTGCGGCCACTTCCGGAGCGCATTTGTCGCCGGCCCGCAAGGTCCCCGCAGCGACAGCCTCTCTGGTCGCCACCCAGGACGAGCCCATGTCGTCGAACTGCAGTGCCCCTGACCGGGGATGCTCGAGGTACCGAATGAGCTCCCCGAGAATCCAGGCCTGATCCGGATCCGCGACGCCACGATGTTCTTTCTGAAGCACCGCTTCGGCCAGCACCATCGACCAGGACCAGTGGTGCAGGGCAACGCGCTTGAGTTTCCGTTTGTCGACCTTGGTCGGATGGAGACCGGCGATTGCCGGGATCTCGTTGGAAACCGTGACCACCGCGTCGAACTCCTGCTCTCGAGCGATATCGAGATAGGCCTCCAACTGTTCCGCGTTCAGCTCGTTGACACCGGTCTTGACCTCGACGAGCGCCGTCCATTCCTTCTGACCGCGGCGAGCCCGGAGCAGTCCGTCCGGGTAGAGGCGGCGCTCGCCCAATTGGAACGGCACCTCGATGTAGGTCTCCAACTGCCCCGCCGGTGCGCCCAGCGGCTGGGTCAGCACCCGTCCGAACTCGCGGACCGACGACATCACCGCGAGCAGCGCCGATGTCGCCCGGCGCTCCTGCTCGTCAGCTCCGTTGATCCCGGAGGTGGGAATCAGGCGTGCCTGATGCCAACTCTCTTCTGCCATTTTCTTTCCCCCACGGGCTTTGCCCGGCAGACCCCCCACAGGCCCGCATCACCGTGATCGCCCGTTGAGCTCGGCACCCTACGCCGTTCGTCACGCTAAGTGAAGACGCCGATCAATTTCCATTCGTCGCGAATTCACGCAAGGTCTTGGCGAGTACGTCGGGGGTGGTGCTGTGGTCGGCGCCGGGGACGGGCTTGAGGGTAGCGGTGGGGAGGTGGGCGGCGACGGCTTCGGCGCCGGAGACGAGGGCGGGCCAGGTCTGGTCGCCGTGGAGGACGAGGACGGGGACGTCGATGGCTGCCCAGCGGTCGGCGGGGAGGGGGTTGCCGGACATGGTGGTGCCCATGATGCGGCCGTCGTAGGAGATGGTGTGGGCGACGTCGACGACGGGCTGGAAGTACGGCGACTGGCGCATGCCGGCGACCATGTCGGGGGTGAGGCCGACGGCGGCGGTCATGAAGAGTTCGGCGGCGAGGTCGGGGTGGCCGGCGGCGATGTGGGCCTCGAGCTGCTCGACGTAGTCGGCGGGCAGGGGCGGGCGGCTGTCGTCGACGACGACCGGAGGCTCGAAGGCGACGACCTGGGTGATCGGGAGGCCGGCGGCCGCGGCGTCCAGGGCCAGGAGTGAGCCGGACGACCAGCCGAAGACGATCGCGGGCTCACCGGCGTCCTCGATCAGGGCGGCGATGTCCTCGATCTCGCGCTGGACGTCGTACGGCGCGGTGTCGCCGCTCTCGCCGCGGCCCCGGCGGTCGTAGACGTAGGTGCGGAACTGGTCGCTCAGCAGTTCGGCGGCCTGGGCGTTGAGCGGGTTCACGGCCCGGTGGGCGGTGGCGCCGTCGACGATGATCAGCGGCCGGCCTTCGCCGTACACGTCGTAGCTGATGGTGGTGCCGTCCGCGGACTTCACGGTGCTCATGCTGGTTCTCCTCAGGGGATTCGTTCGGAACTAGACCGTACAGTACCCGGCAGGAAACTAGACTGTCCAGTATGATTTCTGCCATGGAGCCGAATCCCGAAGGCCGTACCGCCACCAAGCGCCGCGCGATCCACGCGGCCGCCACCGAGGTGTTCCTCCAGCACGGCTACCTCGGCGCGAGCATGGACGAGGTCGCGGCCAAGGCCGGCGTCTCCAAACAGACCGTCTACAAGCAGTTCGAGAACAAGGAGCGCCTGTTCGCCGAGATCGTCCTCGGCACCAACGAGCAGCTCGCCGACAACTTGGCCAAGGCGTACGCGGAGACCCTCGACGGCGCCACCGACGCCCGCGAAGCCCTGCTTGCGCTCGCCTACCGGCTGCTCGAGAGTCTGACCTCGGACGGAATCCTGCAGCTCCGCCGACTCGTCATCGCCGAAGCCGACCGCTTCCCCGAGGTCTGCGGCGCCTGGTTCACCACCGGTTTCGAGAAGTCCCTGGAGGCGCTCGGGGAGGCCCTCACCCGCCTCACCGACCGCGACCTGCTCCGCAAGCTCGACGACCCCACCCTCGTCGCCTACCAGTTCGCCGGCCTGGTCATGTACAAGCCGATGAATCGCGCCATGTTCGCCGGCACCCGCCAGCGCCCCAAACCCGGCGAACTCGAAACCCTCGCCACCCGAGCCGTCGACGTCTTCCTGGCCTCGTACGGCGTTCAGGACGCTCGATAAGCTCGGTGTGGGCAGGTTGAGTGCGCAACCAGCCCCCGCAATTGCCCACAGATCCTTTGTATATAAGGGGTTCTGAGCTCGGAAACTGTCGGTGGCCGTGTCTAGGGTGTTGGGTATGGAGATCGTGGCGATGCCCCCGGTGTGGTCGCAGAGCGGCAGCGAACTGCTGTCCACTCTCGACACCCTCAAGGCCGCCGCTGCGCTGCTCAAAACCTACGAACTCCAGCTCATCGGCCGCCTCGACGAAATGGGCACCGCCCAAGAACTAGGTGCCCGCGACACCGTCGAGCTGGTCTCACTGCGCTACCGCCTCGACCGGGCCGAGGTCCGCAAAGACCTCACCTTCGCCGGGTGCCTGCACAAGTACCCCGCCGTCACCGCCGCCCTGCCCGACCCTGGTGACCCTTCCCGTCCCGCGGTCCTGTCTCCCGAGCAGGCCAAGGTCATCGTCACGACGTTGGAGAAGGCACCGGCGAGTGTCCCGGTCGAGGTGCTGACCGTCGCCGAAGAACAAATGGTCGAAGCCTCCCGCGTCGCCAACCCCCGCGAGCTCACCCGCTTCGCCCACAAAGTCCTCGCCACGCTGGACACCGACGGCCCCGAACCCGCCGAAGACGAGGCCTGCGCCAAAGAATCCCTGCGGCTGCGCCGATCCGACGGCGGCGTGAAGTTCACCGGGTTCCTGGCCGGTGACAGCGCCGAGTTGTTCGAGACCCAGATCCACAAGCTCTCCAAGCCGCACAAGACGATCGATGGTGAGCTGGATCCGCGGCCCCGCGACAAGCGCCAAGCCGACGCGCTGAGGACGATCCTCGACGCGGCGGCCGGCAACCCCGACCACCCCGGCGTCCCGCATGTGACCGTCACCATCGACTACAACGACCTCAAAACCGCCCTCGATGCCGGCCTGAACGGTTTCGGTACCGCGACGGCCGGACCTGGCGCATCGGATGGACCTGGTGCGGGTGGACCTGCTCCGGTGAGTGGACCTGGCGCGGTGCGCGGATCTCGCGCGGAGTGTGGACCTGCTGCTGCGGGTAGGCCTGCTGCGGGGGGTGGATCTAGTGGTGTGGGTGAGTTGGTGTTCGGCGGCAACCTGTCCGCCGCCGCCGTCCGCCTGATGGCCTGCGACGCGGCGGTCCTGCCGATCGTGCTCGGCAGCGACTCCCAACCCCTCGACGTCGGCACCGAACAACGCTTCGTCAACCGCTACCTCCGCCGAGCCCTCAACAAACGCGACAAAGGCTGCGTGGTCTGCAAAGCACCACCCTGGATGTGCCACGCCCACCACCTCATCCACTGGGCCGACGGCGGACCCACCAGCCTGAACAACCTCGCCCTGCTCTGCGCCCTCCACCACCGCGCCGTCCACACCGGCCAATGGACCATCACCATCACCGAAGGCATCGTCCACGTCACCCGCCCCACCTGGGCCGACCCACCCCCAACCGACCCCACCACCCTCGCCAACCTCATCACCTGGAACACGCCCGCCCGGAGTACTGGCGCTGGCCGGGCGGGTGTAGCTAGCGATCCGACTCGTGAGCAGCCGGAACGGCTCCCCGCCGCGAGCACCGTCTCTAACCCGACACTCGCCGCTGCCCGCGAAGCCCTCCGAACCAGGCTGACCTCATTGGTCCCCACCCACTCGGACCCATGGGCTACCAAGGCCACCTCAGCAGCCAGACCGTAAGCCCAGTCTCTGCCAACACCAGAACCTGTCAGCCGACCAGGCTGGCAAGCAGGCTTTGCGCCAACACCACGGCTCGTCGCCCGGCCATGCGGCTGGCAAGCGACTCTGCACCCTGCGCGGCGTGCCGGTCGCCCAGTGGCTGGCAGCGGCATGCCCGCCTCTGCGAGGCCGCCCCGACGGGGAGGGCCCGGCCATGACCCGTACCCCGGAGGCGTGCTCGTTTGCGGTGATCGAGCTCGCCCCCAGCCCGTGCGACCTAGCTCCTCGCGCTGGTGAGAATTGCGCTGTCTCTCGACGGGGGCTGGCCGGGGCCGGCTTCTCGGACCGGTGTCGATGACGGTGGCTTCCGGACGGAGTGGGCGGGGTTGGCTCGTCGTGGTGGTGTGGATAGGGGCGGCATCCCGGACGGACTGGCCGGGGTTGGATCGTCGCGCTGGGTTGGGTTGGGTGGCTTCGCCGAACGGGGCGGGATGACGGGGCTGGCCTATCGCGCCTGGGACGGCAGGATCGGGCGCGCCGGAGCAGCAGGCTCGGGAACGGCGGTTCCGTCGGACAGCGGCGGTGGCCCCAGCCAGGAGGCCCCAGCCAGGAGGCAGCAGCCAGGAGGCAGCCACACGCCGACGCATGCCTCCGGGGCAGCAACCAGAGCCCGTCGGCCTCAGGCGACGCAGAGCGTGCGGCGCGCAGCAACCATGCTCCTCAGCCATCGGACCCCTCAGCCACCCCGCCTATGGTCGGCCGTCGCAGCGCCCAGCCACTGCGGAGGTGCTCGGCCGAGTACGCACGTCAGTCACCACGCGCCGCGACAAAGTCACCACGCAAGCCGCAGCATGAGAGCCGAGCGCAGCATGCAACCCTGCTGCGGAGCTGCCCGTCTTTACGATCGGCAATCGACGGCGAGGGGCAGCGATGAGTGGCGAGTCACGGCGTGATCAGGAGTTCTCGGACTTTGTCCGGGCGCGGCGGTCACGTCTGGTGGGTGCGGCGTACCTGTTGTGTGGTGATCGGTACGCGGCTGAGGACCTGGTGCAGACCGCGCTGGTGAAGCTGTACGCCGCTTGGCCGCGGATCCATCGGCAGGGTGCCGAGGACGCGTACCTGCGCAAGATTCTGGTGCGCACGAACATCGACGCGGGCCGTCGGTTGTGGCGTCGCGAGTTGACGACGGAGCAGCTGCCGGAAGAGCCGGTTCCCGGGCCGGATCTGGACGGGCATGACGAGCTTGTGCGGGCGCTCGCGGCGCTCGGGCCGCGGCAACGGCGGATCGTCGTACTGCGGTACTGGCTCGATCTGAGCGTTGACGAGGTCGCTGCCGACCTGCGGATCAGCACCGGCACGGTCAAGAGTCAGTCCGCTCGCGCCCTCGACAATCTTCGCGCTCGGCTGACCGAGCCGACCGTACTCACTCAGGAGCAGCGATGAACGAGCAAGAGTTGCGCGAGCGCATGCAGAGCAGCGTGTTGACCGAGTTCGCGCCGGAGCCGATCGACCCGGTCGCAGACGTGGCACGGGGTCGGAAAAATCTGCGGCGGCGCCGGATCACCGGTGGACTGGCCGCAGCGGCCTCAGTCGCAGCGGTAGCAGCACTGGGCGCGCAGTACCTGCCGGTCTCCTCAGCTGACCCGCCCGTGGCGAGCCAGACCCCCCGGGTGGACGACGCGAAATACACGGCCCACCTGCGATTCCTGGCGCTGGAGGTGGACCTCACTTCGCAGAACCATCTAGGCAAGTCCCGCAAGTACATCGCCGACACCAGCGGCAAGCCGATCGGTGTCCGAGACGGCAATGCGGTCGGCCAGTTCACGCTTCTGCAGCCATGGAAGCAGTCCGGCGGCACAGGACTGCTGTGGGTCTCCATCGCCTCCCCTCGCCACGCACTGGCGAAGGACAAGTGGTGCGGCCCGGCCTACACCCCAGACCTGCTTCGGATGACCTGCTCCGAGCGCCTGACACCCAACGGCCGCAGGGTGACCTTCGGCACGGTCGGCGCGGTTCAGAACTCCAAGGGCGTCACCTACCGCGAGAGCGGTGGACAGTTCGTTCGGTACGTCCGCCCGGACGGCCAGGTGGTCATCGCAGCAGCCCTTGGCATGAACAGCCTCAAACGCGTCGCCGACGGACTCCCCAAGGGCGTGAAGCATCCCGATGTGACCTGGCAACAGCTGGCCGCCATCGCCACAGATCCCCAGCTGACACTAGGGAAGTAGCGCTCCCCGAGTAGAAGTCCGTACGACGAGCTCCGGCGTAAACGTGACGCGCTGGTGCTCGTGGTCCGGATTCGACGACTCGTCCAGCAGCAGCTCAGCCGCGGTCCGGCCGAGGAGCTGGCGCGGCTGCCGCACCGACGTCAACGGTACGGCGGCAGCCTCCGCGAACTCGATGTCGTCGTACCCGACGATGGCGAGGTCCTCCGGAACACGCAGACCGAGGCTCACGCACTGCTGCAGCAAACCCAGCGCCAGCAGGTCATTCGCGCAGAACGCGGCGGTCGGCCGGCGAGCAGCCGGGAGGCCGGCAAGTCGTTGCCCAGCGCCCCTACCTTCGGCGACGGTGAGCGCGCCGGTGGTGATCTCGATCAGCGCGTCCTCGGAGCGACCGGCCTTGCGCAGCGCGTTCCGGCCGCCGTCGCGGCGGTCCACGACCTGGCCGATCGTCAGCGGACCGCCGACGTACGCGATCCGTTCGTGGCCGAGCTCGAGCAGGTGCGCGATCGCGAGCTCGCCGCCGAGGATGTCGTTCACCGCGACCGAACAGTGCTCGCCGTCGTCGATCGCGCGGTCGACCACGACCACCGGCGTACCGCGCGCGGGTAATGAACGCAGCCGCGAGGACTGCTGGTCGATCGGAGTGATCAGCACGCCCTGGACCCGTTGCTGCTCGAGCAGGTCGAGGTAGTCGGCCTCGCGCTCGGCGTCCTCGTTGCTGTTGCAGAGGAAGACCGACAGACCGGCCGCGCGGGCTGCCTCCTCGACGCCCTTGGCGACGTCGGTGAAGAACGGGTTGCCGGCGTCGAGCATCAGGTACGCGAGGATCCGGCTGCTGCCGGCGCGGAGCTGGCGGGCCGACTCGTTGCGGACGAAGCCGAGGGAGGCCATTGCGGCCTCGACCTTGGCCCGGGTCAGGGGGCTGACGAGCTCGGGCCGGTTCAGCACGTTCGACACCGTGCCCAGCGAGACGCCGGCGGCGGCCGCGACGGCCTTCACGCCCGCGGTGTGTCCCCGGCGCCGGGTGTCGTCCGCTGTCACGCCCACTCTCCCGGGTCAGTTTGAAACGTCTTAGTGGCCGAAGCCTACCGCGAGATCCGACGAATCCGGAGTCCACCTCTTGACGCCCACCCGGGGCCGCCCGTACTTTCCTCCCACAACCTTGAAACCTTTCAGAGGCGAGCGGGAGGTGACCGATGGCGGCACTGCTGCGGGTCCGGGGCGTGTCGAAGTCGTTCGGCGCGGTCGCCGCGGTCCGGGACGTCTCTTTCGATCTGTCCGGTGGTGAAGCGCACGCGCTGGTCGGCGAGAACGGTGCCGGCAAGTCCACCATCGTGAAGATGCTGGCCGGAGTGCACCGCCCGGACGCCGGCACCCTCGAGCTCGACGGTACGGCGCTCGCCCTGAACGGCCCCGCGGACGCGAAGGCGGCCGGGATCGCGGTCATCTACCAGGAGCCGACGTTGTTCCCCGACCTCTCCGTCGCGGAGAACATCGCGATGGGCCGCCAGCCACTGGGTCGTTTCAATGCGATCGACCGGCCGGCGATGGTGAGCCAGGCGGAGCGGCTCTTCACCCGCCTCGGCGTGTCGATCGACCCGAACCGGCCGGCCCGCGGCCTCTCGATCGCCGATCAGCAGCTCGTCGAGATCGCGAAGGCGCTCTCCGTGGACGCTCGGGTCGTGGTGATGGACGAGCCGACCGCGGCGCTCACCGGCGTCGAGGTCGAGCGCTTGTTCGCGGTCGCCCGGTCGCTGCGCGACGACGGCGCCGCGCTGCTGTTCATCTCGCACCGGTTCGAGGAGATCACCGCGCTCTGTCAGCGGGTCACGATCATGCGCGACGGCAAGCACGTCTCCACCGACCGGCTCGAAGACACCAGCGTCGACGAGATGGTGCGCCGGATGGTCGGCCGCGATCTCGAAGCGCTCTTCCCCAAGCAGGACGTCGATCCGGGCGCCACCGTGCTCAAGGTCGAGGGCCTGACCCGCGACCCGGTCTTCAGGGACATCTCGTTCGAGGTCCGCGCCGGCGAGATCGTCGCGCTTGCAGGTCTGGTCGGCTCCGGCCGCTCCGAGGTGGTGCAGTCGATCTTCGGCGTCGACCCGCGTGACGCGGGCACCGTCGAGGTGCTCGGCAAGACCCTCAAACCCAAGAACCCCAAGCAGGCCATGGCCGCCGGGGTCGCGCTGGTCCCCGAGGACCGCCGGCAGCAGGGCCTGGTGATGGAGCTGTCGATCGAGCGCAACGTGACGCTGCCGCGCTCGCGTTCGCTGTCCCAGCTCGGCTTCCTGACCGGTAGCAGCGAACGCCGCTCCGCCAAGGACTGGACCGAGCGCCTCAAGACGAAGTACGGGCGACTGTCCGACGAGGTCGGCACGCTCTCCGGCGGCAACCAGCAGAAGGTCGTGCTGGCCAAGTGGCTCGCCACCAATCCCCGGGTGCTGATCGTCGACGAGCCGACCCGCGGCATCGACGTCGGCACCAAGGCCGAGGTGCACCGGTTGATGTCCAGCCTCGCTGCGGAGGGAGTCGCCGTACTGATGGTCTCGTCGGAGTTGCCCGAGGTGCTCGGGATGGCCGATCGCGTGCTGGTGATGCGCGAGGGCCGCCTGGTCGCCGAGCTGAGCCGCGCGGAGGCGACCGAGGAGTCGGTCATGTTCGCCGCTACCGGGCAGGAGGCGACGGTATGACCGCAGTCCAGATCCCGGCGCCCCACCGCAACACCTTGGGGGTCGTACTGCGCGCCCGGGAGCTGGGGATCGTCATCGCGCTCGCGCTGCTCGTGGCAGTGACCGCGATCTCGAACCCACGCTTCCTGTCGGGGCAGAGCATCCGCGACATCCTGCTCAACACCGCGATCCTGGCCGTTCTGGCGGTCGGCCAGGCCGTTGTGGTGATCACCCGCAACATCGATCTGTCGGTCGGCTCGGTCCTGGGGCTGAGCGCCTTCACGGTCGGCACGCTGCTCCAGCACAATCCCGGTACGCCGGTGATCCTGGCGCTGTTAGTCGGTGCGATGGTCGGCGCGCTCTGCGGTGTTCTCAATGGCGTACTGGTCCGGTACGGACAGGTCCCTGCGCTGGTGGTGACGCTCGGAACGCTCTATGTGCTGCGCGGTGTGACGTACTTCTGGGCCGGTGGGAGTCAGATCAACGCGGATGAGCTGCCGCCGAGCTTCCTCAACTTCGGCACCGCAGAGATCCCGTGGCTCGTGATCTTGGCCGTGGTGGTCCTGGTCGTGACGGCAGTCGTCCTGCGCAACTACCGGGTCGGCCGTGAGCTGTACGCGATGGGCTCCAGCCCGCAGGCCGCCCAACTCGCCGGCATTCCGGTTGGCCGCCGTACGGTCGGGGCGTTTCTGGTGAGCGGTGCGTTGGCCGGGGTCGCGGGCGTGCTGTTCGCCGCGCGCTTCGGCACGATCGACGCCGCAGCCGGAACCGGGCTCGAACTGAACGTCGTCGCGGCCGTCGTCGTCGGTGGAGTAGCAGTCTTCGGCGGCAGCGGGACCGTCTGGGGCGCCGCGCTCGGTGCGTTGCTGCTGACAACGATCGGCAGTGCGCTCGCCGTCCTCGAGATCAACCAGTTCTGGCAGCAGGCGATCGTCGGCGGCCTGATCCTGCTCGCGATCGGCGCGGACCGGCTGGTCGCCGTGCGGGTCGCGGCCGGTCTGAAGAAGCGAGGCTCCCATGTCGGCTGAGCTCACCGAAACCCGCGGCGGCCGCCAGCTCAACTGGGCCAACTGGAACGTCGCGATCATCGCGATCACCGTGCTGGTCCTGATCATCGCCGCCGCGAGCGTCGACAACTTCGGCACCGGCCAGAACTTCGGCTTCCTGGTCCTCGACCTGTTGCCGATCGCGCTGGTTGCTCTCCCGATGACGCTGGTCATCGTGACCGGCGAGATCGACCTGAGTGTTGCCAGCACGCTCGGCCTGTCCAGCGCGGTCATGGGCTACCTGTGGAACGCGAACCAGCCGATCGAGACGATCATCCCGATCTGCCTGCTGCTCGGCGCGGTCCTGGGCGCGGTGAACGGCTTCTTCGTCACCGTCCTCGGCCTTCCGTCGCTCGCGGTCACGATCGGTACGCTCGCCCTCTACCGCGGCCTCGCGTTCGTCGTCCTCGGCGACGGCGCGGTCGCCGACTTCCCGGCCGTCTACACCGACTGGGTCACCGGAACCATCGCCGGTACGCCGATCCCGAACGTGCTGCTCGTGATCGTCGTACTGGCCGTCATCTTCGGCCTGATCCTGCACGCGACCCCGATCGGCCGTGCGGTCTTCGCGGTCGGGGCGGGTGAGCAGGCTGCTCGGTTCGCCGGGATCCGGCCCGGCCGCCTCAAGTTCTGGCTGTACGTCGCCAGTGGCGTGATCTCGGGTCTGGCCGGAGTGCTCTGGACGCTGCGTTACTCCAGCGCGCGTGCCGACAATGGCGCCGGACTCGAGCTCGCGGTGGTCGCCGCCGTACTGCTCGGTGGCGTCTCGATCTTCGGTGGCAAGGGCGCCCTGCCCGGTGTCATCGCCGGCGTCGTCCTGCTCGGTTCGCTGCAGAACGCACTCCGCCTCTCCGATGTCTCCAACGAGGCGCTGAACGTCGTCACCGGCGTCCTGCTGATCGCCTCCGTGCTCGGTCCCAACCTGGCAAGCAAGCTCCGTCGTACCTGAAAGGACGAACCATGCGTAAGCCCCTCACCGTCGCGGTCGCGCTTCTGGCGTTGACCGCGTGTGGCGGTACGACGAAGTCCAGCACCGAGGGCCAGGCCACGGCAGCGCCGGAAAGCACGGCCGGCAAGGCGGATCCGAACGCGCCGCTCAAGGAGGGGCTGAAGATCGCCTATCTCCCGAAGCAGCTGAACAACCCCTACACCGATGTCGAGGTCGGCGGCGGCAAGGTCGCGGTCGACGAGATCAAGGGCACCTACAAGCTGGTCGGGCCGAACGACGCCAGCGCGTCCTCGCAGGTCAGCTACATCAACACGCTGATCCAGCAGCAGCAGAACGTGATCGTGGTCGCCGCCAACGACCCGAACGCCGTCTGCCCCTCGCTGAACCAGGCACGCAAGGCCGGAATCAAGGTCGTCACCTTCGACTCCGACGCCTCCAAGACCTGCCGGGACGCCTTCATCAACCAGGCGACCACGCAGGGCATCGGCGAGAGCCTGGTGAAGATGGCGAGCGAGCTGGCCGGCGGTTCCGGTGAGATCGCCGTCCTGTCCGCGACGCCGAACGCCACGAACCAGAACTCCTGGATCGAGGTCATGAAGAAGGAACTGGCCAAGCCGGAGAACGCCAAGCTCAAGCTGGTCAAGGTTGCCTACGGCAATGACGACGACCAGAAGTCGTTCACCGAGGCGCAGGGCCTGCTGCAGACCTACCCGAACCTGAAGGTGATCGTCTCGCCGACCACGGTCGGTATCGCGGCCGCCTCGCGGTACGTGAGCGCCTCCAGCTACAAGGGCAAGGTCGCGATCACCGGCCTCGGGCTGCCGAACCAGATGCGGCAGTACGTCAAGGACGGCACGGTGAAGAAGTTCGCGCTCTGGAACCCCGCCGACATCGGCTACCTGGCGGCGTACGCCGGTGCCGCGCTGAGCTCGGGCCAGATCACCGGCGCCGAGGGCGAGAAGTTCAAGGCCGGCAAGCTCGGCGACTACACGGTCGGCGCGGACGGTGAGATCGTCCTCGGCCCGCCGACCGAGTTCACCGCCGACAACATCGACAAATTCGACTTCTGACCATGAATCGTTACTGCTTCTGTCTGCAGGTCCGCACCGACCGCCTCGACGAGTACGTCGACCGTCATCGCGACGTCTGGCCGGAGATGCAGGCGGCGTTACGCGAAGCGGGCTGGCACAACTACTCGCTCTTCCTGCGCGACGACGGACTGCTGATCGGGTACGTCGAGTCGCCGGATCTGGACGCGGCGCAGCGGGCGATGGCGGCCACCGAGGTGAACGCCCGCTGGCAGGCCGAGATGACCGAATTCTTCCAAGGGACCGACGGTGCGGCGCCGGACGAATCGTTCCAGCTGCTCCCGGAGATCTTCCACCTATCAGAGGACTGAATATGAGCAGCGTGACGGATGCCCTCACACGTCAGGAGATCGAGCTCCCCTCGTGGGCGTTCGGGAACTCCGGGACCCGCTTCAAGGTGTTCGCCCAGCCGGGTGTGCCGCGATCGCCGCAGGAGAAGATCGCCGACGCGGCCGTCGTGCACCGGTTCACCGGGGTCGCGCCGAGCGTCGCGCTGCACATCCCCTGGGACAAGGTCGACGACTACGCCGAGCTGGCGGCGTACGCGAAGGAGCAGGGGGTCCGGCTCGGCGCGATCAACAGCAACGTGTTCCAGGACGACGACTACAAGCTCGGCAGCGTCACCAACCCTGACCCGCGGATCCGGCGCAAGGCCACGGATCACCTGCTCGAGTGCGTCGACATCATGGACGCGACCGGGTCCCGCGACCTGAAGCTGTGGTTCTCCGACGGCACGAACTACCCGGGCCAGGACGATATCCAGGACCGCCAGGACCGGCTCGCCACGGCCCTCAAAGAGGTGTACGACCGGCTCGGCGACGACCAGCGGATGCTGCTGGAGTACAAGCTGTTCGAGCCGGCCTTCTACACGACCGACGTACCGGACTGGGGCACGTCGTACGCGCACTGTCTCGAACTGGGGCCGAAGGCAACGGTATGTATCGACACCGGGCACCACGCGCCGGGAACGAACATCGAGTTCATCGTGGCGTTCCTGCTGCGGGTGCAGAAGCTCGGCGCCTTCGACTTCAACAGCCGGTTCTATGCCGACGACGACCTGATGGTCGGGTCGGCTGACCCGTTCCAGCTGTTCCGGATCATGAACGAGATCGCCCGAGGTGATGCGTTGGACCCGGACCGCGGGATCGCGTTCATGCTCGACCAGTGTCACAACATCGAGGTGAAGATCCCGGCGATCATCCGTTCGGTGATGAACGTCCAGGAGGCCACCGCGAAGGCGTTGCTGGTCGACCGCGATGCCTTGAAGAAGGCGCAGCAAGCCGGTGACGTGCTGGAGGCGAACGCGGTCGTGATGGATGCGTACAACACCGACGTCCGGCCGCTGCTGGCCGAGCTGCGCGAGTCGCAGGGGCTCGACCCGGACCCGATCGCGGCGTACAAGCGCAGCGGGTACTTCGAACAGATCGTCAAGGACCGGGCCGACGGCCAGCAGGCCGGGTGGGGAGCGTGATGGAACTCGTTGCCAGGAGCAACCGCCTGGGTGCCGACCCCCGGAACACCAACTACGCCGGCGGCAACACGTCGGCGAAGGGTTCCGAGACGGATCCGGTGACCCAGCAGCCCGTCGACCTGCTGTGGGTCAAGGGTTCCGGCGGTGATCTCGGCACGCTGACCGAGGCCGGGCTCGCGGTCCTGCGGCTCGACCGGTTGCGTGGGCTGGTCGACGTCTACCCGGGCGTCGAGCGCGAGGACGAGATGGTCGCCGCCTTCGACTACTGCCTGCACGGCAAGGGCGGTGCGGCGCCGTCGATCGACACCGCCATGCACGGGCTCGTGGATGCGCCGCATGTCGACCACCTGCACCCCGACTCCGGGATCGCACTGGCGACGGCTGCGGACGGCGAGAAGCTGACCGCCGAGTGCTTCGGAGACCGCGTGGTCTGGGTGCCCTGGCGGCGGCCCGGCTTCCAGCTCGGGCTCGACATCGCGACCGTGCATCGGGACAACCCGCAGGCGATCGGCTGCATCCTCGGCGGGCACGGCATCACCGCGTGGGGCGCCACCTCGGACGAGTGCGAGGCGAACTCCCTCGAGATCATCCGTACGGCGGAGCAGTTCCTCGCCGACCGCGGGATCGCCGAACCGTTCGGCCCGGTGGTTGAAGGCTTCGAGCCGCTCCCGGCGGCCGAGCGGCGCGAGCGGGCGGCAGCGCTCGCCCCGGTGATCCGCGGGCTGGCCTCGACCGACAAGCCGCAGGTCGGGCACTTCTCCGACCCGGACGTCGTACTGGAGTTCACCTCGCGGGCCAAGCTCGCCGAGCTGGCCGCGCTCGGTACCTCGTGCCCCGACCACTTCCTGCGCACCAAGGTGCGACCGCTCGTCCTCGACCTGCCGCCGAGTGCGCCGATCGAGGGCGCAGTCGCGCGGCTGAAAGAGCTGCACGCGGAGTACCGCGAGGAGTACTCGGCCTACTACCAGCGGCACGCAGACGCCAACAGCCCAGCGATGCGGGGTGCGGACCCGGCGATCGTGCTGGTGCCGGGTATCGGAATGTTCAGCTTCGGCAAGGACAAGCAGACCGCGCGGGTGGCCGGCGAGTTCTACGTCAACGCGATCAATGTGATGCGTGGCGCGGAGTCGGTCTCGACGTACGCGCCGATCGACGAGCGGGAGAAGTTCCGGATCGAGTACTGGGCGCTGGAGGAGGCCAAGCTGCAGCGGATGCCCAAGCCGAAGCCGCTGGCGACCCGAGTGGCTTTGGTGACCGGCGCCGGTTCGGGCATCGGCAAGGCGATCGCGCAGCGGCTCGCGGCCGAGGGCGCGTGTGTTGTGGTCGCCGATCTCGATCTCGCCGCGGCTGAAGCGGTCGCCAAGGAGATCGGGTCCACTGACGTCGCTGTCGCGGTCGGAGCGGATGTCTCCGATGCGACGGCGGTCTCCCAGGCCCTCGCCGAGGCAGTGCTGGCCTTCGGTGGCGTGGACTTGATCGTCAACAATGCCGGTCTGTCGATCTCGAAGTCGTTGCTGGAGACCACCGAACGCGACTGGGACCTGCAGCACGACGTGATGGCCAAGGGCTCGTTCCTGGTCTCGCAGGCGGCGGCGAAGGTCCTGATCGACCAGGGCATCGGCGGCGACATCATCTACATCTCCAGCAAGAACTCGGTCTTCGCCGGTCCGAACAACGTCGCGTACGGCGCGGCCAAGGCCGACCAGGCGCACCAGGTCCGGCTGCTCGCGGCCGAGCTCGGCGAGTACGGCGTCCGCGTCAACGGCGTGAACCCGGACGGCGTCGTCCGGGGGTCGGGCATCTTCGCGAAGGGCTGGGGCGCACAGCGTGCGGCCGTGTACGGCGTACCGGAGTCGGAGCTGGGTGCGTTCTACGCGCAGCGGACGCTGCTGAAGCGAGAGGTGCTGCCGGAGAACGTCGCGGCGGCCGTCTTCGCCCTGGTGGCCGGCGACCTGAGCCACACCACCGGTCTGCACGTGCCAGTCGACGCCGGCGTGGCTGCCGCGTTCCTCCGGTAGGGGTTGATGATGCGAGCGGACTCCGTTGCCGCGCTCCCGCGGGTGGTGGGGCGTAAGACTCGGATCGGTCTGGTTGCGGGCGGGCTGGGGGCGTACTGGCCGCAGTTCCCCACACTGCTGCCGCAGCTGCAGGAGTCCGCTCGGCGGGTGTCTGAGCGGTTCAGCGCGATGGACTGCGAGGTCATCGACGTCGGGTTCATCTCCGACGCGCAGGAAGGTGCAGCCGCGGCGGAGAAGCTGCGACTGGCGGACTGCGACCTGATCGTGGGCTTCCTGACGACGTACATGACGGCGTCGATGCTGGTACCGGTGGCGCAGCGGAGTGGTTCGCCGGTGCTGCTGCTCAACCTGCAGCCGACCGAATCGATGGACCACGCGACTTTCGACACGGGCGCCTGGCTCGCGTACTGCGGGGCTTGTCCGCTGCCGGAGATGGCGAACGCGTTCGAGCGTTGCGGGGTGCCTTTCCGGTCGGTGTCGGGCTACCTGGACGACGAGCGGGCGTGGGCGCGGATCGGGCGGTGGATCCGGGCGGCCGGCGTACGGGCTGCTTTTCGGCATGGGCGGCACGGTCTGCTCGGGCATCTGTACCCCGGCATGATGGATGTCGTCACCGATCCGACGCTGGTCTCGGCGCAGCTCGGTGGGCATGTGGAGATCCTCGAGATCGACGATCTGCGGGTGCGGGTCGAGAAGGTCAGCGACTCCGAGACTTCGGAGCGGATGGACCTGGCGCGGGAGATCTTCACGCTGGACGATTCGGTGGTCGAGGACGACTTCCGCTGGGGAGCGCGGGTGTCGGTGGCGCTGGATCGGCTGGTCGAGGACTTCGACCTGACCACGCTCGCCTACTATCACCGCGGGCTGGACGGCGAGACGCATGAACGGGTTGCCGCCGGGATGATCCTCGGCGCTTCGTTGCTCACGGCAAGGGGTATTCCGGCCGCGGGTGAGTACGAGCTGCGGACATCGCTGGCGATGCTGGTGATGGACAAGCTCGGTGCGGGTGGTTCGTTCACCGAGCTGCAGGCGCTGAACTTCCACGACAACGTGGTGGAGATGGGCCACGACGGGCCGGCACACCTTGCGATCAGTTCCGCGAAGCCGTTGCTGCGTGGGCTGGGTGTCTACCACGGCAAGCGTGGGTGGGGTGTGTCCGTCGAGTTCGACGTGCGTCAGGGACCGGTCACCTTGTGTGGGCTGGGTCAACGGCGCGACGGTACGTTCCACCTGATCGCTTCCGAGGGGACCGTCGTGCCGGGGCCGTTGCTGCAGATCGGCAACACGACGTCGCGGGTGGACTTCGGGCGTGATCCGGGCGAGTGGACCGATGACTGGTCCGCGTCCGGCGTCGCACACCACTGGGCGCTCGGGACTGGGCACCGCGTCAAGGATCTGGAGGCTGTGGCCGGCCTCCTCGGCCTCGACCTCACCGTCGTATGAAGCGCGTCGCGGCGGTCGACCTCGGTGCGTCCAGTGGGCGCGTGATGGTCGGTGAAGTCGGCCCCGACCTGTTGAACTTGACCGAGATCAACCGCTTCTGGAACGGTCCGGTCGACGTGCGCGGTTCCCTGCACTGGGACATCCTCCACCTCTATCGCTCAACGCTCGAAGGCCTGCGCAAGGCGGGTGCGGTGGACTCCCTGGCCATCGACTCCTGGGCCGTCGACTACGGCCTCCTCTCCGGAGGCCGGCTTCTCGGCAACCCGTTCCACTATCGAGATGCCCGCACTACTACCTCGCTGGAAGGGGTGTCGGCCGAGGAGCTCTACCAGATCACCGGTCTGCAGCGGCTCCCGATCAACACGCTGTACCAGCTGATGGCTGAGCATCTGCTGGACCAGGCTGACACCCTGCTGCTCATTCCCGACCTGCTCGCGTACTGGCTCACCGGATCGATCGGCGTCGAGCGCACCAACGCCTCCACCACCCAGCTGTACGACGTACGCGCGCGGGACTGGGCCCACAAGCTTGCGGACCGCGTGGGGATCCCATCGCGTGTCCTACCTCGGTTGTGGGAGCCAGGCGACACGATCGGCTTGTACGACGGGACCCCGGTGATTGCCGTGGGTTCGCACGACACGGCCTCTGCCGTGGTGAGTGTGCCGACGGAGACCGAGCGGTTCGCGTACATCTCGTCGGGGACCTGGTCCCTGGTCGGACTGGAGCTGGAGGCGCCTGTCCTGACCGAGGAAGCACGCCTGGCCAACTTCACCAACGAAGGAGGAGTGGATGGGCGGATCCGCTTCCTGCGCAACGTCATGGGTCTCTGGATCCTCCAGGAGTGCCAACGCGTCTGGCAGGACGACGACCTGCCCAGACTGCTCGCAGAAGCAGCAGCCGCGCCACCCTTCGCGCTACTCATCGATCCGGATGCACCAGAGTTCCTAGCTCCAGGTGACATGCCGGCTCGGATCGGGGACGCACCGAAGGGCGTCATCGTGCGGTGTGTGCTGGAGAGTCTGGCGCTCGCCTACCGGCGGACGCTGCGGTCGGCGCAAGAGCTCGCGGACCGGCCTGTCGACGTACTGCATGTCATCGGAGGCGGCTCCCAGAACGAGCTGCTCTGCCAGCTCACCGCGGACGCCTGCGGTCTGCCGGTCCTGGCCGGCCCGGTCGAAGCGTCGGCCCTCGGCAACGTCCTCGTCCAAGCTCGCGCACTCGGCGAGCCTCTGCCGGACCTGGCCGCCATGCGCGCACTGGTCCGCTCCACCCATCGCCTGCGGCGCTACACCCCGCAGGGCAAACCGGCCGACTGGGACGCCGCCGAGTCCCGGGTGTTCGGAACCAGGTGATCCGTAATGACCGTCCTCCCTCAGGAACTGCGCCCGCAGCGGGTACCGCCGCGGGAGATCAGCCATGACGATCTGCAGCTGCTCCGCCTCCTCGCCACCGGCTTGCCGATGGACGCGGTGGCGCGCAGGTTGCAGTTGTCCGAACGGACCGTCCGCCGCCGGACCCGCCTGATCTGCGACCGGCTCGGGTTCGGTACCGCGATCGAAGCCATCGTCTGGGCCGCCCGCCGCGGTCTGGTGTAACTCCCCTGCAGTCCCGCCCCACTGACTGAGGAGTCTCGCAATGCCTCGACACCTTCGAGGGGTCTGCCTTGCCTTGGCGACCCTCCTGGCCATGCCGATCTCCACGGCATCGGCCGCTCCAGCACCTCAGGTGCACAACCTCAAGACCAACGCTCTGACCGAACCACTCGGTATCGCGGCCGGTGCGCCGCGGCTGAGCTGGCAGCTCGACAGCGACCGCCGCGGCGCCGCGCAGACGCGCTACCAGGTCCGGGTGGCGACCAGTGCCTCGAAGCTCCAGCACCCCGACGCATGGGACAGCGGCGTGGTCCGCTCCGACCGTTCCGTCGAGGTCGAGTACGCCGGTAGCGCGCTGAAGCCTTACACGCAGTACTTCTGGTCGGTCCGGGTCTGGGACGAGAACGGCCGCGCTACGCGCTGGTCCGACCCAGCGACGTTCGAAACGGCGCAGTTGAAGCCTGCTGACTGGAGTGGTCAGTGGATCGGCGCCAACAGTCAGCCGGGCGCCGAGTGGACCGACTACACCGTCGATGCGGATGTCACCGTCACGAAGGATGCGCTCGGTGTGTTCTTCCGCGGCCGGGGTGGCATCGGCTACATGTGGCAGCTCAATTCGGTCGACGGCGCGAAGCTGCGCCCGCACGTCCGGCAGGTGGGCGGCGGGTACGTCGTACTCGGTGAGATCCCGCTGAGCATCGACCTGAGTCAGAAGCACCACCTGCGCATCACGGTCGCCGGCCAGAGCATCACTACCTGGATCGACGGCACGCAGGTCGACCAGCGTGAGCGGTCCGACCACAACGCGCCGGGCATCGTGGGCTTCCGGACCAACGGAGCTGAGAGCGGCGTTGTGCACAACCTGGTGGTGACCAACGCAGCTGGCAAGAAGCTTGTCGACACAGCCTTCGCGCCCGGTGACCAGACCTTCCCCGACGGCACGGTGCTGCCGACTGGCGACCTGCAGGTGAAGGGCAACACCGATCTGTGGCTTCCGGGTCCGCCGCTCCCTGTGTTCCGCCGGACGGTGACGGTTCCCGCCGGCAAGAAGGTCGTCCGCGCCCGGATGTACGCCGCCGCGCAGGGAATCTACGAGCTGAGCCTGAACGGCAACAAGGTCGGCAACCAGCAGTTGGCGCCCGGTTGGACGGACTACCGCCTGCGGATCCAGTCCCAGACGTACGACGTCACACGGCAGCTCAGGCCCGGTCAGAACGTGCTGGGAGCCGAAGTGGCCCCAGGTTGGTTCGCAGGCAACGTGGCGATGTTCGGATCGCAGAAGTACGGCAGCGATACCGCACTGACCGCCCAACTGCGCGTCACATACTCCGACGGCACCACGGATGTAGTCGGCACCGATCAGACGTGGCAGACCGCGCCAGGCGCCGTACGGGTTGCTGATCTGCTCAACGGCGAGAGCTATGACGCACGCCGTACGCCGGCTGAGTGGTCGCCTGCATTGCTGCGGCCGAGTGCGACGGCACAGCTGATCCCGCAGGCCGACCAGCCGGTCCGAGTGACTCAAACGCTGTCAGCAAAGGCAATTGCCTCACCGACGCCGGGCAAGTACCTCTACGACCTCGGACAGAACATGGTCGGTGTCGCACGGGTCAAGCTGACCGGCCAGCCCGGCCAGACAGTCACCATCCGGTACGGCGAGGTGCTGAACCCGGACGGGACCCTCTACACCGACAACCTGCGTGGTGCGAAGGCCACTGACCACTACACCTTCGCCACTGACCAGCCCGAGACCTACCAGCCACGCTTCACCTTCCACGGCTTCCGGTACGTCGAGTTGAGTGCGCCGGCCGACGCGGTCACTGGCGTGGTGATGGGCACTGACAGTCCGCAGACGACCACGTTCCACACCAACTCCGCACTGGTGAATCAGCTGCACAGCAACATCGTCTGGGGCCAGCGCGGGAACTTCCTCTCGATTCCGACCGACACTCCGGCGCGTGACGAGCGCATGGGCTGGACCGGCGACATCAACGTGTTCGCCCGGACCGCTGTCTACAACCTGGACTCACAGGCGTTCCTGACCAAGTGGTTGCAGGACCTGCGTGACAGCCAAGCGGCCGATGGCTCGTACCCGAGTGTCGCGCCCACGGTGCCCAACTCGTTCGACGGTGGACTCGGCAACGCCGGCTGGGCGGATGCCGGTGTCAACGTGCCATGGACTCTCTGGCAGGCCTACGGCGACACGAACGTCATCCGCACGCACTACGCGTCCATGGCGCGGTACGTCGACTACCTGGCCTCGCACTCGCCCGGTCTGATCCGCGGTGGCGGCGACTACGGCGACTGGCTCAACCTGGACGACCCGACACCGGGTGATCTGATCGGTACGGCGTTCATGGCCAAGGGTGCCCGGCAGCTCAGCCAGATGGCTGCGGCAATCGGCAACAGCGCGGACGAAACGAAGTACCGGAAGCTGTACGACGACGTACGGGCGGCGTGGATCGCGCGGTTCGTGGCGGCCGACGGGAAGGTCGGATCAGACAGCCAGACCGGGTACATCCTCGGTTTCACCAACGACCTGATCCCCGACGTCACCAAGTCCGGTGAGCACTTCGCGAACACCATCCTGCGGCGGGACACGCACTTGTCCACAGGCTTCCTCGGCGTGGACGGGCTGCTGCCGGTGCTGACCAAGGTGGGTCGCTCGGATCTCGCGTACAAGCTGCTGCAGAACACGTCGTACCCGTCCTGGGGCTACGAGATCGGCAAGGGCGCGACCACGGTCTGGGAGCGCTGGAACTCGATCAACCCGGACGGCACCTTCAACGACGTCGGTATGAATTCGTTCAACCACTACGCGTACGGCGCGGTCGGCGAGTGGATGTACCGGACCCTGGCCGGGGTCTCGGCGGCCGAACCGGGCTACCGCAAGATCCTGATCGCACCGCAGCCGGGAGCGGGGATCACCCGGTCCGACTTCACGCTGGAGACGCCGTACGGGCAGGTGGTCAGCAACTGGAAGATCACTGCCCGTGGTTTTCAGCTGGAGGTGACGGTGCCGGCCAACACCACGGCAATCATTCGTTTGCCTGATTCCACGGGTGACCTGAATGTTGCTGCAGGCACCTATCGGTTCGAGGGCCGGGCAGGTTAGTCCGCGTGGGCGGCGGGTACCGCAGCGGGAACCCCCGACAGAGGAGGAACCATGGATGGAATGACCGTCCTCTGGATCGTCGTCGCCCTCGCAGTCCTGGTCATCCTGGTTGCGTTGATCGCCGGCGCATCCAAGACGTCATCGAAGCGCCGCGCGGAACACGAGCGGCAGCAGGCCGAGCAGCAGCGGCAGGAGGCGTACGAGAAGGAACAGGAGTCGCGGATCGCCGCGGCCCACGCCGAGCGTCAGCACGCCGCGGCCGACGAGGTCAACGCCCGCGCGATGCGTGCGCAGGCGGAGTCCGAGGAGAAGGCCGCTGAGGCCCGCCGCCTGGCCGCCGGCGCCACCGAGCGTCGCGAGGCCGCCAAGGCCGCCGACCGCGAGGCGGAGCAGCACCGCGCTGAGGCCGCCGCCAAGATGCCGGACACGGATCGCAACTCGACCGCCGATCGCGACTTCACCGGTGACCGTGACGGCACGACGGATCGTGACAGCACGACGGATCGCGAGCGGATGCCGGATCGCGGCACGATGCCGACCGCCGGCGACGTACCGAATGCGGCTCGCACGCAGCCGGATGCGGACAACGAGGGCGAGAGCCACTGGGCCGACGGAACGCATCCGTACGACCCGCGGCACACCAAGCCGACCAGCCACTGACGACTTCTGGTCCCGCCGCGGCATGGCTGCGGCGGGGTCAGGATCAGATCAGGTAGCGGAACTCGGGGGAGTTCGGATCGATGCGGTCGATGTCCAGCGGGGCCGCATCCATCCGGGCCAACAGGCCGTCCAGGTCGTCGGCCCGGCTGATCTCGATCCCCACCAGCGCGACACCGGTCTCCCGGTTGTTGCGCTTCACGTACTCGAACAGGGTGATGTCGTCGTCCGGGCCGAGCGCGCCGTCCAGGAACTGGCGCAACGCCCCCGGCTCCTGCGGGAACGTCACCAGGAAGTAGTGCTTGAGCCCTTCGTGGACAAGCGAGCGCTCGACGATCTCGCCGTACCGGCTGACATCGTTGTTCCCGCCGGAGAGCAGGCAGACCACGGTCTCACCCGGCTGCACGACCAGACCGTTGCCCAGGGCGCTTGTCGACAAAGCGCCTGCGGGCTCGGCGATCAGACCGTCGACCTGGTACAGCTCGAGCATCTCGCTGCACACCAGTCCTTCCGGCACGGACATCATCTCGACCCCGGCGCTCGCGACCAGCGGCAACGTGACGTCACCAACCCGTCGTACGGCGGCGCCGTCGACGAAGCTGTCCAGCTGCGGCAACGTCACCGGTTCACCAGCAGCCAACGCGGCCGCCATACTCGCGGCACCGGCCGGCTCCACACCGACGATCCGCACGCCAGGATGACGCGCCGACAGCCAACTCACGACGCCGGCGATCAGCCCACCGCCGCCGACCGGCACCACCAGTACGTCGGGTGCATGGCCCAGCTGCTCGACGATCTCGACGGCGACCGTGCCCTGGCCGGCCACCGTGCGCGGATCGTCGAAGGCCGGAACCATCGTCGCGCCCGTTGCCGCCGCGTCCGCCAGTGCTGCCGCGGCCGCGTCGTCGTACGTGTCACCGGTGACGATCACCTGGATCTGCTTGCCGCCGAGGGCCGCGATCCGGTCCCGCTTCTGGCGCGGCGTGGTCCGCGGAACGAAAACTTTTCCGTGAACTCCGAGCGCGTGGCACGAATATGCCAGACCCTGCCCGTGGTTGCCCGCGCTGGCACAGACCACCCCCGCCGACTTACTCTCGTCGTCGAGCTGGGCGATCAGGTTGTAGGCCCCGCGAAGCTTGTAGGAGCGACCGATCTGCAGGTCCTCGCGCTTGAGCAGAATCTGGGCTCCGGTGCGCTCCGACAGGCGCAGATTGCGCTCCAGCGGGGTCCGGATCGCGATCCCGTCGAGCCGCGAGACGGCAGCCTCGACAGCGGCTGCACCCGCCGTTTCCGAGACGATTGCTGAACCGGTTCTGTCAGTCGATCGAGCGACTGAACTGCTGCCCTGCATGACGTTCCTTCCCGTGCATCTGCACGATCTTCGCCGTTTCGCTCGCTGCACAAGACGATCGTCGTCCAGAGTGCGGACGCACGGCTACCGTTGCACAACAGAGCCTGATTCCATGCGTGAAACGGCCCTTACCGGGGCAGTCTAGTTTTCATACGCTCACTCGGTGTAACGGCCAGGCCTCTGGACGGGATGAGCCGAGTAAACCGGTCAGCGGGGACTGGAGGGCACATATGGAACTGATTCCGTTCAGCCTGTGGGGCGATGCGCTGTGGTGCGGTCAGGAGGTCGTGCGGGAGGCTCCGCACGAGCAGGCGATCCGAAGCCTGTTTCCTGATCCCATTCCGGCTCGCGGCGCAGATCTGGACACCGAGGCGGACCTGGTCCCGGAACCGCACAACCGATTCGACCCCCGATCGATCGCAGTCCGCGTGCAGGGGAAGGTTGTCGGCTACTTGCCGAGGGACGACGCACATCGCTACCACCCGGTGCTTTCGGAGTTGGTGGCCCAAGGACTGCAACCGCAGGTTCCGTGTCACCTGTGGGTGAGTGAATGGGAGCCGGCCGACTGGGTCGGCAAGGACGCGGAAGGCACGGAGTTCCACGCCAGTGTCGCGGTGGCCCTGGGCCAGCCGCACATGCTCGTCCCGGTGAACCTGCCCCCGCCGGGGAGCTTCCACCTGTTGCCGCCCGGCAGCGGCATCGTCGTACCGGGCAGCGAGGTGCATCCGGAGATCCTGGCACCGTTCTTCCGGGCGGAGGGCGAGTGCTGGGCCTACGCCACCATGCATGCGATCGAGGAGGAGGACACCATTCAGGACCGGCCGCGGAACGTGGTCGAGATCCGTCTCGACGACGAGCCGGTCGGACGACTCAGCCCCCGGCTGAGCGCGGAGTTCCTGCCGGCCATCCACTATCTGGCCGACATGCGTGCCGAGACCGCCGCGCGGGTCGCGGTCCGCGGGGACCGCAGCGCATCGGAGGTGACCCTGTACGCGGCACGGAGTCATGACCTGCCGGCCACGTGGCCGGACGGCCTGACCCGTTCCCCAGTCGCGTCCCCACAATGGCACTACTGGGCAACGAAAGAAGCCAACTAGGCGGCTGCGCTGTACTCACCCCGCCCTTCTGGGTGGGTACAGCGGAGCTACTTTTCCCCTGGTCTAGATTTCCGGTGTGAAGCTTCGTCTGCTCGCCGTGCCGCTCTTCGTTGCGGCCGTCCTCGCGATGGGACCGGCGACTCCGGACGTCGGTGGGGTGCGGCTGATGCCGCTCGGCGACTCCATCACCTACGGCAACCCGGAGACGGGCGTCAGCTATCGCACGTCGCTGTGGCAGCACCTGCAGGGCGGACCGCGAGTGAACTTCGTCGGCTCGATCCGCTGGGGCAATCTGCCGGACCGGGACAACGAGGGCCACCCGGGCATGCGGATCGACGAACTGCGCTCCTGGATCGACTACTGGCTCACTCTGAACCGTCCGCGCTATGTGCTCCTCCACATCGGCACGAACGACGTCGTACAGGCTCACGACCTGGCCAACGCTCCTGCGCGGTTGCAGGATCTGGTGTCGCGCATAGCTGAGCAGGTGCCGGGGGTGACGATTCTGGTCGCGTCGATCGTGCCCTCGCCTGATCGCGGCCTGAACGAGCGCATCGAGGCCTACAACGCGGCTGTGCCCGGTGTGGTCGAGGCTGTCCGTACAACCGGGGCAGATGTCCGTTTCGTCGACCTCAACAAGCGCATGGCGATGTCCGACATCTCGGCGGACAAGCTGCACCCCACCGACGCGGGCTTCTTGAAGATGGGCGACATCTGGTACGACGCGCTAACGCCGTAAGGCGTCGTACTGCTCGGCTGCCCAACTGTCGAAGATCTCCTGCACCAGTGGGAGTTCAGTGCTCTGCACGCGGCGGAGACTCTGCCTGATCGCCTCGGGATTGCCCGCGAGGTACTGCTCGATGGTCTCCAGCAGTTCGTCGGTCGGCCAGCTCGCGAGCGGGTGGTGCTGCAGCGACCAGGTGAGGTATTTGCTGTACGGCCGGACCTGTCCGTCGAGTGCGAACACCACGTCCAGGAACGGCGCGATCGCCTCGACGGCGTCCATCCGTGCGGCGAGCAGGTTGCCGTCCCGGGCAGATTTGAGTGAGCGGTAGGTCTGGTTGATCCAGGCATCCAGCCGCTGGCTCAGGACCGCCAGCGACTCGTCCTCGCTCAGCTGGGTCTGTCTCGCCACGGCCTGCTCGATGCGCCCGCCGGTGTGGTCCAGGAGCGTTGGGGCCCACGCGTACGACCAGCGGTAGCCCCACTGGTCGTCTCCGAACGTCGCCAGAGTCTCCAAGTGCTGGAGCGTGACCGGCAGCAGCTCCAGTTCGGTGTTGCGCGGTAGCGGCTTGTCGGCCAGCTCCGGGGACACCACCACGATCACGTCGAGATCCGAGCGCTCCGTCTCCAGACCGCGGCCCGCCGAGCCCGACAACACCATCCCGAGGAAGCCTCCGCCGTACTCGGTCTGCAGTTTGGCGGCCGCGTCCTCGATCAGTGCACGCCGCTCGGCCGACAGTGTCTCCGGGAACTCCATGCTGCGACCGTAGCGGCGACGTACGCTGGGCGCATGGGAGTTTCTGCGGGTCCTGCGTGCCCCGTCTGTGGTCAGGCGGGTGTGCCGATCCTCTACGGCCTGCCGACGCCGGCTGCACAGCGTGCTGCGTCCGCCGGCCGGATCAAGCTGGCCGGGTGCGTGATGGGCCCCGATCCCGACCAGTGGATCTGCCCGGCCAAGCACGAGTGGCGGACCGGCGACGACGACGCGTTCGGCGCCGCCGTTCGCGCGGCGATCGAGGTCGAGTAGCTACCGCAGCAGGGTGGTCTCCTGCTCGAGGCGTTCGAGCTTCTGCGGGTTGCGTACGACGTACATGCCCGTGATGAGGCCCTCGTGCATGTGGAAGGCCATCACCTGCTCGATCTCGCCGTCCATGCGCAGCAGCAGTCCCGGGGCGCCGTTGAGCTGGATGGACTCGGCGGTGAGGACACCCGTGAGGCGCGGGATGCCGGCGCCGAGGATGCGCCCGACGCGGTCGGAGCCGACGATCGGGTTCAGCACCGCCTGCCTGACGCCGCCGCCGTCGCCGATCAGCACCACGTCCGGAGCCAGCATGTCCAGGAATCCCTGCAGGTCGCCTGTGTCCACAGCGCGTCGGAAGGCTTCCAGCGCGCCGCGTGCCTCGGTCGGTGAGACCGCTCCGCGCGGGCGCCGAGCTGCCACGTGCGACCGGGCGCGGTGGGCGATCTGACGGACCGCCTCCGGTGACTTGTCGACGGCCTGCGCGATCTCGTCGTACTCAAGCGCGAAGACATCGCGGAGCACGAAGACCGCTCGCTCGGTCGGCTTGAGCGTCTCCAGCACGGTCAGCATCGCCATCGAGACGCTGTCGGCCAGCTCGACGTCCTCCGCCACATCGGGCGTCGTGAGCAGCGGCTCGGGCAACCACTGACCGATGTACGTCTCGCGCTGCCTGCCGACGGTCCGCAGCCGGTTGAGCGCCTGCCTGCTGGTGATCCGGATCAGGTACGCACGCGGCTCGCGGACCGTCTCGAAGTCGACGCCGACCCAGCGCAGCCACGTCTCCTGCAGCACGTCCTCGGCGTCGGCCGCCGAGCCGAGCAGCTCGTACGCGATCGTGAACAGCAGGTTGCGATGGGCAACGAATTCCTCGGTTGCCGGATCCATGGCCGCCTCCTCCAGTGGTCGGGACTTGTCAACAGACACCGGCCACCTCGCATCCGTGACAGTGGTCCTCGTCACAACAGAACCCTGTCACGGATCCGGGCCGGCGCGCATCTTGTGGTCGTTCAACCAACGAGAAAGGACGCATCATGCGGATCAACCTGATGGAGACCGAACTCGGCGCCAAGCTCGGCAAGCGGTTCGCCGGCCTGTCGATGCTGATCGAGCAGTCCGCGCTGCCCGGTCCGCTCAAGGAACTGGTCAACATCCGCGCGAGCCAGATCAACGGCTGCGGCTTCTGCCTCGACATGCACACCAAGGACGCCACCGCCGCCGGCGAGGACCCGCAGCGCCTGCACATGGTCGCCGCCTGGCGCGAAGCCACCGTCTTCACCCCCGCCGAGCGCGCCGCCCTCGCCTTCACCGAGGAAGGCACCCGTCTGGCCGACCTGCACCAGGGCGTCTCCGACGCCACCTGGGCCGCCGTCCGCGAACACTTCGACGACGAGCAGCTCGCGGCCCTCGTCATGCTGGTCGCGATGATCAACGCCGCCAACCGGATGAACGTCATCAGCCAGACCCCCGCCGGCTCCTACCAGCCCGGCATGTTCGACGCCCTCGTCAAGAGCTGAGGAACTCGAGCAGCAGTTCGACGTCCATCTCGTGCCCGAGACCCGCGCTGACGTGCAACGTCACCTCACCGCGGGCTCCGGCCGAGCCATAGATCTCCTGCAACTGCGCGAACGCCTCCGGGACACTCGAGTTGTACGCCGCTGACCCGTTCGCCGGCCCCGGCACATCCAGCTCGCCGTAGTGCACCAGCATTCTGCGCGGCGCATTCAGTCCGGCGATATCCGCCCGGTCGAACCACTCCAGGATCCCCGGCACACACGGCGCCGGCGCGTTCCCCGCCTCCGCGAACACCGCCTCGAACGATCCCAACGTCCCACTCGCGAAGATCGACCGCACACGCCTGCTGAACACCGGATACGTGCACGCGAGATCACCGCCCCACGAGATCCCCACGACATCGCACTCGGTGCCCAGCCAGTCCTCCCACCGCAACAGGTCCTCGATGGTGTCGCCCATCAACGTGCGCCCGTGCTGGAACGCATCCGTGAGCAGCGTGTAGACCATGTGCTCACCCCACCGCCAGTAGCTCAAACTCGCGCCGTCCCGCTGCGCCGCCAAGTCACTCAGCACCCCGAACCCCCGCAACTCCGGCAGCAGCACGGTGTGCCCGGCCTTCGCGAGCTCGATCGCAAAACTGTGGTGGTAGTCCTCATGCACCCCACGGATCCGCAGGCACTCGTCCACCTGCCCATGCCCGTGCAACGCCATCACCACCCGCTCCCCACCCGGATTCAGCAAATACGCCGGCACCGACAGCCCGTCCGCGACCGCCATCACCAACGCAACAACCTCAACCCCCTCAGCCGCCGTACGCCGAAGCTCGGTCACCGCCCCCGCCCGAACTCCCGCATCAACCCCCACCACCTCCGCCAACTTCCTCGTCGCCACCCGCCGCCACTCCTCGAACCCCAACCCCGCCCGCCCAAACCCCAACCGCACCGCCGGCCGAGGAGCCCGATACCGCAGCTCCAACTCCTCCGCCTTCACGAGAAAGTCGTAATCCATCTCCCCACCCTCCCTCCCGCCGCCCACTTACTCCTCCACGACCTCCCGAAGCACAGGACGTATATGCCTACTGCACGTCGCCGCCGCGCTAACCAGCATCAGCCGGGCGCCCTAGCAGCCGTATACGTCCTGTCGGTCAGACGATCCGTCGCGAACGACACGTGTGGTCGCCGCACCGACGACCTCCTCGCCTTACACGAGCCAGCGGCCGGTCAAAACCGCCACCACTACGTGTCCTTACCGACGGCGAGGCGTGCGGCTTGCTCAACCTTGGCGCGGTGAGCGGACCAGTCGGTGGCGGAGGGGACGGGATCAGAGCCGAGCGCGCCGTCGAGTTCCTCGCGAAGGATGTCGGCGTGGCCCAGGTGGCGGTTGGTTTCGGTGAGCAGGTGCACCATGACGTTGAAGAGCTTGACGTCGGGCCTGGGCCACCACGGGACGTGGCCGGGCGCGTCGATCGGGAGGGCATCGATGGTCGCGTCGGCATGCAGGCAGGCGCGGGTGTAGGCATTGAGGATGTCGGCGCGGGACTCGTCCGGGCGGACCCAGAGGTAGTCGCGGCTGTCGAAGGTCGGATCGGCGAAGCTGGGGATCGGGTCCGGAAAGGGGCGCTCGAAGATCTCGCCGAAGTAGCGGGCCTCCGAGAGGGTGAGATGTTTGACCAGCCCGAGCAGGTTGGTGCCGGTCATCGTGCGCGGGCGGCGTACGTCGTACTCGGAGAGGCCGTCGAGTTTTCGGACCAGGTCGGCGCGGGCCCAGCGGAGGGCGTCATGCAGGTAGGCCTTGGCGAACTCGTCGATCATCTGGATCCCGTCGGTTGAAGGTTTGGCGGCAGTGCTGAGTGGGAGATTGCTGCAAAGGCTCAACGAAGTTGTTCAACGATACCGTTGAACATATGAATGCCTTTCTGGGAATGCTTGCGAACAAGCCGCGGCTGCTGGGGTTGGGGGAGCCAACGCACCTGGAGAACGATCTGCTCCGCCTGCGCAACGAGGCGTTTCGGCAGCTCGTCGAGGAGGAGGGGTATCGGACGATCGCGGTTGAGTCCGACTGCCTGATGGGGCTGGTCGTGGACGACTACGTGACCTCGGGAGTGGGTGAGCTCGACGAGGTGATGGCGCAGGGCTTCAGCCATGAGTGGGGTGGGCTGGCGGGGAACCGTGAGCTGGTGCAGTGGATGCAGGAGTTCAACGAGGGGCGTGTGGACCAGGTGCGGTTCGCCGGGTTCGATGGGCCGCTGGAGACCAGCGCACCGGCCAGTCCCCGCCCCGTGCTCACCACACTCCATGCCTACCTCGCCACCTGGCTCGACGCCGACCTACTCCCTTGTACGGCGGACGCTCTGGACGCACTGCTTGGTTCGGACGAGCGCTGGACCAATCCGGCCACAATGATGGACCCGACTCAGTCCATCGGCCGGACCGCTGACGCCGAACGCCTGCAGCTGATCGCGGGAGACCTCACCGCGCTGGTCGACACGCAGACGCCGTACCTCATCGCCAAGACCTCGCGTGAGGACTGGCAGCGCGCCCGCCTCTACGCACGGACGGCCAGCGGCCTGCTGCGCTACCACTACTGGATGGCTGACCAGTCCGACCGCCGCATCGCGCGGCTGCTCGCACAGCGGGACTCGATGATGGCTGCCAACCTGCTCGATCTGGTTGACCGCGGTCCGACGCTGGTGTTCGCGCACAACGCCCATCTACAGCGGGAGATGAGCAGCATGCACATGGCCGGCGCCAACCGTGAGTGGTGGAGCGCAGGTGCACTGGTCAGCGCGCACCTCGGCGAGCAGTACGCCTTCTTCGCGACCGCGCTCGGCACGATGCGCCACCACGAAGTCGACACTCCGCCTGCGGACACCATCGAGGGCGTCCTCTACGAGCAGGACCAGCAGCTGATCGATCCCCGCACCCTGACCGGCTCTCTGCAGGCCAGAGTCTCGCCTTGGTACGGGTACGCCACCTTGGACCCCGCACACCTGCCCAGCATCGACGGGATCGTGTTTGTGAAGGACATCAGCCCTTCGATCTGAGTCAAATCCGAGCGAGCTGTCAACCTTTGGCGCCTCCCGGACATAAACCACTGTGTCCACCCATCTGTGAGGACTCAGTGGAGGTGCTATGAGGAAGGGACGTAGTCGTCCCGCCGTGGCTGCCCTGGCCGTACTGGTCGCCGGGAGCAGCATGCTCGGCGGTACGGCGGCAGCGGGCGAAGTGCGGCACGACAAGCCGTCGGCGCAGAAGCCGGCCGGTGACCCGGTCTCCGGCGAGATCACGATGATCACCGGCGACCGGGTCATCCTCCGGGGCGACCAGCCGGCGAAGGTCGTGCCGGGCAAGGGCCGGAAGAACATCAAGTTCATCCAGCGCAAGGAGCTCAACGGTGATCTCACCGTGCTCCCGCTGGACGCCGAGACCGCGGTGCGGTCCGGTGAGCTGGATGCGCGGTTGTTCAACGTCACGCAACTGATCAAGAACGGGTACGGCGACAAGTCGCGACCCGACATCCCGCTGATCGTCAGCGGTCCCGTGGCACTGCGGTCCGGTGCCGATCACGCGCGCAGTCTGCCGAGCGTCGCCGGTACGGCGGTTCGGGTCGCGAAGGAGACGCCGTACTGGACTGGTGCCCGTACGGCGCTCCGTGCCAAGGGCAAGCAGTGGATCCGCCTGGACGGGCCGGTACGGGCGTTCCTCGATAAGAGCGTGCCGCAGATCGGTGCGCCCGAGGCGTGGAAGAGCGGGCTGACCGGCAAGGGCACCGAGGTCGCCGTACTGGATACCGGCATCGACACCACGCATGACGACCTGAAGGACGCCGTCGTTGCGGCGAAGGACTTCACAGAGAGCCCGAGCGGTACGGCGGACAAGTTCGGCCACGGCACGCATGTGGCGTCGATCGTGACCGGCGAGGACGACGTGTACCGCGGCGTCGCACCGGACGCGAAGCTGCTCAACGGCAAGGTCCTCGACGACGATGGTGGCGGCTACGAGTCGGGCATCATCGCGGGCATGGAGTGGGCCGCGAACTCCGGTGCCGAAGTGATCAATATGAGCCTGGGCTCCGACTGGCCGAGCGACGGCACCGACGTGTTGTCGCAGGCCGTCAACCGGCTGACTGCCGACACCGGCGCGCTCTTCGTCCTTGCCGCAGGCAACAGCGGCGGTACGCCGGGCAGCCCGGCCTCGGCCGATTCCGCCCTCACGGTGGGGGCGGTCGACCACAACGAGAACCTGGCCGAATTCTCCAGCCGCGGTCCGCGCTGGCTCGACGATGCGATCAAGCCGGACATCACGGCACCGGGCGTTGACATCGTCGCGGCGAAGGCCAAGGACAGCCTCCTCGGCGGCCTGTTCCCGAACATCGGCCCGGACCACCTGCAGCTGTCCGGTACGTCGATGGCGGCGCCGCACACCGCGGGCGCGGCGGCGATCCTGGCCCAGCAGCACCCGGAGTGGAAGGCCGGTGAGCTCAGGGCCGCCCTCATGGGTACGGCGAAGGCCAACCCGAAGCTGACCGTCTTCGAGCAGGGCGCCGGCCGGGTGGACGTGGCCGCGGTGGTGAAGTCGACGGTGCGCGCGTCGGTCGGCAGCATCAGCAACGGCGTCGTCCGGTGGCCGCACAACGACGACAAGCCGATCAACCGCGAGGTCACGTACTTCAACTCCGGTAAGGCTTCGGTCACGCTGGATCTGGCCGCAGCTGTCACCGGTCCGGACGGGGAGGCGGCTCCGGCCGGCATGTTCACGGTGTCGCCGGCTTCGCTGACCATTCCGGCCGGCGGGCAGGCGACCGCGACGGTCACCACGAACACCGCCGTACCGGGTGCTGATGGCATCTACAGCGGCGTGATCTCCGCGGGTCCGCTCCGGACGCCGATCGCGGTCACCCGCGAGGTGGAGAGCTACGACGTCACGCTGCACTACGTCGGGTTCGACGGGAAGCCGACCACGCAGTACTTCTTCCGGTTCGTCGACCTCGAGCACCCGAACGCCGTCGTACCGGAGGAGGGTGACGGCAGCACTGTGGTCGCGCGGGTCGCGAAGGGGCGTCACTACTTCGAGTCCTACATCTCCACCGAGGACGGTTCCCAGCTGACGAACATCGCCGAGCCGACGTACACGGTCGACGGTCCGAGTGAGGTGACGTTCGACGCGCGGTCCGGCCAACCGCTGGGATTCCAGGTCGATAAGGCCGACGCGGCGCCCGCGCAGGCCGTCTTCGGCGCCGCCCGCGACACCGTCTGGGGTGGCGACGAATCGACCGGCTTCGCCATTGTCAGCGGCAACTTCGACGGCATGTTCATGGCCCCGAGTCGCACCTCGTCGGCGCCGGACGAGTTCCGGTTCTTCACCGCGGAGACACTCGCGGCGCCGACCAGCTCGACGTACCTGTATCAGCTTGAACGCAACGATCTCGGCAAGGTGCCCGGCAAGCTCGTGCATCGGGTGCGTGACACCTCGTTGGCGCGGGTGCGCTCCGAACACCACGGGAGCAAGCCCGGCACCTACGGCGTGCGGGACTGGACCATCACGCGGCCGCTGCCATTCACGCTGGACGAGTTCTACACACCGGGCACGGACTGGTCCTCGTCCTTCGTCGAAACCACGGACCCCGAGGACGACCGTGGCTTCGCGAACCAGTTCAGTACGCCGCGCCGCTTCGAACGCGGTCGCACGGTCACCGAGCGCTGGGGCGCACCGGCCTTCGGCCCCGGGCTCCCGTCGTACCGGGACAGCGCCGATGCCGCCGGGCGCGTCGGCGACCGGATCAGCCTCAACATCCCGCTGTACTCCGACGGCGTGCCCGGTCACTACGGCTACGCGATCACCGAAGGCACCACCGTGCTCTCTAAGGACGGCAAAGAGGTCGCGAAGTTCGGCTACCCCGGCTACCTCGAAGACGCGCCGATCCCGGCCGGCCCCGCGACGTACCAACTCCACACCGAAGCCACCCGCGACAACCCGCTCTCGCCGCGCATCACGGCCGACTGGACCTTCCACTCCGACACCGTCCCCGGGACCGAACGGACCCCGCTGCCGCTGGTGGCAGTCCGCTTCTCCCCGCCGGTTGCCGGCAAGCTGCCGATCACCGTCGACCACAACGCCGGTGCGCGAGCTCGTCTGACGGCGCTGTCGGTCTCCCATGACGGTGGCGCTACCTGGAAGCCCGCCAAGTACTACACCGTTGCCGGCAAGACCTTCGCCCTGCTCAAGCACCCTGCCGGAGCGAAGACCGTCTCCCTGAAAGCCACCGCAACCGATGCCCAAGGCAACAAGGTTGTCCAGACCGTCATCGACGCCTTCTTGCTGAAGTAGTTCTCCCAGGTCAGGTAGGGGCTCTGGTCCCTACCTGACCGCGGCCTGTAGTCGCTTATGACACGAATTGGTCTCGGTGGAAATTGGTCCCAACCAACCTGGTGGAGGTCGCGTCTCAGTTCGCGTTAGGCCATCAGGGCCGGCATTGAGGGAGGGTCAAAGTAATGAAGAAGAACGTTGTCGTGCGGATGCTGGCCAGTGCTGCGATGGTGGGGGTGGCGGCTGTTGTCGCTGGGGCGATGCCGAGCAGCGCGGCGGCGCCGAGCTATGGCTACAAGTGCTGGGGGACGTCGAAGGACCACTGCGACGTGGCGGTCCAGGCTCCTAAGGGGTGGAAGTTCACGAAGATCGACCGGTTCGAGGCGAAGTTCAGCCACGGGTCGAACGAGATGCTGCGGGTGGACGCGATCTACGCGAAGGTGAGCCCGAAGGCTCAGGTCGCGCGCAAGACCGCGGCGCTGAAGAAGGTCCCGGGCCTGAAGATCCTGTCGCAGTCGAACGGCGTCGCGTCGTCGACGATCCCGGGCAACCCGCCGCGGGTCGTGTTCTACGACGTGAAGTACACCTACCGTGACGGCGCCCGGGGGCAGCGTGTCGTCACGACCCGGTACGCCGACACGTTGTTCAGCGGCAACCGGGCGCTCGTCGAGTTGACCGTGGGTGGGCGGCCGCAGGACCAGGGCACGCTCGACCAGGTCCTGAGCAAGGCGACGCAGACCGTCAACCTGATCGGCTGAGGCGCCAGCTTCAGTACATGAAGCTGATTATCGGTCGCCGCGGCTCGACGAATCGCGCTGGGGGGCGCAAGGATTCGCGAGCGAGCGACCGGTAGGCCGGTTCGACGTCCTACCTCCCGCTGTCGGTTTACAGCAACGCAGTGAGCCAGGCTTCGTGGTGCTTCTCGATGTACGCCGCGGTGGGGCCCCAGTAGTCGCCGTGGCCTTCGGCGTACAGGCGGGCCCAGGGTTGGGTGCCGGTGCGGTGACCGTCGACGAGCAGGTCGTACATGGCTCGGGTGTGGGCTGCGATCTGTGCCGGAAGTGTCTGCCGGTCCTCGCGATCGAGGCCGTATCCGTCCACGAGCGCACGAAGGCGTGGCGCGTCAACCCGTGGGTCGCCGTCCGGCATGAACGGCACGAATCCGGTGGCGGCGTACCCGAGATCCCATAGCCGGGTTGCGGGTCCGGCGTTGTCCCAGTCGATGAAGACCCAGCGCTCGCCGTCGCGGACGAGGTTCCAGGGGGCGAGGTCGCTGTGGCAGATGAGGTCGCCGCCGGCGGGATCGGCGATCACCGACCGCCACTCGACATCTGCCGGCGGCACGAAGTCCTCCATCGCGTCGTGCAGCTCGCGGATCAACCGCCCGACCCGCTGCAACTCCTCCAGCGAGAAGCGCGGCAACGTGTCAGCCAACGCACCGGGGATGTACTCGAGCACATGCCGTCCACGCTCATCCCTCCCGAGCGAGCGC
This sequence comes from Kribbella sp. NPDC005582, assembly GCF_040605415.1. NCBI lineage: Bacteria > Bacillati > Actinomycetota > Actinomycetes > Propionibacteriales > Kribbellaceae > Kribbella > Kribbella sp. NPDC005582. The sequence goes on from NZ_JBEXCU010000005.1 coordinate 55,818, forward strand.
GGCGCGCCTTCGAATCCCTTGTTCGCAAGGTGATTCACGACGGCCTCGACGCCCGCTGTCTGAGGCAGTGCAGGCTTCCGCACGGTCGACCCGACCCGGACGACCTCCGCGGCGACGTTCCCGCCTGTCAACACCTCTTCAGTTTCCACGCCGAGATTATCCCTGTCGCCTCGCCTCTCGTCGCCGCAATAAACGCTCAACGGTGCGAGCTGGCAAGCACGTGAGCGGGCAGATCCAGCCACCAGCTCGCAGCGGCCTGGGAGTCGAACGGCGTCCGCGGATCGGTGCGCAACTGCTTGAGCGCCGGCCTCTGACCGGTAATGCCCGCGCTATAGGCGAGTCCCCGCAAGATCTCGATATCCGTAGGCCCAGCCACAGCACCCAACCGCTGCGAGATCGCGTTCTGCCACCACTCAGGCGACGTGTCGTCCCCAAGATGAGCGATCGCGAACGCAGCAACGCGGACAGTCTCGCCCGGGATCCCCGACGCAGTCACAATCCGTTCGGCAAGACGAAGCTCGGGCTGCCCACCCAACGCCCGCAGCGCGGCAAGCACCGTCGTACTCCACCCCGCAGGCCCAGCCAACGCACTCCCAAGCTCTTGGCGCAGCGCCGCAGCCAAAGGCCCTCGGTACGGCGTCGCCGCCAGCGCGAACGAAGCCCCGAGCTGACTATCGGGGTTCTCGTGGAACAGCAGACAATGCACCAGTTCACCGAGTTCGCCGTACTCACCCGGCTCCGGCCCGTCGACCAGCGCGACCGCCCGGCTCGTCACCCGGTCGACGACATTGCGGTGTACGTCGTCGAGCGGCCGCGCCGGCGCCCGCCGTACTCGCGGGGTTGTCGTCAGACGCTGCACGAGCTCAGCCGACCAAAAATCGAGCCCATCACCCGAGCCTGCCAGCGGTTGCAACACAGCCAGCACTTGACCGCGCTGCGCCGGCTTGAGCCGGCCGCGCCAAACCGTCTCGGCCAACCCAGCAACGGCTCCGGTCAGCGCACGATCGTTGGTGGGATTGTGGACCTGCGCGACCATCGCCCTGATCGAGTCGCTGTGATCGCTGGCCCCGAGAGCCGCGACCGTGGACGTCATCGCCTGGTGGTGGCGCAGTCCGGCGGCGGACGCGCACGCGTCGATGGCCGCCGTACCGCCAGTTGGGTGGTTGAACAACCGCGCAAGCGCTTCGTAGCGCTGCGCCCAAGCAGTCCCGTCAGCGATCAACATCTCCGTCAGCAAACGCTGAGCCATCGCCTCCCACATGCGCGGCGGCAGAAACGCAGCCGGCCACTGGCTCAACAGCCCAGTCAGCTCATCCCACTCCGCGCCGCTCACCAGAGCTGACGAGCAGACCTGATCCAGCAGTACGCCGGCCCTACCGCCCTGTGCCGGCAGTTGCTCCAGATCGCCGCTAGTTGCGATCGGCAGCGGCCGTGGCTGGCGAGTGAGACCGGGCAGAAGGTCAAACACTGCAGTCAGTTGCCCGGTGGGCAGGCACAGCAGTTCTTCATAACGTTTGATTGCATCCCGCGGTACGGCGACGAGTCCGGCTTCCCAGCGCTGGATCGTCGACACATGTACCGGCTGCACGCGGTCGCCGTCCGGCCAGGCGCGCGCGAACATCGACCGGTTCCGGAAGGTCGGCTGCGTGCCCAGAGTGCGGCACGCACGCAGCATCCACCCCAGCGACTGTCGCACCCGCACGCCGATCGACCCCCTCCCGCTCCAGCACAGCAGGCGCTTTCGCCCGCCGCAACACCACTGGGCATGTCACCACGGGCAAATTGCTGGGCCCTACAGTTGGCGGCGTGGACATGAACGCCTACCAGCAGGCAGCTCTCCGAACCGCTGCACCCAAGGAGAAGAAGAACGAGCTGTTCCATCTCCTGCTCGGGCTGGTCGGCGAGACTGGGGAGATCGCCGAGAAGGCGAAGAAGATCGTCCGCGATCGCGACAGCGACTTCACGCGGTGGGACGTCGCGGATCTGACCGCCGAGCTCGGCGACGTCCTGTGGTACCTCGCCGTGATCGCGGACCACTTCGACGTACCATTCGATGATGTTGCCCAGCGCAACATTGCCAAACTCGCCGACCGGCAGCAACGCGCTGTGCTCGGCGGTAGCGGCGACAACCGCTAGTTACTCAGGGCCTCAGCGAGCCGAGCGTCGGCGTTGGCAGAGGCCTCCAGCTTGCGGAAGCGTGCGTCCAGATCTCCCAATGGCGTCTCGAGGTCGCCGAGCTTCGCCGCACGATCGTCCGGATCACGCGGGTACGGCGTACCGAGCAGTGCGACCGCCTCGCCCAGCAACTCCGCCCACGGCGACCCCAGCAACCGCGGCAGCGCCGCGACCGCGGTCAGCGCCGTGTCGCCACCGACGTACCGGAAGTACGAGTCGAATCCACCCGAGTTGACCTCCTGCCGGAAGTCGCAAACAGCCAGCACCTGCCGCTCCCGCTCACTCAGCAAGGCCCGGTCCGACTCGGTGTACTCCTCGTAGAACTCCCAAACGTCAATAGTCACCGTCGCACCGTACGCGCTCAACCATTGCGGCGCGCCATGACTCGCGTGAGCCCAAGCGTTTGTCCACCGTCCGCCCGCAGCATCTGCGCCTCCTCCTGCGCCGGCAATCCCCTGTCCTGGTCGCAAACTTCGTTCCACTGCAGCCAGTCCCGCCACCCCTCAGGCAGCCGATCCGCCACCTCGACAGTCACCAGTCCCGTCTTCTCCCAATGCCGCCGCCACCAGCCGGCGCTGTGCCACGCACAGAAATCCCACTTCCAGTACGGCGCGAGCTGCGGTGGCGGCAGCGTCTCGTACTCCTCAGCCAGGCCTGGCTGCACGATCCCGATCTGCCCTTGTTGTTTCACGAAACGCGAGTAGTAACCCAGGTAGAGATCATCCGTCCCGAAGTAGTGGTACGCGCCCACACTCACCAGCGCATCAAAGAAGTCCTCCGCAAACGGCAACGCATGCGCCTCTGCATAAATCGGATGCACCTGCCCTTCCACGCCCGCCTCGACCACGCGCCTCTGGTTGTCGTCCGGCCTCACCCAAAGATCCGTCGCCCACACCTCAACGCCGAACTCCCTCGCCAGGAAGATCGAACTGAGCGCCGTACCGCACCCCATATCCAGCACCCGCATCCCCGGCTCCAGCGACATCACCTCGCTCAAAGCCTCCGCCTGCCACACGGGATTAGGCCCCATCCCGCCGTCAACCATCCAGCGGGCCGAATACCCCGCCGACCGCGGATACCGCCGATTCCTCAACAGCCCAGCAAGCGCCTCATCATCCATATCCCCGAGTCTCCGCACCCAGGCAACCGCTTATCCTCACCGCATGACCGCGGGGTCGAGGTAGGCAAGGGCGAGATCCACGGCCTCCTGCCGGACTTCAGCGGGCAGACCTTGGCTAGCCGACCCAGATCTCCTGGCCCAAGATGGCTCGCATGGACCTCTACCCGCCGATTGAGCCCTACGACTCAGGCCACCTCGACGTCGGCGACGGCCACTCGATCTACTGGGAGACATCTGGCGCACCAACCGGTACGCCGGTCGTCTGGCTGCACGGCGGCCCCGGAGCGCCCGCCTCACCCGGGACCCGCCGGTACTTCGACCCTACGCAGTACCGAGCCGTCATCTTCGACCAGCGAGGCTGCGGCCGCAGCCGCCCACTGGCCAGCGACCACCACGCGGACCTCTCAACCAACACCACCGACCACCTGATCCGCGACCTCGAGCAACTGCGCGCCCACCTCGGCATCGACCGATGGCTCGTCGCCGGCGTCTCTTGGGGCGTGACGCTCGGCCTCGTGTACGCCGAGCGCCATCCCGAACGAGTGCTCGGCATGGTCTTCGCCGCGGTCACGTCCGGCCGCCTGCGCGAAACGCAATGGATCACGCGCGACATGGGCCGAGTGTTCCCTCGCGAGTGGGACCGCTTCGTTGACCTAGTCCCCTTGGAGGACCGTGAGGGTGACCTCGCTGCGGCCTACGCCCGCCTCCTAGCCAGCCCCGACCCCGATCTCCGCGCCGAAGCAGCTCGCCGCTGGTGTGAATGGGAAGACACCCACGTCTCCCTAGCCCCCGGCCACACCCCACAGCTAGTCCTCGAAGACCCAACCTGGCAACAAGTCTTCGCCCGCCTGGTAACCCACTACTTCGCCAACGCCTGCTTCCTGACGGACAACGAAGTACTGACCAACCTCCCCCGCATCACGCACCTCCCGGCCACCCTCATCCACGGCCGCCACGACATCTCCGGCCCCCTGGACACAGCCTGGCAACTCCACAAAGCCTGGCCCGCCAGCAACCTCGTCGTCGTACAAGACTCCGGCCACTTCACCAACACCATGACCGAAGAGCTCCACAAGGCCCTCAATCCATAAATGCAGTGCCCTCAAAGAATCAACCGGCAATGATGATCCGATGCCCGAGAAACACTCACGCCCCATCCCCGGCGGCCGAGCCTTCTATTTCACCGAACGCCTCTGGGAGTTGTCCGCCGGCCTCCCCGTCGAATCCGTACCGATCGACTCCATCGCGGAGTTCGACCAAAACTGCTGGTTCGCAGAGGGACCCGTCACCTGCCGCATGGTCGCCACCCACGCCGGCCGCATCCAAAAGGCCGACCTCAGCCACCCAGTCATCCTGTCCGCCGATGGCGGTCTCATGGACGGCGGCCACAGAATCTCCAAAGCCTGGCTAGCAGGCAGCACCACAATCAACGCCGTACGGTTCAAAGTCGACCCAGACCCGGACTACATCGAGTGGGACACCACTCACCCAGGATCCGATTCCGCGTAGCGGTTCAACGCGCTAGTCCAAAGGCGCGAGATCACCCGGTTCATCGGCCCATGGTGGAGCAGGAACAGCATGATCTTGTCCCGTGTACGACGGGGATTGTCGGAGCTCCATTCGACCTGAAGCCGACTGCCTCCACCATCCGCCGGCGCGATCCGCACCGACCCCGAACCATGGCCCCCGTAGCTGCTCTCCTCCTCCGTCCACCGGACCACTGTCGGGTCGGACCAGTCGTACCGGGCAACAACCCAGAACGGCGAACCAGGCGTACTCTCCCGAGCCACCGCCCACGAGTCCCCGAGCTCGCGCACCTCGAACGTCTTCGGATCAAGAGTCCGGTTCCAGATCTGCACACGACGATCCGAGAAGTCCGTCAACGCCCGCAGCACCTGCTCCGGCGACGCGTGGGTGGTCAGTTCAAATCGCACCCAATCAGTTGAGCACCCACGCCCCATCAGGTCCAGGGGGACGCGCCCAACGTCTCAGTCGCCTGTTGCCCCGTCGATCGCCTCTCGGATGATGTCGGCGTGGCCATTGTGCCGCGCGGTCTCCTGGATCATATGGACCAGGATCGCCCGCAGATTGGCCTCGACTCCTGACGGCGTCGTGACAACGTCATCCAGCCCACCGGCGGCCACGACAGCCCGGGCCCGCTCGCAGGTCCGCAAATACTGCCCAACCAGAGCATCAGCCGTCTCATCCGGACCGACGCGAAACTCCTCATCCGGCTGATCGTCGGTCGAGAACAGATCTGGCTCGGGCAACCCACCGTAGATCTTGAGAAACCAGCCATGCTCCGTCTCGGCCAGGTGCTTCACCAACCCCAACAGACTGAGCCCAGACGCAGTCATCGGTCGGCGCAGTTGCTCTTCGTCGAGCCCTTCCAGCTTGCCCAACAGCGTCGCTCGGTGGAAGTCGAGCTGCTGCATCAGCGCATCCCGCTCGCCAGCCAAACGATTCGGCACCACCCGCTCCACCGGCGACTCAAACACCATGCGCCAACAGTACGGTCGATGTGCAACGAACGGAGGATTACGAGTCCCCGTCAACCAGGGTGACTATGCGGGCAGCCTGCACGAGAGGTCATCCACACACCAGACGGTTCATGGCTTATCGGTGACGGCGTCAACGATCCGAACCCACCTGGTACGTCGGTTGTCACGCACATCGCTCACGCGATTCAGACGAACAGCTCGATCGCTCAGCTAGCCACCATGGCCCCCGGACACATTGCCCAGCGCTCCGGACCAGGCGATCCGTGGCGCATCGCGCACCTGGAGGGCTGGGATGACTAGCGCGATTGCCGTACCCGCGCGGCCGGGCGGCTGGTAATCTCGGCCCTGCAGGCGCGGGTTCAAACCCGGTCGTAGGGCGCAACGGCACAGTAAGCCGAAAGGGCAAGGCCCACCTACTTCACCACCGAAGAGGGAGCGCCATGCCCAAGCTCGAAACCTACAAGAAGCAAGCGAAACTGCTAGTTCGCTGGCACCGCGACGGGAACTTCTCGATCGGCGGTCGCATCCGACAGCTCGAGCGCTATCGCACGTTGTCCGACCGCGAAGCACTCGCGCTGAAGTTTCCGCTGACCGAAGCCCAAGAGATCATCGCCCTCGAAGCGGGCTTCGCCAGCTGGGCCGAACTCAAGGCGAGCACGGAAGCAGCCCAGCCCACCAGCGGGCAGCCGGAAACTCGGGACACCGCAGTAGCGAGCGCCAAACCGGTCCTGTACGTCGCCGACGTCGATGCGGCGGCCACGTTCTATCGCGACCAACTCGGCTTCCACATCGACTTCTTGCACGGCAACCCGCCGTTCTACGGATCGGTGTCGCGCGACGGCGCGACCCTGCACCTGAAGCTCGTATACGAGCCGGTGTTCGTGGCCGGCGCCGCGGAACGGCAAGAGCTCATCATGGCGTTCGTCGAAACGCCGAACGTACGCGAGCTCTATGCGGAATACCTGGCCGCCGACGCCAAGATCGTCCAGAAGCTAACCAAACAAGCCTGGGGCGGTACCGACTTCATCGTCCGCGACCCAGACGGCAACGCAATCGCCTTCGTTGGCTGACACAAACCGCGAGTGTGGTGGTCGACGGTTCGACCGGCGACGGCCACACCAACGGCGGTGGACACCTCCTCAGCCACCCACCGCTCGCCGCCTGAGCGGATGCTTGCCGTCCTGATCGCGCAGGCGGTCAGCGGCGGACGCGGTACCGGATGTGGGTGGCCTGCGGGGTGTCGATAACCCGAACGATGTCCAGCGTGACGAGCGATGGCAGCAGGTCGAAGAGTCGCCGGCCGGCACCGAGCAGCACCGGGATGTGATGGATCTGGACCTCATCCAGCACCCCTGCCTCGATTGCACGCTGCGCGACGTACCCGCCCCGCACCTGGACGTCCCGGTCCCCAGCGGCAGCCTTCGCCTGCGCCATGGCGCTTTCAATCCCGTCGGTCACGTAGGTCACCAATGGGTAGTTCCACCGTGCGGCCGGACCCGGCGGCCGGTGACTCGGCACGAAGATTGGCGCCCCATTGTGGTCGCCACCCCAGTGATCCATCAGCTCGGCAGTCCGCCGCCCCGCGAGGATGGCACCAGCGGAGTTCCACTCGGCTTCGAACTCTCCGGCAGGCCCGCCCGCAGCGAACCACTCGTGAAGCAGTTCGCCGTTCTCCCCACCAAGGAAGTCGTCGGGATCGGCGATGTACCCGTCGAGCGACATCGACATATCAAGGATGGATGTAGACATTTCGGCCTCCTACGGTCCTAAGTCAGCTGCGCACCCGTGGGCGCCATCTGCCTAGGCGTCGAACGGCCAATGCCGGATTCGACACGGCTCCCAAGGAATCCCAGGACCGGGTCATCGGCTTCGTGGCCCTCCAGTAGACGGCGGCTACATGTGGGCGAGGTGAGCCCGAACAGGTAGAACGCCAGCCCGCCTGGGTACTCGCGGGCCGAGCTGCTACGGCCGGAGCCGTTCCATCTGCGGGTCGTAGCACACCAGCCCATGTGCGTGGGCAAGGTTAGCGGCGAAGGCGCTGGCTTCCTCGGCTCTGCTCCAGCCCATTGGGAAGTACATGAAAGGACCAATAGCCTCCCCTATAAGGGACCGGTCGACCAAGGGCTCTCTTCGCCGGCCTCTTCGGTGATATCTGGCCAGCGCGCGATAAGGGCCTCGACGTAGGCGGTGAGGCGAGGCGAGGGCGGGATGTCCTCCTCGGCCTCGACGTACTTCTCGTACAAGGCTTGGAAGGTCGCGGAGGCTACCTCATTGCTAGCCGGGCGGTCGCCCTCCCAAACTGCGAGGTCATAGGACATGGCCGAGATCGTGTCACACGAGAGGGCGGGCCGTGACGACCATCGACGGACGCGCTGGCACCGTGTTGACAAGATCGCCTCACAAAGGGCGAAAACTCTAGGTCATCTAGCTCCTGACCTGGGGCTTCTTTTGCGCGCTCGGAGGGATTCGAAACCCCAACCTTCTGATCCGTAGGAGCCTGCGCTCAAGCTGGGGTCGCGTGTCCGGGCGTTGACCACCGCAGCGCCATTGGCGGATGGACGCTCCCGTGCAGGGACCGTTCGGGTCAGACTGGGGTCACTCGGATCGTCTCATTGCGAGTCCGTTCACCTAAGCCCGCACTACGCGACGACCCTCGACCATGAGCAGTGAACGTGCTCAGTCGCCGGGGGGTGACGGCTGCTCAAGGCCCTTCGGGAGCACCTCGGGGGCACGAACTGCAGGTCGCCGCCTGAACCATGAAGACCGCCTGGGAGCCCGATCCGTGATCGGTACACGCAGAACCTTCGCCGCTTCAGATTCCAGGTGTCGTACGGAGCGGTGCATCTTGGCGAGGTGGACGAAGCTCGCCCGAAGACTTTCAGAACGCTGCTCAGCCGTCTTGTCTTGGTCGATAAGCGGCCCCACCGCCCTCTCTGGGTATGCCTGGAGGTCCACCTGAAATGAGCGAGTGGCCTCGGCCAGATCTTCGTCCGCGATGTATAGCAGCGCAGTCGTGATAGCCCGGTTGAGGGCCTTCATGCGCTGATCGCTTTCCTTCAACGAATCTGTTTCGGCGTACTCAAGTAGGTCTCTGTTTGTCAGCTTTGTCATCACCGGCAGGAAAAACTTGGCGCCTTCGATGTGTGCGTCCGCGTTGACGATCAGGTCGGTCAGCACGGCACGCAGAGCTGCACGACGATCCTCAATACGCGATGCAACCGCCTGTCGGGCGACATAGCGTTGGGTTACAAGCACTCCGCCAAGTGCTGCGGTGAGTGTGAACGCTCCAGTAGTCAGCGCCGTTGATAGATCGGCCATGTTATGCCTTCCAATCCAGTAGTTCCGCCCCGATCCTGGTGCACGCGTCGCCGGCGATGACGATGGACCTCTACGGGCATCCTGATCGACCAGAACCTTTTGGGATGCCGCCCGGAAGATCGGGGGTGCCACGGGGCACGCAGCGAGCTTGAGGCGCGAACGACGGAACCCCCAGACGAGGATAGTGCCCTCTGGCCGGGGGCCTGATGGAGCCGCCTATCGGAATCGAACCGACGACCTTCTCATTGTGAGTGCCGCGGCAGGCATCCACAGCGTCGATTGGGGCAACCCAGGCAGCGGCTCAAGATCGACTCTGTCCACCGCGGCTACTGAATCCACCCGCTTGTTAGCAGGAGTGTTAGCGGACAGCGCCGTGCGGCAGACCTACTTCTTGTCCTTTGGCGGATTCGGATCGTTGCCGGGCGCGACGGTGTCGGAGTCCCGGATCGTCCCGTCCGGCCGGTGGATGATGACCTCTCCCCCTCCCGAGTTGCGCACGATCTCCCGCGCCCGATCGATCGCCTCGCGCTGGGTGCGTGCCGTCGCACTAGCCCTATCAGCGTCGGGTGCGACCACCTTCCACTTGTCCCCATCGGGCACGACGTGTCGCTCGCTTCTGTTCATGCTCTTCCCTTCCCATTTCTCATAGAATCGGCCGGATAGCCGCCTGCGTTACGGAGCGTCATTAGCGCTCACACCTGCCCCTTCCCCCTGATAGCTGCCAACCCGTCAGCGCAGCGCGGGTCATAAGTCAGCTTGCCGATCCCGTAGGGACGCGGCGCGCTCTTGATGCGGGCTGCGGTGGCCGTACGATCGAGCGACCAGAGGGACGGGCCAAACCGCCAGCCTCCGCCGACATCGTCGCCGACGGCCAACAGTCGAAGTGAGTACCGAGGATCGGCGATCCGTACGTGGTGCGCGCGGCGGAGGTCGTAAGCCCGGGCCGCGCCTTGATATACAAGAGGTCAATCCGGCAGCAGCAGGGCCGAGGAACAACTGGTCGCCGAGTCTCCATCACGAGGCCTCGGAGTTCTTGCTCAGATCGGACGAAGTCCGGTGCTGGCGCCACTGGGAGCAGTAGACGCAGGCTGGGTCACCTCGCGACATATCTCGACCGACCCCGCCGAGATGGGCCCTGTAGGTCAACTGACGGTTCGGCACTCTCAGGCCAGTGAGCAGAACCATCGCCTCGGTACACGCGAGGGATGCCACGACACCATTCAGCATCACGACCGATGGCCCGGACCCGTCGAGGTCACCACGATCGACGCCGTAGATTCGATCGTGCTCCTCCCTCTGGACCGGCGTCATCTTTTCCCGCGCCAACTCGACCTGGTCGAGCACACCTAGACAAGCGACGCAGCCGGTGCCGTCGTGGGCGGTGATTACCCGGCCTCCGTACATGAGCTCGTCATCGTCCTCGACGACATCGGTGGCGGCGTCGATGTACGGAACGCCGACATCGGAGCACAGCTTGGTGGTGAACAGCCTGGGAGTTTCCCGATCGAAGCAACCGATCACCAGGTCAGCCCGCGAGAGAGCTTCGGTGAGTTGGTGCACGATCTTGGGGTCGCCCACTCGACCGTCGATCGCGTCGACGATGGCCGAAGGATGGAGACCTCGGATCAGACGAGTCGCAACCTCCATCTTCACAGTCCCCACATCTTCGGGCACCGCTCCGACGAGTCGATTCAGGGTTGTAACGTCGATCGCGTCGTCATCGACCAAGGTCCAGTGGCGCACGCCGAGGTAGCCGAGCTGCTGGATTACCGGCATTCCGATTCCGCCACAACCGAGCACTACGACGTGCGCGTTTTCGATGAAGCTCTGTCCCTCGGCCCCGAAGAGCCGAATCTGGCGGTCGTAACGGTCATCCATCGAGTGCCTCCAGTTGGGCGATGCGCTCCAGGGCGCAAGCAGTGGGCTGAACTGAGCGGGCCTCAACAGCGAGCTCTGCGATCACAACGGGCGTCGACCGCTCGTCGTACCAAACGAGCGCATCAAAATCACGCCGGCCGCCAAAGACGATCGCACCGTAGGGACGACCGCGCAGCCGCCAAACAAGTCGGGGGGCACCATCCAGCAGCCCGCGAAGATCAAGGGTGCTGAACGTCGTCTTCGATCGTCCCGAGCCGTGAGAATGAACCTCGATTAGTGCGGCGCCTAGTTGGGTCGCCCACTGGAGCGACCGCGGCCGAATGTCGTCGACAAGTTCCATGCCGGCCTGCCCCTGATGCTCGTAGTCACTCTCGTCATCGAGGTACATGACGTCGACGACGGACCAGAGATCTTTGGACGTAGCCGAGTCCGGGTGTGGCACTGCGGCGAGAAACGCCATCCGCTCGATCGGGTTGTCTAGATAGGTGTGGAGTTCTTCCCACACCGTCTGCGACAGAGTCAGGACGTCCATCACACTCCCTCACCGAGGCGGTCGGCGAAGGAGCGCGCGAACGTGAGCATGCTGGGTCCGAGGTGGGATCCCGCCGACGGCTGCCACACCTCCGGAGCCCAAGAGAAGACGCTCCAGGCTCCTGCGAACGGGACGGCGGCGGACGGCGTCCAACTGCCGGGCTGACTGCCGTTGAACGTCAGATTCGGTGAGTTGACGTAGAAGGCATACGGCGGCTGTTCCGGAGTAGCGGGAATCTGGCATGCGACGTCGACAAGAGCAATCGACCAGCCGTGCGGCATCGCCCAGTCCGGGAGGAGCACCCAGTGACCGGAAGGCTCCGCGAGGTATCGCAGGTCCGGCCACTGAGTGCGCAGCAGCCCGACCTGCGTCCTGATCCAGTCGGTCACCGCCGGCCTCGCTTGAACTTGACCTTCTTCGAGAACCCGTGGCCAGGCTTCAACTCAACAGTGGCGTCCTCATCCAGGGTGATCTCGTCGTTGGTCTTGAGGTCGACCATCACAACCTGCTGGTCGACAGTCCAGCCCGCCAGCTCCCGGATCTCCGGGACCGTGATGGTGCGGCGGGGCCATTCCCGCACGACGCCTTCAAGGTTCAGCTCGTACTTCGCGCCGTGGCTGGGACTGACGCCGCCGTCGACGACCTGCTCATTGGCGAGTTCCATAGTGTCCTCGTTTCGTTGACTTCACCCGTTTCACTGCACTCAATGAAACGGTAGCACATCGGATCCGGCCCGTCATGTCGAGGTCTTCGATTCGTCCTCGCCGCACACTCCGGGGAGACTTGCCTCATGGAGTTAGTCCTCAACGGCGATCAGCCACTGATGACGGCGGTGATACCGACCTTCGCCAGCGGCACTGACGCGCTGCTGATCGACGCGGCTCGTATGGGCTTCGTCAGTCCGTTGGATGTCGCCGGCATCCTGGCAATCGCCCACCAGGCGGCAAGCATGGGGCTTCCGGTGACGTTCACGATTCCCGTTGACGCCAACGTCGCGGCATACCTACAGCGGATGGACGTACTACGGGGGCTGCCCCTCAAGACCCGGCTGATTGGGCGGGTAGCGAGTGCGGATCGCAATGTTCGCCGGCGCTTGCTTGAGGCCACTCCCCTAGATCAGGACAATGCAGCCTCAGTGTGTGAGCGACTTGGCAATCTCGTTATGGACTACTATGGAAACATGTCGGCTGCGGCCGGAACGGCCGTATGGCAAGCGTGCGGCGAGCTCGTAAGTAACGCCGTCGAGCATGGTTCCAGTCCCCTAGGTTCGTTCGTGGCAGCACAGGCCTACAGCGGTGCAACCACAGGCGTTGCGCGGTTCGAGTTCGCGGTGTGCGATACCGGCATCGGGGTGTTGCAGCACCTGCGCTCGAACCCCCATTGGGCGTTCCTGGCCAGCGATGAACCGGCGCTTAAGCAGGCGATGATGGCGGGCGTCAGCGGCACGCGAGAGGAGCGCGGTCACGGCCTGAGCGATGTGATCGCCGGCACCCAGAAACACGGAACGATACGCTTCGAGATGCGATCCGGCGCCGGGCAGATCGAGGTGATTGGGGCCCGAGACGGAGCGAAGACCGTCGCTAGCCCTCGCAACGATCGCACTAACGGGACATGGGCATGGTTGCAACACGAAATGCCCTGCGATGGGTAGTGATGTGTGGTTCAATCGGGACAATGAAACCGGAGAAACGATGACTGGACTCAACGTGTTCTCGGTCGCGCGGTTCGGAAAGTTTCCCACCACGAGGATTCAGGGACGTGAAGCCCGAGCACTCCTGGAAGATCTCCTCGCGAACCAGCACGACATCGACCTGACGATCGACTTCACTGGCGTGACAGCCATGACCCACAGCTTCCTCGACGAGTTCCTCGGCAAGTTCCTAACCACGATAGAGCCGGAGGAGTCTGGCCTCACCGTCAAGGTGATGGGACTCAACGACGAGAACGCGGAGTCTCTGACGGTTTCGTTGGAACGCCGTAATGCGAGCGTCGCCGTCTTACACGACGGGGATGCGTCCCTGTCGCTCGTCGGTGACCCGATTGCAGGCGAGACATTCCGGACCGTGATTGCCCTCGGCAGATGCAAAGCCACTGAGGTTGCGGAAGCGCTGTCGACATCGGCGCAGAATGCGAACAACCGCCTTAAGCGCCTGGTCACGTACGGCGCGGCACGCAAGATCCGCACAAGCGGCGCGGCCCGGGGCGGCAAGGAATTTCTCTACGAGGCCGTCACGTCATACGTGCCGGACGCCGAAGCGCTCGTCAACTTAACCTGAATCTCTGAGCGAGCCGGCCGTCGTCGGCTATGTCTGGCAGAGCGCCGTGGGTTCATGTGCGTCGCGGCGCCAGCTCCTCAGATACCGGGACTAGCGGACTCCTTCTTTGGCATCTCCCGGTGAGCTGCTGTATCGACGCACCGCACATCGTTAGTTGGTCCAGCCTGTCCCGCCGCAGCCGCTACATGGTTCATGTTCGGTTCCGTGACGACCCTGCCGTTCTTGATTTGGGTCTTCTGTACGACGGTCCATCCATTGCCGTTCAGGTCGGGCAGGGCTGGCGCGGTGGCCGGGTGGGTTTGGGCATGGGCGTCCGTTCGGTGAGGACGAGGCTAGGGCAAGGGTGCGGGGTGGTGGCCGTGACCGGCGCGGATGCGGGGACCGGAGTCCAGAGCTTCGGGTTTGAGAAGGTGTTGAGGGCGACGGTGCTCATGGTGGCTTCGTTCTCGTCGCGGATCATCCAGGTTTCGCTTGCCTCGATGCTGCGGAGGATTCGGCGGTTCTGTTCTTCGGGGTTGGGCCAGGCGACGGCCCATTGGTTGATGCCGCGTCGGGCTAACCAGTCGCTGGCCTCGGTGCGGAGAGCGAGGAGGAGGCCAGGTCGTCGGCGGCGGTGCATTCGATGATCACCGGTCGGCGTCCTCTTGGGTCAGGTACGCCGTCATGTCGCCGAGTTCATAGGTGATGAACGGCGTGCCATGTGCCGTGGTCCTGTGTCTCGGGAGAGATCGGGGTCAGCTGTCTGACCACGCTAGCCACCGCGGGGTTGGGCGGGCGATAGCCCGAAAGTGCGGCGGTAGCCGCGTGGGGGGAAGCGGCGATGAGCCGTGTCGGAGGGTGGGTGGGGCAGTCGGGCGTAGCACGCGACGGAGGAGCGCGCGTAGCCGGCTGCGAGGGCGTCGTACCCCCTGAGAAAACAGAAAAGCCCAGGTCAGCGGGCTGATCTGGGCTTCAATGCTGGCGCGCTCGGAGGGATTCGAACCCCCAACCTTCTGATCCGTAGTCAGATGCTCTATCCGTTGAGCTACGAGCGCCGGGCAACGTCGAGTAACGATACAGGGAGGGGGCGGGTCGATGCCAATCGGGGGTGCGGAGGGGGCTCTAGGGTCGTGGGCATGGGTATTGAGGAGCTGTTGGGTGGGCGGGATCTGGGGGATGTGAAGAAGGCGGTCGGGTTCGTGATGGAGAACTCGGACGACTTCCAGAAGGTGCTGGAGTTGGTGCGGGGGCTGCCTGATGGGGCGGTGGGGTTCATTGGGAAGTTGCCGGAGTTGCTGGGGACTATCGGGTCTGGGTTGGCGGAGGCGGGGGAGCAGGCGGGGAAGGCTGCGGGGGCCTTGGTGGGGGATGACGGGGAGGGTGGGGCTCGGCGGGCGCTCAGTGGGAGTGCTACGACGATGAATGCGGCGAAGGACCGGTTGCATGATGCGGCGGGGATGCTGGCGGGGCTGGCTGGGGAGCTGGACAAGATTCCGGGCATTGGGGACGCGGCGGCCAAGAAGCTGAACGACGGGAGTGGGCAGATCGGCGGGGTGGCCACGGAGATCGAGAGCCTGGCCGGGAACCTGCAGGAGCTGTCGGGGATCCTGGCGACGGTGGGCGAGGCGTTGAAGGGGCTCGGGACGAAGTTGAGCGAGTCGGGTGGGTCGGTGCAGAAGTTGCTCGACTGATCCAGCGGGTGGCTAGGGTCTCGGGTATGGCTAGTCGGGTGGTTCGGGGTACGGCGATCGCGGCCGGGGTGGCCGCGGTGATCGGGGCCGGGTTGGGGTTCGCGTTCGGGAAGCCGGTGCAGGACGACGATGTGGCGCCGGCGCGGAAGCTGGCCGCGGACTTGTGCTCGCGGCTCGGGGACGTGTCGGCGATGTTGCCCAAGGCATCGAAGGCGCGGTTGGAGCAGGGTGGCCGGAACGCGGTCGTCTGTACGGCGGACGTCATGCGGCGGCAGGTGAACACGTACTCGGCGGCTTCGGTGAAGGTGACGATCACCCCGTACGGCGGGAAGCTGGCCGGGGCCGGGGAGGCGCCGTTCACGCCGGAAGTGATGGCGAAGCGGGCGTTCGACCGGTCGCCGTTGGACGTGGTGCCGGACCGGCCTTATCCGACGAAGAGTGAGCAGACGGCGAACGGGCTGGCGGGTGAGTCGTTCACGACTCGAGTGCTGGTGCAGCGCGCGGATGTCGTGGTGCTGGTGGAGTACACGGCCAACCCCGTACTGGGTGAGACGGCACGGCAGGCGGCGACGGTGCTGGCGGACCGGGCGATCTGGGAGGCGAAGTGAACCCGCCGGAGATTGCCGGGTACCGGTTCGAGCAGTTGTTGCTGGAGCACCCGCTGGCGGAGGTGTGGCGTGGGCGGGCCTTCACGGGGATGGAGGTCGTCGCGCTCGTACTGACCGAGGCGGGGGTGCGCGAGCAGGGCGTGCAGGAGCGGCTGGTGCAGGCCGGGCGGGATGCGGCGCTCGACCCGGGGCGGGCGGAGACGCCGCTGTGGGCGGCCAACTTCAGCGCCGCGCGGCCGTATGCGATCACGCAGCTTGTGCCGGGGCAGTCCGGGGCGGAGCGGTTGGTTGATCCGCTGGACGGGATTGTGGGGAACGACGATGCGGCGCTGCAGGCGGTGCGCTCGCTGCTCAGTCAGTACGGCGGGGTCGCGCCGACCGCGGTGCCGGCGTTCCCGTCGTACGCCGGGCGACCGGCGGAAGGGGGAGGCGGCGCCGCGGAGGCGTACTGGGCTACGGGCGAGCGCCGCGGCGTAGGCGCGGCGCCAGCGAGTGCTGGCGCAGGTGGGCCGGAACGCGCGAAGAGTGCTGTCGAGCGAGCCGTGGCTCGGCTCGGCGCAGGCGCTTATGCCGTGGCCGCCGTCCTGGTGCTGGTGGTCTTCACACTGACCTACTCGGTGGGCGCTGCGGTCGGGAGCGCGGTGAAGGATCCCCCGAAGGCGGCTGCGCCAGCGGCGGCGGTGAGCCCGGCAGCGATGCCCACGACGGTCCTGTTGCCGGGGTTGCCCAAGATCAGCACAGCGCCGTACAAGGCGCCGGATGGGAAGCCGGGCCTGCTCGGAGCGACGTACGGCGTGGGCGCGGACCTGCAGGTGGTCACCAACGCGGACCTGCCGTTCGCGATCGGGTGGCCGCGGCCGCCGGCGATTTCGTCGTTGGGTGAGTCGTCGACGATCGCGTACCGGCGGATCCAGACCGACGAGAAGGGGACCGGGCTGAAGGTCACTCCGGACCTGCGGATGGCACTGAGCGCGTGTGCGAGCTTGGCGGACTGCGTCAAGGATCGGGCGGGGTTCGATCAGGTGTGGACGAAGGTCTACAAGACGTCGGCGCCGACGGTGGCGAAGGACGAGCGGACCTGGTTGTCGACCCAGGACAAGCCGTACGCGCTGACCATGACGCGGGCGTTCCGCAGTGGTGGGCAGTGGTGGCTGATCGGGATGACGGTGACCGGGCTGCCGGGCGAGGAGCCTGACGTGCAGCGAATCCTGAACGACATCTGGCGGCAGACCAGCTGATCTGCCGGAAAATCTTCACCGAACGGCCCGCGTCACGACGCGGGCCGTTCTCATTTTCACAAGCTCGGCCGGAAAGCGGTTGTCGGCAAAACTTTGTGACGGGGTTCACGTTCGACGGGTTCACAGCACCCCGGGCTGTCGCGTACCGTTAGTACCACTTGCACACTGGTATGCGTCCACTGCAATCACTGGTATGCGACAGATCACACCGCCAGTCCGCTGGATCGAACCGCTGGAGACCCCGGCGGCCGGCGTCGTACCGTCTCTCAGCGTCGAGGGGCGGACCGGCGACCGGGACCGACAGCTGAGAGGGAATGAGCCGCCGATGACGACCACCGCCAGCCCGACCCAGACCGCCGATCTCACCGAGACCGCGCCGACCGAGGCCGCGTCCGCCACCACCAAGAAGGCGTACGACCTGTCCGGCGCACCGACGAAGCACGCGGGCCTGCTGGCATGGGTGGCCGAGGTCGCCGAGCTGACCCAGCCCGACCGCATCCACTGGGTGACCGGTTCGGACGAGGAGTACGCCGGGCTGACGCAGGGCCTCATCGACGCCGGCACCATGGTGCGGCTGAACGAGGCGAAGAAGCCGAACTCGTTCTGGGTCCGCACCGACCCCAGCGACGTCGCCCGCGTCGAGCAGCGCACGTTCATCTGCTCTGTGGAGGAGAAGGACGCCGGTCCGACCAACAACTGGATGGACCCGGCGGAGATGAAGGCCCTGATGACCGGGCTGTACCGCGGGTCGATGCGCGGCCGCACCCTGTACGTCGTTCCGTTCTGCATGGGCCCGTTGACCGCCGAGCAGCCGATGTTCGGCGTCGAGATCACGGACTCGGCGTACGTCGTCGGCTCGATGCGGATCATGGCGCGCACCGGCGCCGAGGTACTGGCGAAGATGGGCACCGACGCCAAGTACGTGCCCTGTCTGCACTCCGTCGGCGCGCCGCTCGAGGCCGGCCAGAAGGACGTGCCGTGGCCGTGCAACGACGAGAAGTACATCGTCCAGTTCCCCGAGGAGCGGATGATCTGGTCCTACGGCTCCGGGTACGGCGGCAACTCGCTGCTCGGCAAGAAGTGCTACTCGCTGCGGATCGCGAGCGCGATGGCGCGCGACGAGGGCTGGCTGGCCGAGCACATGCTGATCCTGAAGCTGATCTCGCCGGACAAGCAGGTCCACTACGTCGCGGCCGCGTTCCCGAGCGCCTGCGGCAAGACCAACCTGGCGATGCTCGACCCGACGCTGGAAGGCTGGGAGGTCGAGACGCTCGGCGACGACATCGCCTGGATGCGGTTCGGCAAGGACGGCCGCCTGTACGCCGTCAATCCGGAGTTCGGTCTGTTCGGCGTCGCGCCGGGAACCGGCTGGAAGACCAACCCGAACGCGATGCGCACGATCGAGAAGGGCAACTCGGTCTTCACGAACGTCGCGCTGACCGACGACGGTGACGTCTGGTGGGAGGGCTACTCGCCGACCCCGCCGGACCACCTGACCGACTGGAAGGGCCGCGAGTGGACGCCTGCCTCGGGCGAGCTGTCCAGCCACCCGAACAGCCGGTTCTGCACCCCGATCGAGCAGTGCCCGATCCTCGCCGACGAGTACGACGACCCGAACGGCGTACCGATCTCCGCGATCATCTTCGGTGGTCGCCGGGCGACGACGGTGCCGCTGGTGACCGAGTCGCGGGACTGGGCGCACGGCGTGTTCATGGGCGCGACGCTGTCCTCGGAGACAACCGCGGCCGCGGTCGGCCAGGTGGGCGTCGTACGGCGTGACCCGATGGCGATGCTGCCGTTCCTGGGCTACGACGCCGGCCAGTACTTCGACCACTGGCTGACCGTCGGCAAGGAGCACGACGCGAGCAAGCTGCCGAAGATCTTCTACGTGAACTGGTTCCGCAAGGACGAGAACGGCAAGTTCGTCTGGCCGGGCTTCGGCGAGAACGGTCGCGTGCTCAAGTGGATGATCGAGCGGATCGAGGGCAAGGCCGACGCGGTCGAGACGCCGGTCGGGTACGTGCCGACGGCCGACGGGCTGGACGTGACCGGGCTCGAGCTCAGCGACGAGGAGCTGCGGATCGCGCTGGACGTCGATGCCGAGGAGTGGAAGGCCGAGATCCCGCTGATCGAGGAGTGGTTCGCCAAGCTCGGTGACACCGTTCCGGCCGAGCTGAAGGTCGAGCTCGACCACCTCAAGGCCCGCCTGGGCTGACAGACACCGCCGCCGAGTCGGAAGCCGGCAGCGGTAAGCGCGCGGCGCCCTGGTCCCACCATGACCAGGGCGCCGCGCTGTTTGTCGGGGCCGATGCTGCATAGGTTGGCGGCATGAAGATCGGATTGATGTTGCCAGTGGGTGGGTCCGACGGGCCGACCGGTGGGATGCCGCGGTGGGCCGACGTCAAGGCGCTGGCGTTGACGGCTGAGAGTGCCGGACTGGATTCCTTGTGGATCGCGGACCATTTCTTCTACCGGGCGCCGGACGGATTTGTCGCGGGGATGCATGAGTCCTGGACGCTGCTGAGCGCCGTCGCGGCGCTGACCGAGCGGGTCGAGCTGGGGAACATGGTGCTCTGCTCGACGTTCCGTGATCCGGGGCTGACCGCGAAGATGGCGGCGGCGCTGGACGAGGTGTCCGGTGGGCGATTGATTCTCGGGGTCGGCGCTGGGTGGCACGATCCGGAGTACGAGGCGTTCGGGCTGCCGACGGACCATCGGTTTGCGCGATTCGAGGAGTGGCTCGAGATCGTGGCCCGGCTGGTGCGCGGGGAGACGGTCAGCTTCGACGGGACCTACTACAAGACTGTCGAGGCGAACCTGAACCCGATGCCGGAGCGGCGGATCCCGATCCTGGTCGCGGGAGCGCGGCCGCGGATGCTGCGACTGACCGCCGAGTGGGCCGACGCCTGGAACATGGCCTGGTACGGCGCTCCTGGCGAGAAGGTCTCTGAGCGGCTGAACGGATTCCGCGCGGTGACGGACGAGGTGGGTAAGCCGGTCTCCGTGACCGTCGGTGTGGTCGTCCGAGACCCCGAGCAGGCGCCAGGCGAGGCCGACCCGACCGCCTTCGCGGGGACCGTGCCGGAGCTGGCTGACATGTTCGCGGCGTACGAAGCACTCGGGGTCGACCACCTGATCGTCGCCACCGAGCCCGTCACCCCCCGCTCCGCCGAACGCATCGCCGAAGCCAAACAACTCCTCGCCAGCCGCTAGCCGCCCCCACGAACCCGGCCGACCCAGTCGCCTTCGGTGCCGAACACACGGCGGGATATCCGCCCGTGTTGCCCCTTCTCCCCCCTTTGCAAGGGCCGAGAAGGGGCAACGGGAGCGGATATCCGGTCGCGTGGCCAGCTGCCCGCCCCGCCGGCCGTGGGTTGTGCCGCAGAGCCTTCAAACCAGTGGTTGAGGCGGGTGCCCGGCTGAGGGGGCGCCCCGTAGCCGCGCTGCGGCGAGGAAGGGGCGCCCGGTGGCCGCGCTGCGGCGGCCGAGGGGCGCGACGCAGCGGGGGGTCCGGGGGCGAAGCCCTCCGGGTGGGGCCTGGGGGCTTCGCCCCCAGAAAAAGCCGAAGCGCCCCCGTCCACGCTTTCCGTGGACAGGGGCGCTCTAGGCGCGGAGGCGGCGAGATTTGAACTCGCGAGAGGGGATTACCCTCAACCCGCTTAGCAGGCGGGCGCCATCGACCGGACTAGGCGACGCCTCCTCCGACGCACCCACACAAGACAGCTGTATGGGTCGACGACGACCAAGACTATCTGTTCGACCGGGGTGGCGGCAAAGTGGGTGGTTGGGAGTGTTGGCTGACCCGTGTGTAACCTGGCGTGCACCGACGGGGGTCGCCAGTACCACGTCAACCGAATGGCTGGCGTGGGCGTCTTAGGTACCGTGGGTCGCTTCGGGCGGTCCTACGGGAGGTCGCCACGTCGTCGATCAGGGAAACGGAGCCATGTCGCGGAGTACTCGCGCCGCCGGACGGAGGTCCGCGCCACGTGCCAGCCGGTCCAAGCACCGGTCGCAGCGGGCTCGGACGACCTCCAAGGCCATCGGTCTCACCCTGCTCAGCGCGTTGGTTCCCGGTTCGGGCCTGATCATGGGCGGGCGCACCAAGCTGGGTGCGTTCGTGCTGACGATCACCGGCGGTCTGCTGCTGATCGCGGCGTACGTCGGCCTGACGCAGCGCAATTCGGTGGTCGAGCTGGCCGTGTCTCCCCGGCAACTGCTGATCGCGACCGCGGCCGTGGTGGTGCTCGGCGGGCTGTGGATCTGGGTCGTGGTTGCCTCGCACAAGCTGCTTCGCCCGGTGAGCATGACGTACACCGGTCGGCTGGCGGGCTCGATGTTCGTCGGGCTGCTGTGCTTCGGGATCGCCGTACCGACGACCGTGGCGGCGCAGACGGTGATGGCGCAGCGCGATCTGGTCGGCAGTGTGTTCCAGTCCGAGGGCGACTCCAAGAGCGCGACCCGGCCGAAGGTGGACAAGGCGGACCCGTGGGCGAAGACGCCGCGGCTGAACCTGCTGCTCCTCGGCGCGGACGACGGCGCCGACCGGACCGGTGTCCGGACCGACACGGTGATGGTGGCCAGTATCGACACCAAGACCGGTGACACGGCCCTGATCTCGCTCAGCCGGAACTGGATGCGGATGCCGTTCCCGGAGGACTCGCCGCTGCACAAGCTGTACCCGGACGGCTACTGGAACCCGGACCTCGGCAATGTCGAGCAGCCGGAGTTCTACCTGGACTCGATGTACGACAACGTCCCGAAGGCGCATCCGGGTGTCCTCGGCGCGACCGACAACATGGGCGCGGACGTGGTCAAGCTGGCTGCGGGCGCCGCGCTCGGTCTCGACATCGACTACTACATGCAGATCAACCTGGCCGGGTTCCGCAAGATCATCGACGCGATCGGCGGCATCACGGTCAACGTCAACTACAAGGTGCCGATCGGCGGCGACTACGGCGCCGGACCGGGCACGCGAGGCGCGAAGAAGCCGTCCGGCTACATCATGCCCGGCCCGGACCAGAAGCTCGACGGCTACCACGCCCTGTGGTTCGCCCGCGGCCGCTACGGCCTGAGCGACCCGTCGCGGCAGGAGCGCCAGCGCTGCACGATCCACGCGCTGGTGAACAGCGTGAACCCGGCCACCCTGGTGACGAAGTACCAGCAGATCGCCTCGGCCAGCAAGGACCTGCTGCGTACCGACATCCCGCAGGAGATCCTGCCGGCGTTCATCGAGCTCGGCCTGAAGGTGAAGTCGGCGAAGGTCGCGAACGTGGACCTGGACAAGAGCAAGAACTTCCCGACCGGCAAGAACCCGGACTACTCCGCCATGCAGGAGATCGTCGAGAAGGCGATCGCCCCGAAGAACAAGCCGGTCGCCTCGACCCCGTCGTCGACCGCGACCAAGAAGCCGACCTCCGGGGCGACGAAGAAGCCGACCAAGGTCACCAAGACGCCGGGTGCGGCCCAGGACCTGAACGACGCCTGCGCCTACGACCCCACCCAGACCGGCACCAACTGACCGGGACCAACTGACCGGTTCAGGACACTCTGGACTGATCCCCCCGCTTCGGGGAAAGATGGCTCGCACCGAAGAGCCTGGGGGGCACATATGCGGCGGATCATGGCGATAGCTGTCGGTACGGCGTTGGTCGTGGCGGGGTGCGGGGGCGACCCGGAGAGCAGCAAGCCGCTGCCCTCGACGACCGTCACCGCGCCGACGGACCAGCCGACCACACCGTCACCAGCACCGACACCGACGGAGCCACCGGCGACAACGCCGACGCAGTCCACGTTGAGCCCGGTCGGCTACAAGAAGGCCATCGCGAACTCCGAGACGAACCTGGTCCGCGGAGTGCAGCGGGTGATGAACGCCCCGACGCTCGCAGCCTTCGACCAGGCCCGCACCCAGCTCGAGGATGCGGTCGAGCGGCAGCGGCAGGATCTGAACGACCTCCAGCCCCCGCAGTCGGCCCGCGCAGGGCACGAGGAGGCGCTGACTGCCTTCAACAGGTTCCCTGCCAACGTCCGGGCCAACGTCGCGAGGTCCGGCGAGACCAAGACCGGCTGCGGCCTGCCGAAGGCGGAGGCCGTCCGGCTGTATCAGGCCAAGACCGGGATCCGGGCGTCGATCGTCGAGCTGTCGCAGGCGGTCAACAAGGGCCTCGGCAAGGGCATGAACTTCGGCCTCCGGATGACGCCGCCGGCGCTCAAGCCGCCGCCGCAGATGACCGGTCGCGGCGCGAACGGCCAGATCATCCAGCGGTCCGGGCCGCGCGGGTCCGGGACGCTGCAGATCACCAACAACGGCTCGGCGGATGTCGTGGTGGTCGTCGCGAACAGCGTGCCGCGCCAGCCGCAGGTGACGGTCTACGTCCGGCACGACTCCAACGCCACCGTGCGCGGCATCCGCGGCAGCTACTGGGTGTTCTTCAAGTCGGGCAGCGCCTGGGACGGTGTCAGCCGGCAGTTCACCGAGGGCTGCTCGTTCGCCAAGTACGACGATCGCTTCGACGGCAAGTTCGACTGGACGATCAAGCTGTCGCCGGTGATCGGCGGGAACGCGTCGACCTCGGACGTCGACCCCTTCTGAGCCGCGGCCGGGCCGATGGGATCATGGCCCGATGCGGACGACGTACCGGATGCGGTCAGGGCGGTTCCTCGGGGTCCTGGCCGTCGGTCTGATCCTTCTCGGCGTGGCTGCGATCACGTGGGCCCTCGGAGCGCCGGGGGTTGTGATCACGGTGTTCCTGGTGCTGGGCGGTCTGGTCGCGCTGGCCGGGCTGTGGATCGTCGCCCGGCCGCCCGTCGTACTGCGACTCAAGGACGACGCGATCGACGTGCGCGGGGTGAAGACGGCGTGGACCGACGTGACCCAGGTCGGCCGCGTCGAGACGACGCACGGCCCGGCGATCGCCCTGCGGACCAAGCGCCCCGACGACACCGTCCTGCTGCCGCTGGCCTGGCTCGCGCCGGGGCAGGTGGAGGTGCTGGAGACCACGCTGCGCGACAAGCTGAACGCCGCGCACGGTTACACCATCTGGGACGGCACTGCCCCCGACCCGGAGACTCCCGCAGAATAAGGACGACCCGAACCTGAGGAGCGTCTGTGCTGTCCTTCGAGCTGTCGTACGACGAACTGCTGACCTACCAGGGCACGAACCCGCGGCCGGACGACTTCGACCAGTTCTGGGGGAAGGCGCTGCTCGAGCTGGAGGGGACCGACCCGGAGACCGAGTTCGCCGACGCCACCGATTTCCCGCTGACCACGGCGACCGCCCAGCACCTGTACTTCACCGGCACCGGCGGCTATCGCGTCCACGCCAAGGTGATCCGGCCGCACGAGCCGACCGGGCCCGCCGTACTGGTGTTCCACGGGTACGGCGGTGAGCAGCCGACCTGGGTCGAACTCCTCCCGTACGCCGCCCGCGGGTACACCGTGGCCGCGCTCGACGTCCGCGAGCAGGTCGGCTTCCGGACCGCGTCCCAGACGTCGAACAACTTCGACCTGCACAACCACCTCGTGCACGGTCTGGACGCCGGTCCCGACGGCCTGCTCTACAAGCACGTCTTCCTGGACACCCGGCGACTGGCCGACATCATCGGTGCACTGCCCGAGGTGGACGAGACCCGGATCGCGACGACCGGGTGGAGCCAGGGCGGCGGGCTCAGCCTGGTCGCGGCCGCGCTGACGCCGAGCATCAAGTACGTCGCCAGCGTGTTCCCGTTCCTGTGCGACTACCAGCGCACCTGGGACCTCAACCTGGACACCGGCCCGTACGACGAGATCGTCACCTGGTTCAAGAAGCGCGACCCGCGGCACCTACGGCAGGACGAGGTGTTCACCACCCTCGGCTACATCGACGTGCAGCACCTCGCCCCGCGGATCCAGGCCGAGGTCACGTTGTTCGTCGGGCTCGAGGATCAGGTGTGCCCGCCGTCGACCCAGTTCGCGGCGTACAACCGGATCACCTCGACCAAGGAACTGCGGGCCTACCCGGACTTCGGCCACGACGACCTGCCCGGTGCGCGCGACGACATCTACCAGCTCATCGGCGCCAAGCTCTGAGGCTTGGCGGGGCGACTGTCAGGTCGGGATCCAGACCGGCCAGAACGGCGGCACGTTGCCCGGACAGGTGCCGGGAGACGCGGCCGGGGTGCCTTGCCAGGAGTAGAGGGCCAGGTCGGCGATCGTGATCGCGATCGCGGCGGCGACCAGGCCCATGAGCAGGGTCTTGCCGGCGTAGCGGTAGGCGATCGTGAACAGCAGCAGGTTGACGATTAGCGCCAGCGGCAGGCCCAGGAAGAGCAGGGTCAGACCGTTGGGCATCGGCCCGGCGATGTCGACATGGCACGCCTTCCAGGACCGCGACGTCAGGACGACGAGGCCGAACGCGGAGCCGCCGCCGACCACGACCGTCAGGAACGACTCGACCTTGCCACCTTTGGAGATCAACGCCATGTGATCACCGTAGGCGATCAAGGGCCTCCGCGATGCCTTCGGCGCTGATGGCGTCGTTGCCGGGGAAGAGGCGCTGCCAGGACAAAGCGCGACCGAAGACGCCGAGGCGCCAGGCGAGGTCGGCGGCCCGGCGCAGGGTGCGGCCGTCGCCGGGCCAGTGCTCGAGGTAGGCATCGCGAACCCGCGGGACGAACTCGGGGCCGAGTTGGTCGGCGACCCGCTCGAGCGGGACGCGCAGGCTGCAGAAGGGGTGCGAGATAGCGGAGTCGCCCCAGTCGAAGAACGTGTAGCGGTCGCCGTAGAAGATTTGGTTCTCGTGCAGATCGGCGTGATCGAGCGTCTCGGGGATGCCAAGAGCAGCCAGCTCAGCGCACGCATCAGCGACCCAGGGGAAGTCGAACAGCTTCGGCAGCTCGGCAAGCCGCGCGCTCGGTACGCCGAGCTTGCTCATCTCGTCGGTGTGGTCGACGAGCGCTCGCTGGAACTCGGCGTACTGGCTGAGGAGCTCCTCCCAGTGCCGCGGTTCCCGCTCGACGTTCTTCAGCACCTGCCCACCGTGCGGAAGGAGCGACCACCCGCGCTCGACCTCGACGGCGTACGGCGTGAGTACGTGCTCCGGGACGAGCTCGGCGAGCCGCTGGGCGAGGGCCGGCTCGAAGGCGCTGCCGGGTGGATTCGCCTTGAACCACACCGGCTCCGCGGCCTCCATCCGCACGATGATCGACCACGGGCGCAGCCGTAAGACCGCCGTACCGGTCTCTTCAATCTCGAACCGGTCGAGCTGCTCCACCAGCCAGCCCGTCGCCTCGCGGCGCCACGCGGCGTTGTTCCACGGCGTGCGCGCGTCTGGGTAGCTTCCGCGATCGACGTCCATTCGGATAGATAATCAGAGGCGTGGTCTATCGCGTGGGCATTTCCGGCTGGCGATACAAGCCTTGGCGCTCGGTGTACTACCCCGAGGGCCTGCCGCAGCGCGCCGAGCTGGAGTACGTCTCGCGGCGGCTCAACTCGGTCGAACTGAACGGCTCGTTCTACTCGTTGCAGCGGCCGACGTCGTACCAGCGCTGGTACGACGAGACGCCGGACGACTTCGTCTTCGCGGTGAAGGGGCCGCGGTTCATCACGCACATGAAGCGGCTCGCGGACACCGACGCGCCGCTGGCGAACTTCCTCTCCTCCGGACTGCTTGCGTTGGGCAACAAACTCGGTCCGGTGCTCTGGCAGCTCCCCGGCAACTTCCGGTACGACGGCCCGCGGCTGGCCGCGTTCTTCGAATCGTTGCCGCGGACAACCGGTGCCGCGCTGGAGCTGGCCAAGCAGCACGAGGACCGGATGAAGGACCGGGTGTTCCTCGAGGTGCGCCACGAGCAGCCGATCCGGTATGCGCTGGAGATCCGGCATGACAGCTTCGAGAACACCGAGTTCATCGACCTGCTCCGCGAACACAACGTCGCGCTGGTCTGCGCCGACACCGCCGGCAAGTGGCCGATGCTCGACGACGTGACCGCCGACTTCGTCTACGTGCGCCTGCATGGCGCCGACGAGCTCTACGTCAGCGGCTACGACACAGCCGGCCTCGACCACTGGGCCAAGCGCGCCCGGACCTGGCATGAAGGCCGCACGCCAACCGGCGGGAAGACCGTGTCACCAGACCGGCCTCCCCGCCGGCAGCGCGACGTCTATGTCTACTTCGACAACGACGCCAAGGTGCGCTCGCCGTTCGATGCCGAGGGGCTGTCCGAACGCCTGGGGCTCAGAACAGCCTGACCTCGGCGGGTTCCTCCAGGTCGAGGAGCAGTTGCTTGCGCTTCAGCCCGCCGGCGTACCCGGTGAGCGATCCGTTCTTGCCGACCACGCGGTGGCACGGGATGACGATCGAGAGCGGGTTCTGACCGACCGCCTTGCCGACGAGCTGCGCGTGCCCACCGACTTCGGCCGCGATCTCGCCGTACGTCGTGGTGGTGCCGTAGGGGATCACAGCGAGCCGAGACCACACCGCCAGCTGGAAGTCGTCGCCGCGGAGCGTGGTGGGAAGCTCGAAGGTCCTGCGCACGCCGCTCAGGTACTCGTCGAGCTGGCGGGCCGCCTCGGACAGCACGGGGTCGGACGTGACCCGCTCGCCGAGCGGCATCGGCTTCACCCAGTGGTGCGGGAAGTAGACACCGGGCAACGCGTCGTCCGAGGCGACCAGCGTGAGCTCACCCAACCGGGTGCTGACGATCATGTGCCTGTTCATGCCCATGGAACGCGTCAGCGCCCGAAGGTGTGAGGGCTAGCTGTTCACGCGCTCCCGAGTCCGCTGCCGGAACTCACGACCGATCTGCGTGACGTCTTCATGCCGCACAGCAGTCGTCACGACCGCGGGTGAGCCGTCCGTCGGAGCGTGAATCGCCCAAGCTCCGCGCGGATCGATCACTCCGGACTGAAGTCCGCCTTCCGGATTGGCCGGAACTGCCAGGCTGATCCAGCAGGTGTTGTTCACCGCGCAGCCCCGCGCCTGAACCGCGATGTGCTCGTGGTGCGTCACACCCGCGGTCGAGTACGAGACCAGTACGCCGTCCACGCCGAGCCGGTCGTACTCGGTGAACAACTCCGGGAACAACACGTCCAGTCCGAGCGCGAGCCCGAACCGGAAGCCGTCCACGTCGAACGTCACCGGGTCCTTGCCGACGGTGTACATCCAGGTGATCTTCGTCGTCGACATCGTGCGCTCGTCGTACCGGGCGACCACCTTTCCCTGGTCGGAGACGACGTACATGCTGTTGTGCGGTCGCGCATCGGGGAGCTGGTGGATCGACGGGATGACGGTCCAGACGCCCAGCTCGCCGGACAGCTTCACGATGCTGTCGAGCTCTTCCTCCAGGACCGTCCAGTCGGCTTTGGTCCAGTCGGACGGGCCGATCTCGTCCGGGCCCAGCTCGGACATGATCTCCTTGGCCGGGAAGCTGAGCGCGCCCTCGGTGAAATGGACCAGGCGGGCGCCGGCTGCGGCCGCGTGCTTCAGTTGGGAGCGGACCTCGGCGCCGCTCGCACGCAGCAGTGCGGCGTCGGTGGGGTCTCGGTGCACCGTCGACTGGGCGACGGCGATGGTCAAAGTTTCCGGCATGCCTTTTTCTCCTGATGGAGTCGGGCGGAAGTGCCGGAGGGCAGACGTGTAGGACTCGCCCGTTTTGGCGGCGCGGGCACGCACCCGCCGTTTGAGATTCCGGTTCGCTGTCATCTGGCCTTCCGCAGCGCGGACTCGATCCTCCGGCGATCCCGTCCGCAGCAGTTGACCAGGACGAGCGGCCCGAGACCAGAAGTCCCTTTGCCCCCTGCGACGAGACCGGGCCGGAGCCGGTCAACGGAGGTGAGGCGCGGGCCGCGCCGGGCCCAATCCTGTCCGATGCCCCGGCGCCCGGTCAAGCACCGTCGGGACGAGTGGCCGACCGGCGGCATAAAGTCGGAGGCGGACGTGGTTGGTGTCGGAGTCGGCTAAATACGGTTGGGAGCCAAGGGTGAGCATTCGGGTCGGGTACAAGGCGTCGGCGGAGCAGTTCGGGCCGCGGGATCTGGTGGATTACGCCGTTCGGGCCGAGGAGCTCGGGCTCGACAGCGTCACGGTGTCGGACCACTTCCTGCCGTGGCGGCACGAGGGTGGGCACGCGCCGTTCGCGCTGGCGTGGCTGGCCGCGGTGGGCGAGCGGACGAACCGGGTCCTGCTCGGTACGTCGGTGCTGACGCCGACCTTCCGGTACAACCCGGCGGTGATCGCGCAGGCCTTCGCGACGCTCGGTGAGCTCTACCCGGGTCGCGTGATGCTCGGTGTCGGCACAGGTGAGGCGCTGAACGAGATCGCCGTCTCGGGCCGCGAGTGGCCCGAGTTCAAGGAGCGGTACGCGCGGCTGCGCGAGGCCGTCCAGCTGATCCGCGACCTGTGGACCAAGGACGGCGTCAGCTCCGAGGGCCCGTACTACAAGACCGTCGACGCGTTCATCTACGACCGCCCCGAGACCCCGCTCAAGGTGTACGTCGCCGCGGGCGGACCGCTGGTCGCCAAGTACGCCGGCCGCGCGGGTGACGGTTTCATCGCCACCTCGGGCAAGGGCATGGAGCTGTACACGGAGAAGCTGATCCCCGCGGTCAAGGAAGGCGCCGAGGCGGCCGGGAAGAAGTTCGAGGACATCGACCGGATGCTCGAGGTGAAGGTCTCCTACGACCGCGACCCGGAGCAGGCGCTGGAGAACACCCGGTTCTGGGCGCCGCTCTCGCTGACCCCGGAGCAGAAGCACAGCGTGACGAGCGCGACCGAGATGGAGCGGCTGGCCGACGAGCTGCCGATCGAGCAGGTCGCCAAGCGCTGGATCGTCGCGTCCGACCCTGAAGAGGTCGTGAAGCAGTTCCAGCCGTACCTGGACGCCGGCTTCAACCACTTCGTGGTGCACGGTCCGGGCCACGACCAGGAGCGCTTCCTGACCCAGTTCACCGAAGACGTACTGCCTTTGCTGCGCAAACTGGGTTGAGGTCTGCGGTCGGGCACCACACAATCAACCTGTGCCCGACACTCAGATTGTCCAGGACACCGATCCGCGCTGCGCCGAGCTCGAAGCAGCCGGGTACCGGGTCGTGGGCGAATCCTGGGCCGCGCATCTGACCGATCCCGACCGCGATCTCCTGGAGACCGCCGTCAGCCGTGCGACCGCGTCCGGGCTCACACTGCGTGAGCTCGGGCCCGAGTCGGCCGAGGCGCTGCACAAGCTCGAGCAGCTCAACGCGCCTGACTACCCGTACACACCGGCGACCGAGCGGGTCGTGGGTGAGTTGTCCAAGACCCAGGCGCTCTGGCCGGAGTATCGGGTCTTCGGGGCGTTCGACGGTTCACGGCTGGTGGGTGCGACGGTGATCCGGGCGCACGAAGGGTCCGGCGATACCAGGTTCACGTCCGTGCTGGCGCAGTACCGGCGGCGTGGTGTCGGGCAAGCCGTGAAGGCGGCGTCGATTCTTGCCTTTCTGGAGATCGGCATCAAGCGGTTCAGCACCGGTGGTGCTGCGGCCAACGACGGCAGCCTTGGGGCGAACGAGGCCCTTGGGTACGTCGTCGACGAGCGCTGGCGGTCGTACCAGCTCTAGGCCGTCACTGCTCTAGGCCGTCACGCTGACCGGCCGGCCCGGCGGGGTCAGCGGGTCCGAGGCCAGGCGGGCGTGCCGCTCCACGTCGTACCGGGTGCCGCCGTAGGCGAGGCGCTGCCGCTCGACACCCTCGCGAAGGAATCCGGCGCTGCCGGCGACGCCGCAGGAGGCGGGGTTACCGAGGCGGTGACCGAGTTCGAGCCGGTACAGCCCGGCATCGTGGTGCGCCCAGTCGGTGAGCGCACGGAGAGCGTCCCGGGCGACGCCTTGGCCGCGGATCTCGGCGATCGTCCAGTACCACGTCCAGCCGACCTGATGGCGGTCGATATTGGTCACGCCGACACAGCCGACCGGGTGGTCGTCGGCGTCGGCCACGGCGTACACGTGACCGTTGTCGAGATCGGCGACCCGGCCGATCCAGTCCAGCGCGGTCGCCCGGTCCACGATCCCGCCCTGATGGGCCATCTCGGGATCGGCATGTGCCTGCACCAGGCGGAGCGCGTCCGCAGTCCGCCACCGCCGAAGATCGAGCTGCCCCAGCGCGTATCCCATTCATCGAATCTACCGCCGGGTCGCGCCCACGAAACCCCCTCCGGCGCGCCGCGGGCTTTGGCAGGATGGGGTGCATGGGATATCTCGATTTCACGGACCAGGTCGTACTGGTGACGGGTGCGAGCAGCGGGATCGGAGCAGCGGTCGCGGTCGGCTTCGCCCAGACCGGCGCCACGGTCGCTGTCCACTACCACCGCAACGCCGAGGGCGCCGCGCACACCGTCGCCGCGGTGCAGACAGCCGGCGGTACGGCGTCCCTGCACCAGGCCGATCTCGCGGACCCGGCCTCGGCCGGTTCCCTGGTCGACGAGGTCCTCGCCAAGCACGGGCGGATCGACGTACTGGTGAACAACGCCGGTGACCTGGTGAAGCGGTCGCCGATCGTCGACGTACCGGACGAGGACTTTCAGCGGATCCTGGAGGTCAATCTGACCTCGGTCTTCGCGCTCAGCCGCCGGATCGTCCCGGTCTTCCGCGCTCAAGGCGGCGGTTCGATCGTCAACGTCACCTCGATCGCCGCCCGAACCGGCGGCGCCGGCGGCTCGGTCGTCTACGCCACCAGCAAAGGCGCCGTCAGCACCTTCACCCGCGGCCTCGCCAAAGAGCTCGCCCCCGACAACATCCGCGTCAACGCCCTCTCCCCAGGCGTCATCACCACCCCCTTCCACGACCGCCACACCGCCGCCGACCAAATGCAGGCCATGGTCAACACCATCCCGATGGGCCGCACCGGCACCCCGCACGAATGCGTCGGCACCGTCCTCTACCTCGCCTCCGACCGCATGTCGTCGTACGTCACCGGCCAGATCATCGAGGTGAACGGCGGCCAGTTGGTGCCGTAGGGGCCCCGGCGGTCTGCCGGGGCCCCGGATCGGTTAGCGGGCGAGGGTTCGGTAGCGGTGGGCTGAGAGCGGGAGGAAGATCGCGGTCAGGATTAGCGGCGCGATGATCGCCATCAGGACGGAGTGACTGCCGATCCAGCTGGCGGTGGCCGACGGGTCGGGGTTGCCGAACAGGGTTCGGGATGCGGTGGCGGCGGCGGACAGGGGGTTCCACTGGGCGATCGTGCCCAGCCAGTTCGGCATCGTGGAGGTGGCGACGAAGGCGCTGGAGAGGAAGCCGACCGGCCAGACCAGGACCTGGACGGCGGTGATGCTCTGGGCGTTCTTCACCGAGAGACCGATGAAGATTCCGACCCACAGCAAGGCGAATCTCAGCAGGAGCAGCAGTCCGAACGCCGCCAGCGCCGACGGCAGTCCGTCGTGCCAGCGCCAGCCGAGGGCGAACCCAGCCACAGCCAGTACGGCGAGCGCCACCATCGTGTCGAGCATGTCGGCCAGGCAGCGGCCGAGCACCACCGCGGCGGAGCTCATCGGCAGCGAGCGGAACCGGTCCGTCACGCCCTTGTCCTTGTCCTGGGTGACCGCGGTCATCGTGCCTTCGAGCCCGAACAGCATGGTCAGCGCGAAGATCCCCGGCACCAGAAGCTCGTAGTACGACTCCCCTTCGGGGAACTCCATCGCACCGCCGAGCAAGCCACCGAACATCAGCAGCATCAGCACCGGGAACGCCCAGGAGAAGAGGATCAGCCCCGGTTGCATCCGCCAGTGCGTGAGCGTACGGCGAGCGATCGTCCAGCCGTCCGCGACGGCCCAACCGAGCGCGCTCATGCGGCCGCTCCGGTGAGGTGCAGGAACACTTCGTCCAACGTCGGTCTGCGTAACGTGATGTCCTCCGGTTCGATTCTTGCCTCGTGCAACGAGTTCGCCATCACCGTGAGGGCGCGGGTGCGGTCCTTCACCGGCACGCTGATCCGGGTGCCCTCGACCCGGATCTCGCCGTTCGCCAGCGGTCCGGCCAGGTTGAGCACGGCCTGAACCTCGGCCGGGTCGACGAGCACCAGGTCGAGCCAGTCCGAACCGAGCTGGGTCTTCAGCTGGTCCGGCGTACCCTCCGCGACCACCTTGCCGTCCTTGAGCATCGAGATCCGGTTCGCCAGCTGATCCGCCTCCTCCAGGTACTGCGTGGTGAGCAGCACGGTCGTGCCGTTGTCGACGAGCTGCCGGATCGCCGTCCAGACCTCGAGCCGCCCGGCCGGATCCAGCCCGGTCGTCGGCTCGTCGACGAACAGGACGGTCGGCGCCACGATCAGGCTGGCCGCCAGATCGAGCCGGCGCCGCATGCCGCCGGAGTACTTCCCGACCGACTGCCCGGCCGCCGCGGTCAGACTGAACTGCTCCAACAGTTCGTCCGCGCGCCGGACCGCTCGAGCGTGGCCGAGATGGTTCAGCCGGCCGAACATGACCAGGTTCTGCCGGCCGGTCAGCACCTCGTCGATTGCCGCGTACTGCCCGACCAGCCCGATCCGCCGCCGTACCTCGGCACCCTGGCGGCGTACGTCGTACCCGGCGACTGCCGCGGTCCCGGAATCCAGCTGCAGCAGCGTGGACAGGATCCGCACCGCGGTTGTCTTGCCGGCGCCGTTCGGGCCGAGCAGGCCCGTCACCGTGCCGGCGGTGACTTCGAGATCGAAGCCGTTCAGGCCTGCCCCCTCGGTGCCGCCGCGGTAGTTCTTCCGCACATCGGCAGCCTCGATCACCAGTTGGTCCGTCACTTCCCACCTCTCGTTCGGGGTTGAGCCGTAGACTGTACCGTACACCGTACGACTCAGGTACCATCGAGGCAACGACGAGCGCTGGGAGTTTGTTCCGTTGGCTGGAAAAAAGGTGGCGGCCGCCGATCCGGCACGCAGTCTGGCGCTGTTGTGGGGCAGTCACACCAAACCCGGCCGCTCCGGGCTGACCGTGCGCGCGATCGTCGACGCCGCGATCGAGCTCGCCGACGCCGAGGGCCTCGAGGCCGTCTCGATGCGAGTGATCGCCGAGCGGCTCAAGGCCGGCACGATGACGCTCTACACTCACGTCCCCGGCAAGGCCGAGCTCACCGACCTGATGTTCGACCATGTGTACGGCGATCTGTA
This sequence comes from Kribbella sp. NPDC005582, assembly GCF_040605415.1. Lineage (NCBI taxonomy): Bacteria > Bacillati > Actinomycetota > Actinomycetes > Propionibacteriales > Kribbellaceae > Kribbella > Kribbella sp. NPDC005582. The sequence goes on from NZ_JBEXCU010000005.1 coordinate 90,233, forward strand.
CGCCGATGTCGACGAACCGGCGCGTCAGCCCGATTGGCGGTCGGCCCTCGAATTCGTCGCGCGCCGGAACTTCGACGTACTGACTCGGCACCCGTGGATCCATGAGGTCCCCACGGTCCGCACCGCGCTCGGACCCAACATCACCCTCAAGTACGAAGCCGAACTACGCCCCCTCGACGGCCTCGGTCTCACCGACGTCGAGATGGACTCCGCCCTTGCTCTCATCCTCACCCACGTCACCGGCACCGCGCGCGCCGGCGCCGAACAACTCCGCACCCAACGCGACTCCGGCCTCTCCGACGAGGAGTGGTGGCGTCAGATCGCGCCCACTCTCACCCACGTCATGTCCGGCTCCAGCATCGCCTTCCCCACCGCCGGCCGCGTCGGATCCTCAGTAGGCGAACACTTCCAGTCGGCCATGGATCCGGCGCACGCCCTAACGTTTGGCCTGACGACGATTCTGGACGGCATTGCCCTGCTGATCGCCGCGCGCCCGCAGAACGACCAGCGTGAGCCCGATCGCCGCTGACATCCCCGCCGCGACGAAGTATCCCGCCGCGGAACTGACTCCGGGATCGCTCACCACGGTTGCGGTCGCCCCTGTCGGCTCCTCCAGCGGCTGATCACCATCCCGCGCGAACCAGCCAGCCGTCAGCGCAACCGCGCTCAGCACGAAGAAGAACCCCGCCCACCGCCTCATGTCTCCAAGTATCAGCTGTTGAGGAGATCTTCGAAGGGGGTGGGGTTGGCGTAGGGGTCGAGTTTGGGTGCGGGGTCGTTGTGGAGGGTGGCGACCAACTCGGTGGCGGCTTGGGTGATGCGGGGGCGGAGGGTCGCCGCGTTGGGGCCCCAGTCGGTGGAGGCGGCGTAGACGCCGGTGGGGACGGGGACGGCTTTGAGGTAGGCGAAGAGGGGGCGGAGGGCGTAGTCGAGGACGAGGGAATGGCGCTCGGTGCCGCCGGTGGCGGCGAGGAGGACGGGCTTGCCGGCCAGAGCCTTGTCGTCGAGGACGTCGAAGAACATCTTGAACAGCCCGCTGTACGACGCGGAGAACGTCGGCGAGACCACGATCAACGCGTCCGCCGCGGTGACGGTGGCGAGCACCTTCTCCAGGTCGGCGGACGGGAAGCCGGTGAGCAGGTTGTTCGTCAGGTCGTGGGCGTGGTCGCGAACCTCGATCACCTCGGTCCGCGAGGTCTGCCCCCGTGCCGACCACTCATCCTGTACGGCGGCCGCCAGCTGGTCGGCGAGCAGCCGGGACGACGAAGGTGTGGTCAACCCGGCGGTCACTACCGCGATCACTCGCTCGGCGGTCATAGCGTCTCCAAATCACGTGCACGCTGCGCCGCGGTCTTCAACGACTCGTGAGTCGGCGCGTCCGGCACATGCGCCGGCTTGAGCGCCGCAAACTCCTTGCGCAGAACAGGAACGACCTCTTCACCAAGAATGTCCAACTGCTCCAGCACCGTCTTCAACGGCAGCCCCGCGTGATCCATCAGGAACAGCTGCCGCTGGTAATCGCCGAACTGCTCGCGGAACTTCAGCGTGCGCTCGATGACCTCCTGCGGGCTCCCGACCGTCAGCGGCGTCTCCCGTGTGAAGTCCTCCAGTGAAGGCCCGTGCCCGTACACCGGCGCATTGTCGAAGTACGGCCGGAACTCCCGTACGGCGTCCTGCGAGTTCTTGCGCATGAAGACCTGACCGCCGAGTCCGACGATGGCCTGGTCCGCGGCGCCGTGCCCGTAGTGCTCGAACCGCCGCCGGTACAGGTCGATCATCTGCTTGGTGTGCGACGCCGGCCAGAAGATGTTGTTGTGGAAGAACCCGTCCCCGTAGTACGCCGCCTGCTCCGCGATCTCCGGTGAGCGGATCGAACCGTGCCACACGAACGGCGGTACGCCGTCCAGCGGGCGCGGTGTCGACGTGAACCCCTGCAGCGGCGTGCGGAACTTGCCTTCCCAGTCGACGACGTCTTCACGCCAGAGGCGGCGGAGCAGCGCGTAGTTCTCGACCGCGAGCGCGATGCCGTTGCGGATGTCCTGCCCGAACCACGGGTAGACCGGGCCGGTGTTGCCGCGGCCCATCATCAGGTCGACGCGACCGCCGGCGAGGTGCTGCAGCATCGCGTAGTCCTCGGCGATCTTCACCGGGTCGTTCGTGGTGATCAGGGTCGTCGAGGTGGAGAGCACGAGCTTCGAGGTCTGCGCGGCGATGAACCCGAGCATGGTCGTCGGTGACGACGCCACGAACGGCGGGTTGTGGTGCTCGCCGGTCGCGAACACGTCCAGGCCGACCTCTTCGGCCTTGAGTGCGATCGCCACCATCGACTTGATCCGCTCGCCCTCGCTCGCCGTCGTACCGGTGGTCGGATCCTGGGTCACGTCGCTGACGCTGAACACCCCGAACTGCATCGGGTCCTCCTTCGACTTGGTAGTTCACTATTAAACTACCTTATCCGTGACAACGCCAGCCGGGCGCTCCCCATTCCGGGTCAGATTCCGGCGTACTGAATGACCGGTGCGGCCGCGCGCGCGGCGATCTGCCAGCTCTGCCGGCGGAAGGCGAGCACGATCCCGGCCAGGGCGGCACTGCTGAGCACGCCGGCGACGACAACCAGGACGACGTCGCCGGTCAGGCCGCCGGTCACGACCAGCCCGAGCCCGACGACGACAGCGCAGACCGCCAGCGCGATCGCCGTCGGCCGGCTCTGCCACACCCAGCGCCCGCCGCTCTCGACCTCGGCCGCCAGGCCGTCCGCGAAGGTCCGCAGCTCGTCGTCCCACGGCGCCAGCTCGAGGATCCGCTCCGCTGCCTCCCGGCACATCGCGCGCTGCTGCTCACTCGCGATCAGCCGCACCTCGTAGATCGTGACCGCGAGCGACGCCTCGGTCATCCGCCGGATCGCCCAGGCCAGCTGCGCCCGCAGCTCGCTGCTGTCGGGCTGAGCGAGCAGCTCTTGATGCAGCCGCTCGACTGCCTTGGCGGGATCCTCATCAGGGTTCATCGGGTCAGTCCTGCCTTCACGGCTGGGCCGCGTCGCGGGCGGTTGTGTAGATCTCTTGCATCGCGGGCCAGTTCGTCACCAGCGCGGACGCGTAGAGCACGTAGTCGTCCTGCCCGGCGCGCCAGTACGTCGAGTCCACGTGCTTGCGACCGGCGGCGGTATCGAACTCGAACGTCCACGTGACCGACTCGTGCTCCCGCCAGGTCCCCGGCTGCAGCGCGATCAGCTTGTAGCCCGGGTACTGCGTGCTGAAGTTGCGCTCGGCGTTCCGCATCACATCGATCAGCGGCTGGCTCGGTGACGGCGAACCGCCGTACCGGAGGAAGCTGGTCGGCTGCGCGGGATCGGTGGCCTGCGCGTCGGCCTTGCCCGCGCGGACCTTGGCCGTCCAGCCGCTCGGGATCTTGGTGGTGATCCCGGCCGGACCGGAGACGTCCTTGAAGGCGGCGGCCGGTGTCGGGGTGGTGCTGGGCGGCGGTTCGCTGGTGGGGGTGGTGCTGCTTGGAGCGGGTGTCGGGGTTGGCGCCGGGGTCGTCGGTGTGCTCGGGTTCGGTACGGCGGCGGCCGCTGTACTGTCGGGAGAGCGGATCAAGAGCAGGCTGGTACCGATCAGCGCGCACACCACGAGATTGCCGGCGAACGCGATGACCGCCACCTTGCGGGAGGTCGGTTGGCTCATCATCACTCCGGTTGGAACTTGAGCTTGCCCTGGTCGACGACGACTGATCCGGACAGGTCGAACGACATGCTGTCGTTGGTCGCGTAGCCGCCGTACCCGGTGCCGGTGACCGTCGCCTTGCCGCGGGTCGCGGTCTCGACGCGGACCGCGCCGCTCTCGTCCAGGCGCACCTCGATCGTCGGATAGGTGTCGATTCGCCAGACCTGCTTGGAGATCGAGGAGGTGAACGGGCAGGTCTCGACGTTCTTGGTCACACAGCCCTTCAGATACTCCTTGATCTGCGCGTCCACCGCGGCGTGGGCGTCGGCCTTGATCTTCGGCTCCAGGTTCGCCTCGTTCTCGCCGGAGGCCGCGTTGACTGCGACCGGCGTGCTGTCGATGAGCGGGTTGTCCGCGACACTCACGACGTACCGGCCGGGGAACACCTGCAGCACCCGGGACTCTTGAGCCTCCGGCGGAAGCGGTTTGCCGTTGACCTGGACGTCGACCGGGGCCGACGTACTGATCTGGATCGAGGGGAGGTCGCCGTCGAGCGCCCAGCCGCGGAACAGGCCGAGAGTCAGTTCCTTCTTGCGGTGCAAGGGAATCTCGGCGTTCATCGGCTGGTCGCCGACGAAGAAACTGACCTTCACGGTCTTCACCTTGTCGCCCTCGACCGCACCGACCTTCACCTTCGTCGGCGCCACGTACTGCTCCGACTTCACGATGTCGCTGGTCGCCGTACTGCTGCCTTCGATGTACGACGCGGCCTTGCTGACATCACGGTCGGCGAGCGCACCGAAGTACCCCTCGACCGCCGCCTCCGGCGTCACCCAGATCCGCTGCACGACGTACGTCGCGGCTGACAGCACCACGATCACCGCGGTCACCACCGCGATGATCGTCTTGGCGCGCGGCGTCGGCTGCCACGGCTCGACGAACGGACTGGCCTGCGTCTGCACCATCAAGACTCCTCAGTACGACGTGCTTGGGCAAGGTACTCGTCGCGCTTGACCAACCGGGCCGCCATGATCTGCCCGTGATGCGCCACCGGCGGCTCGTGCCGGCACGTCGCCAACTCCCGCCAGGCACTCGCCGACCGCCGGATCTCGTTGTGCCAGCGCACCCCGTCGATCGGATTCACCGCGGTCGACATCACCCACTTGTGCCAGTACCAGTACATCGTCAACTCGGTCCGCAACCCCTCATGCACCGGCCAGCAAGGCGGCAGCAGCACCCACGGCGCATAAGCCTCCTCAAGCCAAGCCACCCAAGCAGCCAGCTTGTCCCAGTTGCCTTCCCGCTCGTGCGGTTCCTTCTCGTCCCAAACCCACGGTGGCTTAGGCATCGTCACTCCCTACCCATGTCGTCACCAGCCGAGTTGTCGTACGAGTAGTCGTCGTCCCCGCCGTCGTACTCCCCAGAACTCTCCATGGAAGCCGCCACCCGAGCGTCATCCGAGTCCTCATACCCACCCGCAGCCTCGCTCTCAGCGCCGACCTCAGACTCGGTCTCGGTGTCGGCTTGAGTTTCGGCATCGGCATCGGCATCGGTCTCAGTGCCGACCTCGGTCTCTGCCTCGGCTTCAGCATCAACCTCAGACTCGTTCTGAGCCTCAGCCTCCGCGTCAGCCTCGGGCTCCGGCGCAGGCACTTCCTCGGCGTCCGCCTCCGCGTCGGCATCACCCTCGCGACCGGTCTCCTGATCGGCCTCTTCCTGCTGTTCGGTCTCGGATTCGGCCTGGTCTTCGGTCTCGGCGTGCTCGTTCTCTTGCTCGGAGTCCTGATCGACCTGCGTCTCAGCCTGCTGATCAGCATCCGCGTCAGCTTGAGCGTCCGCCTCTTCCTGCTGTTCGGTCTCGGATTCGGCCTGAGCTTCGGTCTCGGCGTCCTCGTTCTCCTGCTCAGACTCCTGGTCCGCTTGCTCGTCAGACTCGCGCTGCGCATCCTCGTCAGCCTGGGCCTGCGAGTCGTCCTCGACCTGCGCGTCCTCCTCGACCTGCGAGTCGTCCTCGACTTGCTGGTCTTCCTCGGCCTGCTGATCAGCATCGGCCTGCGCATCCGCGTCAGCTTGAGCCTCTGCCTCGGCGTCGGCCTCTTCCTGCTGTTCGGTCTCGGATTCGGCCTGAGCTTCAGTCTCGGCGTCTTCGTTCTCCTGCTCAGACTCCTGGTCGGCCTGCTCCTCAGACTCAGGCTGAGCATCCTCCTCAGCCTGAGCCTGCGCATCCTCCTCGACCTGCTGGTCTTCCTCGGCCTGCTGATCAGCATCCGCCTCGGCTTGCTGCTCCGTCTCGGTGTCCGACTCCTGCCGTTCGGTCTCGTCGAGTACGACGGTCTCCGTGTCAGCCTCGTCTTCGATCAGCTCACGCCGATCAACCTCGTCGTCCCGCTCGAGGTCACTCCCGTCCTCAACCACCTCACCAGCAGAACCCGGTTCTTCCTCCCGCTCCCGGTTCTCCCGGTCGCGGGCTTCCTGTTCCTCGCGTTCGCGGTCGGCCTGCTCGCGCAGCCGGTCGGACTCGGCCTTCAGCTCTTCCAGCCGCTCGATCTTCTCCTCGATCTGCTGCCGGATCCGCTCGGGCGGTGGTTTCGGTGCCTTGTCCGGCTCGACGGGGTCGATCACGTCGGCGTGCCCAGGAGGCTCCTCCATGCCCTCGTAGCGCTCGGCCTGCAGGTACTGAACGCCTTCCCGCTCGGCGTCGTTCAAGTCGCCGCCGCGGGCGATCTCGTACAGGAGGTGGTTGTCCTCCTTGGCGGCCCAGCTCTGCGGCGTGTGAATCTGGAGCTCGAACCTGTGACCGTCCGGCGTGCTCCACCTGGTGTTGAATCCCTTGTAGTCGTGCTGATCCCAGAGATTCGTTCTCCGCTCCGGCGTGAATCCCTGCGCTTCCAAACCGTTGAACACTGTCCGCGCGCCGTCGGCGTACTGGTCCGCCGGAAACGTCATCGTGTAGCGGTTGAAGTCGAACGTGTGCCGCTCGATGTCGTCGTCATCGGGCTCGAGTCCAGCGCGCGCGACCTTGCTCCTTGCCGAGCTGAGGCTCTTCACGGAGTACTTCAGGCCGACCAGTTCACCACCTAGCTCGGCAACATCGCCGGCAAGCCCCGCCATCACCCCGTCGAGGACCCCCTGCTTGTCCTGGGCAAGGCCAAGAGCTTTCTCGACAGCCGCATTCTGCAGCGCGGACAGATACAGACCGTCCTCGTGGGCGACGCCGCGCCACTCTGAGCTCACAGCTCCGTGGCCCCCGTGACGCCGCGGGTCTGCTGGATCAGTTGCTCGGCCGCCGCCTGGTCGATCCTGATCATCTCAGGACGGTCGGCGGGATCGCCGAAGATGAACTCGCGGATCAGCCGCGTCGGGACCCATGCGTTGTCCGGTCCGAAGACTTCCTCGAGGACGTGCTCCGGGCTGCGGCGCTGGCGGTAGACGCGGTTCTCTTTCTCGGGCTTACCCACCCCGTGCGGGTGCTGGTACGACCAGTACCGGACGAACCGCTGCCGGTCGGACTGCAGCGCCTCGGCTTCGTCCGCGGTGATCGGGACGAAGATGTCGGCTGGTCGGTCCGCGAACTCCTCGGTGCCGGCGTGCCACTCCCAGTCGATCGACGACAGGTACTCGGGCGCGCCGCTGCTCCTACGCCACAACGCACTGGGAGCGTCGACCGTCTCGTTGGGCCAAACCTGTGCCAGGTACTCGTAGTCGTCGGTGGTCATGCGGTAGATCCCTTCGGGTGAATTGCGGTAGCGCCGCTGATTCCGCTGATCTCGTGGATCAGCCGTTCCGCCGTCGCGGTGTCTATCGGCTCCAAGTCGGGTACGCCGTGGGGACCGCCGACCTGAAAATCTCTGATGTCGCGGGTCTCGACCCAGGTGCCGTCACGACCGAAGCCCTCCTCGACCAGACGCTCGGGGCTCCGCAGCTGCCGGTAGATCAGAGCGTCCTCATGGAGGTCGCCCTTCGCCGGGCTCCGGTACAGCACCCAGTACTTCGCGAACCGCTGACGATCCGCAAGCAGCGTCTGCGCCTGCTCGGCAGAGATCGGCACCCGAAGGTCAGGATGTGGCAACGGCACGTCGCCCTGCGGATGCCAGCTCCAGTCCACCATCGACAGGTACTCGAACTCGTCACCGTGGTGACGCCAGAGGCCGCTGGGACGGTCCACGGACTCACCCGCCGCCTCGAAGACCCTGGCGAGGTATTCGTAATCATCGGTGCTGGTCATGGGTGAATCCCTTGAGCTGGGCGAACTCGGGGATGGCGCCGGCGGGCCGGGACTCCACCTGGAACGGCGGGTCGCTGCGCCAGAAGAGCCAGGCGTGGAACGGGGGGAGCATCTGGATCGCGTTGATGGGGAGGGCTGGGCGGTAGATGGTGCCTATCGTGGTGCCCTGGGTGTTGGTGGCGCCGCTGATGCCCCCGGGGCCGGTGCCGAAGCCGGTCATGGATGGGGCTCCTTGGGGGCCTAGCTGGGTGCTGCTGTTGGACTGGAGTTGTTCGCCGGCCCAGGAGGAGATGTTGTGCAGGTCCTCGCCGTTGGACATGCCGCCAAAGATCAGTTTGGCGGTGGTCGCGGCGAGGATGGCGGCTTGCTGTTCGACGCCGTACCGATTCCTCAACTGGGCAAGGGATTGCGTGGCCCAGAGCGTGATGATGCCGCGGCCGCCGCCTTCGCTCACCAGGGACGGGAGGCTTTGCAGGGGCGCGATGTTGGCGATCTCGTCGAGGGCCAGCAGCAGCGGCGGGTCCAGCCGGCCGCCGCGGGCGGCGGCGAGCTCGGAGGCGCGTTGCGCGATGCTGTCGACGAGGCCGGCCATCAGCGGCGCGATCGCTTGCTGCTGGTGCGACGGACCGATGATGAACAGCGACGACCTGCTCTCCAGGAACTCGTCGATGTCCAGGTCGTTCTGCGAGCACGAGGCGAGGACGGTCGGCTCGGAGGTCGCTTCCAACGTGTTGCGGGCAACGGAATAGAAGCTGCCGCGTTCACGATCACCGAGCAGCTTGACCGCGTCCAGATCATCGGCCCACATGGCTCCGGGGCTCGACGACAACCGCAGGATCGCCGTGGGGTCACGTGTCTCCTGTGCCGTGAGCCAGCGCCGTACGACGGAGATCGGCAACCCCTCCAGTGCGGCCGCATGGAAGTACGCGCGCAGGATCGCCGCGGCGCCGCCTCGCCAGTGGTCGCCGTCCGAAACCCCTTGTCCGGCAACGGCTGTCATCGCCGCGACCCGGCGATAGCAGACCGACGGATTCTCACAGTCGGCCAGCGGCGACCATCGCATCGAGAGCTCGGGGAACTCGCTGCCGAACGGGTCGTACACCCGGACAGTTCCCCCGTACGGCGCCGCGAGCGCCCGCCGGCGGTCTCCGGTGAACCCGAGGATGTCGCCGCGGGTCGACGTACAGACGACTGGGCCTTCCCACCACATCACCGAGGGGATGATCAGGCCGGAGGTCTTGCCGTAGCGCGGCGGGCCGACGATGCCGACCGAATCCTCGGGGGCACTCCAGCACCGTTTGTAGCCGCCGCGGGCGTCCCAGCCGAGGAACACCTGGCGGCGGGGTTCGAGCCCGAACGGCGGGATCTGCGGCCAGGAAGCGTTCATCAGTCCCTCGCCAGCGACCCGGTGATGATGACCGGCGTCGGTGCCGCCGGGCCGCCGGCGTCGGGCAGCGGGTAGTCGACGCCCGGCGCCTCGAGTCGCTCGAGCCGCAGCTCGGTGGGCGGATGGGTGCCAAGGATGGCCAGGTCCCAGCCGCTGTTCGCGCCGTCGAAAGTGCGCTGGAACTTGACGAAGACCTGACGGATGCCATCCCGGTAGCCGGCGAAGACCGCGCCCTGGTCGGCCCGGTACTCCGCGGCGCGCCAGCCGGCGGCCTGGAGCGGCATCAGGACGTACCTGATGCTGACCAGGATCGGCCAGGTGATGAACATGATGATGAACGCGATGGTGCCGCGGGTCAGCTGCAGCAACCACGTGCAGGCCGTGTACGACAGATAGAGCGGGAGCGCGATGCCACGGATGAACATGTTCGAGATGGCGTCCGCGTTGCGCCAGTGCGTGAGCTCGTGGCAGAGCACGCCGGCCAAGGGCTCGATCTCGTACTCGAATTCGGTGAGGAAGCCCCGATTCACCAGGATGTGGCGCGCGCCGGCGGCGGCGTTGGGCTCCCGGTCGTCGGACATCAGCAGTCGTGGCAGCGAAGCGAGGCCCATCCGGCGCGCACACTCCGCCAGGACGGGCTCGATCAGCTCACGCTCGCGGCGGCTGGGCTGTCGCGCTCCCTGGATCCGCATGATCCAGCCCTCGGCGGCGATGCTGTACATCGTGTAGAGGAAACCGCACAGCGCGGCGACCACGAGCTGGCCGAAGAAGCGGCCGACACCCTCGATCGGACTGGCTGCGGCGACGAAGAGCCACGGCAGCAACAGCCCCAGGAGGAAACCGCCGATGGCACCGGCCGCGATCCCCAGCAGCATGCCGAGGATGCCGCCGCCCTGCAGCAGTGCGCTGCCGAGCAGACCGTTCAGGAGTGGGATGTTGTTGGCCAGCGAGTCCGCTTGCTGATGACCGCCGAGCGCGCCGCCGACGTACCCGGCGATGCCTCCGGCAACCATCCCGACCCCGCCGAGCATGATCGCCGCCGGCAGGTTGAACCAGGTGGTGAGCAACGCGGCGATCAGGCCGCGCGGATTGCGCAGCATCCCGGTCACCAGCCAGACAAAGACATTCTGATACCCGGGCGGCCGCGTGAAGAGCTGCCGAATCTTCGCTCCGGCCGACGCGCGCGGCGCCGGACCGGGAACCTGCGACGTCGGAACAGGCGGCGGCCAGGACGCCGGTGAACTGGTCGGCGGACCCGGGGTCTCCACGAACGGAGCCGTCACCGGCGCCGCCTGGACAGGTGGCGCAGCCCCGGCCCCGCAGTGCGGACAGCTCCGGCTGGCTGGATCTCGCTGATTTCCGCAGCGGACACAGATCCCCACTTGTTCCTCCCGAGAGTCGACCGTCTCGACACTAGTGGTCGCGGTGGGTGACGGGCGGGGGTTCCCGGGGATCTGTGTCCAAGTTGCACTTTGTTGCAATCGCGGCGGATTTCCGCCGCGAGGTCAGGCCGCGTCGAGGGTGGCGACCTGGTCGGGGGTGAGGGTGAGTTCGACGGCCGAGTAGGAGTCGCGGATGGTCTCCGGGCGGCTGGCGCCGGGGATCGGGATGACGACCGGGGACTTGGCGAGCATCCAGGCCAGGGTCAGCTTCTGCGGGCTGACGCCGAGCTCGGCGGCGAGGGTGTGGAAGGCCGGGTGCTTGTCGCCGAGCTCGCCGGCGCTGGAGATGCCGCCGAGCGGGGACCACGGCAGGAAGGCGATGCCGAGCTCGTCGCAGAGCTCCAGCTCCGGCTCGCTGGAGCGGAACCTCGGCGAGAACTGGTTCTGCACCGAGACCAGGCGGCCGCCGAGGATCTCGTTCGCCTGCCGGATCTGGTCGGGGTTCGCGTTCGAGATCCCGGCCATCCGGATCTTGCCGTCGTCGAGCAGGTCGCGGATCGCGCCGATCGAGTCCTCGTACGGCGTCTTCGGGTCCGGCCGGTGGAACTGGTAGAGGCCGATCGCCTCGACGCCGAGCCGCTTGATCGAGGCCTCGACCGCCTGCTTCAGGTACGTCGGCGATCCGTCCTGCGTCCAGCTGCCGTCACCGGGGCGGAGGTGACCGCCCTTGGTCGCGACGAGCACGTTCGACGTGTCACCGCCGTACGAGGCGAGGGCCTTGGCGATCAGGCTTTCGTTGTGACCGACGTCGGTCGCGGTCAGGTGGTACGCGTCGGCGGTGTCGATCAGCGTGATGCCGACCTCGAGCGCGGCGTGGATGGTCGCGATCGACCGGTCCTCGTCGGGGCGGCCCTCGATCGACATCGGCATCCCGCCGAGGCCGATCGCGCTGACCTCGACGTCGCCGATGGTCCGGGTGTGATTCGTCTGGGTTCCCATACCTTCCAAGTTCCCGCACGGGAACCTGGAAGGCCAACAGGAATATCTGAACACATCCAGTACTGCGGCTACTGAATCAGGCGCTGTGGACGTGCGGGTTGCGGTCCTCCACGACGTACGTCGCGCGCGTGCTGATCGCCGCGCCGGGCGTCTGGACGTACGGGACGACGCGGAAGTCCGAGCGCCACTGCTTCTGGTCGACGGTGACGCGGACGTAGCCGCGCTGGCTGTTGAAGAACTTGAAGTGCGGGTTCGCGGCCAGGAACTGCTTGCCCTGATCGGTCATGTCGGAGCCGTCACCGCCGCTGGTGATCGACGTACCGACGAACTCGGTGCCGACCGCGGCCGAGTTCGGGTCGTCGTAGTCGCGCTTGAGTTCCAGGGCGTAGTTCTGGTGCCGATCGCCGGTGATGACGACCAGGTTGCGGACCCAGCTGTCCTGCGCGGCCGCGAGCACCTTGTTGCGCTCGGCAACATAACCGTCCCACGGGTCGGTCCAGACGTGCGTCTCCGGGCCGGGCGTCCAGTCGGTCTGACCCATCGGGGTCTGGTTGCCGATCACCTGCCAGCGGGCGTGCGACCGCTTGAACCCGTCCAGCAGCCAGGCGCGCTGCTTGCCGCCGAGCATGGTGTTGTCCGGGTCGTAGCGGTCGCCGCAGGTGGACGAGTCGGTGTCGCCGCAGACCTGGTCGGAGCGGTACTGCCGCGTGTCGAGAATCGTGAAGTCGGCCAAGCGCCCGTACGGAAGGCGACGGTGGTACCGGATGTCCGGGCCGGCCGGCATCTGCTCGTGGCGCAGCGGCATGTTCTCGTAGAGCGCCTGGAATGCCTGCGCGCGGCGCGCCCGGAAGACCGCCGGGTCCTGGTCGGGCTCGGTGTCGATCTGGGAGATGTCACCGGCCCAGTTGTTCTCGACCTCGTGGTCGTCGAACGTGTGGATCCACGGGTGCGCAGCGTGCGCGGCCTGCAGCGGCGCCTCGCTCTTGTAGAGCGAGTACTGCAGCCGGTATCGCGCCAGGTCGAACGTCTCGGTGTGGAACCGCGGATCGGTGGTCACGCCGCGCTTGTTGTTCTTCACGCCGGACTCGTAGATGTAGTCACCGAGATGAACGACCAGGTCGAGGTCCTCGGTCGCCATGTGGTCGTACGCCGTGAAGTACCCGTCCTGCCACGCGTTGCAGGACGCGAAGGCGAACTTCAGCTGACGCGGCGTGCTGAACGGGTGCGGCGTCGTCCGCGTGCGGCCGATCGGCGAGACCTGGTTGCCGGTGCGGAAGCGGTAGTAGTAGACGTGGTCAGGGTGCAGCCCGTGGATCTCCGGGTGCACCGAGTGCCCGAGCTCCGGAGTCGCGACCACGGAGTCACGGCGTACGACGTGCCGGAACCGCTCGTCCAGCGCGACCTCGTACTCCACGCGAACCGGCTTGGCCGGCATCCCGCCCTTCCCGTCCACCGCGAACGGGTCGGTGGCCAGGCGCGTCCACAGCACGACGCTGTTGTACTGCGGGTCGCCCGACGCCACGCCGAGCGTGAACGGATCACCGTCGGCGGCCGGAGCGGCGTACGTGGTCGAGGCGTCCCAGGCGCCGGTGCCGAGCAGCACAGCAGCCGAGCCCGCACCACCCGCGGCAAGGAAGCGGCGGCGAGAAACGGTCATGAAAAATACCTCCTGGACGAGGCGGGTTCAGGTGAGAAAGCGCCTGCCACTGTGGTTTCGCCAGGTGTCGGAGGTCTGTCGCCGAAGTGAAATTACCGCGATCTGTTGATAGATCATGGTCTCCATGACAGTACGCCGCGCACTCCCCGACGACGTCCCCGCGATCGTAGAACTCGTCTACGCCCTCGCCGACTACGAACGAGCCCCGTCCGAGTGCCACCTGACCGCCGCCCAGCTGGAGACCGCCCTCTTCGGCGAAACCCCCGCCGTCTTCGCCCACGTGGCGTTGCTCGACGACCGCATCGTCGGCTGCGCCATCTGGTTCCTCAGCTTCTCCACCTGGCGCGGCGTCCACGGCATCTACCTGGAAGACCTCTTCGTCCGCCCCGAAGCCCGAGGCACCGGCCTAGGCAAAGCTCTCCTCACCGCCCTCGCCCAAGAATGCGTCACCAACAACTACGAACGCCTCGAATGGTCAGTCCTCAACTGGAACACCCCAGCCATCGACTTCTACAAATCCCTAGGCGCCAAACCCCAAGACGAATGGACCGTCTACCGCCTGACCGACGAAGCCCTTACTGCGTTGGGTTCCTGAGCTACAGCCTGAACAGCGCCATCACGATGACGACGACAACGGACACGACGAGGGCGATCAGCAAGAGGCCGATCCAGCCATCGGCCGAGGAGAACTCTGCGGCGACCCGTTGCCAACGAGAGGGCCGGGCCGGCCGGTGCGGTTCGGCCTTGCGCGGAGGATCCGACCGGGGGAGCGCGTCCGCTGTGAGCTCCCTCCATCCGGTCACCGTTGCGGGTACGACGACCTTGCCGCAGCGGAGTCGAGCGACGCCTGCTCTATTGACGGTCAGAGTGATCTCGACGGATTCGCGGCGCCCTGTATCGGCGGCCACGCGGGCCATCCACCAGTGGTATCCGGGAGTGACCCATTTCGTCGGACGCGTTCGGCCGGACATGAGCCGTTCGATCCGATGCAGCGCCTCGGGGTTCCCCTTCGTGTAGCGATAGAGGTCGCCGGCGTCCAGGCCGGCGAGCGCTGTTGACTTGGTGGCCAGGTAGATCTCGCCAGAACTGGTGTCCAGCGGCACCAATCTGTCGGTCGGTTCGGCGGACCAGCGGTCGGCCAGGTCGCGGCGCAGGCGAGGACCCAGCCGGTCGACCTCGGCCCGGATCTCGTCGTACGCGGCAGTGGCGAGCTCCGACGCCGTGTCCCAGGGGCCCTTGTACTGCGTGGCTCCCGGGTCGTAGGCGGGATGGACCAGCTTTTCCTGCGGTGGCAAATGGTTGTAGTTGGCATTGACCTCCGCCATCCACGTAGCGGGGTCGGTGTCCGGGCGTCGCAGAAGCGCCTCGAGTCTCGTCCTCAGCACCTGATCACTGACGGGCGGCGGATCCGGCGCAGGCAGCTCAGGCACAGGCGCGGCTCCCGGATCGACGGCCGGCCGGTGGGGCCGTGAACCGGATCCGGTGTGCTTCTTCCTGCGACGCCGTGACTTGGGCATAGACCGGCAACGTACGCCGGACATGGCCCCGCGAACCGAAGCTGGCAGCAGCCTGCCAGATCAGTCGCGGTGGTGTTTGGTGGCGTACATGGCTTGGTCGGCGGTGTGGAGGAGGGCGTCGAGGTCGGGGGAGGTGGGGGTGATGGGGGTGGTGCCGATGGCGGTGGTGACGCGGGTGGTGATGCCTTCGAGGGGGCGGCTGACGGCGGATTCGAGGCGGGTGATGAGGGCGGTGAGGGCGGGGCCTTCGATGTCTTCGGCGAGGATGGCGAACTCGTCGCCGCCGAGGCGGGCGACGGTGTCGCCGTGACGGACGGCGGTGGTGAGGCGGGTGGCGATCTCGCGGAGGGCTCGGTCGCCGGCTTCGTGGCCGTGGCCGTCGTTGATGAGTTTGAAGTGGTTGAGGTCGCAGAAGAGCAGGGCGCCGGGGCGGCCGGTGGTGCGGGTGCGGTCGAGGACGAGGTCGAAGCGGTGCTGGAGGAGGCGGCGGTTGGGGAGGCCGGTGAGGGGGTCGTGGGCGGCGTGGTGGCGGAGTTCGCGCTCGGCGTCCTTGCGGGCGGTGACGTCGTCGATCTGGACGAGCAGGATGCGGGGCTGGCCGGGGCTCTCGGCAACGATCGCGGCGGTGCCGCCGAGCCAGATCTCGTTGCCGGTGGGGTGGGTGAAGATCCGCTCGAATCGGTACGGCGTCCTGCTGCGCGCAAGCCGGGCGAGTTCGCGCTGAGTCTGTTCCGGCTCCTCGTCGCGGAGGAACTCACCCGCGGCGACGCCGACGAGCTGATCGGCGGCGTACCCGGTGATCTGGCAGAAGGCGTCGTTCACGCGGAGGATGCGGCCGGCCTCGGGGCCGTCGAGGGCGACCGTGGCCATGCCGTTGCCGGCGCCCTCGAAGACCATCCGGAACGTCGCCTCGCTCGCCTCCAGGCGGGCCTTCTCGGCCCGGAGTTGGTCGGTCAGGCGGGCGCGGTCGATCGCCAGGCCGGCCTGGGTCGCGAAGATCTCCAGCAGTTCGCGGTGGATCGGGCCGGGGCGGCGCTGGTCCTCGGGGAGGTCGACCGAGAGCATCCCGACCAGCTCGTTCTCCGACGAGTAGAGCGGGGCGAAGAGAGCGTCCAGCGGGTGCCACGCGTCCGGCCCGTCCGACACCGGTACGTCGGGCACCCAGCCGACCACGTCACCCTCGGGAAGCCGCTCGTGCGGGACGAAGCGCAGCCCGCCCCACTCGTCGGCGATCGCGAACTCACCGTCGAAGATGTCCGCCGCGCTGATCGTGCCGAGCAGGGCCTCGCGGGCCTCCGGCGAACCGGAGACCGCGATCACCTCGAACTTCCCGTCCGGCTGGCGGAGGTTGAGCACGGCGATGCCGAAGCCCAGACCGTCCACCACGCCGTCGACCACGGCCTGCAGCGTCTCGGCCAGGCTGCGCCCGGCACCCATCCGCGCGCTCACCTCGTACAGCCGGCGTACCGCAGTCAGTCGCACCGAAGGATCGTTGAGCACAGATCGAGAATAGGCCGTCCTCACCGCCAGTGAGCGCTTGTATCCACTGGGCTGTACTAAATCTCGGTCAGCCCTCGGTAGCTGCGCTCAGCTGACGCCCAGGCGTCGGTCGGCTTGTCGTGCTCGACCAGGTACTGCTCGACGCCACCGGCGGCCGCGTGCTCGAACATCGCGGCGAAGTCGAGCTTGCCGGCACCGACGTCCTCCCACGAGCCGTCCGCGGCCATGTCCTTCACGTGCAGGGCCGGGAAACGCCCTGGGTGCTCCTGGAAGAGTTTCGCCGGGTCGTGACCGCCGTCGACCGCCCAGTACAGGTCGAGCTCGAAGCCGAGCAGCTCCGGATCGACGTCGAGCAGGATGTCGTACAGCACCGTCCCGTCGACCTCGTTGAAGTCGTGCCCGTGGTTGTGGAACAGCAGCTTCAGCCCGGCGTCCCGCGCCGCCTTACCCGCCTCGGTGAACGCGGCGGCCGCCGTACGGAAGCCTTCTACCGAGCGCTGCTCGGCCGGAATCGACGGTACGACGATCCACTGCGCACCAAGCTTCTGTACGTCGGCCAGCGCGCCGGCCCAGTTGTCGGCCATTCGCGCGTAGCCGACGTGCTCCAGCACGATCCGCAGCCCCGCCTCATCCGCGAACCCGCGGATCTCTTCGGCGGTGTGGTCGAACCGCCCACTCACTCCGACCGTGCGGTAGCCGATGTCGGCCAGCCGCTTCAGCGTCCCCGGATAGTCCTCCGCGAGCACGTCCCGCATGGTGTACAGGTGCATCCCGATACCGTCGGCGGGAATGGTCATTCTGAGCTCCTAAGAGTTAGACGACGTGCTCCTGGTAGCGGGCGTACGCCAGATCGAAAACGTCCTGACCCGGCGCGTCCCACAGTTCCTGGTTGAAGATCTCGACCTCGATCGGGCCGTCGTACCCGGCCGTGTCACAGGCTTCCCGGAGCCGGCGCAGTTCAATCACGCCGTCGCCCATCATGCCGCGGCCGAGCAGATTGTCGGCGGGCAGCGGGACGGTCCAGTCGCTCACCTGGTACGAAAGGATCCGGTCGCCGGCACGCTCGATCTGCCGGTAGACGTCGGCGTCCCACCACAGGTGGTAGGCGTCGACGATCACCCCGACCTGGTTCGCGGTGAACTGCTCGGCGAGATCAAGCGCACCGCCGAGGGACGAGACGACACAACGGTCCGAGGCGAACATCGGGTGCAGCGGCTCGATGGCGAGCTTCACACCGCGCTCCTCCGCGTACGGCGCCAGCTCGGCGAGGCCGTCGCGGATCATCGCGCGGGCGCCGTCGATGTCGCGGGAACCGGGTGGCAGACCGCCGCTGACCAGTACCAGGACCGACGTACCGAGGGTTGCGGACTCGTCGATCGCGCGACGGTTGTCCTCGATCTTCGCCTTCCGCTCGGCCGGGTCGGTGGCGGTGAAGAAGCCGCCACGACACAGCGACGACACCTTCAGCCCGGCGTCCGCGACCAGCTTGGCCGCCCGCTCCACGCCGTACTCCTGGATGGGCTCGCGCCACAGACCGATCCACTCGAGATCGGCCTTGGCGCTGGCCGCGACGACATCCTCGAGTGGCCAGTACTTCGTCGTTGCCTGGTTCAGGCTGTAGCGGTTCACGCGTCGACCCCGCCGACCTTGAGCAGCTGCCGGAAGCGGTCGACCGCCAGCTCAGGATTAGTCAGTACGCCGGCCTGGTCGGCCAACCGGAACGTGTCCGCGAGATGCGGGAGCGACCGGCCGGTCTGCAGCCCGCCGACCATCGTGAAGCCGGGCTGATAGCCGTTCAGCCAAGCCAGGAAGGCGATTCCGGTCTTGTAGTAATAGGTCGGTTTGGAGAAGATCTGTCGTGCCAGCGGAACGGTCGGCGCGAAGACCCGGTTGTACGTGTCGAGATCGTTGTCGTCGAGCGCCTTCAACGCGGCCGCGGCGGCGGGCGCGATCGCGGCGAAGATCCCCAGCAGGGCGTCGCTGTAGCGGTCGCCGTCGCCCTGAATCAGCTCGGGGTAGTTGAAGTCGTCGCCGGTGTAGAGCCGCACGCCCTCGGGGAGACGCTTGCGCAGGGCAACTTCCTTGCCGGCGTCGAGGAGCGAGATCTTGATCCCGTCCACCTTGGAGACGTTGTCCTCGATCAGACCAACCACGACGTCCGTGGCGACCTCGACCGAATCGCTGCCCCAGTAGCCGGCGAGCGCGGGATCGAACATTGAGCCGAGCCAGTGCAGGATCACCGGCCGGGACGACTGGGAGAGGAGCCGGTCGTAAACCTTGCGGTAGTCGTCCGGCCCGCTCGCCGCCGCGCAAAGCGCCCGGCTAGCCATAAGAATCGGCTGAGCCCCGACCTCCTCGGCAACAGCCAGCTGCTCCTCGTACGCCGCAATCACCGCGTCCAGGGAGTGAGTTCCAGTGGGTAGTTGGTCTGTGCCGACGCCTACTGCGATCCGACCGTCTGGTGCTTCGGCCGCCGATCGACGGATGAGCTCCTGCGTCGAGGCCCAGTCGAGCCCCATCCCGCGCTGCGCGGTGTCCATCGCCTCGGCGACCGACAACCCCAGTGACCACAGGTGCCGCCGGAAGCCCAGCGTGTGCTCCCAGTCGATCACCGCCGGAGCGCCCGGCGAGTTGTCACCGAGCGGGTCCGCGACCACGTGGGCCGCGGCGAACGCCAACCGCGATCGCGCAGGTGAATACGTGCCCTGGGCAACCGGCGTACCGACGAGCTGGTAGTCGACCAGCTCGCCGTTCAGCGGCAGCTTCATCACTTCGCTCCGAGGTCGAGCGCCGGCACCTCGAGCTTGCGGCCCTCACGCCACGACTGCAGGCCGAGCTCGGCCAGCTGCACGCCCTTGGCGCCCTCGACGAAGTCCCAGGTGAACGGCGCGTCGTCGACGATGTGCCGCAGGAACATCTCCCACTGCACCTTGAACCCGTTGTCGAAGGTCTCGTTGTCCGGCACGGTCGCCCACTGCTCGCGGAAGTTCTCGGTGGCGGGGATGTCGGGGTTCCAGACCGGCTTCGGGGTCGCGGAGCGGTGCTGCACGCGGCAGTTCCGCAGCCCGGCGACGGCCGAGCCCTCGGTCCCGTCCACCTGGAACTCGACCAGCTCGTCGCGGAACACGCGGGTGGTCCACGACGAGTTCAGCTGCGCGACGATGCCGCCCTCAAGCTCGAAGACGCCGTACGCCGCGTCGTCGGCCGTGGCGGTGTACTCGGCGCCCTGCTCGTCCCAGCGGGCCGGGATGTGCGTCGCGCCCTGGCAGTAGACCGACTTGACCTCGCCGAAGATCTGGTCGAGCACGTACCGCCAGTGGCAGAACATGTCGACGATGATCCCGCCGCCCTCTTCGGACTTGTAGTTCCACGACGGCCGCTGCGCTTCCTGCCAGTCGCCCTCGAACACCCAGTACCCGAACTCGCCGCGTACCGAGAGGATCTTGCCGAAGAACCCGCCGTCCACCAGCCGCTTCAGCTTCCGCAGACCGGGCAGCGACAGCTTGTCCTGGACGACGCCGTTCTTGAGCCCCGAGTCCCGGATCAGCTTCGCCAGGTCGACCGCCGCCTCGAGGCTGTCCGCGATCGGCTTCTCGCAGTAGATCGCCTTCCCGGCCTCGACCGCCTTGCGGACACCCTTCTCGCGCAACTGCGTCAGCTGCGAGTCGAAGTAGATCTCCACATCCGGCTGCGCCAGCGCCTCGTCGACGTCCGTGGTCCACCGGGTCAGTCCGTAGGTCTCCGCGATCCGCCGCAGCTTCAGCTCGTTCCGCCCGACCAGAATCGGGTCCGGAATGATCATCGTCCCGTCCGCGGCCTGGATCCCGCCCTGCTCCCGGATCGCCACGATCGAGCGCTCCAGGTGCTGCCGCAGCCCCATCCGGCCGGTGACGCCGTTCATCACGATCCCGATACGTCGCTCGCTCACAGTTCCCCGCGCCTCCCTCACCAACCCTTGGAAAGGGCTTTCCAAGGCGTGTTCCGCAACCATAGGAGAGCCGAATCCCGCAGTCAACCCGAAACCGGAAAGCGATATCCCCGACCCGCGCCGAGTGGCCGCCGTACGGAAGGACGGGTAATGGGTCCGCCCCGAACTGGTTTGGGGTGGGTGGGGGTGTGGCATGGTCGGCGTGCGCGGGAAGGGTAGAGCAGGCAGCCAGGGGCTGGCCGAGCGGATTGTGGAGTGGGTTGCCGGGTGTGTTGGCGGCGACGTGGTGGGTGTGCGGGCGCTGCATGGGGAGCAGGGGCCTTGGCGGGTGACGGTCGAGGGGCGTGGGGACGTCGTACTGCGGGCGGTGACGCCTCGGGTGGATGCGGGGATGATCGCGACCGGGGTGGCGGCGCTCGAGGTTGCGGAGGAGTACGGCGTACCGGCGCCGCGGCTGCTGGGCGTGGATCTCGATCTGCCGGCGTCGATCGAGACGGTGGTCGGGAGTACGGCGTGGCCAGCGAATCCTGACCTGGAGCGGGTTTATGCGGCGTTGCGGCGCGTGCATGTGCCGATGGAGCCGCGGCCGGGGTTGCCACTCAGGACGCGCCCGATCGCGGTGGACGACTTTGCGCGGGATCGGCGGGAGGGAGCGATGCCGACGACGCGGCTGCTGCGGCACGCGGACGACGTCGTCCGTGAGATGGAACCGCCGGCGGGGCCGACGGTGTTCCTGCATGGTGATGTCTGGCCGGGGAATGTGGCGTGGGCGAGCCCGAGCGAGTGTGTGCTGATCGACTGGAAGACCGCGGGAGTCGGCGATCCGGGCGTGGATTTCGGGGAGTTGCGGAAGCAGATGGCGATCACTTACGGGCTGCGGGCAACCGGTGGGAGCGCGTACTGGGATGTAGTGGCAGCGCTCAACACGCCCACCGTGCTGTGGGCAAAAGAGGCTACTGAGCGGCGGGACCTGTTCCTGCGCGAGGCGTTGGGTGTGATGTGCTGTGGAGGTGACTGAGCGGGACGAGCAGCGGGAGGTTTACCGGACGCTGGACCTTGCCTTGCGGATCGGTGAGGTGTTGCTGTCCAGCGGGGCTGGTACGGCGGATGCGACCGCGACGATTCTCGGGGTGACCGCGGCCGGCGGGTTGCGGGGGTGTGAGGTCGACATCACGTTCACGTCGATCGCGATCTCGTACCAGGCGTCGCCGGATACCGCGCCCGAGACGCATATGCGGGTTGTCCGGTATCGGTCACAGGACTTCTCGCGGTTGACCGAGGTCGACCGCCTGGTACGCCGGTACTCGCGCGGCGAGGTCACCCGGGACGAGGCGAGCCGTGAGCTGGCCCGGCTGACGTCTGCCGGTCCGCCGTACCCGCGGTGGACGGCCGTGCTCGCGTGGGGCGTGATGGCTGGTGGCGCGACCCTCCTGCTCGGTGGCGGCTGGTTGATCACGCTGGTGGCCGTCGTCACCGCGATCGTGATCGAGCTGAGCAACCGGTGGTTCAACCGGCAGCGGTTGCCGGCGTTCTATCAGCAGGTCGCGGGCGCGTTCGTGGCGACGGCGGTCGCGCTCGGTCTGTACGCCGTCCACGCACCGGTGAAACCGTCGCTGGTAGTTGCCGCAGGCATCATTATGTTGCTGGCGGGGATCGCGTTGACCGGTGCGGTGCAGGATGCGATCACCGGGTACTACGTGACCGCGGCCGCGCGCAGTCTGGAGGCGATGCTGCTCACCGGCGGCATCATCGCGGGCGTGAGCCTCGGGCTGGCGATCGGGATCAAGCTGGGCTTCCACGTCGGCATCGAGGCACAGACGATCCAGCTGTCGAACCTGCCGATCATGGTCGGATCCGGCGCGCTGATGGCGGTCGCGTTCGCTTATGCGTCGTACGCGCCGCTGCGCTCGTTGCTGCCGATCGCGGTGATCGGCGGTGCGGGGTCGCTGGTGTTCACGCTGATGACGCGGGCGCAGTTCGGGCCGGCCTGGTCGACCGCGGCCGCGGCGTTCATGGTCGGGTTCGGGAGCTACTCGCTCGGCCGGAGGTCCGGCGTACCGCCGTTGGTGGTGGTTGTCGCCGGGACGGTCCCGCTGCTCCCGGGACTGACCATCTACAAAGGCTTGTACGAGCTGACCGGCCTCGGCAATCTGATCGGGATCGTCAGCCTGGCCACGGCGGTTGCGATCGCGATCGCCATCGCCTCCGGCGTGATCCTCGGCGAGTACATCGCCCAGCCGATTCGCCGCGAGGCCCGCCGGCTCGAGGACCGCCTGGCCGGCCCGCGCCTGATCGGCCCCCGCAGACCGGTACGCCGCCGCGATCGCCCCTCCCGCCGCAGCCGCCGCGCAGTGCATTGAGGAGATTGTCGGTGGCAGCGGAGAGGATGGCCCAGTGCTGAAGATCTCCGATGCCGAGCGTCGCCGCCGACTCGCGATCCGCCACGGCCTGGTACGGCGTTTCGCGTCGATCGAGGACGCGGTGCGAGGGATGACCGTGCTGCACGCAACCGAGGCGGCGACCGTGCATCTGTCGTTGTGGGCGCGAGTGACCGACGTGACGGTCGCCGAGGTGGAGCGCGTCCTGTACGACGAACGCAGCGTGGTGAAGCAGTTGGCCATGCGCCGCACGCTGTTCGTGTTCCCGCGGGATCTGCTCCCGGCCGCCCTGGGGAGCGCCGCCCAGCGGATCGCCGGCCAGCAGCGCGGTCGGCTTGCGAAGGACCTCAGAGCCAGCGGGATCAGCACGCCGGAGGACTGGATCGCCGAGACCACGGCCAAGGTCGTCGCCGTGCTGTCCGACGGCAAGGCCCGGACGACCAGCGAGATCCGCGACGAGGTCCCCGAGCTCGGCCGAATGCGGCCGTCCGGACCTGGCGAACTGCCCGTCGGACCGGTCGTGATGGCGCTGCTGAGCGCGGAGGGCCAGGTCCTGCGCGGCGTGAACGCCGGCCACTGGCGACTCAACAAGCCCGCCTGGACCTCCACCAAGCACTGGCTCGGCAGTGTCCCGGAGCCGCTGCCCGAGCCCGAGGGGTATGCCGAGCTCGTCCGCCGCTGGCTCGCGACCTTCGGCCCCGGGGCCGAGGCGGACCTCGTTTGGTGGCTAGGCGCAACGAAGTCCGCGGTCCGCCGGGCGCTGAAGGATGTCGAGGCGGTCGAGGTCCAACTGGATCAAGGCGTCGGCTGGGTGCTACCGGACGACACCCAACCACCGGAAGAGCTCGAGCCGTGGGCGGCGCTCCTCCCCACCCTGGATCCCACCGTGATGGGCTGGAAGGAGCGGGACTTCTACCTCGATCCGGCCGACAAACCGTTCCTGTTCGACACCAACGGCAACGCGGGCAACACCGCGTGGTGGGACGGCCGGATCGTCGGCTGCTGGTTGCAGGACGACCAGGACCCGGCCGCGCCCGTCCGTCTCGTCGTCCATGAGGACGTCGGCACAGCCGGTCAGGCCGCCCTCGAGGCGGAGGCCGAGCGGCTGACCGATTGGCTGGGCGGCGTCCGCATCACCAACGTCTACGCCTCACCCCAAATGCGCGGCCTGCGCCTGCCCTGACCCCCGGCGCGCCGGGCGGCCTCCGCAGACCGGTGCGGGGATGCTGGTGACCTCCGGGAGTGGAGCCGTTAGAGTTACTGACGGGAAACATCGGCGACACGGAGGATCGACGTGGCACTGGGTAGAACGTCCCCGCGGGACCTGCCGCTGTTCGCGGATCTGTCCGGTAAGGACATCCGGGACATCTTCAGGGCCGGCGAAGAGGTGTCGGTACCGGCAGGGTGGTCGCTCATCCTCGAGCAGACCCCGCCGGACGCGGCGTACCTGATCCTGAGCGGTACGGCGGCGGTCCGGGTCAAGGGCGAGGAGATCGCCGAGCTCGGCCCGGGCGACATCGCCGGTGAGGTCGGGGTCCGGAAGAACACGTTGCGAACGGCAACGGTGACGGCGAAGTCGCGGCTGCAGTTGCTGCACTTCACCCGGGAGAAGTTCGACGACCTGACCCGGCGGCTGCCCGACTTCCGCGACGCCATCGACGCCACCATCGCCGAGCGCCGCGGTGGATCCTGACCCCGGCGCTGCCGCGGCCGAGGGGCAGCCGGACCTAGGCGCCCTGCAGGCCGAGTTCGAGCGCACGCTGCTCGGCGGGGAACGGAAGTTCACCCGGGTCGAGGTCTCCGAGCGGGCCGGGATCTCCAGTGAGCGTGCCCAGCGGATGTGGCATGCGCTCGGATTCGCGACGGTGCCGGACGACGAGATCGCGTTCACCGACGGCGATGTCGAGGCGTTGCGGCTGGTCGCGGCGCTCGAGGACGACAACTTCATCGACCCGTCGATGGAGTCTTCACTGGCTCGCAAACTCGGGCAAACCCAGTCGCGACTGGCCTCCTGGCAGTCGGCGATGTTCCTGGAGTTCCTGGCGACCTCGCCGCTGGAGGCTGACGAGGCGATCGAGGTCGCCGGTCTGCTGCTGCCCGCGATGGAGAAGCTGCAGACCTATGTCTGGCGCCGGCATCTGGCCGCCGCGGCCGGGCGCGCGGTCGCCGGTTCCGACGAGCTGGCGCGGGGGATTCGCGCGGTCGGGTTCGCCGACATCGTCAGCTACACGCGGTTGACCCGGCGGCTGACCGAGGCCGAGCTCGGCCAGCTGATCGAGCGCTTCGAGGGGATGGCCGCGGATGTCGTCGCGCTGAACGGCGGCCGCGTGATCAAGTCGATCGGCGACGAGGTGCTGTTCGTGACGGACACCGCCGCTCAGGCCGCGGCGGTTGCGCTCGCGTTGCAGGACGCGGTCGCCGCCACCGAAGACCTGCCTGAGCTGCGGATCGGCCTGTGTTACGGCAGCATCCTGATCCGCCTCGGCGACGTGTACGGCGAAGTCGTGAACATCGCCGCCCGCCTCACCTCCGAGTGCAAACCCGGTCGCGTCCTCGTCGACCGCGAACTCGCCGCCGCTCTGGACGGGCATCCGGCGTACCGGCTGCGCAAGCTGCGCCGGGTCTCGGTCCGCGGCTACCACCACCTCGTGCCGTTCGCCCTCCAGCGGGCTGAGACACAATGACGGTGTGCAGGAGATCCACACCACCGCCGACCTGATCCATGCCGCCGCCGGGGATCCGCTGATCGTCTGGGCAGGCCAGGGCTTCGCTCCTGGCGTCCGTGCCTGGTACGACGGGAGCGCGGTCGCCGTCGCTTCGCCGGAGCTTTCGAAACACGACCGGCTCGCTGTTGTCGGACCGCCCGCGGCGGCGGCTCGGCTGGTCACCGCGGTCGCGGCCGCGGCCGGGACGTCGTACCGGCCGTTCGGGGACGAGGCGCTGATTCGCGAGCTCGCGGAACGGGTGCCGGGGCTGGAGTTCGCGGCCGCGTTCGGCTGGATGGACACCACGGAGATCCCGACCGGTACGACGACCGCCGCCTGGCTGGATGGTGATGAGGGCGTCGAGGCGTTGCTGGCCGAGGCGTCACCGTCGTCGTACGCGTGGCCCGGGCGTCCTGGGGTACGGCGCTGGGCCGCGATCTCGGCCGACGACGGGGAGCTGCTGAGTGTCGCGGCTGATGCGTGGAGCGCGCCCGAGATCGGCTTCCTGGCTGGGGTGACGACGCGACCGGTTGCCCGTGGCAAGGGATTGTCCCGGCAGGTCTGCGGGTTCGTCACCGCCGAGCTGGTCAAACGGCACGGGCGCGCCGGGCTGATGGTCGACCGCGACAATGCTGCCGCGATCGCGGTCTACCACCGGCTCGGCTACACCTACCGCGGCGTCGCCGCGGCGCACTTCTAACGCGTCGGCTGCACGGTCAGCGTCGCGCCCGGAGTCGGCTTCCCGCTGGGCGTCGGCGTGACCTTGTTCGAAGGCGACGGCGTCGGAGTCACCGACGGGGTCGGAGTCACCGACGGGGTCGGGGTGGCGGTCGGGAACTGCGGCGGGGTGAACGGCGCCTTCACCTCGTCCTTGCAAGGCGGTCCGGTCGGGTCGGTGGTCGGATCGCCCTCGGAGGAAGTGCTCTCCTCCGGCGGGTACGTGGCGACCGGGTGCGGGAAGATCTTGCTGGTCCTGGTCATCGAGTTCTCGGCCGTGTCGCAGTCCTGCTGCGGCAGCTCGATCGCCTCGCCGTCCTGCGTGTACAACGCCACCGAAACTTGGTTGCCCTGGGCATCGAACGGGTAGACGTTCGTGACCTCGTTGCCGTTCCAGCGCAGGCCCTCGGCCGGCGGGTTGTAGGAGTTGGAGTTCTGGTAGTCGCGGTGGGCGAAGAGACCGTTGTACGAGCCGAGCAGAACAGCCGACGAGAGGAAGGCCGGTACGGCGAGCGCGGCGACCACGTTCAGCGGGACGACGTACCAGAGCCAGCGGCGATCCTGCTGGGTCCGGCGGGCGACCCAGACCGAGACCACGGCGCCGACGATCGCGCCGACCACCGCGACCGCGCCGGCGCCGAACAGCAGGAAGAAGCCGCCGCCACCGGCCGCACCGCGAAGCACCCACCAGACCGGCTGGCCGATCGTGACGAGCTCCTTGCGGAGGTTCGGCGGGATCTGGTCGATCAGCTCGCGGATCGAGCGCTCAGCACGCTGACCGCGGGGCGTGGCCAGGACGATCCGGGGGTCGTTCCCCTGCAGTGCGCGGACACCGAGGTAGGCGGCGCCGAACAGGATCGCGAAGCCGATGAAGCCGAAGAACAGGATCGCGCCGCCGTCACCGGCCAAGACTCCGATCGCGATGAAGAACGGGCCGAGGAAGGTCGCGACGAGGCCCCAGCGCAGCGCGCGGTTGCCCGGGTTCTGGTCGGTGACCGGCTGGGTCCGCGGCGGATAACCGGCCGCCGTCCGCAGCTCATCGGCGTACTGCCGCGGGGTGCCGAGACGCTCGTGCAGCGCCGTGATCGTCGGTTCGGTCTCGAACTCTGCGCCGACCTCGGCGAGGTGACCGCTGACATCCTCCAGGACGTCCGCCAATTCGCCGGGCGGGAGGTCGCTGAGCTCGGCGCGCACCTGGTTCAGGTACAACGCGACCGCTCCGGTCAGGGTGCTGTTCACGCGGCCTCCTTGGTCAGCAGCAGTACCGACATGATGTCGGCGAAGTGGGTCCAGGTCTTGGTGGACTGGTCGAGCAGGTCGTGGCCGGTCTTGTTCAGCCCGTAGTACTTCCGGTGCGGGCCTTCCTCGCTCGGCTGCACATACGACGTCAGCGCGCCGGCCGCGAACAGCCTCCGGAGCGTGCCGTAGACCGAAGCGTCGGCCACGTCGTGCAGCCCCGCGGCCCGCAGCCGCCGCAACACGTCGTACCCGTAACCGTCGGCGTCGCGCAGAACTGCGAGCACCGCCAGGTCGAGCACCCCTTTGAGCAACTGGCTCGTGTCCATCCCAACCTCCTCATCTGCACCACACACTACTACACACTGCGGAGTACTCCACAAACCAGTGGTAGACGCACAACAGGCGCCCCGGAGAGTCCGGGGCGCCTGCTGTGGAGAAGTTCGAGTTAGTTCTTGGGGTCTCGGAGGTTGGGGCGCTCGGTGGGGGTGGTGATGTCGACGTCGATCGGGGTGACCTTGGCGGGGGCGGTGAGTTTGCCGGTGGTCAGCGGGAGGTTCAGGCGGCTGCCGGCGAGGTCGATGTCGATCGAGGCGCCGGTGTCGTTCGGCGTGGTCCACTCGGTGTCGGACAGGGTCACGGCGAGGCCGAGGATGCGGCCCTTGGGGATGATCTCGTCCTGGGCGCGGAGCGGGACGGTGACGGTGGTCCACTTGCCCGGGGTCAGCGGCTTCGGAGTGGAGAGCGAGTTGCTGTGGGCGGCGTCGATCCAGCCGCGGCTGACGATCCCGTGGTCCGACTGTGCGGTCTGCTTCTGCACGGTGAAGTAGCAGCTGTCGTCGTACGACGTGCTGGCGCCTTCACACGTCTCCACCCCGGTACGGCGAACGCCGGAGTACCGCGCCGCGTCGCCGTACTCGATGAGGCGGGCGGTGATCGGTGTGGTGGTCGAGTCGGCCTTGATCCGCAGCGTGACGGTCGGTGTACCGCTGACCCGGATCGCGGCCGGAAGCGGTGCGGAGACGAACATCTGGCGACCGGCGATCACCTCGGTCGGGGTCGCGACGATGTCGTCCTCGGTCAGTTCGGGATCGTCGGTGACGGTGACGGTTCCCTTGCCCAGGGCACCTAGTTTGCCGGCGGCGAGCGGGATCGGCACTGCGTGCTTGGTGGCCGGCCAGGTCTTGTAGTCGTGCCAGACGTCCGGTGCCGTCTCGACGGATGCCATCGGCTCGCGCATCACGCCGTTCGGCAGGCCCTGCAGCCAGTAGTCGAACCACTTGTGCAGTTCGTCCACCCACTCGGCGCGGCGGAACTCGAACGGGTCGACGTGGTCCTCGAGGCCCAGCCACAGCTTGCGCGGCACGTTGTTCTTGGCCAGCGCGGTCCACCACTGCGAGAAGTGGTTGGTCTGCACGTTGTAGTCGCTCAGGCCGTGGGTCATGAAGACCGACGCCTTCACCTTGCTCGCGTCCTTCAGGTAGTCCCGCTCGGCCCAGAACTTCGTGTAGTCACCGGTCTCGTCGTCGTCGTTGTCACCGAGGTCGGCGCGGACCGCGTCACAGGCCGCCGAGTCGTGACCGACGTACCCGCCGAGCCAGGGCATGTAGTCGTCGGAGTACGGGACGCCGCCGGAGCGGGTGTAGTCGTACCAGGACGAGATCGCCGAGATCGGCACGATCGTCTTCAGGCCGCGGACGCCGGTCGCGGCTACCCCGTTGGCCAGGGTGCCGTCGTACGACTTGCCGATCATGCCGACCGCGCCGGTCGACCAGGACGCCGTCACCGGCGAACCGTCGGCCGTGTGCGCGCTGTTGCGGCCGTTCAGCCAGTCGATCACGGCGACGACGGAGTCGATCTCGTCCTTGCCGCCGACATCGCCGCAGCCGGTCGAGCGGTTGGTGCCGACGATGTCGACGCCGACCACGGCGTACCCGCGCGGGACGAAGTAGTTGTCGTAGAACAACGGCATCTTCTGGATGACGCCGCTCTCGTCGTAGGTCTTCTTCTCGCTCTCGTTGCCGCGACCGCAGCAGGAGTAGTACGGCGACGCGTCCATGATCACGGGGATCTTGCGACCGGTCAGCGCGGTCTCGCTCGGCCGCACGATGTCGACCGCGATCACGTCGTCCTTGCCGTCGGAGTCGGTGTCCATCGAGGTGTCGACGTACACGGACTCGCGGATGGCGTTCGCGTAGTCGTAGATCGGCTGGGTGCTGCTGGTGCGCTGGTCGATGTTCGGCGGCGCGGCGTCCGGGGCCGAACCGGTGCTCCGGCCGGGCCCGTCCGGCATCGGCGCGGCAGCCGCGGAACCGATGGCGGTACCGAAACAGAGCGCAGTGGACGAGACCAGGATCGTCATCCTGGTGCGGACGGTCGTCATGGCTGGGAAGGCTAGTCACTCGCGGGCCGCAAAGCCAGGTTCTGGAGAGATTGCCCGGGACTTAACAGATACGCACGGTCACGCTCAGGAGCTTGGGATGAGGCTTTCCGATAGTGTGACCGCCACCGCTCCTGGGGATGGCACAGAAGGGTAGTCCAGTGAATCTGCGAGCACCGGTGACCTTGCTGGACGTGGCACAGCGCGCGGGAGTGTCCGTCGCGACCGCTTCGCGCGTGCTCAACGGCGGCGATCGCGTCCCCCGTCCCGAGCTGCAGGAACGGGTCAAAGCGGCCGCCGACGAGCTCGGCTACACGCCGAACGCGCAGGCCCAGGCGCTGGCGAAATCGTCGACCAACGTCGTCGGCATCCTGGTCCACGACATCGAGGACCCGTACTTCGCGGCGATCGCGAACGGCGTGATGCGGGCCGCCGACGAGCGCAACCTGCTGGTGATGATGGCGAGCACGTTCCGCGACGCCGAGCGTGAGATTGCTTACCTGGCCTCGTTGCGCGCCCAGCGCGCCCGGGCCGCGGTGATGATCGGCAGTCGGCGGACCGACCCCGAGAGCCTGGCCCGGACGTCGACCGAGGTTTCCTCGTTCCTCAACTCCGGCGCGGGGCTGGCGCTGGTCAGCCAGTCCGGGATGCCGGCGCACACGATCGAGCCCGACAACACCGCCGGTGCCGCCGAGCTGGCGCGTTCGCTGGCCGGGCTGGGCTGGCGCCGGTTCGGCATCCTGGCCGGCCCCGACGCGCTCGCAACGGCACGGGATCGGCGTGACGGGTTCGTGGCCGGTCTGGCCGATTCCGGACTTGAGGCGGTCGCGATCGAGGCCGGTGACTTCACCCGGGACGGCGGCCATGCCGCCGTGGAGCGGTTGCTGGATCGCGGTGCCGAGATCGACTGCCTGTTCGCGGTGAACGACGTGATGGCGGTCGGTGCCATGTCCGCGCTCCGGGCGCGCGGGGTCGACGTACCGGGGCAGCTTGGGGTGGCCGGCTTCGACGACATCGCGACCCTGCGCGACGTCTGGCCGGGACTCACCACGGTCCGGCTGCCGCTGGAGCAGATGGGCCGGCGCGCGCTCGAGCTGGCGATCGAGGGCGGCGAGGCCACCACCGAGACCTTCAAGGCCGAGGTCGTCCTGCGCGAAAGCACTGCACGTAGCTGAACTAGGCTCGGCGGCGTGACCGTTTCCGAGATCTTCGACCCGTCGGCCTGGAAGCAGGTCGACGGCTTCGAGCTGACCGACATCACTTATCACCGCGCGGTCGACGCAGGCGTCGTACGGATCGCGTTCAACCGTCCCGAGGTGCGGAACGCGTTCCGGCCGCACACGGTGGACGAGTTGTACCGGGTGCTCGACCACGCGCGGATGTCGTCCGACGTCGGGTGCGTGCTGCTGACCGGTAACGGGCCGTCGGCGCGCGACGGTGGCTGGGCGTTCTGCTCCGGTGGCGACCAGCGGATCCGCGGCAAGGACGGCTACAAGTACGCCGAGGGCACGACGGCCGAGACGATCGATCCGGCGAAGGCCGGGCGGCTGCACATCCTCGAAGTGCAGCGGTTGATCCGCTTCATGTCGAAGGTCGTGATCTGCGTGGTTCCGGGCTGGGCCGCCGGTGGCGGGCACAGCCTGCACGTGGTCGCGGACCTGACGATCGCGTCCGCCGAGCACGCCCGGTTCAAGCAGACCGACGCGGATGTGGCGTCGTTCGACGGCGGCTTCGGGTCGGCGTACCTGGCGCGGCAGGTGGGACAGAAGTTCGCTCGGGAGATCTTCTTCCTCGGCGACGAGTACTCCGCCGAGGACGCGTACCGGATGGGCATGGTGAACAAGGTCGTACCGCACGCCGAGCTCGAAGCGGTCGCGCTCGAGTGGGGCAAGAAGATCTGCGCGAAGTCACCGACCGCCCAGCGCATGCTCAAGTACGCCTTCAACCTGATCGACGACGGTCTGGTCGGGCAGCAGCTATTCGCCGGTGAGGCGACGCGGCTTGCCTACGGCACCGACGAAGCCGCCGAGGGACGCGACTCCTTCCTGGAGAAGCGCCCCGCCGACTGGTCGCCGTACCCCTACGCTTTCTAAGGCTTGCGCCACTTCTGCACCGGAGCGCCGGTGCAGGAGCGGAGGACGAGTCCGGCGCCCTTGTCGCCGGACTCGGCGGTGACGCACTTGTTGGTGTTGGGGTTGACCAGCTCGCGCTGGTCGTTGAGCTGGAACTTCTGCGCCCATCCGCCGTTGCAGTTGGCAACCTGGATCCGGGTTCCGTCGGTGCTCTGTGCGTTCGCCACGTCCATGCACAGACCCAGCGAGCGGATCGTGCCGTCGGGCTGGAAACCCCAGCTCTGGTTGGCGTTTCCGGTGCACTCCCACGCGATCAGCGGCATACCGTCGCGGCCGACGCCGTCGCCGGCGTCCTTCACGTCGATGCAGCGGCTGGAGTCGTCGCTCTTCAGCGCCATTGCTTGCGGGGCAGCTGGCCGGTTGATGCTCTCCGCGGTCTTCTGATCGGCCGGGACCTTGACCGTCGTGGTCGTGCTGGTGGTCTTGGTCGTCGTCGCGGTTGCGGTCGCCGTGGTGGTCGTGGTCGCGGTGGTGACGGCCGGTGGCAGCGTCACGGTGGCGGTCAGGTTCTTGCCGGGGACGGTGACGACCATCGTGGTGTTCTTGCCCGGGACCGTCACGGTTGCCGGGGGCAACGTTACGGTCACCCCGGGTTTGAGCACCGTGGTGATCGACTTGCCCGGCGTCGGGATCGGAGTGCGTTGGTCAACCAGTGGCACATCTGCTGCGTACACAGGTGAATTTCCACCGCCCGAGTGCATCAACGCCGGTACGGCGAACGCGATCCCGGCGACGAATCCGGTCACCAGCAGCGTCGCCGACCAGGCCCGCCGGTCGGGCATCCGGCTCACCCGGGGCAGATCGGGCCGCTGGGCGAAGGTGTCTGCGAAGCGTGACGACGAGGTTTTCGGCGTCTTGCCCGGGATTCGGGGTGACCTCACGTCAGCTCCTGTGCTCTGGGACGGTAGGGCGGGCCGCTCATATGAGCGGCAGAGCTCATGCCTGCAAGGGTTTTCGGGCCCAGGATCACCCGGCCGGCGGCCTGTCGTCAAACGATGCAGTGTTTGTGATGCCGGTCACCGCGCCAAACCGACCGATCGTCGCATGTGACCTCATCGTTGCGGTTCGTTCACCGTAAGTTGTTGCGATGAGAGCGTTCTCAGATTACTTTGACGACTGACTAGGGGTCCTCCGCAGAGCCGTCCACGAGGGAGATCCATCATCGACGAATGCGCGCGCCGGACCATCGTCATCGACCTGTGTCTGGCCGAACGAGACAGCCTGCGCAGGTATGTGACGAGCATCCTGGGTCGCGACAGCCACTCGGTCGAGGACGTCGTGCAGGAGACGCTGTTGCGGGCCTGGCAGCTCGCCGAGCGGATCGACTGGCACGACCGGCCGGTCCGGATGTGGTTGTTCCGGGTCGCCCGCAACCTGGTCATCGACCAGCACCGGCGGGACGGCCGCGCCGTACCGGTCGGGCTGGACGCGCCGGACTTCGAGACCGATGGTCAGCCCGACGAGGTGGACCAGGTCATCGACCGCCGGGTCCTGGTCGAGGTGCTGCGCCGGTTGTCCCCGGCGCACCGTGAGGTCGTGGCCCGGATCCACCTGCTCGGTCATCCCGGCGAAGAGGTCGCGGCCGTGCTCGGCGTCCCGCTCGGGACGGTGAAATCCAGGGCCCACAACGCCGTTCGGCAGATCCGCGCCGAGCTCACGCGCGGAGATTGGGCCGGTGCCGCTGCATGACAGGGTTCGGTAGCAGTGGCGTGCGCGCCTTCCTCGGGTACGTCGGGGTCGCACTGCTCGTCATCATCCTGGTCAACCTGCTGGTCCGGAAGCTCGGCGGCTGGAAGCGGCTGGGGCGCTGGATCAAGCGGGAGACCCGCCGGACCGTGCATGCGTTCGTCGAGCCGATCGCGGCCCGCCGCCGCTACCGCCGCCGGCTCCGCCTGCTGACCCAGGTGCTGCGGGACCGGGCAGCCTGGGCCGCCGCCGAGCAGGTGATCGTTGCCGCCGCCAACCTTGTCCCGGGCACAGCGCCGTACGCCGTCGCTCTGACCCGGAAGCGGGTCGGCGTGATGGTTGCGGGGCCTGATGCGGACGTGGACCTACCGGCGCCGTGGGAGCACGACGATCAGGATCCGCGGTTGTGGTGGATCGATCGGGACAGCCTGCCGGAGCCGACCGTCCTGCCGGGCGAGAAGCCGCTGCTGGTCTGTCTCGGCACCGACAGCGGCGGCAGCGCCGTACTGATGATCGATGTGCTGTCCGGACCGCGCACGCTGTCCGTGTACGGCGTGGACCGGATCGCGCGCCCGGTCGTCCAGGCGATCGCGGCCCAGCTCGACGTCCGGCTGCCGGTCGGTGCGATTGAGGTTGCCGACGGCATCCATTCCCGGCATGACGGCCTGCCGCTGAGCGAGGCGCTGGCCCGGCTCGGCGCCTGGTTCGTGGTCGGCGCCGAACCGCTGCGTACGCCGCTTCCGGCCGGACGCCGGCTGCTCAGCCTCGGACCGGCCCGCGGGAGTTGCCGCCTGATCGAGGCGCTGCCGGATCAGACCCTGCGACTGTACGGCGCGGCCGAGTGGCTCCGGATCGACCCGTTGCCGTTGGCAAGGGCTGTCGCGCGCTCGATCCGCCGGCTGCCACCGCACGACTTCGGGACCGAGACCGCCGCGCTCGCGAACGAGTCGCTCGACGATCTCGACGACCTCAGCCTGCCGGACGGCCCGATCGGCGTCTCCGCCGCGGCCGGTGCCGGCGAGCCGACCCGGAAGGCTGCCTCGTGGAGCTGAACCTCACCACCGTCGAAGCCCGCTCCGGTGAGCGCTCCGACCGGATCGTCCGGGTGCCGAAGGGACTGTCGGTCGCCGGTCTCGCGGAGGGCCTCGGCAAACCCGGTACGCCGCTCTTCCTGGGCCGCCGACTGCTTGATCCGACCGCGCCGCTGGCCGGTTCCGGGGTTCGTACCGGTGGGGTCCTCGGGTTGGGCGGACCGATCGACGTACCGGATCTGTTGCAGGGCAGGCCGACCGGCCCGGCGCCGGTCGTGGTCGAGCTGCATGCGGTGTCCGGTCCGGAGGCCGGTCGGGTGTGGCGGGTCGGGCCGGGCAGCCACGAGATCGG
This sequence comes from Kribbella sp. NPDC005582, assembly GCF_040605415.1. Taxonomy (NCBI): domain Bacteria; kingdom Bacillati; phylum Actinomycetota; class Actinomycetes; order Propionibacteriales; family Kribbellaceae; genus Kribbella; species Kribbella sp. NPDC005582. Next base: position 125,107 of record NZ_JBEXCU010000005.1, read on the forward strand.
CGCGGATCCGCTGTGCACGATCCAGTTGACGGGGAACGACGTACCGCAGGGTGGTCTGTGGGTGACGGTCGGACCGGCCGGTGAGGCGTTCTGGCATCGGACCGACGACCTGACCGGCGAGGTGGTGAGCCGGCAGATCGGCCCACCTGAGGACGACGCCGCCACCACGGCGATCCGCGTCGAGGACGATGAGCATGCCGATGCCCCGGCCAAGTCGCAGCGGGTGGTCGATCCCGGTCACGCGGCGGTTGGTGAGGTGCGGACGTGGCGGCCGGACGAGGATCTCGCGGCCGGCACGGTGCTGCTCCGCTGCAGCGGCACGCTCGAACCGCAGGCCGCCGTGCGGCTCGCCGACGACGGCTTCACCTTGGACTACAACCGGCCGCCGCGGCTGGCGCCGCACCTGGACGACGAGAAGATCCGGCTGCCCACGCCGCCGGCACCGCCGCAGAAGCGCCCATTCCCATGGCCGGTCGTGATGGCTCCGGTGGTGCTCGGCCTCGTCATGGTCGGTTTGTTCAACTCCTACTACTTCCTCGTCTTCACGATGCTCAGCCCGATGATGATGGGGATGAACTTCTTCAGCGCGCGCAAGACCAACCGCGCTGACCACATCGAGGCACGGCGTCGGTACTTCGCCCGGATGGCCGCGCTCGAGGAGGAGATCGAGGCCGCGGTCACCCGGGAGCGGTTGATCCGCAACCTGACCGCGCCCGACCCGGTCCGGATCGCGCAGCTGGCCACCCGGCCGGGCAGCCGGTTGTGGGAGCGTCGCCGGACCGATCCCGACTACCTGTTGCTGCGGCTCGGCACGGCCGACCAGGCCTCGCTGAAAGAGGTCGACGACCAGGGGCGCGAGGAGAACCACCGGACGATCCGCTGGACGATTCCCGATGCACCGATCGCGCTTCCGATGCGTCAGCACGGCGTACTCGGGATTGCCGGGCCTGCGCCGACGATTCGTGGCGTCGCGCGGTGGCTGGCGATCCAGGCCGCCGTACTGCATTCGCCGCAGGCGCTGAAGATCGTCGTACTGGCTGATGAAGAGACGATCGACGAGTGGCACTGGGTTCGCTGGCTGCCGCAGTTGCAGCCCGACCGCGCGCCCGCGGCGGTCTTGATCGCGAACGACGAATCGACGACGTACGCGCGGATCAGTGAGCTGGTCGCGCAGGTTCAGGGCCGGCACCGCCGGATCGCGGCCGAAGGACAGTCAGCGCAGAACCGGTTGCCCGAGACCGAGATCGTGGTGATCGCGGACGGCTCGCGGCGACTGCGCGACGTACCGGGATTTATCCAGGTGCTGACCGAGGGGCCGGCCGTCGGCGTGTACTCGGTCTGCTTGGACCGTGACGAGCGGCTGCTGCCGGAGGAGTGCGGCGCGGTGATCGCGGCCGACGACGAGACGCTGACGATCCGACGGCCGGGCATCCCCGACCAGGAGGATGTGCGCGCCGACCTGGTCACGCCGGAATGGTGCGAGCAGATCGCGCGGGCGCTCGCGCCGGTGCGTGACATCAGCCCCGACCACGACGCGGGTCTGCCGAAGATGGTCAAGCTGCTCGACGAGCTCGAGCTGGAACCGCCGGCCGCCGCTCCGATCCTCGAGCGCTGGCGACGCCGCCCGGCCAGTACGTCGTTCGTGCTCGGTACCGACTTCGACGGTCGCTTCACGGTCGACCTGGTCGCCGACGGACCGCACGGCCTGATCGCCGGTACGACGGGCTCCGGCAAATCCGAGCTGTTGCAGACGATGGTCGCGTCGCTCGCGGTAGCGAACCGGCCGGACGAGCTCACCTTCGTGCTGGTCGACTACAAGGGCGGTAGCGCCTTCAAGGAGTGCGCCGGACTGCCGCACACGCTCGGCATGGTCACCGACCTCGACTCGCACCTGGTTGAGCGGGTGCTGGTATCGCTGGACGCAGAGCTGCGGCGTCGGGAGCGGATCCTGGCCGCGGCCGATGCCAAGGACCTGATGGACTATCAGGTCAAGCGCGCTGCCGATCCGTCGATCGCGCGATTGCCGCGGCTGTTGCTGGTGATCGACGAGTTCGCCGCGATGGTTGCCGAGATCCCCGACTTTGTTCCCGGTCTGATCAGCCTTGCGCAGCGCGGTCGGTCGCTCGGGATCCACCTGATTCTGGCGACGCAGCGCCCGGCCGGTGTGGTCACCGGCGACATCCGGGCGAACACCAACCTGCGGATCGCGCTGCGGGTCACCGACCAGTCCGAGAGCCAGGACGTCGTCGACGTGAACGAGGCGGCCTCGATCAGTACGGGGATTCCGGGGCGGGCGTTGATTCGCCGCGGGCCGCGGCTCGCGGACCTGTTCCAGACGGCGTGGGTCGGCGCGGAGCGCAGGGACGATGCGGAGCCCAGCGGGCCGGTCGATCCCGCCGGAGTCATGGTGACCGAGTTGCCGTGGGAGTCGCTCGGGCGGCCGGTCGAGCACGAGGACGTTGCGGAGGTCGAGGAGGCCGCGCCGACCGTACCGGTGACCGACCTGCAGGTCTTGGTCGAGGCGCTGCGCGATGCCGCGGCCGAGCTGCCGGACTTCGTTGCTCAGCCGAAGCCGTGGCAGCCTGCGCTGGGAGCCCAGCTCCTGCTGGAGGATCTGCCGGACACCAGCGAGACCGAGATGTTCGTGCCGTACGCGCTGGAGGACATTCCGGCGCTGCAGCAGCAGCGGGTCGCGGGAATCGACTTCGACACCTTCGGCCACCTGTACGTGATCGGTGCACCGCGGTCCGGGCGCACGCAGGTACTGCGGACGATGGCGGCTTCGGCGGCCAAGTACCTAAGTGTCGCGGATGTGCACATCTACGGCATCGACGCGGCCGGTGGGGCGCTGGCGCCGCTGGAGACGCTGCCGCATTGTGGGGCGGTCGTTTCGCGGCATGACATGGAGCGCTTGACCCGGCTGCTGCGCCGGTTGAACCAAGAGCTGACCGAGCGGCAGGAGCTGGCCGGTCAGCACAACGCGACCGGCCTCAACGAGCTCCGCGAGGCACTGCCGAAGTCCAAGCGGCCGGCGCACATCATGGTGCTCATCGACGGGTGGGACGCGCTGTCGACGATGCTCGACGATCACGACGGCGGCAATCTCTTTGGCGAGGTACTGCGGTTGCTGCGCGAGGGCGGTGGTCTGGGGATCCACCTGATCGCCACCTCGGAGCGGTCGCTGCTCGGTGGCCGGCTCTCGTCGCACAACGACCACAAGCTGCTGCTCCGGCAGGCCGATCGGACCGACTACCAGGCGGCCGGTCTGCGGCTGGCGAAGGTTCCCGCGATGGTTGCGCCGGGGCGCGGCTGGCACGTGCTCACCGGGACCGAGACGCAGGTCGCCGTACTGGCTGAGGGTGGTGGTTCGGCGCAGGTCGAGGCGATTCGCGCCATCGCGGCCGAGGCCAAGAAGCGGGACTTCAAGGTCGCGCCCGACCGGCGGCCGTTCACGATCGCCGAGCTGCCGACCTCGGTCGAGTTCGCCGAGGCCTACGAGCGGGTCGCGGCGGAGGACCGGCGTCCGCAGTGGGGTCTGATCGGCCTCGGCGGCGACGAAGGCGGTGCTATCGGCGTCGACCTCGCCGGCGTCAGCTCGTCGTACGCCGTACTGGGATCACCGGGCTCCGGCCGCAGCAACGCGCTGTCGTGCCTGGCGGTCTCCCTGCTCGCCGCCGGTACGTCGCTGGTCGTCATCACACCCCGCGAGTCGCCACTGCGAATGCTGCAACGGCACCCGCAGGTCGTGCTCATGCAGTCCGACCCGGCCGAGGACGTCCTCCGCGCCACTCTGGACGGCCTGCCCGGCCCGAAGGTCGTCGTGATGGACGACGCTGACCTGCTGATGACAGCCGCCGCGGACAAGATCCTCAAGGAGATCGTCGTCTCCGGCCGTGACCTTGGCATCGGGCTGATCTTCGCCGCCACCACCGACGGCTTCCAGTCCGGCCTCAGCGGCTGGTCCTCCGCCGCCCGCCGAGCCCGCCGCGGCCTGCTGCTCGAAGCCCGCTCGATGAGCGACGGCGAACTCATCGGCGTCCGCGTCGGCTCCAACATCACCCGCGCCACCCCTCGCCTGGGCCGAGGCTGGACCACTGGCCCCGCCTCCCAACCCCTCACCATCCAGGTCCCCCTGACGGTGCTGCGGCCGCAGTAGGCAACCGAAAGGGCCCCAGGCGGTTGCCTGGGGCCCCTTGTGGTGCCGGGACTACTTGGCCTGGTTGAGGCTGTTGCTGATGCCCTGGTCGAAGTCTTCGGCGTTCTTCTTGATGCTGTTGAACATCTCGCGGAAGTCCTCGATGCCCTTGACGGCGGCCTTCAGGCTGGTGTCGAAGTTGTTGTAGGTGTTGCGGATGACCTCGCTGGACTGCTTGAAGACCATGCCGTCGTCGACCAGGGTGTTGACCCGGGTGCGCAGGTTCTCGACCAGCGGGACGATCTGGTCGTGGGCGTTCTTCATCAGGTTGGTGACATCGACGATCTTGCCGTAGTCGAGGTTGATGCCGTCGTACGCCATTGCGGGTGGTCCTTTCGGGTGGGCGAGCGGTCTAAACGCCGATCGGGTAGGGGTAGTAGTCGGTGTCGTCGTCGGGCTTCGGGACCTCGACCCAGTCGGCCGACGTGCCGTCGTCGTTGTCCGCGCCGCGGGTGTAGTCGGTCACGGTGCCGTCGGAGTCGGTGACCTTCTTGGTGCCGCTGCCGTCGCCCTTGAGGTCGGTGACGGTGACGTCCTTCTTGCCGTCCGCGTCCGTACTGGTCGCGGTCGACGAGCTGCTGCCGTCGGCGTTGAGCTTGGTCTCGTCGTGGACCTTGCTGCCGTCGGGGTAGTCGCTGTCGGTGATCATCGTGTGCTTGTCGTCGCTGTACGTCGTCACCGAGTGGTACGTCTTGCCGTCGTACGTGACCGTGGTCTCTTCCTTGATCACGTTGCCCTTGTCGTCCAGGGTCAGGTGCGTCTGGATGTTGCCGCGGTCGGTGGTGATCGTCTGGTCCAGCGGCGGGTGGTCACCGGGGTTGGTGGCGCTGCAGAAGTCCGGCGCCTTCTGGCCGGCCGGGAGGTTCTCGCACTCGCTCTTGTGGGCCTGGTAGTAGTCCCACTGCGACTTGTCCCGGTAGTAGTTCGACAGCGCGAGGTTGCTGTTGGTGACGTTCATGCCCTGGGCGATCTCGGCGTCGAACTGCAGGAACGCCTCGCCGACCGAGCCGAACGACCCGGCGAGCTTCTTCAGCCCGTCCTCGGCCTTCGTCATCGTGCCCTGCGCGTTGGTGTGCAGCGCGGTGATCGCGGTGTCGATCTCGCTGCTGCCGAGGATGCTCGAACTGTCCTGACCGGCCAGCGTGCTGAACAGGCTGTCGTTCAGCGTCGGCTTGATGTTGCCCGCCAGGTCCTCGAGATCCTTCTTGGCGTCGTTGAGCAGGTTGTAGTTCATCTTGAGTTTGTCCGGCACAACCCCTCCTGACTTCGCGCGCGTTCGTACTGACCACGCGGAAAGGCCCGGTCAGGTTCATTCAGATCCTGAATGAACCGGACGACCCGCTCGTGCGTGGTCACTGCGAGGGCTGCTGTGAGGGCTTCGACGGGTGAGGAGGGGATGCATGCCACGGCCGGGCGACTGGGACGCGATCGGGCTCGGCGGGGACCCCACCCCCGGGGAGCCGGAGACGATCGGCCAGCTGGCCGAGGTACTGCAGAAGGTCGGCGGCAAGGCCCGCGAGATCATGCAGGCCGTCGACTCGGTGATGAACAAGAACGACGACAGCGTCTTCGTCGGCGCCACCGCGGACGCCCTGCGCGGCAAGGTCGACGGCCGGCTGCGCGGCCATGTCGAGGATGTGGCGAACGCCTTCGAGACCGCCGCCACCGCCCTGCGCGAGTGGCGGACCGCGGTCGAAGGCTATCAGCGGACGGCGGACGCCGCGCTGGCCGCGGGGCGCGGCCTGGCCGACGACGACCCCGAGCGGGACCGGCAGAAGGGGATCGCCGAGCAGGCCGGCCGGGACCAGTCCAGCGCCGCCAGCGGGTACGCCGGCCGGATCAACGGCGTCTCGGACATCCAGCTGCCGATCTCGGAGTGCGAGGCGTTCTGGGAAGCGTTCAAGTGGCTGGCGATCATCCTGATCATCCCGGCGCTGATCTTCGGCGGGCCGATCGCACTGATCGCACTCGGGGTGAACCTGGCGCTGTTCATCAAGACGATCGTCGACGTCGCCAAGGGTGACGCCAGCTTCCTCGACCTGTTCCTGGCCGGACTCGGGCTGATCGCGCCGACCACCAAGGCGCTGCCGATCTTCAGCATCATCAAGGGGGTCGCCGGCGGCATCGCCGCCGGGGTGAAGGGGATCGCAAACACTTTCCGGAACATCTTCAGCAAGAACTTCCTGATGTCGGGCCTGACCGGCCTGCGCGGGCTCGGCAGTCTGGTCAATCTCTCGATCCGCGAGACCGGCCTGTTCGTGATCAAGAACCTGCGGAACTTCCCGGTCAACGCGGCCAGCTTCGTGAACAACTTCGGCACGATCTCGCTCGGTGCCTTCAGCAAGCTTTCGCTCACCTTCTCGGCCGGGCTGAGTGCGGTCGGCAAGGGGATCGGTGCCATCGGCAAGGGCATCGGAACGTTCCTGAGCGGGACCAAGACGTTCATCGGGGCGCACTTCGGCAACCTGCAGTGGACCCGCATCTTCCTGCCGGTCGCGGCCGACGACATCCGGGCCTTCCAGGCGCTCGGGCTGAGCAACTTCAAGTCGTTCACCCAGGCGCTGAAGGTCGGCGTGATCGGGCGCGGGGTGTTCGGGCAGAACGTGTTCGGGATGCCGATGATGGGGGCGATCGGGCGCGGGATCAGCGCGGCGCCGATCCCGACCGGCAACCTCGGGTTCGTCGACAACCTGAAGAGCTTCTTCAACCAGGCGATGGATCCGCCGAAGCTGGTCCCCGCCGTACACATCAACAACTTCGGGCTGGCCACGGAGTCCGGGTTCGGGGCGGGCAAGGCGTTCACCGCGATCGACGAAATCCACCTCGCGCCGATGGCGCCGCTGCCGCCGACCAACGTCGGCGTGAGCGCGGTGCATCCGCCGACCGTGACGACCTCCAGCGGGCTGCATGTGCCGGTCACCGCCAACGTCGGCAATGTGTCGACCAACGTCGGTTCGCTGCACGTCGGTACGCCGTCGATGGGGAATGTCGGGAATGTGTCGACGAACATTCCCGCCATGCACGCCGGTACGCCGTCGGTCGGTGGTGTTGGGAACCTGTCGACCAACATCCCCGCGATGCATGCCGGTACGCCGTCAGTGAACGGTGTCGGCAACTTGTCGACGAACATCTCCGGTCTGCACACAGGCTCCCCGACGGTCAACGGGGTGAACGGCATCGAGGGTCTCGTCCAGGGCATGCCGAATGCGAACCACGTCGCGCTCCCGGCGCTGCCGGCCAACGGCGTCGTTCACGGGCCGCAGGCCGCCGGGACCGGGAACATCGGTCACCTCACCGGCAACGCGAGCGTCGCCCAGCCGAACGCGAACGTCAGCTCGCTGCACGTCTCCGCCCCGCAGTCGAGCGGGATCGGCGACCTGGTCAACTCCGGCATCCGCAACAACACCCCGACGGTCTCTCCCAACTTCGCGACGTCAATCGGCGACGGCGCCGGGCACGGTTTCCAGGCCGCACACATCCGCACCTCGATCGACGAGATCCTGCACTCGCCGGCCGCCACGAACAATTCGCTGGGCTCGGTCGCCCCGCCGGCCGTCGACCGCGTCAACAGCGCCCTCAACTTGCTTCATGGCGGCCCCGCCGACCTCAAGGTCGGCACCCCGACCACACCGGTGAAGGTCGAGAACCCAGGTCTCGCGGGCACCCAGAACCTCGCCTCCCCGCCCGCCACCCACGTCCAACCGGTGAACATGCCCCGCACGGAGGTGCCGCTCCAGACCTCCCTGGTCCCGACGATGCCAGGCCACGTCGGCACACCGGGAGTAGGAGGTACGCCGGGCAATGTGGGCAACCCCGGTGGTGGGCATTCGTTCTCGCCGGGCAAGTCGGAGATTCCGCTCAGCGGGTTGCCGGATCACCCGGGGGCGGTGATCAAGGTGGAGCGGTTCGAGGGCGGGATGACGCAGTTCAACCTGCACGGCGGTGGGCCGAACGGGCGGCTTGATGTGCTCACCGGCGGGCATCTGCGGTTCACCGACACGTCGACCGGGGCGACGACGCGGTTCGGCAGCGACGGTGTCGTCATCGATCAGGGCATTCGGCTGACCAAGACCGACGGCGTACTGCGGCCTACGGACCAGATCGTGGTGAAGGGCTCGGACGGGTCCTTCCAGGTGACCGGGCTGGACGGGAAGCTCGTGCCGGACGGGCTGAAGGTTCGTGGGCTCGACACGGGCGGCGTACAGATCCTCGGCAAGGACGGCGCGTCCTGGAACTACAGCGCGACCGGCAAACTCGAGGGCCAGAACGTCACCGCACACTGGCAGAACGACCTGGCCGCCAAGGCAGGCGTCTTCCACAAGGCCGGTGACACCGACCTCGCCGTCACACAGAAGATGGACGACTTCCGGTCGGTCCAGAACGCGCAGAAGAACCTCGACATCGCCAATGACAACGTCGAGCTCCACGGACAGCGGGCGGACGGACCCTCCACCGGTCCGTCGGTCGGCGAGCAGGTGCACCTCGACCTGCACGGCGCGCAGCGCGACCTGGACAACGCCAAGGCCGCGTTCGAAGGCAAGCACCACCTCAGCGTCGACGGACTCAGCCAGCAACTGGACGACATCACCAGGCAGTCGCTGAACGAGCGCCCGCGGCTGCTCGGCGGCGGCCGGACGCAGACCTACGACCTGCCCGGCAACACCGGCATCAAGTTCGACGTTGCCGACGGCAAGCGAATCACCCTGCACGGCGACGGCTTCAGCTCCGACGTCACCGGCACCACGCTGAAGATCACCCAGGACTCGACTGGCCATTCCTGGACGTACAGCCTCGGCTTCGGTAACCGCGCCAACCTCGTCGGCGAATCCTTCCCACTCACCGGCGGCCACTTCAACGGCCAGCCGGTGGCGCTGGAAGGCAAGCTCGGCCAGTTCGACCGCGGTCTGCTGACCAGCGACGGCAAGACCTTCCCGGTCAAGGTCACCGACGACACGATCGTGGTCGGCTCACCGCACGGTCCGCTCACCTACGACCGCAATGGCAGCTTCACCGGCGCCGGCCCGAACGTCGCCGGCGACCTCCCCAAGCCCGTCCCGCCGCCACTCCTGCTCGACGACCCAGCGGCGCTCGCCCGCTGGGAAGCGCAGGTCGACCTGTCCCGCACCCACCTCAAGGTCGCCGTCTCGGACAAGAGCGTCGAGACACTGATGAAGGACGTCATGGGCGGCTCCTTCACCTCCAAGCGCGGGTACGGCGGTTACGTCAACCCGACCGCGCTCGCGGACGGCACGCTGGTCGGCAAGGCCCGGACGTTCAACGCGATCACCGACGACCTGTTGTTCAAGGGACCGGCGGACAACATCACCGTCTACCGCGGTGTCTCGATGGACCCGCATGCGGCCGCCGCCGACAGCTTCACCGAGCGACTGCCGATCTCCACGTCCACGTCGATGAAGTTCCAGGACGAGTGGGCGAAGAACGGCGTACTGTCCAACCGCGCGGTGTTCGAGATCGACGTACCGCCGAGTCATGGCAAGCTCGCGATGTCGTATCCGGACCACTACACGCGCGGCGGCGGCGAGGCCCGGGCGTGGAACCAGGACCAGTCCGAGTTCACGCTCGCACCGACCACCTTGGTACGGACCGGCAAGCCGGACCGCTTCGAGAACGGGCTGCGGATCATCTCGGTCAAGGCCGAGCAGATCCCGGCGGGCAAGCTGGACTCGCTGATCACCGAGCAGTGGAAGGGCCTGGACTCGGCGACGGCGTTCGACGACTTCGCGAAGTCCTTCAGCCAGGCGAACCTACGCAACTTCGACGGGTTCGACGACGCGATCACCCGCTCGACGACGAGCACCGACAACCTGATGCACACGATTCACGTGCAGCGGCCGGGCTTCTCCGACGAGCTGACGATCACGGTGATGCGCAACGAGCAGGCCGACTCGGTCCGCGTCACGATGGTTGCCGATGGCAAGACAGTGTTCAACCAGACCTGGTCGAAGACCGACTTCCGCAACCTGGCCACGGATCTGCGCGGCAACGTGCTCTACAACAACGAGCAGTTCGCGAATCTGGCCAAGCCCGCCGAGTGGACCACTTCGCGAGCTACCGGACAGCAGCTCTCCGACGCCTGGGACGCCGACAGCCTGGCCCGGACGAACGTGTTCCGCTCACCGGGTGACGCGGACTCCCTCGTCGTCCAGAAGGCCAACGATTTCACCGCGGTCCAGAAGGCGCAGGACGATCTCGGCAAGGCGCTGGACAACTTCACCATCAACGGCCACAAGATCGAAGGCCCGTCGTCCGGGCCGTCGGTGGGTGATCTGGCCCGCGTGGACCTGCAGAACGCGCACGGCGAGTTCGTCAAGGTGAAGGAGCTCTTCGAGTCGAAGTACCCGGGCATGAACGTCGAGAGTGTCCAGCACCAGCTCGACGAACTGCTGGTCGACTCGCTCCGGGACCGTCCGCGTCTCGTTGCCGGAGGCACCCAACCGCGTCCGGCAGCGATTCCCAACGGCAACGCGTTCTTCCGCGTCGACGACGATGTCGTCACCTTCACCGGGCCGAACGCAGCAGCCTTCACCGGCACCTTCGACGGTCCGATGCTGAAGGTCACCGAGACCTCGTTCGACGGCACTGTGACGCGGCAACTCGAGTACTCGATCAACCAGCGCACGAACATGCCGATCCTGAACCGCGACGAGTTCACGCTGACCGGCGGCCCGTTCGAAGGCAAGCGGATCGGCGCCGACATCGAGATCGGCCTGCCGGGCCAGTCCCACCTGTACGACGACGCCGGCGGCCAGGTCCCGGTCCAGTATCTGTCGGGGGAGTTCCGCGTGCCGTCCACGCTCGGTCCGGCGCGGTACTCTCGCGAGGGCGACTTCCTCGGCATCGGCGCGACGCGCACCGACCACCTGCCGCCGGTGAACCCACCGGAAGGGCTGATCGGCGACGACCTGGCCCGCTGGACCGCCCAGGCCGAGATCTCCCGCACGCACCTGACGGCTGCCCGCGAGCTCGACGACGTCGGTCAGATGATGGACCAGGTCGCGCAGGCGGCCTTCACCTCCAAGCGCGGGTACGGCGGGTACGTCGACGACGCGTTCCGTACCGAGACGCTGGAGGAGCGGGTCCTCGAGTTCAACACGATCGCGCACTCGTTGCTGGTCGACGGGAAGATCGGCCGGACCACGGTCTACCGCGGCGTCGCGATGGACAAGGCGGCCGCGCAGGCGGACACCTTCATCGAGCGGCTGCCGGTCTCGACCTCGAGCGAGTGGAAGTTCCAGCCGAAGTGGGCCGAGGGGGCCGATCCGAGCAAGCGGGTCGTGTTCAAGATCGACGTACCGGAGACGCACGGCAAGCTCGCGATGGCCTATCCGGACGACTACGTCCGCCGGGCCGGCGAGGCGCCGCCGCGGAACCAGGAGCAGTTCGAGGTGACGCTGTCGCCGACGATCCTGGAGCGGACCGGCGAGCCGATCTTCGAGCGCGACGGCCTGACCGTCATCCCGGTGCGGGCCAAGCAGATGACCGACGACCAGATCAGTCACTACCTGCACCAGCGGTGGGACGGGTTCGACTCGGCCGATGCCTTCGACGACTTCACCAAGGCGTTCGGCACCGAGTCGATGCAGAAGTTCCCCGGGCTGTCCGGTGTCACCGCCACGTCGAAGACGACCGACAACCTGGTGCACGAGGTCACCGTCAGCAAGCCCGGGTTCGAGGGCAACGATCTGAAGATCACGATCACCAGGGACGTCGACAGCGACTCGGTCCGGATGACCGCCACCGCCGATGGCAAGACCGCCTTCGACCAGACCTGGAGCCGGCAGGGGTTCGCGCCGATCGCGACCGACCTGAAGGCCGGGACGCTGCACAACAACGACGTGATCATCTCGATGTCGAAGCCGGCCGCCTGGAGTTCGAAGGGCAAGTCGGCGTTCAACCCGCAGTGGGACGCGGATCTGGCGGCGAAGTCGGACGTCTTCCGCCGGGCCGGCGACTCGGACGCGATGGTCGACGTGCGGATGGAGGACTTCGCCCGGGTCAAGCAGTCCCAGCAAAACCTGCGGGACGCCGAGCTCAACGTCACTCTGCACGGCCACCGCGGCGACGGTTCGTCGTTCGACCCTGCGGTGGGTCAGCAGGTCAAGCTGGACCTGGACACCGCGCGGGCCGACCTCGACGGCGGCAAGGCGGCGTTCAAGCGCAAGCACTCGATGGACTTCGACGATCTGCAGACCGACGTCCAGGCAACCATCAAGCGGGCCAAGCTCGACGGCGCCGGCAAGTTCTTCGACGTACCGGGCGGGAACGTCTCCTTCCAGGTCGAGAACGGTGTCGTCAGCTTCGCGGGGACGCAGGCCGGTGCCTTCCACGGCGTCGTGAACGGCCGCGAGGTCGTGGTGACGAGGGCTGGTGCGCAGGGTGCGGGGGACACGTGGACCTTCCGGCTGGGCTTCGGTGGCCGGCCGAACCTGACCGGCCGGACGCTGACGCTGACCGATGGCCCGCTCGCGGGCGAGGTCGTGAACCTGCGCGGGATGGCGGGTCAGCTCGACGGTTCGCTCGGTGACGCCGGGGTTTGGCCGCGGCACCTGTCCGGCGATGACCTGTTCGTCGCGACTCCGACCGGTCCGCTGCACTACACCCGGGACGGCAACTTCCTCGGCCCGGTCCAGACGGTGACTCGCAACCTCGGCCCGGCGACACCCCCGCCGCACCTGGTCAACGATGCGGACGGCCTGGCCCGCTGGACCGCGCAGGTCGACTCGTCGCGGACGCACCTCACCGAGGCGATGAACAACAAGGCCGTCGAGAACCTGATGAAGGACGTGATGGGCGGTTCGTTCACGTCCAAGCGCGGCTACGAGGGATTCGTGAAGCCGTCCGCGCTGGCCGACGGGACGCTGGCCGCCAAGGTGAACGACTTCAACAACGTCACCCGCGACCTGCTGCTCAAGGGCCCGGACGATCGGATGACCCTGTACCGCGGGGTGTCGATGGACCCGCACGCCGCGCAGGCCGACGAGTTCGTCGACCGGCTGCCGAGCTCCACGTCGAACAACCTCGGCTTCCAGGAGGAGTGGGCGAAGAACGGTGCCGCGAGCAACCGGTTCGTCTTCGAGATCGACGTACCGGCCGGGCACGGCAAGCTGTCGATGGCTTATCCGAAGGGATACGAGGCCGGTGACGATGCGGCCAAGGCGTGGAACCAGAGCCAGTGGGAGGTCACGCTCGCGCCGACCACGCTGATCAGGACCGGCCCGGACCGGATCGAGGACGGGATGCGGATCATCCCGGTGCGCGCGGAGCAGATCCCGCCGGGCCGGATCGCCGATCTGCTGTCCGAGAAGTGGCCGGGGATGAACCTGGACACGGCGTACGACGATTTCGTCCGCGCGTTCGACGAGGGATCGGTGAACCGCTGGGAAGGCTTCGGCGACGTCACCGTTTCGACGACAAAGAGTGCCGACGGCAACCTCACCACACACACGATCAGCAAGCCCGGGTACGGCGACAAGCTGGATGTCCTGATCAGCAAGGACATCGACAGCGGCACGGTCTCGGTCAAGATCGACGGCGCCGAGACCGCGTTCAGCAAGGGGCCGTGGAAGGGCACCGATCTGGCGGATCTCGCGGCGCAGTTGCGCGGAAACGTCCTGCATGACAGCGATCTGTTCATGCGGTTGCCGCAACCGGGTGCCTGGGCCCAGGAGCCGGTCGTCGTCAACATAATGCACACCGTGGTCAACGACGTCCGGATACAGCTGAATGGGCAGTTCGGCGATCGGTGGGTGGTCAGACCGGCTGAGGGGCGTCCGTTCGTCGACGGGACCGACGGGCCGCTGTTCACGGTGTTCGAGACGAACGGTGGTGGCTTCCGCGTTCTCGGGCCGCGCGGTGAGACACATCTGTACGGCGCGAACGGTGCACACCTCGGTGGCGGTACGGCGTTGGCCGACAGCATGTATCCGCGGGGCTCGGTGTTCACCGCGGCCGATGGTGCGGGTGGGTTGCGGGCGGTCGACGTGCATGGTGCGCCGGTACCGCAGCACCGGGTCGAGCTGCTGGGGAACGGGCAGTTCCGGATGTTCGACGACTCGACGAACACGATCCGCTGGTTCGGTGCGGATGGCGTCGGTCGTGCGCACGGCATCCGGGTCCAGGATCCGTCGTACACGGGGAACACGTACCTGTACCGGACGCCGGACGGTCAGGCGCAGTTCGTCGATGATGCGGTGGCGCCGCGGCCGGGTGTGGTGCACCTGTCACAGGACGGCAGCAACACCTTCCATATCGTCGATGCGAATGGGGTGAGCCGGCACTTCGACGATGCCGGGGGGTATCTAGAGCGGCAGGTTCCGGTCCTCGATCAGGTGACCGGCACTCAGCGCGTGGTCGTGCACGACGTGAACGACACCCTTGTCCTGCGCGGGCCGGCCGGTGACACCGCGACGGTCAGCCATGTGCAGGGCGGCGGTTACCGCGTTGTCGACAACGGCCGGTTCGAACAGTTCGGCGCTGATGGTGCTTTCCAGGCCTTCGGACGCCAGATCCAGCTGCCCGGTGAGACCGCGTGGCTGGAGATCGGTGGCGCCAACGCGCGCTGGCTGGACAACACGTACACGGTGGTCCAGGGCCGGACTGTCACCGTCAACGGCACGGAGATCCATGTCACGCGGGCCAACGGACACGACGTCTTCGATCTACAGGGTGGCCTGCTCCGCGAGGTCACCGATATCCCCGGCAACGGCGCTGCGCTCGGCGGCAGCCGGATCACTCGCGACCACAACGGTGTGGTCACCTGGGCCGACAACGCCGGCGTACAGATGCCGATCCCGCATCGGGCCACTATCGACAACGCCGGCGGCATCCGGATCGAGATCACGATGCCGGGCCGGCCGCGGCACGGGGAGTACCACCAGTTCAACCGGGGCGGCGAGATCACCGAGCAGGGCTTCCGGGTGGTCCGCGACAACCAGCCGACCGAGTTCACCTACGTCGTCAACCGCACCGACAACACCTGGCAGCGGGTCCGCGACAACGGCGATCTCGGCAGCCTCGGGTTCCAGAAGGGCAAGGTCGACATCGTCGGCCTGGAGAACGGCCGGATCCGGTTGCAGAGCTCGACCGCCAAGGAGGTCGAGGTCTTCGAGCGCCGGTGGCTGCCGGGCGGCGAGATCCTGGACAGCTTCCGGAAGACCGACACGCTCGGCTTCGGTTCGCTCAACCGGCGGACCACCTGGGCGACGTACGACGGCAACGGGAACCTGACCAACTGGGGCAAGCGGCACCACGCCACCGCCGGGAACGCCTGGCAGGACATCGACCACAACTGGCGGACGGTCCGCGACTACCAGCAGGGGCTGCAGAAGTACGACAATCCGATCGCCGACCAGGTCGGTCCGCTGGCGAAGGCCGAGGAGAAGATCACCGGCCACGTGCTGGCGATCCGCACCGGCGACGACTGGACCTGGCACCGCTACCAGGCCGACTTCCTGCACGTTGCCCAGGGCAACCGAACCTTCGAGCGGATCGGCGAGGGCTGGACCGACACCGTGCGGGTGATGGACGGCGGGACCGAGGTCAGCCGGGTCGCGCAACAGAAGTTCGGCACCTGGCACGGTCCGGATACGGCCCGGCAGTACAAGGAATTCACGCTCGAGCCGGGTGCCACGCATCCGACCCGCGACGGTTCGTTCGAGCTGCTGTCGCCGCAGTTGAAGCCGGTCGGCAAGGGCGAATTGTTGCCGGACGGCACTCTGCTCTCGACTGTCCGGCAAGGCGATCAGCGGCCGCCGATCTGGATCCGCAAGAACTTCCTGGACAACCCGCCGACCACCGGCAGCGTCGCCCACATCGCCACCGACAACCGCTTCCAGATCTTCCGCTGGGAGACCATCGGCGGTCCGAACCCGGGCGCCCGGGGCGTCCGGTACGTCGGCACCGACGAGGCGATCGTCGACGTCGACCTGAACGGCGCCTTCGTCCGCTCGAAGGGCAAGCTGCACGACGGCACCGAGCTCAAGGTCGGCGACCACGCGACTCCGCCCGCCAACGCCTACCCACACGCGCAGACCGACGTACCGTGGACGAACGGGGACGTGAACGGCTGGCGGGTGACCAACGGCAACACCTGGCAGGACTTCGCCGAGGTGGACGGCCAGGGCTGGCGGATGTTCCGCGAGAGTCAGCCGGGCGGCATCGTGCGCGAGTACCCCGAGCCAGGCAATGCGCACATCTGGGTGAACCGGGACGCGCACGGCAACCTGGTCGGGATGTCGCACCGCGTTCCCGACCCGGGCACCGCCGGCCAGCACCGGTACGTCGTCGCGACCGGGCCGGCGGACTCGTCGGCGTGGCGGTGGCACGAGCTGGACCACAACGGCGTCGCGATCGCGGGACGTGAGGGCGACCGGTTCCACTTCAAGGGTTCGCGGGACGAGAGCATCAGCTTCGACAACTCGTTCCGCGACTTCGACAGCGCCGGGAACCTGGTGCGGGACCGGCGGATGCTCGACGAACGCCGCTTCATCGAGTCGTGGAACGACGGCGGCCAATGGGTGGTCAAGGAGTTCGACAAGACCGGCGTCGAGGTGGTCGGGACGACACAGCTCAACCGGCAGTGGCTCGCCGCTGACGGCACCTGGCAGCAGAACTGGCCGGCCGGGTCGAGTCACTTCCGCGACAGCACTCCGGGCGGGCAGATCGTGCGGGAGACGCCGACGCATATCGGCGACGGCCGGCCGACGCGGGTCCGCGAGTACACGATGGACGCCAACGGGCACACGGACTTCCGGCAGTGGAAGGAGTTCGACGTCGACAAGGTCGTCCGGGAGCGGGCGCTGTCGGGGAACAACTACCTCGAGACCGACAAGATCCACGGCCAGTGGAAGCTCTACGACAACACCGGCCAGGTGATCGGGGAGCGCTCCGACAACGGCCTGGTCTTCGAGTTCCGCGACGGGCGGCTGCGGCTCACGGGCAACGAGTTCGACTTCCGGGGTCAGCTGACCGAGTTCCGCGGCTGGAACACCCGGCTCGGCGACGTCCAGCGGCAGCCGTGGTTGATGCAGTCGGAGTGGACGTTCGCCGACAAGACGTTGATGCCGGGTGGCAGCGCCGTACTGCGGGAGGCGAACTACGCGCCGTTCTCGCGGCTGCTGACGCAGAAGCTCGTGATCTCGATGACGTTCGACTTCGTGCTCGACTACGCGGCCTCGCTGATGATCCTCGGGATCATCGCCGAGGCGCAGAACAAGCCGTTCACCGGGAACGACGCGCTCAAGGCGCTGATGAACGCCGCGGTCGGCACGGTGATCAAGGGCGTGGCCGGGGCGGCCCTGACCGACACCAAGATGCTCGGCGCCTTCCGGAACCTGAAGCAGAACATGAGCAATCTCGACGGTGGCAAGCTGATCACGAACCGGCCGATCAACCACACCTCGACGTGGGGTGCGGAGTGGGCGGCGAACACCGGTGCGGTGAAGTGGCGGGCCGGTGTCTTCGACTACGGCTTCGGGATGTTGCTGCTGCCGTTCACCGCGTTCGTGAACGGCGCGATGAACGCCGCGATCTTCGGCGTACCGGGGTCGGACGGCAAGAGTCACAAGGTCTACGGCTGGGAGGCCGTGGCCGAGGGTGGCATCACCGCGGTGGCCGGCCTCGTGTCGGCCAACAGCGTCGGGCTGCTCCGGACCGGCATCGGCCAGTACTCGATCGGCCGGTACGTCCAGAAGGGCGGCATCGGCGAGATGGCGCTGAACATGCCGCTGCGGCTCTGGGAGAAGGGCATGGGCTCGCTGCTGACGCCCGCGATCCGCGGTGCGATCGACCCGCCGTGGTCGCATATCCCGGCGCAGCCGCCGCCTCCGCCACCGGCCGGTCAGCCTACGATCACTCCGGGCGGCGTGATTTTGCCGCCTGGCGTCGCCCCCGTCCCTTCCGTCCCCGGCACCCAAGGAACACCGTGACGACTCGCTATGTGGGCCCGAAGGGGCGTGGCAGCTTCCGCCGGATCGGCGATGCCCTGCGGGCTGCCGGTCCTGGTGACGTGATCGTGGTCGCGGGCGGTGAGTACGCCGAACAGCTCCGCCTGGACCGCTCGGTCGCGGTCGTGGCCGAGCCCGGTGGCGGTCAGGTGACGGTGACCGGCGTACCGGGTGGTGAGCCGACGGTCGTTGCCGAGGGCCTCGAATGCTCGGTGCGTGGACTGACCATCAAGGCGCCGGCCGACGATGCCGCCGCGCCCGCTGTCGGGGTGGCCGGTGGCGCCGGCTTGATGCTCGAGGACTGCACGATCTCCGGCGGCCGGATCCATGCCCGTGGCAACGAAAATCCGGGACAGGGCTCCGATCTTTCCGGGTACGGCGTTACCACGTTGATGATTCGCGGATGCCGGCTGGAGCAGGGGCGGCTGGCCGCGATCCATTTGTCGGGCCGGGTCCAGGCCAAGCTCGAGGACTCCGCGATCGACACGGTCGACGGGATCGGCGTCGTACTGTCGGGGCCGGCGTACCTGGATGCGTCGCGGCTGCGGCTGAACCAGACGTCGGGTTATGGGTTCCGGTTGCGCGGGACCAGCAAGCTGGTGTCGACCGACGGGACGATCCGGCAGACCGGGATGGCCGGCGTACTGCTGGAGGACGGCTCGACGGCGACGCTGACCGACATCCGGATCGAGAAGGCCGGTGGGCCTGGCGTGCACGCGACCGGGTCGGCGCGGAGTGAGCTGACCGACTGCCGGGTTCGCGATGCGCGGGCCAGTGGATTGGTCGCGCAGGACAGCGCTGAGTTGATCGCGACCGACTGTGCGATCACCGATGCGGGCGCGAACGGCTTGCTGGTCTCGGATTCCGCCTCGGCGACCGTGACCGCGACCCGGTTCGACCGGCCGACGTACAGCGCGGTGCACCTGACCGGTACGGCGAACGTGAAGCTGACCGACTGCCAGATCCGGGAGGGTGTCGAGCACGGCATCCACGTGACGGCGTCGGCGCGGGTCGAGCTTGTGCGCTGTGGAATTCAGGATGTCGGACTGACCGCTCTGTCAGCTGTCGATGCCGGCTTCGTCGACGCCGAGGACTGCCGGTTCGTCGGTGGTGGGACCGGCGTGCGGCTGGAGTCCACCACCGCCACGAATGTGCGGACGTCGTCGGTGAGTGGCACGGTCGGCACCGGTGTGGAGCTGGCGGGTGCCGGGCTGGCGACGCTGGATGCGGTGCGGGTCAGCGGCACCAAGGCGGCCGGCATCGTGGTCGGCACGGGAGCCGCGGCGACGATCGATGCGAGCACGATCGAGAACTGCGCTGGATCCGGGCTGGTGATCTGGTCCGAGGCGACTCCGACGGTCAGTGGGCTGCGGGTGAGCGCGGTGGCCAAGAACGGGATCTACGTGGCCGAGAAGGCCGGTGGGACCTATACGGACTGCGATGTGACCGGGACGAAGTACCCGGCGCTGCACTTGGCAAAGACCGCGGCGCCGACGTTCAAGCATCTGCGGATCCGCGACTGTTCGGAGGCGATCGGTCAGGAGGACGGCGCCGTACCGGTCTTCGAGGACTGCTTTGTCGACGGCGTGGCGATGAAGCAGGAGACGCCGGTCGCGGCCGCGGCGGGCGCGACCTCGGCTCCGGCGGCGGCGCAGGTGTCCGGTGCGCTCGACGAGAGCATGCCACCGGACGACGAGACGCTCGAGGACGTTCTGGCCGAGCTCGAGGAGCAGGTCGGACTGGATCGGGTGAAGCGCGACGTCCAGTCGATGGTGAAGCTGATGCAGACCGTCCGGATGCGCGAGGAGGCCGGTCTGCCGGCGCCGCCGCTCAGCCGGCACCTGGTCTTCGCGGGCAACCCTGGCACCGGTAAGACGACGGTCGCACGGCTCTACGGACGGATCCTGAAGGCGCTCGGGCTGCTGCGGAAGGGCCACTTGGTCGAGGTCGACCGGACGGCGCTCGTCGGCGAGTACGTCGGTCACACCGGACCCAAGACGCAGGCCGCGGTCACGCAGGCGCTGGGCGGCGTGCTGTTCATCGACGAGGCCTACTCGCTCGCGCCGATCGGGATCGGTAACGACTTCGGCGCCGAGGCGATCGCGACGCTGGTGAAGCTGATGGAGGACCACCGCAACGACCTGGTCGTGATCGTTGCCGGCTACGTCAACGACATGTCGCGGTTCATCGGCTCGAACCCGGGGCTGTCCTCGCGGTTCACCCGGACCCTGCAGTTCGAGGACTACACCGCGGCCGAGCTGGTCGGGATCGTCGAGCACCAGGCGCGCGGGCACCAGTACGAGCTGACCGCCGACGCGAAGGTGGCGCTGAGCACGCTGTTCGAGCAGTTGCCGCGCGGCGAGGGCTTCGGCAACGGCCGCTCGGCGCGACAGATCTTCCAGGCGATGACCGAGCGGCAGGCGCACCGGATGTCCGAGCTCAGAACGCCGACACCGGCCCAGCTGGTCTCGCTCGAGGTTCCGGATCTGCCGGAAAGCTTCTAACACCTGTTCGTGAGTAGTTAACGGAAGTTATCGTTCGGCATGGACAATATTTCCCGTCGTGGCTTGCTGACCGGGACCGGCGCCGTACTGGCCGCCGGTGCGCTCGGCCTGCCCACGGCCTCCGCCCGGAGCCTTGCCCTGCCCGCCTCCAAGCGCTTCAAGATGAGCGCGACGACCAACGAGTTTTTCCGGAGCAAGCCGTTGTGGGGACCGACTGTCATGCAGTCGTTCGCCTTCGACACCCCGAACAACCGGCTGTTCACCGGCCAGCTGCGATCCGGCACGCCCGCGGACAGCGGCGATCTGACCCTGAGCCAGCTGGACTTCTCCGGCAACGTGCTCGGTCACATGTACCTGAACGGCTTCGGCCACGCCGTGTCGATCGGCGCCGAGGCGTCCGGCAGTACGTCGTACATCTGGACCGAGACCGATGTCGACACCACGAACGGGCGGGGCCGGCAGATCACCCGGTTCCCGTGGAAGAACGGCCAGACGCTGACCTCGTCGGCGGTGACCAAGTGGAAGCCGGTCGCGGGTGGGAGTGTGTTCACCCCGGCGGTCGATCAGCGGTTCGGCCGGCTCGGCGTACGGCACTCGCTGCCGGACGGCATGCACATCAACGTGTACTCGCTGGCGGCCGCCCGGACCGGTGACTTCTCGACGGTGCTGGCGTCGTTCAAGCAGCCGGCGCTGACGTCGGGCGTCGACTTCCAGGGCTGGGCGCTGTACGGCTCGTACGCCTACTTCTGGGAGGGCGAGGCGTATCCCGGCGACCCGGACGAGACCAAGGCGAACTCGAAGCTGTGGTGCTACGACATCAACGCCGGACAGATCGTCGACTCGTTCCTGACCTTGGCCGGGAAGAGCCTGACGTATCGCGAAGCCGAGGGGATGGCGGTCTACGGCTCCACGGACGCCACGGCCCGGCTCTACTTCGGCTTCGCCTCCGGGGTCGCCGGGGACCGCCGCGCCAACCTCTTCTACCGCAACGATCTGGTCTGAGAACTCCTGAGCTGATTACTGGGCGACGCCGTACAGGCGGTCACCGGCGTCGCCCAGGCCCGGCACGATGTAGCCCTTCTCGTTGAGGTGGCTGTCCATCGCGGCGACGACCAGGTTGCACGGTACGTCGAGGTGCGTGAGCTCGCGCTCGATCCGCTCGACGCCCTCCGGGGCCGCGAGCAGGCAGATCGCGGTGATGTGGTCGGCGCCGCGATCGACCAGGAACTGGATCGCCGCGGCCAGCGTGCCACCGGTGGCCAGCATCGGGTCCAGGACGTAGCACTGGCGACCGGACAGGTCCTCCGGCAGCCGCTCGGCGTACGTGGAGGCGGCCAGTGTCTCCTCGTTGCGGATCATCCCGAGGAACCCGACCTCGGCGGTCGGCAGCAGCCGGGTCATCCCCTCGAGCATGCCCAGGCCGGCCCGCAGGATCGGCACCACCAGCGGCTTCGGCGAGGTCAGCTTCACGCCCTCCGCCTCGGCGACCGGCGTCTGCACGCTGACCGGGCCGGTCCGGACGTCGCGGGTCGCCTCGTAGGCGAGCAGCGTGACCAGCTCCTCGGTCAGCCGCCGGAAGGTGGGCGAGTCCGTGGCCTCGTCCCGCAGCGTGGTGAGCTTGTGGGCGACGAGCGGGTGGTCCACGACGAGGATCTGCATAACCCGGAACCTACCGTCGGCGATTCCTCCCGCGAAACTTCTCCGGGCCGTAGCATCGAAAGTGCATTGGTTTGTGCCCTTCGCCCAGGGGAGTGCCGATGACCGAGAGTGCCGAGAACCCGCCCGACCAGCCCCGGCCGCGGCTGGTCGCGCCACGCCGGGATCTGGACCGGCTGCACCGGCGGGCCGAGTTCTTGCGGGAGCTCGAGGAGGCGAAGGCGCTGCGGGACCGGATCGCGCCGCGGCGCGCCCGGCGCCGGCTGCTCCGCGAGGCGATGCGGCGGGCGACGTACCACCACTGAATTCCCAGGAAGGCCCGGACTCTGTCACCATGACTGTGTGTCCGATGCCACAGCAGGACCAGTAGTCACCGACCTCGACTTCGCAATTGCCGCCTACACCGAGGACGAGGTCTGGACTGTCACCCCGTTGGTGTTGCGCGGGGAACCCGATCTGGCTGCGGTGGTGTCCGGGTTGCGCCGGTACCCCGGCGAGGCCGGCGTACTGGGGATGATCTCGGTCGACGAGGACTTCTTCATCCTGATCCGGCTGGTCGGCGGCCGGGCCCGGTTCCTGATCTCCGACGTGACCGCGGGGACCGAATGGCCGCTGGCCAAGCAGGTCGTCGACGAGCTCGACATCCCGCTGGCCGATGACGACGACGAGCAGGTCCCGGCCGGTGACCTGGCGATCGTCGCCGATCTCGGGATGAGTGCGATGGATCTCGGCGCGCTCTGCGACGACGTCGACCTCTATCCGGAGGAGATGCTCGAGGAGATCGCCGACACGCTGGGCTTCGGCAACGAGTTCCACGAGGCGATCGAAGCTCTTGGTTAGCCCGGCACTGCAGCGCGAGTGGGCCCGGTTGATGACGCTGGCCCTGGACGAGGCCGAGCTCGCGGTGCCCGACGTACCGATCGGTGCGCTGGTGCTCGACGCCGAGGGCGAAGTCATCGGTCGTGGACACAACGAGCGCGAGACGACCGGTGATCCGACCGCACACGCCGAGGTGCTCGCCATCCGCGAGGCCGCCCGGCACGTCGGCGAATGGCGGCTCACCGGCTGCACGCTGGTGGTCACGCTCGAGCCGTGCACGATGTGCGCAGGCGCGATCGTGCTGTCCCGGATCGAGCGGCTGATCTTCGCCGCGTACGACGACAAGGCCGGTGCCGTGGGGTCGTTGTGGGACGTCGTACGGGACCGGCGGCTGAACCATCGGCCCGAGGTGTTCGGCGGTGTGATGGCCGATGAAGCGGGTGCTCGGCTCCGCGATTTCTTTTCCGGGCACAGGTCTTGATAGCCTCTGCGGCGGTGGCGTGTCCGAGCGGCCGAAGGAGCGCGCCTCGAAAGCGCGTGACGGGTACCCCCCGTCCGAGGGTTCAAATCCCTCCGCCACCGCCAACCGCCCTCCGGGGCGGAGTAGGACCGAAGACCCTGATGCTGTGTGATGCGTCAGGGTTTTCGTCTCTCGGGACCTGAGTTCGACCGGAAGGCCCCAACCGTGAACGTGGCAGAGCTCGACCAGATCCTGTTGGCCGGATCCGTGGTGCTGCTCGTCGCGGTGATCGCGGTCCGCCTGTCCGGGCGGCTGGGTCTTCCCTCGCTGCTCATCTACCTCGGGATGGGCCTGCTGCTCGGTGAGTCCGGGCCGGGGCACATCCACTTCGAGGACGCCCAGATCGCCCACGCGCTCGGGTTCGCGGCGCTGGTGATCATCCTGATCGAGGGCGGTCTGACCACCAGGTGGAACGAAGTCCGTCCGGTGATGCCGCTCGGGCTCGTGCTGGCCACGGTCGGTGTGGCAATCAGCATCGGCGTCGTGGCGTGTATCGCGCACTACGTTCTCGGGCTGGACTGGCAGATCGCCGTACTGATCGGTGCGGTGACTTCGCCGACCGACGCCGCCGCGGTGTTCTCGGTCTTGCGGCGGGTGCCGATCAGACCGCGGGTGCGAGGCGCTTTGGAGGCCGAGTCCGGTCTGAACGACGCACCGACCGTCCTGCTGGTCACCCTGGTCAGCACGGGTGCCACGGCTGACCACGGCTGGCTGTACTTCACCGGCCTGGTGATCTACGAGCTGGTGGTCGGCGCGCTCTTCGGGTTCCTGATCGGCTGGATCAGCGTCCGCCTGATCCGCAAGGTCGCCCTCGGGTCAGCCGGTCTGTACCCGCTTGCGGTCGTCTCGCTCGCGATCATCTCGTACGCCGGTGGCACCGTGCTGCTGCACGTCTCGGGCTTCGCCGCCGTCTACGTGACCTCGCTGGTCCTCGGCCGCGCCGAACTCCCGCACCGGATGGCCACCCGCTCGTTCGTCGACGGGCTCGCCTGGCTGGCGCAGATCGGCCTGTTCGTGATGCTCGGCCTGCTCGCCTCGCCCGGCCGGATCAGCCTGAGCGAGGTCGTGATCGCGCTGGTGATCGGCATCGCTGTCACCGTCATCGGCCGGCTGCTCGCGGTCATCGTCTCGGCGACGCCGTTCAAAGTGCCGTGGCAGGAGCAGGCCTTCATCTCCTGGGCAGGCCTCCGTGGCGCGGTCCCGATCGTCCTGGCCACCATCCCGCTGGCCGAACAGGTGCCACAGGCAACCAGGATCTTCGACATCGTCTTCGTCCTGGTCCTGCTCTTCACCCTCCTCCAAGGCCCCTCCCTGCCCTGGCTGGCCCGCAAACTCGGCGTCCTCGACGAGAACGCCGCCATCGAGGTCGAGATCGACGTCGCCCCGCTGGAGTCCCTCAACGCCGACATGTTGCAGGTCCACGTCCCCAGCGAGTCCCGCCTGGCCGGCGTCGAGGTCGGCGAACTCCGCCTCCCCGCCGGCGTCTCGGTCTCCCTGATCATCCGCCGCGACGACGCCTTCGTCCCCGAACGCCGTACCGTCCTCCGCGCCGGCGACGCCCTCCTCGTCGTCACCCCCAGCCCCCTCCGTGACCAAACCGCCCGCCGCCTCCGAGCCATCTCCCGAGCCGGCCGCCTGGCCGGCTGGTTCGGCGAACGAGGCCGCGAAAACCACTGAGTGTTCGAGTTCGCTCACCCCTCGACAAGCGCAGACTGGCGCCACTCGACGAGTGGAAGGACCGTGCTGCGTGTAATCGATTTCCAGCGACCAACTAGCCCCACTCGGGGGCACGCCAGGGGCAGTCGCAGAGTGGGTTCAGTCGGCGGTGGCGGTGTGCGGCACCCGAAGGCGACTGACTGATCAGTTGGGGTTTTGGCCTTTGGGGATGGGCTGGGGGGTGTAGATGACGGGGAGGCAGACGGAGCTGCCGGCGGGGACGGCGATGGAGGCCAGGCCCTTGGCGTTGAGTTTGGTGTATTTGGTGCCGACGACGAGGTCGACGGTGTGGCTGTCGCGGCCGTCGGCTACGGGGGCGGCCTTTTGGGCTAGTTGGCCGGCGACGAGCTGGAGCTCGGGGGCGTTGGTGGCGTTGCCGCGGACCTCGACGGCGTCGACCTTGTTGCCGCTGGGCTCGTTGGCGACCTTGGCGACGTGGAAGCCGCGCTTGCGGAGCAGCTCGGCGACCTTGGCGGCGGTGCCGGCCTTGGCGCCGCCGTTGTAGACGTTGACCGAGACCTGCTTGGGGACCAGGCGGTTGTTCGGCAGTTGCTGCTCGACACAGGTCGGGCCGGCGCTGCTGTTGATCAGCGAGTTCCAGCCCCACCAGGCGCCGCCGACCAGGATCGTCAGCAGGATGACCATGGTGATGGGCGTGCGCCAGTGGATCCGCAGCTGTGGGCGGGGCTGGGGGTGGAGGGCGGTCATGTGATCAGTCCACGACCAGAACCCGGGCGTGCAGAACCAGCCGCTGCTGCAGTGCCGCTCGCAGCGCGCGGTGCAATCCGTCCTCGAGGAACATCTCACCCCTCCATTCGACGACGTGGGCGAACAGGTCGCCGTAGAACGTCGAGTCCTCGTCGAGCAGCGCGTTCAGGTCGAGCGTGCCCTTGGTCGTCACCAACTGATCCAGCCGCACCTGCCGTGGTGGCAGCGACGACCAGTCCTTCGGCTTGAGCCCGTGGTCCGGGTACGGCCTTTCCTCCCCGACACGCTTGAAGATCACCCCCCGAAGTCTAGCGTTGTCAGAGGTCGCGTGAGAGGTCATAAACGTCACCGGAACAGTCCGGAACCCAGGATCAACCTTTTGGATGAGTTGTACGTCATACCCAGGTTGTAGATCTTCGGGTAACGAGTGCCTGAGTGAGGGGATCTGACACCTTTGGCGACGCCCCAGACGCCCGCTGGCGGCGTTGTCGTCGTCGCGAGATGCTCCGCATCGCGCTCCTCCTCCGCCTTGCCAGCGAACGACTGGACCGCCGCCAAAGGCGCCATTTCCCCTCACCCAGGCACTAGCATGCGGCCATGACCGAGACAGGCGACGTCGTCGAGACCGTCAAGCAGGGGTACGCGTTCGAGGGGGCGGCGATCGAGCTCGGCGCGCTACTGGTGGACGGTGAGCCGAAACCGGAGGCGGCGGTCCGGATCCCGTTGTCGATGGTGAACCGGCACGGGCTGGTGGCCGGGGCGACCGGTACCGGTAAGACGAAGACGCTGCAGTTGATGGCCGAGCAGTTGTCGGCGGCCGGCGTCGCGGTGTTCGCGGCGGACATCAAGGGCGACCTGTCCGGGATCTCGCAGCCGGGTGCCAGCAACGAGAAGCTGCTGGCCCGGACCAAGACGATCGGTCAGGAGTGGACCGCGACCGGTTTCCCGACCGAGTTCTACGCACTCGGCGGTCAGGGCACCGGGATTCCGATCCGGGCGACCGTTACGTCGTTCGGGCCGGTGCTGCTGTCCAAGGTGCTGGGACTGAACGACGTCCAGGAGTCGTCGCTCGGGCTGATCTTCCACTACGCCGACAAGCAGGGTCTGACGCTGCTTGACCTGAAGGACCTGCGCGCGGTCATCACGCACCTGACCAGTGACGACGGCAAGGCCGACCTGAAGGAGCTGGGCGGGCTCTCCGCGGCCACCGCCGGCGTGATCCTGCGGTCGCTGATCGGGTTCGCCGACCAGGGCGCCGAGGCGTTCTTCGGGGAGCCGGAGTTCGACACCGCGGACCTGCTGCAGCAGCGCGACGGCAAGGGTCTGATCTCGCTCCTCGAGCTGCCGAACATGCAGGACCGGCCGGCACTGTTCTCGACCTTCCTGATGTGGCTGCTGGCCGACCTGTTCCACGACCTGCCCGAGGTCGGCGACGTCGACAAGCCGAAGCTGGTGTTCTTCTTCGACGAGGCGCACCTGCTGTTCAACGACGCCTCGAAAGCGTTCCTGGACTCGATCGCGCAGACCGTCCGGCTGATCCGGTCGAAGGGTGTCGGCGTCTTCTTCGTCACCCAGACCCCGAAGGACGTGCCGGACGACGTCCTGGCCCAGCTCGGCTCGCGCGTCCAGCACCAGCTGCGCGCCCACACGCCGAACGACGCCAAGGCGTTGAAAGCGACCGTGTCGACGTTCCCGAACTCGGCGTACGACCTGGGCGAGGTGCTCACCCAGCTCGGGATCGGCGAGGCGATCGTGACCGTGATGAACGAGAAGGGCGCACCGACGCCGGTCGCCTGGACGCGGTTGCGCGCGCCGCTGTCGCTGATGGCGCCGGCTGCCGCCGAGCAGCTGACCGCCTCGGTGCAGGCTTCGCCGAACAACGCCAAGTACGCACAGGTGCTCGACCGGGAGTCGGCGTACGAGATCCTCGCGAAGAAGGTGCAGGCCGGTGCCGAGCAGGCGCAGGCCGAGGAGCAGGCCAAGCAGCAGCAACAGCAGCAGGAGCAGCCGGCGCCGCGCGGCCGGGCGCCGAAGCCGGAGAAGTCGATGGTCGAGCAGGTCATCGGTTCGTCGGCGTTCAAGCAGTTCGCGCGGACCGCGGGGCGCGAGATCGTCCGCGGCCTGTTCGGCGCTGCTCGTCGCCGCCGGTAGTCACCGTCCCTGACCGACCGGGTCCGCTCAGCGGACCCGGCCGCCGATCCTGCGGTCTCGAAAGGCACCGCCCGGAAACCTTTTCGAGATCTTCGGGTTCGCCGAAAACCTAGTCAATTCAAGGTTTTTTCCGTTTGATGATTGATCAAACGACTGAATCTGCCGGCGTTGACCATCGTTTCCACATTGTCATCCGGGCCGCTCCGTCGCGGATTGGGACGAGGCGCTCACTCGTCGTACCGTGGGGGTAATGGTTGCGCAGAGTAGGCGATCGGTGCGGAAATGGGCGCTGTGGACCCTGACGGTCCCAGCGTTCGTCGTCGTGGTGCTCGTCGACCTCGGTGCCATCGGGTACGGCGTTCAGGCGTTCAGCGAGTTGCCGAGCTGGCACGGGCTGGACGTGGTGGCCGCGCTGACCGTCTCGGCACTGATCGCGGTCGAGGGCGCGCGCCGGGTGGAGAACCGGCGCCGGCGCGGTGGCGCCCTGCACAAGGACCTCGCCCCGGCGTGGATGATCGCGGCCGCGATCATCCTGCATCCGGCGCTGGCGGTCCTGGTGGTTGTGCTGCTGCGGGTCTGGTGGCGGATCCGGGCCGGCAAATGCATCCCGTACCGGTGGGCCTTCTCGACCTCGGTGCACGTGCTCGCGGTCGGCGCCGCGCATGAGGTCTTCAGTTCGGCGCGGGACATGTTCGGCGGGAGCGAGCTGGCGCTGGTCGCGTCGATGGTGCTCACCGCGATCACCTTCGTCGGCACTGACGCCCTGCTGTGCGGGCTGGCCATCTCGCTGATCGTCCCGGGCAGCAGCCGGCAGGAGACGGTCGGCGGGCTCGACGATCTGTGTATCGACGCGACCGCCGCGATGTTCGGCTGTCTGCTGGCCGGTGCTTGTCTGATCAGCCCGTGGTTCGCGTTCGTGGCGATCCCGATCACCCTCACCGCCCAGCGCGCGCTGCTGCTCGGT
Organism: Kribbella sp. NPDC005582; assembly: GCF_040605415.1. Lineage (NCBI taxonomy): Bacteria > Bacillati > Actinomycetota > Actinomycetes > Propionibacteriales > Kribbellaceae > Kribbella > Kribbella sp. NPDC005582. The sequence goes on from NZ_JBEXCU010000005.1 coordinate 154,304, forward strand.
CAGCTCGAGTCCGAGGCGCAGACCGACCCGAAGACCAGCCTGACCCGGGTCGACTGGTGGCGCCGACAGACCGAGGAGATGTTGCGCGGGGCGCGCAGCCAGGGCGAGCAGATGGCCGTGCTGCTGATCGACATCGACCACTTCAAGCAGGTCAACGACCGGCACGGGCACCTGGTCGGCGACGAGGCGCTGCGCGCGGTCGCGACGATCCTGCGCAGCGCGATCCGGGCCAAGGACGTGATCGGCCGGTTCGGTGGCGAGGAGTTCGTGATCGCGCTACCCGACACCGGGATCGACGAGGCCACTGTGACGGCCGACCGGCTGCGCAACGCGGTCGCCGCAAGCCCGCTGGCGGCGATGTGTGCCGGCGTACTGGACGATCCGGACCTGGATCCGGACACCTTCCACCTGACGGTCTCGATCGGCGTCGCGGTCTACCCGGCCGACGGCATCACCGTCGACGACCTGCTGCTCCGCGCCGACCGCGCCATGTACGCCGCCAAGGCCGCCGGCCGCAACCGCGTCCGCCTCGCCGCCGACCTCTCGGTGATCACCGCACCCGCTCGGCCGGTAGCTACCGGCGCCGCGGCTCCCACCGACCGCGCCTGAAACTTTCTCCGACCGAGCAGAACCTTTTCGCTCGGTACTGCGTCCTCAGGATTGACCACTGTGGACGGAGAGCGAATGAGTCGTGACGACGACTTCACGGCGTTTGTGCTGGCCAGGTCTGGGCGGTTGGTGCACTTCGCCCGGATGCTGTGCGGGGACGCCGGGCTGGCCGAGGACCTGGTGCAGAACGCGCTGGAGAAGGCCTATCTGCGCTGGGACCGGATCGAGCTCGCCGACCCGTTCGCCTACGTCCGGCAGGCGGTGGTCAACCAGCACCTCTCCTGGGTACGGCGTCGCCCGTGGCGCGAGCGTCCGAGTGGAGCCGCGGCCGAGCTGGAGCTGTTGTTCCTGGACACCCCGGTCGCCGACCAGTCCGGGGCGGTCGACCGCCGGGTGACGGTCGGAGCCGCGCTGGCCACGCTGAGCCGCCGCGAGCGGGCGATCGTCGTACTGCGGTACGTCGAGGATCTGACCGAGCGAGAGACCGCCGCGGTGCTCGGGATCGCGGTCGGCACGGTGAAGAGTGCGAACGCCCGAGCCCTGGAGAAGCTGCGCTCCGCGCCGGAACTGAGTGGAGTGACGCGATGAACGACGACCGGTCGGTGACCGAGGAAGAGCTTCGCGTCGTGCTGGCTCCGGACGGCGGTATCGCACCGCTCGATCCGGCCCGCGTGATTGCCGGGGCGCGCCGGCGCCGGACCGTGCGCGGGATGGCAGCCGGCGTGGCGGCGGTGGGCGTCGCCGGTTTGGCGACGGCGGGAATCATCATGGCCCTCGCTCCCGGGGCCGCGCCGGGACCGGCGGGACCGGGACCCGCGCCGGTGATCACGCCGACCAACAAGCCGATCCCGACGCCGGTCGCGACACCGAGCAAGCCGACGCCGACGCCGCTCGTGACGCCGACCCGCAAGCCGACGATGACGCCGGGCGGCACTCCCACGCCGAGCTCGCCGAAGACGCCGCCGCCGATCCCGGAGCGGACGCCGAGCGGCCCCGGCAACACCCCCGGTACGACGCCGACGCCGCCGCCGAGCAAAAGTCCGAGCTGAGCAGAACCTTTCCGCCACGGACCTGCGTCCTTCAGCCCGACCGAACGACGAATTGGTGGCGGAGGGCAACAAATGGATGAAGTAGGCCGGAAGCGACGGACGACCCGGATCGTGCTGGGCGGCGTGGCCGCCGCGGCGGTGGTGCTGGTCGCGGTCGGTGGGACGGCGATGGCGCGCAGCGGTGGTGGAGACGGCGGTACGCCGACCCCGCCGCCAAGCCCGTCGTTCACGCCGAGCGCCACGCCGCCGCCGGCACCTCCGACGAAGAAACCGGACTACCCGACGCCGATGCCGACGATGAGCCCGAGCGGCAAGCCCACGCCGCGGCCGGCGCCCCCGACGAAGAAGCCGGACTATCCGACGCCGATGCCGACGATGACTCCGAGCGTCCCGCCGCGTCCGCCGGCCGCGACGCCGACGATGGCCCCGAGCAGCAAACCAACGGCGCATCCGCCGGCTGCGACGCCGTCCCAAACGCCGTACCCGACGCCGAGCCGGTCGCCGGGTAAGTAGCAACCGAGGCGCCGGGTGATCCACCCGGCGCCTCAGTGTGTTCAGCAGGCGCCGAAGGTGCCCGCCGCGATCCACGCCTTGGCGACGTACATGCCGGGGTGCACGCGGAGCCAGACGTTGCTGGTGCCTTGGGAACCGGTGACGCTCTGGCCGGTGGTCTGGCACTCGACGGTGACCTGCGCCGACTTGCCGGCCATGCCGACGATCGCGCCGCTGGAGCTGGCCGAGTTGCGGATGTTCAGGTAGCCGGACGAGATCGAGACCGTGCCGCGGCCGCCGTCACCGGTCCACAGGTAGGTGACGTCGACGAAGCCGTTGTTCGACATCGCGAGCGCGTCCCAGAAGGTGCCGTCGGCAAGGTCGATACCGGCTGGGTTCGCGACCGAGCGGCCGAACTGGTCTTTCCCGCCGTTGTAGCCGTCCTGGTACGCCGCCTGCGCCTCGGGCTTGCCCTGCGGCAGGTCCTTCCACATCTCGCGGGTGGCGCTCGGGTTCCAGTAGTCGTCCTTGGTGTTCCACGGGCCGACGTCCCACACCGGCTCGAACGCGCACCGCGACGCCGTACAGACCTTGACCGAGTAGTTGCCGGAGCCGTTGCTCGCGAGGCCGCGACGCGACGGCAGGGCGACGAAGTGGTCGCGGCTGGCGATCACGTGCCCGTTGGCCGTCGTACCGCCGACGAGTCCTTCGCGGGTGGCGAAGACGCGGGACTTGAGCGGCGCGGCCTGGATGGCCATTCCGCCGGGAGCGACCTTGTTGGTCGGCAGCACGGTCGCGTCGCTGACCCACGGCTGTGCGCCGGTCGGCGGTGCGCTGACGATGATTCGCAGCTGCACCTGGCCAGTGGCGCCTGGCAAGGCTGTCGGAGCACCGGCTGTTGTCGGGATCCACTCCGACCAGCGGCCGTTGACCCAGGCCCGTACGTCGACTGCCGCCGACGAGCCGTCCGGCGTACCGGAGCGGTAGTTGGCGACGACTGCCGAGGTCGGTGCGGCGAACCGGACCGGAGTGAGCTCGGCGAGGCCCGAGCGTTGTTTGATCTCGGTCGAGCCGATCGCGGCCGGGGCGTCGCCGAGGATGATCCGGGTGCCGTCGTACCGGACGTTGGTGGAGTTGCTGATGGGCTGTGGAGCGGCCGAGCTCGGCAGGCTGATCGTCAAGAGTGTGACAGCTGTGACGAGACAAGCTGCGAGCTTCGTCGGTCGAGTGATACGCATGTCGCGGGACCTCCGGGGCGGTGAAGTCACTGCATGGAGCATCCAATGTGACAAAGAAACCTCTCCCCTGTACAGACTGTTAACAAATTTCTTCCAAGGAGTTGGTGACAGAACAGAACCTAGTCGGTCACCCACGGGGTTTGGACCGGTGTGACAGAGGCAGAGGAGATTCGATGACCCGGACCGCGGACGCCGATTTCGAGCGCTTCGTGCAGACCCAGTCAACCCCGCTGCTCCGCTTCGCGGAGATGCTCTGCGGCGATCGGCACCACGCCGAGGACCTGGTGCAGCAGGCGTTGATGCGGTCGTATCCGAAATGGCACCGGTTGGACGGCGATCCACTTCGCTATGTGCGCCGCGTGCTGGTCAACCGGTTCCTCACCCAGGCCCGCCGGCGCTGGAACAACGAAGTACCCAGCGACCCGGTTGAGAACGATTGGGACCAGCGAGCGGTAGCGGACTTCGCCCAGCAGGTGCAGACCAGAGAGGCCGTGCTCTCGGCCTTGGCCGGTCTGACTGTTCGGGAGAGAGCCGTCGTCGCGCTGCGCTACTCGCAGGATCTCTCCGAGGCCGAGACGGCCGAGCTGCTCGGTATGGCTCCCGGGACCGTGAAGTCGACGGCCTCCCGGGCGCTGGCCAAGTTGCGTCTGGCACCCGACCTGATCGACAGCGTAGTAGTTGGAGGAAACTGATGAGTGACGAGCAGCGGGTACGTAGCGCTCTCGAGTACGACCTGGAGCCGTACACCCCGAACGCGGGTGACCTGATGCGGCGCGGCAAGCGGCTCGCCTGGGTCCGGCGCGGTCTCGCCGCGGCCGGCGTCACCGCTCTGGCCGGCACCGTGGCGACGGTCTCTGCCGCGGTCGGCGGACCGGCCCCGGTCAAGAACCTGTTCGCCGGTGGCCCGAAGCCGCCGCCGGTCGCCGTACCGATCGAGACCCCGAAGGCCCCGACGGTCGACCCGAGCTGCCTGCCGGCCAAGCCGACCTTGCCGGTGGTGAAGGTCAACAAGACCATCGACCCGAACCAGCAGCCCTCGGTGCCGAAGCCGGTCCTGGCGAGCAAGCCGACGGCGGCTCCGGCGCTGCCGGGCAAGCCGAGCGTGCCGACGGCGAAGCCGACCTTCCCGACGACCAAGCCGACGTTCCCAGGCGGTACGCCGTCCTTCCCGACGACGAAGCCGTCGCTGCCGGGCAAGCCGACCCTGCCGCGGGTGCCGACGACCAAGCCGTCGCTGCCGACCGCGAAGCCAACCTTGCCGACGACGAAGCCCTCGTTGCCGGGCAAGCCGACTCTCCCGACGACGAAGCCGTCGCTGCCGGGTAAGCCCTCGCTCCCGACCAGCGCTCCGTCGCTGCCGGGCAAGCCGAGCCTGCCGGACTGCGTGCACGGCGTCCCGACCAACGTTCCGTCGCTGCCGTCGAAGCCGGGCAAGCCGTCGGTGCCCGCGCCGAAGCCGAACGCGCCGAAGCCGGCCGCCCCGACCGTCAAGGTCTCCGGCGGCGTCAAGATCACGGTCGACCCGGGCAAGTACCCGCACAGCAAGCCGTCGATTCCGACCATCAAGCCGACCTTCCCCACCACGAAGCCCAGCATCCCGACGCCGAGCTTCCCGACCACGTTCCCGACCGGCCACCCCTCCTCAGGCCGGTAGGGCAACCGGTCACCGGCGAGCCCAGCGGTGGGCGGAACCGCTCCGCTCGCCGGTGACCAGCAATTCGTCGGCCTGCTCACGGCCGGCTCCACCGAGCGGCCCCGTTCCGGCTCCCTCCCCCCTGCTGCCGGAGCGGGGCCGTGGTGTTATGCCAGCTTCCGCAGCAGTTCGGCGGTGGCCTCATCGGCCGGGTAGAACGACTCGATCATCAGCTCGGAGACGGTGACGTCGAGCGGTGTCCCGAAGGTCGCGATCATCGTCAGCAACGACAGCTGCTCGCCCTGGTACGTCAGCTGGACCGGTACGACGACCTCCGACGGCCCGCTGTGGACCGGCTGATCGTCGGTCGCGTAGCCGCGGAGTTCGTCGTACAGGTCCTGGAGTTCGGGGTCGGCGGTGCTGACGATCTGGCGTTGCAGGCTGGTCAACGCGGCGGCGCGGACCTCGGGCAGGTTGGTGATCCGGCCGCCCAGGCCGTCCGGGTGCAAGGTCAGCCGGAGCGCGTTGACAGGTGCCTGGAGCAACTTGTCGTCGACGCCGGTGGTGAAGATCTTGATGCCGGCGTTCGCCTCGACGATGTTCCACCAGCGGTCGACCACCAGAGCCGGATACGGCTGATGCGCTTCGAGCAACCGGCGCAGCGTGGTCCGGATCGCCAGCATGGCCGGCGAATGCAGTGAGGACTCGCTGTAAATCGGTGCATACCCACCGGCGAGCAGCAACTGATTGCGATCGCGCAGCGGTACGTCGAGATGCTCCGCGAGCCGCAGCACCATCTCCCGGCTCGGCCGCGACCGACCGGTCTCGACGAAGCTGACGTGCCGCGTGGACACGTCGACCCGGTTCGCGAGATCGAGCTGGCTGAGCCGCCGGTGCTCGCGCCAACCGCGCAGCAACTCACCGACCGGGCGCTGGAACGTCTCTGTCATGCCTTGACGGTAGCCGCCGGTGTAGGGACCGCCATTACCTCTGACGTCATCGACCGGACGCGGTCCGCGGCGGCAAGGTTCTGGTCATCCGAACCAACCAGGAGGAAACGATGACCGCACAGACTCTCGCCACCCAGTACTTCGCGACCTGGAACGAGCCCGACGCCGACCGCCGGGCCGAACTGATCGCGGCCACCTGGACCGAGACCGCTACCTTCGTCGACCCGAGCTTCGAGACGCACGGGCCCGACGAGCTCAACAAGCTGATGGGCGCCGCCCAGCAGATGTTCCCCGGCCTCACCTTCGTCCACATCGGTGAGATCGACGAGCACCACAACTACTACCGCTGGACCTGGCACCTGAAGGCGGAAGGCCAGGAGCCGGTCGCCGGCGGCACCGACATCGTCACGCTCGACGCTGACGGCCGCATCGCCCACCTGCTCGGCTTCCACGACTTCGCTCCGGAGCACTGAACCGGGCAGGTCGTAAGTTGCGAGCATGTGGAAAAAGCTGAGTGGGGTGCTCGGGGCAGGGGTGCTGCTTGCCGGACTGTTGCCGGCCGGTACGGCGGCAGCGGCCGGACTGCAGTGGAAGGAATGCCACCCGGGGGCGGTCGAGCAGTGCGCGACACTGAAGGTGCCGCTGAACTGGTCGAAGCCCTCGGGCCCGACGACGAACGTCTTCGTCGTGCGGGTCCCGGCCAAGGATCAGGCGCACAAGCGCGGCTCGCTGGTCTTCAACCCCGGCGGACCGGGTGGCGCGGGTGGGTCGATCTTCGAAGCAGGGCTGGCCGATTTCTTCCTCGGTCCGTTGCGGGACACCTACGACCTGGTCAGCTTCGATCCCCGCGGTTCCGGGAGGAGCAGTCAGCTCGACTGCGGCCCGGTGCTGCGTCCCGGCGTACCGGTGTTCCCGAAGACGAAGGCGCAGTACGACGCGATGGTCGCGTCCAGCCGGGCCACCGGTGAACAGTGCCTCAAGCAGCACGGTGATCTGATGCGCAACCTGGACACCCGCACCGTGGCACGCGACATCGACGCGATCCGCGCCGCGTTGGGCGAGCGCAAGATCAGCTTCTTCGGGATGTCGTACGGGTCGTTCCTCGGCACGATCTACGCGCAGCTGTTCCCGCACCGCGTCGACCGGATGCTGCTCGACGGCATCGTCGACCACTCGCAGGGCTCGACCCGGTTCATGCTCGAAGAGGCCAAGTCGATGGAGAGCGAGTTCGACGCGTTCATCGACTGGTGTGCCGCGGACAAGGCCTGCGAGCTGCACGGTCAGGACGTCGGCGCACTGTGGGACAAGACGGTCGCGAAGGCCGACAAGACCCCGCTGACCAGCCCGAACGGTCCGGTCACCGGCGACGTGATGCGGATGGCGCTGCCCGCGCTGCTGCCGAAACTCGAGATGTTCGGCTCCGACTGGACCGCCCTCGCGAGCGCCCTCGCCAAGGCGGCCAAGGGCGACGGCTCGGGCTTCGGCTCCAGCTACATCGGCTACCCCGAGACCGCCTACGCGGCCGTCTCCTGCATGGACCTCCCCGGCGAACTCCGCGGGTACGTCGACGCCCGCGCCCGGCTCGCTCTCGCCAAAGCCGTCGCCCCGCGCGTCGGCGGCGCCGTCGAGGCCTGGGCGATGGCGGCCGCCTGCTCCGGCTGGCCCATCCCGCCGAGCAACCCGTGGCAGCGCACGCCGGTCCACGGCGCACCGCCGATCCTGATCGCATCGTCGTCGAACGATCCGTCGACTCCGGTCTCGGGCGCTCGCGGCCTGGCCCGGCAGATCGACAACAGTCACCTGTTCATCGCCCAGGCCCACGGCCACACGGCGTACCTGAACTCGGAGTGCGCCCGCACGCACATCACGGCGTACTTCCTGGAGGGCACGCTGCCCGCGAGGAACGCCTGCCGCTAGAGCGCTCTCAGCGGACCCGAGCTCGGCGGGCGCACCTGGGATGCGCCCGCCGGGTCCGGTCGTTCTCCCGCCCCTCAGTGGGAGAACTCGCGGCTCGGTGAGTTTCACCCATGCCCGAATGACACTGACTGAACCGCGGGACGAACTAGTGGTACCCCACTCTGGCCGCGAGCACACCTCGACGCACGCGGGAGGAGCCAAAAACTTGACGTTTATCGAACCTTTCGGCCCCGGACGGGCCGCCCGGGTATTACTGGATGACGTGGGGGCTAGACCAGAAGTCGCCGAGCCGGCGCCGCCGCGCGGGTGAAGCCGTTCGGCTACAAGATAGTTGCCTAGGGCATCGACAAGGCCCCACCGGTAGCAGCCGGTGGGGCCTTGGTGGTCCACTACCGCCCGGGCATTCCCGGTGCAGCTGTGGAGGTGGAGAGCGGAACCGACGCCGATGCAGGGGTCAAGACGTCAGCTCCGCTTGTCTGTGTTGAGTTATGCCTTCGGATTCACAGCCCAGACATGCGCCTGGTGGAACTCGAGGTGTTGCCGCATCGCAGCCGGGGAGCCGACCGAGCCGAGGTGGTGCATCGCGGGGACGACGACCGCACGGACGTCGGACCGCTTCACCTCCTCGAGCAGTGCGTGGAAGGCGGCGGATTCGGCCGTGTCGCGCTCGGTGTAGACCGTGCCGAGGGTGAATCCCTCGGCGCTGGCGAAGGCGGCGAGGGAATCTGTCGCCGCGGCCAGCTCCTCCGCGCAACTCAGCGCGTCGGCCCGCACATATCCGAGCAGCGTCGGCCGGGTCGTCATCGACCCGGCCCGGCCACAACGTCCGCCGGCACCGGCTCGCTCGTCACCCGGAGGGAGGCGAAACGCCGCTGCATGGCTTCCTCGTACTGCGCTGCCTGCTCCGCTGTGGCGGTGTGGTCCGCGATCGGGTGAGCGCCGAACCACACTCGCACCCGACGGTGCGTGAGGGGCGTTTCGAGCGTCTCGGTCATCAGCGGGTTCCTTCGGCAGTCTCGGTCGGCGCCCCGGACGGCTTTGTCCTGGGCTTGAGAAAAGAACACCTCATCTCCGCCGCCGCAGGAACACTTCCGCAGGGACCTTTACAGAGCCTTGACGGAGAGTAGGGAAACCCTACGAATCCCCTGGTCAGGGCCGTCTCGCCGGATGCTTATCCGCGCCTTCGAATGAGCTGTCAAGAATGTTTGCACGGATTTACCAATAACGATTCGGCAGCCATGGCGATGTTTCGAAGCCGATGGAAATGTCGTACGTCCTTGAATATGCAGAGCCTGCTAACCCTGTGCGGCCATCCGGTCACGCATTGGTGTACGCAATCCGGCGGCTGCGACGGCGACGCCGATTCCGGCCGCGATCAGCGGGACCAGCAGACCGTTGCGGAAGGCATCGGTCGTCAACTCGTCCGCCGCGGCCAGTACGGCGGCCACCATCGCGAGCCCGAGTGCGCCGCCGAACTGGAAGGACGTGGTCAGCACGCCACCGGCCAGTCCTTGCTCGTCCTCGGCGACCCGATCCGTCGCTGCGATCGTCAGCGGTCCGTACGCGAGCGCGAACCCGAGACCGAGCAGCAGGAACGTCGGCAGCATCGCGGCGAACGTCGTACCGAGGGGAAGGAAGGCCAGGTAGGCAAGGGTTGCGAGCACGAAGCCGCCGAAGACTACGCGGGCGTTCCCGAAGCGGTTGACCAGCCACGGCGTCAGCGTCGGCGCCAGCACCGAGTCGATCCCGATCACCATCAACGCCAGTCCGGTCTTCCACTCCGACCAGCCGCGCAGCTCCTGCAGGTAGAGAACAGTGACGAACTGGAAGCCGACGAACGAGCCGACGAGCAGGATCGCGCCGAGGTTCGCCCGGATCAGTGCGGCGTTTCGCAGCAGGCCGAGGCGGATCAGCGGGCTCTTCGCTCGCCGCTCAATCGCTCCGAAGGCCGCGAGCAACGCCGTACCGGCTGCTGCGGTGATCAGGGTTTGGATCAGTGCGACGTCCGGTGCGCGGACGACGGTGGCGACCAGCAGCAGCATCCCGCCGGTGAGAGTGAAGGCGCCGGCCAGATCGAATCCGGAGCGGATCGCCGGTCGTTGTGCGTCCCGCGGGATCAGGACGATCGCTGCGGCCAGGATCGCCGCCGACACCAGGACCGGCGCGAAGAAGACCCACCGCCAGTCGATCGTGGTCAGCAGCCCGCCGGTGACCATGCCGAGCGAGAAGCCGCCGGCCGCCGTACCGGCGTACACGAGGAGAGCCTTGTTGCGTTGCGGGCCTTCGGGGTAGGTGGTGGTGATGATCGACAGGCCGGCCGGTGTCATGAAGGCGGCCGCGACCCCGGTGGCGAAGCGCGCAAGGATCAGCACCCAGCCCTCGGTCGCGAGCCCGCCGAGTCCGCTGAACAGCAGGAATACGACCAGCCAGCCGACGAACATCCGGCGCCGCCCGAGCAGATCCGCGGCCCGGCCGCCGAGCAGGACGAAGCCGCCGTAGCTGAGTGCGTAGGCGCTGACGATCCACTGCAGTTCACCGGTGCTCAGGCCGAGCTCGGCCCGGATGGAAGGCAGGGCGACGCCCATCATCGAGACGTCGATGCCCTCCAGGAAGATCGCGCCGCAGAGCACGAACAGGACTGCCCAGGACCGGGCAGTGAGGGTTGTCGACACGAAAACTCCCAGGTGATCGATGGTTCTCTCTTGTAACTGACCCCATCCTCGGGAACCATCGACAGCTATGGAAGAAGGCACTTTGAAGGAACCGAGTCACTCCTGCTGTACCGAGGAGGCCTTCCAGTGGGACACCCGGGAGGACTGCGACGTCCGGCAGATCCTGGACCGGATCGGCGACAAGTGGTCGTTGCTCGTGATCGCGCTGCTCGACGACCGCTCGATGCGGTTCACCGAGCTGAAGAAGACGATCGACGGAATCAGTCAGCGGATGCTGACCGTCACGCTGCGCCAGCTGGAGCGCGACGGGCTCGTGAAGCGAACCGTCTACCCGGTCGTGCCGCCACGCGTCGACTACGAGCTCACGCCGCTCGGCGTCACGCTGCATGCGACGATCCAGTCGCTGGTCACGTGGACCGAGACCCACCAGGCCGAGATTGCTACGTCCCGAGCTCGGTACGACGCTGCTGCGGCGTCCTCGTGAACGCTGCCGGATGACCCGGTACGACGATCAGCGTCAACAAGCCGGCGATCACGGCGAACCCCGCGAGCGCGTTGAGGGTGACCGGCAGGCCGAGGGCTAGTGTCGCGGCCGGTGCGGCCAGCGCGCCGATGATGAGGGCGAGCGAATCGGCGGCGAAGAAGAGTGCGCCGATGCGAGCGAGCATGGTGGGTGGCGCGGTTCGCTGGATCGCGGTCTCGGCGGTGATCAGCAGGATGCTCCCGGGGGGACCGATCAGGACTGCGGCGCCGATCGCCCAGGCGACGTTCGGTGAGTTGACGAGCAGGAAGAACGCGGCAGCCGTGGCGAGTTGAGTTATGGCGAGGAGCCCGCGAATCCCTAACCAGGACTGGGCCTTCGAGCTCAGGGCCGCGCCGATCAGGTAGCCGGCGCCGAGGCCTGAGATGAGGTAGCCGACGGTTGCGCCGGGTGCGTGCAGCCGGTTCACGATGAAGGGAACCAGGAGCGCTGTCAGGCCGGCGTTCGCGGTGAGGAAGAGCGTTTGGCCGAGCAGGATTCCACGTAAGGCCCGGTGGCGAACGACGTACTCGACGCCGGGGCGTACGCCGCCGACGTCGGAGGTCCGCGGGTAGGCGCGGATCGTCGCGATGATTGCCGCTGACAACAAGTAGCTGACGATGTCGATGATCAGGACCGTCGTCATGCCGGGGCCGGCCAGCAGCAGCGCGCCGAGCGGTGGTGCGGCCAGGCGGATGGTGCTCGCGGTCGTGGCGGTGATCGCGTTGGCCCTGGCCAGCTCTGGGCCGGTTCCGACGACGGCCGGGATCAGAGCGCGAGATGCGGGGCGAAACACTGTGGCGGCTGCGTTTTCGACGAGGACCGCCAGGTAGATCAGCCAGATCCGATCCGCGTTGGCGAACAGGATCGCCGCCACCGCGGCCGCGCTGACCAGGTCTGCGATCCACAGCGCTCGCGAAAGGTCCCAGCGGTCGAGCAGAGCGCCGGCCCATGGCCCAAGCAGTAGTGGCGGCAGGGCCTCGAGGGCCAGCGTCAGTCCGGTCGCGGCGGCTGAGCCGGTCAAGGTGAAGACCTGAACCGGCAGGGCGACCACCAGCAGCCAGGTTCCGACGCCGGAGATGCCGCTGCTGATCCACAACCGCCGGAAGTCTGCGCTCACAAGCCGGGAAGGTATCCTGACAGAACAATGCTTGGCAATAATGTTTTGTCAGAATAGAATCCCAGCGTGGAACTGGGTGAAGTACTCCGCGATCGCCGCAAGGCGGCCGGGCGCACGATCGCGTCGGTCGCGATGGATGCCGGCCTGTCCGTGCCCTACATCGCCAACCTGGAGAACGGTCGCGGCAACCCGACCGTCGCCGCGCTCGACCGGTTGGCCGAGGCGCTCGGCACTCGCCTGGAGGTGCGGATCGGCGAGACCGTCGACGAGCTTCCGTCGGTCGGCGCCGAGCTGGTGGATGCCTCTCCGCGTGGGGCTGACGTGATCAAGGCGGTCGTGGGGCGCGGTCGCACGCGCGCCGCGGTGCACGACGACCTCGTCCGGACCATCGACGCGCTCGGCAACCTGCTCGGGCAGCCGCCGACGACCGCAGACCTCGACCGGTTGCTCGACCTTGTGTTGCTGGCTGAAATGCGGTCGAGGGCTGTCGGACCGACGGACTAGGGTCGGTGGTATGCAGATCGGGGCGCGGATCGCGCGAGCACAGTTGAGCGGCTTGGGCCGGTCGCGCCGGCAGATCGTCGTCGGGCCGTTGGTCGGCCTCCTACACGACGAGGACACCTGGTTCCTGTCGACGATGGTCGCCGCCGAGCCTGGTACGCCGTTCGATCCGGACGAGGTGCGGGAGTCGGTGACGGTTCTGCGGAAAGCCTTCGCGGCCGAGGGACGCTGGCTGAGCGCCGAGCTGATCGAAGAAGCAAACCCGGGGCTGGCCGAGGAGCTGGAGACCCACGGCATGACGATCGTCTCCCGGCCGCCGCTGCTGGTGGTCGAGCCCGACGATCTGGTGCCGCCGCCGCTGCCCGCCGGCGTGACCGTGCAACTGGTGAGCTCCGACGCGGATCAGGCCGACGCGAACGCGGTTGCGGCGGATGCCTACGAGACCGACGAGGTCGGCTTCACCTATCAGCCCGTACTCAGCGACGGTGGTGCGGTGCTCGTTCGGAAGGACGGCGTCGCGGTTGCGACCGCTGCCTGGACGGCTGTTGCTGACGGCGTCACCGAGGTCGCCGGCGTCGGCACGGTCCACACTCACCGTCGGCAAGGCCTCGCCGCGATCGCGACGGCGTACGCGACTCAATACGCCTTCGACGAGGCCGGCGCCTCGCTCGCCTGGCTCACCCCGGGCGACGACGGAGCCGATCGCGTCTACCGCCGCGTCGGCTACGCGCCGCAGGCGACCGCCGTCCACCTGGGTGATCCGGGCGGGCATCTCGCCGACCTGCGCTGACGTGCAACCTCACTCTCCCGGCCGCTCGTATTGAGGGGGACAGAGGAGAGTGGAGGGCCGATGCCGGACCGGGATCAGGAGTACGTCGAGTTCGTCGCGGCGGTGAGTGCGTCGTTGCGGCGGACCGCGTTCCTGGTCTGCGGCGACTGGCATCGCGCCGACGACGTCGTACAGGACGCTCTGTGCAAGCTGTACCGCTCGTGGGCGAAGGTCGATCGCGGTGGGAACCCGCTCGCCTACGCCCGCCGTACGGTCGTCAACGCGGCCCTGGACAGCGGCCGGCGCCCCTGGCGCCGGGAAGTGCCGACCGCTGACCTGCCCGCGGACCGGGTCACACCGTACGCCGACCCGGCCGTCGGGCACGCCGACCGCGACGAGGTCCTCGCCGCCCTCGCGACGCTCGCTCCGCGCCAGCGGGCCTGCGTCGTCCTGCGGTACTACGAGGATCTGTCGATCGAGCAGACCGCCCAGATCCTGGGTTGCTCGACCGGCACCGTGAAGAGCCAGGCCGCGCGCGGCCTCGACACTCTCCGAACCGCCATCGACCAGGCCCGCCGGATCGGCAGGCCTGCGTGAAGGAGAACCCCATGGACGACGAACGAGTCGTCGGCGCCGAACTGAACCGGCTCGCCGCCACCGATCCCCTGGACCCGATCGACCCGCAAGCGATGCTCACACGCGGCCGCCGGAGTCGCCGTACCCGCCGCCTGCTCGGTGTCGGGGGAGTAGTCAGCGCAGTGGCCGCCGTCGCGGTCGGTGCCAGTCTGCTACCAGGGTCGGCGGTTCCGACGCCGGAGCCCAATGTGGCGAGCCCGTCCAAGAAGACCAGTGTCGCTTCGGACTTCACCGCGGTGCCCGGCGTGCCGCGCGGTGAAATGGGATCGGGCAACCAGCTGGCGCTGAAGGAGGCGAACCGCCGGTGCGCGCTGCGCTATCCCGAGGTCAAGCGGCCGATCCGGAACGCGCCGAACTGGTACGCCGGCATGTCGGTGATGTTCCAGTTGCAGAAGGGCGATCGCTACGCGGAGTGCATCATTCCAGGCGGGGACAAGCCGTCCGCGGCGTTGGTCGCCGCCGCCCGGCGTGACCCCATCCCGGCGACCGCGGCAGGCCAGCTGCGCAACTGTTCGGTGCAGTTCTGGACCGATCTGACCAAGTGGCGGATCATCGCCACCGACACCCAGCCGGGCCTCGCGGCCGCGCTGGTCGCCCAATCGCCGTCGGGCAAGAGCACCGTGACCTGCGCCCTGATGCTCACACGAGAGCACGAGCCGTACCTCGGTCCGGCATCGCACATCCTCAGGAGCAACATCGTCGGCCGGAACACGTTCGGGGAGGCCTTCATGTACCCGAGCGGTGGGCAGCAGAACTGTTCGAGGAACAAGTGTGACGGCTGGCTCAATGTCTCGACCGGGCGGATCCCGGCGAACATCGCCAAGATCCGGATCGAACCGGTCAGTGGCGGTTCGCACGAGATCGCCGTCCGCGAAGGCTGGTTCGCCCTGGCCTACCTGGCCCCTGACCCGCAGGGACGGCCGGACGCGAAGGTGACGGCGTACGACAAGGCCGGAAAGGTCCTGCAGGTCCTCAACGGTTAGTGGCACTCCACGCTCTGGTCCGGCACGAACTCTAGTAGCTGTGGGCAAGTTGCGCATGCAACTAGCCCGCGCGATTGCCCACAGATCCTTTGTATATAAGGGGTTCTGGGCTCGGAAACTGTCGGTGGCCGTGTCTAGGCTGTTGGGTATGGAGATCGTGGCGATGCCCCCGGCGTGGTCGCAGAGCGGCAGCGAACTGCTGTCGACTCTCGACACCCTCAAGGCCGCCATGTCCTTGCTGAAAACCTATGAACTGCAGGTCATTGGCCGTCTCGACGAGATGGGTACCGCTCAAGAACTAGGCGCCCGCGACACCGTCGAGCTCCTAGCTTTGCGCTACCGCACCGACCGGGCCGAGGTCCGCAAGGACCTCACCTTCGCCGGGTGCCTGCACAAGTACCCTGCCGTCACCGCCGCCCTGCCCGACCCTGGTGACCCTTCCCGCCCGGCGGTCCTGTCTCCCGAGCAGGCCAAGGTGATCGTCACGACCTTGGAGAAGGCACCCTCCACTGTCCCGGTCGAACACCTGACCGTCGCCGAGCAGCAGATGGTCGAGGCCGCCCGGGTCGCCAACCCGCGCGAGCTCGCCCGCTTCGGCCACAAGGTTCTGGCCACGTTGGACACCGACGGCCCCGAACCTGCCGAAGACGAGGCTCGCGCGAAGGAGTCGCTGCGGCTGCGCCGATCCGACGGTGGTGTGAAGTTCACCGGTTTCCTGGCCGGCGACAGCGCCGAGTTGTTCGAGACCCAGATCCACAAGCTCTCCAAACCGCACAAGACGATCGACGGCAAGCTCGACCCCCGCCCCCGCCCCCGCCCCCGCGACAAGCGCCAAGCCGACGCCCTCAAAGCACTCCTCGACGCCGCCGCCGGTAATCCCGACCACCCCGGCGTCCCACACCTGACCGTCACCATCGACTACAACGACCTCAAAACCGCCATCGACGCGCCAAACGGCGTACCCGCCACCGGGAACCCTGGCACTGGTCTTGGTTCTGGTGCGGTGGGTGAGTTGGTGTTCGGCGGCAACCTGTCCGCCGCCGCCGTCCGCCTAATGGCCTGCGACGCAGCGGTCCTGCCGATCGTGCTCGGCGGCGACTCCCAACCCCTCGACATCGGCACCGAACAACGCTTCGTCAACCGCTACCTGCGCCGAGCTCTCAACAAACGAGACAAAGGCTGCGTCGTCTGCAAAGCACCACCGTGGATGTGCCACGCCCACCACCTCATCCACTGGGCCGACGGAGGACCCACCAGCCTGAACAACCTCGCGCTCCTGTGCGCCCTGCACCACCGCGCGGTTCACGCCGGCCAATGGACCATCACCATCACCGACGGCATCGTCCACGTCACCCGGCCTACCTGGGCCGACCCACCCCCAACCGACCTCACCACCCTCGCCAACCTCATCACCTGGAACACCCCTGCCCACAACGCCGGTCGAACCAGCGCGGGTAGCAGCACGGCCAGTTCCGCTCACACCAACGCGGACAAGGCCCGCTCGCCAATAGCCGGCACCAGCACCAGCCTCACTGGCACCAGCCTCACCGGCGCCAGTACAAGCATGGGCAATCCGGCCAGCGACATCTGGTCCAGCGCCGCCAGCGCGAACTCCAGCCACCGCCGCCGCAGCTCCAGCACGAGCGACGGCCAGGACAGCATCAGCAGACCCAGTCCAGGCAGCGCCACTGCCACTACAGGCAGCGCCACCCGCTCGGTCCCCACCAACACCAGCGCCGACAACAACAGCGTCAGCACGTCTCGCGTCAGCAGCAATCCGACCCACGAGCACCCAACCCGTCTCCCCGCAGCCAGCACCCTCCCCAACCCAACGCTCGCCGCCGCCCGAGAAGCCCTCCGAACCAGACTGACCGCCCTGGTCCCGAACCACTCCGACCCCTGGGCCGCTCCCACCCCAACAAGCGACCCGTAAGCCGCGCCGGCAGGCCGCCCGCGGCCGCAATCCCCGACACCCGCAGGTGGTTGGTTGCAGCCGTTGCCAGTGGTAATCCCGCCGGGAGCGACAGCACTTATCCCCGAACCACCACCACAGCGAGCATCAACCGGTGCCGCGCTCCCGCCGGCAACCGAGCCGACGGTCAATCGCTTTCCGCATCCTTCTACGCGCAGCAATCCCGACAGTTCACTCGCGGCGCCGCACACTCCAGCGGAGCTCCTTCAAGACGTCGGCCAGCGCGCTGCACATCAGCCTCCGGCGCCTGCCGCGAGCACCGCCTCATCCCTCGCAGCAATACAGCGCCGCAGAGATGCACCCGCGAGCTCTCCGGACATCCCTAACCCGTCCGTCGAATCGGTCCTCAGTCGGCGCGCAACCAGCCACCTGATCGCCAACTCACCCGTTGCTCGTCACCCGAAGCCGCGAGCAGCCATCTCGTACTTCACCACCGCGGGCTCATGCGGGACTTGCGATTGCCGGGATATGAGGCAGGAACCACAGCCCGCCAGCCGCCGGCAACGGGCACCAGGCCGCACGCAGCAACCACTCACCCGATCCTCCGGATCGCTCAACCATCCGCTGTTGATCGGCCGCACCGGCGATGCGCGAGTAGTTGCGCGAGGCAATTAACTGCCTCTACCCCCGAAGTGCTCAACACCTCCTGCGCTCGCCCGGAGCAACCAGCTACTCGAGGCCGCGGAGAATCACGGCCAGCGTGCGCTGCCGGAGGTCTGCTGTCCAGGATGCTTGCTGGGCGGCGTAGGCGGCTGCCGTTAGTAGAGCCATCACTTCATCGACCTGGACTGTCGGCCGGGCTTCGCCGGCCGCTTTCGCCTGGTCGAGAAGTTGAGTGACGTTGTCGGTCAGGCCCTGCAGTGCGTCGCCGATGTCCAGTCCTGAATCGCCGAGTGCGATGACGACCATCCTGGTCCGGACGGCTTCGTCGACGACGGCATCGAAGAACGTCGCCAGGGTCGACTCGTTCGTCAGGGCGGCGAGTCGGGCCAGCGACTCCTTCATGATCGCGACCAGCAGGTCGTCCTTGGTCGGGAAATGCCGAAACACGGTCCCGACTGCCACGCCGGCTTGCTGAGCCACCTGCTCGGTGGTCGCATTCGGGCCGTGCGTGGCGAAGACCTCGGACGCGGCGGTCAGGATCGCAGCGCGGTTCCGGACCGCGTCGGCGCGCAATGCCATCCGGCCCTCCGTTGAAATATGAGTGGGCACTCACTATATTCCGAGACAATGTGAGCGGCCACTCATCTTTTGGAGGTCTCATGACTGAGCTGCAGGCGATGATCGAGAGTCTCGGCCGGAGCTGGACCGGCGATCCCGCTGCGATAGATGACCTGCTGGCCGAGGATGTGGTGATCGAGACGCCGTTCGCGGCGGGTGGTCCGGCGCGGTGGGACGGACGCGAGGAGTGGCTGGCGTTTGCGGTGCCGGCGCGGTCGGAGTTCCCGGTGCGGTTCGACCGGTTCACGCCGTTGGTCGTGCACGAGACGACGGATCCGGAGGTCGCCGTACTGGAGTATGAGCTGGCAGGCGCGCATCCTGTCACCGGTGAACGAGCTGCCGCGCAATTCGTCGGCGTACTGCGGGTCCGGGACGGCAAGATCGCGGGCTGGCGTGAGTACCAGAACACCTACGCCATCGTGCAGGCGTTAGGTCGACGCTGAGACCGCATCAGCACGAAAGGCCCCGGCGTACACCGGGGCCCTTCGTAGGAACGTCAGCGAACTGTGAAGCCGGCCTTGCGGAAGGCGTCGGCGAGGGAGCCTTCGTCCATGGGAGTGTCGGCCTTAGGGGCGTTCTGGGGGCGTCCGCCCTGGCTGCCGCGGCCGCCGCCGGGGCCGCGACCGCCGGGTCCGCGACCACCGCCGCCACCCGGGCCGCGACCACCACCGCCGCCTTGACCGCCGCGGCCTTGCTCGCGACCGCCGCCGCTCTGGCGACCACCACCGCCGCCGCCTACCTCGTCGTCCAGGCGGAGCGTAAGGGAGATCCGCTGCCGCGGGATGTCGACCTCGAGCACCTTGACCGTGACGATGTCGCCGACCTTCACCACCTCGCTCGGGTCCTTGACGAAGTTCTTCGACAGGGCCGACACGTGCGCGAGGCCGTCCTGGTGGACGCCGATGTCGATGAAGGCGCCGAAGGCGGCGACGTTGGTGACCTGGCCTTCGAGCTTCATGCCGGGCTTGAGGTCGGCGATCTTGTCGACGCCTTCGGCGAAGACGGCGGTCTTGAACGCCGGGCGCGGGTCGCGGCCGGGCTTCTCGAGCTCGGCGAGGATGTCGGTGACGGTCGGCAGGCCGAACATGTCGTCGACGAAGTCCGCCGCGTTCAGCCGCTTCAGCTCGGCCGAGCCGATCAGCGACTTGAGGTCGGATCCGGTCGCGTCCAGGATTCGCCGTACGACGGGGTACGCCTCAGGGTGCACGCTGGAGGAGTCGAGCGGGTCGTCGCCGCCGGGGATCCGGAGGAAGCCGGCTGCCTGCTCGAAGGCCTTCGGGCCGAGCCGGGCGACGTCCTTCAGGGCGCTCCGGGACGGGAACGGGCCGTGGGTGTCGCGGTGCTGGACGATGTTGTCGGCCAGGCCCTGGGTGATGCCGGAGACGCGGGTCAGCAGCGGGGCGGAGGCGGTGTTGAGGTCGACGCCGACCGCGTTCACACAGTCCTCGACGACCGCGTCGAGCGAGCGGGACAAGGCGTTCTCGGCGAGGTCGTGCTGGTACTGACCGACGCCGATCGACTTCGGGTCGATCTTCACCAGCTCGGCCAGCGGGTCCTGCAGGCGGCGGGCGATCGAGACCGCGCCACGGAGCGAGACGTCCATGCCGGGCAGCTCCGCCGACGCGAACGCCGACGCTGAGTAGACCGACGCGCCGGCCTCGGAGACGACGGCCTTGGTGAGCTTCAGCTCGGGGTGCTTGGCGATCAGCTCCGCGGCCAGCTTGTCCGTCTCGCGCGACGCCGTACCGTTGCCGATGGCAATCAATTCGACGTTGTGCGCGGCGGCCAGTGCGGCCAGGGTGGCGATCGACTTGTCCCACTGGTTCTGCGGGACGTGCGGGTAGATGACGCCGGTGTTGACGACCTTGCCGGTCGCGTCGACGACGGCGACCTTCACGCCGGTCCGGAAGCCCGGGTCGAGGCCCATCGTGGCGCGGGTGCCGGCCGGGGCGGCGAGCAGCAGGTCACGCAGGTTGGACGCGAAGACCCGGATCGCCTCTTCCTCGGCGACCTGACGCAACCGCATCCGCAGGTCGATGCCGAGGTGGAACAGGATCTTGGTCCGCCAGGCCCAGCGGACCGTCTCGATCAGCCACTTGTCGGCCGCGCGGCCCTGGTTCTCGACGCCGACCTTGCGGGCGATGGTGGTCTCGTACTCCGTCGGGCCGTCCGCCTCGACACCGGCCGGCAGCGGCTCGATGGTGAGCGTCAGCACGTCCTCCTTCTCGCCGCGGAACATGGCGAGGATCCGGTGCGACGGCATCTTCGTGAACGGCTCGTCGAACTCGAAGTAGTCCGAGAACTTCGCGCCCTCGGTCTCCTTGCCCTCGCGCACCGTCGACGCCAACCGGCCCTGCGTCCACAGCCGCTCGCGCAGCTCACCGATCAGGTCCGCGTCCTCCGCGAACCGCTCGACCAGGATCGCCCGCGCGCCGTCCAGCGCCGCCTGGGCGTCCGGCACCTCGGCGTTCACGAATACGGCCGCGGCCGCGAGCGGCTCCACGGTCGGGTCGGCCATCAGCCCGTCGGCGAGCGGCTCCAGGCCGTTCTCGCGGGCGATCATCGCCTTCGTCCGCCGCTTCGGCTTGAACGGCAGGTAGATGTCCTCGAGCCGCGACTTCGTGTCCGCGGCGAGGATCGAGGCCTTCAGTGCGTCGTCCAGCTTGCCCTGGCTGGCGATCGACTCCAGGACGGTCTGCCGGCGCTCCTCCAGCTCGCGCAGGTACCGCAACCGCTCCTCGAGCGTGCGCAGCTGCGCATCGTCGAGCTCGCCGGTGACCTCCTTGCGGTACCGCGCGATGAACGGGACCGTCGAGCCCTCGTCCAGCAGCGCCACCGCTGCCCGCACCTGGTTCTCGCGGACTCCCAGCTCCTCGGCGATCCGCTGCTCGATCGACTGCACCACCACGTTGATTCCCCTTCACCGACAACAAACCACCGAGCCACAACCCGCTCGCCCCCATCCTTCCCCATCCCACCCCCAGGCCCGAAACCCGATCCCTCACCCTGTGGACAAACCCCGTGCGATCATCGGCTCGTGAACCTGCTGAACGGCTCCAACGAGCGCGCTCTGCGACCGCCGTCGCCGCCGATGCGGGTCTTCCTGCTGTGCATGGTCGCGCTCTTCACCCTCCGAGCCGTCGTCCGCCCGGACCTCGAGAGCGTCCTGACAGCAGCCTTGTTCGTTCTGCTCCTGCTCCCGGACGTCATCGCTCCCGCGCGCTACCGCCCCTGGATCAGCTCCGTCGAGCGCGACCACCCGGTCTTCGGGAGCGCCGCGGTCATCGTCATCGTCGGTTGCGGCGCCTTTCTCCTCCTGCGCTTCTTCCTCGACCGCCTCCCCAGCTTGCTGATCGCACTCGCCTTGGCGCTGATCGCCGTGATCGCCTCCCTGATCGGCCGCCGCCGGCGTACCGCGTGAGCGCTCCCCGTGACTACGGTGGGTCGCGGGGAGCGGCGTACGGCTAGTTGGTTTTGGCGGGGCGCATGAAGAAGTAGGCGATGGCTACGGAGGCGGCGACGATGGCGGCGGCTACGGCGAAGGAGAAGTGGTAGCCGTTGGTGAGGGCCTGGAGCTGGGTGGGGCCGGTGGTGTGGGTGGCGGAGAGGGTGGCCAGTACGGCGAGGCCGAGGGCGGCGCCTACTTCGCCCATGGTGCCGATGAGGCCGGAGGCGAGACCGGCGTCTTCAGGCTGTACGTCGGCCATCGACAGACCCATCAGGGCGGGGAAGGCGATGCCGCCGCCGAGGCCGAGCAGGACGAGCACCGGCAGGACGTGTACGACGTAGCTGCCGCCGACCGGAGCCTGAGTGAACAACACCAGTCCGGCCGTCACGAGCGCCAGTCCGGCGATCAGGGGGCGACGGGGGCCGAAGCGGGTGACCAGCTTCTCGGAGTACTTCACCGACAGCAGGCCCATCACCACTGTGGTCGGCAGGAACGCCAGTCCGATCTCCAGAGCGTCGTACCCGAGGACTCGCTGCAGGTAGAGCGAGCCGAGGAAGAAGATGCCGAACATGCCCGAGCTGGACAGAGCCTGTACGACGTTCGCTCCGGACAGGTTGCGGGAGCGGAAGATGCGCAGCGGCACCAGTGGGTTGGTGGCGGTCGCCTGCCGGACGACGAAGCAGAGCAGCAGAGTGAGCGTCAGCAGCGACAGGGCGACGGTGCGTCCAGCGGTCCAGCCCAGCTCGGCGGCCGGCTTCACGATGGTGAACACACCGAGCATCAGCGCCGCAGTGATGAGTACTGCGCCCGGTACGTCGGTTCCGCGGCCCATGCCGAGGCCCTTGTCCTTCTCGATCAGCTTGCCGGCCAGTGCGATGGTCAGAATGCCGATCGGCAGGTTGACGAAGAAGATCCAGTGCCAGCTGATCGCCTGCGTCAGTACGCCGCCCGCCAGCAGACCGATCGAGCCACCGGCCGAGGCGACGAAGGCGTACATCCCGATCGCCTTGGCCTGCTCGCGCGGCTCAGGGAACAGCGTGACGATCATGCCCAGGATCACTGCGGAGGTGAGCGCGCCACCGATGCCCTGGATGAACCGTGCGATCACCAGTACCTCTTGTGAGGTTGCCAGTCCGCACAGCACCGAGGCGACGGTGAAAACGACCAGTCCGGCGATGAAGACGTTACGGCGCCCCAGCAGGTCGCCCAGTCGCCCGGCCAGCAGCAGGAGACCGCCGAACGCGATCAGGTAGGCGTTGACGACCCAGGCGAGCGAGGAGCTGGTGAAACCGAGGTCGTCCTGAATGGCCGGCAGCGCCACGTTCACCACGGTGACGTCGAGCACGATCATCAACATGCCCGCGCACAGCGTGTAGAGGGCGAGCCATCGCGAGCGGCCGCCCTGCGTGGCCGGCGTGGTCGCCAGGGTGTCGGTCGTCGCGTACATCTGAGTCTCCTTCGTGAGGGCCTTTACACCCTTACGTCGAAGTGGAGAGGCTCAGATTGACACGCCTCCCGAATCTTTTTCCTCAGACTCGGTACGGCGACGCCCGCCGCCCAGCCAGTAGGCGATGAGTGCTGGGACCAGTCCGGACCCGATCACCAGCAGTGTCGGCACCTGCGACGCCAGCGCGAACCAGGTGAGCAGTCCGATCACTCCACCCGCCACCGGCAGCGACCGCCGCAGCAGAAACAGGTTGGCCTGCCGGAACAGCGTCTTCATCGTCGCGTCCGCAGCCGCATCGCGCAGCACAGCGAGACCGCTCAGATAGAGCCCCAGGATCATTCCGGTCAGCGGGATGAGCACTGCGAGCGCGAAAATGCGCACCGGCCCGTCGGCGTTCGCCCAGAAGGCCAGTCCGAACGCCAGCATCACTCCGCCGACGTACAGACCGAATCCGGACAACCAGAACCGCTTGAACGTCCAGACGAACTCGCGGAAGAACAGCCGCATCAGCCCGGTCCGCTCCTGGCTGATCGCCTCCGGCAGCACCCGCTGCAGCGCGAAGGCCGCCGGGAACAGCGTGATGATGCCGGCGCTCACCACCAGGAAGGTCAGTTGCAGCAGCAGCAGGTCGCCGACCACTGTCAGTTTCGCCAACACCGCGTTGGTCCGGCCGCCGGCCTGTTCCACTGATTCGCCTCCTGGTTGTCACACTGCGCCGTGCTTGATCGTATGATCACAAACAATCATCAAAGACCACCAGGGGAGCGCATGCTTGCTTCGGAGCGCCACGAGCTGATCCTGCGGAGCCTGCGCCGCCACGGCCGGCTCCGGGTGGCCGAGTTGGTGGCCGAGCTGGGCGTTTCCGCGATCACAGTACGCCGGGACCTGGCCGAGCTCGACGGAGCCGGGCTGCTCCGCCGGGTCCACGGCGGCGCGATCGGCACCAGCCCGGCCGACCAGAGCGCACCCGGCGAGCGGCTCACGATCGGCATCGTGGTCCCCAGCGCCTCGACGTACTACACCGACGTGATCCGCGGCGCCGAGGCAACAGCGGCCCGGTACGGCGCCCGCCTGGTCCTCGGCGTCTCCGGGTACGACGGCGACACCGAGATCGAGCGGATCGAGAAGGTGCTTGGCATCGGCGTCGCCGGCCTCCTGCTCAGCACCGCGTACGGCGACGGCGACGCGCACCGGATCGGCAGCCGCCTGGAGGAGATCGACGTACCGGTGGTCCTGATGGAGCGCGCCTTCGGCCACCCGCACGTGGCCAGCGAGTACGACCACGTCCGCACCGACCACGCGTACGGCGCCATGCTCGCGCTGCGCCATTTCGCCCAGATCGGCCACCGCCGGATCGCGATCAGCCTGCAGCCGACAGTGACGGCGTACTGGCTGCGCCGCGGTATCGACGAAGCGGCCGGCACGCTCGGCGTCGAGACGTACATCTCCCCGCTCGAGCTCCCGCAGACCGGCGACGACCCCGCCTCGCTGGCTCAGCTCGACGCCTTCCTGACCGAGTGCGAAGCCTTCGGCTCCCGCGCCGCCTTCATCCACTCCGACGAGCAAGCCGCCCGCCTGGTCGAACGCGCCATGGAACGCGGCCTCCGCGTCCCCGAAGACCTCGCCGTAGTCGTCTACAACGACGTCACCGCAGCCCTCGCGGTCGTCCCGTTGACGGCGGTCTGCCCGCCTAAGTTCGCCCTCGGCGAGACGGCGTGCGACGTCCTGCTCCGCAAACTCCAGTCGACTCCGGGCCCGGTGCAGCATTTGTCACTGCTTCCGACGCTCAATCTGAGGTCCTCGTGCGGTGCGCAAACGGTAGATTCAGCCCATGGACTACGAGCAGTTCAGGGTTGAGAGCGACAAGGTTCTCGACGTTCTCGGCGACAAGACCCTCCCGGCGACCCTGCCCGCGGACATCGCCCGGCTGAAGGAACTGGCCGCCACGATCGACGATCCCAAGGATCGTTGGGACGCCGACGGGGACATCGAGAACATCGAGGCCATCATCCGCGCCGGCGAGGGCGCGGACGAGCCGCCGTGGTCCGATGCGATGAACGAGGCGGTGCGCGTTCACCTCGGGGCCACCGACGACAGCGGTACCAACGCCGAGCGCATTGCGCGCATCACAGCAGCTATGGCTGAGATTGGTCGGATCGCCGACACCGCGCCGGAGAGCGAGAAGTACGCGATCGTCGAGATGAACGGTTCCCTGGCGATGCTGCGGTCGTCGCTGAAGCTCAACGCCGAATGAAGGTCACCACCTACAACCAGTTGATGGTGGAGCAGGCCCGCGCCGCCATCAGGGTTGCAGGCGCCCACCACTCCTCGTGGAACGGCAAGATCGGCGTAACGCCGCCCGAGGACAACGCCCACGGCGTTGCCGAGTGGAACCACACCATCACCTATGCCGACCGCTCGGTGAAGGCTCCGCTCCAGGAGATGTTCGAGAACGCCCGGGTCTACAACCAGGACCCGGAGACGCTGCGGTCGTACCGTGAGGCGGTTAAGACCGTTCATCACGAGAACACTCACATGCTCGCGGCCGAAGGTACCGAGCACTCCGACGGTGCGGCACCGTTCCAGAATCTGCCGGAGCAGGCGCTCGAAGAGGGCATCACCGAGGTTCACAGCTACGACAACCTCAACGAGTACATCGACGAGCTCGGGCTCGAGGAGATCGCGCCCGGAATCAAGACGGCCGAGGCTCGGTCGTCGTATCCGCACTACACGCCGGCGGCCCGCCGTTTCGCGGAAGGTATCGGGCGCGAGACCGGCGTGGAGCCCGCGGAGGTCGCCCGGCGCCTCGCCATCGTCAATGCGGGGGAGAAGTTCCGCACCGCAGCCGAGATGATGTATGAGAGCAGCGATCTGCCGGGGAAGGTGCCGGAATCGGAGCGGGAAGCGGCGATCGGGCGGATCGAGGCGGCGATGAAGCCGCCGATGGCCGGTTTGAAGGAGCTCAAGCAGGAGCCTGACCCGGACCGGAAGCGGCGTGAATCGGCCCTGGCCGGAGGTCGCTCAGTCAGCGCAGGCAAGGACGCGGTCAGGGCGCTGAGCAAGGAGTGGAGCCAGCCCGCGCCCGAGACCCGCGTCGAGCGCGGTGTCACGACCGAGCAAAACCTCTCAACCGGACAAGCACCGCAGCAGGCCGCACCGCAGACCCCCGGCACCGCGCAGCCGCAGGAACTCCCGCCGGACCTGGCGACCGCCGTACACGCGAGCCGCTCCGGCTCCGCGCCACTCGCCTCCGCCTCTCGGCTCGGCGAGAACAACATGGGATCCCGCCGCTCCGGACCGCAGAATTCCCCGGAACGCGGGCCGGAACTGCAACGCTGAACGGGTCCATCAGAACGGAACTCTGATCGGTCTGGTTCCGGAACTGATCGATAGTGATCGTTCGAGCGTCGAGGTCTTGACGAGGAAAGCCCTTTCCCATACTTTCGCTGCACTTGATGCGAAGGAGTTCCCCTGTGAGACGTTCCGTGGGACTGACGTTGCTGGCCGCGGCCCTTGCCGTGGTGGTCAGCAGTTGTGGCAGCGGGGTGATCGACAAGAGCACGGACGGCGTTCCGCCGGCCGAGGCCACCGGGACACTGCGGGTGTTGCTCCCGTCGTTCCCGCCGAGCAACGAGGGCCGGCAACAGTTCCAGAAGGTTGTCGACGACTTCCACAAGGCCTATCCGAAGATGAAGGTCGAGCCGGACTTCGCGACGTACAACAACCTGAACGAGAAGATGTCGACCTCGATCGCGGCCGGCATCCCGTACGACGTGATGGTGACCGGCGTCGGCTGGGTCCAGCCGTTCGCGTCGAAGCGGATCTTCGCCGACCTCGGCGCGTTCGGGCTGACCCCGGACGTGATCAAGGAGAAGAGCATCGCGGCGCTGATCCCCGCGGTCACCTACGACGGCAAGATGTACGCGTACCCGCTGCTCGCCGACACTCGTGCGGTCGCGCTGCGCAAGAGCGCGTTCATCGAGGCCGGGCTGGACCCTGAGAAGCCGCCGACGTCGCTGGCCGACATCAAGGTCGCGGCCGAGAAGCTGACCAAGCGGGACAAGAACGGCAACATCACCCGGAGCGGCTTCGACCTCGCGTCGGCGTCGGGTTTCCGGCAGTCGTTCACGACGTTCCTCGCCTCCACCGGTACGCCGCTCTACGTCGGCGGCGAGCCGAACTTCGACAACCAGGCCGGGCTCGACACCCTGCTGTGGATCAAGTCGATGATCAACAACGTCCAGCCGTACGGCCAGGTGAACGCCGCCCAGCAGCCGCTCGTCTACTCCGGTGAGGCCGCGATGGGCATCGTCGGCGGTGCGGTCGACTGCGGCACCGGCGGCAAGGGCATCGGCCAGAAGAACTGCGACGACCTGAAGTTCTTCCGCTTCAACAGCGGCAAGGAGATCGAGTACATGGGTGGTGACCTGGCCTCGATCGGGTCCCGCAGCCGGCACAAGGAAGCGGCCTGGTCGTTCATCCAGTCGATGACCCAGCCGAGCACGCTGGACGCGATGGCCAAGCTGAACAAGAAGCTGCCGGCGTACAAGGACGCGGCCAACTCGCCGCAGGCGAAGTCCAACCCGCTGAGCAAGTTCGTCGCCGAGGGTCTGGACAAGGCCGCGAACGAGAACGAGGTCCCGCCGAACTGGCTCGAGATGCGGGGCAACTTCGACATCCAGCTCACCCAGGCGGTCCTCGGACAGAAGGATCCCGCGAAGGTGCTGCACAACCTGGCAGGACAAAGCCGATGAGCACAACACTCGAGCGCCCGGCGCTCGCCACCTCCGGCAAGACCGCTGTCGCCAAGGACAAGGGCACGCTGACCCGCAGTCAGGTCCGCACCGGCTGGGCGCTGCTCGCGCCGGCCCTGCTCCACTCCGGCATCTTCATCGTGATCCCGGTGATCGCCGTACTGGTGCTTTCGCTCACTGACTACAGCTTCGGTGACACCTGGTCGTGGGTCGGTTTCGGCAACTACAGCGAGCTGTTCCGCGATGTCGACTTCCTGGCGTCGCTGTGGCACACCGTGCTGTACGCGCTGATCGTGATCCCGATCTCGATGGCGATCTCGCTCGCGGTCGCGATCGGGCTGAACCAGAAGATCCGCGGGATCGGGTTCTTCCGGACCGCGTTCTACATCCCGACCGTCACCGCGACGGTTGCGGTCGCGACGATCTGGCTGTGGATCTACAACCCGGGCTCCGGCCTGGCGAACGGCTTCCTCAGCCTGTTCGGGTTCGCGCCGAACCGCTGGCTGGCCGACCCCAACACGGCACTCGGTTCGCTGATGGTCGTCGGTATCTGGCAAGGCCTCGGCACCAAGATCATCATCTACCTGGCCGCGTTGCAGGGCGTGTCCCGCGACCTGCTCGAGTCGGCCGACATCGACGGCGCCTCGCGGTGGCAGAAGTTCCGCAATGTGACGCTGCCGGCGCTGGGCCCGGTGCAGTTCTTCGTGCTGATCACGTCGATCGTCGGGACCTTCCAGGTCTTCGATCTGGTCTACGTGATGACGCGCGGCGGCCCCGGCAGTGAGACCCGCGTGCTGGTGCTCGACATCTACCAGAACGCGTTCCAGGACCTGAAACTCGGCTATGCGTCCGCCGAGACCGTGATCATGATGATCGTGATCGCCGTCTTCATCGGTGTCGGACGCCTGCTCCAGAGGGCGGATACCAATGACTAGCGCCACGTTGCCGGCGGTCGCACCGGCCTCGACCAAGCCGTCGGCGGTCCGGCCGGGCCGGATCCTGCTGTACGTCGTACTGATCGTCGGCGCGCTGCTGATGATCACGCCGTTCCTGTGGATGGTGCTGACGGCGTTCAAGAGCGAGCTCGAGATCCTGAAGTTCTCGTGGTTGCCTGGTGAGCTGCGCTGGAGCAACTTCAGCGAGGCGATGCAGACCGCGCCGTTCCTGCGCTACTTCCGCAACAGCGCGCTGATCGCGCTGGGCGAGACGGCGTTCACCCTGGTGGTCTGTACGACGGCCGGGTACGCGCTGGCGAAGATGCCGCTGAAGGGCGGCAAGTTCATGCTCGGCTACTTCATCGTGCTGCTGCTGGTGCCGTTCCAGATCATCCTGGTGCCGCTGTTCATGATCGTGAAGTCGATCCCGCTGTTCGGCGGCAACAACATCGTCGGCCAGGGCGGGATCGGCTGGCTGAACTCCTGGTGGGGACTCATCATCCCGCTCGGCGCCGCGCCGTTCTTCACCTTCCTGGCCCGGCAGTTCTTCGTCTCGCTGCCGGACGAGCTCGCTCAGGCGGCGCGCGTCGACGGCCTCGGTGAGTTCGGCATCTTCTGGCGGATCATGACGCCGCTGATCAAGCCGGCCCTGATCACGATCGCGGTCTTCCAGATCGAGGCCGCCTGGAACGGCTTCCTCTGGCCGCTGATGATCACCACCTCGGACGAGATGCGCCCGCTCCAGCTCGGGCTGGCGATCTTCTCCCAGAACCCGGCCGAGATCCAGTGGCCCTACCTGATGGCCGGTACGGCGCTCGCGACGCTGCCGATGATCGTGCTGTTCGTCTTCGCGCAGAAGCGCTTCGTCGAGGGCATGGCCAACGTCGGCATCAAGGGCTGAGAACGGAAACAGGTGCTCACCCCGCCCCGGGTGAGCACCTGTTCGTTCCCCCCAAAATCCGGCGATCCCGAAGAAGCACCGGAGCGTTCCGCTGGCCCCCCAACCGGCACGCTCAACCGTTTATCGTCACGGTCCGCCCTGCGTTACAGGTTCGTGCGGTTTTTTCGCACTTTCCCCGAACGATTTCTCCTCCACGGGTCGTTCTTCCAGAAAATGTCACATCACGCAGCGTGACAATGACTGTGAGTGACGGATTCGGAGTCGGGTACTCGTTCGAGCATGCGATTTCGGGTCCTCACGCTGAATGTCTGGCACGATGCCGGCGATCCGCAGCGGTCGGCGCTGATCAACGCCGAGCTGATCCGCCTGCGGCCGGACGTCGTCGTACTGCAGGAGGTCTGCTACCCCGACCAGCTCCCTGAACTGCTCGACGGCACCGGCCTCGAGTACGCCGTCCACCAGGCCGACCTGATCGACCTGCCCGACGCCACCGACGGCTCCGCCCTCGCCACCTGCTGGCCTTTCGAGGTCGCAGAGGTGCTCGACCACCGCCCAACCGCCTCGGCACCAGAGCACTGGTGGACCCTCGCCGCGACGATCGAGCTCCCCGACGTCGGCCCCATGCTCCTCATCCAGCCGACCACGCCCTGGCGACTCGACCAGTCCGCCGTACGGGAGACCCAGCTCCTCGCCGTCGCCGACCTGGACGACCGCCACGGCACCCCCGTCCCCACCGTCATCGCCGGCGACCTCAACGCCACCCCCGACTCCGCCGGCCTCCGCTTCCTCACCGGTCTCCAGTCGCTGGCAGGACGCAGTACGGCGTACCAGGACGCCTGGCGAATCGCCGGCGATGGCCCCGGCCACACCTGGACCACCAACAACCCCCTCGCCCGCCAAGAGATCGACCACCTCCTCGGTCAACCCACCCACCACCGTCGCCTCGACTACATCCTCACCGCCATGCCCCGCGCCTACCGCACCAGAGTCCTCCACGCCGCGCTGGTCGGCACCGACCCAATCCTCAGCGACCACTACGGCGTACTGGCCGACTTGTCAGTGGAACCCAGCAGACTGGATTGATGCCGATCCTCTTCGTTGACCTCGAGACCACCAGCCTCCGCGAGCCATGGCTGCCGGGCGGGCGTCAGATCTGGCAGCTGGCGGTGATCCGGCGCGAGGACGACGGCCGTGAGACCGTCCACAACCGCTTCGTTCCCTTGCACGAGCTGGATCTGGATCGAGCTACCGAGCAGGCGTTGACGATTAGTCGCTTCGATCGGCATCCAGGATCCTCCGTTGACGTAGCCAGCGGGCGTGAGATCGCCGAGCTCATGGTCGAGCTCACTGCGGACCAGCCGGTGTGGGTCGGAGCTGCGCCGTGGATGGATGCGAACGACGTACTGCACCTGATGCATGTGCACGGGTTGGTTGCGCCCGACGCGGCCGACGTGCCGTGGGACTTCCGGCTGGTTTGTGTGATCAGCCAGCTGCTCGGGCGGACGCGGATGCCGCCGACTGCTTCGGTGGGGGAGATGGCGGCGATGGTTGGGATCGATCAGTCTGCCTATGCGATTCACGATGCGCTGGCGGACACGTATTTCGTTCGCGACTTGTACGACGCGCTGACAGACTCGGCGGATGGATGAGGCGGTGCGGAGTAACCGGGCGGTCTGGGAGCGGGCGTCGACCAAGCATGTGAACGAGTACGACGACTTGCTGGCAGACGCTCGTGGTCGGGTGGGGCTGTTCCCGCGGGAGCTGGAGTTGCTGAGTGCGGTGCTGGCGACCGGTCCGACCGTTGTGCACTTCCAGAGTGGACACGGGGTCGACGACACGGCGCTGGTGCGTGCGGGGGCGCGGAGTGTGCTGGGGATCGACTACAGCGTGGTGGCGGCTGGTGCGGCGCAGCGCCGGGCGACGGAGATCGGCGTACCGGTTCGGTACGTCGCTGCGGAGGTGCCCGGCGTACCGGTGCGTGACGAGTGTGCTGACCTCGTCTACACCGGCAAGGGCGCGTTGATTTGGATGCGCGATCTCGACGCGTGGGCGCGGGATGCGGCTCGGGTGCTGCGACCTGGTGGCAGTTTGTTTGTGTATGAGGGGCATCCGGCCGTGCCGCTGTGGTCGTGGGACGAGGACGAGCCACGGATCCGCGCGGACCGCAGCTACTTCGCCGAGTCGCACATCAACGACACCTTCCCCGGCAACGGCGCGCGCGAATGGCAGTGGACGCTCGGCCAGATCGTCACTGCGATCACGCGCGCCGGGCTGCGGCTCGACGTACTGGAGGAGTACGCCGAGCCGTTCTGGCGGCCCCAGGACGGGTACACCGCCGCGGCCTGGTCCGGCCGGCTGCCGAACGCCTATGCGCTACTGGCTCACAAGTAGGACAGCAATGCCGCCTCCTCGCGGTCGAGGTGAGCCGTGAGGAGAGCGACGATGCGGTCGACCTTCGGAAGCAAGTCGGGCTGCGGCGTGGTGAGGAGCTTCTCGAGCTCCTCCAGATGTACGGCGAGCTGGTCGTGCTCGGACTGCAGTACGGCGATCTCGTCGGCCAGCTCGGGGTGTTGCTGAAGCAGGGCCGGGAAGACGCCGCCGGACTCGCCGGTGTGGTGATGGTGCAGGCCCTGGCACAGCGTGAGGCAGTTGACGCGCAGCTGTGCGCCGATGCCCGCCGTACCGGAGGTTGCGACCTCGTTGCGGATCAACGCGAGCTCCTGCCGGAACGCCGTGTGGATCCGGACCAGCAGATCCGCGAACGAACCACCTCCGCGCGGCGGGCCGATCTGCTTCTGGGTAAGGGCAATCACGGGGATCGTGCGCGTCGTACCGGCCTGGTACTCACCCCAGCCTTTGTTTGCCTCGACGAGGCGATCGAACACCTCGTCGCGCTCGGCGCCGGCCAGCGGTGCGGCGTCGGCCTCGTAGGTGAACAGACCGGTCTCGACGGTGACGACGGGATTGGCGAGCAGGTTGAGGTACCAGTCCGGGTGCTTGTCGGAACCGCCGGCAGAGCCGACGACCAGCACCCGGTCGCGATCGGGATAGTAGGCGACGACAGCGGTGTGCGGCCGCCCCGAGCGACGTCCGGTCGTTGTCAACAGCAACATTCGCGCGTCGGCGAACGGCCCGCTCAGCTTGCCGTTGTTCGCGCGGAACTCAGCAATCAGTGCATCGGTGAAAGGGTTGGGCATTCTCTTCTCTCTGTTGGGGATACTGCGCTGGTGCGGTGAGAGAGAAGACGAGGGCGGCCCGCGGGCGGCCCCTTCGGCGCTCAGAGAGCGACCGGGAACCCAACTCGTGCATGGCGTTTAGCCGACCCGGTAGTCACAGTCCCGACTGTACCCACTCGAAGAGTCACAATGTCGTGGTGACCGAGACCCCATTGCGCGACCGCCTGGTCCAGGCCGGCGTCGAACTCCTGGAAGAAGACGGCCTCGCGAACCTCACTCTGCGCGCGATAACCCGCCGTACCGGCGTTTCCCACGGCGCCCCGCGCCGCCACTTCCCCACCCACAACGCCCTCCTCGCCGCCATCGCCGCCACCGGCCTCACCGACCTGGCCACCCGCCTGGCCCTCCCCACAGCCGGCTCCGCCTCAGTTGAGGATCGCCTCGTCGTGGCCGCCGAGCGCTACCTGGCCTTCGCCGCCGAACGCCCCGGCATGTTCGACCTGATCTTCCGCCACGACCTCCTCGAAGGCGCCGGCGCCAACCTCCGCGCCCAGTCCCTCCCCCTCCTCCAAACCTTCATCGACCTCGTCGCCCAGTCCCACCCCACCGACGCCCCCACCCGAGCCGTCGCCCTCTGGACCAACCTCCACGGCCTGGCCACCCTCCGCGCCACCCAAACCCTCAACCTCCTCGAAGACCTGGACGTCTCCACCCTCCTCCGCCACATCGTCCGAACCCACCTGGCGTAACCGAAGTGCACACTCTCCTGACCTCCGGCCAACAGACCAGTACGGCGATCCTGCTCGCCGAAGCAGCGCGAGTCCGCGGTCTGTCGCTCCGCGCGGCCGACAACCTCTCCGGCCTGCGGGAGCACATCGTGCACTGGTACGGCGGGCCCGCCGCGGCCGCCCGAGTCGCCGACGTACTGGACCTCAAGCTGCTCGAACCGCCCGACGACTGGCTGGTCAAGCTCCCCGAATCTCTCGCCGGCCGCCGTATCGACCTCACCACCGCAGCGATCGCTCGAACCAGGCAAGGCCCCGCCTTCCTGAAGCCTCCGCGCGACAAGACGTTTCCAGCGACTGTCTACAGCGACGGCTCGGAACTCCCCGACCTTCCACCCGACACCCCCGTCCTGATCTCGGAGGTCGTCACCTTCGCAGCGGAGTACCGGCTGTTCGTCCTCGACGGCGAAGTGGTGACAGGCAGCCGCTATGCCACTTTCGGCCACCTGGACGTCGGCCCGCTGGTCGAGAGCGCCCGCACTTTCGCACTCGACGTGATCGCCGACCTGCCGAGCGCCGTGGTTGTCGATGTCGGCCAGATCGCCGATCCGGCAACTGCCCGAAGGAGGTGGGCTGTGGTCGAGGCCAACATGCCCTGGTTCGCCCAGAGCTACGGAGCAGATCCCGCCCGCGTACTGGATGTCATCCTGCGAGCCACCGGCCCGCTGAGCCAGTTCTCACCCGTTGATCGCAGGTTCCTGGGGCTCGACAATGCCGCCGATGAAGTCCAGTCTTCGAACAAGGGGGTGCTCGAATGAACGGATCCGATGCGGTGTTCGTAGGCTCGATTCCCGAGTTCTACGACGAATACATGGTGCCGATGATCTTCGCGTCGTACGCCGAAGATCTCGCCCAGCGAGTGGCGGACCTGAAGCCGAACCGGGTGCTGGAGGTTGCCGCAGGCACCGGAGTGGTCACGCGCGCAGCAGCGCGACTGCTCCCCGAATCGGTAGAGCTCATAGCCACCGATCTCAACCAAGCAATGCTCGACCACGCCGAAGCAACCGGCACCCTCAGACCGGTGCGCTGGCAACAAGCCGACGCCCTGGACCTCCCCTTCGAAGACGCAAGCTTCGACGTCGTGTTCTGCCAGTTCGGCGCAATGTTCTTCCCCGACCGCGCTCGCGGCTTCGCCGAAGCCCGCCGAGTCCTGCGCCCCGGCGGCACCCTGCTCTTCAGCGTCTGGGACCGCATCGAGGAAAACGAGTTCGCCGCCACCATCGGTACCACCCTCGCAACCCTCTACCCGACCGACCCACCACGCTTCATGGAACGCACCCCCCACGGCTACCACGACCTACAAACCATCACCGACGACCTAACCGCCGCCGGCTTCACCACCACCCCACACTACGAAACAATCCCCGCCCGCAGCCGCGCCCGCTCAGCCGAGGCCGCCGCAATCGCCTACTGCCAAGGCACCCCAGTCCGCGCCGAGATCGAAGCCCGCACTACCTCCGACCTCGCCACCGTCACCCAAACCTGCGCAGCCGCCCTGGCCGACCGCTTCGGCCCAGGCCCGATCGACGGCAAGATCCAAGCCCACCTGATCACCATCGAAGCCTGACAGGTCGACCTCGCGGCATCTATGATGCTGGTGATGAAGAACAACGTCTCGTACGGATCGGAGGGATCGGTCGCAGAAGGTGAGTGCTGATGGCACTCCAGCTCGCGAACCCGATTCCACCCCGCCTCTTGATGTGGCAGCGCGTGCGTCTGTACGCCGTGCCACCCTCCATGATCGAGATTGTCTCCGCACGACGTGCGGTCGGTGACTGGGCGGGAGCCTGCGCCGCCGCCCGCGTCGACGTCGATCTCGACCTGCGCGCCGTGCGCGACCGCCACGGCACTGAGCTCGTCAGGTGCCTCCGTGCGGACCTGCGTCGGTTGGCGCCGGACCTGTTGCGATGGCACATGCCCCGGATCCAGCCCGACGGACGACTCAGACCCGGACTGACCGTCGCCCTGAGCCGTTACGGCGCGGCCACGCTGGTGGTGCGGACGCCGCCTGCCTGGGCGGATGCGGGACAACGGATGTCTCTGGCCCTCTGGGACGATCCGGCGCCGAGACACCATCCACACCCGCATCCCAGCCGACGCTTCCGCCTCGACCTGCACCGCCACCTTTGGGACTCCACCCGGTACGGCGACCTGTCGGCGCGGTGCGGTGCCGACAGCGGTTCGTGGGCCGCAGAGGCCGAGCTGTTGCTGGCCGCCGAAGGACAGCCGTACGGACCCTTCACGGTGCGGCTCGGCAGACGACGCCAGTCCGTGTTCGAACTCGTTGCCCCTGACAACAGTCATGTCCCGACGCTTCGGCCGCTTCGTGAACCGATGCCGGCGCAGGAGATCGCAGTCCTTCCACAACTGCCGGAGGCATCCACCAGACTCCTCCCGGATCTGGAGTTGTTGCAGGCCAGCCTGATCGCGCCCGAGAACCTGCATCCGATGGTCGCCGCAGCGCTGGGAGCTGAAGGCCCAGGACCGGCGGCCGGCTCGAAGGCCGGCGATCCCAATCGGGTCGAATGCCGCGGCGAGATCCACCGGATTGCCCTGCGGGACGGCGTCCTGGCGGCGGTCGATCATGACCCGGTACAGCTGCGCCGGGAGGGGCTGCTGATCGCGCTTGGCGGGCCCGGACTGCCTTGTCTACAGGCGATTGACGACATTCAACGCGACCCGGATGCGCTACCCGCGATCCGGGATCGGATCCGCCACGGTGATGTCGTCGGTGCGTTGAACGTGATCGAGGGCTTGCTCGGTCCGCGCGCGATCCTGTACGACGGGCCGCTCCGGCAAGAGCTGGAATCGGCCGCGGCACGGCGTATCGATCACGGCCGATTCCGATCCGGGCTGATCAGCTCGCACCGCGCTGCCGGTGCGGACAGCCCGGATCCGGAGCTGCGCCGGCCCCGGATCGGCCGGCGTACTCCTGCCTTGGTTCGCAGCAAACGCAGCAGCCGCGCACGTCGCCGTACCGGCATGGCCTGACCGGCCGCCGCTCCCTCTCTCGAAAACCAGGTGATGCTTATGACTCTCAGCCCTGCTCTGTCCACTCCTATCCCGGCCGACGAACTCGTCACCGCCGAGAAACTCCTTGCCTTGTTGAGAACGACCACCACCGAGCCGCGTCCCGACGATCAACTCGAAGCCCTCGCGCTGGCCGTCGCGGCCGACTTGCCCGTGTTGCTCTGGGGCGAACCGGGCATCGGCAAGACCGCGGCCTTGGGTCAGCTCGCTGCCTCTCTCGGCCTGCCGCTGACCACAGTGATCGCCAGTGTGCACGAGCCGACAGACTTCTCCGGCTTGCCCATCATCGGCGATGACCCGACAGTGCAAGGCGTACCGATGGCGCCGCCGCAGTGGGCCGTCGAACTCGTTCGCGCCGGGCGGGGCTTGCTCTTTCTGGACGAACTGTCCACAGCCACCCCCGCCGTACAGGCTGCACTTCTCCGTGTCGTTTTGGAGCGCAGGGTCGGCGCCCTGCAACTTCCGCCCGGAGTGCGGATCATTGCCGCAGCCAATCCTCGAGCGTCCGCGGCGGACGGCTGGGAGCTGAGTGCGCCGCTGGCGAACCGATTCGTACATCTGTACTGGACGCACGACCGCGACGTCGTGGTGCGTGGGCTGGGCGGTGTCTGGCCCCGTGCTGAGTTGCCTTCGCTGGTGCCAGAACAACTGCCAGAGGCGGTGGCCTATGCCAGGCGAGCCGTCTGCAGCTTCTTGGATGCGCGCCCGACCCTGATCCATCGGCTGCCGGCCACTGAGACACGACGCGGCGGCGCTTGGCCTTCACCCCGCAGTTGGGAGGCCGCATTGACTCTGCTGGCCTTCGGTACGGCGTCCTCCGCGTCCCGCGACGTGCTGGCGTTGCTGGTGCGGGGCGCCGTGGGGGACGGGGCCGGACTCGAATTGCTGGCCCATCTGGACCGGATGGAACTA
The DNA here is from genome assembly GCF_040605415.1 of Kribbella sp. NPDC005582. Taxonomy (NCBI): domain Bacteria; kingdom Bacillati; phylum Actinomycetota; class Actinomycetes; order Propionibacteriales; family Kribbellaceae; genus Kribbella; species Kribbella sp. NPDC005582. The sequence continues at coordinate 191,974 of NZ_JBEXCU010000005.1, forward strand.
CCTGATCCTGAGTCCCTGCTGGCCGACCCGGTCAGTGCCGAGTTGCCTGTCCGAGGCGATCTGCGGCAGGCCGCACTGGAGGCGGTAGTCGCGGCCATCGGTGCGCGGCCGCAGCGAGAGCGATGGGAGGCGGGTTGGCGGGTTCTGATTCGCGCCCTGGAGACCGGCGTACCGGATCTGCTGGTTGCCCCGGCGATGGCGTTGGCTGCGCTGCGGCGCGAAGACTGGGAGGTACCGGAAGCGGTCGAGCGCCTTGTGGGAGTGATCGACCTGGCCCGATCAGCGGATCAGGTAGTCCGATGACCGCTAAGCTCACGCCGCCTCGGCGTGCACTTCCACTGGACTTGCACAAGCTGCTCACGGCTCGGCTGCACGCAGTAAAGGTCCGCCCTTATTTGGCCGACGCACTCTTCGCACTCCACGTAGTGGAGGACCGTTCTGTCCTGACCATGGCCGTGGACCCGCACTGGCGCTGTTACGTCGCACCCGGCTTCGTGGCGCGCACACCGGTGGAGGAACTGGCCGGAGTCTGGGTGCACGAGGTCTCCCACCTGCTGAGAGACCACCACAGCCGCGGAGAGCGATTCGCGCGAGAGCACGAGGCCTACGGACCAGGCGAGCGATTGCGGCGGAACATCGCCGCCGACTTCGAGATCAACGACGACATCTACGGCGACGGTCTACCGCAGCCCACCGGAGCAGTGCTGCCATCGATGCTGGGACTTCCCGCCGGACTGCTGATGGAGGAGTACCTGCGCACTACGTCGATGTCCGGGCTCGCCCCGGAGCTGGCCTGGCTTGACTGCGGCAGCGGAGCCGATGGCCAGGCCCGCCCGTGGGAACTGGGACCCAACGGTGCACACGGTCTCAGCAAGCACGAGCAAGACGCCGTCCGCTTCCGAGTCGCCGAAGGGATCAAGGGCAGACCAGGCACCGCCCCGGACGGCTGGCGCCGCTGGGCCGACGAAGCGTTCCATCCACCACAGCACTGGCGACAACTGCTCGGCGCTGCAGTCCGGTCCGCCGCGACCGCCGCGGGCGCAGGCGACGACCACAGCTATCGACGCCCCTCCCGCCGGTCGGCCGCCGTACCAGGTGTGCTGTTGCCGAGCCTGCGCCGTACGCCGCCTCGGGTCTGCGTCGTGATCGACACCTCAGGCTCAGTGAGCGACTCCGAACTAGGCAGCGCCCTGCTGGAACTAGCAGCAATCTCCCGAACGCTCGGCGGGCGCCGTGACCTGCTGTCGGTCATCTCCTGCGACGCCGCAGCCGGAGTCGCCGTACCGATCTGCCGAGCCGAAAACATCGAACTCATCGGCGGCGGCGGAACAGACCTACGCACCGGCTTCGCCCAAGCGCTCCGCACCCGCCCAGACGTCATCGTTGCCCTCACCGACGGCCAAACCCCCTGGCCATCCATGCCCCCACCTTGCCGCACCGTCATCGGACTCTTCCCCCGCCCAGCAAACCCAGTGAACGAAGATGACCCCGACTACACCCCAGACACCCCACCCCACTGGGCCCGCACCATCACCATCAACTGAGATGGAAGACGCTCAGTGCCCGCCGCATCCGCGCTCAGAGAACAGGGCGAGCAGGCGGGGCAGCCGCTGCGGAATCAAAGTGAGGTCCTCGGCGCCTCCGAATCGCCCCGACCAGCGGTCGGCGCCCGGGAGTTCTTCCTGGTCACCAGCTTCGTCAGGCTGGGCTTCCAAGGCATCCCAGAACGCGTCGGCATCGTCGTTGTGCTGCTCGAACGCACGTGCCGCGGCGTACTGAACGCCCTCGGCCGCCAACGCGAATCGGTCGACCTGTCCAGCGGCGATTGCTTGCACCATCGGGTGGTCGGCCAGTGCATCGGCATCGGCCGTCGCCTGCTCGAAGGCGTCGCGTCCCAAGCCGACCAGGCCGGCCTTGAAATCACTGAACGCGTCGTCGGAGATGTACCCCCAGATCACGTACGCCGCCGCGCACAGGGCCCACTGATCAGCTCGTCGTGTCGTCCGCTGGTAGGCGTGGTCGAACTCGATGATCCGCTCCGCTGACAGCTGCGCCAGCCCCGCCGCCAGAGCCTCGGCCACGGCCGAACCCGACGGCCAATCCACGCCCTCGACAGACGCGTCCTCGCGGGCCCGCTCAACCAGAGACCAGAACTCGTTCACCTGCACCCGCCGAGTCTGACACGATCAGACGACCTCCCGTTGCCCCATGCCCTCGTCTCCGAGGTTTGCCTGCGAGGGCTTGTTGAGACCCCGCACTGAAGAAGGGCCGGTCGCGTAGGCGACCGGCCCTTCTTGTGTTCAGCCCCTGTGGGTGACCACGTCGTGCGTTGCCCAGTGGAAAGCTGGTCGGGTGGCCACTGTTCAGAGTGGCGGAGGATACGAGATTCGAACTCGTGAGGGGTTGCCCCCAACACGCTTTCCAAGCGTGCGCCCTAGGCCTCTAGGCGAATCCTCCAAGCGGAGAGGATACGCGAAGCGGTGGGGGTTGTGGAAATCAGGGGGTGAGGAGGGTGGGGGCCAGGGCTTGCCACTGGGCGGTGGGTTGGGGACCGGTGATGCCGGTGATGACGTTGAGGGCTACGTGGTCGGCGCCGGCGGTGAGGTGTTCGGTGAGTTTGGCCTTGATGTCGGCGGGGGTGCCCCAGGCGGCGAGGGCGTCGACCATGTGGTCGGGGAGTTCGGCTTGGTCGGCGCGGCTGAAGCCTTGGCGTTCGAGGGAGTCGGCGTACGCGGGGATGGTGGGGAAGAAGCTGATGGTGTCGCGGGCGATGGCGCGGGCCTTGGCGGGGTCGGTTTCCAGTACGACGAGGTGACTGACGGCGAGGAGTTTGTCCGGACCGAGGACCTGGCGGGCCTGGGCGGTGTAGGCAGGGGTGATGAGGAAGGGGAAGGCGCCGGCGGAGCGGTCGCGGGCGAGCTCGAGCATGCGTGGGCCGAGGGCCGCGAGGACGCGGTGGTCCGAGGGGACCTCGAGTTCGTCCAGGTACGCCGTGAGTCGTTCGATCGGGCGCGGGCCGTGGGCACCGCCGAGGCCGACGGTGAAGCGGCCGGGCGCGGTCGCCTGGAGATCGGCGTACGTCGCTCCGACGTCGGCGGCGGGGTAGGTCACGACGGCCAGTACGCCGCTGATGAACTTGATCGAGTTCGTCGCGCCGACCAGGTCGGTGATCGTCTGGAGACCGGGCAGCGGGCCGCCGGACAGCCAGATCGCGGGATACCCGAGGTCTTCGGCGATCTGTGCGGCCTCGAGTGAGTGGGGACTGCTGTCCAGGCCGGTGGCGATGCCGAACCGGCCGAATTGATGATCCGTCACGTAGTCAGCTTGCGGCGGGGTGCGGCCTGGGAGCCAGGGTGTTCGCTGACAGCGTGGCGGCGGGCGGGGGCGATTCCCGGTCGGCGGGCGGTATCCCCTACACTTGTGCACGGTTCCCCGCGTGGCGGTATCTCGCCCAACTCCCCCAGGGCCGGAAGGCAGCAAGGGTAAGTGAGCTCTTCCGGGTGCGCGGGGAATCCTTATGTCCAGGCCAGGTCTGGGAGGCACGATGAGCGACGAGCGCCGCTACCTGCAGGAACTGATCATCGCCGAGCTGGGTGTGCCGGCGTCCTTCGATCCGGACACCGAGATCGAGCGCCGGATCGAATTCCTCGCCGACCTGTTACGCCGTTCGGGCGCGACGTCGTACGTGCTGGGGATCAGCGGCGGCGTCGACTCCTCCACCGCCGGCCGGCTCTGCCAGCTCGCGGTCGAGCGGGTCCGCGGCGAGGGCGGTCAGGCGACGTTCGTCGCGATGCGGCTCCCGTACGGCGTTCAGGCGGACGAGGCGGACGCGCAGCGGGCGCTGGAGTTCATCCGGCCCGACGAGACGCTCGTGGTCGACGTGAAGCCGGCCACCGACGCCATGGTCGAGTCCGTGCGGCACGCCGGGCTCGGAGACCGTGAGGACTTCCACGCGGGCAACGTGAAGGCGCGGCAGCGGATGATCGCGCAGTACATCGTCGCCGGCGCGCGCGGCGGTCTGGTGGTCGGGACGGATCACGCGGCCGAGGCCGTGATGGGCTTCTACACCAAGTACGGCGACGGCGCGTGCGACGTGACGCCGCTGTCTGGACTGACCAAGCGCCGCGTGCGTGAGCTCGGTGCCCGCCTCGGGGCGGCGCCGGAGATCACCGGCAAGGTGCCGACGGCAGACCTCGAGTCCAACAACCCCGGCGTACCCGACGAGAAGGTGCTGGGCGTCACCTACGACCAGATCGACGACTTCCTCGAAGGCGGTGAGGTCGACGAGAAGGCCGCGAGCACGATCATCGCGACGCACCGCCGGACGGCGCACAAACGCGCCATGCCCATCGCCCTCAGCTGAGGACGAAGTCGGTCACCAGCCGCGTGTAGGCGTCGGCCGCTTCGGCATGCGCGAAATGCCCAGCGGTGGCCTCTAAGTAATAGGTCCCCTTCGGTACGTCGGCCTGGAAGCGCGCAATCTCCTCCGGACTGGTGACCGGGTCGTGGCCACCCTTGATCAGCAGCGCAGGCTGGTCGACCTGCGCGAGCAGTGGCAGCAGCGACTCGAAGAAGTCGCCGGAGCTCGCCAGCTCCTCGTAGAAGTGCGTGGCGCGGGCGTGGACCTCGTCGGAGAACGCCGTGTCCGCAGGCAGTTCCAAGTCCTGCGTGTCCGGACCGAGGTAGATCTCCATCCGGCGGTCGCCCAACTCCCGGACGAACTCGATCCGCTCGTCCCACATCTGCCGGGTCGCAGCCCCCTCGTGCGCCGGGGCGACGGCACCCTCCGGAAGCAGCGGGAGCGCGGCCCGCATCAAGGTGTCGGTGTTGAGTACGACGTCCCACGCCGGATTCTCGAAGATGACCTTGCTGACCGTTTTTGGGTGCTGCACGGCGTAGCGGAGCGCCAGTCGGCCACCGAACGAGTGTCCGAGAATGGACCAGCTCTCCAGCCCCAGTGCCTCGCGCAGCGCCTCGAAGTCCGCGATCAGGAGGTGTTCACTGATCGGTCCGGTGTCCGAAGCCGACTGCTGGATTCCGCGCTGGTCGACGCCGATCACGTGCAGCCGCTCGGCCAGGCGATCGCCTTGGAACGATAGGAAGTCGTACGAGCCCGATCCGGGGCCGCCGTGCAGGAACAACAGTGGTGGCGCGTCCGCGGCACCGCGCTGATCGACGTACAGGCTGGTGTCTCGGACGTCTATCAGCATGCGTCCGAGACTAGGCGCTGTGGGCCAGTGCGCGCAGACGGTTGGTGAGTCGGGCCAGGCGGATGGTCGCGATGTTGCGGTACGCCGGGCGGAGGACCGTGGCGAGCGGACCGGTCTGCTCGAAGGTGTGGGTGACCTGGCTGTCCTGGCCGATGGCCCAGGTGCCGACCTCGCGGAAGCCGGGGACCTGCCAGGTGATCTCGATGCGGTCGGGCTCGACGGCGGTGTAGAGCAGCTCGCCGGACAGGCCCAGCCGCACGCGGAGCGCGTAGCGGGACCCCTCGGCTGCCGCGGGCGGGCCCTCGATGTCGAGGAACGCCTCGTTCCACTCCGGGAGGGCGAGAGCGTCGAGCAGGAGGTGCCGGATGGCGGTCGGGCCGGCCGGGATGGTGTCGGTGGCTTGCTCCATGTCTATCTCTCCTGGGCGACAGTCGCTCGTGGGCGGATGGCTTGGGCAGGGTCGCGGCGGCGGGCCAGGGCGGCGCCGGCGGGAAAGCCGTCGGCGACGGCGCGGAGGGTCTCGATTGTCTCGCTGAGCTCACGGTCCGCGACCAGGCCGTCGATGGTCCGGTGCAGCCGGTTCTCCGCGGTGACGACGCGGCGGTGCAGCGCGCGGCCCTGGGCGGTGAGGCTCAGCGCGAGGTAGCGCCGGTCCACCTTGTCGACACTGCGTTGGACGAGGCCCTGGGCAACGAGTCGGTCGACGAGACGGCTGGGGCTGTTGCCCGTCTCGCAGACCAGCAGTCCGCCCAATGCGTTGAGTGTGAGTGGGCCGTGGTCGCGCAGGACGCGCAGAACCTCAGCCTGGGAAGGCGTGATCCCCAACGGGCGCAGCTCTGCGGCGAGCAGCCGGTTACCCTCGCGCTGGATCGCCAGCACGAGATAACGCAGCTCCTCCAGGACCTTCATGGTCAATAGATTACACGACACGTATGTCATGTCATCTATCGCGGCGCGCGAAGAGTGCCTGAAGAGTGCCGGAGAAAGTCCTGCTGAGGTCATGGTCAAGGCGACATCAGGACTGGCACAGTGGCTTCATGAAGGGTCTGATGCAGGACTACCAGCTGTCCCTGGACACCATTTTTCGCCGGGCCGAGCAGTTCTACCCGGACCGGATCGTGCACACCGGCGGGCCGGCGCCGACGACCATGACGTACGGCGAGTGGGCCGCGCGCACCAGACGCCTGGGCGGCGTCCTGGACACACTCGGGATCACCGCGGACGGTCGTGTCGGGACGTTCGCGTGGAATTCCGGCCGCCACCTCGAGCTGTACTTCGCCGCGCCCTGCAGTGGGCGCGTGCTGCACACGCTCAACATCAGACTCTTCCCCGATCAGATCGTCTACATCGCTAATCACGCCGAGGACGAGGTCGTTTTCGTCGATCGCTCGCTGCTGGGGCTGTTCCTTCCGTTGCTCGACCGGCTGCCGTTGGTCAGACATGTCGTCGTGATGGACGATCTGCCGGCTGGTGCGCCTGGTGTCGAGGTGCCGGACGACCCGCGGTTCCACGACTACGAGGAGCTGCTGGCCGCCGCTGAGCCGGTCGAGTTCCACGTCGAGGACGAGAATCAGGCGGCCGCCATGTGCTACACGAGCGGTACGACGGGGAATCCGAAGGGTGTCGTCTATTCGCATCGGTCCACGTGGCTGCACTCGATCGGCGTCCTGACGAACTCGGCGATCGGTCTGACCGAGACGGACGCCGTGATGCCGGTCGTGCCGATGTTCCATGCGAACGCCTGGGGCCTCGCCCATGCGGCGCCGATGGCCGGCGCGAGTCTGGTCTTCCCCGGACCGGACATGAGTCCGGCGGGGATTCTCAAGCTGCTGCAAGAGCAGGAGGTCACGCTGGCGGCCGGCGTCCCGACCATCTGGCAGGGCTTGTTGCCGTTGCTGGACGGGGTCGAGCTGCCCAAGCTGCGGCGGATCCCGTGTGGCGGTTCGGCCGTGCCGCTGGCGCTGTCGGAAGCGTTCCGGGCCAAGCTGGGCAAGCCGATCCTGCAGGCCTGGGGGATGACGGAGACCAGTCCGGTCGCGACCGCCTCCCACGTGCCGCCGCGCTATGCGGATCTGCCCGAGGAGGAGCAGGCCCACCTGCGTGCCAGGCAAGGACTTCCGCTACCAGGCGTCGAGGTGCGGATCGTCGAGCCCGGTTCGATCACGCCGCTGCCCTGGAACGACGAAGCCACCGGTGAGCTCCAGGTCCGCGGGCCCTGGATCGCGGCTGAGTACTACCGCCCCGACGCCGGCGTCCAGCTGTGCACGGAGGACGGCTGGATGAAGACCGGCGATGTGGCGGCGATCGACCAGTTCGGGTCGGTGCGGCTGGTCGACCGGACCAAGGACCTGGTGAAGTCCGGTGGCGAGTGGATCAGCTCCGTCGAGTTGGAGAACCTGCTGATGGCGCATCCCGACGTCAAGGAAGCCGCCGTCATCGGCGTCCCGCACCCGAAGTGGGACGAGCGGCCGCTGGCCTGCGTCGTCCTCCAAGAAGGCGCCACGGTCACCGGCGACGAGATCCTCGACTACCTCCGCCCGCAGGTGGCCAAGTGGTGGCTGCCGGACGCGGTCGAGTTCATCGAGGAGGTCCCGAAGACCTCGGTCGGGAAGTTCTCCAAGAAGGACCTCCGCACCCGGTTCGCCAACTACCACCTGGAGTAACTCTCACCTCCCGCAGGAGGAGCCCCGCCGGCAGGAGCCCTCACTTGGCGGCGCCCGTCCGGCCCATCCCCACCAGTAGCCGCAGGCGACGGGTGGTCGGCGCTAGTCGGCAACTTCTGGGCGCGATCGGCGAAGACGAATCGACTAGCGCAACCGGGGATCCGGCCATGGGTTTGAAGGCACATCCACGACGACGATGGGCGCCTCGCGTGGGCGGAGAGCGCATCCTCGGAGTCGGCCGTCAGCCGGGCCGCCGTCGTACGCGGCGTCGACCGTTCAGCGCCGCCTGGACCGGGTGAAGCCGCAAAGCCGGTCAGCCCGAGACACGTGAGGCTGCCGGAGCCGGCAGCGCCGTCTCCCTCAGCAGCTGTGGCGACCAGTCACGCCGCATAGTCGACCGGCGCCGTGCTCGGCCCAGTCGACGCGCCCGGCCGAGTCGTTCTGGCCCGCCGCCTCGACTCGACCCGCCGACCGGAGCCGCGGTCGACGGCGGCGGCAGGAGCAAGGGTGGCCGACTGAAATCTCAGGCCGCTCCACGCCGTGGTTGAGCTGCCTTGCAGGGCCGCGACCAGCTTCACCGTGCCAGAGGGTGACGGGCTGCGGCTGGGGTAAGGGATGCTTTCGTCGGAACATTTTCGGGTCCAGGCGCCGAAAAAGTACCGACTAACGAGCAGCAGGACATCGGCAGGTGCGGCGATTTCAGTCGAAGGTGATGCCGAGGTGGCGGTGGAGATGGGCCAGGGTGGCATCGATGAACTCTGCGGGCCAAGGCTCGCCGGTCTGATCGGCGAGGGCTTGGCCGCGGCGGAGCATTTCGCGGCAGATGTACTGGTTGGCGGCGATGAGGTCGGCCGGGTCGGAGCCGGCCGGCGGGATTGCCTCCAGGGTGGCGCGTTGTTCGGCGGAGAGCAGGGCGTTGAGGCGTTTGGCGCCACCGGTACGGCGTACTCCGCGCTCGGCGAGCATGAGCTGGATCAGCTGGTCGCGGACGACTCCAACGCCCTGGCCGGCGGCGATGCGTTCGTCGCGACCGAGGACGGTCACGAGGTTGCCGAGGAAATAGACGAACATCGGGATGACCCGCTCGGGCCAGTACGGCGTCCCCGGGCGACCGTGCTCGGCCGGCTGGTCGCCGTCCGGGAACAGGGTGCCGTCGCGGTCGAACAGTACCCGGACGCCGTCGTACTGGAAGCGATCGAAGGAGGTGAGCGAATGCGCGATCAGGTCGATGTGGAGCCAGTCCGGCGTGATGCCGAGTCCACCGGCGAGGTGGAGGAGGCGGTCGCAGAAGACGGTCGGGCCGGCGAGGTCTCGCAGGAGGTCGGCCCAGTGCTGTTCGAACCAGTCGATGCTCTCGTCGGTGACCACCAGATGCAGGTCGAGATCGCTGAACCGGTCCTCGGCGCCCGTCGCGTAGCTGCCGATCAGGTAGACGGCCAGCACTCGGTCGTCGGCCGGGAGGCGCTCGCGGGCGCGCTGGATGATCACGTCGTACCGCTCGTCACCGGAGCCCATCAGCCCACCCTAGGCGGGCCGGGACCGGCGCGCGGATCCGATCCGGGCGACGGTGGTTTTGTCGGCGGGCGGCGCTAGGGTTGCGGCGTGGAAGCACCCCTTGCGTTGTACCGACGGTATCGCCCGGAGACGTTCGCCGAGGTCATCGGCCAGGATCACGTCACGGCGCCACTGCGGAACGCGCTGAGCAACAACCGGGTCAACCACGCCTATCTGTTCTCCGGGCCGCGCGGCTGCGGCAAGACCACCAGCGCCCGGATCCTGGCCCGTGCGATCAACTGCGAGAAGGGCCCGATCGCCGAGCCATGCGGGGTCTGCAAGTCCTGTACCGACCTGGCCCGCGGCGGTCCGGGCAGTATCGACGTGATCGAGATCGACGCCGCGTCGCACGGTGGTGTCGACGACGCGCGGGACCTGCGCGAGCGGGCGTTCTTCGCGCCGGTCGAGAGCCGCTACAAGATCTACATCATCGACGAGGCGCACATGGTGACCACGCAGGGCTTCAACGCCCTGCTGAAGCTGGTCGAGGAGCCGCCGCCGCACCTCAAGTTCATCTTCGCCACCACTGAGCCAGACAAGGTGATCGGGACGATCCGGTCCCGGACGCACCACTATCCGTTCCGGCTGGTGCCGCCGAAGGCGCTCGGCGATTACATGGCGACGCTGTGCGAGGCGGAAGGTGTTGCGATCGAGCCTGCTGCGCTGCCGTTGGTGGTGCGCGCTGGTGCGGGGTCGGTGCGTGACTCGCTGAGTGTGCTCGACCAGTTGATCGGTGGTGCGGGGCCGGCTGGGGTGACGTATGAGCTGGCGGTTGCGCTGCTCGGGTTCACGCCGGACTCGTTGCTGGATGCGTGTGTAGACGGGTTTGCCGCGCATGACAGCAAGGCTGTGTTCGAGACGGTCGAGAAGGTGATCGAGACCGGGCAGGACCCGAAGCGGTTCGCCGAGGATCTGCTGCGGCGGCTGCGGGATCTCGTGGTGCTGTCGGCGGTGCCGAATGCGGTGGTGTCCGGGCTGATCGAGGCGGCCGAGGATCAGGGTGAGCGGCTGCAGACGCAGGCCGCTGGGATCGGTGCTGCTGAGCTGACCCGGGCTGCGGACATCGTCGCGGCTGGGCTGTTGGAGATGCGTGGTGCGACCGCGCCGCGGCTGCAGCTTGAGCTGATCTGCGCGAAGGTGCTGCTGCCGGGTGCGGACGATTCCACGAACGGTATCCAGGCGCGCTTGGACCGGATGGAGCGCCGGATGTCGATGGGCATCCCCGTGGCGGCGGACGCTGGCGGGTCTTTGGTGGCTTCCGGTCCCGCGCCCGACGCGGCCTCCAGCCGAGCCGCGGCGCGTGCCGCCGCCGGTGGGGCCAGCGAGGCCGGTACGGCGGGCGCTGATGCGGGTGACGGTGGCTCGGGCGGGGGTGATGCGGCGGGTGGCGTGGTGCCACCTTCCGCCGCGGCCGCCGGATCGTTAAGTGGGAGTGAGCAGGGTTCGGTAGGTGCCGGGACTGGCGCGGGTGCGCCGGGCGGCGCGAGCGTGCCGGGCGCGGGTCCGGGTGGGTCGGGTAGTGCGGGTGCTGCCGACGGTTCGGCGGGTGGTGCTGAACACGGTCAGGCGGCTGCCGGGAGCAGTGTGGCGGCGCCGGCTGGAGTTGGGAGCGCGGCGGGTGTTGCTGGGGGGCGGCAGGGGGCTTGGGGTGATGAGCCGGCGGCCTCCGCGCAGCGGTCGGCGGCGCCGAGTCAGCAGTCGTCGGTCGCGCAGCCGGTGCAGCAGCCTGCGTCCGGGCAGCAGTCGGCGGGGGCTAGTGCGCCGGTGGGGTCGCCTTCGGTGGGGGCTGTGGGGCTGGCGGATGTTCGGCGGTTGTGGCCGCAGGTTCTGGATGCTGTGAAGGCGAAGCGGCGGTTCGCTTGGATCATGCTGAGTCAGAACTCGCAGGTTATTGCGGTGGATGACCAGACGTTGACGCTGGGAATGGTGAACGCGGGGGCGCGGGAGAGTTTTGCGCGGTCCGGGAGTGACGAGATTCTGCGGCAGGCCATGATCGACACGATCGGTCTGAACCGGCGGATCGAGGCTGTGGTTGATCCGTCTGCTGATCCTGGGGCGACGGGTGGCGGAGGTGCTGCGCCGCGAGCCGGTGGACCGCAGGGCGGGGCGAGTGCGCCGGGTGGTTCCCCAGTGAGTGGTAACCCGGCTGGCGCCGGTGGTGGCTTCGGTGGTGCCGGCAACCCGGCTGGGGCCGGGGGAGTTGGCGCCTCGGGCGGTGGCGAAGACTCGGCTAGCGCAAGTGGCTTCGCCAGTGGGAACCCGGCTGGAGCGGTCGGTGGCGGCAGCCCGGTTGGCACGAGTGGTGGAGCCGCCGGTGGTGACGGTAGCCCGGCCGGTGTGGCTGGTGCCGGCGGTAGTCCGACGGGGGTCGGAGCGGGTGCCGGTAGCCAGGCTGGGTCCGGTGCTGGGGTTGGTGGCAACCCGGCTGGAGTAGGCGCTGGAGCGGCGGGCGGTAGCGCTGCTGGGGCGAGCGCGGGATCGGCGGGCGGTAGCGCGACTGGGGCGAGCGCTGGAGCGGGCGGTAGCGCGGCTGGGGTGGGCGGTGGAGCCGCAGGCGGCGACGCGTCCGGGCCGGGTGCGTCGGTCGGCGCTGGCGGTTCACGCGCGGGCAGCCCGGTTGGGGCAGCTGTGCGGAGCGGCGTTCCGGGTGGGGCTCGTACGGGTGGTTGGGGTGACGACGCAGGCGCTGTAGCGCTGCAGGAGCCGCCGCCGGATCCGGAGTACGACGTACCGGAGCCGGAGGCGTGGGAGCAGAGCACGTCGGCACCAGGACGCACGTCAGCGCCAACACCACCGGCACAGGCGGCAGCGACCCAGGCACCGGCCGAGGGTGATCGCAAGCAGCAGGCCTCCAACAAGCGGCGAGCGGCCGAGGCTGCGGTCGCGGCCGAGCTCGCTCGGCGTAGCGCGGCGGCACCGGTTGCCGAGGCGAAGGCACTGACGCCGGAGGAAGAAGCCGACGCGATCGGCGAGGACGACGTGGTGCTCGAGGAAGACTCGCGGTCGCACACGGACCTCCTGCGGGACACGCTCGGGGCCGAGATCATCCTCGAAGAGACCAACGGAACCAGGTGACGCGGGACCAGGTGACGCGGAACCAGGTGACGCAGACACCTCGTCGTGTGAGCATCGAAGGGTGCCTATCAACGAGCAGGTCTTTGTTGCGTTCGTTCTGACGACGCTGCTGGCGATGGTGGTCCCGGGGCCGGACATGTTGTTCGTGCTGGGTTGTGGGATCCGCGGCGGGGCCCGGGCCGGGGTGCTGGCCACGGCGGGAGTCGCCACCAGCGAGGTCATTCACGTCGCGTTGGCGGCGGCTGGGCTGGTCGCGTTGTTCGCTGCGGTGCCGGCGGCCTTCACGGTGACGCGGATCCTGGGGGGCGCCTATCTGGTCTTCATGGGGATCCAGCTGATCCGCAAGCGCGGCCGAAGTCTCGAGGAGAGTACGGAGCGGGCCGGGGTTTCCGGCCGGCGTGCGTACTCGATGGGGCTGCTGACCAACCTGGTCAATCCGAAGATGGTGACGTTCACGCTGGCGTTCCTGCCGCAGTTCGTCGACCCGCAGCGTGGTGCCCTGTGGATGCAGTTCGCGATCCTCGGGGTAGTGCTCGTCGCGCTCGAGTTCTTGGTGGACGGCGCGGTCGGAATCGCCGCCGGGAGAATCGGCGGCTGGCTGCGGACGAGGGAGCGGGCACGGCGGCGGCTCGACGCCACGACCGGCGGACTGTTCATCGGCCTGGGCGCCCGGCTCGCCCTTCAACGCTAGCTATCCACCGGTTGTGCACGGCCACTGTGGATAAACCGCGCGGGTTTTCACACCTTTCACAGGGCTGTGGACACAGATCTCCACAGCCCTGTGGAAAACTTGGGGAGACTGGTCGGTTTCCAGGTGGCCGGGGTGCGATCAAGGCGGGATCGAAGCGTTGTCCGACCGACCGGCTAGGGTTGGTGGGAATTCAGGTGGCGGCTCGACGAGGAGATCGCGTGTTCGACGGTGGCGGTGCTGGTGGTTTCGACATGTCCAACCTGCTTGCGCAGGCTCAGGCCATGCAGGACCAGCTGATGAAGGCGCAGGCCGACCTGGAGACCCAGGAGGTCGAGGGTTCGGCCGGTGGCGGCCTGGTGAGCGCTGTGGTCTCGGGCACGGGTGAGCTGCTTCGGCTGGACATCAAGAAGGAAGCCGTCGACCCCGACGACACCGAGACGCTGGCCGATCTGGTCGTCGCCGCGGTCCGGGACGCCTCGGAGAACGCGAAGGCCGCCGCCGCGCAGGCGATGGGCCCGCTGGCCGGTGGCCTGCCTGGATTCGGTGGCGACGCGGTGCCTGGTGACGGAGCCGGCCCGCAGCTCCCCGGTGGCAGCATCGGCTTCAGCAACCCGTCCGGTCCGCCCGGGCAGAACCCGGCCTGACGTGTACGAGGGGGCCGTTCAGGACCTCATCGACGAGCTCGGCCGGTTGCCGGGGGTCGGTCCGAAGTCGGCGCAGCGGATCGCGTTCCACCTGCTGGCCTCCGACGAGACCGACGTACGGCGGCTGGCGCACGTGCTGGTGCAGGTGAAGGAGAAGGTCAAGTTCTGCGAGATCTGCGGCAATGTCGCGGAGGAGCCGCAGTGCCGGATCTGCCGTGACCCGCGCCGCGACCTGAGCCTGATCTGCGTGGTCGAAGAGGCCAAGGACGTGGTCGCGATCGAGCGGACCCGCGAGTTCCGCGGCCGGTACCACGTGCTCGGCGGCGCGATCTCGCCGATCGAGGGGATCGGGCCGGACGAGCTGCGGATCAAGGAGCTGCTCCAGCGGCTGGCCGGTGGAGAGGTGATGGAGATCATCCTGGCCACCGATCCGAACCTCGAGGGCGAGGCGACGGCGACGTACCTGAGCCGGTTGCTGCGGCCCATGGGCTTGCGCGTGACCCGATTGGCTAGTGGACTTCCAGTAGGCGGTGACCTCGAGTACGCCGACGAGGTCACACTCGGACGGGCGTTTGAAGGGCGACGATCGATCGATGACTGAATCAACCGATATGGCAGAGCGCACGCTGAGCATCGGCTCGGACGACCTGACCGAGTTCGCGGAGCAGATCGCCGACCAGGTGCAGAGCTTCCTGATCTCGGTGCGCGACATCGCCGCGCAACCGGACGAGGACGGTGTGGACGAGGGGCTTGCCTCGCTGCCGTACCTGTTGCTCGAGGTGAGCCAGCTGCTCCTGGCCGGCGGCCGGCTGGGTGCGTTCGAGGACTTCGTGCCGGAGGAGCGCTTCGAGTCCGACGCGGGCCCGGATCCGGATCTCGACGCGATGCGGGACCGGCTGGCGGCGCTCTTCGAGGGCCTCGACGAGTACGCCGAGGTCTTCGACCCGTACGCCGCTCCGCCGGAGATCACCGTCAACCGGCTCTCCGACGACCTGACCGCGATCGCGACCGACCTCGTGCACGGCCTGGCGCACTACGAAGAGGGCCGGATCGTCGAGGCGCTGTGGTGGTGGCAGTTCTCGTACGTCTCCACCTGGGGTGCGGCCGCCAGCGCCGTACTGCGGGCGATTCAGTCGCTGATCGCGCACGACCGGCTGGAGCCGGCCTACGACCCGGAGACCGAGGCCACCGACCGCGAGCTGGTCGAGGTCGCCGAGGAAGCCGTCCAGCGCCGCTAGGGCGTCGATGTCCGTTCATGAAGTGATCCGGCGACTGCCCGACCTCGGTGCGGTCCGCCGGATCAGCCGCGCGCTCGCCGTCCTCGATCTCGTGCTGGACGGCAGTGACGACATCCTGCCGTTCTTCGCCTTCGATGCGCGCTGGTCGGAGACCGAAGAGGCCGCGTTGATGCGCGACGGGTCGGGGAACGAGTACTCGATCGTCTTCTCGCCGGACGGCGCCTTCGCCTACGGGTTCGACCACGAGTCGCCGATGTCGCCGTGGGTCCGGGACGGCACGCTCTGGCCGGGGTTGCTCGATGGCGTTCCCGAGGTGTTCCACGCGGCGCGCGACGAGCCGGCCTTCGCGGATGACGGCGTACCGCGGGCGACCGTCTGCTTCTGGCGCACGGTCGCGGACGACGCCTGGCAGGCCGGGCCGGTCGCGGCCGATCGAGACGGCGCGGAGCACCTGTTCGAGCTGCTGGCCGACGGCCGGCCGGAGGCGTTCCTGTCCTTCGCCGAGGACTACCACGAGGTCGAGCTCGACCTCGAGCCGATCCGTCACATCTACGCGCTGATGCCGCTGACCGAGTACGTCGTCACCTCGCTCAATCCCGAACGCCGGCTGCCCGATCTCGCCGAGGGCATCGCGGAGATCGGCTACCCGCGCTCCTGATCGAGGGGCGGCTCAGTCGGGGAGCATCGGCATGGTGAAGCCTTGGTCGCGGCCCAGCAGGACGCCGCGGGTGATCGCGTTCGCGCCGAACTTGTCCTTGACCTGGTCCAGCGTCGTGTCGAGTTCGTCGTTGGCGGCTTTGTCGAAGGGCAGTGCGAGTTGCTGGGCGGCCTCGTTCTCCAGGTTGCCGACCGAGATGCCGATCATGGTCAGGCCCTGAGCCTTGATCATCGGCTGGGAGGCGCTGAACAGGGCACGCGCGGTGACCAGTACGGCCCGCGTCTGATCTGTTGCTTGAGGCAACGTATGGGACCGGGTGGCGCGAGTGAAGTCGTCGAAGCGGAGCCGCAGTGTGACGGTGCGCCCGCAGCGCCCGGCCGATCGCATCCGGCGCGTGACCCGATCGACGAGCCCGGCCAGGATCGCGTCGAGGGTGGCCGGTGACTTGGGAGAGCGGCCCAGCGCCCGTTGCGAGCCGATCGACCGTCGACGCCGCCCCACCTCGATCGGACGCGGATCGCGGTTGTGGGCAAGGGCATGCAGGTGTCGCCCCGACGCTCGCCCGAGCATCGCCACCAGCGCGGCCTCCGGCAGTTGTGCGACGTCGCCCACCTTCGTCAGTCCGCGCGCCCGCAACTTCTCGGCCGTCACCTCGCCGACGCCCCACAACCGCGAGACGTCCAACGGATGCAAGAACTCCAGCTCGTACGACGGCGGCACCACGAGCAGCCCGTCCGGTTTGGCGATCCCGCTCGCCACCTTGGCCAGGAACTTCGTCCGCGCCACCCCGACCGTGATCGGCAGCCCGACCCGCCGCATCACTTCGGACCGCAGTCGGCGGGCGATCTCCACCGGCGTACCGGAGATCTTGCCGAGTCCGCCGACGTCCAGGAACGCCTCGTCGATCGACAGCCCCTCGACCAGTGGCGTGGTGTCCTCGAAGACCTTGAAGACGGCCTTGCTGGCCTCCGAGTACGCCGACATCCGCGGCTCGACCACGATCGCCTGCGGGCAGCGGCGCAGCGCCTGGCCGCCGTTCATCGCCGTCCGGACGCCGAGCGCCTTGGCCTCGTAGCTGCAGGCGAGCACGACGCCGGCGCCGACGATCACCGGCCGGCCGCGCAGGCGCGGGTCGTCCCGCTGCTCGACCGACGCGTAGAACGCATCGAGGTCGGCATGCAGGATCGTCGCCGCATCCTCCGCCACGAACATATGTTCGCATACTCGCACGCCGGGAAGATAGGGAGAAATCCCGACGCGCCGACCGACTTTGTCAGGACAGAATCGTCCCCATGGACCTGACCGCGTACCGCGACCTCTGGCGAACCCCCGGTGTGATGACGCTGCTGGCCGCGGCGCTGACGGCCCGGATGCCGGTGATGGCGACGATGGTCCCGCTGGCGTTCCTGGCCAAGGACGCCTCCGGCAACTTCGGCTGGGCCGGTGTCGTCGCCGGCGCCTACTCCATCGGTACGGCGGTCGCCAGCGTGGTCTGGGCCCGGATGGCCGACCGAAGGGGAGCACGCCGCGTGGTGATCGCCACCGGGATGGCGTGGGCGGCAGTGATGGCGGTGACCGCCCTGCTGCCCTACAGCTGGTTCGGGGTGCTGCCGGTGGCAGCAGCACTGGCCGGCCTCTGCGTCGCCCCCGTCGCGTCCACGTCCCGAGCCGCCTGGCCGCGGTTGGTGCAGGGCGGCCGCCTCCGCGTGCTCTACGCCCTCGACGCGTCAGCCACCGAGCTGCTGTTCGTCGTAGGCCCGATGCTCGGAGCAGTGATCGTCAGCATCGCCAGCCCGCGGGCCGGCGTGCTGAGCTGCGCAATCCTGGCGGCCGCGGCGATCTGGTGGTTCGGGCTCAAGCAGCAGGCCACAGCCACGCGAGAGGCGATCGAGGACAGGCGAGTCACCGCACGTGAACTGTTGTGGCATCGCCACCGGTTGCCGTTGGTGCTCGCGTTCGGCTGCATGGTGATGGGGTTCGCGGCGATGTCGCTCGGCATCGTCGCGTTCGCGGACGAGCATGGGAACCGCCTGATCGCCGGCATCCTGGAGACGGTCGCCGCACTGGGCAGTCTGATCGGTGGACTGGTCGGCGGCGCCCTACCGGGCGGCCGTGCCTCTTACGTCTGGCGGCGGATGCTGGTCTTCACCGTACTGACGGCGGGTTGCTTCTTTGCTACTGCCTCGGTGGTCGCGCTGGCGATCGCGCTGTTCGCGGCCGGCTGCCTGATCGCACCGACGGTCGGCGCGCTGTACGAGCGGCTCGGCGAGCTCACCCCGGCCGCTGCCCGGACCGAGATGTTCGGCTGGGTGCTCAGCGGCGGGATGATCGGCTCCGCGGCCGGTTCCGCCGTCGGCGGTGTGGTCGTGGAGAGCCTCGGAGTCCGCTACGCGTGGGCCTTGATGGCAGTCCTCGGAGTGCTCGGGACGCTGGCGGTCCTGCGGGTGCCACCCCATCGGCCGGCAGCGTCCACGCTCGAGAGCGCTCCGGTCGCCGCGTAGTGCACCTTGTAGGTCGCCTCTAGAGTGCCGGAAAGCCCAGCGCACAAAGAGATCAGCTTGAACGAGCGACGGTCGAGCACAGTGCCCTGTCCAGCCCGAACGGGGTGAATCTGCAGCGTCACATCGTCCAGCAGCCGCCACCGCAGCAGTGAGCGGATCAGCCCCAGGCTGCCGACCACATGCAGGTCCGGACCGGGCACCTGCTTGAGTGCGGCGAGCACTCGGCGCGGATCGCCCTTCAGCACTTCACTGTGCGGCTGGTACGCCACCGGAGTCGACGCGAGTACGAGCTTGCGCACCGAACGGAGTCCGGCGACCGAGCCGGCGTACTGCTCATAGGTACGGCGGCCGAGCAGCACCGTGTTGGTTCCGGCGGTCAGGTCGTCGATCACACTGCCGAGCACCGGCGCCGGGAGCCACCGCTCCGGCCGGTCCACGATGCCGTCCTCCGACATGCACAGGTTGGCAATGATGGATCGCATCCGCGCCCCCTCCTTGGTCGTCTACATCCTCGATGCAGACAGTGCGCGGAAGGTTTCGGTTTTCTTGCGCTTCAGCGGCGGCCGCGGTGGATCTCGGTCTCGAGGGCGTCCAGCCGGTTGTCCCAGAACTTGCGGTAGCGGTCCAGCCAGCTGTCGATCTCGCGCAGCGGTTCGGGGGCGACGGCGTACAGGCGGCGGGTGCCGGCCACGGTGACGGTGGCGAAGCCGTTGTCGCGCAGCACGCGGAGATGCTGCGACACCGCGGGCTGGCTGATCCCGAACTCCGCGTTGATCGTCGCGGCGACGCTGCCGGCCGGCAGTTCGCCGTCGGCCAGCAGCTCCAGGATCCGGCGCCGGACCGGGTCGCCGAGGATGTCGAACGCGTGCACGTCCGGCATTGTTTCAGTGATGACTTATACGAACAAGTGGCCCGAGGTCTGGTCAGCCGGTAGGCAACGGCGAGGTCACGGCTAGAATGAGCCCCGAGAGACTACGCCTGGTGCAGTGCCGCACGGCGTACCGCAACCAGTGGCAACCAGTGGTTTTGAGGAGACACAGCTGTGGGACGCGTCGTGCACAAGTACGGCGGTTCTTCGGTCGCTGACGCCGATTGCATCAAGCGCGTCGCCCAACGAATCGTCGCTACCAAGAAGGCCGGGAACGATGTCGTCGTCGTCATCTCGGCCATGGGAGACACCACCGACGAACTGATGGACCTGGCCAAACAGGTCTCCCCGCTGCCGCCGCCGCGCGAGCTCGACATGCTGCTCACCTCGGGTGAGCGGATCTCGGCCGCGCTGCTGGCGATGGCGATCGCGAACCTCGGCTACGAGGCGCGCAGCTTCACCGGCTCGCAGGCCGGCGTGATCACCACGTCCGCGCACGGCAACGCCCGGATCATCGACATCACCCCCGGCCGCCTGGAAGAGGCGCTGGCCGAGGGGCACGTCGCGATCGTGGCCGGGTTCCAGGGCGTGGCCCAGGACACCAAGGACGTCACCACGATGGGCCGTGGCGCCTCCGACACCACCGCGGTCGCGCTGGCCGCCGCGCTGGAGGCCGACTACTGCGAGATCTACACCGACGTCGACGGCATCTTCACCGCGGATCCGCGGATCGTGCCGGCCGCCAAGCACATCCCGAAGATCTCCTACGAGGAGATGCTCGAGATGGCCGCCTGCGGCGCGAAGGTGCTGCACCTGCGCTGCGTGGAGTACGCGCGGCGCTACAACGTCCCCGTTCACGTGCGTTCTTCCTTCTCGCAGAAGGAAGGCACCTGGGTTGTCGATGCGAAGGAACTGGAACAGATGGAACAGGCGATCATCTCCGGCGTGGTCCAGGACCGTAACGAGGCCAAGATCACCGTGGTCGGCGTACCGGACAAGCCGGGCGAGGCTGCCCGGATCTTCGAGACCGTGGCCGGCGCCGAGACCAACATCGACATGATCGTGCAGAACGTCTCCGCGGTCGCCACCAACCGCACCGACATCTCCTTCACGCTGCCCCGCGTCGACGGTTCCCGCGCGATGTCCGCGCTGGCCCGGATGAAGGACGAGGTCGGCTACGAGCAGCTCCTGTACGACGACCAGATCGGCAAGGTCTCGGTGGTCGGGGTCGGGATGCGGTCGCACCCCGGCGTCTCGGCAAAGTTCTTCTCCGCGCTCGCGGACGCCGGCGTGAACATCGAGATGATCTCCACCTCGGAGATCCGGATCTCGGTGGTCGTCGACGAGAACCTGGTGGACGCCGCCGTGACCGCGGCGCACACTGCATTCGACCTGGACGACGAGCACACCCAGGCTGTCGTGTACGGAGGAACTGGACGGTGACCCCTGTGAGCGCTGCGGAGACCACGACCGAGGACCGGACCGGCCTGCCGTCGCTGGCGGTGGTCGGGGCGACCGGCGCCGTCGGTTCGGTGATGCTGACCCTGCTCTCGACCCGGCAGAACGTCTGGGGTGAGATCCGGCTGATCGCCTCCGAGCGCTCCGCGGGCAAGCGGCTGATGGTCCGCGGTGAGGAGGTCGAGGTGGTCGCGATCAGCGAGGCCGCCTTCGACGGGATCGACGTGGCGATGTTCGACGTACCGGACGAGGTCTCGGCGCACTGGGCGCCGATCGCGGCCGCGGCCGGTGCGGTCGTGGTGGACAACTCGGGCGCGTTCCGGATGGACCCGGACGTCCCGCTGGTGGTCCCGGAGGTGAACGCCGAGGCGGCCCGCAACCGGCCGAAGGGCATCATCTCGAACCCGAACTGCACGACGCTGTCGATGATCGTGGCGATGGGCGCACTGCACCACCGCTACGAGCTCGAGCAGCTGGTGGTCGCGTCGTACCAGGCGGCCTCTGGCGCCGGTCAGGAGGGCATTGACGCCCTCTACGACCAGATCACCAAGGTGGCCGGCAACCGCGAGCTGGGCAAGACCCCAGGCGACGTACGGCGGGTAGTGGGGAACGGGCTCGGCCCGTTCCCGGCGCCGCTGGCGCTGAACGTGGTGCCGTGGGCCGGATCGCTCAAGGACGGCGGCTGGAGCTCGGAGGAGCTGAAGGTCCGCAACGAGTCCCGCAAGATCCTCGGCCTGCCCGATCTCAAGGTCTCCGCGACCTGTGTCCGGGTGCCGGTGGTGACCACGCACTCGTTGTCGGTGCACGCGCGGTTCGCGCACGAGGTCGACGCCGACGAGGCCCGCGAGGTGCTGCGGGACGCGCCGGGCGTGCTGCTGTTCGACAACCCGGCCGAGGGCGAGTTCCCGACGCCGGCCGATGTCGTCGGTACGGACCCGACCTGGGTCGGCCGGGTGCGCAAGTCGCTCGACGACCCGAACGCGCTGGAGCTGTTCGTCTGCGGCGACAACCTGCGCAAGGGCGCTGCCCTGAACACCGCCCAGATCGCCGAGGTGGTCGCGAAGGAGTTCACCTCGGCGAAGCGTTGAATCAAAAGACGTAGCCCCTACAGCCAGTTCTCCCGGGCGGCGTGCAGGGCGAGCTGGAAACGGGTGCTGGCGCCGGTGCGGTTCATCAGCCTCTCCAGGTAGCGGAAGAACGTCCGGCGGCTGATCCCGAGGGTGCGAGCGATGGTGTCGTCGGCGGCGCCGGTTGCGAGCAGGGCGAGCAGCCGGCGCTCGATCGGCTCCAGCCGGTCGTCCTCGGCGCCGACCGAGGCGTGCAGTGGCAGCGCGTTGCGCCAGCACAGCTCGAACATGCCGATCAGCGCGGTGAGCAGGCTGCTCGGCCGGATGATCAGCAGCGACCGGTTCACGTCGGTGTCGCGCACCGACATCGAAACGAACGCCATCGAGCCGTCGATGATGGTCAGCTTCGCCGGTACGTCGGGCAGCACGCGCGCCTGCTCACCGGCCTCGACGCAGGGCAGGATGTTCTCGGTCAGGTAGCCGGGCACCTCGACCGACTCCGGTGAGTACACGACCCGGTAGGCGACCCCGCGGCTGAGCTGGTCGATCTCCTCCTGGTTCGGGCCGCCGATGTAGTACGGCGGGGAGTCGATGGCCAGGATCTCGCGTTGCGCACTGCCCTTGATCTGGTGGATCCGCTCGACGATCGCGCTGCCGGTGACCACCTCGATCAGGTGCGTGGTGGACTCGTTGTGCACGGTACGGCGGAACTCGTCGTACGCGTTGAGGACCTCGATCCGGGCCTGCTTGAGCTCGGACTCCCGGCGCAGTGTCATCGCCTCCAGGCCGGCGTCCGGAGGCACCGGCAGGAACCGCGAGTGGTCGGAGCCGGAGCGGCGCGCGAGGCCCGCCTGGACCAGCCCGCCGAGGATGGTGTCGATCGCTGCCGAGCGGTCGGGGACGCCGTCGTCCAGCTCGGTGACCGACGAGGGGCCGGTCCGCAGCAGGTGCTGGTAGACCTTGATCTCGTCGTCGCTGAGTCCGAGCACGCGCAAATGATCGGCCCGCTCCGTGTCCGAGCTGCTCACGACCCGTCCTCCCTTCCAGTGCGATCCGCACTGTCCGTGTCCTGTTGAATGCAGCCAGCGATAATTGTTGTCCTGTCAGCATTCTTGTGCCGTGTCACCATCCGGCCACCATTTCCGCGCAGTCGTGAGCGAGAATTGAGGTCCAGCAGCCCGGCGACGGACCACCTGAGCGCCGCCGGGCTGCTGTTCCAATTCTGGCGGTTGATCGCTGTTCCGTCAGCGGAGCCCGTTTCGGTTGGGTCTCGATCCCGGCGTATCGGTGCCCTCGCACTCCCGTGCCATCACCGGCTGTGCTGGAGGGTGTACAAACTGTGCATCTCCATCGTGAGGCCGATGAGTTGGAGGAGTCGCATGCGATCAGCATCTCCTTTCTGTGTGGCCTCTGGGTGCGATGACCGCCGCCCTGGTCATCGTGCCTGCCGATCCGGTGTGCGCCCGGCCCGATTCCGCCCAGTCCGGCCGGGCCACCGGATCCACTGTGAGGTCCCAGGCGGCGCTGAGCGGTGCTCCGTGGATAGTGAGGCTGTCCACGGGGGAGCGGGGACACGGCGTCCACCGCACGGCTCGCCCCGGCCAGTCGGCGCCCCTGGGACCGCACCGGTGAATTGACCCGGATTTGACCTCGTTCGCTGGTGTTCCGGCGTTTTGGCTGGAGCGTGGCGTCAAATGTATATTCCGGATAACGATCGAAGTCGGCCGGAGCGTCGGTGGCGGAGTTCGATCGGGCGCGACGTCGGTAGCCGTGCGTACGTCGTTGCTCACACTGGAGGACCGTTGTGTCATCGGCGCCGGAGCCGATCCGCTACTCTCTTCCCGGTCTACGTGGCCCGGTCAAACGAACACAGCGGCTGAACGTGGACAGGACTTTCATGGCAGAGAGAGGCGTCGCCTGAATGAACGCGACCAGCGTCGACGAGGCATTCAACCCGTCGGTGCATGTTTACGAGCCGCACAAGGCGGGGCTGCCGCCGTTGCGCCCATACTTCAAAGCACTCTGGGAACGCCGGGTGTTCGCGGCAGAGATGTCGCGGAGCGGAATCCGCGCGGCCAACACCAACACCTTCTTCGGGCAGATCTGGTTGGTCATCAACCCGTTGCTGCTCGCGGGGGTCTACTACCTGCTCACCGACATCATCGCGGGCGCCGGCGCCAAGAAGGACGCCGGCGCGGTCTTCGCGCATATGTGTGGTGGCCTGTTCGCCTTCTACTACTTCCAGGGTGCGGTCACGACCGGCGCCGGCAGTGTGGTGGGTGGCGGCAAGCTGCTGATGAACATGGCTTTCCCCCGGCTGCTCCTGCCCTTGTCGGCACTGCGGACAGCGTTCTTCCGCTTCCTGCCGACGATGGTGGTGTACGCCGCGATCCACCTGCTCACCAAGCAGCCGCTGCACTGGGTGATGCTGCTCGCGCCGGTGTTCCTGATCCTGCTGACGATGTTCGCGGCCGGGATCAGCATGATCTTCGCCGCGATCCAGGTGTACTTCCGGGACACGTCCAGCTTCCTGCCGTACCTGATGCGGATCTGGCTGTACCTGTCGCCGGTGCTGTGGTTCGCCGAGAAGGCGCCGGCGAAGTTCAAGGACTTCATCCAGTACAACCCGCTCTACTCCCTGCTCGGCGGCTGGACCGATCTGCTGGTCCGCGCCAAGATGCCGGACACCGAGCTGTGGATCGGCGCTGTGGCGTGGGCAGTGGCCGCGTTGGTGGTCGGTTCGCTGTTCTTCATGTCGAGGGAGCGTGAGTTCGCTGTCCGTCTCTGAGGCCGAGAAGAAGACCATGTCAAACGTCGATGCAAGTCCGGCCGTCAAGGTCGAGGACGTCTCCATCACCTACCGGACGACGTTCGAGCGGGTGCCGACCTTCAAGACCGCGATCGTCCGGTTCGGCCGGGGTGAGCGGGCGGTCCGCGAGGTCAAGGCCGTCCAGAACGTCTCCTTCGACGTCGCGCACGGCACCGCGATCGGCATCATCGGGGCCAACGGCGCCGGCAAGTCGACGCTGCTGCGGGCGATCGCCGGCATCCTGCCGCCGACCTCGGGCCGGATCGAGGTGCACGGCCGGGTCAGCACGCTGCTGTCACTGGGCGTCGGCTTCAACGCCCAGCTGTCGGGCAAGGAGAACGTCACCCTCGGTGGCCTCGCGGCCGGCCTGACCCGCAAGCAGGTCCAGGAGCGGTACGAGGAGATCGAGGAGTTCGCCGAGCTCGAAAAAGGGTTCATGGAGATGCCGATGCGGACGTACTCGTCCGGCATGTTCGCGCGCGTGGCCTTCGCGGTCGCCGTGCACATGGACCCCGACATCCTGATGATCGACGAGGCGCTGTCGGCCGGTGACGCCAAGTTCAAGACCAAGGCCGCCGACAAGATGAAGGAACTGGCCACCAACAGCCGGACGATGTTCCTGGTCAGCCACGCGATGAGCAGTGTCCGCGAGCTCTGCAACGACTGCATCTGGATCGACAAGGGCAAGGTGATGATGCGCGGCGAGCCCAAGGAGGTCATCGACGAGTACACCCGGTTCCTCAAGGTCGATGCCGAAAAGGCTGTTTCGCGCGAGGACCTCTGACGTGTCTCGCAGGCCAGCGCCGGACGTGGGGATCATCACGACCGGCCACGACGTCGCCGATGCGCGTCTGCACAAGATCACCGCGGCCCTGCAGCACCGCGACCTCAGTGTCGAGCTGTGGGGCCTCGGTGAGCCCGAGGGTGGTCCGGCAGGTGCCGTCGTGCACGCCGGCCCCCGCGGCAACCTGGTCCAGCGGCTGGCCCGGACCGCGGTGCTGCCGTGGCGGACCAAGGCCAAGGTGGTGATGACGGTCGATCCGGACATGATCCCGATCACCCGTCTCGTCACCACCCTGCGCCGCCGCAAGATGGTCGCCGACGTGCACGAGGACTACACCCGGCTGCTGGCGGACCGGGCCTGGGCGAAGGGTCCGGCCGGACTGCCGGCCCGGATGATCGTCCGGGCCAGCTCGAAGCTGGCGGCCGGCGCCGACCTGACAGTTGTCGCCGATTCCCACCTTGCCCCGCACGAGGCGAAAAAACGCCTCGTCGTGCAGAACTTTCCTTACGTCCCGTTCTTGGCGCCGACCCCACCCACCGGTACGCCGCGCGCGGTGTACGTCGGTGACCTGCGCGCCAGCCGCGGCCTGTTCGACATGGTCGAGACGGTCGCCGCGGCGCCGGACTGGTCGCTGGACCTGGTCGGTCCGGTGGCTCCGAGCGACCGGGACGCACTGGAGGCCCGGATCGAGCGGGCCGATCTGGCCGGGCGGGTCCGCCTGCACGGCCGCCAGCCACCGGCCGACGCGTGGCGGCTGACCCAGGGCGCCTGGGCCAGCCTGGCCATGCTGCAGCCGACGCCGGCATTCGTGGAAGCGATGCCGTCGAAGATCTACGAGTACCTCGCCAGCGGTCTTCCCGTGCTGTCCACCCGGCTGCCCCGGCAGACCCGGGTGATCGAGGAGTCCGGTGGCGGAGTCCTGGTGGACTCGGTGGCCGAGGCGTCGGACACTCTGCGGCGCTGGTCCGCGGACCCCGGCGAGCTCGAGAAACTGCGTGATCACGCGCTCCGGTGGGCAGCCGCCAATCTGTCCACCACGACGCCGTACGACGAATTGGCCGACGCAATACTCACCCTGCTGAGAGCATGACTGCTGAGAGGATGGGCATGACGGACCGCCCACACATGTTGTACGTCGCCTGGGGGTTCCCCCCGTGCCGGGGCGGCGGTGTGTACCGGGCGCTGGCAACCGCGAACCGGTTCGCAGCGCTGGGCTGGAAGGTGACCGTGCTGACGGCCGAACGCGAGACCTTCTACCGGTTCACCGGCGCCGACGCGACCCTCGAGGACCGGGTCGACCCCTCTGTCGAGGTGGTCCGGGTGCCGTTCGACTGGCCGGTCATGGAGACCGACCTGCGCCGCTGGCCCAAGGCCCGCGCGCGGAACCCGCGGTTGTGGAGCAAGTGGCGCAACAAGCAGGACCTGATCCCGTTCCCCGAGCACGGCTACGGCCCCTGGCGCTCGGTGATCGAGGAGGCGGCGGACCGGATCCACGCCGAGAACCCGGTCGACCTGACGGTCGCCACGGCGAACCCGCATGTCGCGTTCACGGCGGCGTACCACCTGCACGAGAAGGCCGGCGTGCCCTACGTGATGGACTACCGCGACGCGTGGCTGCTGGACGTCTTCAGCGGTAACCGGCTGCACGAGCCGAACAGCCGGGCCGCGAAGTGGGAGAAGAAGCTGGTCGACGCCGCGCAGGAGATCTGGTTCGTCAACGACCCGATCAAGCAGTGGCACGTCGAGCTCTACCCGGAGCAGGCGACCAAGATGCACGTGGTGGCCAACGGCTTCGACCCGGAGCTGGTCCCGGACACCAAGGACCGCGGCCCGGTCACCGACCGCCCGCTGACCTTCGGGTACGTCGGCACCGTGTCGCCGAAGGTGCCGCTGCAGGACTTCGTCGACGGCTGGAAGCTGGCCGTCGAGCAGTCCGAGGAGCTGGCCGGCGCGAAGGCCAAGATCCACGGCTACCTCGGGTACTACGCGGTCCCGCGGCCGGACATGCTGGCCGCGATCAACTCGGGCGCCGAGGCCGGGGTCAGCTACGAGGGCCCGGTCGGCAAGGCCGAGATCGCCAAGGCGTACGACGAGTTCGACGTCCAGCTGCTGATGCTGGGCAAGGGCCGGTACGTGACGAGCGGCAAGGTCTTCGAGTACCTGGCGACCGGTCTGCCGGTCGTCTCGGTGCACGACCCGGAGAACGCGGCGTCCGACGTACTGCGCGGTCACCCGCTCTGGTTCCCGGTCACCGACGTGACGCCGGAGGCGATCGCGGCGGCGCTGATCGAGGCCGCGCACGGCGCTCGCACGGCCGATGAGGGCATCCGGCAGAAGGCGCGCGAGTTCGGCGCCGGCTACCGCCGTGACCTGGTCATGGACCCGCGGATCGAAGCACTCGCCGAGGTCGTCAAGAAGAAGAGCGAGGTGCACGCATGACTCAGCAGAAGGTTGTGCTGATGAGCACCAAGCGGCTGAAGCCGGACTACTTCGACACCATCCGCGAGGACCTCGGGGGTGGCGACGACCTGGTGCTCGACGTGATCGGCTGGCTGCCGCCGATCGACGTCGTCGACGACAAGGTGAACACGTTCACGCTGATCGGCCCGGGTCGGATGCCGACCGCCGAGGACGCCTACGACGAGTACGACGACGATGACGAGTACGACGACGACTACGACGGCGAGGACGGTGACGGCGACGAGTTCGACGAGTCGCCGGACGCGGTGATCGCGCCGGAGTCGGTCTCGGACCCGAAGTCGGTCACCGGCGACGCGCTGACGCCGGCCGCGGCCGAGCAGCACAGCGGCGAGGGCGAGGGCCAGCACGCGCACGGCCACGGCCACGGCCACGGCCACGGGCATGGCCACGGCCACCACCCGAAGAAGAAGCCGGAGCCGATGCCGTGGGGCACCGCCCGGGTCAAGCAGGCCGTGCGCTGGCGCTACCGGCGGGCCCGCCGGACCGTCGGCCGGGCCGCGAACAAGATCGGTCCGGTGAAGTTCGTCCGGACCTCGCGGACCAGCAAGAACCTCAGCAAGGCTTACTGGAAGCGCGTTCAGAGCCGTCCGGACGTGCGTGAGTTCCTCGCGCAGGCCGATGTCGTGATCGCCCTGGACGCCAATGCGATCTGGGCCGGCTGGCACCTCGGGCAGGAGCGGCCGGACCGGCCGGTCGTGCTCGGTCTGCCCGCCGCTCGGCGCGAGCTCGACCAGCTCAAGGTGCCGGCAGGTCATTGAGGTCATGTCCATGACAGGCCAGTTGCCGACGCCAGTTGCCCGGACCGCGAAGGCGGTCCGGGCACGTCTGCGTGGTCTGCGCTACACCTACGCGGCCCTGCCGGCCTTCCCGCCGGCAGCCGCGGCCCCCGTGCGGATGCTGGTCGGACCGACCAACTCCGCCGGTCAGGGCTACCAATGGGCCCGGGCGGCCCGCACGCTGCCTGGAGTCGCCGCCGACGCGTTCGCGCTCCATCGCTCGGCGGCCTTCCGATTCGCCGACGACTACGGCGTACCGCAGGCCTGGTGGAACCAGTCGCGCTGGGCTCGTGCCCAGCGCGAGCACGTTGTGGGCAACTACACCCACGTCCTGGTCGAGTCCCTCCGGCCGATCCTCGGGTACGGCGGCCACTCCGACGCGGCGGCGGATATCGCCGTACTGCGGGAGGCCGGGGTCGAGGTCGCCCTGCTGTTCCACGGCTCCGACATCCGGCTACCAAGCCGGCACGCGGCCCGCGAGCGGTTCTCGCCGTTCGCGCACCAGGACGAGTTCACCGGCAAGCTCGAAGCCCAGGCCCGGCGGCATGCCGAGCTGGTGGAGCGCCTCGGCCTGCCGGTCTTCGTCTCCACGCCCGACCTGCTCATCGACCTTCCGCAGGCCCAGTGGCTGCCGGTTGTGATCGACCCCACGCCGTGGGCCGCGGCGGCCCGCCCACTGTTCAGCGGCGAGCGCCCGGTCGTCGTGCACGTCCCGTCCAGCGCGAAGCTCAAGGGCACGGCCCGGATCGACGAGATCCTGACCACCCTGCATGAGCGCGGACTCATCGAGTACCGCCGCATCACCGGCGTACCGCACGCGGAGATGCCGAGCGTGATCGGCGCCGCTGACATCGTTGTAGACCAGCTCGGAATTGGCCTGTACGGCGTGGCCGCGGCCGAGGCCCTCGCGGCGGGCCGGATCGTCGTCTCGTACGTCGGTTCGGACCTGCGCTCGCGGGTGCGTAGTCTGACTGGGCGAGAGGTACCGATCGTGGAGGCGGACGACGACACGCTGAGTGACGTCGTCGGCGATCTCGTCGCTGACCCCGGGACCGCGGCCGCGCAGGCTGCCGCCGGACCCGAGTTCGTGGCGGAGCTGCACGACGGTCGTCGCGCAGCCGAAGTCCTCAGCCAGTGGCTGACCGTGAAGGAGACCCTGTGAGTACCCGCATCGCCCCGTCGGCCGACGTCGACGAGTGCGCTCAGATCGGCGACGGATCGTCGGTCTGGCACCTGGCCCAGGTCCGCGAGAACGCGGTGCTGGGGAAGAACTGCATCGTCGGCCGCGGCGCCTATGTCGGGACCGGGGTCCAGATCGGCGACAACTGCAAGATCCAGAACTACGCGCTGGTGTACGAGCCGGCCTCGCTCGAGGACGGCGTCTTCATCGGCCCGGCCGTGGTGCTGACCAACGACTACTTCCCGCGCGCGGTGAACCCGGACGGTACGCCGAAGTCCGCGCACGACTGGGAGCCGATCGGCGTGACGCTGAAGGAAGGCTGCTCGCTCGGTGCGCGCAGCACCTGTGTCGCCCCGGTGACCGTCGGCCGCTGGGCGACGGTCGCGGCCGGTGCGGTCGTGGTGAAGGACGTTCCGGACTTCGCGCTGGTCGCGGGGGTGCCGGCCCGGTTCCTCAAGTGGGTCGGCAAAGCCGGCGTACCGCTGCTCGCCGTCGGCGACGGTGAGTTCAAGTGCCCGCAGACGGGCGAGATGTACATCGAAACCGACGGACGGCTGCGGCCGGCCGACGAAACACAGGAGGAGAACTGATGGTGCAGCCGATTCCGGCCGCGAAGCCGATCATCGGGAAGGAGGAGCGCGAGGCTGTCGACCGTGTCATGCAGTCCGGCATGCTCGCCCAGGGTCCTGAGGTGGCGGCGTTCGAGCAGGAGTTCGGCGCAGCGCTGGTCTCCGGCCGGGCGTGCGTCGCGACGAACTCCGGTACGTCGGGCCTGCACCTGGGCCTGCTGGCCGCGGGGGTCGGACCGGGTGACGAGGTCATCGTCCCGTCCTTCACCTTCGCCGCGACCGCGAACAGCGTCGCGCTGACCGGTGCGACCCCGGTCTTCGTCGACATCGAGCCGACGTACTTCTGCCTGGACCCGGCCGCGGTCGAGGCCGCGATCACCGAGAAGACCAAGGCCGTCATGCCGGTGCACCTGTTCGGTCACCCGGCCAACATGACCGCCCTGCAGGCGATCGCCGACAAGCACGGCATCGCGATCTACGAGGACGCGGCCCAGGCGCACGGCGCGACCTGGAACGGCGCACCGGTCGGCACCTTCGGCGACTTCGCGATGTTCAGCCTCTACCCGACCAAGAACATGACGTCGGGTGAGGGCGGCATGAACTCGGTCGCCAACGAGCACCTCGAGCGGCAGATGCGCCTGTACCGCAACCAGGGCATGCTCAAGCAGTACGAGAACGAGGTCGTCGGCCTGAACAACCGGATGACCGACCTGCACGCCGCGATCGGTCGCGTGCAGCTGACCAAGGTCGGCGGCTGGACCAAGCAGCGGCAGGAGAACGCGGCCTTCCTGGACGCGAACCTGGCCGGTGTCGGCGTCCCGGCCGTGGCCGACGAGGCCAGCCACGTCTACCACCAGTACACGATCCGGGTGACCGAGGACCGCGACGGTTTCGCGAACGCGCTGCGCACCGAGTACGGCGTCGGCTGCGGTGTCTACTACCCGATCCCGAACCACCGGCTCCCGTCGTTCCAGCGCGAGCTGGACCTGCCGGAGACCGAGAAGGCCGCCCGCGAGGTGCTCTCGCTGCCGGTCCACCCCTCGCTGTCCGAGGACGACCTGAACCGGATCGTGGCCGCGGTGAACACCGTGGCGAAGGCTGGTGCGTGAGATGGCGAACCTGAAGGCGGGCCTGATCGGCCTCGGCATGATGGGGCGTCACCACGCCCGCGTGCTGGCCTCCCTGGACGGCGTCGATCTGGTCGCCGTCGCGGACCCGGGCGGTGACAAGTTCGGGGTCGCCGGCGGTCGTCCGGTGCATTCCACCATCGAGCAGTTGATTGCCGAAGGCATCGACTACTGCATGGTCGCGGTGCCGACCCAGTACCACGCCGAGATCGCCAAGGCGCTGGCCGAGGCCGGCGTGCACGCGATGATCGAGAAGCCGCTGGCCGGTTCGTCGGCCGAGGCGACCGAGATCGCCAAGGCGTTCGAGACCGCCGGCCTGGTCGGCGCGGTCGGTCACATCGAGCGGTACAACCCGGCGCTGCAGGCGCTCCGGGTCCGCCTCGAGGCCGGCGAGCTGGGCGACATCTACCAGATCACCACCCGTCGGCAGGGCCCGTTCCCGGCCCGCATCGCCGACGTCGGCGTCGTACTGGACCTGGCGACGCACGACATCGACCTGACCGCATGGGTGACCCAGTCCCCGTTCGTCACGGTCTCCGCGCAGAGCGCGCACAAGTCCGGCCGTGACTACGAGGACCTGATCGCCGTCACCGGCAAGCTGGCCGACGGCACCGTCACCAGCCACCTGGTCAACTGGCTGTCCCCGATGAAGGAGCGGCTCACCGTCGTCACCGGTGAGAAGGGCGCCTTCATCGCCGACACCCTGACCGCCGACCTGACCTTCCACGCCAACGGCACGGTCGCCACCGCGTGGGACGACGTCGCGCACTTCCGCGGTGTCAGCGAGGGCGACATGATCCGCTACGCGATCAGCAAGCCTGAGCCGCTGCGCACCGAGCACGAGCAGTTCCGGGACGCCGTCCTCGGCAAGCCGGCCGATATCGTCACGCTCGAGCAGGGTCTGCGCACCGTCGCCGTCGCGGAGGCCGTCATCCAGTCGGCCGCCGAGGACCGCACCATCAAGGTCGCCGGCGCATGAAGGTCCTGAGTGTCGTCGGGGCGCGGCCCCAGTTCGTGAAGCTCGCCCCGATCGCCGAGGCGTTCGCCGCGACTGACCACGAGCACGTGATCGTGCACACCGGTCAGCACTACGACAAGAACATGTCCGACGTGTTCTTCGCCGACCTGCGGATCCCGGCGCCGGATGTCCACCTGGGCATCGGTTCCGGCAGCCACGGTGTGCAGACCGGCGCGATGCTGTCCGCGATGGACGCCGTACTGGACGAGCACAAGCCGGATTGGGTGCTTGTCTACGGCGACACCAACTCGACGCTCGCCGGTGCGCTGTCCGCGGTCAAGATGCACCTCCCGGTCGCGCACCTCGAGGCTGGCCTGCGGTCGTTCAACCGGCGGATGCCGGAGGAGCACAACCGCGTGCTGACCGACCACGCGTCGGACATCCTGCTGGCTCCCACGCAGGTGGCGATGGATCACCTGGCCAACGAGGGCCTGAAGGACAAGTCGCGGCTCGTCGGTGACGTCATGACCGACGTCTGCTTCCGGGTCCGGGACGCTGTCCAGGACAAGCCGCTCGACCTGCCGTTCAAGCAGGGCGAGTACCTGGTCGCCACCATTCACCGGCCCGACAACACCGACGACCCGGAGCACCTGGCCGGCATCATCGAGGGTCTGGCCAACGCCGGGCACCCGGTGGTCCTGCTGGCGCACCCGCGGCTGGTCGCGAAGTGCGCCGAGCACGGCATCAAGCTGGAGCGTCCGGACGGTTCGCTGCACGTCCGCGAGCCGCTGGCCTACCCGGAGATGGTCCAGGCCGTCATCGGTTCGGCCGGTGTGGTCACCGACTCCGGTGGTCTGCAGAAGGAGGCCTTCCTGCTCGGCCGCGTCTGCACCACGCTGCGTCCGGAGACCGAGTGGGTCGAGACCGTCGAGTCCGGCTGGAACGTGCTGACCTCCGACGTGAGCAAGCTGCCCGAGCTGGCTGCTCGGACGGCGCCGACGGGCGAGCGCCCGATGCCGTACGGCGACGGTCACGCGGCCGGCCGCGTGGTCGCCACGCTCGCCGAGTAGAACATGTCGATGGCTGCCGAGGACGTGGTGCAGCCTGTTCGGGACAATCCTGAGCAGGCGGCCTCGCCCTCGGCAGCTACTCGTGTCGAGTCGCTCACCGGTCTGCGCTGGTGGGCGGCGTTCTTCGTCTTCACCCACCACATGGGCTACCTGGCCCCGTTGCCGATCCGCGAGTTCCTGAAGCTCGGCACCTCCGGGGTGACGTTCTTCTTCGTGCTCTCCGGGTTCGTCCTGACCTGGTCGGCCCGGCCCGGTACGTCGGCGGGCACGTTCTACCGCCGCCGGTTCGCCCGGATCGTCCCGGCCCACGTGGTCGCGCTGATCCCGGCGCTGTTCGTGTTCTACCGGTTCGATCCGCCGGACAACTTGTTCTGGATCAAGCCGGTCTCGATGACCGCGATCGTGCTCTCGCTGTTCCTGCTGAACGGCTGGTCGAACAACCCCGACATCCTGTACGGCGGCAATCCGGCGTCCTGGACGTTGTCGATCGAGATGTTCTTCTACGCGTTCTTCCCGTTCCTGTACCGGGTCACGGCGAAGCTCAAGCTGGGTGGAGCTCTCCTCCTCGCTGCGGCCGCGGTGGTCGTCGCCGGCGGCTACCGGCTCACGCAGTACCACTGGGCCGAGCTGCCGACGTTACCCCCGCCGCTGCTGCACGCGGCGGCGTTCCTGGTCGGGATCGCGATCGCGATCGCGTTGCGCTCCGGCTGGACCACCCGGCTGCCCGCGTGGACCGGCTACCTGGCGATCGGCGTCGGGCTGCTCGTCCTCACCTACACCTTCCGGCACCCGGGCAAGGTGCCGTTCGGTTCCGAGATCAGCCTGCTGCAGAAGGAGATTCTCACTCTCCTCTACGGCTTCCTGATCCTGGTCGTCGCTGCCCGGGACCTGCGCGGGGGCCGGTCCCTTCTGCGGAGCAAGCCGCTGGTCGCACTTGGCCAGTGGTCGTACTCCTTCTATCTGGTGCACGCCACCGTGCTGTACGGGATCAGAGAACTCCATGGAAGCAGCGAGCCTGTTTCGTGGTTGAACCTGACCTGGTACGCCGGCGTCGGCGCCGTATCGATCCTTGCCTCGTGGCTGCTCTACAAGTTCGTCGAGCACCCGCTGGAACTCAAGCTACGAGGCTCCCGTTGAAGAATCACTATCTAGTGGAGTCAGTGTGCGCGTCAGTGTAATTGCCTTGGGCAAGATCGGTCTGCCGTTGGCGGTCCAGTTCGCTTCGAAGGGGCACCAGGTCGTTGGTGTCGACATCAACCAGCAGTTCGTCGACCTGGTGAACGCCGGCCAGGAGCCGTTCCCGGGCGAGGCGCACCTGCAGGAGCTGCTCGCCGAGACCGTGGCCGACGGCCGCCTGCGGGCGACCACCGACTACGCCGACGCCATCCCGAACAGCGACGCCGTCGTGATCGTGGTGCCGCTGTTCGTGGACGAGAAGACCGGTGAGCCGGAGTTCGGCTGGATGGAGAACGCGACCCGTTCGCTGGCCGAGCACCTGACCCCGGGCACGCTGGTCTCCTACGAGACCACGCTGCCGGTCGGCACCACCCGGAACCGGTGGAAGCCGATGCTGGAGGAGATCTCCGGCCTGACCGAGGGCACCGACTTCCACCTGGTGTTCTCCCCGGAGCGCGTCCTGACCGGTCGCGTCTTCGCGGACCTGCGCAAGTACCCGAAGCTGGTCGGCGGTCTGTCCGACGAGGGCGCCAAGCGCGCCACCGCGTTCTACGAGGCCGTGCTGGACTTCGACGAGCGTCCGGATCTCGAGCGTGGCAACGGCGTCTGGGACCTGGGTTCCGCCGAGGCCGCCGAGCTGGCGAAGCTGGCCGAGACCACCTACCGCGACGTCAACATCGGCCTGGCGAACCAGTTCGCCCGGTTCGCCGGCCAGAACGGCATCGACGTCACCCAGGTGATCGACGCGTCGAACTCGCAGCCCTACAGCCACATCCACCGGCCCGGCATCGCCGTCGGCGGCCACTGCATCCCGGTCTACCCGCGGCTCTACCTGTGGACCGACCCGGAGGCGACCGTCGTCCGCGCCGCCCGCGAGGCGAACGCCGGCATGCCGGACTACACCATCGGCCTGCTCGAGGGCGCGTACGGCGAGCTCAAGGGCGCCAAGGTGGTCGTCCTCGGTGCGTCGTACCGCGGTGGCGTCAAGGAGACCGCGTTCTCCGGCGTCTTCCCGGCCGTCGACGCGCTCAAGGGCCGCGGCGCCGAGGTCTTCGTGCACGACCCGATGTACACCGACGAGGAGCTCACCGGGCTCGGCTTCACGCCGTACGCGCTGGGCACGCCGGTGGACGCGGCCGTGCTGCAGGCCGACCACGCCGAGTACGCCGACCTGTCGCCGGCCGACCTGCCCGGGATCACCGTGCTCGTGGACGGCCGCGACAAGACCGACGCCGCCAAGTGGGCCGGCGTCCGGCGGATCGTGATCGGAAGGTCCGTCCGGCAGTGACCCAGCCCGACCTGCGGGTGGTGGCCGGTGCACAGACGATTGTGCTCCGGCCTTCGGCCACCCGGGAGTCGTCGAAGGAACTGGTCGACGGCGCCCTGGTAGTGCATGTTCCGATGCGACACCCGCAGGTCGGTGACCGACACAAGGTCGCGCTGCTCGAGCTCAAGGCCGACCTGGCCCACGGGCGCGTCGGTCGCGCGGGGCAGTTGCTCCGACGCGCCTGGTTGAAAGTGCTGAAGCTGGACCCACGGCCGAGTGGTTCCAAGGCACAGCAGCTGGAGCTCACCTTCGGTGGGCTGATCGACCGTCTGCAGCCGGATGTCGTGTACGCACAGGACCCGGCGATGCTGGCCGTCGCCAGCCGTGCCGCCGACCGCGCGAAGCTGCAGAAGCGCACGCTGAAGGTCGTCGCCGAGGAAGCCAGTGCATCTCAGGCGAAAGCCACCCCGCCGCGCGAGCGGCGCTTGCTGATCGGGCCGGTGAACAGTGCCGGTCAGGCCTGGCTGTGGGCGAACGCACTGGAGCAGGTGGTGCCGACGGAGACGCTGAGCACCACCGCTGCGAAGTACGAGTTTCCGGCGCACCGCATTGCCACGGCTGAGCAGTACAAGTCGGATCTGCGCTGGCAGTACGACCTGGCGGCGTACGTGCTCGCAGAGGTCAGTCACGTGCTGTTCGAGGCTGGGCGGCCGCTGTTCGGTCAGCTCCCCGGACAGCTGTGGACTTCTGAGGTGCCGTCGCTGGACAAGGCCGGCATCAAGCACGGTGTGATTTTCCATGGATCGGAGATTCGCGATCCGGCACGGCACCGCGAGCTGTTCGCGTACTCGCCGTTCCAGGATCCGCAGGACGACTTCACCCAGCGGTTGCAGGCCGCCCACGACGCGCTGCGGCGGCACCTGGCGACGTACGAGGGTCCTGTGTTCGTCACGACGCCTGACCTGCTGGAGTTCGTCGACAACGGCACCTGGCTGCCCCTGACGGTTGATGTGGACGCACTAGCGTCGGACCGACCTGTGCTGGAGCGTGAGGTGCCAGTAGTGCTGCACGCGCCGTCGAGCAGCGCACTGAAGGGTTCCGCGTACGTCGACCCGGTACTGGCCGAGCTGGATGCCCGCGGGCTGATCAAGTACCAGCGCGTCGAGGGTGTGCGGCACACGGAGCTGGCTGCGCTCGTCAAGGACGCGGACATCGTGGTCGACCAGCTCACGCTCGGCTCGTACGGCGTACTCGCGTGTGAGGCGATGGCCGCCGGCCGGGTCACCGTGGGGCATGTCGCGGACCGGGTGCGGGCGAAGTTGCCGACCGAACTGCCGATCGCCGAGGCCACTCCGAGCGACCTGGGCACGGTGATCGAGCGCCTGATCAGCGAGCGCGAGACCGCGCGGAAGCTGGCCGACAGTGGCGCTGCTTACGTTCGGGAGTTGCACGATGGACGCAGAGCAGTCGCAGCGCTGCTACCTTTCCTCGGTGGCAAGTGACATGCGGGTATTGATGATTGCGCAGTCCCCGATCGCGGGGGACTCGCGAATCCTGCGCGAGGCAACCGCCTTGGCGGATGCCGGGCACACGATTCACATCATCGGGCGGGACGTTCCCGAGGGCTTCGAGATCGGCCCGGGGATCACGGTCGAGTCGGTGTCGCGGTCGTCCGGGCTGCGCGCCGGCGGTGGCGGGCTGGCGGTCGGCCACGGTCGTCGCGGGCCGAAGGTGCTGGCCAAGCGGTTCGGACGCTGGCTGCTGCTCCCCGAGCACCGGCTGCGGACCGAGAAGCAGTGGCGGCTCGCCGCGGCGCCGAAGGTGGCTGAGGCAGGCCCGTTCGACGTCGTCCACGCCCACGACTTCAACACCCTCGAGCTCGCCGCCGAATACGCCGAGAAGTGGCAGGCGGTGCTGGTCTACGACAGCCACGAGCTGTGGTTCGACCGTGCGCTGCCGGGCCGGCCGACGCCGTTCTGGCGGGCGCGTGGGCGGAAGTTCGAGGGCGAGCTGGCCGCGAAGGCACGCGTTGTCTTCACCGTCTCCGACGGCATCGCCGTCCGGCTGCGGGACCGCGGCCTGAAGGACGTCCGCGTCATCCGGAACACCTTCCCGAAGGCCGACTTCGTCCCGCGGCCGCTGGAACGCCCCGAGGGCCTCCTGTACGCCGGTCGCGTGGGCGCGGGTCGCGACCTGCCGACCGTGGTCGGCGCCGCGCGTCAGCTGCAGCCGTTCCGGACCGTGCTGATGGGGTCGGTGGATCCCAA
This sequence comes from Kribbella sp. NPDC005582, assembly GCF_040605415.1. Classification (NCBI taxonomy): domain Bacteria; kingdom Bacillati; phylum Actinomycetota; class Actinomycetes; order Propionibacteriales; family Kribbellaceae; genus Kribbella; species Kribbella sp. NPDC005582. The sequence continues at coordinate 230,065 of NZ_JBEXCU010000005.1, forward strand.
CTATCGCTTGGATCTCGGCCCGGTCGAGGTCGTGGCCGAGCGCTCCATCGACGAGGTCGACGACACATTGCGCTCCTACGGGATCTCGCTGGTCACCCTGACCAACACCTGCGAGAACCACCGGCTCGCGTTGCCGAACAAGCTCTTCCACGCGGTCAGGGCCGGCGTACCGGTCGTTGCGGCTGACCTGCCCGAGCTGCGGTCGGTGGTGACCTCACACCAGCTCGGCACGCTGTACACGCCCGGCGATCCCGGTTCGCTGACTGCCGCCGTACGAGGGCTGATCGAGAACTACTCGGTCTACACCGCCGGCATCCGCGAGGCCGCCGACGAGCTCAACTGGGAGCACGACTCCGAGGTCCTCGTAAAGGCCTACTCGGAGCTGTGAAGAACTGAGGCCCCGGCTCGTGAGCCGGGGCCTCGTCAGTCTCAGCGGGAAGCTTCGACCATCTGCTGCATGAGCTTGACCGGGTCCTTCTCGGGCTCCGGCTGGGCCAGATCACTGGCCTGGACTCGTGCCTGCGGGGCTCCGGCGGTGGCCAGCGACTGGGTGTAGCCGGTCAGCGGGAGGGTCAGGGACGAGCGGGTCGGGTCCAGGGTGAGGGTCGCACCCGGGAACGGGATCGAGGGGTTGTCCGGCTCGACCGTCAGCACGAGGCCGAGGCGGTGACCGGCGGCGAAGACGACGTCGTCGGCGTTCAGCTCGAAGGTCAGGTCGTACCACTTGCCCGACTTCAGCGACTCCTTGCGGTTCAGCGACTTGTAGTGCCCGACGTCGGCGAGCGTGCGGACGACGACCGCGGCGTCGGAGACGGCCGTGTTGATCTTCGTCTTGTTGTAGCAACCGGTGTCGAGGGTGTTGCCGTCACCCCAGCACACGGGCGTGTTCGGCACGCTCGTCACGTTGGTGTAGCGGGTCGCCGTACCGTAGTCGACGATCCGCGCCTTGATCCCGGCCGCGGCCCGGTTCGACTGCACCCGGACCGTCACCTTGCCGGTACCGCTGAGCCGGACCGCCTTGTCGAGGGTGTCGCTGAGGAACACCGCCCGGTCGGGCTTCGGCGTGGTCGGGTCCAGTACGACCTTGTCCTCCGACTCCTTGTCCGTGCCGGTGAAGCTGATCGGGTCGCCCGACGCGGCCGCGATCGAGAGGCCACCGGCCTTCGCACCGTCGGCCTTGCCGAGGTTGAGCTTGGTCTGCCGCGCGCCGGCCGCGGGCCACTTGGCCTCGGTCGTGTAGCTGCCGTCCTCACGCATGATGGTGGCCTGCGGCTGCTTCATCACGTCGTTCTTCAAGCCCTGCAGCCAGTAGTCGAACCACGGGTGCAGCTGGTTCACGTACTCGTCGCGGAAGCTGAAGCCGTCCAGGTGCACACCCTGGTGCAGGAAGATCTTGCGCGGCACGTTGCGCTTGGCGATCTCGTCCCACCACTCGCCGAACTGCCGGGTCTTCACGTTCTCGTCGTCCAGACCGTGGATCGCGAAGACGGAGGCGTGCACCTTGCTCGCGTCCAGGCGGTAGTTCCGCGGGTCCCAGAACTTGCTGTAGCTGCCGGTCCGGGTGTCGGAGTCCTGCTCGATCTCGTCGGTCAGCGCGACGCAGCGCGGCGTCTTGTCGTTGCTGACGTAGTCGTAGAGGAACTCCATGTACGCGTCGTAGAACGGCACCCCGAAGCTGCGGGTGTAGTCGTACCAGCTGGAGATCGCCGCGATCGGGACGATCGTCTCCAGCCCGCGCACACCGGTGCTGGCCACGGAGTTCGCGATCGTTCCGTTCCACGACGTACCGATCATGCCGGCCTTGCCGGTCGACCAGTCCGCCTTCGCCTTGCTGCCGTCCGGGTTGTAGCCCGGGACGCGCTGGTTCAGCCAGTCGATGACGGCCTTGGTGCCGAGCACCTCGAAGTCACCGCCGACATCGGTGCAGCCGGTGGACCGGTTCGTCCCCGGCATGTCGACGAACGCGACGGCGTACCCGCGCGGGACGAAGTAGTTGTCCAGCCAGGTGCCGTACACCTGCCGGACGCCGTTGGCGTCGAAGTAGCTGGCCGGGTCGCTCGCGTAGTACGGCGACGCCTGGATGATCACCGGTACGTCGATCCCGGCCTGCGCGGCCTCCCCCGGACGGATGATGTCCACGGTGATCTGATCGGTGACGCCGTTCTCGTCGTTGTCCGTGTTCGGGACGTCGACGGCGATCCGCTCGTGGATCGCGTTGTCGTAGTCGTACGCCGCCACCGTCTGCGTCCCCTGGACGAACGGCTTGGCCGACGGCTGAGCGGTGGCGGACAGTGTCGCAGCCGGAAGCAGCGCGGCCGCAGCCAGCAAAATCGTCCCGGTCCGGAACGGAGTTCTGCGCATGCGTGTCTCTCCCCTTTGGGCGGTGGGTAAGGCCCGCACCATAAGCACACGTGACCATCGTTGTCAGCACACAATTCGTCTCAGTCGATCACTGCGGGTACAGACAGGGGTAATACTTCGGGCATGCATCGGAGCCGGGTGTCCACGTTCCTGATCGACGTCCACCACAGCGAGGTAGACGCAGCGCCACCTGGACATCGAGACCGACGACGTACCGGCCGAGGTGTCGAGCTGGCAGGGGTGCCACACGCTGCGCGCTCCGGGCGGGCATCTGCTGTGCGTGATTCCGGTGCACAGCGATCCGGCGGAATTCGAGCAGCGCGCGACCGTCTGGGAGTAGCTCAGACGACCTGGTGCAACTTGATGGGGGCGACGCCGATTTCCAGGCGCTGACCCCAGGTGAGGGTCAGGGTGTCGGATTCCATGCCATCGCCGAAGACGACCAGGTCGGACTCGGCGGTGATGGTCAAGGTGTCGGGTGCCTTCAGGAGGCCTTCGGTGTTGTCGGTGCCGGTCGCGGGGGAGGGCCAGGCCTCGCGGACGAACCAGCACAGGACCGGGTCGATCGGACCTGGGAGGGTGAGCGGGCTGCGGCGTTCCTGCCAGGCCGAGCGGCACCAGCCGGTGGAGCCCGTGCCGGTGCCGATCAGGATGCCGGAGGACGACTGGCGTTCCGAGCCCAGTCGGTAGCGCGCTGATTGGTGCGTGCGATGGCCGACGTACACCTCGTTGAGGGCGATCAGCTGCTGGCCGTCGTCGGTGGTCGCGGCCACCATCGTCCGCTCCGCGATCTCCCGTACGGCGAGCAGTTCGGTGATGGCGGCCGGTTCGTGCGGAACGAGGACGCCGGGGTTGCGGCCGGGCTCGGGGTTGATGCCGATCACCGGCTGGCTGTCCAGGTACTTGGCCACGTTGGCGACCAGCCCGTCCTGGCCGACCGCGATCACGACGTCCTCCGGGCCGAACACGAACCGATCGAGATCGTTGCGCTCGGCAACAGTACGGCGCCAGTCCAGCGGAATCGCCGCGGAGACCGTGGCCAGCGCCTCCTGCTGCGCCTGATGCCGGGCGTCGAGCTCAGCCAGATCCCGCCCGCGCCCCGCGAGGAAGAACCCCGCCTGCTGCCGAGTCCCGTGATGCGCGATCAACTCGCTGAGCTCGGTCGCCCGATGCACGATCACCGCCCGCGGCGGAAGGCTCACGATGCCTGCCCGGCGAGTTTGCTCAGCAGCGGGGTGATCAGGTCGGGCGTCAGGTTCAGGGTGCCGATCTCCGGGAGCGCGCCCTGCTTGATCGCCATCGCGAGAATCGTGCCCTGGTCCAGCTCGGCGTACGCCTCGAGCATCGCCTTCTCCGCAGCAGCCTCGGCCGCGCCGATCACGCGCTTGGCATCCGCTTCCGACTCGGCCAGCGCCCGCTGCCGGCCCGCAGCGGCCTGCGTTTCGATCTGACCGGCGGCCGCCGCCTCGGTGGCGCGCATCCGCTCGTTCTGCCCGCGCTGGTTGACCAGCTGCTCCTCGCGGCGAGCCAGCTCGATCTGGTTCTGCAGCTCGTTCTCCGCGATCGAACGTTCGCGCTCGACCGCCATCGCGCGCCGCTCGTACGTTGCCTTGTCCGCAGCCTGCTGAACCATCTCCCGAGTCGGCGTCTGCAGCGCCTTCTCGACATCCCGCTCAGCCCGGACCGCAACCACTCGAACATCCTCGACGCCGATCCCGAGCCCGGTCAGCCGCTGATCCTCCCGCAGCCCAGTACCGACAGCCCGCCGCAGCTGCGTCATACCCTCGGACAGCGCCTCGGTCAGGCTCATCCGGGCGAGCAGGTCGAGCGCGGTCTGCTGCGCGAGCTCGGTGAGAAGTCCGCCGAGCTGCTCGAGCGGTGTGGCCCGCCACATCCCCGTGTCCGGGTCGATCCCGAAGTCCAGCCGGGTCGCGGCCAGCCCCGGATCGACCACCCGGTACGTGACGGTCGCCTGGACGGCCACGTCCTGGAAGTCCTGCGTCCGGCCATGGAACAGCAGCGGCTGCTCGCGGTCGTCGATCGGGATCTCGCTCAGCGACGAGTTCAGCGCCCGGAACCAGAACGCCTGGCCGGCGCCGTCGTGGGCGACCTTCCCGTTGCGCAGGTGCCGCACGTGCGTGGTCGGGTTCGCCCGCAGGTGGCTGATGAAACGGAACCGCGTGATGTCTGCCATGTCTCTCCCTTGTCGTCACTTTGACGATAAGGGGTGAGTGACTTTTCGTCAAGGTGACGATTAGAGTGAGGCGTATGGACTTCGTGCCGCTCGGCCTGGCCACCGACCTGGTCATCCTGACCGTCCGCGACGGCGGGCTGCAGGTGCTGCTGATCCGCCGCGGCATCGCGCCGTACCGGGGTCGGTGGGCGCTGCCGGGCGGCTTCGTCCGCACCGACGAGGACCTCGAGGCGACTGCCCGCCGCGAACTCGCCGAGGAGACCGGCCTCAGCTCCGACCGGATCCACCTCGAACAGATCGCGACGTACGGCGCTCCCCGCCGCGACCCCCGCGGTCGCGTCGTCAGCGTCGCCTACCTGGCCCTCGTCCCCGACCTCCCCACCCCCGTCGCCGGCACCGACGCCGAATCCGCCAGCTGGGTCGCCGCCGCGGACCTCCTCGCCGACCCCGCCCGGCTGGCCTTCGACCACCACCAGATCCTCACCGACGCCGTCGAACGAGCCCGGGCCAAACTCGAGTACTCCCCACTAGCCGCCGCCTTCTGCCCTTCGGAGTTCACCATCTCCGAGCTCCGAACCATCTACGAAGCCGTCTGGGGCATCTCCCTCGACCCCCGCAACTTCCACCGCAAAGTCACCAAGACCCCCGGCTTCGTCGAACCCGTCGGCACCACCACAACCCGCGACGGCGGCCGCCCCGCCCAACTCTTCCGCCGCGGCGCCGCCACCACCCTCCACCCACCCATGACCCGGGGGTGAAAGGCGGACCGCCAACACTCACCAACCTCCACAGCGCCCTCCGCGCCACGCTCAACCGCCGCCCAAGAACCACCGCCGAAAGCAGTTGGTGAGTGGGGGCGGTCCGCGATCAGCCCACCCCACCCCGCCCCACCCCTTCTCGCCCAAAGGTGGGTGGGCTGCTCTTTGGGCGTCTGGAGGTTGACCTCGAGCGGGATTGAGGTGGTTGGGTCGCGGGATGGGATTTGAGGGACTGCAGGTACTGGTGACCGGGGCTGGGCGGGATACCGGGCGGCTGTTGGCGAGGGCGTTCGCCGAGCAGGGTGCGCATGTGGTGGCGACCGCGCGGACGTTGGCGGCGGCTGAGGAGACGGTGGCGCTGATCCGGTCAGCCGGCGGTACGGCGGAGGCCGCCGTACTGGATCTGGCCGACCCGGCGTCGATCGCGGCGCTGGAAGTGCCTCGCTTGGATGTCTTGATCAACAGCGGAGCGCGGTATCTGGGGGAGACAGCTGAGCCTGAGGACATCGCGGACACAATCGCGGGCGCGGCGACCGGGACCGTGTTGCTGACCGAGCGGCTGCTGCCGTTGCTGCGGGCATCGGATCGCGCGGACATCGTCAATCTGATCTCGGCGGCCGGCGAGAACGGTCAGCATCGGTCGACGGCACACGCGGCCTTCTATGCGGCGAAGCACGCGCAAGCCGGGTACGCCGAGATCCTGTCCGAGCGGCTTCGGCCGGAGGGGATCCGGGTGATCTCGCTGTTCCCGCCGGACTTCGTGCAGGACGGCCCGCGGGAGGCCGGGGCCGAGTTGACGGCGCAGTCGGTGGTCGACTGCGTGCTGTTCGCCGTGGGTCAGCCGCAGGACTGCTTCATCCGAGCTTTCTACTTCGAGCAGCTAGCTCCTCGGCCGTGATCAGGTCGGTGTGGGTGCCGTACGACCCGCAGGCCCAGGCGCCGGCGATCGTGCCGGCCTGGGCGGCGTCGTACCAGCTGACGCCGTCCAGCCATCGGGCGAGGAACGCCGCCACATAGGCATCGCCGGCGCCGTTGGTGTCGACGACTGGCCGGTCCGGCAGGACGAGTGCCGGGATGTGGCGGGGTGATTCGTCGGGGAGGTGCAGGTAGCTGCCGTCCGCACCAGCCAGTACGACGACCACCTGCGCGCGACCGTTCTTGAAGATCCAGCTCACCGCGTCGTCGGGTAGCGCACTGGCCGACACGAACACGATGTCCGCGGCCGTGGCGAAGTCGCGGTGGTAGTCGTTCTTCCCGTCCCAGTCGTGGAGGTCGGTCGAGATGGTCCGACCGGCCGCCAAGGCATCCGGCAGTGCGTCTCGGGCGAAGTCCATGATCGACACGTGCACATGCCGGGCATTGGCGATGCCGGGTCGCCACAGCTCCGGATCCACGCGCAGACCCGCCGGAAGCCGGCCGTCGTAGAACGTGAGTCGCTCGCCGTTGGGCGTCACCAGGTTGACCGACCGCCGCGTCCCGTCCGGGTGCTGCACGAAGTGCAGCGGCAACTGCAGGTCCCAGTACAGCTGCCGAATCCGGTACCCCTCGTCGTCGTCCCCGATCACATCCGCCAGCCCCGCCTGCACCCCCAGCAGATAGCACCCCAGGACTACGCCGTGCCCGGTGTGCCCGACATACGTCTCGATGGGTTCGACCCACACCGTCTCCCGGCCGCCCAGTTCCAACCCAGGCACCCGCACGATCGTGTCGACCCCAGCCCCGCCCACCACCAGCACATCCAGCTCCACCCCATCCGTCATACCCGACTTTCGTCACCCCCAACAGATGCCTTCCGCCAGTCGAAGCATCCGCAGGCGGGAAGTGAACCTGATTCCATGCTGACCAGACGAACTCTTTTCGGCGTCGGTGGCGCCGTACTGCTTGCACCTGGAGCAACTGCGACTACAGCTATCGCCAAGTCGATCCCGCTCTGCTTCCCGCGCCCGACCGGACCATTCCACGTGGGCACCACCGAACTGCACCTCGTGGACGCCAGCCGCGCCGACCCGTGGGTCGCCGGCCGCACACGCGAGCTCATGGTCAGCGTCTGGTACCCCGCCGCCCGCACCAGCGAGCCAGCCGCCTACCTTCCGCCGCGCACCGCCCAGCGGTACGGCGAGGACGCGGCGATCGCCCTCCAGCAGCCGGTCGGTCGGGTCGACTGGATCGGAGCTCGCACCCACGCCGGACTGCTGGCTCCGGTACGCCGCGGCCGCTACCCGGTCGTCATCTTCTCGCCAGGCTTCGGCGTACCGCGCGGCCTCGCATCGGTGCAGACGGCCGAGCTCGCCAGCCGGGGCTACGTCGTCGTGACCGTCGACCACACCTACGAGGTGGCCGCGGTCGAGTTCCCCGGCGGCCGACTCGAGGTCCAGACCCTCCCGCACGACGGCTACGCCCTCACAGCCCGCGCGACCCGCGTGGCCGACGTACGGTTCGTGCTCGAGCAGCTCACCAGACTCGCCCAGGGCCACAACCCCGACGCCGAGCAGCGGCGACTTCCCGAGGGACTCGGCCGGATCCTCGACCTCCGGCACATCGGCGCGTTCGGGCACTCGGCGGGCGGGATCACCGCCGCCGACGTGATGGACGTCGACCGCCGGGTGGGCGCCGGCATCGACCTCGACGGCACCCTCGCCTACGGCTACCCGGACCCGGCCAGTTCGCCGACGGTCAAGCACGGCACCGACCGCCCGTTCCTGCTCTTCGGCACCGGTGGTACCGGCCCGAACGGCGGTCCGCAGAGCCACCTCACCGAGCCGTCCTGGCGGATGTTCTGGGACAACTCGACCGGCTGGCGCCGCGACCTCAACCTCCCCAACGGAAGGCACTACAGCTTCATCGATTACCAGACGCTGATCCCGTGGTTCCAGCGGTTCTTCCCGGTCCCGCCGGACCTGGTCGCGAACACGATCGGCTCCGCCGACCCCGACGCGGTCCTACGCGCACTCCGCGCCTACGTTCCCGCCTTCTTCGACCAGCACCTGCGGCAGCGTCCGCAGGACGGCGTCTGGCGCCGCGCTCTCCCCGAGACCACGTTCGTCGAGTGAGCGCACGCTGAGGCAGTACTCCTTCGCCTCGGCGTACGGCCCATCGGTCGGCAGCACGGAGCACTTCACATCCAGGTGCCGCATGCTGCACAAAGCTCGATCCAGGTACTTCACGATCCGGCCTCCTTGAACTCGCTGACGAGTTCAAGGTTCGCCGTGTCGACTACTCGATCGCGTCCCCAGATCTAATGACTTATCGGGGCCCCGGTCTTCGCCTGCAGCTCCTCGAAGGTGACGCCGTCCGCCAGCTCCACCAACCGAAGCCCGTCCTCGGTGACATCCAGTACGGCGAGGTCGGTGATGATCCGGTCGACGACTCCGCGCCCGGTGTAGGGCAGGTCGCACTCGGTCAGGATCTTGTGCGAACCGTCCTTGGCGACGTGCTCCATCAGCACGATCACCTTCTTGGCGCCGTGCACGAGGTCCATCGCGCCGCCCATCCCCTTCACCATCTTGCCGGGGATCATCCAGTTCGACAGGTCGCCGGTGGCCGAGACCTGCATGGCGCCCAGGATCGCCGCGTCGATCGCACCGCCGCGGATCATGCCGAAGGACAGCGACGAGTCGAAGAAGCTCGCGCCGGGCAGCGTCGTGACGGTCTCCTTGCCGGCGTTGATCAGGTCCGGGTCCTCGTCGCCGTCGGCCGGGTACGGGCCGACGCCGAGGATGCCGTTCTCCGACTGCAGCACGACGGTGACGCCGTCCGGAATGTAGTTCGGCACCAGTGTCGGCAATCCGATGCCGAGGTTGACGTACGAACCGTCCTCGAGCTCGGACGCGGCCCGTGCCGCCATCTGCTCACGCGTCAACGGCATCTCAGGCCTCCTTGCGAGGTTGAACGGTGCGCTTCTCGATCCGCTTCTCAATGTCCTTGCCGACAGCAACCACTCGCTGGACGTAGACGCCCGGCAGGTGGATCGAGTCCGGATCCAGCTCACCAGGCTGGACCAGCTCCTCGACCTGCGCGATCGTGATCCGCCCGGCCATCGCGGCCAGCGGGTTGAAGTTCCGCGCGCTCCGGTCGAAGACCAGGTTCCCGTGCGTGTCGCCCTTCAGCGCGTGCACCAGCCCGAAGTCGGTGGTGATCGACTCCTCCAGCACGTACGTCGTCCCGTTGATCTCGCGGGTCTCCTTCGGCTCCGAGGCCTTCGCCACCGTGCCGTCGGTGTTGTACTTCTGCGGCAGCCCGCCCTCCGCGACCTGCGTACCGACGCCGGCCAGCGTGAAGAAGGCGGCGATTCCGCAGCCGCCGGCCCGTAGCTTCTCGGCCAGCGTGCCCTGCGGGGTCAGCTCGACCTCCAGCTCACCGGACAGGAACTGCCGCGCGAACTCCTTGTTCTCCCCGACGTACGACGAGGTCATCTTCGCGATCCGTTTGTCCGCGAGCAGGATGCCCAGGCCCCAGTCGTCGACACCGCAGTTGTTCGACACCACGCTGAGCCCGCTCACCCCCTTGTCGTGCAGGGCGCTGATCAGGTGCATGGGGTTGCCACACAGCCCGAAACCGCCGACCGCCAGGCTCGCGCCGTCCTCGATGTCGGCGACCGCGGCCTGCGGCGACTCGTAGGTCTTGTCCATGGCGACGACTCTAAGCGGTCGCCGACACCTGCTCCAGTGCCGCAAGCTCGTGACGCGCCTCATAGTGGGCGTCCTCGAGATCAGCTAGCTCCAGTACGGCGCTCAGGTGCGCCTGCGCCGTCTGGACGTGCCCGCAGCACCGCGCTGCCCGAGCCAGCCCGATGTGGGCAGCCGCGACGGTCTCCGGCAGCTCCGCACGCTCGCCGTGCACCAGCGCCATGCTGTAGTCGTGCCGAGCGGCATCCAGCTTGCCCTGGACGCGGTACAGGTCACCACGACGACACAGCAGTACGCCGACCTGTTCGTCCAGCCCGAGTCGCTCCGCCAACTCGAGTGCCTCGGTGGTCAGCTCCAGCGGTGCACCGACGGACTGCTGGAGCGCACTGAGCGCCAGGAACGTCCCCCAGTCGTCGTCAAGCATGCGGAACCGGCCCAGCGCCGTACGGAGGGCTTGTGCGGCCTCGTCAGGGCTCGTGCGGGTCAGTCCGGGGTAGCCGCGGCACAGCTCGACCGCTGCGCGGGTCCAGGCCTCACCGGCCTCATTGCGCTTCAGTACGTCCTCCACGACCTCGGCCGGCTCGAACGGGCCGAAGACGAGGCACCACAGCAGCACGGTGGCGGAGTACCGGAAAGGCCCGTCGATGGCGTCGACGATCTGCTGGGCCAGCTCGATCTGCTCCTGCTCCGCGGACGCGGCGCCGTGGATGACGGCGAGCAGGTACTCCTCGTCCAGTCCGGGTGGGACGGTCCGCCCGAGCATGCTGAGCACTCGCTCGGCCGCGGCGGCTGCTTCGTCCTCCAAGCCACGGGACCACCAGTACCGCGAGTAACGGGCGACCAAGCGGAGTGCGGTTCTCAGATCTGTCTCGCAGGCGCGCTCGACCGCGCTGACGACTCCGCCCCCGAACTCCACGTAGCTCATTGTTACAGGCGGGTCAGAATCGCAGGACGCCCCATCGCGGCGGGTAGTGCATGTTCGCGACGTACTGCGGCGACCAGACCCAGAACTCGCTCTCGGCGCCCTTCACGTAACTCCCGTCGACGACCTCGTGCGGCCACTGACAGCGCATCAGGTTCATCCGCCACTCGTCACCCGGCTCGGGCGCGGACGGCTTCCCGGTGGTGTGCACCGCAAGGTCCGCCCACGGTACGGCGATCTCCACCGTCCATCCGGTGTCGGTGTCGGACGGGTCGTTGAGCGTGCCGTCGATGTGCAGCGCCGTCCGCAGCCCGGGCAGGTTGGTCGGGTCGATCGCTTCGCCGCCCTCGTCGTACGGCTTGGTGAGGGTGAGCTCCCAGATCGTGCCGAGCGGGTTGATCTCGAACTCGTAGTAGTTCGCGCCGTCACCGTCGGGGTCGAGGAAGATCTCGAAGTTGTTCTCGAAGTAGAGCCGGCTGTTGTGCTCGGCCATCGTCGCCCAGACGTGCGGCTCCTCGAGCTTGCCGCCGACGTACAGGTAGTCGTCGTCGTACATCAGCTTGGCCTGGGTCCGGAACCGCGGCGCTGGACCCTCGCCGAGGATCTGGACGAAGTCGGTCGTCCACGGCGCGAGCTCCCACGCGGGATCGGTGAGGGTGCCGTCGAGGTTCGGGGCGGTCGGGGTGCGCGGGCAGTCGTAGACGGGCAGATCAGGCATCAGCGCGCTCCAGGAGTCGGGCGACAAGATTGGCGAGCAGGAACGTGACAGCGGTCAGCACCGGGACGACGGCCAGCGTCCACGGCGAGGACAGGTTGCCGGTCAGGAAGGCCAGGACGACGACCAGCATGAACGCGACGCCGAGGAACGCGACCAGCCGCGGATGCGGCATCGCGAGCCGGCTCAACGCCAGCCCGCCGAGCAGCATCGTCACCGCGACGATCACGATCAGCAGCGGCAGCCCGAGCGCACCGCAGTTCGTGGTGTCGCGGAACCGCTCGCAGCCCTGCTCGCTGCCCCAGACCAGCCCGATCGTGGCGAATCCGCAGAGCAGCCCGACGACCGCCAGGATCAAGAGCGGCGGCAGCGGTGGCTTCTCGTCCATGGCCGCACAGTAGCGGGCTCAGGCCGCTCAGCGTAGGTCGCGGGGCGCGCGGTACAAGACGTCGTACAGGGCGCGGCGGTCGACGACGTTGCCGGCCTGCTGCAGCCAGGCGATCAGCTGCGGCGCGGCCGTCGCCGCGGTCAGATAGGTGAGCCCCGGTGCGGCGGGCAGCGGCTCGTCGGTCAGGCTGACGAAAAAGGCGCGGGACTCGAGCCCGCGGGCCCGCCAGGCAACGACCGCCCGCAGCAACGCCACCTCCGTACCGGGCGTCGACGAGATCACCGCCAGCCGGCGGTCGGCGAGCAGGAGGTGTTCGGTCGGGATCCCACGGATCCGGGCGCCGTGGATCAGCTTCACCGCAGACAGCCGCAGTACGACGGGCTCAAGGAGCTCATAGGTCCGGCGATGGTCGCCCGGATCGCCCCACACCTTGGTCTCGTACGCCGCGCGGGCGCCGATCGCCCGGTCGAGTTCGCGGGCGCTCGACCAGCTCTTGCCGAGCACACCAACAACCATCAGGCCGACGACGACGAAGGCGAACCAGCCGACGGACAGCGTGTACCAGAACGGGACGACCGCGAAGAGCAGCCAGGAGATCAGCGCCACCGGTGCGACCACCGTGAACCGCCGCAGGCGCGGTACCACCCAGATCTTCTCGCGGCTGACCTGTGGCCGCGGACGAGGCGCGAGGGTGCGGTCGTAGGCGGCTCGTCGCTCCGGATCCGAGAGTGTCTCCCAAGCCGCCTGGACGGCATGGAACCGCGTCGCGCTGCCGCCCTGGTCCGGATGCACCTGGCGGACGAGCTTGCGGTACGCCGACCTGATCTCCGCCGTACTCGCCGTACGAGCGACGCCCAGCACCTCGTAGTGGTTCACCGCCGGCCTCTGGACCACCGTCGGTTCGACAGCCAGACCAGCGGCAGCACGAGGAGCGGCGCAACCAGCTTGAAGTACGCCACGACCGGGAGCTGGCCGACGACCCCGCCGAGCGGAAGCAGGAGCAGCAGCGCGATGCCGAACCCTTGCAGCACCCGACCGAGCGGCACCTGCCGGCGCCAGTGCGTCGGCACAGCGGCCCAGGGCGCCACCAGCATCATCACGATCCGGAAGGCACTCCAGTCGTCGCGGAAACTCAGCAGGATCGGTACGACGATCCACGCCACCCACAGGCCGAGCACGACCGGCCCGATCACGCGCCAGCGTGCGATCTCCATGCCCCAGATCCTCCCTCACAAACGAGTCAGGGCCAGTCACCGGAGTGACTGACCCTGAATCTCGTGGTCGGGCTGACAGGATTTGAACCTGCGACCTCTTCGTCCCGAACGAAGCGCGCTACCAAGCTGCGCCACAGCCCGAATCGCCGTTAGCTTACATGCGACTAGCTGTGGGACGAAATCGGGTTTAGGCGAGGCACCAACGTGAGCAATGTCGCTTCCGGACGGCAGGCGAAGCGGACCGGTGCGTACGGCGAGGTGCCGAGCCCGGCGGAGACGTGGAGAGCCGCCTGACGGCCGTTGCTGCCCCACGTGGACAGGCCTTTGACGCGCGAAGCGTCGAGGTCGCAGTTGGTCACCAGCGCGCCGTAGAACGGCACCGCGAGCTGACCGCCGTGGGTGTGCCCGGCGAGCACCAGCGGATAGCCGTCCTCGACGAACGCGTTCAGCACTCGCTGGTACGGCGCGTGCGTGACGCCGATCGAAAGGTCGGCCGACGGGTCCACCTCGGCCGCGACTACGCCGTACCGGTCGCGTTTGATGTGCGGGTCGTCGGTGCCGGCGAAGTCGAGGCGCAGCCCGTTCACCTTGAGGCTCGTCTTGGCGTTGTTCAGGTCGGCCCAGCCGGCGCCGGTGAAGGCGCGACGCATTTCCTCGAACGGGAGATCGGGCCCGTGCGGCTTGTGGCGCTGCTTGTTGGCCGGCAACAGGTACTTGGCCGGGTTCTTGAAGTGCGGCTTCCAGTAGTCGTTGGAGCCGAAGACGAAGACGCCGGGAAGGTCGAGCAGCGGGCCGAGCGCGCGGAGCAGCGGCGGCACCGAATCCTCGTGGGAGAGGTTGTCGCCGGTGTTGACGATCAGGTCCGGCTCGAGCGCGGCCAGATCGTTCACCCAGCCGATCTTCTTGGTCTGGGTCGGCATCAGGTGCAGGTCGGACAGGTGCAGCACCTTCAGCGGCGCGGACCCTTCGGCCAGCACCGGCACGGTCACCCGGCGCAGCGTGAACCACCGCACCTCGACGACCGCCGCATACGCCACACAAGCGGCTCCCACGGCACCGACAGCGGCTGTGGCCTTCAGTGTGTTCCCGGCAATCCTGCGCAAACCCATTTCACCAGCCTGCCACAATCTCTGCTATGTCCAACTCCGGAATGAAACAGCGCCTGCACGACGACATGACCGCCGCCCTCAAGGCGCGCGACGAGATCCGCAAGTCCACGCTGCGGATGGCGCTCACCGCGGTCACCAAGGCCGAGGTCGCCGGTAAGGAGGCCCGCGAGCTCTCCGACGCCGAGATCCTCGACGTCCTCGGCTCCGAGGCCAAGAAGCGCCGCGAGTCCGTGATCGCCTACCGCGACGCCGGCCGCACCGAACTGGCCGAGAAGGAGCAGGCCGAGGCCGACATTCTCGCCGAGTACCTGCCCGAACAGCTCACCGCCGACGAGATCGCTGCCCTGGTTACCGAGACCATCGCCGCCACCGGCGCCGCCGAGCTCGGCCCGCGCGGCATCGGCAAGGTGATGGGCGCCCTGCAGCCCAAGGTCAAGGGCAAGGCCGACGGCGGCGCCGTCTCCGCGGAGGTCAAGCGCCAACTCGGCGCCTGACCTCACCATCCTCGGCTGCTAGCACTTCGGGTAGTTGCGTTCCCAGGGCTGGCAGCCGGGGGTTCCGCCCCCGCCGGGCTGGCCCTCACCCTGGTTGTCGCCGTTGTTGTTCCCGCTCCGGTTGCCGTTGGAGACGTAGATCGTGACCGTGGAACCGGCCGGGGCCCCGTCGCGGCGGCGCGGGTCGGTGTAGGCGACGGTGCCGGCGGCCTCCTCGGAGTTGACCTGGGTCGGGCTGATCTCGGCCTGGAAGCCCGCCTGGCGGAGCTTGTTGGCGGCGTCGTCCGGGTTCATCCCGTTGATGTACGGGAGCTCCTCGTTGTCGCCGTTGCGGGTCTTGTCGTCCGGCGCGGTGAAGTGCGTGGTCGGGTAGCCCTGCAACGCGTTCTGCATCGCGGTCTTCCAGAGCGGACCGGCGGTCTGTGAACCGGAGGCGTCGTTGATGTCCCGACCGTCCAGGGTCTGACCCGACAGCCGCTTGTACGGCGGGCTCGCGTCGGCCACCACAGTCGCGGCAGCGAGCTTGCTGGAGTAGCCGGAATACCAGACCGCTTTGGCGTCCTGGATGGTTCCCGTCTTCCCGGCCAGGTCGCTGTTGCCGAACTTGAGCCGGTTACCGGTACCGCCCGGCTCCATCACCTGGTGCAGGACCTCGTTGACTCCGTCGGCCACGGCCTCCGGCAGGACCTGCTTGCAGTCGGTCCCCGGGACCTTGATCGGCTTGTGGGCCGCGTCGACCACCGAGGTGACGAGCAGCGGGGTGCAGTACTTACCGCGGGCCGCGAAGGCGGCGTACGCGCTGGAGAGCTGCAGCGGGGTGATGTAGCCGACGCCCAGCGTCATCGACGGAACCTGCTCCAGCGGCTCGCCGTCCTGGGCGTTGTACATCCCCAGCGACTTGAGCAGGCTCGCGATCGGGCACAGGCCGACCTTCTGGGACAGCTGCAGGAAGTAGGTGTTGGTCGACTTCTGCGCCGCCTGGATCATGGTCGGGTCCGGCACGTTCTTCGTCGAGTTCTGGGGCTGGTAGTCGTCCGGCACCGTGACGGTTCCGTTGCAGGTGCTGAACTTCGAGCCCTCGAAGTGCAGCGGGCTCGGCGACGGGATCTTGTAGTTGATCGAGTAGCCCTTCTGGATCGCCGCCGCGATCGTGAAGGCCTTCATCGTCGAACCGTTCTGGAAGCCGCCGAACCCACCGGCGTACGACTTCTCGACGTTGTAGTTGTACGACGTGCGGTCCTTGCCGTTGCCGTACTTCTTGCTCTGCACCATCGCCTTCACCAGGCCGGTGCCGGGCTCGACGATCGTGATCGCGGCGATCGCCTGGTCACCCGGCTTGGTGTGCTCGTCGATCGACTTCTGCGCCGCGGCCTGGATCTTCGGGTCGAGCGAGGTGCGGATGACGAGGCCGCCGGTCTTCAGGTAGTTCGCGCGGTCCTTCGGGGTCTTGCCGAGGGCCGGGTTCTCCTTGAGCTGGGCGACGATGTACTCGCAGAAGAACGGGTACGGCGAGTTGGCGCAGCCGACCTGGTTCTTGCGGACCTTGGTCAGATCGATGACCGGCGTCTTCAGCGCGAGGTTGGCCTGGTTGACCGAGATCACCTTCAGCTCGAGCATCCGGCGGATGACGACGTCGCGGCGGTCCTTCGAGCGCTTCATGTTGTTCGTCGGGTCGTAGGCGGTGGGGCTCTTCACCATGCCGGCCAGCATCGCGGCCTGGGCCAGGTTCAGGTTCTTCGCGTCGACCCGGAAGTAGTGCTGGGCGGCGGACTGGATGCCCCAGGCGCCGTCGCCGAAGTTCGCCAGGTTCAGGTACTTCTCGAGAATCTCGTTCTTCGACATTTCCTTCTCGGCCGCGATCGCGTACCGCAGCTCGGCGATCTTGCGCTGCGGGGTGGCGGCGGTGGCGGCCTCGACCTCGGCGGGCGTGTTCGCCTTCTCGATCAGGCTCATCTTGATGAACTGCTGGGTGATGCTCGAACCACCCTGCTGGACCGAGCCCTCGGTCTGGTTCACCGCGAGCGCGCGCAGCGTGCCCTTGAGGTCGAGCGCGCCGTGCTCGAAGAAGCGGTCGTCCTCGATCGCGACGATCGCCTTCTGCATGATCGGCGCGATGTCGGCGAGCTTGACCGGGAACCGGTTCTTGTCCGCCAGGGTCGCGATCACGGTGCCGTCGGCCGCCCGGATGACGCTCTTCTGCTTGAGTGGCACCTCGTCGAACTGCTGCGGCAGGTCCTGCAGGGTCTCCGACGTCTTCTCCGTCGTGAACCCGGCCAGCCCCGCCAACGGCATTGCCAGACCTGCTGCCAGCGCGCCCGACAGCACACTCACTCCGAGGAACAGAACCACCGACTGGACGACCCCACGGTCGCCCTTCTCCCTGACGCGCATGGTTATAGAGACTACGTGATCGGCGTTTTGGGTTACCGCTCGTGCTGTGAATTGCGTCACTGTGGCTGGACAAAGTTCATCCTAAAGAACGAGGGCCCGAGCACAGGCTCGGGCCCTCGCATCAACTGACGCAGGACGACGGTCTCAGGCGGCGTACTGGCGTGCGTCCACCTGGGCCGGTTCGAGCGCCAGATCGAGCACCTCGCGGACATCGCTGACCGGGTGAACGGTCAGCTCCGCCAGCACCGACGCCGGTACGTCGTCCAGGTCGGGCTCGTTGCGCTTCGGGATCAGGATGGTGGTCAGTCCGGCCCGATGGGCGGCGAGCAGCTTCTGCTTCACGCCACCGATCGGGAGGACCCGCCCGGTCAGCGACACCTCACCGGTCATCGCGACCTCCGACCGGACCGGCCGTCCGGAGAGCAGCGACGCCAGCGCCGTCGTCATCGTGACGCCGGCCGAAGGTCCGTCCTTCGGGACCGCGCCGGCCGGTACGTGGATGTGGGCGTTCCGCTCGGCCAGATCGCCGACCGGCAGCCCCAGCTCCGCGCCGTGCGAGCGCAGGTACGACAGGGCGATCTGCGCCGACTCCTTCATCACGTCACCCAACTGCCCGGTCAGCGTGACTCCGGTCGCGCCGGTCTCCTTGTCGGCCAGCGACGCCTCCACGAAGAGCACGTCACCACCCGCACCGGTCACCGCGAGCCCGGTCGCGACGCCCGGGAGCGACGTACGCTCCGCGGACTCCGGAGTGAACCGCGGCGATCCGAGGTAGCCCTTCAGGTCCTTGTCGGCGATGGTCAATGCGCCGACCTCTTCACCGAGGGCGATCTTCGAGGTCACCTTGCGGAGTACCCGGGCGATCGACCGCTCGAGCTGCCGTACGCCGGCCTCTCGGGTGTACTCGCCGGCCAGCAACCGCAGCGCCGACTCGTCGACCGTCACCTCGTCCGCCGTCAGGCCCGCCCGCTCCAGCTGGCGCGGAAGCAGGTGATCACGGGCGATGGTGACCTTCTCCTCCTCGGTGTAGCCGTCGAGCTGCACGAGCTCCATCCGGTCCAGCAGGGGACCGGGGATCGAGTCCAGCACGTTCGCCGTGGCCAGGAAGACCACGTCGGACAGGTCCAGCTCGACCTCCAGGTAGTGGTCCCGGAAGGTGTGGTTCTGCGCCGGGTCGAGGACCTCCAGCAGTGCGGCGGTCGGGTCGCCCCGGTAGTCCGCGCCCACCTTGTCGATCTCGTCCAGCAGGACGACGGGGTTCATCGAACCGGCCTCGGTGATGGCCCGGACGATCCGGCCCGGCAGCGCGCCGACGTACGTCCGCCGGTGGCCACGGATCTCGGCCTCGTCCCGGACGCCACCCAGCGCGACCCGGACGAACTTGCGCCCCATGGCTCGCGCCACGGACTCACCCAGCGAGGTCTTACCCACACCAGGAGGCCCGACCAGAGCCAGTACGGCGCCACTGCGGCGACCGCCGACGACTCCCAGACCACGGTCCGCACGGCGACGCCGTACGGCGAGGTATTCGGTGATGCGCTCCTTGACGTCGTCCAGACCGGCGTGGTCCGCGTCCAGCACGGCCCGCGCCTCGCGCAGGTCGTAGCCGTCCTCGGTCCGCTCGTTCCACGGCACCTCGAGCACGGTGTCCAGCCAGGTCCGGATCCAGCCGACCTCGGGGGACTGGTCGGACGTCCGCTCCAGCTTGTCGACCTCAGCCAGCGCGGCCTTGGCCACGTGCTCCGGCAGATCGGCGGCCTCGACGCGGGCCCGGTAGTCCTCTTCCTCGGACTCGGCCTTGCCGTCCAGCTCGGCCAGCTCCTTGCGGATCGCGGCCATCTGCTGGCGCAGCAGGAACTCCCGCTGCTGCTTCTCCATACCCTCCTGGACGTCCTTCTGGATCGTCTCGGAGACCTCGAGCTCGGCCAGGTGGTCCTTCACCCAGCCGATCAGCTTCTCGAGCCGCTCGGAGACGTTGGCGTTCTCCAGCAGCTCGGACTTCTGCTCGTTGGTGAGGTACGACGCGTAGCCGGCCAGGTCGGACAGCTCCGCGGGGTCGTTCACCTGCTTCACCGAGTCGATGACCTGCCAGGCGCCACGGCGCTCCAGGACCGAGGTGGTGAGGCTCTTGTATTCGCGGGCCAGCTCGCTGGACCGCGCGTCAGTGATCTCGTGCAGCTGGGTCGCACCGACCCACAGGGCTGCACCTGGGCCGGTGGTTCCGGCGCCGATCAGGACCCGCGCCGTACCGCGGATCACTGCTGCCTGGGCTCCGCCCGGCAGCCGGCCGATCTGCTCGATCTCGCCGAGCGTTCCGGCCTTCGCATATTTCCCGTCCAGTCGCGGTACCAGCAGCACCTGGTCGGCACCCGAGGCCTGCGCGGCGTCGATGGCCGCTCGCGCCTCGCTGTCGGCGAGGCGGACCGGCACGACCATTCCCGGCAGAACGACGACGTCGTCCAGCGGCAGAACCGGAAGATTCAACGTATCGGTCACGCTGTCACACCCTTATCCAAAGATTGAGTCTGACTGGCTCAACCAGTGGCCCCACCTGGGCATTCCCGGCGTTCGCTCACGGTGAACTCAGGAGTTCACCAATCTGGCGCAGACCGGTCAGGTCATGAACATCGTCCGCGAGTGCCGGCACCTCGACCGTCGGGATCGAGCGGTGGCCGCGCTTGAACCGATCGGCGCGCTTGTGGTCGGCGACGACCTGCTGCATCTTGTCCGCGTGCAGCCGCAGCAGCGCTGCCGTCAGCGGCGACTTCTCCGCCTCCTCCAGCTTCTCCGCCGCCGCGATCGACCGCCCGGCCGACAGATCCATGGCCTCCGAGTTGGTCACCCGATTCAGTACGACGCCCGCCAGCGGCATGTTCTCTTCGCGCAACCGCTCGGTGAAGTACGACGCCTCCCGCAGCGCGTCGTTCTGCGGAGCCGCGACCACAAGGAACGCGGTGTGCGGCTCTCGAAGCAGCGCGACCGTCTTGTCGGCCCGCGCCCGGAATCCGCCGAACAACGTGTCGAAGGCCGCCACGAACGTCTGCACATCGGTCAGCACCTGCGCACCGAGGACCTTGTTCATCACGGACATCGCCATGTTGACCGCCGTCGACATCAGCCGGAACGGTCCCTTGGCCGGTGCCAGCAACAACCGCAGGAAACGACCCTCCAGCAGCGAAGCCAGCCGCTCCGGCGCATCCAGAAAGTCCAGCGCGGACCGCGACGGCGGCGTGTCCACGACGATCAGGTCCCAGTCGCCGGACGCCTCGGCCTGCTTGTGCAGCTGACCGAGCTTCTCCATCGCCATGTACTCCTGCGTCCCCGCGAACGACGACGACAGCGCCAGGTAGAACGGGTTCGCCAGAATCTGCTCGGCTTTCTCCGGCGTCGCATGCGCGAGCACGACCTCGTCGAAGGTCCGCTTCATGTCCAGCATCATCGCGTCCAGCCGGCCCTCGCCGCCCACGCCCGCGACCGTCCGCGGCGTGTTGTCCAGCTCGGTCAGCCCGAGCGACTGCGCCAACCGCCGCGCCGGATCAATAGTCAGTACGACGACCTTCCGCCCCCGCTCCGCCGCCCGCAACCCGAGCGCCGCCGCGGTAGTCGTCTTCCCGACCCCGCCCGACCCGCAGGTCACGACAATCCGAGTGGTGGGGTCGTCGATCAACGCGTCCAGATCAAGTTCGCTCATCCGCGGAACTCCTCGGCCAGGTCGATCAAGCTTCCTTGGTCGATCCCCTCCGGCTGCAGCATCAACTCGGTCACTTGCTTGCCCAGGGCATCGATCCGGTCGCGGTTCTCGCGCTCCAGCCCAACCCGCACCGCGTGATCGTGCGCCTCGGCCGTCAGTGCCTCCACCATGGCTTTGCCGTACCTGACGCCGGCCGCGCGCAGTCCCTTGGTGAGCTCGGCGGTCGGCAGTTTCTCCTTCACTGCAAGGGCAAGCGCGTCCTCGTCGAGCGGACTGTGCCGCACCATGTTCACCACGATCGACCCGATCCGCAGATCCAGCGCCTCCAGCTGCTCGACCGCGTCCAGCGTCTCCTGGACCGGCATCTCCTCCAGCAGCGTGACCAGATGGACCCTGGTCACATCAGACCGCAGCATCCCCATGATCGCGTCCGCCTGATTCCGGATCGGCCCGACCTTGGCCAGGTTGGCGACCTCGTGGTTCACGTTCAGGAACGACCCGATCCGCCCCGTCGGCGGCGCGTCCAGCACGACCGCGTCGTACGCGAGTTTGCCGTGCGCCTTGCGCCGCGTCGCCTCGTAGACCTTGCCGGTCAGCAGTACGTCGCGCAGTCCGGGCGCGATCGTGGTGACGAAGTCGATCGCCCCGACCTTGTCGAGCGCCTTCCCGGCGCGACCCAGGTGGTAGTACATGTCGAGGTACTCCAGCAGCGCGGCCTCCGCGTCCACGGCCAGCGCGAACACCTCGCCGCCGCCGACCCCGGTCGCGATCTTGCGCTCGACGTACGGGAGGGGCGGTACGTCGAAGAGCTGGGCGATGCCCTGGCGTCCCTCGACCTCGACCAGCAGCACCCGCTTGCCCTGGTCGGCCAGCGCGAGCGCCATGGCGGCGGCCACGGTCGTCTTCCCGGTGCCTCCCTTGCCGGTGACCACATGGAGTCGCGCCATGGGTCCAGAGTAGGACGTGGCCCACGGCACACCCGTCCCGCGCCCGTTAGAGTCGGCCCCATGAAGAAGTTTGAGTACGCCACCGCGCCTGTCCTCGTCCACGCGACCAAGGACATCCTGGACAACTGGGGCCAGGACGGCTGGGAGCTGGTCCAGGTCGTCCCGGGCATGAACCCGGAGAACCTGGTCGCCTACTTCAAGCGGGAGATCGAGTCCAAGTGAGCCACCCCGAGGAGAAGCTGGCCGAGCTCGGCCTGAAGCTGCCGGAGGTGGCCAAGCCGGTCGCCGCCTACGTCCCGGCCGTCCGGACCGGCAACCTGGTCTACACCTCCGGTCAGCTGCCGCTGCGCGAGGGCACCCTGATCGCCACCGGCAAGGTCGGTGACGCCGTCACCGCCGAGGTCGCCAGCGAGTGCGCCCAGCAGTGCGCGCTGAACGCGCTCGCCGCGGTCAAGGCCGAGATCGGCGATCTGGCGAACATCAAGCGGATCGTCAAGGCCGTCGCGTTCATCGCCTCCACCCCGGAGTTCACCGGTCAGCCCCAGGTCGCCAACGGCGCCTCGGAGCTGTTCGGCGCCGTCTTCGGTGAGATCGGCCAGCACGCCCGCAGCGCCGTCGGCGTACCGGTGCTGCCGCTCGACGCTCCCGTCGAGGTCGAACTCATCGTCGAGGTCTGACCTCGGGTGGTTCGTGATCTGAGGTCGGAGCCGCTGACCGGCCGGATGGCCGACGCGGCGTTCGCGCACGTCCGGGAGTCGCGGACTCCCGCCGATCCCCGCCCCGCGTCGACCGTGATCCTGCTCCGCGACACTGCCGCCGGGCCGGAGGTCTACCTCCTCCGGCGGCAGCTGACGATGGCGTTCGCGGCCGGTATGACGGTCTTCCCGGGCGGCCGCGTCGATCCGACCGACGCGACCGTCGCCGACTCCTGGTCCGGTCCGCCGCCGTCGTTCTTCGCCGACCGGCTCGGGTGCTCCGCGGAAACAGCCTCCGCGTACGTCGCTGCCGCCGTACGCGAGACGTTCGAGGAGTCCGGCGTACTGCTCGCCGGCCCGTCCGCTTCGTCCGTGGTTGCCGACACCAGCGGCGACGACTGGGAGGCCGACCGCGTCGCCCTCGAGAACCGCTCGCTCGGCTTCGCCGACTTCCTGCACCGTCGCGGCCTGGTCCTGCGCGCCGACCTGCTCGGCGCCTGGGCGCACTGGATCACCCCCGAGTTCGAACCGAAGCGCTACGACACTGCCTTCTTCGTCGCTGCCCTCCCGGCCGGCCAAATCACCCGCGACGTGACGAGCGAGTCCGACCAGGTCGCCTGGATGCGCCCCGCCGACGCGGTCGCCGCCGCCGACGCAGGCTCGGTCCTGATGCTCGCGCCGACCTACCTCTGCTGCGCCGACCTCACGCCGTACGGCGACGTCGCCGCCGCCCTCGCCGCAGCCGCCGACCGCGAGATCCCGGTCATCATGCCGACCCTGCGCATCGAGAACGACCTCGCGTACCTGGAGCACACCTCATGAGCAGCCCCCGATGACCGCCGAACAAGTCACCGACTACGCGACCCGTGTCCTCGCCGCCAACCCCGGCCCGATGACCCTGGAAGGCACCAACACCTGGATCCTCCGGGCCCCCGGCGCCACCCAGTCGATCGTCGTCGACCCCGGACCGCAGCTCGAGGACCACCTCCGCGCCGTACTGGATGCCGCCGGCGACGTCGCCGTCGTACTGCTGACCCACAAGCACCCCGACCACACCGAAGGCGCCGCCTGGTTCGCCAACCAGGCCGGCTGTGGCGTCCGCGCCGTCGACCCCGCCTTCCGCATCCCCACCGACCACGCCCACGCCCTCGCCGAAGGCGACGTCATCACCGCCGAAGGCCTCCGCGTCGAAGTCCTCCCCACCCCCGGCCACACCCTAGACTCCGTCTGCTTCTGGCTCCCCCAAGACGGCTCCCTCCTCACCGGCGACACCGTCCTCGGCCGCGGCACCTCCGTAGTAGCCCACCCCGACGGCGCCCTAGGCCCCTACCTCGACTCGCTCGAAAAACTCCTGGCCTTCACCAACTCCCCAGCCGGCCCCGAACGCCTCCTCCCAGGCCACGGCCCCGTCATCACCGACCCCGGCGCCGTACTGACCCACTACCTAACCCACCGCCAAGACCGCCTAGCCCAAGTCCGCGCCGCCGTAGCCGCCGGCCACACCACCCCCGAGTCCGTAGTAGCCCACGTCTACACCGACATCGACCCCGCCCTACACCCCGCCGCCGAACGCTCCGTCCGCGCCCAACTCGACTATTTGAACGGATAACCACCACCTCCAACGGCGCAACCCCCCACCTGAGGGGATATCCCTCGGGCTAGGGGGTTGCCCCCTGAGAATCTCGATGGGCAACCCCCGAAGTGAGGGGATAACCACTCAGGTGGGAGGTTGGCCGAGGGCGCCTCGGGGCGGGGTTATCCACAGGGGAGCGGATGGTGGCTGCCGGGGGGAGGGGCTGCGGCTGATGCTTAGAGGATGAACTCGAAGTTGAAGCTGCTCACGGAGGGGCAGAACGGGGTCTTCAGCCGTAGGCAAGCCGCGGAGTGTGGCTACACGCCCGACCAGATCCGCGATCGGATCCGGGATGGGCGATGGGTGCGGATCCGCTACGGCCAGTACGCCGAGGCAGTGGACCTGAGCCACTTGGCGCCCTGGGATCAGGTTCTGCTGAGTCACCAGCGGCTGGTCCACGCGGTGATGAACTCGATGGGCCCGGACACCGTTGCGGTGAGCCACCAGTCGGCTCTCGCCCTGCACGGAGTGCCGCTGTGGGGGCCCGATCTGACCGAGGTCCAGGTCAGCCGGATGGATCGGCACCGAGGGGGCCGGATCGCCGGCGTACGGCATCATCGCGGCAGACTGACAGCGGCAGATCTGACCGTCGTCAGCGGCCTGACTGTCACCACGGTGCCGCGAGCTCTGCTGGAAATGGCTTGTACGACGTCCTTCGAGGCAGCCGTGGTCAGCGCAGACGCCGTACGGCGTCATGTCGCGGTGAGCCCGGGCGAGTGGCAACGGCTCCAAGCGGCCATCGAGTTCTGGCCCGGGAGTCCACGGGCGAGGGCAGCGCTGGCTTTCAGTGATCCGTTGTCGGAGTCGGTCGGGGAGTCGCGGCTCCGGGTACTGGCACAGACCCATCGTCTTCCGGCGCCGGTGCTTCAGGCCGAGTTCGCCGATGCCCGCGGTTTCATCGGCCGGGTCGATTTCTACTTCGCCGACTATCGAACCGTCGTCGAGTTCGACGGGCTGCTCAAATACACCGGCAACACGCGTGAGCGCCTGATCCAGGAGAAGCTCCGAGAGGACCGCCTGCGCGCGCTCGGACTGCAGATCGTGCGCATCACCTGGGCCGACCTCGATCACCCGGACCGGGTCGTTGCGCTGATCCGCGCCGCGTTTGCCCGGGCCTGAGAATCAAGCCGGCCCATCGAGTTGAGGGGTTGCCCCCTGAGATTCTCGATGGGCAACCCCTCAACTCAGGGCATAACCACTGAGTTGGGGGGTTCGCCGGACGGCGCCGCGGCGGCGGCAGCGCCGGTACGGCGGTTAGCGGGCTCGGCGTTGGAGGCGGTCGACGTCGAGGAGTACGACGGAGCGGGGTTCCAGGCGGACCCAGCCTCGGGAGGCGAAGTCGGCGAGGGCCTTGTTGACGGTCTCGCGGGAGGCGCCGACGAGCTGGGCGAGCTCCTCCTGGGTGAGGTCGTGGTGGACGTGGACGCCGTCGTCGGCGGTGCGGCCGAAGCGGCTGGCCAGGTCCAGCAGGGCCTTGGCGACGCGGCCGGGGACGTCGGAGAAGACGAGGTCGGCGACGACGTCGGAGACCTTGCGCAGGCGGGAGGCGAGCTGCAGGAGCAGGCCGCGGGCCACCTCGGGGCGGCCGGCCAGCCAGCGCAGGAGCTCGTCGTGGGTGAGCGACATCATCGACGCGTCGGTGACGGCGGTGACGGTGGAGGAGCGCGGGCCGGGGTCGAAGAGCGAGAGCTCGCCGAACATCTGGCCCGGGCCGAGGACGGCGAGCAGGTTCTCGCGGCCGTCGGCGGAGGTGCGGCCGAGCTTGACCTTGCCCTCGACGACGATGAACAGCCGGTCCCCGGAGTCGCCCTCGTGGAACAGCACCTGGCCACGGCGCAGCCGGCTTTCGGTCATCGACGCGGCCAGCGCGTCGGCTGCCTCGTCGTCGAGTTGACTGAACAGCGGCGCCTGCTTGATCACTGTGGCATCCACTTTGGGGCCTCCTAGGACCTTCGACCACGACTTCGGCCGGGGGATCACCCCGCCCGGCGAGGTGAGCGTATCCGCCCGCTCGCCCCAAAACCGTAGCCCCTCGGGTCCCGGCGACGCCACGTAGGCCACCCCCGGCGAGTCTTGACGGCTCATCACGCCGGTACGTCGGCCAGCCAGTTGCCGTGAAATCCGAACGGAACGCGGACCGGCAGCTGGATCGTCGCCACCGCCGGCGCGGTCAGATCGGTGCCGTCGAGGATCACCAGATCGCTGGTACCGGCGGCCGCGTCGTACACGTACGTCATCAGCCAGCCGTCCCCGCCGGGACGGTCGTCGGCCGGAACGAAGGCGGCCTCGCCCGGCGTCCGGCCCGGACCGAACGAGTGCGACGTGACAGCGCCGTCGCGCAGGTCGTAGCGAATCAGCGCGCCGCCCCCGGCGGACGTGACGGTGGCGTGGCCGTGGCGAGCCTCCAGCCCGGCCAACCGGTCGTCGATGCGGGGGAACTCGGCTGCCCGATCGTCGCATTGCTGCTCGTGCACGATCCCGGTCGCCAGATCGATCGTCCAGCGCCAGAGCGTTGCTTGCTGGGAGCCCGTGCTGTCCCTCCTGAACAGTTCGGGGTAGCGCATGACGTGCAGGACGATCTGCTCCTGGCCGTTGGGCCCGATGCGGTCGTAGGCATTGAGCGTGTGGAAGACGTAGCAGGGATCGATCGTCACCCAGCGCACCTCGCCGTACGGGTCCGACCGTCGCAGTACGCCGAGACGTGCGCCGTACCGCTCGCTCCAGCTGAAGGGCATCCGGCCGGGCTTGGCCGTCTCGAGATCGAAGACGACCGGCAGATCCATGAAGACGGCGTGGCCGGCGGTCAGTGCGAAGTCATGGTTCATCGTGGCCCCCGCGACGTCGATCGGGCGGCTGATCACCAGCTCTCCGGCCGCGTTCGCGCGGTGGTAGGTCAGGTACGGCGCGGTCAGGCTGTAGCCGAAGAAGTGCAGTTCGCCGGTGACCGGACAGGTCTTGGGATGCGCGGTCATTGCCGTGCGCAACTTGCCGTCGAAGTCGTACGGACCGACGGTGCCGAGCTCGCGGGTGAGCTCGTAGGGGTAGGAGGACTCGACCAGGGCCAGTGTGCGGCCGGCATGCCGTACGACGTGGGTGTTCGCCACGCCCGCGGTCAGATCCAGCGTCCCGTCGACGTCGTTGACCCGTGCACCGTCGGTGAAGGTCGAGGTCCGGACCCACCGGTTGCGGTAGGCCACGGCCCGCCCGGATTCGATCCGGACGCCGTGGATCATTCCGTCACCGAAGAACCAGTGGCTGCTGGCGGCATCGTGCGGGTTCGGTCCGTTGCGCAGGTACCAGCCGGTCAGTGCGGGCGGGATCTGGCCGGTCACCGGCAGGTCGTAGGCGGTCAGTTCGGTCTCGACCGGGGCGTAGTTGCCGGCCAGGTGCGGTGCGGGTGCGGTCTGCACGCGATCCCCTCAGTGGTTGTGGAGCTGGGCGGCCTTGGCCTGGATCTGTGCGACGTACCGAACGGTGAAGACCATCGGTACGACGAAGGCTGCGATCTGGACGATCGTCCGCGCGGTCGAGCTGGAGTGGGCAAGCGTGGCGAGAGCGACCGCGCCGACGGCGAAACTCACGGTCCAGACGGCGGTGATGATCACGTTGGTGCGGACGAACAGCGGCTGGTCCCAGACCTCGCGCGGCGTGGTCTGCTTGGCGATCCCGAGGGTGAACGGCCGCCGGACGGCCAGTGAGACGCCGGCGATCAGGGCGAGCGTGGCCGACGACAGTGCCGGCGTGTAGGGATGCAGCCCGGAGTCGGGATTGCCGAAGGCGATGACGGTGATGACGCCGAAGAAGACGGCCGAGCCGATCTCGATGATCTGTGCGTCGAGCGTGCGGCCGGAGCGGGTCTGCTGGGCGATCGAGCCGAGTGCGAGGAGCAGCGCGATCAACGCCGCCCAGTTCCACTGCGCCGACGGGATGATCGCGTACACGATCCACGGGGCGAAGGTCCGCAGGTACGACATGGGGGTTGCTCCCTGAGTAGGCGGCCGACCGGACATTCCGATCGCGACATGTCAAAAGTAGAAGGTCTGCTCTAGACATGTCAAGAGTGGAAGGTAGAGTGGGGCCATGAGCCTGCGACATGCCCTGCTCGGGCTGCTGGTGGAGCGGCCCGCCAGTGGCTACGACCTGCTGAAGACCTTCGAGACCTCGCTCGCCAACGTCTGGCCGGCCACCCAGAGCCAGCTGTACGGCGAACTGGCCAAGCTCGCCGTCAGCGGTCTGATCGTGGTGTCGGAGCAGGGTCCGCGCGGCCGGAAGGAGTACACGCTGACCGAGACCGGTCTGGCCGAGCTCCGCCGCTGGCTGACCGAGACCGAGCCGCAGCGCACCCGCAGCGACGTCCTGCTCCGGGTCTTCTTCCTCGGCGTACTGACACCGCAACAGGCGCGCGACTACCTCGACGGCCAGGCCGCACAGGCTGCCGGACTCCACGCCGAGCTGAAACAACTCGACGAGTCGATCGACTGGGACGACGAGAACCTCTCCGTCTACGGCCGCCTCGCGCTGGAGTACGGGCGGCGGCTGGCCGCGATGCAACAAGAATGGGCCGAATGGGCCCGCACCCAGGTCAAACCCGGGTGAGGGCCACAGCCGGATCAGAACAGCGGCAGAAGCTCCGATCCGACCGTGTAGTAGCCGGACGCGGTCACGTAGTCGTTCGCGATCATCGAAGCCTCGTTGTGCGACGAGCCGCGCAGCCAGGTCACTTCTTCGTACTGCGCGTAGCCGCCGCTGTACTTACCAACGGACTGGATGCAGGTGGTCCAGACGTAGGTGTCGTCCCGCAGGTAGATGCTGCGCGACTTCCATTCGGAGGTGTGGTTGACGAATTCCGACCATACGTAGTCGCCGGCGGCAAGCCGAAGGGTGCGCTGAACGCAGGCCTGCGGAGAGCCCACCGGCGCATTCCACGCCAGATACTGACTCTTCTCGTTGTAGGCCGGGGGGTTGTAGGCGAACGCGGGAGAGGCGGGTACTGCGAAGCCGGTCGCGGCGGCGAGCAGAGCGATGGCGGTCAGGGCCTTACGAGGGATGCGCATGTGCGAGAGTCTGCGGTCCGAGGGGACTTGGGGGACAGATACGTGAGCACCTTCCGCACTGTGAATCCGTCACGCCCCCGTCGGGACCGTGGAAAGGCGGCCTCGTGATCCGGGTCCTGCTGGCCGATGACATGAAGCTCTTCCGGGCCGCGCTGAAGAACCTGCTCGAACGGAACGCGGACTTCGCGGTGGTGGCCGAGGTCTACTGCGGAGATCTGATCGTGCCGACCGCGCTGGAGCTGCGGCCGGACATCGCCGTGATCGACATCGAGATGCCGGGCCAGGACGGACTGGCCGCGGCCGCCGCGCTGCGCGAGCAGTTGCCCAGCTGCCGGACGCTGATCCTGACCGCCCTCGGCAGCCCCGCGAACCTGCGTCGGGCGCTGACCTCGCAGGTGGGTGGCTTCCTGAGCAAGGACGTCTCTCCTGCGGCCCTGGCGGAGGCGATCCGGCAGGTCGTGGCCGGTATCCAGGTGGTGGATCCGAAGGTGGCCGCCGCGGCACTCACGCTGCCGCCGAACCCGCTGACTCCTCGCGAGGCCGAGGTGCTCCGCCTGGCTGCTGGTGGCGCGGAGGCGAAGCAGATCGCGGTCGACCTGTTCCTCTCGCCCGCCACGGTCCGCAACTACCTGAGCACGATCGCCGCCAAGCTCCACGCGCGCACGCAGGTGGACGCCGTACGGATCGCCACCGGCGCGGGCTGGATCTGACCGAGGGTCGGCCGGGGAATTCTGTAGGTGGACGCACGTAGGCTGGCCTGCATGCCATCCCAGCGTGTCGCGGAACCCGCCGTACTGCCCGTTCCCGGGGCTTTGCCGACGGTGACGCTGAAGCTTCCCCGTAAGGCTCCGGTCGTGGCCGGAGAGACCTCCAGCCAGCTGGTCCGGCGGGCCCGGAAGATGCACAAAGTGCTCACCGAGACCTATCCGGACGCCCACTGCGAGCTCGATTTCACCACTCCGCTCGAGTTGCTCGTGGCCACCATTTTGTCCGCCCAGACCACCGACGTGATGGTCAACAAGGTCACCCCGACGCTCTTCGCGAAGTACCCGACGGCCCAGGCGATGGCCGAGGCCGACCGTGAGGAGATGGAGGCGATCCTCAAACCGACCGGCTTCTTTCGCGCGAAGACGAACAGCGTGATGAAGCTCGGTCAGGTCCTCGTCGACGAGTACGACGGGGTTGTCCCCAACAAGCTCGAGGAGCTGGTGAAGCTCCCCGGCACCGGCCGCAAGACGGCGAACGTCGTCCTCGGCAACGCCTTCGACATCCCCGGCATCACCGTCGACACGCACTTCGGCCGGCTGGTCCGCCGGTTCGGCTGGACCGAGGAAGAGGATCCGGTCAAGGTCGAGCACATCATCGGCGCCCTCTTCCCGAAGAAGGACTGGACGATGCTCTCGCACCGGCTGATCTTCCACGGCCGTCGCCGCTGTCACGCCAAGAAGCCCGCCTGCGGCGCCTGCCCGATCGCTCAGTGGTGCCCGTCGTTCGGCGCCGGTCCGACCGACTACGAGTCCGCCGCGAAGCTGGTGAAGGTCCCGGCCGCGTGAAGCGCGCGCTGGCGGCCGTCGTCGCGCTGACGGTCCTGGCGGCCTGCGGCCCCACCCCCAGTACGCCGGGCGCCGGCGCCGGCGCGGTTCCGGGAGCCGACCAGTTGGCCGCCTGCCCGCCGGCGCAGTCCCGGCCACCGGTCAGCAACGGCCTGCCGGATATCACGCTGCCCTGTCTCGGCGCAGGCCCGGATGTCCGGCTGGCCGACCTGCGCGGGCCGCTCGTGATCAACGTATGGGCTCAGTGGTGCGGGCCTTGCCGCGACGAAGCGCCGTACCTGGCGGCTTTGCAGAAGAAGGCCGCGGGCAAGCTCCAGATGCTCGGCATCGACTATGTCGACCCACAAGCCGAGCTCGCGGTGCAGTTCGCGCTCAAGCACGAGCTGACCTACCCGCACGTGGTCGACTCCGAGAAGCTGGTGCGCAAGCCGTTCAAGGTCGGCGGCCCGCCGGTCACGGTGTTCGTCGACAAGGACGGCAAATTCACGCTGCACAACGGCGTGCTGACCTCGCAGGAGCAGCTCGACCAACTGGTGAAGGACCGGCTGGGGGTCGCGCTGTGACGTTCGACGACGTGCAGATCCCGGACTGGCTGCGGCCACTGGCGAAGGCCTCCGCGGACGTCGACCCGAACGTGTTGTCCCGCTTCCTGCCGCCGGACGACCCCTCGGTGCGGAACTCGGCCGTCCTGATCCTGCTTGCCGAAGGCAACGACGGTCCCGAGGTGCTGCTGACCGAGCGGTCCTGGACGATGCGCAAGCACGCCGGTCAGATCGCCTTTCCGGGCGGCGGTGTGGATCCCGAGGACGGCGGGGTGGTTCAGACGGCGTTGCGGGAGGCCTGGGAGGAGACCGGGCTCGATCCGGCGGGCGTCGTACCGTTCGCGATCTGGCCGGCGCTCTGGGTGCCGGTCAGCAACTTCGGCGTGTCGCCGGTGCTGGCCTGGTGGCGGACGCCGTCGCCGGTCGCCGTGGTCGACCCTGCCGAGGTGGCCTCGGTGCACACCGTCCCGGTGTCGGTGCTCGCCGACCCGGCCAACCGGGTCACCTGCCGGCACCCGTCCGGGTTCACCGGGCCGGCGTTCCTGGTCGGTGACCTGTTCGTCTGGGGCTTTACCGCCGGCCTGCTCGACAAATTGCTGCTGCTCGGCGGCTGGGCGCGCGACTGGGACCCCTCGAACGTCGTACCTTTACCCGACCGACTGGTGGAGGCGGCCTGGCGGAGCGAGGGTCGCCGGTCCGAGGACGTGCGGCGGATGACCGCCATCGAGCACGATCTCGGCCGGACGGACGGGACCGATCCGGAGGACGTGAAGTGAGCAACCTCGACTGGGCGCTGATGGTGGTCACCCTGCTGG
Organism: Kribbella sp. NPDC005582; assembly: GCF_040605415.1. Classification (NCBI taxonomy): domain Bacteria; kingdom Bacillati; phylum Actinomycetota; class Actinomycetes; order Propionibacteriales; family Kribbellaceae; genus Kribbella; species Kribbella sp. NPDC005582. Next base: position 262,166 of record NZ_JBEXCU010000005.1, read on the forward strand.
TGGCGATCTCGGGGTACATCGAAGGCTTCGTGCTGGGCGCCTGCGCCACCCTCGGCCTGCTCGGCGGCGCCGCCGTCGGCGTCTGGGGCGTCCCGCGAGTGCTCGACAACTTCTCGCCCAGTGTCACGGTGTCGTTCGCCGCGCTGGTCCTCGTGGTGATCCTGGCCTCGATCGGCCGAACCATCGGCGCCATCATCGGGTCCAAGCTGCGCAACAAGATCTCCTGGCGCCCGGTGAAGGCGGTCGACGCGCTCGGCGGCGCCGTACTGGCGGCCGCGTCGGTGCTGATCGTGTCCTGGGTGCTCGGCGTCGCGGTGAGCGGCGCGCGGATCCCGAGCGTGACCTCGGCGGTCCGCGGTTCGGCAGTGCTGGCGAAGGTCGACCAGGTGCTGCCCAGTGGCGCCGACAAGGCGCTGCAGGCCTTCAACGACGTGGTGAACACCGATCTGTTCCCGCGCTTCCTCGACCCGTTCGTGCCGGAGCGGATCCGCGACACCCAGCCGCCGGACAGCGGCATCGCGCGACAGCCCGCCGTACGCCAGGCCTACAGCCGGATCGCCAAGGTCACCGGCGTGGCCAACTGCTCCCGCGGCCTCGAAGGCAGCGGCTTCGTCTACGCCCCGCAGCGCGTGATGACGAACGCGCACGTCGTCGCCGGCGTCAGCGCGCCGCAGGTCGAGGTCAACGGCAAGTCCTACGAGGCGAACGTCGTCCTGTTCGATCCCGAGGTCGACATCGCGGTGCTGTACGTGCCGGGGCTCGACATCAAGCCGCTGCAGTTCGACTTCGCCGCGAAGGCCGACGACCCGGCCGTCGTCCTCGGCTACCCGGAGAACGGCCCGTTCGACTCCGAGCCGGCCCGGATCCGCTCCGAGGAGCGCTTGCGCGGCCCCGACATCTACGGCGACCGCACCGTCACCCGGCAGGCCTTCTCGATCTGGGCCTCGGTCCGCCCGGGCAACTCCGGCGGCCCGCTGCTGTCGGCCAAGGGCACCGTGTACGGCGTGGTCTTCGCCGCCTCGGTCGAGGACAACCGCACCGGCTACGTGCTGACCGCCGAGCAGGTCGCCGACGATGCCCGCGAAGGCTCGACGGCCACTCAGGAAGTCTCCACAAAAACCTGCACCTGAGCTGCAGCAGATCCGCCCGGTCGCCGCGTTCGAGAGGTGTGACGGCAACCATGGACGGAACAGTGACGTACGACGAGCTGGTGCGAGCGACCCAGCCTCGGCTCGTCCGCCTCGGCCTGATGCTGACCGGGAACCTGCACAACGCCGAGGACCTGGTGCAGACCGTGCTCGCCCGGGCGCACCGGCGCTGGGACCGGATCAGCAGCCTCGACCATCCTGAGGCGTACCTGCGGACCATGGTGGTCAACGAGTTCCTCAGCTGGCGGCGGATCCTCAAGAACCGGGAGCTCCCGCTCGCCGAACCGGTCGAGCGGCCGTCCGGCGAGGACATCGGCTCCCGCCAGGCCCTGAAAGACGCGACCTGGCAGCTACTCACCCGACTGCCGCGGCAGCAACGCGCCGTACTGGTCCTGCGGTACTACGAGGATCTGGACGACGCCGAGATCGCCGACATCCTCGGCGTCACCGCTGGGACCGTCCGCTCGAACATCTCGCGCGCCCTCGCGAACCTGCGCGACCACCTGTCCACCGAGGAGGACGACTGAGATGCCCAAGCTCACCGACGACCAGCTCGGCGACCTCCTCCGCGAGACCTTCGCCGACCACGAGTCCGCAACCGACAGCTTGCCCAAGGCAACGAAGCGGCGGCCGCTCGTCCCGGTCCTGATCGCAGCCGCCGCCGTACTCGCGGTGCTCGCCGGAACCGTTTACACCGTTGGGAAATCCGATCAGACGCCGCCCGTGGCCACGACGAGCCCGACTACCGCGCAGCTGTCGGACGCTGATGTCTGGGCGATCGCGATCCGCCGAATCGCGCAGAAGAACCAACCAGCCGGCGGCTGGAAGGAAGTCCGGCTCTACGACACCTCGATGATTCCCATGAGCCAGCCGTTGAACAAGCCGTCCATTCAGGCAGGCACCTCGTTCGTGGCTGTCGCCGTGGCGCCGCACCAGCAGCAGATCAAGCAGCTTCTCGGCGACCTGCCGGCGGTCGAATGGACCACAGTCAGCCCATCGGGCTGTCCCCGGGACGTTGCCCAGATCAGAGTGCCTCCGATCCGGCAGGACGAGTCCGGCCGCTCGGTGCGAGTCGTCCTCATCTACGGCTGTGCGACCCTCGATTCCTACACCATGAAGGTCAGCTGAGTTCGCTCAGCCAGTCCAGCAACTGCGCGTTGAACAGCTCCGGCGTTTCCTCGTGCGGGAAGTGCCCGGCCGGGGTGATGACCTCGTGCCGTAGCGGCGCCGTCACCAACTCCGGCGGCGTCGTCGCGGTGGGGGAGAGCGCCGGGTCCTGAGCACCGTGGATCTGCAGCACCGGTACGGCGACCGGCGTACGCATGCGAGCCGAGTACTTGCGACCGTCGGGACGGAACCGGGATCGGGCGAACCAGCGGTGGTACTCGAGCGCGCAGTGCGGCGCCGGCCAGACCTGCAACGCAGCGCGATAACGCCGGGACGACTCAGCGTCCGGGAACGATCCGCCAGGTGCCGACCAGTCGCGCAGCAACCGCTCAATATGTACGCCGTCCTGCGCCAGCAACCGCCGTTCCGGCAGCACGGGCAGCTGGAACCACGCCGTACGGGCAACTGCTTTCAGCTGCCCGGAACGCGCCAGTAGCAACGGATGTGGGGCCGACACGGCCGCCAGCCCGCGGACCTGCCGAGGTGCCAGTACGGCGGCCGACCAGCCGATGAAGCCGCCCCAGCCGTGCCCGACGACCACCGCATCGGTCGCGCCGAGCGAGCGGATCACGCCGGAGACATCGGCGGCCGCGGTGTAGGGGTCGTAACCGCGGGGCGTCTTGTCGCTGGCGCCGTACCCGCGCAAATCCATCGCGACCGCGCGGTATCCGGCCGCAGCGACGACCGGGAGCTGATGCCGCCAGGCCCACCAGAATTCCGGGAACCCGTGCAGGAAGAGGACGAGCGGATCATCGGCCGCGCCGCACTCGGCGACGTGGAACCGTGCCCCGTTGGCCGCGACCAGCGAGTGCGACCAGGGCCCGTCGACCAGCAGGTCGACGACACCGGCCGGGCTCAGTCGCCCTTGCCGATCGCCTTGAGGACCTCGACCGACTCCTTCGAGGTCTCGATCGCGCGCTCCGGGCCCTTCGCCTTGCCGAGCGCCCGCTTGCCGAGCAGCACCAGTACGGCGGCGATCAGCAGGTAGACCACGGCGGCGGCCACGAACGCCAGCGCCGGATGCAGGCCGATCGCCACGAAGGCGTAGCCGAGGGCGATCGAGAGCAAGATGATGGCGAGCAGCCCCAGGAAGGCCGCACCACCGAACATCCCGGCACCGGTCCCGGCCGCGACCGCCGTCTTCTTGAGCTCGGTCTTGGCCAGCTCGAGTTCACTGCGGACCAGGTCGGACAGGTCCTTGCTGGCGTTGGCGACCAGCTGACCAACAGTGGGCTCTTCCGCGCTCATGGGGCTCCTTCCGGGCGTCCGTGCTCCCGACACTACCGTGCGTACTTCCGGTTGCGACGGACGAGTAACACCGACGCGACCAGTGCCGCCAGCACGGAGGCAATCAGTACGGCGGCCTTCGCGCGCTCGATCTGGGCGACATCGCCGGGGAACGCGAGCTGCGCGATCAGCAGCGCCACGGTGAATCCGATCCCGGCCAGCACCGACACGGCCGCGACGTCGCGCCACTCCAGATCGGAATTGAGCTCGGCGCGGGTGAACCGCGCGGTCAACCACGATCCGCCGAACACCCCGATCGCCTTCCCGACCAGTAGGCCGGCGGCGATGCCGATCGCGACCGGATCGGTCGCCAGCTGCCGCAACGCGCCGCCGCTCAGCGTCACCCCGGCCGCGAACAACGCGAACAGCGGTACGGCGACGCCCGCGGACCAAGGCCGGAGCCGATGCTCGATCCGCTCGGCCGGTGCGTGCTCCTCACCCTTGTCCGCGACCACGCGCGTGACGAAGCCGAGCGCGACACCGGCGATGGTCGCGTGGATTCCGGACTCGTGCATGAACCACCAGGCCGCGATCGCAACCGGCACGTACAGGAACGGCGTACGGATTCGGTAGCGCTGGGCAACGAACCAGACCGCGATCAGGGCGATCGCGATCAGCAGCGGGACCAGGTGGAAGCCGTGCGAGAAGAAGACCGCGATGACGAGAATCGCGCCGAAGTCGTCGACCACTGCGAGAGTGAGCAGAAACGCGCGCAGCGCACTCGGCAACGACGAGCCGACGATCGCCAGCACCGCCAGCGCGAACGCGATATCCGTTGCCGTCGGCACTGCCCAGCCTTCGGGCTTACCGTTCCGCAGGTTGAAGGCGAGATAAATGATTGCCGGAAGCACCATTCCGCTGATCGCCGCTGCCACCGGTACGACGGCCTCGCTGAGCTTCGACAGCGACCCGACCACGAGCTCGCGCTTGAGCTCGACGCCGGCCAGGTAGAAGAACAGGGTGAGTGCACCGTCGGACGCCCAGGACTCGACCGTCAGCGGCCCGACCTGCAGCTCACGCAGATGGTGGTACGCGTCCTGCCACGGTGAGTTCGCCCAGACCAGCGCGATCACCGCGGCGCCGAGCAGCAGTAACCCGCCGGTCGTCTCGGCGCGCAGAGTGTCGGCGATGAAGTCGCGCTCGCGGCCGAGAAGATTCGGAAAGACGCGTCGCGTGCTCATCCAGTCCAGACGGACGCGTCGGGACCCTTCGGCACGATGCCGGTCGGGTTGATGGTGTTGTGCGTCACGTAGTAGTGGCGTTTGATCTGGTCGAAGTCGACCGTCTCGCCGAAGCCGGGCTGCTGGTAGAGCCGGCGTGCGTAGGCCCAGAGGTTGGGGAACTCGGTCAGCTTGTTCCGGTTGCACTTGAAGTGACCGTGGTAGACCGCGTCGAAGCGCACCAGCGTGGTGAACAGTCGCACGTCCACCTCGCTGAGCGTGTCACCGAGCAGGTACGCGCGGTCCTGCAGCCGCTCCTCGAGGGCGTCGAGCCGAGCGAACAGAGCGTCGTACGCCGCCTCGTACGGCTCCTGGTCGGTGGCGAAGCCGCAGCGGTAGACGCCGTTGTTCACGTCGCGGTAGATCTCGTCGATCAGCTGATCCATCTCGGCGCGGTCCGCCGGAATCAGCTGCGGTGCGTCGGCGCGGTGGTGGTCGGTCCACTCGGTCGACAGGTCCAGCGTGATCTGCGGGTAGTCGTTGGTGACGACCAGCCCGGTCACTGTGTCGACGATCGCGGGCACCGTGACGCGGCCGTCGTACGACGGGTCTGTGCGCAGGTACCCCTCGGACAGGTACCGGATCCCGAGGACCGGGTCCTTGCCGTCCGGGTCGAGCGTGAAGCGCCAGCCCTGCTCGTCGCGGATCGGGTCGACCACGGCCAGGCTGATCGCGTCCTCGAGGCCGAGCAGGCGCCGTACGATCACCGAGCGGTGCGCCCACGGACAGGCCAGGCTGACGACCAGCCGGTACCGCCCGGGCTCGACGGGCCAGCGGCCTTCGCTGTCCGGTCCCTCGCCGGGAGACGACGCGGAAGCGCGGCTGATCCGGTCGGTGAACCGGTTTCCCTGCCGCTTCCACTCGCCGTTCGATCCGCTTTCGTTCACGAACTGTGCGCGACGCATGACGTCAAAACTACCCCGGGACTCGTCACTGGCCGTGAGTCGGTGGCAGACGTTACAGTCGTGCTGACACGGTCATCCGCGACAGCGCCGTCGCTGAGGTCCGAATGCACCCGAGCGATCACGCACGACGTTCGCGGTCAGCGCCCCCGGCAACCGGTTTGCCGGCCAGAATTCCAGGGATACTGAGCTCATGGCCCGCCCACGGAACAACCCCGGCGACCTCGCCGATCTCCCCACGGAGCTGCGGCCCGACCGGCCCAAGGGTGACCAGATTCGCGAGATCCTGGAGAACCTCACCCGCTCATTGGCCGTCGGTACCGTGCTCCCCTCGGAGCGTGTCCTCGCCGAGCGCTTCGGCGTGGCCCGGATGACAGTGCGCCAAGAGGTCGACCGCGTGGTCGCCGACGGCCTCGCCGCCCGCCGCCCCGGCGGCGGCACCTTCGTCGCCGAACCGCGCCCGTCCCGGATGCTGGCCTCCTCGTTCAGCCAGGACATGGTCGCCCGCGGCATCACCCCCGGCGCCAAGGTCCTCGAGCACCGCGTCGGCGCCGCCGACGACGCCCTCGCCCGCGAGCTCGAAGAGCCGATCGGCACCCCGGTTCTGCACCTCGTCCGCCTCCGCACCGCCGACGGCGAACCGATGGCGATCGAGCGCACCGCCCTCTCCCTGCGCCGCTACCCCGGCCTCGAAGACGTCGACCTCGCCCAGAACTCCCTGTACGGCGTCCTCGCCGAGCGCTGGGGCGTAGCCCTCGGCATGGTCTCCGCCTCCATCGTCGCCGCCCCGCCCGAAGGCGACGACGCCGCACTCCTGGAGATCGCCCCGACCACCCCCTGCCTCATCATCACGTCGGCCCCCCGCACCTCGTCCGGCGAGGTCATCGAGTTCGGCCGCAGCACCTACCGCTCCGACCGCTACGACATCACCGTCGCCTACCGCGCCAAGTAACGTCGGTGTCCTTCCCGACCTATCGTTCGAAGGACGCCTTGAGCGCGTCGATTGTGGTGGTCCGTTCCTTCAGGGCGAGTCGTCGCAAGATCGGCGTGCCCAGCCGCCACACGCCGTACGGGACCAGCCTGGCCCGATGCCGCACCACCGTCGTACCGTCGCCCGCCGACTCCAGGTGGTAGCTCGGCCAGCCCTCGAACTTGAACTTGCCGGACTTCGACTTCTCCCACCAGTGGAAGACGATCGTGTGCGGCGCCTCCAGTTCGGCGATCTCGCCCGGCATCGGGCCCTGGCTCGTCTCGTCCACGAACGTCGTACCGACACCAGGCTCGCCAGGAGACGTCTGCCGGGTCCGCTTCAGCATGCTCCCGGAGCCCGCCATCCACGCGTTGTGCCCGTCGATATCGAGCAGCCGCGCATACACCTGCTCAACCGGCGCACGTACCGTGCGCACCAGCTCGAACTCGATGGCCTTCATTCCGTCAGCATGCGCCTCGGCCCGACCCCCGACAAGTACGGCGAGAATTACGCGTTCAGGCTGCGAAGGACGTTCGGCTTCTCCAGCCGGCTCACGATCTCTACCGTCAACGCTTGCACAAGCATCGCGCCGACCATCGTCGACGTAGCGCCGGTCCGCTCCGGACTGGTGTCAACGGCAACGACCGCGTCCCCCGGTACGCCGCAGTTGTCGAGCACTACATCCGCGGTTTCGAACAACCGCTGACCATCCGGAGCTCGCGAAGCTACCGCCGTGGTGTGCGCCATCGACGTGAGCGCGATGACATACGCACCCCGCGCACGCACACCCACCGCAAACTCAACCGGTACGGCGTTCCGTCCGGAATTGGACGCGATCAGCACCACGTCCCCCGCCGCAATGTCGTTCGTCTGCAAAAGCACCTCCGCCAACCCAGGCAGCCGCTCGAGCAGCGAACTCTTCGCCAGCCCCTCATGCAGCATCAGCCCCGGCTCAAGCACCGCCCGCACATCAGCCAGTCCGCCCGCCCGACCGTAGAGTTCCTCGGCGATCAGATGGCTGTGACCGGTACCGAAGACCCAGAACCGGTGACCACTCGTCATCGCCTCGACGACCAGAGCGGCGGCGACCTGGATCGCACCGATCTGGGTCTCCGCCGCGCGCTGCGCGATCGCGAGTGCCTGCTGCATGTACTCCGAAGCCCCGGTCATGCGCGTGAACCTACCGCCCAACCGGCCCCTCGGCGAGAAGCCGAACTAGACCACTTGCCGCGCAACCACTCCGATTGCCTCGCGGTGGTGGGCCGGGCGGTCTACCTCGTCCACGAGCGCGATCGCGAGATCGGCGTACGAGACCAGCTCGCCGGCATCCGCCGGAGCGACTCGATATCCGCCGAGGCGAGCCGGCGAAGCATGGTTGAAGTCACCGGCCGGCGCCACCGAGACCCAATCGAGGTCAGAGGCCTTGAAGGCGTCCAGTGCAGCCTGATGTGCGAGATAAAACGATCGGTACTCGTTCGGATAGCCGTCGGTGTCCATCAGCAGCCGGCCGTCCGCCGTCGGCAGGATCGAGGCCAGCCCGACCCACACGAGCCGCGAGACGCTCGACTTCGTCAGCCCATTCACCAGCGCCGCGGCAGCCTCCGGGAAGAACACAGTCGGGTCCGCGCCACCGTCGTACACGCCTGCGATCACCGCATCGTGCCCGGCCGCCAACTCCGCGATCCGCCCCGCATCCGTCACGTCACCCGCGACAGGACCGGATCGCGCCACCAACGTCACCTCATGCCCTCGCCGTACGGCTTCCGCGGCCGCGGCCGAGCCTGCGCGCCCACGGGCGCCGATCACCATGATTCTGCTCATGCCGCAGACGGTAAGCAGCCACCTGGTTACCAGTTGGATACTCTGAAACGCATGGAGGCACTGCGCGCGGACATGTTCGAGGAGATCTGTCCGTCGACCCTCCTCCCGTTCCGGATCGGCCCGGACAAGTGGTCGGCGGCGGTGCTCCGCTGCCTGGAGGACGGCCCGCGCCGCTTCTCCGAGCTGCGCGTCCCGCTCGCCCGCGTCACCCCGAAGGTGCTCACCCAGTCACTCCGTGCACTCGAGCGCGACGGCTTCGTCCGCCGTACGGCGGAAGCCAGGCGAGTCACCTACGAGCTCACCGACCTCGGCCACGGACTGCTCAAGCAGCTCTACGTCCTCTGCGACTGGAGCTCCGAGCACTGGGACGAGCTGCTCGAAGCCCGCGAAGGCTGAGCGGGCGCAGACCACTGGCCCCACTGGCCTTCTACCGCTGGGCCCGGCAGGGGTTCTGTTCGGCGCAGGAGTAGGTCTGCTGGGCGATACCAAGGTTCCGTGCAACGGGTTGCGTTGGTAGAAAGGGGGTCGGGCGCTCCGACGCGCCGGAAGCCACGAGGAGGAGTCGTCGACGTGCCGAACGCAGAGTCACCGCAGTCCGAAGCCCTGTCGAACCTGATGCACGAAGAACGTCGGTTCGAGCCGCCGGCCGAGCTCGCGGCGAACGCGAACCTGAAGGCGGACGCCTACGACCGGGCCGCGGCCGACTTCGAGGGGTTCTGGGCGGAGCAGGCCAAGCGGATCACCTGGGCCACCGAGCCGACCGAGACGCTGGACTGGAGCAACCCGCCGTTCGCCAAGTGGTACGCCGACGGCAAGCTGAACGCGGCGTACAACTGCGTCGACCGGCACGTCGAGAACGGTCTCGGCGACAAGGTCGCGTACTACTTCGAGGGTGAGCCTGGTGACACCCGCGAGATCACCTACGCCCAGCTCAAGGACGAGGTCAGCAAGGCGGCCAACGCGCTGCTGGAGCTGAACGTCCAGGCCGGCGACATCGTCGCGATCTACATGCCGATGATCCCCGAGACGGTCGTGGCGATGCTGGCCTGCGCCCGGATCGGCGCCCCGCACACGGTGATCTTCGGCGGCTTCTCGTCCGAGGCGCTCAAGGACCGGATCACCGACTGCGACGCGCGCGTCGTGATCACCTCCGACGGCGGCTACCGCCGTGGTGCGCCGGCGGCGCTGAAGCCGGCCGTGGACGCCGCGCTGACCGAGTGCCCCGACGTCCGCAACGTGCTCGTGGTGAAGCGGACCGGCCAGGAGACCGCCATGGTCGACGGCCGGGACCTGTGGTGGGACGACTTCGTCGGCAAGCAGTCGCCCGAGCACACCCCGGAGGCGTTCGACGCCGAGCACCCGCTGTACGTGATGTACACGTCCGGCAGCACCGGCAAGCCGAAGGGCATCCTGCACACGACCGGCGGTTACCTCGTCGGTACGTCGTACACGCAGTGGGGCGTCTTCGACCTCAAGCCGGAGACCGACGTCTACTGGACCGCGGCCGACATCGGCTGGGTCACCGGCCACAGCTACATCGTGTACGGCGCCCTCGCGAACGCGACCACGTCCGTGCTGTACGAAGGCACCCCGGACACCCCGCACCAGGGCCGCTGGTGGGAGATCGTGCAGAAGTACAAGGTCTCGATCCTGTACTGCGCACCGACCGCGATCCGCACGTTCATGAAGTGGGGCAAGGAGATTCCGGCGAAGTTCGACCTGTCGTCGCTGCGGGTGATCGGGTCGGTCGGTGAGCCGATCAACCCCGAGGCCTACATCTGGTACCGCGAGAACATCGGCGGCAACAACGCGCCGGTCGTCGACACCTGGTGGCAGACCGAGACCGGCATGCACATGATCTCCCCGCTGCCCGGCGTCACCGCCGGCAAGCCGGGCGCCGCGATGAAGGCGATCCCGGGTGTCAGCGTGGACGTCGTCGACGACGCCGGCAAGCCGGTGCCGAACGGCTCGGGCGGCTACCTGATCATCGACAAGCCGTGGCCGGCGATGCTGCGCACCCTGTGGGGCGACGACCAGCGCTTCAAGGACACCTACTGGTCGCGCTGGCCGGGCGTCTACTTCGCCGGTGACGGCGCGAAGAAGGACGAGGACGGCGACATCTGGCTGCTCGGCCGCGTCGACGACGTGATGAACGTGTCCGGCCACCGCCTGTCCACCACCGAGATCGAGTCCGCCCTGGTCTCGCACCCGAAGGTCGCCGAGGCCGCCGTCGTCGGCGCCTCCGACCCGACCACCGGCCAGGCCATCGCCGCCTTCGTCATCCTCCGCTCCGAAGCCGGTGACGGCGGCCCCGACGTCGTCCAGGAGCTCCGCAACCACGTCGCCAAGGAGATCGGCCCGATCGCCAAGCCCCGCCAGATCATGGTCGTCGCCGAACTCCCCAAGACCCGCTCCGGCAAGATCATGCGCCGCCTGCTCCGCGACGTCGCCGAGAACCGCGAGGTCGGCGACGTCACCACCCTCGCCGACTCCACCGTCATGGACCTGATCAAAACCAACCTCGACGCCGGCAAGTCCGACGAGGACTGAGTCCCACAAGGAACAACAGACCCCGTACGCCGAGCTTCGGCGTACGGGGTCTGTGCGTTCAGCTCGCCGGCTCAGCCCCGCCGGCCGGCCCGAGCGGCGAACTCGTCGAGAGCGGAGAGAACTTCTGGCGCCTGCCACAACCTGTTGCGTTTCTTGTCGCTGAACTCCTTGATGACTCCCGCCGATGCGAGTTGCGCCAGAGCGCGGCTGACGTTCGCCGGGCTGACCTCCAGCTCCCGCTCGAGCAGAGCCGTGTCGACGACCGGTTGCCGAAGCAGCAATTCCATGATTCGCCAGATCACGGCGTCGCGGCGCGCCTCGATCTGCTCGGACCACCGCTCCCGTGCAGCCTTGAGATCCGCCACGAGGAGCCGGCCGTTCGTGATCGCGGTGAAGGTTGCCTCGGCTGTCAGCGTGACGATGGCCGCAGGATCGCCCCTGCGGTAAGCGGTGAGCGCATCGAAGTACCCGTCGGTGTCGGTGAGCAAGCCGGCCGATACCGGAATCGTCACGTTCCGAGTCAGGCCCCGGTGTCGCAGGATCGCGTGGATGAGAGCTCTTCCGGTTCGTCCGTTGCCGTCGGGGAAGGGATGGATGGTCTCGAACTGGGCATGGATGAGTGCCGCGTGCACCAGCACAGGGATGTCGCGCCGCCGGGAGAACTCGATCAGATCGGCCATCGCCGCAGGGACCCGGTCCTGGTGCGGCGGCACGAAGGCAGCTTGGTGCGGGCCGTAGTCGTTGCCGCCGATCCACACCTGCTGGTCCCGCCACCGCCCGACGATCTTGGGCTGATGGTCGATCAGCAACGCGGAGTGCATCGCGAGGACAGCCTTCTCGTCGATGCGATCGGAGAGGTCGATGGCCGCCTTCATGGCATGGACGTTGGCAACGATCTCGGCCGCGTTCTGTCGTTTGTCACTGCCCAACTCGGCCAGCGCGATCGCCCGGGCGCTCGAGGTCAGATTCTCGATCCGTGAGGAGGACGCCGACTCCGATCGCAGCAGGATGGCCGCGAACGGCGCGACCTCGGCACCCAGCTCCGCGTCGAATCTGGCGATCTCGGTAGATGCCTCGTCGGCGAGAGCGAGTGTCTTGCTCGGTAGCTCGACCTCGATCGTGGCGATGGCCGGCGTGACCGCGGAACGGTAAGGCCCGGCGTGACGCTCGCGCACCGAGCGAGACACCAGATCGTCGGGAATGCTGGAGATCCAGGGGTGCGGCTCGCTCGTGAGCTCCGGCCACCTCTGGGCATGCTTCGACGGACTATCCGATGACATCACCTGAGCATAACTGCGGATAGCGCATTATCCAATACTAAGAGAGTGGCTTATGATCGGATAACGCGATATCCAATCACAAGGAGCCGGTTAGTTGCGGAAGCGGATCGAGCAGACCAATCAGGAGCGGTGGACGGGATGACGGCGGTTCTTGCGATCGTGCATGCCGGGCTGGCCGCGGCCTGGGTCGGCGGGATGGCGTACTCGCTGTTCGTCGTGCAGCCCAAGCTCAAGCGGTACTTCGGTGCGGACGCGGCCGGCCGGGAGGCGCTGACGACGGTGATTGCCTCCGGCAACCGATGGAAGGTGGTCGGGCTGATCGCGGCGATCGCGGTGAGCGGGCTGGGGCTGTTGCTGCTCGGCGACGCGGCGAACTGGTGGATCCACGCGATCAAGGGCGTGCTGTTGCTGATGGCAACGGGGATTTTCTGGTACGTCTCCTGGAAACACTGGCCGGTCCGTGTCTTCGCCACTGCCGCGGAGGTGCCCGCGCTGCACCGCCGGCTGATCGTTCTGGCCACGACCATGCTCGGACTGGCCGGTCTCGCGTTCGCGCTCGGAGTGCTCGCGAACCACTTATGACGTTCACCACTGGGCCGTAGGAGAACGCCGCTCGATGTGCCAGGATCGAGCTTCTCGTCGACGGAGGTGATCGCGTTGGAGCAGGAGACCCTGCAACTGCTGGTGAGCATGCACCGGATCGTCCGGCACTTGCGCCGGAGCCGAACCGCCGTGATGCATCCGACCCAGTTCCTGGCGTTGATGCTGATCTCCGACGAGCAACCGATCCGGATCGGCGAGATCGCGGCCCGCGTCCCCTGTTCGCAGCCGACCGCCACGACCACGGTCGCGGCGCTGGAAGAGGCCGGCCTGGTACGCCGTGAGCCGGATCCCGTCGACGGTCGCGCCACTGCCGTCGTACTGACCGAGGCCGGCGCGACGACCGTGGCCGAGTCCGGCCGGCAGGCGGCCGAGGAACTGTCTAAGCTGCTGCACCGCCTCGATCCGGACGAACGCCTCCTCGTTCTCCAGGCCGGCGAGCTCCTCGACCGGCTGGCCCGCGACCTCTGAGGCGGAGTAGACGAATTCGGCTGAGCCCGAAGGGATGATTCGTCGCAGACCGAAGGTCTCGTGACGGCCCTGGACCGGGGGCAGAATTCTGGCATGATCCAGATTCATTTCAGTGCGGCCGACCTCGGACGGGTGGTGTTCCCCGCGGATCCCGAGCCGTTGTGGGAGGCGGCGCTGGCGGCCCGGGCACTCAGTGCCGCCGGGGCCCGGGACAGTCTTCCGCCGGTCGCGCGACGGTGGCGGCAGGCGGCGGCTCCGCTGGTGTCGCCCTCCATGCGGCCGCTGTTCAAGCTGATCGCCCCGAGTGGCTGGTTTCCCGACTTTCTGACGCCCACGGTGTCGACTCCGGGTGTGAAGCCGGCTGCCGAGCTGCTCGCCGAGACCCCGGCCGAGGTCTTCCGCGAGGAGCTCGACGAGCGTTTCCCCCGCGACATCGACCCGTACCTGCACGGCCTCCGCTCCGGTCAGCCTGCCGCCCGCCAAGCCCTCGGCACCGCAGTGGTGGACTTCCACCAGCAGGTGCTCGCTCAGTCCTCCGAAGAACTCTCCCGCCGGTACGCCGGTGATCTCGCCCAGCGGGCGCATACCCTCATGCACGGCGGTGCCGAGGCGCTGCTCAGCAGCCTGCATTCCGACGTCGAGTGGTCTGCTCCGGTCCTGACCGTGCACACCCTGCGCGCCAGCCAGAACCTCGACGTCCACCTCCGCGGCCGCGGGCTGCAGCTCTACCCGTCGCCTCTGATCGCCGAGTGCCTGGTCGACGACGATCCTCGCCGCCGTCCCATCCTCATCTACCCCTGCGCCGACGGAGCCGCCGCCGAACCGCACGACCCCGACAGCGACTCGCTCGCCGCGCTCCTCGGTCGCACCAGGGCCGCCGTACTGCGTGCTCTGATCACTCCGGGCAGTACGACTCAACTGGCTCGCCGGGTGCGCATCTCGCTGGCCTCGGCCTCCGAGCACACCCGCATCCTGCGAGCCGCGGCCCTGATCACCACCCATCGCTCCCAGGGCACCTCCCTGCACTCACTCACGCCCACCGCCCACACCCTGTTGATGCAGAACAGCTGAGAGCCGCCGACGCGTACGCCGGCGGCTCCCATCGAAGGCGAGGTGTCAGTTGCGGTTGATGGTGAAGGTGGACGTCGCGTTGCGGATGTCCACCGCGTTGTTGGACAGCGTGAGGTTGTTGAAGGTGACCGCGCCGCGGGCCGGGCCTTCCCCGGGCTCGGGGAGTTCGTTGGCCCAGATCCCGAAGCCGGACTTGGCGTCGAAGGTGTCACCGGACTTGCGGGCGCCGCTGACCGTGGTGTTGGTGAAGATGGTGTCGGCGACCGGGAAGAGCGGGTTGTTCTCGCCGTTGTAGTCGGTCTGGAACATGATTCCCGAGTACGTCGGATCGACCACGTCCAGGTTGTTCACCCGGATGCCCTGGAAGATCTTGGTGGCCGAGAAGATCCAGACCCCGGGGAACGTCTGGTTACCCCAGAAGTGACCGCCGGAGCGAACCACCAGCACGTTCTCGAACAGCGTCGGCGGCGTCGCGCCGAAGCCGTTCATCGGGATGCCGAAGTCGAGCGAGCTGATCGTGACCCCGGGATACGTCAGCATGTCCGCGGCGTACAGGTTGCGGAAGATGTTGTTCGTGCCGCCGTAGACCGCGAAGCCGGCCGCTCGCCAGGTCAGCGTCGCCGAGAGGTTCTCGAAGACGTTGTCCCGGACCTCGCCGCCGCCACCGTCGATGGCGTTGAAGAGGGCGAAGCTGTCGTCACCGGTGGACCGGGCGTCGTTGTTGCTGACGGTGTTGCCGGCCGAGCCGTTGGTCATGTTGATGCCGTCGGCAAAGGTGTTCCGGATCCGCGAGTTCTTGATCGTGGAGTTGTCGGTGTTGGCACCCCAGTAGAGACACATCTGGTGCTCGACCCAGATGTTGTCGATGGTCATGTTCGCGGTGCCGTTGAAGTCGAAGACCTTACCCGGCCCGTCGTTGCGGCTGTCGTAGTTGCCGAAGTACGAGAAGCCGCTGAACGTCGATCCGTTCGCCGACGACTGGGCGCCGAAGCCGACGTCGGTATTGGCCTGCGTCTGCGGTGCCACGAACTTCGTGAACCACGGCCCGGCCCCGACGACCTTGATCGCCTTGCCGTAGACGTTGAACTTCGACGAGGTCGGGTACTCGCCGGCCGGAAGGTAGACGCCCTGCAGCGTGGTGTCCTGACGCACCCGGTCGAGCGCGGCCTGTACGTCCTGCTGAGTGAATCCGGCCGGCGTCACGAAGCCTGCGCCCGGGTTGCCGATCGGCGCGACCTGCTCGGTGTCGATGAAGTCGATCGAGTACGTCGTACTGTTCGCCGGATCCTTCTGCAGCCGGATCTTGGCGCCGGCCGGCACGGTCGAGTCGAGCATGATGCTCGCTTCGTCGTAGATGTGCCGCGCCGGTCCCGCACCGGGGGAGTTGCTCGGCCCGGACTCCGAGCCGTACAGCCAGGAGTACTTCGAGGTCAGCGGCAACGCCTTGTGGAACGTGCCGTTCACGTACACGTTGATGGTGGAGTTGATCCCGCCACCGCCGGCCGAGTCCGGGATGGAGAACCGGGTGACCAGGGTGTTCGTCGATGCGCGGGTGGTGAACTCGACGTACGAGCCGTTGGCGTTCAGCGTGACCGCCCGCCGGCCGGAGGCTTCACCGGCGAGGTCGCCGATGGTCCGGTTCGGCCCGATCACCTGAGCGCCGCCGCCGACCGAGGCGTCCTCGGCCTCGAGGTGGTCGTACGGCATGTTCGCGCCGCGGCCCACGAAGAACGGACGCTCGCTGGTGTTGTTGGTCCGCTTGACCGGCAGTTCGTTCGCATCGTCAGCCAGTACGACGCGCACGGTGTACCGTCCGTTCGCAGCCGTCCAGTTGCCCAAGGCAATGGCCGGGCTCGATGCGCCGGCCGCCAAGGCGCCGCTGTAGGAGCCGGTCAGCGTGGCAACCGTCGAGGTCCCGTTGAGCAGCGTCAGCGTGATCCCGTGCGCTCCCGAAGCAGTCGCGATACTGCCCTGGTTCTTCAGCACCACCGAGAAGGCGACGCTGTTTCCTGCCGACGGGTTGTTCGGCGTCCAGTTGACCGCCGAGGCGATCAGGTCCGCGCTGGCGACCGGGGTCACCACGAGCGCACTCGACGCGGTCGCCGAGTTGTTCGCATCGTTCTGCTCGATGACGGTGTTGGCCTCGTCGACCTTCGCGCTCAGCGTGTAGCTGCCCGCGTCGCGCGTCCCGATCGAGGCGCTGACCGTGGTCGATCCACCGGCCGCGATCGCCCCGACGGCCGCCGTGCCGACCTTCGTCGTACCGAGGTAGAAGTTCACATCGGTCGCGGGAGAGGCGGCGGAGCCGGTGTTGCCGACGGTCGCGCGCACGGTGATGGTGTCGGTCTCGACCGGCGAGGCCGGCGTCCAGGCCAGGCTGCCTACCGTGAGATCCGGGTTCGGCGCCGGAACGCCCATCACCTGGAGTTCGGCGACCTGACCGGCCGGTGCGCCGGTGTTCGCGGTGAAGTTCAGCCGTACGTCGGCCACTCGCGCGCTGACCGGGATCGTCACCAGGTTCCCCGACCCCGGGCTGAAGTTGTACGACGCGCTCGCGACGATCGTGCTGAACGTCGACGAGCTCTGTTCGCGGCCGAGGATCGAGAAGGTCTGCGTCCGCGCGCCCCAGGCCGAGTCCGGGTTGAGCCGGATCACGATCGAGCTCAGGTCGGCGTTCGATCCGAGCTGCGTGGTCAGCGTGGCCGGGTTGGCGTTGCCCTCCCAGTACGTCGTCACGTTGTCGTCGTTGGCGTTGGTCGCGACGAACGTGTGCACGAAGCCGGAGGCGGTGATCGGCTTACCGGCGGCGAGATTGCTCCCCGGTCCCTGGCTGCCGTTCCGGGTCACCGTGTTGCTGTTCGGCGACTGGTTGCCGGCGGCATCTTTCGCGCGGACGAAGTACGAGATCGTCGAGCTGGTCGGCTGGGTGTCGGTGTAGGTCAGCACGGTGCCGGCCACGCTGGTCCGCAGCTGGCCATTGGCGTAGACGTCATACCCGGTGACTCCGACGTTGTCGGTGGCCGCGGTCCAGGCGAGCCGGATCTGGCCGGCGCCGGGTTCGGTGAAGGACAGACTCCCCGGGGCGGTGGGTGCCTGGGTGTCACCGGTGGCCGGGCCGTAGACCTCGAGCTCGGAGAGCTGTCCGGCCGGCCAGCCCGTGTTCGCGGTGATCCGGATCCGGATGTACCGCACGGTGGCGTTGCCGTAGTCGATCGTGGCCGTGTTGGCCGGCGGATCGAAGGCGCGGGAGGCGGCCGCGGACAGGTCGTTGAAGTTCTGTCCGTCGGTGCTGCCCTGGACCGCGATGGTCTGGGTGCGCGCACCCCAGCCCGCGGTCGGCAGCTTCAGCACGACCTGGTTGGTGGCGATCGACGAACCGAGGTCGACCTGCACCCACTGCGGGAACGCGTTGTTGGCGCTCTCCCAGTAGGTGCTCTGGTTGCCGTCCGTCACGTTCGACGCGACGTAGTTCTGGTTGACGGTGCTGGCCGCGGTCGCCTTGCCGGCGGCAAGGTTCGGGCCGGCCAGTACGGCGGCGCTCGCGGACGGGACGAGGGCACCTGCCGCGAGTGCCGCGGCAAGCAGGGCGGTCAGTAACCGCCAAGGGGGAATTCGCATGGCCTCTCCTGATGGGCGGTGGAGAACGCAACGGAGCAGCGGCACGCGAGAGTTCGGAAGTTTCATAGCTTTGCCAACTTCTTGCGTAGCGCTGGCTCATTGTTACGGCAGTGCTACGAAAGCGTCAACGGTTCGAGAAAAACCCAAAAGGCCCGACTCGCAGCAGCGAGCCGGGCCTTGAGAGGAGAGAGGTCAGTGCTTGGAGGCACCTTCCGCGCCGGCGCCGGTGAGCGAGCGGACGGAGAGCTCGGTGTAGCGCTGCTCCGACGACCGGTCCTTGCCGAGGTAGGTGCCGAGCACGCCGAACAGGAAGCCGAGCGGGATCGAGACGATGCCCGGGTTCGAGAGCGGGAACCAGGCGAAGTCCGCGCCGGTGATCATCGAGGTCGACTTGCCCGACACGACCGGCGAGAAGGCCACCAACACCACCGCGGAGATCAGGCCGCCGTAGATGCTCCAGACCGCACCGGAGGTGTTGAACCGCTTCCAGAACAGGTTGAACAGCAGCGACGGCAGGTTCGCCGAGGCGGCCACCGCGAAGGCCAGCGCGACCAGGAACGCGATGTTCAGCTTCTGCGCCGGGATCGCCAGCGCGATCGCGACCGCGCCGATCCCGATCGCCGCGAACCGTGCGACCCGCAGCTCGCTCTTCTCCGACGGCTTCGTCTTCGCGATGACGTTGGCGTACAGGTCGTGGGCGAACGAGGACGCCGAGGTCAGCGTCAGCCCCGCGACCACCGCGAGGATCGTGGCGAACGCGACCGCCGCGATCAGCGCCAGCAGGATCGATCCACCGAGCGAACCGGCGCCACCGCCGACGGACTCGGCCAGCAGCGGCGAGGCGACGTTCCCCTTCGACTCCGCGACCGGCGAACCCTTGGCGGTGTTCAGCAGCGCCGCGGCGCCGAAGCCGAGGGCCAGCGTCATCAGGTAGAAGGCGCCGATCAGACCGATCGCCCACTGCACCGAACGCCGCGCGGACCGCGAGTCCGGCACGGTGTAGAAACGGATCAGGATGTGCGGCAGCCCCGCCGTACCGAGGACGAGGGCGAGGCCGAGCGACAGGAAGTCGATCTGGCCGGTCAGGTCCTTGCCGTAGAGCAGGCCCGGCTGCAGGAACGACTCGCCCTTGCCGGACTTCGCCGCGGCCGCGCCGAGCAGGTCGGAGATGTTGAAGTGGAACTTCAGCAGCACCAGGAAGGTGATCAGCACGGTGCCGGCCATCAGCAACACGGCCTTCACGATCTGCACCCAGGTGGTGCCCTTCATACCGCCGATCGTCACGTACACGATCATCAGCGCGCCGACCAGGACGATCACCGCGGCCTTGACGCCCTCGCTCTTCACGCCGAGCAGCAGCCCGACCAGCGAACCAGCGCCGACCATCTGGGCCAGCAGGTAGAAGATCGAGACCACGATCGTCGACGAGGCCGCCGCCGTCCGGACCGGCTTCTGCTTCATCCGGAACGCGAGCTGGTCGGCCATCGTGAACCGGCCGGAGTTCCGGAGCAGTTCGGCGACCAGCAGCAGCGCCACCAGCCAGGCCACCAGGAAGCCGATCGAGTACAGGAAGCCGTCGTACCCGTAGAGGGCGATCTGGCCGGAGATACCGAGGAACGACGCGGCCGACATGTAGTCGCCGGCAACGGCCAGGCCGTTCTGCGCGCCGCTGAAGTTGCGGCCGCCGGCGTAGTAGTCGGCGGCGGTCTTGTTCTGCCGGGACGCCCACCAGGTGATGTACAGCGTCACGGCAACGACCGCGGAGAACAGCGAGATGGTCAGCGGCCGGTTGCCGGCCAGGGGGATCAACAGCGGGACGAGGTTCACCGGCGGCGCTCCCTCTTGTACTTGGCGTTCAGGCCGGCGGCCAGCGGATCGAGCTTGCGGTTCGCGAAGCGGCCGTAGATGGCGGCGATCACGAAGGTCGAGACGAACTGCAGGAGGCCGAAGATCAGCGCCACGTTGATGTGGCCGACCACCTTGGTGTTCATGAAGTCGCGGGCCCAGTTGTTACAGGCCACATAGGCCAGGTACCACGCCATGAAGGCGATGGTCCACGGCACCACGAAGTTCTTGTAGCGGCGCTTCAGCTCGGTGAAGTCGGCCGCTTCGTGCACGGCCTCGTAGGCGCGGGCATCCCGCTCGCGCACGACATCCTCGTCCATGCGTGCACGTTAGCCCTAAGTAGATGGTTTGTGACTTATCGGGCGTGTCCGCAATCAAAATGTTTCTAGAGATGCGGCGCGACCGGCGCGTCGAGCGTCCGGCGGTAGTTCGCCAGGTCGCTGGGGCGGGCGCGGTAACAGCCGGTGATGTACGGCATCCGCAGCGGCTCGGGCGGCCGGGCGGAGGTCTCGTAGACGTTGTCGACCTGCTCGAGGACCGCCTCGCGCCGCGACTCGGTCAGGACGGCGACCCGGCTGTGCGACAGGGCGAGCTTGCGCAGGCCGCCCCGGTCCAGGTCCTGCCAGTGCTTGAACTTGGCCGTCTCGATCGCCGCGAACATGTCCGACTGGAGCAGGATCGGCATCGGGTCGAACTTGTCGCCGCCAATGTCCTCGCCCATGATCGCGCGGTGCACCCGGCGGACCCACGGCACGACGGTGTCGTAGTTGTTCCAGAGCAGGCCGAGCACGCCGTTCGGGCGCAGGATCCGGGCGATCTCGGGCAGCGCCCGGGTGTGGTCGAACCAGTGGAAGGCCTGCCCGACGATCACCGCGTCCACCGAGCCGTGCGCGAGCGGGATGGACTCGGCCGCCCCGACCATGGTGTCGATCCCGGGCCGCTTCCGGCAGATCGCCAGCATCTCCTCGGACGGGTCGACGGCGACCACGTCGTGCCCGAGCGAGGCCGCGACCGCGGCCAGCTTGCCGGTGCCGGCGCCCAGGTCGAGCACCTGCAACCCACGGCCCGGGCCCAGGATCCAGGTCAGCGCGTCGACCGGGAAGGTCGGCCGGCCCGCGTCGTACGCGGCCGCGACGGCCCCGCACGACGTGGCGCGGGCCGCGTCGGTGGGGTCGGGTGCTGGATCATCGGTGCTCATCACGGTAAATCATGCCGTAGCCGCCCGTTTGCACGCGGCTACTCGCCGAGCTTCTTCTGCTCGATGTGTGCGTTGAGCGCGGCCAGCTCGGGGTGGGTGTCCAGAATCTCGACCAGTTCGGCGCAGTTCAGGTCGGTCGCGCCGTGGTCCTCGAAGAGGGCGTCGAGCAACTTCCAGTCGTCCGGAGTGTCCAGACACAGCCGGTACGACGCTCCGCCGCCGGCCCACGGCAGGTTCAGCAGACGCATCTCGCCGGACCGGTTCTGGTGCAGGTACGGCGTGACGTGCTCGCGGTCGGCCTGCAGCGTCGCCCGCGCCTCCGCGTCGTACAGGCGGGCCGCGGAGAAGACCTCGTAGTCCATGCCGCGGGGGTAGGTGCGCTCGAGGCAGTTCGAGATGTAGAGGTCGAGGTCCTTCTCGGACCGCCAGCGGTCGACGGCAGCGGAGATGATCGCCGGGTCGATCAGCGGGCAGTCCGAGGTCACCCGGACGAGTCCGTCCAGCTCGTGCGCCCGGGCCGCACCGGCGAACCGGCTCAGTACGTCGTCCTCCGAGCCGCGGAAGACCGGTACGCCGACATGATCGGCCACGTCGAGGATGACGTCGTCGTTGAAGTTCGTGGTGGTGGCGACGATCACCGGCAGACCGGTCTGCTGCAGCCGGTTCAGGTGGTGCTCGAGGAAGGAGTGACCGCCCGCGGTGAGCAGCACCTTGGCCGGCAGCCGCGAGCTCGTCACCCGGACCTGGGTCACGATGCCGATGTTCAGTCGTTCCATCGGAACAGCTCCCGGATCTCAGCAGGGCAGACGACATGGTCGACGCCCAGTTCGGTGTCGGTGAACTCCTTGGCGACGTCGGCCGGGACGAACGGCTGGTCGAGTTCCGGCCACAGGCGCTTGATCCGCGCCTGCCCACCGAACGAGGGATGCTCGTTCTCCAGCACCATCGGGTCGCCGTACACCCCGGGCTGCAGGCCGATCGAGGCGCCGTACAGGACGGCGGAGCTGAGCCGGTTGGAGGCGACGCGGGTGTGGGTGCGCAGCTCGCGCAGTTGTTTGAGCAGGAAGTCGGGGTCGGTCTTGCGCCAGTGCAGACCGCGATAGCCGTGGGTGATGACGCGGAAGCCGGCGTCGGCGTACACCTTGCGGATGGCGGGCTGCTGGTACTCGTTCCAGTACAGGCAGACGGTCACCGGGCCGGTCTCGTGCTCGTTGATCGAGGCAACGATCCGGCCGTGGTCGCCGAGCACGTTCTGCCCTTCCCAGCCGTGGAACGGATAGAAGAGCGTGCCCTTGGCCCGCTTGTCCTGGGTCGCGAGCTTCGGGTGGTTCTTGAGCAGGTAGAGCCAGACCGAGCCGATGACGGAGTAGTTCCGCAGTCCCACCGACTGCCCGCGGCGACGCACACTGTCGGTCCACACGTACTTCGGCATCCCCGGCGCGAAGTTGGTGCCGTGCGCGAAGCCGTCCAGGATGTTCCAGCCGTGCTGCAGATAGCCCCAGATCCGCGGCGGCTTCCGCAGTCCGGCGTACGTCGCCATCACGTTGGCGTGCCCGTAGAAGTGGTTGGCGTGATGCATCAGCGCCTCCGCAACACACGCTTCAACCGGCGCCGGACCACCCGCGCCGGATTCAGCATCGCGTGCCCGAGCCGATACGGCACCGACCGCCGGATCCCGCTCACGGTGCCTTCGAACAGGATCGCCCGCGCACTCGCATGCGCCAGTTCGTCCGCCAACCGCGCCACCGTGGCGAGCTGCTCGGCGCTTCCCATCGGCCGGATCAGCTCCGGAGTGGTTTCCGGCGCCAGCGTGATCCCAACCATCGAAGCGAGTCGAGCGGTCAAGTCGTGCGCGCTCCCGCCCGCAGGCCAAGGTTGCCGTGCGCCACTTTCGAGCGCTCGCCGCGCGAACCGCGCCAGCTGCTCCTCAACCGTCCCGCCACTCGCATCCCCGAATAGCCGGTACGACGTCCCGTCCACAATCACGTTGTCCGGAGCACCCGTTTCCGGTGCCGTCCGCAACCACTCGACGTACGCCACAATTTCCCGCCGCAACGCCAACTGATCGTCCACCCGCAAGGCGTGCAGCAACCGCTCCTCCACCAGTTCCCCGGTGGCGGGCTCAACAGGCACCTCGACACCAACAACCACGTACCAAGCAGGTGCCAGTTCCACGAGCAACCCAGCCCGCGCAGCGTCCATCACCACCCGGTAGGGATCCATCAACGTGGGCCCGCTGTTGCGCTCAGCAACTACTCGAGCCGCCGCAGCAGCCGTCAACTGCTGGTTGTCCCCAACCAGAACCTCAGCCTCGACCAAAGACGGATACACGCCGTGGATCCGGGCGGAGAGTCGCCCCTGTTGCAGCTCACCCGCGGAGCCGGCGCCGCTTACGCCCGCGCCTGCGGCGATCGGGGCCGGCTCAGCCTCGCGCTCGCTCCCACTTCCTTCCACCTCCACCCCGACCGCGCGAAGCGCGGTCGTCAGGGGAGCGAGGCCTGCGGGAGAGCTGTCTGCGACTGCTCGACCCCAGTCCTCGTCCCTCGGGAGTGCCGCGGTGATGTCCGGCTGGATCATCCTGTTGACGCTGAAGCTATTTGTTGCACCCAGCAACAACCGCCCACCGGGCGCCAAGCGATCCGTCAGCTTGGCAAGCGCATCCGCCCACGGCAACGACTCGGTGTCCGGACCGACGACACGCTCCAGCCCGTCCAGCGCCACGATCAAGTCATACGTCTCGTCCGTCGCGAATCGGTCGAGCGAACCGCAGTACACCTGCGTCTTCGCGTTGCCGAGCGACTCCGCGAGCTCCTCCGCATCAGGCGCCGACCGCACCAGGATGTCCACGGACTCCGCCACCGCGACCACATCGACGTACAAGCCGTGCCCGTGCGGGCCGGCGATCAGCACGGTATCGCCGGGCCGGAGCGCGGCGGCCAGCACAGCAGCGGCAGCAGGTCCGGAGACGGCCGGACGGCTGTCGGCCGGATGGAGATCCGACCAGTTGAGCATCTCTCCACCGACCAGATTCGATCGGGTCACTTCGGTCACGTTAGCCAACCAGTCTTGTGAGGGTCTCGATCACCCGGTCGACGTCGTTGTCGGTGAGGTCCGGGTAGAGCGGGAGGGAGAGCTCCTCGGCGTAGAAGGCCTCCGCGTTCGGGCACAGGCCTCGGGGGTAACCCTGCCGTGCGAACACAGGATGCCAGTAGACGGGGATGTAGTTCACCTGGACACCGATTCCGGCGGCCCGCATCCGCTCGAAGACCTCGCGCCGGCGACCGCCGAGCACCCGGATCGGATAGAGGTGCCAGGCCGGGTCGACGCCCGCCCGCTGCACCGGCGTACGGAGTCCGTCCACGCCCGCGAACGCCTCGTTGTACCGCGCAGTGATCTCGGCCCGGCGCCGTTTGAAGGCGGCAAGCCGCGACAGCTGCGACAGCCCCAGCGCGGCGCCGAGGTCGGTCAGCCGGTAGTTCACGCCGAACTCGTGCACCTCCTGGTGCCACGGTCCCTCGTCGGCAATCTCGAACCGCGCCGGATCCCGGACCAGTCCGATGAAGTGGAACTCGTGCGCCCGCTGCCCGACTGCCGGGTCCTTGCAGACCACCGCACCACCCTCCCCGGTGGTGAGATTCTTCGTCGGGAAGAACGACATCGTCGTCACGTCAGCTAGATCCCCGACGGGCCGCCCGCCGGCGCTCCCGCCGATCGAGTGCGCCGCGTCCGCGACCGTCCGCGCGCCGACTCGGTCCGCCACTACCTGCAGCGCTTCGTAGTCCGCGGCCTGGCCGGCGTAGTCGACCGCCGCGATCACCTTGGTCCGCTCGGTCGTCACCGCCTCGACCGCCGCCGGATCGATCAGCGCCGTATCCGGGTCCACGTCGGCGAACACCACCCGAGCACCCAGCATCGCCGCGCAGGAGGCCGTCGCGACGAACGTCATCGGCGTCGTCACCACCTCGTCGCCGGGCCCGACGCCGAGCGCGGCGTACGCGATGTGCAGTGCCGCGGTCCCCGACGTACAGCTGACCGCTCGGTGACCGCCGGCCAACTCCGACACCGCGGTCTCGAACGCGGTGACCGCCGGACCGGTCGTCAACCAGTCCCCTTGCAGCACAGCGGTCACCGCCGCGATGTCAGCGGCCGAGATCGACTGGCGTCCGTAGGGGAGCACGATCAGTCGACCTCGAGGATCTTGCGGATCTCCTCGATCGTGTACCACTGGTCGTTGGTATCCGACGCGTAGTGGAACCCTTCGTCCAGCTGTACGCCGCCCTCCGGCGCGATGTAGCCCCAGGTGGCGAGGTCGGGCTGCAGCACGAACCGGTTGCCGATCGCGAGCACCCGGCGGCCTTCCTCGGGGCTGATCATCTCCTCGTGCAGCTTCTCGCCGGGCCGCAGGCCGACATCGTGCATCGCCGCACCGGGGGCGATCGCCTCGGCCAGGTCGGTCACCTTCATCGACGGGATCCGCGGTACGTAGAGCTCACCGCCGGTCATCAGCTCGAACGAGTCGACCACGAACTCGACCGCCTGCGGCAGCGTGATCAGGAACCGGGTGCAGCGCAGATCGGTGATCGGCAGCGACTGCCCGGCCGCGTGCAGCGCGCGGAACTTCGGGATGATCGAGCCACGGCTGCCCATCACGTTCCCGTACCGCACCACGGCGAAGCGAGTGTCGTACGCCGCGGCGTAGTGGTTGCCGTTGATGAACAACTTGTCCGCGGTCAGCTTGGTCGCGCCGTACAGGTTGATCGGGCTGGACGCCTTGTCGGTCGAGAGCGCCACCACCCGCTTGACGCCGGAGTCGATCGCGGCCTCGATCACGTTCTGTGAGCCGATCACGTTCGTCTGGACGAACTCCCACGGGTTGTACTCGCCGCTGTCGACCTGCTTCAGCGCCGCCGCGTGCACCACGTAGTCGACCCGGTGCATCGCTCGCAACAGCCGGGCCCGGTCCCGGACGTCGCCCAGGAAGAACCGCAGTCGAGGGTCGTCCCCGAACAGCTGCCGGACCTCCCACTGCTTCAGCTCGTCCCGGCTGAACACGATGATCCGGCGCGGATTCAAACGCTCCAGCGCATGCTGCACGAACGCCCGGCCGAACGATCCGGTACCGCCGGTGACGAGGATGTCGGAGCCGGTGAGGATGGACACGACGAGCAGGCTCCTTCTGACGGACGGTAGCGGTTGGCGCTCCGAAACAATAGCTGCCCGGTTAGGAACCGCTTCAACCCACTTGGATACGGTCTGTGCTGTGAGACGTGTCGGGGTGCGGTGTGATGTCGGGCCGGCGCGGGGGATCGGTCATGTGATGCGCTGCCTTGCTCTCGCGGAGGAGCTTCAGCGCCGCGGGCTGACTGTGGAGTTCCTTTGCGACGCTCACACGGTGCCGTGGGCGGCTGCGCAGATCGCCGCTCGGGGGATCGCGGTGCGACCGGCGGTGTGGAGTCCGGCGGAGCATGTCCAGGTGCTGACCTCGTACGACGCGGTGGTGTTCGACTCGTATGACCTGGAGGCGGAGGTCTACCGGGCGGTGCGGTCGGCCGGGATCCCGACGCTGGCGATTGTCGATGGGGACCTCCGGGGCGCTCAGGCGGACGTGCTGGTCGACCAGAACCTCGCGGCGGAGCTGGACCACCCAGTCCTGCCGCCGGACTCGATCCGGCTCGCGGGACTCCAGTACGTGCTGATCCGGGACGAGATCCGCGCGCTGCGCCCGTCCGAGCCGCCTGCGCCGCGGCAGGTCGTCGTACCGAAGGTGTTTGCGTTCTTCGGTGGGACAGACGCGTTTGGTGCGGGTCCGGCGGTGACTCGAGCGCTGGTTGCGACAGGTGTGCCCTTCGACGCAACAGTGGTCGCACCGACGCCTGAGCTGGCAGCACAGATCGCTGCTGTCTCGGACCAGGTGAACGTGATCGGCCCGACCGATCAGCTCGCTGCCGCAGTGCGGGAAGCAGATGTGACCATCAGCGCGTCCGGTACGTCGACCTGGGAGCTGCTGTGTCTCGGCGCGACCGCCGGACTGGTGTGCGTGGTGGACAACCAGGTGATGGGCTACGAGCGCGCAATCGGCACTGGCACCGCTGCTGGCGTGGGAGTGCTTTCAGAACTCAAAGCCGACCCGACAGCCGCAGCAGCCGTTCTCAAGCGGCTGCTGACCGATGCTGCCGAGCGTGCACGCTTGGCGGCTGCTGGATGGCAGCTGGTCGACGGACAAGGACGCGTCCGAGTAGCCGACGCGTTGCTTCACTTGATCTCGTAGATCGTCACGTCCAGCGTCGCATGCCGGATGCTGACCAGACTTCCCAGCTTCGGTGACACCGGACCGGCTCGGTGGTCGGCGAACAGGTAGCGCACCCCGGCGTTCCGCAGCCGCTGGATGACATCGGCCGACGGCGACTTGAACGCGGTGTCGTTGGTCGCGAGCTTCCCGCTGTCCCAGTACGGGATCAGGCTCGGGTTCGAGTCGGTCTCGAGAGCGATCCGGTTCGCCTGGTTCGAATACGACCAGCCTTCGACCAGCACCGGCCGCTCCGACAATGCAGCGAGCCAGAAGTGCCGACTGTCGCACACATTCTCGCGCTGGATGATGCAGTGCGCGTTGGTCGCGATCAGCTCACCTGGCCTGGTGTTCCGTCGCAGCCAGCGCGCCGCGCCCGCCTCGGCCGCGGTCGCTCCACCGCGGGAGGTCTTGGCGTAGATGAGGTTGGACGCAGTGTCGGACACCAAAGCTTGCAAGGGAACCAACACTGCGCCGATCATGCACGCGGCCACGGCAGCGGCCGCCATCGCGACTCCGATGTTCCCTGGTCGGCGGAACAGCTTCCAGCCGAGTCCCACGACCACGCCGACGATCAGAATCACAGCCAGCGTCCAAAGCCATGGCCGTAGGTCGCCGGCCAAACTCGCGGCCTTGGAGCGTGCAATCGCGAGCCCGATCAGCCCGAACGCTCCAGCGACGCCGACCAGCACCACACCGCGTCGATCACTCAACTGCGAGACCAGGTTGGCCAGGCCGACGCACCCGAGCACCGCGATCGCCGGGAACGCCGTACGGAGGAAGTACATCTGGCTGATTCCGGATTGCGCCGTCATCAGGGTCCCCAGGAGACCAGCCACCGCGAACCCCATCAGGAACGCCGTACCGACGTCACGCCACTTGCGGCCGAGGAACCAGATCCCGCAGGCGGCCAGCCCCCAGCTCAGCAACGTCGTGAACGGTGACGACGACAGCTGACTGAAGGTCTTGAACGGTTTGATCTCCGTGCCCCAGGTGCTCCCGCCGAAGATCGTCAGCAGTGCGGCGATGAAGACGACAAACGCCAACAGCCCACCCAGCAACGCCGTCCGGTTGCTCTTCCGCGCCATACCGGCATGGACGAAGGCGAACGCGAACCCGAAGCCCAGCAACGGCAGGATCGTCGACTTGGCGCCGGAAGCAACCAGTGCGAGCAGAACCAGCAGCACCCACCGACTCCGCGGCGGCTCCGAGCGCAGCAGGTCAACTGCGACAACACACAGCGCCATGGCGATCATGACGCCCAGATTCTGCGTCGGACTCAAGTACGCCGCGACTGCGGTCGAGATCCCGCCAACACCGACATGCGCGAACGGCTGCAGCGCACCGCCCAGCCCGGCGATCAGTACGGCGAGCGGCCCGGCCCAGGTAGCGCCGGTCTCAGCCGTTGGAGCAAACCGGTTGGCCAGCGCAAAGATCAGCCCGCAGCCCGCCAGGAACAGCGGTAGCCAGGTCAGCGAGTGGATGAGGTCGGTCAGATCGATCCGCGTCGCCCACGCCGTCGCAGCCGTCGCCTGGTGGTAGAAGGAGTGATACTTCATCGGCTCGCCGCCGAGCCACAGCGTCGAGATCGGTACGTCGTACTTCGCGCTGGCGGCCACGGCCTGCTGGAACGCCAGATCGGGGTACGAGCGGAGCGGATCGGTGTAGGCCGGCAGGAACTGGGCGGGACCGCGCCGGTAGATGATCAGCATGACGACTGTGGTCGACAGTGCGAGCAGCCAGGCCTGCAACGGCCGGATGGGTTGCGCGACCCGGCGCCAGACGCGGTCCCGAATGTCATGGTCGATGAACGACAGCACCAGCACGATCGGACCCCACACCCACGACCACGCCTGCTGCCCGACCGACGCAGCGGCCAGGTAGACCACGATCTGTCCCGCGGTCCCGACCGCGAAGCCGCCGGCCAGGTCCTCGACCAGGTTGCGGCCGTAGTAGCCGACGACCCGCCACAGCGCGAACCCGGGCAGTGCCACCCCGAGCGCTGTGAACAGCACGAATCGGCCGACCTCGAAGAAAGTGGCGTGCTGCAGCAACAACCCGATTCCGAGGATGCCGACGGCAACACCTGCCATCAGCCCCGTGAGAGACGGCCCCGCCGTTCGCGGCCCCCGC
Organism: Kribbella sp. NPDC005582; assembly: GCF_040605415.1. NCBI lineage: Bacteria > Bacillati > Actinomycetota > Actinomycetes > Propionibacteriales > Kribbellaceae > Kribbella > Kribbella sp. NPDC005582. The sequence continues at coordinate 291,733 of NZ_JBEXCU010000005.1, forward strand.
CGCCGTGCCCGTGCGCGCATGGGCACACCCTAAAGTGAAACGACGCTTTTACCCAGAGTCATCCGAGTTCGTAGACGACCGCATCCGGAGCGCGGAAGCGGACCGTTGCCAACGCCTCCAGTTCGGGGGAGACGGCCGTCTGCGCGGGATCGGCGTACAGCCAGCGGACGCCGTACTTGGTGCGCAGCTCCTGCAGGTTGTCGCGGGTCGGCGCGACGAAGACGCGGTCGTTCTCGGCGAGCTTGTCCTGGTCCCAGAAGGGCAGGATGTTCGGGTTCAGTGCGGTGCTGACGACTTGGTCGTTGATGGTGTTCGTGTAGGCCCAGCCTTCGACCAGTACGTGCCGCTCGCTGAGTCCGGCGATCCAGAAGTGCCGGGCGTCGCAGCCCTGTGCGCTCTTGCGCGCGCAGTGCGCGTTGGTGGCAATCAATTCGTCGGGGGTCGTGTGGCCGCGCAGCCACCGTGCTGCGGCCAGTTGCGTGGCCGACGGTCCCAACAGCGTGTCCTCGGCAACGGCTGCGGTCGGCTTCGGATCGTCCATGCTCGGCAGTGCGCGCAGGGGTAAGTAAAGACCTGCACCCATCGCGGCCAGCACGAACGACGCCAGTACGGCGCGACCGCTCCTTAACCAGAGCGCCGTACCGGCTGCGATCAGAGCGAGTAGTCCGATGGCCAGAACCCAGGGGAGGACCAGTCCGGTCAGAGTGCCGTCCTCGCGACGGAACAGCACCGCGTCACTCGGCAACGCTCGGACGATCCGCCTCGCGACAACGATCGCCGCCATGCCGCCCAGCACCGACCCGAGTACGAACCGCTCTTTGAGTGCCAGTAGGTGCGCACCAACCGCAGCCAGTACGGCGATGATCGGTACGGCGGTCCGGTGGAAGTACATCTGGCTGGAACCGGACTGGTCGGTCAGCGCCATTCCGCAGAAGCCGGCGATCGCTAGGCCGACCAGGAAAATCATCCCGGCGTCCCGGTGCCAGCGCTTCGCCGTACCGGGCACAACGATCAGTCCGGCCGTGCCGAGCAGCCACGCGAGACAGGTGACGATCGCACTGATCCACATCGAGCTGTGGTCGTAGACGCCGGTCTCCCACTCGCGCTGCCAGGCGATGAACGGGTAGACGCCGATCTTGGCGAAGGTGACCCAGGGCCGCAGCGACAGGCCGGTCGAGTGGTTCCCGAAGACCACGACGATCGCGGTCAGGATCACGCTGGTCACGGCCACTGCCATCAGCACCGCGCGCCGAGCGATCCGGCGCCGGCAGAGGCAGACGAACACAACCAGTCCCAGACCACACAGCACCAGCGGCAGGATCGTCGCCTTCGAACCGGAGGCGGCCGCTGCGACGAGCAGACCGACCAGCCACGTACTGCGGCTGTTGCGGCCGCGCAGAATGTCCACGATCACGATCGCCAGCAGCACGGTCAGCCCACTGCCGAGGTTCTGCGTCGGACTGCCCCAGAGGTACGCGGTCAGGCTCTCCTGCGGCAGCGTGAAGCCCGGGTACACATTCACGGTGCCACCGATTGCGGCCACCGCGACGGCGAGCGCACCGGCCCAGCGTGAGTCCGGTGCGAAGCGGTCGGTCAGTGCGAAGATCAGCGCGCAGCCGGCGAGCGTCAGCGGGATCCAGCCGATCGTGTAGATCAGATCGGTCAGGTCGACACCGGTCGCCCAGTTCACCGCCGCCGTGAACTGGTGGAAGAAGTAGTGGTAGTCCATCCGCTCGCCGTCGACGTACGACGCCTGCAGCGGGAAGTCGTACTTCGCACTGGCCGCCAGCGCCTGCTGGTACGCCATGTCCGGGTTGTTGTACGCCGGATCCGTGTACGGCGCCGGTGCGACGTTTCGCGGCCGCGCGATCGCGTACACCGGCAGTGCGCACGCAGCGGCGAGCAACCAGGCAGTCAGCGGACTCACCGGTCGCTCGACTCGGCCGAGCACCCGCCGCCGCCACCCCGGTACGGCGAACGCGGCCGCCACGACCGGGAGCGCCCACAGCCAGGCCCAGCGCTGCAGACCGAGTGGTGAGACACCCATGTAGGCGAGCAACAGCGTAGAGACGCCGACCAGCGATCCCGCGGCCACATCCTCGACCAGGTTGTGCCGGAACGGACTGGCCAACCGCCACAGCAGCACACCGGGCAAGGTGATCCCGAGCAGCCAGAAACGCACGAAGGCGATGACGCTGTCGGCGGAGGTGGCTCCGGCCATCAGCCAGATCACCAGCACGGCCACTGCGGCGCCGGCTGATGCTTTAGCGAGCTGGTTCACGGCGGTCCGCCGACTGGGGCGGGCGGTCGGACGTGCCGGCGTGCCCACTGTGAGGGTCGGCACCCGCAGCACCCTAGGGGCGGATTCGCTAAGCTGCCAACTCTATGAGCTGGTACGAGGCGCTCGAGTCCGGTGAGCTGAGCATTCGCCCTTCGGTGGACGCGGCGAAGCGGTTCGGTGTTTCGATCGACCGCATGTCGGTGTCCGCTTCGGCCGGGACGCCACTCGCCGAGGTACTCGCCGCGGTGGAACGGTCGACGGCGGACGTTGTCGTACTGCGGTATCCGGCGCGGGAGGCGACGTGGTTCGCTGCGCTGTCGCAGGGGCCGCGGGACGCGCTGCTGGCCGACACTGTCGTGTACTGGGCACTACCGGCGGGCAAGGGGCGGCGGCCGGCGCCACTGGCCGGGTTCACGGCGAAACTCGAGCCGGCGGTGGACGACGTACTGGTCGATGACGTGGTCGCGGACATCTTCGGCGACTCCGGGAACCACTACTGCGCGAACCCGATGTTCGACCGGGCCGTGGCGCTGGCCGGGCGGCAGGAGTGGGCTCGGCGGCGGATTCGGGACGCCGGTGCGGTTGTTCTGCGCGGCCCGGACCGGCGGGTGCTCGCACTCGCCGCGATCGACGAGCAGCGCTCCTGGACCGAGATCCAGCTGGCCGGCGTCGTACCGGCCGAGCAGGGTCGCGGGCGCTACGGGCACCTGCTCTCGGCCATCGAGGATGCGGCCACCACTCGCCGGTTTGTGGTCTCGACCCAAGCGCACCAGACCGGAATTCAGCGGATCTGGGCACGGTACGGCTTCGAACCCGTGCATAACCTCGTCACTGTTCACCTCGTTGCCGCTACGTAAGGTGCGCGGCCAGGGCGCGCCTCTCGTGCGATGGGGGTACCGCCTAAGTGAAGCCGCGGCTGAGCGTGGTGGTGCCCTTCTACAACGTCGGGGAGTACATCGGCGACTGCCTGGACTCGATCGCCCGGCAGACCTGGAGCGACTTCGAGGCGATCCTGGTCGACGACGGGTCGCCCGACGACAGCGCGGTGATCGCGAAGGACTTCTGCACCCGTGACCCGCGGTTCCGGATCGTCCAGCAGGACAACGCCGGTCTCGGACCGGCCCGCAACACCGGCGTCCGGCACGCCCAGGGCGAGTACCTGACGTTCGTCGACAGCGACGACCTGGTCACCCGGCACGGCTTCGAGAAGCTCGTCCGCACGCTCGACCGGACCGGCTCCGACTTCGCCGGCGGTAACGCGCGGCGGTTCAACAACAGCTCCGGCGTGCGGCCGTCCTGGCTGCACCGGCAGCCGTTCATGCGGGACCGGTTCGCCACCCACGTCTCCGAGGTGACCGATCTGGTCCTGGACCGGATGGTGTGGAACAAGGTGTACCGGCGGTCGTTCTGGGACGAGCACGGCTACGAGTTCCCTGCGATCCGCTACGAGGACTACCCGGTCACGCTGCAGGCGCACCTCGACGCCGTCACCGTCGACACCATCGCCGCACCGGTCTACTACTGGCGCGAGCGGGAGTCCGGTGAGTCGATCACCCAGCAGAAGTTCCAGCTCGGCAACCTCCAGGACCGGGTCACCTCCGCCGGACTGGTGATGGACCTCGCCGAGAGCACGCTCCCGGCGATCCGCAGCCGCTTGCACGCGCACTTCACCCAGATCGACCTGCTGACGCTGCTGATGGCGTTCGGCGCGGTGCCGGATGGTGAAGAGCAGGACCTGCTCGATCTGGCCGGCACTCTGCTCGGTCGGCTCGACCCGGGCGCGCTCCGAGGCGCACACCGCTACGACCGCATCCAGCACGCCGCACTGCGCGCCGGAGACGTCGACCTGCTCCGGCGGCTCGCCATCTTCCGCGAAGACGGCGGCCTGCGCGGCGGCGCTCGAGTCCTCCCGCGGCCGCGCAAGCGGAAGCAGTACGTCTACAACTACCCAGGCCTGTACGACGGCGCTGTGTCCCCGGAGCTCTACCGAGTCGCCGAGGACGACCTGACGCTGGCGACCAGCGTCCGCGAGGTCAAGTGGGTCGACGGCAAGCTGTCGGTCAAAGGCACGGCCGAGATCAAACACCTGGCGATCTGCGAGTCCTCCAGCCTGCGCATCGACCTGGTGATCGCCGGACTGCCCTACCCGCTGCACGTCCGCCGGTACGACGCCACTGACCTGCACGGCGACACCAGTCGCGTCGGATTCGAGGTGGTGCTCGACGACGAGCTGCTGCGCCGGTGCACCGCCGGTCCGGCGCACTTCGACGTACAGCTGAAGCAGGGGCGGTTGCGGCGCCGCGACCGGCTGCGCAACCAGGCTGCCGGCAGTCCGGGCTGGCCGCCGGGTGCGTGGATCGACGGGACCAACTGGGTACAGCCCGGTCCCGGCAAGGACGGTTGCTTCGCCGTACGGCGTTTGTCCGACCCGTGCCGCTTGACGTCGATCGAGCACACGCCGGACGCGCTCGTGCTGCACGGGCGGTCGTCGTTCGACGAGCCGTCGTTGTTCGTCACGCGACCGGTGTCGGGTGGCGAGGAGCAGGTGCCGATCAAGGTGGACGGACGCAACTTCACGGCGTGGTTGCCGATCGGTCCGATCATGGCCGAGATCAATCCGGACGATCCGTTCAGCCAGCGCACCACTCGGGCCTTCCGGCTGCGCGGTCCAGGCGGTGAGGAGAAGCTGCTGCTGTGGACGGCCGGCGACCGAGCGGTGTCGCACGCCGAGCGCGGCCGCGTGATCACGATGACCCGGTCCACCGGCGGGTACGTCAACCTGCACGAGTCGCCGATCCGGTTCGCGGCCACGGCAGTAGTTGCTGCTGGCAACACACTGGTCGCGCGCGGGCCGGACTGGGGCGAGGTGTCGTTCGCATGGCGGCGCTTCCTGCCCGGGAGCGACGACTATGTGGAGGTTCAGTGTCGCCGCAGCTTCTCCGACGACGGCTGGTCCGCTGCGGCCGATCTGGACGCGCTGATTCCCGTGGTCGATCCGACGGTCGAACGTCGCGTGTCAGTGGACCCCACTGCCTCGCTGGCCGACTGGATCCTGTTCGCGGTCGCGCGTGACGGCTCGGCCCACGCCGTACAGTGCGAGCCTTTCCTGTGCAGCAAGCTGCCGTTGGTGACGCGCAGCGGCGACCACTCGCTCGCCGTACGGCCGCATGCGGGCACTCTGCACGTGGAGGTGCGCTGATGCATCACCACAACCACTACTACGGGCAGGCGCACATCCTGGCGCGCTATGCCGGCCTGGAGTACGACCACCCGCCGCGACTGCGTGGCTATCTGCAGCACGGCTGGAACATCGGCTGTGGCTGGAACCCAGTGCACGAGTTCTACGACGGCGCCTGGCGGTTCACCTGGAGCGATGCGCCGCGTCGGCGCGGCCATGCGCTCGGCCGGCGGAACTACCACAGCATCGGCGCGCCGTTCCTGTACCTGCTCGACCTGGAGCCCCCTGCTGTCGAAGAGGAGCGCGAGGGCACGCTCTGGTTCCTCTTCCACGGCTGGGAGGGCGGCAAGATCCACGGCGACCACCAGCGCCTGATCGACGAGATCCGTGAGACCGAACCAGGTCCGGTGACGTTCAGCCTCTACTACACCGAGTACGAGCGCCCCGAAGTGCGCCAGTACTACGAGGACGCCGGCTTCCGGGTCGTGTCGTTCGGGCGGCGTGGGTTCTCCTACGAGGGCACCGACAAGCAGTTTCTCTACAAGCAACTGGCCGAGCTGCGCAAACACAAACGCGTCGCGGCCAACCGGCTTTCGACCGCAATCTTCTACGGCGTCGCCGCCGGCTGCGAACCGGCCGTGTACGGCGACCCGATGGAGATGGACGGCGAGAACCCGCTGTTCGGTGGGCAGAGCCGGATCGAGCGACTGTGGCCGGAGATGCTCGGCAAGTCGATCGACCTCGATGCGGCCCGAGCGACCACGGACCTGGAGCTCGGCAAGGACTGGATGATGCCGGCCGCGGAACTGCGGATGCTGTTCGATTGGAGAGAGCGTGTCTGAGGTTCTGGTGGTCCGTGGCGAGATGCAGCCCTGGACCGATCACACCCCCCGGCAGCCGGTGCTTGCGGCGCTGCTGACCGACGTGATCCCGGCCAACCGCCGCACGCTGATCCTCGGCCCGCACTCGCCGCTCCTGATCGAGTCCGTGCTTGCACACTCGTCCGACGTCACCATCCTGGTCCGCTCCGTCTCCGACGCCGAGCAGTTGACCGAGATGTTCGGCCCCTGCCTGCACGTGGTGGCTGGCGCACTGGACGGGCTCCGGACAGTCACGGCTGCGCAGCCCACATTGTTCGACGTGGCCGCTGAAGGTGTGGAGCCGTTCGAGGTAGTGGTCGCCGCCGATGGCCTGGATCGTGTCCTCGGCTACGACAGTGAGCACCTGACCTGGACGGAACGCCTTGCTGCACTGAAGGAACTCACGGTGCCCGACGCCGTCGTCGTACTGGGTCTGCGCAACGAGTTCGCCATGCTCAACCTCCTGGACCGCCGTCCCGCGCACCAGCGCCACGGCGACGACGAGTGGGTCCCCCTCCACGACGACCCGACCCGTCCGGTCTCAGTCGACCAGTTCCAAGCCGCCCTGCCGTGGCCGGCCCAGCTGTACGCCGACTTCTCCTCTCACACGCTCGTCGGAGTAGAAGCCGCCGCGGTTGCGCGCCCCGGCCACCTCCCCACCCGCCTAGCCGTCGAGGCCCTGGAGCGCACAGACACGCCCCTCCTTACCTCCCCGGTCGAGCCCCTCGAGTCCGCAACCCGGGCCGGCCTGCTCGCCGCTATCCCCACCTCCTGGCTAGCCGTCTGCAACACCCCAGCGCAGCACACCCTCTACACAGACCTAGGCCCTGCTCCGCTCCGCGCCACCCCCACCGTCACTGGTTGGCGCACAACCCTCACCCCAGCCACCGCCGAGGCCTCGTCCGTCCCACTCATCGAGGCCGTGGGCCTCGCGAGGCCGGCGGAGCTGCTGTTCGACTCCACTGTCATCCCCCAGGAGATCCCCGGCGGCGAGACGGTGGAGACTGTCCTCTTCCGTCTCGCCGCGGCTGAGGACGTGCCGGGCTTCCGCAAGCTCGCCGCAGCACTCGGCGAGTGGGCGAAGAGTTCCCGCGTGCTTCTGCGCTGGGACGACATCGTCGTCGACGGCGACACCTTCGCCCACGGCATTTCAGGCTGGGTAGCACCCGAGCGCGTCGACAAGAACGACCTGCTCGCCGCCGCCTGGCTGCGCTTCCACAAACGCCTGGTCGACACCCACCGTCGCCACCCCTGGCCGCCCTGGATGGTCGGCGACGACCTGGTCGCGACCTGGCTCTCGATGTCCGGCATAGCCCTCGCCGACCCGACCCCCGCGACCGCACCGCACGTCGAATCCGCCGTCGCCGAACAACTTGCCTGGGGCAAACAGTTGGCCGCGGCACTGGCCGCCGTACTGGACGCGCCTGAGCACACCGAGCCCGACCTGCGCACGATCCTGGCCGACGCCGACCGCGCCCGCCTGGAGCTCACCGAACTCCAAGGCCACGTCTTCGGCCTCGAACGCACCCTCGGCTTCCGCAACAAGGCCCTCAAGACCCGCGAGAACCGCATCCGCGAACTCCGCCTCCAGGTCCAGAAGGCCACCGCCGAGCGCAACAAACTCCACGGCTCCCGCTCCTACGCCCTGGCCCGCACCGTCGCCCGAGCCGCCCAGATCCGCAACCCCCGCAAACTCAAACGCGCCCTGCACAAATACGTCAACAAACTCCGCCCCCGCCGCTAGCGGCGGGCGATCAGGAGTTGGTGGGTGTCGGGCCAGTCGACGGAATCGCCTGCAGGGCTGGTGATTGAGGCGACCGGAGTGATCCGGTTGTCGATCACCCAGTCGTTCCGCCAAGCCTTCGACGACGGGTCGAGCTGGAACCCGGCCTGCTCAGCCACGGCCGACCACCCGGCAAAGTTGAGCCCGCAGAACTGCTCATGCGTTTCACTGAGCCAGTTGTCCACGTAATCCTTGCGCGTCAAGAAATCCATCGCGTCTGCGAGCCGCAGTACCAGCCCATCACCCCGTACGGCGTACTCGAACGGCACCCGCGCATTCCGCCGGAAGTCCTGCGCGAACTGGAAGAATCGCGCCCGCGCAGACAACCGCCCAACGTACGCCGCCGGATCAGCAAGCGACTCGAGCGCCACCGGCTCCGCAGGATTGACCCCGTCACTGTCGTCCAGCCGCAGTACGACGCTCCGCTCGGGCTCGGCCGGCCCACAGACGTCAGAGTTGATCCAGACACCGTCCGGCGCGGTATGCGCGAACAACGCATCAGCGAACCGCTGCACGGTCTCCGCCCGGGAGCCATCGGCGTACGACCAGATCTCATGCGTCAACGCCAGTGTCAGCGTGGTGTCGATCGACCGCGCCGGGAAGACAGCGGATCCGAGCATGTTCCGCTGATAGAAGTACACATTGGGATTCCGGAAGAACCCTTGTTCCTTCTTGTGCTCGCATTCGGCGTACAAATGCCGTGCGACCTCGACCCCGATCAGGTCCGACTCGTGGAACCGCGGATCCGCATCCACCAACTGCAACGTCGCCCCGGTCGCGCAGCCGATATCCAGAATCCGCCCCGGCCGGACAAACTCCTTGATCTGCTGCCATTTCCGATCCGCGGCCGTCTCGAACGCATCGGCGTACGTCTTGTAATCCCGCGTCGTCGTGAGCCCGCCGTCGTCGCCCACCACCGGATCGTTCACACACCGCTGCACATGCGCATCCAGCGCATACCGCTCGAACACATCCACCGTCGCCGGATGTGCCACCTCGCGCCACTCATCATTGCCCGCAGCAATCATCAGCAACACGTCCCAAGGCCGCAGGACCTCCTCGGGCTCCACCCCCATCACCCTGAACCCGAGCAGCTCGTACAACTTGCTTACCTCAGGCGTAGAACAAGCCACCACCGTGTTCTCCGGCGTCAGCCGCACCAGGTCATCCGTCCCGGCCTCAACAGCCTTCACGGTCACCTCGGCAAAGTCATCCGTAGGCGGCGTATCGACAACTCCCACCACCAGCGACCGAATCCCCTCCGCCACGCTGAACCGCTCGATCGCCGCCTCCCGCCGATCGAACCCCACCGGATTCCGCTTCGTCGTCCGGTGATTGGCCGACGTAACAGCCCAAACCACAGTCCGCCCCCGCGCCACCTCCCGCAGAAACTCCCCCTGAAACCGAGTCAAAACATGATGCCGGCCCGGAAACAACAAGTACTCGGTCACAGCAGATCCCAGGTGAAAGGTGTGCCGGCCGCGGTGTCGGTGCGGAAGGTGCGGCCCTCGATCTCGGGGAAGAGATGGGGAGCCAGGCCGCCGGCCGGGCGGATGGAGCGGACGTTGTCGTGGGTGATCGGATCACCGGCGCGGACGTCCTGGGTGACGTAGAGGGAACGGCGGAAGCGCAGTACGTTCTGCTCGGCTTCCTTCGGGCCGATCACGGGCCGGCCTAGCGCCAGCTGGGCGACTCGGGTGTTTTCGACGAGTGCTTCGAGCTCCTCGGGCTGCAGCGAGAACGCGGAGTCCACACCGCCGTCCTCGCGCTTGAGGGTGACGTGCTTCTCGATGACCGTGGCGCCCAGGGCGACTGCGGCGATGGCGGCGCCGATGCCCATCGTGTGGTCCGACAGACCGACCTGTACGTCGAGGGCGTCGCGCAGGACCGGGATCGCGCGCAGGTTGGACTGCTCGGGCGGTGCGGGATAGCTCGCCGTACAGGACAGGACGATGATCTGTTCGTTGCCGGTCGCACGGGCGGCGCGGACGGCGGCATCGATGTCGGTGAGGGTGGCGGAACCGGTCGAGATGATGATCGGCTTGCCGGTCTCGGCCATGCCCTGGACCAGCGGCAGGTCGCCGATCTCGTTCGACGCGACCTTGTACGCCGGGACGTTCAGCTTCTCGAGGAAGTCGATAGCCGTCGGGTCGAAGGCAGACGAGAACGCGACCAGCCCGAGTGATGTGGCGAGCTCGAAGATCGGCTCGTGCCAGGCCCACGGGGTGTGCGCCTCTTCGTAGAGGTCATACAGCCGGGCTGAACTCCACAGCTCGTGCTCGACCGGCAACCGGAAGGCGGGCAGGTCGACGTCCAGCGTCATCGTGTCCGCGGTATAGGTCTGCAGCTTCAGCGCCTGTGCGCCGGACTCGGCGACGGCCCGGACGATGTCCTTGGCCCGCTCGAGGTCGCCGTTGTGGTTCCCCGACATCTCCGCGATGACGAAGGGCTGATGCTCCGGCCCCACCGGCACTCCACCGATCGAGATGGTGTCCTTCACTTCTTCCTCCGGTCCTCGCGGCGCAGACTGATCGGGATCACGGTCACGGCGCCGCGCTGCTCGGGCGGCCCTTCGACGAAGCGGAACCGACGGTTCATCTGCCGGACCACGGTGTTGTGTTCGAGCACCTCGCCGGTCAGCAGGTCGAGGCCGAGCTCGTCGAACGCGTACGTCGTCGCCTCGCGCATCACCTCGATCCACGCGGGCAGCGTCTCGCCGCGCTCGGCCAGCCCCTCCGCGTCGAGGAAGAAGCCCCACGACCCGGTCGTCCGGTCCAGGTCGAAGAAGTTGACCACGCCGGCGGTGACGCCGTCCCGGACGTAGATCAGCACCCGCCGCGTCGGGTCTACGGACGTCTTCGCCCACCACGCCGCGTGCTCCGCCGTACCGATCTCGTGCGTGGTGATGCTCACGTCCCGGTTCGCCTGCTGGTTCCGCAACCGCCGGATGGTGTCGACATCGTCGTCAAGGGCGGCCCGCAACATGCCACTAACCTAGCGTCTTCCTACCGGCGTCCTGATGTGTAAACATCTTTCCACTTCATCTGTTGCGATTGTCGGAGAGTGACATGAGAGTCTGGCGTGCCATGGGTGTACTCGGTGCCACCGCAGGTCTGTTGCTGGGCGGAGTAGCCAGTACGGCGTCCGCCGCGCCCACGCCGTCCGACGACGCACGCTGTGCGCCCAGTGCGACGACGCCGCTGCGGCAGTTCCGCGCAACGTGGATCTCCTCGGTGGTGAACATCGACTGGCCCTCCAAGACCGGTCTGACCGCCGCACAGCAGCAGTCGGAGCTGGTGGGCTGGCTGGACGATGCGGTCCGCCAGAACCACAACGCCGTCGTACTGCAGGTGCGACCGACCGCGGACGCGTTCTGGCCGTCCAAGGTGGAGCCCTGGTCGCGGTACCTGACCGGCACGCAGGGCGGCGACCCCGGCTACGACCCGCTGAAGTTCGCCGTGGCCGAGGCGCACAAGCGCAACCTCGAGCTGCACGCGTGGTTCAACCCGTACCGGCTCTCGATGGGCACCGACATCAATGCCCTGATCCCCACCCACCCGGCGCGGCAGCACCCGGACTGGGTCGTCACGTACGGCGGCAAGCTCTACTACAACCCCGGCATCCCCGCGGCGCGCAAGCTGGTCGAGGACGCGATCATGGACGCCGTCTCGAACTACGACATCGACGGCGTGCACTTCGACGACTACTTCTACCCGTACCCGGTGGCCGGTCAGGTCTTCGACGACGCCGCGACGTACGCACAGTACGGCGGCGGCATCCCGACCCTCGCCGAGTGGCGCCGGAACAACATCAACCTGCTGATCCAGGAGCTGCAGCACCGGATCAAGGACGCCAAGCCGTGGGTCAAGTTCGGCATCTCGCCGTTCGCCGTCTGGCGCAACAAGGCCACGGATCCCGAAGGCACCGACACCACCGCCGGCGTCCAGACGTACGACGACCTGGCCGCCGACACCCGCCGCTGGGTGCGCGAGGAGTGGATCGACTACATCGTCCCGCAGGTCTACTGGGCCGGTGGCTTCGCACCCGCCGACTACAACAAGATCGTCCCCTGGTGGGCCGAGCAGGTCCGCGGTACCCACGTCCACCTCTACATCGGCGAAGCCACCTACAAGGTCGGTACGTCGACGCAGTCTCCCGACTGGGCCGACCCCACCGAGCTCAGCGACCACCTGGCCTTCGACAGCACCATCCCCGAGGTCAAGGGCAACATCTTCTTCTCCGCCAAGGACGTCCGCGCCGACCGCCTCGGCGCCACCACCCTCCTCAACAACACCTGGTACACCCGCCCGGCCCTGATCCCAGCCATGCCCGCCCTGGACTCCCGTGCCCCCCTCCCACCGCACGCCGTCCAAGCCACCCGTACGGCGTCCGGCGTCGAGCTCAAGTGGCGCCCCACCTCCGGCGACACCACGTCGTACGCCATCTACCGCCGCGACCTCCTGGCCGGCGACCACTGCCCCGACAACGACGCCCGCAACCTCATCGCCACCACCCGCTCCCAGACCTACCTCGACACCACAGCCACCCCCGGCAAGCTCTACCTCTACTCCGTAACCGCCCTCGACCGCCTGTCGAACCAGAGCATCGCCATCCCGACCATCAGCCTCCGCTAGCTGCCAACGCGAGCACGAGAAACCTGCTAACGGTAAGGTCCGGCGCCTGCTAGCGGGATAGTTCGACGCCTGCTAACGGGATAGTTCGACGCTTGCTGACGGCAGACTCCTCGACCATCACGGCTCCGAAACCGATCCTCGACCGCGATGATCGCCCGGCTCGCCGACGCCCCAAACCGGTTCGGGGCGGATTCGCGTCCCGAATGCGTCCTGTGGGCTCCCCGAAGCGGTTTGGGGAGGAGCGCTAGGTGCCGGGGGTGCTGGTGGGCGTGCTGGTGGGGAAGGGGACGGTGGGGGTGAAGCTTTGGGTCGGGATGCTGCTCGTGGGGAGCGTCCCGCTCGGGATCGGGTTGGTCTGAGTGGGGATGAACGGGCCGCTGGGTTGTTGGGTCGGCGGCGTTGAGGCGCCGGGCGTTCCCGTGGGGAAGCCGGGAGTGCCGGTGGGGAAGCCGGGGGTGCCTGTCGGGAGGCTGGGGGTCGGCGTGGGTGTGCGGGTGGGGAGGCCGGCTGTCGGTCGTGGGTAGAGCTGGTAGACGCGGACGTTGCCTAGTTCGAAGCGGAGGTCGGTGAGGCGGTCGAGGTTCTTCGGGGGCTGGGTGACTCGGTCGTCGAGGAGGAGCCACTGGACGCCGTACTTGGTGCGTAGGGTCTCGAGGAGTTCGCGGGTGGGGTTGGTGAAGACCTCGTCGTTGAGGCGGAGCTTCTCCTGGTCCCAGTAGTCGCTCTGCGGTTTGCCGGGGTAGGTGTCGTTGACACGGGTGAGGTAGGCCCAGCCTTGGACCAGGACGCGGCGTTCGGCGTAGCTGGCGATCCAGTACGCGCCGGCCAGGCAGCGGGTGGTGCTGGGCTGGTGGCAGTGCACATTGGTGGCGATGCGGTCGTTGGAACCGGAGTTGCGGCGGATGAAGCGCGCCGCCTCGATGCCCCCTGGTGCGATCGACTCGTACGCCGTCAGTGGTGGCTTGGCGAACTTGCGCACCGAAGCCAACGTCGGGGAGACCGTGGTCCCCAGCAGTACGGCGACCGCGATGACAGCCCATGTACGCCGGGAGCCGCGCAAGATCAGCCCGAAGAGCCCAATGCCGAGTGCTGCGATCACCAAGGCGACCGCCAGCCCCTGGCCGAAGCAGTTGGTCGAAGTACAGGAGTCAGGCGAGCGATAGCGACCCCAGTAGATCGCCGCTGCGCCGATCAACAGTGCCACCGCGGCAATCCAGTACTGCTTGCGCTCCAGCGAACTCAAACCCCAGGTAGCAAGCAGTACGCCGTACAGGAAGCCGGTGCGGACGAAGAAGAGCTGTGCGCCGCCCTCGTCGTACAAGAGCGAAGCCGCAGCCACTGCTGCAACTAGACCAACGACAAGGAACACCGGCAGCGGATCGCGAGGCACGCGGCTCCGAATCAGCAAAGCGCCAGCAGCAGGCATCAGCCAGCCAACAACGACCACGGCAGCGACCACTGCAACCGCATGGCCGCCACCCAGCCGCTCGAACGTGCGGCCTGGGTTGAAGACCACACTCGACTCAGTCCCGCGCAGTACGACGAAGTAAGTCAGCAGATAAGCCGCAGCAACGCCTAGGCCGAGCACCAGCCCACGCAGGTTGAGTCGACCTCGTCTGACCGTCAGATACACCCACGCAGCAGCCAGACCAGCGCCGTACACAGGCAGCGTGGTCGCTTTGGTAAGCGACAGCGCAACGATCAGTACGGCGGCCGCCACCAGCAACCGGAAGACGTGGGCACGAGACCCACGACCGGGCTGACGGCGCAGCAGCAGCGCGGTCACCGCGATGAGCGGCAGCAACAGCACAGTGGAGAACGCCTGCGGCGGATTGGTCAACTGACCAAGTGAAAACGGCCCGTCCGCGAAGACCCGGTCCGAAACCGCCCACGGCCACGACGTGAGGTCTCCCGCAGCAACTGTCAGCCCAGCGGCGATCGGTGCGGCGACTGCGCGGCCGGTCAGCACCATGCCGACAGCAGCCGCACCGACGACCGTCAGCAGGATCCACGCGAACGGGACCATCCGATACGTCAGTACGTCGAGCGGGACGCTCGTGATCCAGTGCGACGAAGCGATGTGGTCGTACGCCGCCCAGTGGCCGGTCAGCCAGCGGCCATCGGCGTACGGGAGTTTCGGAGGGAAGTGGTGGGTCAGCTCACCGGCAATCGCGAGGCTGTGAGACGCGTCGGAGTTGGACCGCAGAGCGGCCGGCCCGTGCAGTGGGATGAGCTGCGACCCAGTACGCACGAACCACGCAGCTGCTGCACCGACTGCGACCATCACCCCGGCAGTAGCCCACCATGGCGTCGGACGCTGAGCTTTCGGAGCGCGGGGGAGTGCACGCACCATGCCGAGTGCCAGTGCGGGCATCAGCAACGCCGCGAACGGCATGTTGAACAGCATCCCGATCGGGTACACCAGAGCCTCGACGGCCAGGCCGAACGCGGTCCCGAGCACCACGTCCACAGCGAACCAGCCGGTCCCGCCGGTCAGCCGCCGCCAGAACATCGTCCCCGGTACGGCGACCACGACGACGAAGTACGCCAGGTACGCGATCGGCATCCACACCGGATGCTCCTGCAACCCCACGAACCACGCCAGCGGCAGCACGGGCAGACTCGCGAACCCCGCCGCCCGCATCCCGCGCCCGCTGAGCCGCCGCTCACCCCGCGGCCGCCGTCGCCGCTTCTTCTTGACCGAATTGACCGAAGGTTCCGGAGGTTTCGCCGGAACAGCCGGCAGCTCCTGCGTGGCCGCCTCTGCTGCGGTCTTCGGGTCCCCCTTGCCTGCGGTCACCCGGAGAGTCTAGGCATGCGCAGGCAGCACCGAGCCGTTTACCAGCGGCGCAATGCCCTTTACACTCAGTAATCTCCCAGGTCTCGCAGCTCCGGGAGGTCCCATGGTCGCCCTCCACATCGCCGGACTGCCGGTGGAGGAGGTTCTGCTCGCCGCGATCGCTGCCGCGAGCCCGCTGATCGCACTGGTCGGCTGGGAGATCTCCAGCCGGGTGAAGCGGCTCCGAGGCACCCTCCGCCGACGTACTAGGCTCTGGGGTCATGAGTGCGGTCGCGCGGGAGAGAGTCCGGGAGTTGATGGGTGAGGTGATGACCGCCCAGGGCCGGTCGTTACCGGCCGACGACAGCGCCGAGCTGCGCACGATCGGCTTCCGCTCGCTGGACTTCTCGGAGCTGGCGCTCCGGGTCGAGGACGAGCTGGGTGACGAGTTGAACTTCGATGCCCCCGGGCTGCGCCGGATCGCCACGGTCGGCGACGTACTGGACTTCATCGAGCAACTCCAATCGGCGTGACGACGCGGCGCCGGACCACCGCACTGATCGGTGACGACAACACAGTGGTCGTCGCCGGCAAGAGCCTGACCTGGCGGACGCTGCACAAGCTCCCACAGCTCCCGTCGCCGGCCGCAGTCCTGGTCGACAACGGTGCTGATGCGTTGGCAGCACTCAGACACCATGCAGTACACGGAACTGAGCTCTTGGTCGCCACCAGCTCGCGCGTGGACGAGTACATGCGCGAGGAGCTCGGTGAGTCAGGCTTTTCGATCGTCCTGCCCGACGGCGTAGTCACACCGGCCCGGCTGAAGCGCGTAGAGGAGTCCGGCCGCGCCTGGCTGCTCACCTCCGGTTCGACCGGTCGCCCGAAGCGCATCGGTCACACCCTCGAGTCACTCACCACAGTCACCGGCGACCAGCCGCCGCGCACCTGGCTGCTGCCCTATTCGCCCGGGACGTACGCGTGGTGGCAAGTCGTCACGATGTCGCTCACCCAGCGGGACCAGGGGCTCGTCGTCATCGAGCCGCACGAGCTGGAGGAGTGGCCGCTGATCGCGGCTCAGCACGGCGTCACCGCAGCCTCCGGTACGCCGACCTTCTGGCGGCAGGCGATCTACCGCGACTCGGAGGCGTTGGCCGCCGTACCGCTGGAGCAGATCACGCTCGGCGGTGAGCCGGTCGACCAGCCGATCCTGGACCAGCTCCGCGAGCTCTTCCCGAAGACCCGCATCTCCTGGATCTACGCGTCCTCCGAGGTCGGCGCCTCGATCGTCGTCCACGACGGCAAGGCGGGTTTCCCGCGCGAGTGGCTGCAGCGCACGCCCGATCCGGACCGCCCGATGCTGTCGGTCGAGGGCGACGAGCTGGTGATCCGCTCACCGCACCACGGCGCCGGACTGGTCGGTGCGGTGCACACCGGCGACCGCATCGAGTACGACGGCGACCGGGTGCTGATCACCGGCCGCCTCGACACTGACGAGATCAACGTCGGTGGCTCGAAGGTGTCGGCCGGAGTGGTTCGCAGTGTGCTGATGGCTCATCCCAGTGTCGCGTGGGCTCGCGTGTTCGCGCGCAAGGCACCACTGGTCGGCCGCATGGTCGCGGCCGAGGTAGTGGTGAGCCAGGCGCTCGGTCCGATCACCGACGCCGACCTGGTGCAGTGGTGCTCGAGCAGGCTGCCGGACTACGGCGTACCGCGGCGGATCAGGTTCCTGGACGAGATCCCGCAGAAGGAGACGCTGAAAAGCGATGTCTGAGTCCGTACCGCCCGCATCGGTCGTGCTGGTCTCGGGTGGTTCCCGCGGCCTCGGCCTGGCGATCGTCACCGACCTGCTCGCCGCAGGGATCAAGGTGGCCGCGTTCGCCCGCACAGTGACCCCAGAGCTCACCGCACTCGCGTCGAAGTACCCCGACCACCTGTACGCCGGTTCTGTCGACATCAACGACACCCCCGCCGTACAAGCGTTTGTGAAGACCGTGGAGTCGACGCTGGGCCCGGTCGACGGCCTGGTGAACAACGCTGCGATCGGTCAGGACTCACTGCACGTCCACACCAGCCCGGAGCGGCTCGAGGACATCATCCAGACCAATCTGACCGCACCGCTCGTTCTGACTCGCTTCGTCCTGCGCCGGATGCTCGCCAAGGGTCTGAAGGGCCGGATCGTCAACGTCACCTCGATCTGCGCACAGCGTGGCTACCCAGGTCTGGTGGCCTACTCGGCGACCAAGGGCGGCATGGACGCAGCCACCCGCTCGCTTGCTCGCGAGCTGGGCGGCCGCGTCCTGGCCAACGCCGTAGCGCCCGGCTTCTTCGCCTCCGAGATGTCAGCAGTACTCGGACAGACCCAGCTGGACCAGATCGTCCGCCGGACGCCGACCGGTCACCTCACCGAACCGGAGGAGGTCGTCCCCGTGGTCCGGATGCTGTTGCTGGACAACACCAACATCAACGGTCAGGTGCTGGTCATCGACGGAGCCGCATCCATCTAGGCAGGCCTGATGTTCTGGTTGCGGTGGAACACGTTGTCCGGGTCGTACTTCGCCTTGATCTGCTGCAGCCGCTCGTACTTCGCGCCGTACGACGCCTTGATCCGATCTTCGCCGGCGTCAGTCATCCCGTTGACGTAGCTGCCGATGCCGGCCGAGTACGGCTGCAGCGCGTCCCAGAATGACCGCGCCCACCGCTGTTCAGCCTCGAACAGCTCCGGCACCGGCGCCTGGCCGACCATGAACACAGCGAACTGGTCGGTGCGCCGGCCGCCGAAGGCAGTGGCGTCGTCGTCGACCGCGGAGTAGGCATGGTCGAGTCGGTAGAACAGCGCTGCTGACAACGGCGACTGCTTGAGCGGCACCTGCGCAGTGATCGCGGCAATGGCTTCGTCGGACAGCTCCGGCAGGTAGGTGCCCTTCTCGTACGTGTAGTGGCCCCAGTCGTTCGCCTCGTCCAGCGACTGCTGCAGTGCGGCGAACGGCATCGGCGTACCGAACTCGAAGGCGGGTGGCAGCGCGGTGCGGATCCGGTCGACCACCTCGGCGTGCTCCTCGGCCGAACTGAGTCCGACGACCACCAGACCGTAGCCCGGAGCGAAGTGCAGCGCCTCCGGTACGAACGGTGCCGGCGGGGCGTTCAGCGCGGCGATCAGCACGTTCACATCGGGCGACAGCGTCGGGAACAGGTCGCGGGCCAGGCGCAGTACCTCGGTGCCCTGCTCGAGCGTCCAGAACAGCAAGCCGTAGTGAATCATCGGCCCGGCCTCGTACAGCCGGAACTCGAACTCGGTGACCACTCCGAAGTTCCCGCCGCCACCACGGACCGCCCAGAACAGATCCGGGTTCTCGTCCTCAGCGGCGCGCAGAATGCTGCCGTCTGCAGTCACGATCTGCACGGACTCCAGATTGTCGATCGAGAGGCCGTGTTTGCGCGTCAGCCAGCCCATACCGCCGCCAAGCGTCAGACCGCCCACACCGGTGTGGCTGACCATCCCAGCCGGTACGGCGAGGCCGTGCGGCTGCGTGGCCGCGTCCATGTCACCCAGCAGCGCCCCGCCACCGACTCGGGCCCGCCGGCCCTCCACGTCGACCGTCACTGCGTTCAGCCTGCTCAGATCGATCATCAGTCCGTCGTCGACCGACGAAGCCCCCGCGACGCTGTGCGCGCCGCCGCGGACCGCGATCTCCAGACCGTTCTCCACGCCGTACCGCACCGCGGCTGCCACGTCCTCGGCGCTCCGCACCTGCGCGATCACCGCCGGTCGCCGGTCGTGCTGCGCGTTCCACAGCCGCCGCGCGTCGTCGTACCCGTCTTGGCCGGGTGTCAGCATCGTCCCCTCGAAGCTGACGTCTGCAAGCTGAGTCATGCGTTCCTCCCCCTGTGTGGTGATGCCAGGCTAAGTTCCTGGACCCGTCGGGGCGGAGGTCCCTTTGGGCAGATCATCGCGCCGAATCGACGCCGGCGCCAGGTTTTCCACAGGCCGTAAGGGATCCGTTTGGGTGCGGCTCCGGACGGTGTCAGACTCGAGCGCGTGAGTGACGACGAAATCCTGCGCCTGCTGCCGATGGCGGCCGCGATCGTTGCCCTGCACGACGATCGGGCCGACCTCGAGCTGGCCCGCCTGGGGGCGTTCGACGAGCGCGACCAGGCGCAGGTGGATCGCGTCCTGCACGGCTTTGTGACCGGTCTGCTGCGGACCACGTGGGACCGCGGCTGGACGCCGGCCGATCTCGTCCAGCACGGGCGCCGGGAGTTCGATCCCGGTGTCGAGCCCCTGCTGCTGGCCGTGATCGCCGCGGAGCATCGTGGCTACCGCGAAGACAGGGTGGATCCGCGCTGGCTCGACCAACTGGTCGACCTCGGCGTCGAACCGCCGTACGCCGAGCTCGACCTGACCGCCTGGGCCACCGGCCAGCGCCTAGGTCGCTATCTCGCGCTGCGCCACACGCTCGCGCTGGCCGGCTTCCTGCAATCCCTGCCTGCGTTGGCCCGGCTGTTCCCAGCACCAGGCACGACCGTACGGCGGACCTCCGGCGACCGGCCCGCGGTCCCGGCGAACGCGAAGATGCTCTCGCGGATCCGCAGCCTGCTCGCCAAGGCCGAGGCGACCGAGTTTCCCGAAGAGGCGGAAGCCTTGTCGGGCAAGGCTCAGGAGCTGATGGCGAAGTTCAGTCTCGACCGGGCGCTGGTCGAAGCCGATCCCGCGCTCGAGATCCCGGACGACTCGGCCGCCCGGCGAATCTGGCTGGACACGCCGTACGTGTCGGCCAAGGCCCAGCTCGTCGGCTCGGTCGCCGCGGCGAACCGTTGCCGCACGGTTATGATCGAAGAGCTCGCCGTGGTCACGGTGATCGGCGCCGACCTGGATCTGCAACTCACCGAGATCCTCGCCACCTCGCTGCTGGTGCAGGCGAATCGCGCGATGATTGCCTCCGGCAAGCACATCGGCCGGTACGGCGAGTCCCGGACGAGGTCGTTCCGCCAGTCGTTCCTGATGGCGTACGCGCAGCGGATCGGCGAGCGATTGCAGGCGGCGGCCGAGTCGACGCAGGCCGCCGTACCGGCGGTGGATGCGGATCGGTTGCTGCCGGTGCTGACGCGGCGCGAGGAACAGGTGGAAGCCCTGTTCACCAAGCTGTTTCCGAACACGACGACCCGGCGGACGCGGATCACCAACGGCGCCGGCTGGGAGGCCGGGTTGAGCGCGGCCGACCAGGCGCAGCTCGAGGCGCGCCGGCAGGTCCGCCGATGAAGGTGCAGGAGACCACGATCGAAGGGCTGCTGCGGATCGAGCTCGACCTGCAGCCGAACGCGGACGGCTGGTTCGAGGAGAGCTTCCACCGCGACAAACTCGCGGCCGCCGGAGTCCCGCCGTACGACGTTGTCCAGCACAACGTCACGTACTTCGAGCGAGCCGGAGTCCTGCGCGGCATCCACGCCGAGCCGTGGGACAAATACTTGTCGCCGTCGGCCGGTCGGGTGTTCGTGGCGATCGTCGACCTGCGGGCCGGCAAGGTGGAGACGTTCGAGCTGGGACCCGGGGACGCGCTCTACGTGCCGCGCGGCCTCGGCAACTCGTTCTGCACGATCGCCCCGCACACGGTCTACAACTTCTTGGTCAACGAGCCTTGGTCACCGGAGCGGATCGCGGTGAACCCGTTCGATCCGGAGCTGGCCGTCCCATGGCCGGTCGCCGAGCCGAGCTTCACCGAGCGGGATGCCGTTAGTCCGTCGCTGGCCGAGGCCCGGAAGCAGCTGGCCTGAGGCCGCACAGGACGATGTCGAGCAGCCGCATCGCCTGCTCGGGTTCCGTGTCGCGGGCCATGTTGATCCCGCCGACCAGGCGCATGACGTCCTCCAGCTTGAGCTCGGCGCGGACCTCGCCGGTCGCCTTCGCCTTGTCCAGCAGTAGCTGACCGGCCTCCACGACGTTCGCCTTGCAGGTCTTGAAGAACGCCGAGTCCTTGCCGAGAGCTTCCATGAGCTCGACCGCCAGGGTCTTCTTGGACAGGCCGTAGCCGACGAAGCTTCGCAGCCAGGCCGCCAGCGCCTCGAACGGCGGCAGCTCACGATCGAAGTCGTACGCGCGATCACAGACCGACTGGATCTCGTCGACGTACACGGCCTCGAGCAGTGCGGTCCGGTTCGGGAACCGCCGGTAGAGCGTGCCGATCCCGACGCCGGCCCGGCGGGCGATCTCCTCGAGTGAGGTGTCGGTGCCGTGCTCGGCGAAGGTCTGCCGGGCGGCGGTGACCAGCAGGTCGTAGTTGCGGGCCGCGTCCGCGCGGGTCGGCCGCGTGGTGGGCAGCGGGGTCGGTGCCATCGAGCCTCCCGTCAGAGATTCGCCGAGAATATCGCTTGCAAAGCGGAGGGGGCCTCCGTATGGTGAACCGGAGGAGACCTCCACTTCCTCCCTCAACTGTAACCCCTCCGGGGTAAGGAGCAACATGTCAGGCACGACCACCCGGCGACCCGGGGTTGTTCTCGCGGTCATCCTGGTCACCCAGCTGATGGTGATCCTGGATGCGACCGTGGTGAACATCGCAATGCCCAAGATCCAGCACGCTCTCGACTTCAGCCCGTCCAGCCTGTCCTGGGTGCAGAACGCCTACGCCCTGGCCTTCGGCGGTCTGCTTCTGCTCGGCGCCCGCGCCGGTGACCTGCTCGGCCGCCGCCGGGTCTTCATCACCGGTGTCAGCGTCTTCACGCTCGCTTCCCTGCTCGGCGGTCTCGCCCCGAACGCCGAGCTCCTGCTCACCGCCCGGGTCCTGCAGGGCGTCGGTGGCGCCATCGCAGCGCCGGCGGCGCTCACCCTGATGATGCTCACCTATCGCGAAGGACCCGAGCGGATGAAGGCCCTGGGCTACTACAGCCTGGTCTCGTCCGGCGGCGGCAGCGTCGGCCTGGTTCTCGGCGGCATGCTGACCGACTGGGCGTCCTGGCGCTGGGGTCTGTTCATCAACGTCCCGATCGGCATCGGTCTGATCATCGCGGCCCGCCGGGTACTGACCGAGACCGACCGCGAGACCGGCCGGTTCGACGTCGCCGGTGCGATCACGTCGACGCTCGGCATCAGCTCGCTCGTCTACGGCTTCATCCGGGTCGCCGAGATCGGCTGGACCGCGACCGAGGCGCTGGTCTCGTTCGGCGCCGGGGTGGTGCTGCTGGTCTCGTTCGTGCTGATCGAGCGCCGCGTCAGCCACCCGATCGTCCCGCTGCGGCTGTTCCGGTCCGCGTCCCGCTCGGCGTCGTACCTGACCATGCTGTTGGTGGTCGGCACGATGTTCGGGATGTTCTTCTTCCTCACCCAGTACCTGCAGGGTGTGCTCGAGCTGAGCCCGCTCGCCGCCGGCCTGGCGTTCCTGCCGATGACCGGTCTGCTCTTCACCGCGTCCCGTATCGTCCCGCGGGTGCTCAACCGGATCGACGGCACGCGTCTGATGCTGCTCGGCTCGGTACTGATCACCACCGGCACGCTCTGGCTGACCCGACTGGACGAGTCGAGCAGCTACCTGGCCAACGTGGTCGGACCGATGGTCGTCTTCGGCCTCGGCGCCGGCATGCTCTTCATCCCGCTGGTCGGCCGGGCCATCTCCAACGTCGCACCGGAAGACTCCGGAGCAGCCTCCGGTCTGCTGAACGTCGTCCAGCAGGTGGGCGGTGCACTCGGCCTCGGCATCCTCGTCACCGTCTTCGGCACGGCAAGCCGCAACTCCGCCGGTACGACGCCCCGCGCGATCCTGACCGACGGTGTCCACGCAGCCTTCCTCGGCGCCGTCGTGTACGCCGTACTGAGCCTGTCGATGATCGTGATCAGCGTGAAGCCCTGGACGTGGCTGCGTCGCTCAGAGCGCCCGGCGGAAGGTGATCCACTTGCTGTGGACGCTGAAGCCAAGGCTCTCGTAGAGACCGAGGGCACCAGTGGGGTTGTCGGCGTCCACACCTAAGCCGGCTCGCTGGTAGCCGGCCCGGGCACTCTCGGCGAGCACCTTCGCCAGAGCGGCCCGGGCCAGCCCACGACCCCGGTACTCGCGCCGAGTGCCGACCTGACCGATATACACCTCCCGTACGCCGGTCACCTCGGTGTCGGCGACCCATTCATAGCCGAGCGCATACGCAGCGACCGTGTCACCGTCCAGGACGACATACGACTGCTCCGGCCGGAATGCCCGGGACCCGGTGACATGTGTCTTCCAGGTCTCCGCATCCCGCGGTACCGAACCCCAGTGGTCGCGGAACGCGTCGTTGTGCGCCGCTCGCAGCTCCTCGTTCAGTGCGGGATCGAACGCCACCAGCTGGAGGCCATCTGCCGTGACAGCCTGCACTGGTGCGTCCAGCGCTCGCTTCATGTCGAAGAAGTAGCGGGTCTCCTCGAAGCCGAGTCCACGCAGCATGGCGATCGCGCCCTCGTGCGTGCTCTTCGCACCGGCCCGAACCTCTCCGGGGAACTCCGGAAACGTCCTGGCGTGCTGCGCACCGGCGGCTTCGACAGTCCACTGCATCAGAGCACCGCCGACACCGCGCCGCCGCCACTCCGGGTGCACAGTGCCCTCGACCCCGACCCGGTTCACGTCGACGACCGACGTACTCGGGTGGAGCTTGGCGTAGCCGACCATCTGGTCGCCGGACCACAGGCCGAGGGTGGCCTGCTCGGCGTCGAGGTGCGGATCCGTCAGCTCCTCGAGAAGATCAGCGGCGTCGTAGTTCTCGCCGTCCTGGTCGACCCGCTCGCGAGCGAGGAGCAGGTCGGCCCAGGCTTGTACGTCGTCTTTGGTGATCGGCCGGGCGACCAGCCCCTCCGGCCAGCTCACTGGAACTGCTCGCAGAGCCAGCGAACGGCCAACGGGTAGCGGTACTCGATACCGCCGTGTTTGCCGTCGAACAGCTCGAAGTGCACCTTCTCATCCGGTACGCCGATCGCCTGCAGGCCGCGGTGGAACGCAGTGGCACCAAGGTCGAGGTAGTA
The DNA here is from genome assembly GCF_040605415.1 of Kribbella sp. NPDC005582. Classification (NCBI taxonomy): domain Bacteria; kingdom Bacillati; phylum Actinomycetota; class Actinomycetes; order Propionibacteriales; family Kribbellaceae; genus Kribbella; species Kribbella sp. NPDC005582. The sequence goes on from NZ_JBEXCU010000005.1 coordinate 316,219, forward strand.
CTCGTCGTTGCGGCCGGCGTCGATCCAGATGGCTCGCATCGACCGCGCAGCGTCGGCGTACTGGGGTTTCTTGAGCATTTCGACCGGGTCCAGCGCCAGCCAGCGCTCCCAGACCTCAGGAATCACTTCACCGAGGTCGTCGAACGGCAACAACACCGTCCCGTCCGGCTCCGCGGAGTAGGCAGAGGCGTAGCCGTAGATCTCATAGAGGTGGAGGTCCTCGTTCTGCAGCCGACCGGCTCGCTCAGTAGCGTCCTTGAAGAAGTTCTGGATGTCACCGTCGTACTTGTCGCGCAGCGTGCGGGCATGCGCGGCGAACTCGCCGCGGTAGCAGAGCTCGAAGCTCGCATCTCCTGCATGTGTCGCCAACGCACCGAAAACGTCCGGCCGCAGCAACGGCATCACCATGGCCGTGTAGCCGCCGCTGGACTTGCCCGTCATCGCCCGGTGGTCGCGGTCCGCGATGGTCCGGTACGTCGCGTCCACCCACGGCACGATCTCATCGCACACATACGACAGGTACTGCCCGGTGCCAGGGGAGTCGAGACTCTGGCCACCGCCGTACCGGGTCCAGGTGTCGACGAAGACCACGATCGCCGGCGGTACGTCGCCGGTCGCGAACATGGCGTCCAGCAACTCCGGGTACGGCTGCCGGAACGCCACGCGGTTGAACCACATGCCGTTGTGACCGGTGTAGCCCATGGTCACGTAGACGACCGGGTAGCGCTGATCGGACTCGTCGTACCCGGGCGGCAGATAGACCAGCGCCGGTCGCTCGTGCGGGTCGCCCAGCGGGTTCCCGCGCAGCAACGCACTCTCGTACGTCTTCTGCTCCAGTCTTCCCGCCCAGTCGATCGACCACGGCAGCATCGACAGCCCCCTTCAGAGAGTTACATCGCGTCGGGTGCCGCGATGCCCAGTAGACCTAGCCCATCCTGCAACACCTGCCGGGTCGCGGCGCACAGCGCGAGCCGGCTGCTCCGGTTCTCGCCCTTCAACACTGGGCACTGTTCATAGAACACGGACAGCGCGGCTGCCAGTTCGTAGAGATAGGTGCACAGCCGGTGTGGTTGTAGCGTCTCGGCCACCTGCACCACAGTGTCGTCGAAACCCATCAGCAACAGCGCCAGCCGCTGCTCAACCGGGTGCTCCAGCGTAGTGATCACGCCACTGGTCTCACCGGCCTTGCTGAGCAGCCGAGTCAGCCGTGCATGCGCGTACTGCAGGTAGGGGCCGGTGTTGCCGGTCATGGCGACCATCCGGTCCAGGTCGAAGACGTAGTCGTTGCCCCGGTCGCTGGAGAGGTCGGCGTACTTGACCGCACCGATGCCGACGGCCACTGCGGTGGCTGCGCGGTCGATACCGGTCCGATCGGCCAGCAGTGCGTCAGCCCGCTCCACCGCCTCGTCCAGCAGCGTGGTCAGCTTGACCGTGCCACCAGCTCTGGTCTTGAACGGCTTGCCACCCGGACCGAGCACAGTACCGAAGCTCACATGCTCAGAAGTCGTCGTCGACGGCAACCATCCGGCGGCCCGCGCCAGCGTGAAGATCATGTCGAAATGCAGCGCCTGCCGGTGGTCGACGACATACACGATCCGCTTGGCCTGCAGGGTTTTCACCCGGTGCCGGATCGCGGCCAGGTCGGTAGCGCTGTAGCCGAAGCCGCCATCGGACTTCCGCACGATCACCGGCAGCGGCTGACCGTCGCGTCCGAGGAAGCCGGGCAGGAACGCGCAGGAGGCACCGTCCGACTCAGTCAGCAGGCCAGCCTCTTCCAGTTCGGCCACGATCACCGGCAAGTCGTCGTTGTAGGCGCTCTCGCCGACCACGTCGTCCCGGGTCAGCGCAGAGCCGAGCCGTGCATAGACCTGCTCGAAGTCGGCCAGGCTGACGTCTACCATCCGCTGCCAGCTCGCCCGCGTCGCCGGGTCGCCGGTCTGCAGCGCAACAACCCGCAGCCGGGCCAGATCAGCGAAGTCGCCGTCACTGTCGAAGTGCCGCCGACTCCGTTCATAGAGCTCCTGCAATCCCTGTAGATCAAGGGATCCGGCGTCCAGGCCCTCTTCGAGCAGCTGCTCGATCATCATCCCGTACTGCGTGCCCCAGTCACCGACGTGGTTCTGCCGGATCACCTCGTAGCCGACGTACTGCAGCACGTTGCAGACGGCGTCCCCGATCACGGTCGACCGCAGATGACCGACGTGCATCTGCTTGGCCACGTTCGGCTGTGAGTAGTCCACGACGACCCGTTCGCCCCGCGGCGCGAACGCCGTACGGTCGTTGACGGCGCTCGCCAGAACGTCCGGCCGCAGCGTCAGGTTGATGAAACCAGGCCCCGCGATCGCAGCTGGTTCGCACAGGTCGCCGACCTCTAGTGCCGCGACCAGGCGCGCGGCAACCTCCCGCGGTGGCTCGCCGAGCTGGTTGGCCAGCCGGAGCGCCAGATTGCTCTGGAAGTGGCCGAACTCGGGTTTGGTGGCCGACCGCAGCTCGGGGTCGAGCGCAGAGCCGGAGGCTTCGGACAGTCTGGAAGAAAGCACAGACACAAGAGCGGACATGCGAAGTCCTTAAAAACGACAGACGTGAACAGGGCAGGCTGAGGTGTTCAGGCAGTCTGTCGTCGTCGCAGCATGTCAGCCATTATGCACGAAGTACGCCGAGGGCGCGGGCGTGCGGTCTCTGAGCGGAGTGATCGCCGGTACGTCGTCCTCGCCGAGGAACACTCGCCGTACGACGCGCTCGCCGGCCCGGCCGTCGTCGTACTCGCAGAAGCGTTCGCGGAACAGCTGCCGGTGCTTGGCCGCCTCTGGTGCGGCGAAAGCACCACTGTCGAACGCAGCGCCGAGCTCCTCCGCCGAGCGGGCCACCACACCCGGCGGGAACTCCGTGAGGTCGAAGTAGACGTCACAGTCCGGCTTGTCGATCAGCAGCACGATCGGACGGTCCAGGTTGGCGTAGTCGAAGACGAGAGGCGAGTAGTCGGCGATCATGACGTCAGCCGCCAGCACCAGGTCGTCCAGACGCGGACCGGAGTTCACGTCGAGCACTGCGACCGGCAGCCGGCCCAGGTCGAAGTGCGACTCCTCGCGAGCGTCCAGCAGCACCAGCTGGGAGTCGTCGAAGCCGAGTGATGCTCTGACCGCTCGGACCTCTTCCAGACTCGCTGTGAGCAGCCGGTCGTTCCGCGGATAGCCGTACTCGAGCTCCTCGAAGTACGACGGGTAGGTGCGCTCCCAGATCTCCGAGGAGTACCGGTTCGAGGACAGGTTGAAGTCCCAGCGGTCCACCCGGTCCAGGTCGAGCCCAGTGGTGAGCTTCTTGAGCGGTGTGCCGTGCTGAGTCTGCAAGTGCACCTGTCCGGCGCGCTTCTCCACCTCTCGCGGCCAGTCCACGTTGTTGACGAAGTACGTCCCCCGAGCGAGCACCTTGTTGTGCGCCGCTGAGCCGGCGACGACGTACTCGACGCCCTCCGGGATCTCCGTCAGATGCTCCGAGTCGATCACCCAGACGCCGCGGACCTGCGGTGCGAGCTCGGCGGCCTTCTCGTAGATCGCCCGCGGGTTGCAGGCGTAGCGCGCGCACCGGCAGGCGGCGTACACGGCCAGGTTCGGGTCGAGCTTGGCGCGGTGCAGCAGTTTGCCGACGCTCTTGCGCGGACTCGGGATCTGCAGGACCTTCCCGGTCACCTTGAGCGTCGAGTACGTCGCGTAGTCGTCGTAGATGAGCTGCCAGCGCCGGAACCCGCGCCTGCTGCGGTCGATGGTGTAGTCCTCGGGCTTCCACCGCTTGGCGAACGCGTGGGCCGCGTGGAAGAACTCGGCCCGGTCCTCCGGCGGGATCCGCTCCGGCTTCGCCAGTACGGCGAGGATGTGGTCGAGCGACCGGTCGAACGCGAACCGGCGCCAGCCGGCCAGCTCCGGATCGGACTGGATGAACGCGTGCACCCGGTCGTACTGGTCGAAGATGTCCCACTGCCGGCGGCCGCTGGTGGCGTGGATGTTGCCGCCGGTGCGGTGCTGCCGGTAGTGCACCACCACCCGGTCCAGAGTGGCGATCCGCTCCGCGGTCAGCATCGTGGAGTAGGTCCAGGGCGCGTCCTCGTAGAAGCCGGCGGTGAACGCGAAGCCGTGCCGAGTGAGGAAGTCGCGCCGGTAGGCCTTGTTCCAGACGATTTCGAGGAAGGTCAGGAAGATCGGCCGCTCCGCCGCGGTGAAGACGCCGGCGCCCTCCCGGGCGAACGCGTCGTGCCGCTGGTTGCCGACCAGCCGGCCGTCCCAGAAGGTCCGCTCGTAGTCGAACAGCACGATGTCCGGCTGTCCGGTGTCGTCGATCCGGCGGGCGATCGCCGCCAGCGAACCGGGCAGGTACAGGTCGTCGGCGTCCAGGAACAGCACGTACTCGCCGCGGCACTCCTTCAGCCCGGCGTTCCGGGCCGGACCGAGGCCGACGTTCTCCTCCAGGTGCAGCACCCGCACCCGGGGGTCCGCCGCGGCGTACTCGTCCAGGATCCGGCCGGAGCCGTCGGCGTCCGCGTCGTCGACGCCGAGCACCTCGAAATCGGTGAAGGACTGGCTCAGCACCGAGTCCAAGCAGGGCCGCAGCCACGCCCGCGAGGCATGGCAGGGGACCACGATGCTGAACTTGGGGACGGTACCGAGCGCCATACGAAGTCATCCTAGGCTGCGGGGTATGACAACCGATGTGTTCGAGCCCCTGGCCACTCTGGAAGGGGTCGGATCGGCTGCACGCGCCGCTCGTGACGCCGTTGACGTGCTGCTGCGCGACCGGGGGCTGCGCAAGGTGGGCGCGGACGTGACCGCTGAGGCGCTGCTGCGGGGTGCGCATGCCTCCGCTGCGCTGGCGGGCAGTACGGCGACGCTCGAGGAGGCGCGGGAGGGGAGTGCTGACCCGCTCGTCACCGGAGCGGTCCGGATCACCGGTGAGCTGATGCGGCTGGCGCCTCAGATCGAAACCGCGCCGGTTCAGGTGTGGACCAGACTGCACCAGTTGGCCGGCGCCGATCTGGGACCGGAGCCGTCGCTGGGCCATCTGCGGACCAGCCAGGAACCAGTGCCCGACGACATCCCCGGACTGCCGCCCGCACCGCCGGCGGACGAGATGTGGGAGCGGCTGAGCGCACTCGGCAAGGCCCTGAGCCGTCCGTCCAAGGCGCCAGGGCTGGTGGTCGCGGCGATCGTGCACGCCGAACTCGCCGTACTGCGTCCGTTCCCGACGGCGAACGGGGTGGTCGCCCGCGCCGCCGAACGCGCCGTACTGGTTGCCCGGGGCATCGACCCGGTCTCGGTCACGGTGCCGGAGATCGGTCACTGGGAGTTGTCGGCAACCTATTCCTCGGCGCTGACCGACTACACAGCGCGAGGTCTGGTCGGTGTTCGCGACTGGTTGCTGCGGTCGTGCGAAGTCGTTGCCCTGGGAGCCGAGCGGTCGCCGCTGGCGCGCTGATCGCCCTTGTTTTCCTGAGATATGCGAACGGCGCTCTCACGGGGAGAGCGCCGTCGCTGGCACGTCATTCTGGTTACCATGCGTGCACCTGTCTGCCGCCACAGGACTGGCCTGGGTCGCGCTGCCCGGTTGGGATGGGCTGGTCGCCGCGTGGGTACCTGACTGCCGTGCAATCTCTACCGGATCCGAAGATCCTTTGTGCTTCCTTTGTACTCCTGAAAACCCTGCGTGGGAAGGGGATGCGCGGTGTTCATGGAGTTGAGAAGAATGAAGCAAACTTCAGCTTTGGGCTACTCCGCCGATGATCTGGAACGCCGCCTGGATGCCAGCAGAAACGCCCCGGCGGCGAGTCCCGCGACCACGCCGGCGGCCAGCGCGGGACGCCGTGCGTCCTTGAGACGGGAACGTTCCGTGAGCCCCACCGGCTCGCTGAAGTCCAGCACCGGCCAGTCGCGCGACTGCGCCAGCCGGCGCAACGCCTTGTCCGGGTTGACGGCGAACGGATGTCCGACGGCGGCCAGCATCGGCTCGTCGGTGATCGAGTCGGAGTAGGCGTAGCTGGCGGACAGGTCGTAACCCTCGGTCGCGGCCAGGGCCTGGATCGCGGTCGCCTTGTGCGGTCCGTAGGCGTACTCCTCGATCACGCCGGTGTACTTGCCGTCGGCAACTACCATCCGGGTGGCGATCACCTTGTCGGCGCCGAGCATCGCGCCGATCGGCTCGACCACCTCGGCGCCGGACGAGGAGACGATCACGACGTCGCGGCCCTCGGCGTGGTGGCGGTCGATCAGCTCGACCGCCTCCTCGAAGATCATCGGCGTCACGATGTGGTGCAGGGTGTCGGCGACGATCGCCTTCACGGTCCCGACGTCCCAGCCGGTGCACATCGCCGACAGGTACTCCCGCATCCGCTCCATCTGGTCGTGATCGGCGCCGCCGAGCAGGTAGACGAACTGCGCGTAGACGCTGCGTAACACCGCGCGCCGGTTGATCAGGCCGCCGGCGTAGAACGGCCGGGAGAACGCGAGCGTGCTCGAGCGCGCGATGATGGTCTTGTCCAGATCGAAGAAGGCGGCCGATCGGGCGGTTTGTGCGGGCTCCATGAGGTCGAGGATAGGCCGGTGACTCACGCTGCGACGAAACGCCGGGGGACCCGGGCTTTTGTGTAGGCGACTCTCCCGTTAGACTGTTGAGTAGTGTGACAGTGGCACTGGTCGCAACGGTCGGTTCACCGGCCGCGACGCCCGGAAGCCAGACTCTCGGTTGCAACAGAACTGAGATGTGTGGGCTCCGGACTTGGGGGGTACATACCTCCTGACAGTGGTAAGACTGTCACCTCCTGAACGGCCCCCGGCTCCTCCCCCCGAGCCCGTGGCCGAAGACGGCCCCCGGTCACCCCCCCGCCGGGGGCCGTCGCCTTTCCTCCTCCGGAATGTACAGAATCTGTACATTTTTCATTTTTCCCCGCGTGAGAGCGCGTTCACTTTATGCAGGGTCTTGACAATGTAGTTACGCAGCCACAGTTTGTAACTCATGAAACCGCCTGCGTTCCGCCCCCAGGCAGCGGTGCTCTCCAGCCTGATCGCGTTCGTTCTCGCCCTCATGGGCCTGGTCCTGGTCACCGCGACCGGACATGCCGCCACCAACCTCGTCGTCAACGGCTCGTTCGAGTCCGGCACGCTCTCCGGCTGGCAATGCACAGCCGGCACCGTGACCAGCTCGGCCCACTCCGGCTCCTACGGACTGCAGTCGGCTCCCAGTGGCTCCGACATCGGCCGCTGCAGCCAGTCGATCCCGGTCAAACCCAGTACGGCGTACACGCTGTCGGCGTGGGTGACCGGTTCCAATGTGTACCTCGGAGTCGACGGGGGAGCCTCCACCTGGACCACCAGCGGCTCCTGGAGCCAGCTGACCGTTCCGTTCACCACGAGTGCGTCGGCCACGTCGGTCACCATCTACACGCACGGTTGGTACGGACTTCCGGCGTACGGCGTCGATGACGTCGTACTGGATGGCCCGGGCGGTACGGCGGACACCACTCCGCCGTCGACGCCGGGTGGGCTCACTGTCGGTAGTCCGACGTCCAGCTCACTGCAGTTGAACTGGTCCGCCGCGTCGGATGCGAACGGCATCGACCACTACGACGTCGTACGGGGGACTGAGTCACCGCAGAGCGTCGGCAACGTCACCAGCTGGACGGCGACCGGGCTGAGCCCGACCACGACGTACAGCTTCAAGGTGCGGGCGTGCGACCCGAGCGGCAACTGCTCGCCGTACGGCGCCTCCGCGTCGGGGACGACGACCACCGGACCGACCAATCCGGGTGGGAGCCTGCCCAAGCACGTGCTGACCGGGTACTGGCAGAACTTCAACAACGGGGCGACGGTCCAGCGGATCTCCGACGTACCGGCGGCGTACGACCTGATCGCGGTCGCCTTCGCCGACGCGGATGCCTCCCGGCCGGGTGGGATCACCTTCAACCTCGACAGCGCGGGGCTGAACGGTTACACCGTGGCGCAGTTCAAGGCCGACATCGCGGCGAAGAAGGCAGCCGGGAAGAAGGTCATCCTGTCGGTCGGTGGCGAGCGGGGCACGATCTCCGTCGCCAACGCCACCGCCGCGTCCAACTTCGCCTCGACGGCGCTGAGCGTGCTCCGCGAGTACGGCTTCGACGGGGTCGACATCGACCTCGAGAACGGGGTCAACGCGCAGTACATGGGCCAGGCGCTGCGCAGCCTGCAGAGTCAGTTCGGTAGCGGACTCATCATCACCATGGCTCCGCAGACGATCGACATGCAGGCCACCAGCTTCGAGTACTTCAAACTTGCGCTGGCGATCAAGGACATCCTGACCATCGTCAATGTGCAGTACTACAACTCCGGTGCGATGAACGGCTGCAACGGACAGGTGTACTCACAGGGTTCGGTCGACTTCATCACGGCACAGGCCTGCATCATGCTGCAGAACGGTCTGCGTCCCGATCAGGTCGGTCTGGGGCTGCCGGCCTCCTCCCGCGGCGCCGGCAGCGGCTATGTGTCGCCGACGATCGTCAACAACGCGCTGGACTGCCTGGCGCGTGGTACGAACTGTGGCAGCTTCAAGCCGAGCACCACCTGGCCGACGCTGCGCGGTGCGATGACCTGGTCGACCAACTGGGACGCGCTGAACGGCAACCAGTTCGCCAATCAAGTCGGCGCCCACGTCCACGCCTTGCCCTGATGCACAACTACCGCCCTGTTCCGGTGCTGGAAGCGCTCGGTGTCTGCTCGGAGGACGAGCAGCTCTATCGGGCGCTTCTGGCCCGCCCGGAATCCACAACGACCGACCTGGCGACCGACACCGGCTGGCCGGCCACCCGGGTCGGTCGGCATCTCCGGTCCTTGCTCACTCTCGGTCTGGCTTCCCGCATGCCGGGGAGGCCGGCCCGCTACGTCCCTGCGGTTCCCGAGGCGGCCGTCGAACTGCTGGCGCTCCGGAAACAAGCAGCGATCGTCGAAGCCCGAGTCGGCGCTTCGGTGCTGACTGCGGAGTTCAGAGCCCGCCATGACGCGTTCACGGTGGTCAGGGGGGCCGAGGCGGTGGCTCAGCGCTTCTACCAGGCGCAACAGTGCGCCCAGAATGAAGTGCTGGTGCTGGAGCGGCCACCGCACGTCGTGGTGCCGGTCGAAGCGCGCCGAACCCAGGGCGTCACTTATCGGACGATCTTCGACATGGCGTCGCTGTCCGAACCGAATGATCTGATGGCTGCCCGAGCCACTGGCTGCCGGATGCTGAGGGATGTACCGCTCAAGATGCTGGTCGTCGATCGCCGGATGGCGCTGTTGCCGACCAGCCACGACGTCATCGTCGAGTTGGGCCCGTCGAGTTTGCTCGACGGACTACTGCGCCTCTTCGAGCTGCTCTGGCACCAGGGCAGTCCGCTGTCCCCGACACCGTCGGACGGTCCGCTGAGCTTCGAGGACCAGCAGTTGCTGTCACTGGCTGCCGCTGGACTCACCGACCAAGCCATAGCTCGCCGGTTGGGAGTAGCTCAACGCACTGTGGAGCGTCGCATGCAGCGCATCCTCAAAGCCCTCGACGCGACTACCCGCTTCCAAGCCGGGCTCCGCGCCGGTCAGCGAGGTCTACTGGTCTAGTCGGTCACGTCGGCGACGGTGGCGTTGAGGGCCTTGGCCAGGTCGTCGGCGTCGACGGTGATGCCGATACCGAAGTCGCCGCCGCCGATGGAGATGGTGCCGGTGATTCGCTCGTCCGCGATCACCGGCCAGGCGTGCTTGCCGCCCAGTGGGGTGATCGTGCCGCGGACATAGCCGGTGACGGCGAAGGCGGTGTCCTTGTCCGGCATCGACATCCGCTTGACGCCGAGTAGCGTGCGCAGCTTCGGCCAGGCGATCTCACGGTCGCCAGGGACCAGTACGAACCGGTAGTCGTCGTCGGCCAGCCGCACCACGATCGTCTTGATCAGCTTGGCCGGTTCGATACCCCGCGCCGCGGCAGCCTCCTCCAGAGAGTTCACCGGCCCGTGCTGGGTCGTCTCGTAGCGCAGTCCGAGTTGGTCAGCCGCATCCGTTGCCTTGGTCACCCGTCCAGTCTAGGAACAGACCTCAGTACGAGTGACAGCAGCAGTGCGATTGCGAACAGCACCCCGGCCTCTACTGCGACACCACTCCAGCCGGCGCGACTCCACGCCGTACCGGCTAGGCCGCCGAAGACGGACGAGCCTAGGTAGAAGGAGAACAGGTACATGCTCGAGGCCTGACCGGTTCCGACGCCTGCTGCGTGGGCTCGCGCTGGGACCCAGCCACTGGCCACTCCGTGGACGGCAAAGAAGCCTGCGGTCATTACGGCCAGTCCGAGCACGATGAGGGGTAGTGGTGCCGCCAGTGTGATCGCTACTCCGGCCAGAGTGATCAGACAGCCCACCGGTACGACGGCCCGCCGACCGAAGCGGTCCGCCAACAGTCCGGCGCCGGCTGACCCAGCCGATCCGAGCAGGTAGACGCAGAACACCAGTCCGGCGGCCCCGGCGCTCAGCAGGTAGGGATCACCGGACAGCCGGAACACTGCGCCGTTGTAGACCGCAACGAATCCGCCGACTGCCGTCGCCGCAATCCCATACAGGGCTAGTAGCGCTGGATCGCGCAGTATCCGGCCGGAGAACGGACGTGCGGAGCCCGGGCGGAAGTTCTTCGACTCAGGTAGCAACCACCACACGACTGCTGCACAGAGCAGTCCCAGTACGGCGATGCCAGCGGCTCCGAACCGCCAACCGCCGAGGTCGGCCAGACCGCCTGCGACCACTCGACCGGACATGCCGCCGACCGCCGTACCGGCGATGTAGAGCCCGCTCGCGCGTGCATGACTGTCCGGATGCACCTCTTCGCGCAGGTAGGCCATCGCCACTGCGGGTAGACCCGCCATCGCGATCCCTTGCAGGCCTCGCAATGCGAGCAGCGCATGCCACGTGGGAGCGAAGGCGGTCAGCAGTGCGAAGACGGAGGTGCCTGCGACGGACCAGCGCATCAGAGTGGTTCGGCCGATCACCTCGGACGCCGATCCGGCGACCAGGAGAGCCAGTCCAAGGCCGAATGTCGCGAACGACACACTGAACGCGCTCTGGCTGGGTGAGACGTGGAAGGCCTCGGACAGCTCGGGCAGCAGCGGCTGGGTGCTGTAGAGCAGCGCAAATGTCGCAAGTCCGGCTGCGAAGAGTGCCACGGAGAGCCTGCGGTACTGGGTGTCTCCGGGGCGGTAGCCGAGAGCGACGGATTGGTGCATGCCTTCGACGGTGCCACGGTTGTTGGCATACGTAAAATGTCGATCTTGGCGGAAATCGATACAGTATTCGCATGCATGTCGAGGATCTGCGCTGGTTCGCCGTACTCGCGGAGACCGAGCACCTGACGGCGGCAGCGGCCGCTCTGGGCACGAGCCAGCCGAACCTGTCCCGGTCACTGCGCCGGGTCGAGGATGCTTTCGGCGTACCGCTGTTCGAGCGTGAGCATCGCGGCCTGCGGCTCAATCCCTACGGCCGGATCGTGCTGGAAGCCGCGCGGGCCGGCACTGCGGCAGTCGACAGTGCTCAGCAGCGGATCGATGCGCTGCTCGATCCGGAGTCGGGCATCGTGCGGCTGGCGTTCCTGCACTCGGTCGCGTCCAGCCTGCTACCGGATCTGCTGAAGGCGTTCCGTGCAGTCGGACCGAGCGCGGAGTTCGCACTGCGGCAGGGCGCGTCGACCGGCATCGTGCAAGACCTCGAGAGCGGCGAAGCGGAGATCGGCATCACTGCGCCCCGGCCGGACCCGGAGCGCTTCGGCTGGCACCTGCTCGAACAGCAACGACTTGCACTGCACGTCCCACCAGGACACCCGCTGGCAAGCCGCCGCCGCGTAGAGCTGGCCGCGGCCGCAGCCGAGCCATTCGTCGGACTGCAGCCAGGCTTCGGTTTCCGCCGAATCAGCGACGAGCTGTGCCAAGCCGCCGGCTTCACACCACGCCTGGCCTTCGAAGCCACCGATCTGACCACCATCGACAGCCTGGTCGGCGCTGGGCTCGGTGTGGCCGTGCTCCCGACCAGCGCGGTCCGCGGTAGCGACAGTGGCGCGGTGGCGGTGCCGCTGGCCGGCGTACAGGCACTCCGCGAGATCGGCATGACCTGGCGACTCCGAGCACAGCTGACACCCGCGGCCGAGCGGTTCCGGGCATTCGTCAGGTCTCGCCCAGTTCTACGACGCTGAGCTGGTCAGCCAACTGAGTGGCACCTTGCTGAAGTACAGCCCCTGGTTCTGCAGCTCCCACAGCACGGCCACGTCGCCGTTCGGCAGCACTGCGATGCTGTTGTAGGCATAGCCGCCGGCTTTCAGCGTGCGTGAGTGCTTCCAGGTGTTTCCGCCGTCCAGGCTGAGTCGAAGGACGCCGTCTTGGCGCCCGCCGCGGGTGGTGTTGGCGAAGAGCACCCTGTCTTCTTGGCCGGGGTAGTTCAGGGCCGCAGGCTGGCAGACCACGTCGGGCAGCGCCGCGTCGTACGTGACGTCGCCCCAGGTCGCACCGCCGTCAGTGCTCGACGAGACCGCGATCTTGCCGGTACCGCTGGTGTTTCGCATTCTCAGGACCAGGGTGCCGTCGCGTCTCTCTTGGACGGCTGCTTCGGTCAGATCGGCGGCGCGATCGGTGACGGTCTGGGAGTTGATGGTCGTGCCCTGCCAGCTGCGGCCGTCGTTGGGCGATTCGCCGCGGCGCCAGGTCACGCCATGGTCGTCGCTGTAGACGACGGCACTCGACATCGTTCCGCTGGCGTTGCTGTAGTAGACCGGGAAGACCAGTCGTCCGTTGCGAAGCTGGACACCGTTTCCGGGGCCGGTGCCGAGAAACTTCATCCATGGTGCTTTGACCTGCTGGTTGAGGTCGGCGGCGGTCGACCACGTCACGCCGTCGTCATCACTGAAGAGGAGCTTCAGGAACGACGTTCTGGCCTCGAGCAGGCTGCCGGTCTTGAGATAGATGTTGCCCGCTGGCGCACCGCTCTTGGTGACGTTGCCTTGACTGTCGACGCGGTAGGTCGTGAGCACTCCGGCCGAGTTGTAGACCTCGCCACCGGTGTGGAGGCTGTAGGACGCGCCTGCGTTGTCGGTCAGGAGCAGTCGGCCGGTGCTGTCGAACCCGGTGCCCGCCACGCTATTGGGTAGACCGACACCACCGGGGAAGTGGTCGACGAGCAGGTAGATCCGACCGGTCGTGGAGTCCTGCAGCATCTCGCTGTCGATTGCTGAGGCTCCATCGGCGCCGGAGCCGGGATAGTCGAGCAGTGTTTGCGACGGGCTCCACGTCGTACCGCTGTCTGTACTGCGCCGGACCACCAGGTTGATGTCGTTAGGGGAGTCAGCGGCAGAGGTGGTGCGTTGGTCGGCTCCGGCGAGCAGGGTGCCGGCAGAGGTGACCAGCAACGACGGGATGCGGTAGTTCGCCGAGTTGGCGTAGCCGTTGTCGAACAGAGCCAGGTGGGTCTGCGGTGCGGTTGCCGTTGCGTTCTTGATTTCGCTGTCGGTGAGCGCGGCCGGATAGACCTGGATCCGGTCAATGCTGCCGTCGAAGTACCACTGGCCGCCGCCGGAGTCGACGTTCCGCCCGATCCACAGTCCGTTCAGCGCACTGACGGCAGCGAAGAACCCGGTGTTGGCGGAGTACGCCGTGCGGTAGCCGTCGCCGTACAGGAAGGTGCCGGCGGCGCTGACGGTGACTGCGATCGTGTGCCACTCACCGTCGTTGTATCTGCCGGGCGAACTGAGCCGCGTGCTGTAGGTGCCGTTGTTGCGGCTCTCGAAGTACAGAGCGCCGTCGTTGATGCTCAAGGTGAGGTTCGACGACGGATTCCTAGTGTCTGCCGCAGACAGCAACGCCTTGGCCGGTGCGTTGCTGGATGTGTTGAATCTGGCCACGATCGTGCCGCTCGACAAGCCCGCCACCGCCGCCAGGTCACCCGTCTTGTCCACGTACGTCGTTGCGCCGTCGAAGGACTGATTGACGGAGTAGGCGAGCCGCGCGTCCGGTGGTGGACTCAGAGCGAGTACGTCGGCGGCACTCAGCGCAGAGTCGTAGACGCGGACCGAGTCGATGGTGCCGTTGTAGTACCACTGCCCACCGCCGTTGTCGACGTTGCGGCCGACCCACAGGCCGTCCAACTCGGTCACGTCGTCGAAGAAGGCGGTCGACGTACCGGCGTACACCTGGTGGCCGTCCGCGAAGACTCTGGTGCCGTCGGCGCCAACTGTGACCGCCACGGTGTGCCAGCGGCCGTCGTTGTACGAGCCCACCGGGTCGTTGACCGTCGGATAGTTCAGATTGGTTCGGTAGGCGGCCGCCGTACCGGTGTTCTCGCGGATCTCGAAGTGCAGTGTGTTCGCGTTCAGCGACAGCGTCAGGTTGCTCGACGGGTCCGAGATGTCGGAGGCGCTGAGCAGAGTCATCGCACTGGCCGTCGACGTGCTCTTGAAGCGGGCCACGATGGTCCCGCTGCCTAGTCCCGCCACCGCGCTCAGGTCCGCAGTGTGGTCGACGTACCCGGTTGTGCCGTTCAGTGTGACCGGGCTGGCGTAGTTGAGCAATGGCGTGGGTGATGTCGCCTGGGCGGCCGGAGTCAGTCCGGTGAAGAGCAGTGCGACAGCGGTGACCGCTACGAGAGCACGCATGCTTCAAGCTACGGAGACGATTCGGCGGTGACCAACCTTTCGACGGCCGTGCACGGCGGCGTTCGGAGTGACCCGAACGCCGCCGTACCGTCGATCAGAAGCCTGCAGTGATGCGGGTGAACTCCCAGTCGGGCTGGGCGATACCGCTGCAGTTGGAGACCACGCCGCCGCCGGCGCAGCCGCGGTCGCGGTTCACGGACCAGAACGCCAGCCGGGCGAGGCCGTTGGACTTGGCCCAGTTGGTGATGTTCTGCCAGGTCGCCGTCGTCGTCATCTCCTGCTGGTCGGACAGACCGTTCATGCCGGAGATGCCCTGGTGGGCGTAGGCCTGGGCGGTGGTCCAGCCGAAGACGGACTTCAGCTTGTTGTTCAGACCCGTCGAAGCGCCGACGGTGTCGTTGTAGACGTTCGAGCTGCCGAAGTCGAACGGCATCAGCGTGAACACGTCGATGTTGGCGCCCAGGGCCTGGGAGCGCTCGATCAGCCGGTTGCCGTAGTAGTTCGGGCCGGTGGTCGACGTGCCGAAGGTGAGGATGGTCTGGATCCCCGGGTTGTTCTGCTTGACGATCTTGAGGGCGGTCAGGATCCGGTCCTGGACGGCCTCGTTCTCGAACTCGTCGGAGTTCTCGATGTCGATGTCGATCGCCTTCAGGCCGTAGGCGCTGATCACCTTCTGGTAGGCGCCGGCCAGGGCCTCCGGCGTACTGCAGTTCGGGCCGAGCTTGTTACCGCTCCAGCCACCGATCGACGGAACGATGTCGCCGCCGGCCGCACGGATCTGTGCGATCGCTGTGGCGTCCGCACTGCCCTGCAGCGGCCGGGCGCCGTCCCAGGCCGGGTTGCAGCCGCCGGACGACAGGATGAACGCCATGGTGAACCACTTGATGCCGGTGGCGTTCATGACGGTCTGCGGGTTGGGCGGGTCGCCCCAGCCCATGTACAGGTACGGCGCTGCCCGCCGGCTGCCCACCGGGTCGGTACCGGCCTTGGTGGTCACCGAGATTGAGCCGGTCTTCGGGCCTTCGCCCGCACTGTTCTGACCGCTCACCTGGTAGCTGTAGCTGGTGCTGGCGGTCAGACCGGAGTCCGTGTACGACGTGCCGGTCGACGTACCGACCTTGGAGCCGTTGCGGTAGATGTTGTAGCTCGCGGCACCACTGGCTGCGGACCAGGACAGGCTGACGGTCGAGGCGGTCGACGTACCGGAGAGTCCGCTCGGTGCACCCGGAAGCGTGACCGGGCCACCGCCGGCGCACGAGCCGCCGTTCAGTCGGCAGGCAGCCAGACCGGGGAAGTTCCCCGGGCTGCCGTTGAAGCCGAACGAGACGCTGGCACCCGGTGCCAACGGTCCGGCCCAGCCGGGCGGAGTGAACGTGTGCGTCTGCCCACTGCTGCTCCGCGTTGCGTCCCACGAGCTGGAGATCGTGTAGCCCGACGGGAAGTCGAGTGCGACCGACCAGGTGCTCAGTGAGCTCGTGGTGTCGTTCTTGATGGTGACCTTGCCCTCGAAGCCGCTGCCCCAGTCAGACACCTTCGTGAAGGTCGCAGAGACTCCGGCCGCGTTCGCGGACGGTGCGACGAGTAAAGCGATTACTGCTGCGGTGATGGCTGCGATCGCCATCGAGATGCGTTTCATGATGCTCCGATCAGTGGGCGGTGCGTGATCAGACCCGGCCCCAGAGTGCGGGGACGTTCGGCGGCTCCCAGCCGGTCAGGGACGTGTGGCCCTGAATGCACTTGTAGGTAAGGCCGTTGTAGCTCACCAGTGCGCCGGTTGCGTACGACGTGTTGGGCGCCCACGGGGTGGCCGTCGGGGGCGTCGGAGTCGGGGTCGGGGTGGGAGTGGGCGTCGGGGTCGGCGTCGGCGTGGGAGTAGGCGTCGGCGTCGGGGTGGGAGTTGGTGTGGGGGTCGGAGTCGGCGTGGGGCCGCTGCAGCCCGGGGTGTCCGCGTTGACCGCGTTCACGACGTGGTTGAAGAGTGTGACGCCGGAGTCGAGCGCCTCCATCGAATACATCATTGCGCCGGCCAGACCCTTGCAGTGCGCGTAGTCCGCCTTCGCCTTGATCGACTGGGCGTTGTCACCGGTCCAGAACGTGCCGCCCTGGTAGAACCACGACGACTTGGTGGTGTCGTCCCAGAACGTCGCCGAGGGGTTGTCGACGAAGCCGGTCAGCTCCTTGTAGAACGAGACGCCGGGGACGTTGCCGCTCAGCGCATGTCCGTCGGCCGGTCCGGTCGCGGTCTGGTACTTGCCGTTGGCTGTGCTGGGCACGCCCTTCCAGCCGCGGTAGTAGAACGGGTACCCGATGGTCAGCTTGCTCGCCGGGAACCCGCCGGCGATTCCGTACGCCGGGTCGCCGGTCGTCCACGCCTTCACCGCGCCGTCGATCGAGTACTTCGCCGTACCGGGCGGGATCGGGGTGCTCGGGTCGTTCGGCGCCTGGTACAGCGGGTCCTGGAAGTTGGTCGGCCCGGTGGCGTCCCAGCCGCCGTGCATGTCGTACGTCATCACGTTGTTGTAGTCGAGGTACTGCCCGATCTTGTCGGTCTCGATCGTGGCGATCTTGTCCTGCCCGGCCGGTGTGGCGGCGGTCAGGTAGTAGCGCTTGCTGTTCGCGCTACCCAGTGCGTTCAGCTGCGACCGGAACTCCGCCAGCAGCAGTGTGAAGTTCTGCTTGTCCGCCGGGCTGTAGTGGTTGCCCACATGGCCGTTCGGCGAGCCGGGGTACTCCCAGTCGATGTCCACGCCGTCGAAGATGCCCGCTGCGCTGCCCGGGCCGCCGAAGCCGTCTACCACTGGCAGGTCGCCCTTGATGAACATGTTCACGCAGGAGCTGACGAAGGCCTTCCGCTTGGCGTCGGTGGACGCCGCGTCGGAGAAGTACTTCGAGTAGGTCCAGCCGCCGATCGAGATCAGGATCTTCAGGTTCGGCTGCTTGGCCTTCAGCTTCTTCAGCTGGTTGAAGTTGCCCTGGATCGGCTGGTTCCAGACGTCACCGACACCGTCGACGCTGATGTCCGCACCGTAGGACTTGCCGTAGTCGGCGAACGCGTCGCCGGCGCCGTCACCGGCGCTCGGGTTGTTCTCGTCCTGGGACGCGGCCTTGTTGGCCATGAAGCAGGTGTGGTTGGTCGGGTGGATGTTCGCGAACGCGTAGTTCAGGAAGTCCAGCTTGGCGGCGGCGCCGGTGGTGACCAGGTTCTTCGGGTAGAACCCGTTGGCGTAGATCCCCCACTGGGTGAAGTAGGCGGTCTTGACGCCGCCGGCGGCGGCCGGTGCCGTCACGTCGGCTCGCGCTGCGGGTGCGGCCGAGGGCAGCTCGGCACTCGCGAGCGAGACGCCGGCGGCGGTGACCAGGGCAGTAGCGGCCACTGCGGCCGTAGCGGTGAGAAAACGCAATCGACTCATGGGCGGTCCTCCGGAACTGGGGCGGGGAAAGCGTCCGGGAAAATTTAGTTAAAGACACTTCGAAAGGAACGTTAACTGTTTCTGCCGGGTTGGTCGCGGGCTCGGTGTGGCGGATACCCGCTGCTGGCGGAAACCCGACAATCGCGTTGTCCACAGGCTCGTACTGGGCCGTCCGGAACGCCGGCGACTCCTGCATCTTCTTGGCATGAACCCCACAGCGCTTCCCCCATCGGTGCTCATGGCAACTACCAACGAACGATTGCTTGACGACCTGCTCCGGCTGGCCGCGGCGGCTTCGATCACGCCCCACGTCGAGCGCGATCTGCATGGTCTGCGGCGTGCGTGGCACACCTGCCGGTTGGTGATCATCGGCGACGACCTGGCGCCCGGCCTGGCCGGTACGACGCCGGTGCGCCGCGCCGGCGTGGTCCTGGCCGGTGCCGGTCCGGGAACTGACGAGCTGTATCACCACGCCTTCGATATCGGTGTGGATGAAGTGTTCCGGCTACCTGTCGACGAGGCCGCGCTGTCCGGACGGTTGGTGGACACGCTGGACGGCGCCATCCGCTCGGCCGTCACGCTCGCCTTCGTCGGTGGTTGCGGGGGAGCGGGTGCGACCACCGTGGCTGCCGCCGTCGCGTTGTCCGGCAATCGCCGTGGTCTGCGGACCATGCTGATCGACGGTGATCCGCTGGGCGGTGGCATAGAGCTTGCCTTAGGCATCGAACGCGATCCTGGTCAGCGCTGGCCCGAGCTGCTCAGTGCTGCCGGCCGGGTGAGTGCTACGGCTCTTCGCTCGGCGCTGCCGACGGCCAATGGCCTGCCAGTTCTGTCGTGGGACCGATCCGATGTCACTGCGCTGCCGCCGGAAACCATGCGCTCGGTCCTCAATGCCGCTCAGTGCAGCAATGACTTGGTGGTTCTGGATCTTCCGCGCCGGCCGGATCCTGCCGTCGAGGAAGCCTTCGTCCGCGCGACCGCAACCTTGCTGGTCGTCCCGTGCGACATCCGTTCGCTCGCTGCGGCCAAACGGCTGGCCGGGCCGTTGGCCGAGGTCGCGGGTGATCTTCGCGTCATCGCCCGCTCGGCGCACCGACCCGCGATCCCCGCCGCCGAGGCTGCGGCACATCTATCTTTGCCGTTAGCAACTAGTTTTGCCGATGAACGCGATCTGCCCGCCGCAATGGATCAGGGCCGCTTCGACCCGAATCCTCGCGGTTCCCTGGCTCGAGCTGCCGTCACCCTCCTTGATCTCTTTGGCGCAGCCGCATGATCATCTCGGCTGCTGTGCTCAGCAGGGTGCGCGACCACCTGGCAGTCACCGGCGGCGAACCAACGCCGGCCCGGGTCGCCGCCGCACTCCGCGCCGACGGCGGCGTCTACGGCGACTCCACCGTCCTCGCGGTTGTCGCCGCTCTGCACCGCGAGGCACTTGGCGCCGGTCCGCTCGACAGCCTGCTGGCCGAACCAGGTATCACCGACATCCTCGTCAACGGTCCTGACGAGGTCTACATCGACCGCGGCTCCGGTCTGGAGCGTGTGTTCGTCCAGACCGGCGATGACGCCGCGATCCGTCGGCTGGCCACGCGACTGGCCGCTGCCGCCGGTCGACGGCTCGACGACGCCACGCCGTACGTCGACGTACGGCTGCAGGACGGGACGCGCTTCCATGCCGTCCTCGCTCCGATCGCTGCTCCGGGCACGTGTCTGTCGTTGCGTGTTCCCGCGGACAATGTCTTCACGCTGGACTCGCTGGTATCGGCCGGATTCCTTCCGCCCGAAGGCGCCGCGCTCCTTCGCGATCTTCTGGTTGCGCGTCTCGCCTTCCTGATCAGCGGCGGTACTGGCACAGGCAAGACGACGCTGCTGAGCGCGTTGCTGTCTGCCACCGATCCCAGTGAGCGTCTGGTCGTCGTCGAGGACGCGAGTGAGCTGCGCCCGGACCATCCGCATGTGGTGCGGCTCGAAGCTCGTCCGCCCAATGTCGAAGGCAACGGCGAGATCTCGCTCCGCGATCTTGTGCGGCAAGCCCTGCGGATGCGGCCGGACCGCTTGATCGTCGGCGAGGTGCGCGGTGCCGAAGTCGTCGATCTCCTGACTGCGCTCAATACCGGTCACGAGGGCGGTTGCGGCACGATCCACGCCAATTCGCCCACCGACGTACCGGCTCGTATCGAGGCTCTGGGTGCGTTGGCGGGCCTACCTCGCGAGGCGATCCACAGTCAGCTCGCGTCCGCGCTGCAGGCAGTCATCCACCTGGCTCGTGGTCCGAGTGGTCATCGCCGCCTGACGTCAATCCACGTCCTGGACCGTCTACCCAGCGGCGAGGTCATCACCCGCCCAGCCGTCGACTTCCCGCTCGTCGGTCCCCCGACCCTCCATCCGTCCGCAGCTCGCTTCATGCACCCAACCCCGCAAGCCGCGGCATAGCCCGCCCCGTCTGGCTGCCTTTCTCCGGCTGCACACCCGCTGTCTCTCAAGGAGCCGCATGAGCCGTTTCCTCGCTGTCCTCTGCTTCCTGCTGGCTCTCCATCTCTTGTTCCCGTCTCCGCTGGACCCCTTGCAGCGCTTGCGTACCGGCCCACCTCGACCGGTCGCCTCTACTCGGCCGTCCGCTGCGCGTCGCCGGAACTTCCTGCTTGTTCTCCCGATTGCGCTCGTCCTGCTGGTCTTGAGCCCTCAGCTCTTGTTCTCCGTCGGCGCTATCGCCGTCATCGCCACGCTCGCTCTCACACAGTGGCGCCAGCAACGACAGCGAGCCGCCGAAGCGGCCCGCCGTACCACCGTGATCGAAGCCCTCGACGTCCTCGCGGCGGACCTGGCCGCCGGCCGCCCACCCATCGATGCGCTGGGCGGCGCCGCCACGATCGTCCCCGAGCTCCGATCCGCCCACGCCACAGCCAAACTCGGCGGCGACGTACCGACCGCACTAGAGCTCGCAGCGCAGACTCCAGGCAGCTCGGGCCTCCACGCCCTCGCCGCAACCTGGCGCGTAGCCGAAGAGTCCGGCGCCGCCTTCGCCGCCCTCACCGAACGCCTCGCCGACTCACTCCGCGCCAACGAAGCCATCCACCGCCAAACCGCAGCAGGCTTAGCGGGCGCCCGCTCCTCAGCCCGAATCCTCGCCGCCCTGCCACTCTTCGGCATCGCCCTCGGCTACTCGCTCGGCGCCAACCCCCTGCAGTTCCTCACCGCAACCCCACCCGGCTGGCTCTGCCTCACCGCAGGTCTCGCCCTCACCGCCCTAGGTCTGCACTGGACCACCCGCCTAGCAACGAGAACCGCATGACACCAACCCTGCTAGCTACCGCCCACAACGCGAGCCGCATGACGCCGACCTTGTTCGCCGCCTCGCGCGACGCGGGCACGTGATGAATGCCTTCTTGGCAGCCTCGGCTGCCGCAGCCGCTGTTTGCTTGCTGTTCCGAGCACCCGCCGATCTCCGTCGTCTCACGCCAGCCAAGTCCACCCGACCTCGCCCACCAAGAGCACATCGCCTCGTCACTGCAGTTGCGGCTTGTGCGTTGCTGGTTCTCGTCCATCCACCCTGGGGCTTGTTGCCAGCAGCGATCGCCTACTACCTGATCCCGAGAATCCTGGCTCGCCTAGAACCCGCAGCCACCAAGCGACGTCGCACAGCCATCGCCAACGACCTCCCCCTGACGATCGAACTCCTGGCCGCCTGCCTCCGAGCCGGCCGGCCGCCGCAACAAGCCCTCATCACTGTCGCCAGTGCCATCCAGGGCCCACTCGGTGACCTCCTGGCCGAGGTCGCCCAACGCCTCACCCTCGGCGCCGACCCCCAAGGCGCCTGGGCCCTCCTCCGAACCGAACCACCCTGTGCCGCAGTGGCCCGAGCCATCGACCGCTCCCTGACCTCGGGCGCCCCCTTGTCCCGAACCCTCGAGCGCCTCGCCGACGACACCCGCCAAGCCCACCACCACGCCGCCGACCAGTACGCCCGAACGATCGAGTCCCGGTCCGCCCTCCCGCTCGGCCTCTGCTTCCTCCCCGCCTTCGTCCTGCTCTCGATCATCCCCACCATCGCCGACGCTCTGGTCCCCTACCTCACAACGATGCCCTAGGCAACTAGTTGTCCACAGCCCCAGAACTCTTCGTCGAAAACCCCTTCGTCCACTGCATCTTCTTGACAAGAACACCAACCCAGGAGGCTTCCCCGATGTCCCACTCCAGCACCATCGCCCGCCGTACCACCCCTGGCCGGCTCCGCCACTGCCGCACCCGCTCCGAGCGCGGCGCCGCCACCGCCGAGTACGCCGTCACCATCGTCGCCGCCTGCGGACTGGGCGGCATCCTCGTCACCCTCCTCAAGTCCGACGTCATGCTCAACGCCCTCAAGCACCTCATCAACTACGCCCTCAAGCTCGCCGGCGTAGAGGGCCTAGAGCTCTAACCCCTCGGGCCGGCCGCCCTCACAGCGGCCGGCCCCACCTCAGCCAACCACCGGAGCTCACATGCCCCGCCCCACCTCTGAACGCGGCGCTGTAGTTGCCGAAACCGCAGTCGCCCTCCCCTTCCTGCTCACGCTCCTCCTGGCCGGCATCTGGTGCACCGGCCTCGTCATCACCAAGATCCAATCCATCGACGTCTCCCGAGACGTAGCCCGAGCTTTGGCCCGCGGCGACTCTCCAACCCAAGTCGAATCCCTGATCCGCCAAATCTCCCCACCCAACACAACCGTCACCTACCGAACCGCCCCCACCATCCAAGTCACCGTCAAAGCCATCCCCCGCGCCTTCGCCCCCTTCCTCCCCGCCCCCACCCAAACCACCCAAGCCACCATCCACCCCGAACCAACCCAACCTGCTCGGAGATGAACGCCTATGTGGTCCCGCAAACCGCGCGAACAGACGGGCCGCGAACAGCTCGCCCGGCCGACACGACGCCGTACGGCGAAACGGCACGCACGCACAGACCGAGGCAGCGGGACGATCCACGTCCTCACCGCATGTCTCCTGCTCAGTACCGCACTCGCCGTAGCGATCCTCTGGGCGACCATCTCCACAACCCGCCACAAGCTCGCCGCCGCAGCCGACCTGACCGCCCTCAGTGCTGCTTACTCCCTGACCGCATCCCCCTGCGCGACAGCAGCCCGAGCAGCCACCGCCAACAACGTCACCTTCACCGCCTGCACTCCAACCCCCACCGACGTCACCATCCAGGTCTCCCTCCCCATCCGGCTTCCCCTCATCCCCACCCCAACTCTCACCACCACCGCCCGAGCTGGCCCGCTGCCCTAGGCCGCGGACGGTCGGATCGGGGCGCACGAAGTGGCGTGCGGTTCCGGAGTGGCGGCAGGCAGTTGGTCGCTGGGAGTGCCCGGGCGGTCGCGATCTGGTCGCAATCTGGTAGAGATACCGCGTTGATCTGGACGGGGCGCGGGAGCGCCCTTCATGATCTGGAACCGACGTTCTGTCCACTATCTCCCGGACGCACTTCCCCGGCGTCCGGTCGGTGACCACGGAGGCTCGTTTGCCCGACCCTATTCGGCTGTTGCTGGTCGACGACCAGATTCTCAGCCGAGGCGTCCTCAGAAACGGTCTGGAGCGCGAACGCGACCTCAAGATCGTTGCCGAGATCAACAGATCTGACGATGTCGTCGCCGCCGCGAAACGGCATCGGGCGAACGTCGCTCTGCTGGACGCCGCCGGTCCGGGGACCGCGAGCATCGCCGTCACCGCCGAGCTCCGGACGCTGATCCCCGAGTGCCGCGTCGTCATCCTCACCACCTACGGCCGCCCCAACCACCTCCGCCGCGGACTCGAAGCCGGCGCCAAAGGCTTCGCCCTCAAAGAGTCCCCGGCCCCCCAACTCGCCGACGCAGTACGCCGGGTGCACCTCGGCCTCCGCGTCGTCGACGCCAACCTCGCCGCCGAATCCCTCAAGTATTCCGACACCCCCCTCACCCACGAGGAGACCGACACCCTCCGCGCCGCCCGCGACGGCGGCTCGGTCGCCATGATCGCCCGCTCCCTCCACGTCTCCGAACGCGAAGTCCGCCGCCGCCTCTGGTCCGCCATCGGCAAAACCGGCGCCCGAACCCGCTCCGACGCCATCCAAACCGCCGACCACAACGGCTGGCTCCTCGACTGAGAGACTGCTAGGCCCAGGCGCGATCGCCGGGATCCCAGCGGCCACTGGTGCGTCGTCCATCCAGGACCTCGTTCAAACAGTTCCCGCAGAACGCCAGGGCCGCGGGCAAGTCCCAGAACTCTCGTGGGTACTCTGCGTACCCCGCAGCTGCTCGGGGAAAGCCGGTCGCCCACTCGGCGCTCGGAGCCTCGAACATCGGCGGCAGACTCATCCGGCGCCGACCCGCCTCTCGCTCGAGAACAAGCGCGAGGCGAGCGGCGTCGAAGGGGATTGCCCCGACGATTCGAACGATGTCGGCCAGGTCGCGGTGTCGGGTTGACGCCTTTGCCCCGCCGGCTCCGTGGCGCTCGTACAGTGCGCAGATCTTGTCGGCCAGATGGTTCTCGATCGGCGTCGTCGGGACTGCAGGCAGCTCTCGGAGGGTCTCGTGATCGATGATCGGTTTCAGCTGCACCGCGTCGACTGCGCCGTCTACATGTCGGCGAGTTGTGAGATCGATGCTGAACCGCTCGAACTCCTGCCCCGCCAGCAGCGCCGTCGCTTTGATCTTCGCAGTCTCCGCGCCGTAGCCGAACGGATCCGCATCCGCCTGGATCTCCGCCGAGTGCAGATCGAACTCGAACGGATCGTCGCGGTGCGGGCGGCTGGACAGCAGTCGAAGCTCAGCTACTGCATCGTCCAGGCTCGCCCACGGTGTCTCCCGCGCTAGGTCGACGTCCTGGGTGAACCTGCCACCGCCGATGCGGATCAGCAACGCATTGCCACCCAATAGCACCCACGGAGCGGTGTCATCTTGAAAGATGCGGCTGAGGAAGATCGTGAAGATGTACTGCTTACGAACCACGTCCGCGGTCACTCCGCGACGTCGAGCCTCGTTAGCCAGCTTCGCCCCTAGAGACGCTCTGAGCCGGCTCGCCTCGAGGGGCGTCATCGGATGTGCCATCGTCGGAATCCTTGTCCTGCCGGTCCGCGGCATCTGAGAACGGCGCAAGCTGGCGAAGCTGTTCGGCCAAAGCACGCGTCATGACGTTTCGGAGCTGGGGTACTAGCTGCTCGAGGAGCCTCTCTTGCAGCTCGGGAATCATCAGCTCCAGCAGCCCAGGTGGCGGCCGGTAACCAGATGCCTTGAGTGCCGCGTTCAGCACAGCACTTCCGTCTGCAGGACCAGACCTACCGGCTGCTGGTTCGAGAGCACGCATCAGGTCGATGGACGCCGCATCACTCATACTCACAGCGTCGCGAACCGCGACCGACAGGTGGTCGAAATCCGTACCGGCAGCCACTAGGTCTTTGAGTGTCCGGGCAACGGTCGTCACCGGCAGCCCATTGACCCAGGCGACATCCTCGTCCGGCAGATCACGCTTGCGATAGCGGGTATCCGCTTGCGTCGTCTGCCGCCGTACCGCGGACGTGAACTCGTACTTCGAAGGCAATAGGTCGCCAAGCCCGTGAACAGCCGCCGCGGACTCGCCGGACACCACCGCCAGCGGCTGCTGGCCCGACGGTCGGCTACCAGTCGCGATCCATGCGGCACGTAGACCTTGCAAGGGCCCTGCATCAGCTGAGGGAAGCGCGTAGATGCCATGCCGGACTCGCTGGAGCGTGCCGCGCTCAGTGAGGCGTGACAGCTGCATCTTTGTCACACCAGCCTCATCGGCCTGACCGGTAGTCACCAGCCCCCACTGGGTCGAGCCAATACGCTCCAAAGACTCCAACACGTCCAGTGCCTGCACGCCGATCACCTCCTCTGCGCTTCCATAGTAACCATCTACTTCGTTACTATCGAAGCATCTCCTTCAAGTCTTGTTACTTCTAAAGTAACCAGTCTCTAGAGGTTGTCTAGTTGGGTCCATAGCCAGGTGGGGCCGGTGGTGGTGGCGCCTAGGGGTTCTACGCGTTGGCGGAGGCCTCGGTCGGCGGTTACTACGGTGACGGTGGGTGGGGGTTGGGGAGTGAGGGCTTCTGCGGTGACTTCGGTGATGGTGTCGTCGCCGGAGGCGGGGGCGAGGACTACGCGGAGGGGGCCTAGGTCCGGGGTGGGGAGGGCGGCGCGGGCGGCGCCTTCGAGGATGACGACGATGGTGGTGTGGGGGAGTTGTTGTTGGAGGGTGGCGAGTTTGAGCAGGAGGCGGCGGGCGGCTCCGGGGCGGTCGCGCCACCAGCCGTCGGGGCGGGAGCCGATCACGTTGGCGGCGTCGACCACGATGACGTGTTCGTCCGGGGTGCTCATGGCTTCAGTTTGCCCTCGAGCGGACCGCCGCCACTCACCAACGTTCGCTGGACCCGCGTTGCCACGCTCAATCTGCGGCTGGGAACCGCGGCTGGATGAGGTTGGTGAGTGGGGCAGGTCCGCCTCAGAAGCAACTCGACAGGAACTCGCCGTCGTGAGTTACCAGCGTGTGCGGTCCTGGTACGGCGGGGAGGCGGTGGATGGCTGAGGTGACGGGGTGGCGGGTGCAGTCGGGGGACAGGACGAGGGTGTTGGGGGCGTCGAGGGCTAGCAGGGTGTCGTCGACGCGGAGGAGGACGGGGGCTGTGTAGGTGGTGGAGATGGCGGTGCGGCCGGCGGCTAGGGCTTGAAGGGTGGCTTCGACTAGCTCGGCGGGAGTTTCGGCGGCGGCGTCGACGGCGAGCCAGGTGGTGGGGGTGCCGATGGGGGTGGGGGAGGTGGGGTTGTGCCAGTCGCTGCCGCCGATGGGGACGGTGTCGAGGCCCCAGGACTGCCACCAGGCGATGGGCCCGCCCCAGTGGTGGTCGAGCCAGGAGGAGTGCCAGATCTCGGCGAGTGGTGGGTGTTCGGTGAGGGGGTGACGCCAGGAGCAGTCGCCGCCGAGGGGGTGGTTGATCGAGAGGAGACCGCCTTGGCGGGCTACTTCGGTGACCCAGGTGGAGGCGGGTTGGCGGAAGTCGATCGCGGTGAGGTGGCCGAAGGCGTTGGCGTGGCCGGTGTCGGTGGTGACTTCCTGGCCGGGGATCAGGCCGATGCCGAACCGATCGCTCAGGCCGGGAAGCTCGAGGTGGTGGGCGACCGTGTTGTGGTCGGTGATCGCCAGTACGTCGAGACCGGCCGCAACGCCGAGCGCGGCCAAGTTCGCGATCGGGGTGGAGCCGTCGGAGTGCAGCGAGTGCGCATGGAAGTCACCCGCGATCCACTTCAAGCCGGACCCGGCCGGCAGTGTGCGGCGGGTCGGACGGGCCGGTACGGCGATCGCCGCCGAAGCCTCGGCGTACGCGGTGAGACCGGGGATCTCCGCGACCGGCCCGGTGACCGCCTCGACGATGAGTTCGGCGCCCTCGACCGGGAGCCGGTGAAGTCCGAGGACGACCCACCACGTGCCGGCCTCGAGTTCGCCGGCGACATAGCCGGGCGTCGCCGCGGTCGGTGTGATCGCGAACGTCTGCCGCGCGCCGCCGGACCAGCCGCGCCAACCGCCCGCGCCTTGGCAGCCGAGGTCGATGACGACTCCGTCGATCGACGGGATCGTCAACGTGACAAGGAGTCCAGGGCAACCAGCCGGTACGTCGACCGGCAGCGAATGCCAGACGGACTCGGCCCGGTCGTCGAGGGTCCAGCGTCGCCGGTACGACGTGACTGCCATCAGGAAACCGTCTGCCGCGCGAGGAGTTCCCCGGACTCGCGGTCGTAGAGCAACACACGTTCCGGCGGCGCAGTCAGGAAGGCCGGCTGACCCGGCGAAGGCTCCTGCTCCTCAGGAACGGTGACACCGATCAACGTCCCGTCGCAGTCGACGCTCACGAGTGACTGGACACCGAGGTTCTCGGTGACGACGACGGTACCGCGAACGCCGGGGCCGGTCGTGTCGCCGGTGGACAGCGTGAGGTACTCCGGGCGGACGCCGACCGTCACCTCGGCCCCTTCGGGGATGGAGCCGGTCGTCGGCAGTGTTCCGCCCGCGACCGAAACTCCGGTCGGCGAAAGCACGCCGGGGAGGAGGTTCATGGGGGTGGAGCCGATGAAGTTGGCCACGAAGGTGTTCACCGGCCGGGCGAAGACCTCTCGTGGCGTCCCCAGTTGGCGGAGCTTGCCGGATTCCATCACAGCGATTCGGTCAGCGAGAGCGAGGGCCTCAGCCTGGTCGTGCGTGACGAAGACTGTCGTAATGCCCAAGTCGCGCTGAAGCTTCTTCAAGAAGGTGCGCGCCTCCAGTCGCAGCCGCGCGTCCAGGTTGGAGAGCGGCTCATCGAGCAGCAGCACCTTGCCCTGCGACGCGATAGCCCGAGCAAGGGCGACGCGCTGCTGCTGACCGCCCGAGAGCTGCCCGGGACGGCGTTCCAGCAAACCGCCGAGGGACAGTTCGCCGGCCGTGCGCTCGGCGGTCTCGGCCCGCGTGGCGGCAGCGACCCGCCGTACCTTCAAGGGATAGGTGATGTTCTCCGCGACGCTCATGTGCGGGAACAACGCGTAGTCCTGGAAGACCATCGCGACGCCGCGCTTGCCGGGTTCGGTGCGGGTGACGTCGACGGCGTCGATCCGGACCGTTCCCTCGGAGGCACTCTCCAGGCCGGCGATGGTGCGCAGCAGGGTCGTCTTGCCGCAGCCGGACGGGCCGAGCAGCGCGAAGAACTCACCGTCGGCGACGTGCAGGTCGAGGCCGTCGACGGCGCGGACGCCGTTCGGATAGACGGTCGCCAGACCCTCGATGTCGATACCGGCCATCAGGACTTGATCCCTCCGTGGAAGCGGAACCCGTAGCGCGAGTTCACCAGTAGGTACAGCACAACGACCGGAATCGAGAACAGCAGCGAGAAGACCGGCAGCACCTGCAGGTTCACGCTGCCGCCTTCGTCGGTGAGCGTCTGCATCAGGACGGCGCCGGGTTGCAGGTCGATCGAGCGAATGAGCAGGAACGGCACCAGGAAGTTGCCCCAGGAGTTCACGAACGCCCAGACCATGATCGTGGCCAGCCCCGGCCGTGCCACCGGCAGTACGACGTCGCGCAGGATCTGCAGCGTGGACGCGCCGAAGACCCGCGCCGACTCCTCGTACGACTTCGGCACCGCGTCGACGAAGTCCTTCAGGATGAAGATTGCCGCCGGCAACAACCCGCCGGTCATCACCAGCGCGACCCCGAACCGCGAGTCGATCAGGCCGAGCTGGTAGATCATCACGAAGATGGGCACCATCGCCGCCGTACCGGTGACGACCGACGAGAGCAGCAACAGCCCGTACAGCAAGGCATCCCGACCAGGGATCCGCACCCGCGACAAGGCGTAGCTGGCCAGCGCCGCGAACGCCGTCACGGCCAAGGCAGTCGTGATGCAGATGATCAGCGAGTTGACCATCGAGTGCAACGCGTACGGGTGGTCGAGCGTCTTCCGGACGTTCTCGAGCGTCCAGTCCGGCCAGTGCACGCCGAGACCGGGGTTCTTGTCGAACGGCGCGGATGCGATCCACAACATCGGTACGGCGAAGAACACCGTGATCGCGCAGATCAGCACGTAGAAGCCGATCCGCCGTACCACGTAGGCCGGAGTCACGCGCGCCTCCTCAGCAGTCGCAGGTAGACCAGTGAGATCAGCAGATTCGCCAGCAGTAGCAGGAACGAGATGGCCGACGAGTAGCCGAGCTCACCGCCTTGCAGCGCGACGTTGTAGATGTACACAGGCACGGTCTCGGACTCGTGGTTCGGTCCGCCCTTGGTGAGCAGGAACGGCGAGAAGTCGTTGGCTGTCCACAGGGAGATCAACAGGGTGTTGGTAAGTACGTGTCCGCGGATGTGCGGGAACACCACGTCCCGCAACGTCTGCCAGCCCGACGCCCCGACCATCCGCGCCGACTCCAGCTGCGACGGCGGTACGGCTTGCAGTGCGGACGAGTAGAGCATCATCGAGAACGCCGTACCGCGCCAGGTATTGAAGATCACCAGGCACATCATCGGATAGTCGATCAGCCACGCGGTCCCCGTCGTACCGAGGATGCTGTTCAGCGTGCCGGTGTCGCGGTCGAAGAACGCGACCCACAGGTACGCGACCACGGTCGACGGCAGGATCCAGGCCAGCAACGTCAGTGCTTCGACAGTACGGCGTACCGCCGGGCGCGCGCGGCGGAGAATCCACGCAAGCGTGAAGCCGAGGATGTTCTGCCCGATGATCGCGGAGCCGAGGACGAACAGCATCGTCAGCCACAACGCGTTGTGGAACAGGGCGTCGTTCAGCGCCCGGGTGTAGTTCGACAGCCCGACGATCGACGGCGAGACCGCCTCGACGCCGGTCAGCCGGTAGTTGGTGATACCGATGTAGATCGTCCAGATCGCCGGGAACACCAGGAACGCGGCGATCAGCAGCAGCGCGGGCGCGACGAAGGCGAGGGCACGGCCGACACCGAGCCCGGCAACGTCGCGCGCGGGCTGTTTGGCAGCGGTAGCCATCAGTTCGTGGTGACCTTGTCCTTGCCGCCGGCCGCGGTCTCGACCGCCTTCTGGTAAGCGGATGCGGCGGCGTCGGCCGTCTTGCCGCCGATCACGTCGGCGGTCGCCTGCTGCAGCGCGGCTGAGACCTTCGGGTACTCCGCAAGGCCTGGCCGGTACTGCGTGAGCGGCAGCACCTTGGTCGCGACGAAGTTCAGCATCGGGTCACTGGCGAGGACCTCGGTGTTGACGTCGGTCCGCTGGGTGATCTTGGCGGCGCCGTTCAGCGACTCCTTCACCATCTCGGCGGAGTTCATGAACTGCAGCAGTTCCCAGGCCTGCTGCGGGAACTTGGTGTTCGGGTTGATCACGGTCGCGCCGCCACCGGACATCGACACGAAGTCCTGCCCCTTCACGCCGCCACCAGGCTTCGACGCCGGAATCAACGCGTAGCCGACAGCGCTGTCGCGATCCGCCATCTTGGCCACGCCGGCCTTCGGCTCCACCACGCTGCGCCAGAAGTAGTCGCTCTCCAGCAGGATGCCGATCTTGTTCGCGGCGAACTCGGCGAACGACTTGTCCCGGCCCTTGGCCTCGCGCTGCAGCACCGGGTCACCAAGTCCCGTGCTGTAGACCTGGTGGTAGAAGTCGAGCACCTGCCGCAGTTGCGGTGTGTCGCCGAGCCACTTGCCGTCGGTGTTGATCGCAGCGCCGGTGCCGACCAGCAATGGCAGCACGCCCTGCATCGTGGTCGCCTCACCCATCGCGGTGCCGCCGTTGATCTGGATCGGCGTCACACCGGACAGCGCCTTCAGCTTCTGGCCGGCCTGGAGGATCTCGTCCCACGACTTCGGCTGCCAGTCGGCCGGCAGTCCGGCCTGCTGGAACAGCTTCTTGTTGAAGTACAGCACCCGGCCGTCGGTACCACCGGGAACGCCGTACCGCTTGCCCTCGAAGGTGCCGAGCTGCTGGACCGATTCGGGGATCTGGCCCCAGCCGTCCCACCCGTCCACCTTGGCGGCGTCGCCGACGGTGTCGGTGAGCGGCTTGATGTAGCCGGCCTGGGCAAACTCGCCGACCCAGATGCCGTCGATCGAGATCAGGTCCGGGCCGGACTTGTTGGACAGGTCCAGCGACAGCTTCTGCTTGTAGACCTCGTCGTCGGAGCCGTCACCCTGGAACTTCACGGTGACATCGACGCCCTTGGCCTTCTGGTCCGCGACGAACTTCGGGATCAGGACGTCCTCGGTGAAGGTCGCACCGGCGCTGCTCTTCCCGCCCTTGACGGCGTTCGAGCCGATTGTCAGCTCGACCTTCTTGGCGTCGGCGTTGCGGTTGGCGTCCTGGTCGCCGGATCCGGACGAACCGAGGCAGCCGGAGAGCAGCAGGGTGGCCGTGGCGCCGAGGGCGAGTGTGGTGGACAGCCGAAGTGATCGCATCAGGGGGCTCCTTGCGAGGTCGGTACTGCGCATTCCGGTAAAACCTTGACACCGCCAGGCGGGTTTGTGAAGACATTTGACCAAACGGTGTCAAGTCCGGGCCAGGCGGGCAGCATTGCGGGTCGGTTAAAGTGCGCTCAAGGTTCTGTCGCAACCTGTAGTTGAGTAGATACAGAACGTGAAAGTGCGAGGTAGCGTCATGCCCGTTCGGTTCATTCGGATCGGAGGTGACTGCGAATGCTGTACTCGATTCTCGACGCGGTGGACGGCCTGCTCTTCGGGCACCACCACCACTGGCACCACTGGCACGGGTGCTGGTGGTGACCGGCACCGACTGGTGATTCCCTGAACGGAAGGCCGGAACGGTGACGACGGCGTACGGCTCCCGCTGACGCGCAAGCAGCGGAATCCCGCGCAGTCCCCGAGCATCGATCCACCGGACCGACAACAGAACACCAGCCAAAAAGCAGCCGGCCCCGACATCGTCGGGGCCGGCTGTCAGTTGGAGCGAGAAGTTACTTCTGCGCCAGCTGCATCATCTGCTTGGGCAGCACCGTCATCTGCGCCGGGATCGGCAGCTTCGGCCGAACCAGCTCGAGCAGGCTGCCTGCGGCGTTCGCGATCGGCAGCGGCAGGGCCAGGCCCAGCGATGCCAGCAGTGCGTTCACCAGCGCCAGAACTGCGCCCAGGATGTCCAGACCCGGCAGCGGCAGTGCGCTCCAGCCCTGGACCGGCGTGCCGGTCGCACTCATGCTTCCGGTCGGTTGTGCCTGCTTGGCCTTCCCCTTGCCGAGCAGAGAAGTGAGAGCAAGTCCGCTCGCCTGGTTGACGAACGTGCCCGCGCTCTTGTCGTAGTTCCACTTCTGGCCGTCGCCGCTCCGGCACGGCAGGACCAGCAGCGGAGCCGCGGCCGGAACCTTGGCCAGGTCCGCACCGCTGTCCAGGCAGGCTCCGGTCCGGGCAAGGGCGCCACCGACGCTCTTGCTCATCGCGACCTGCAGCTGGCCGGACTCGGTGTAGATCCACTCCTGGGTCTTGCCTTCCTTGCCCGGAGCACAGGCCATCATGACCGCCATCGGGACCTTGGCGGCCGCGACGAAGGTCAGGCAGTACCGGGTGTCGGCGCGGGTGGCGATCTGCTTCGCCACGCCGATCTCGACGCCCGGCGTGGAGGATCCACGCTCGGTGGCGACGTTCGCGGCCTGGGCCGGGATGGCCGTGGCCAGCGCGACGCTGACGGCGAGGACTACGACGCCGGTGCGACTCAAAAGCTTACGGGTGATCAAGACAACCTCCGAAGATCGTGCCTGTCTCTGCTGGCGTCAGGTCGTCGGGACCCCGTTACGAGAGTCGGTCTTCTGTTCCGGGAACCGCTTCGCCACCCCTTGCGCGGTGGGCGGGTTGCGGGTCGATCCCCCGTGAGGAGGCGGTGTGGCCCGGAAGGCCGACAGTGACTCAACGCGACGTTGACGCCACGACCAGTAATGCACAGCTCGGTCGGAGGTGGTTATGGCAAGACGGCGGAACTTGATGCCAATGGCAACTAACTGCCAGGAAAAACTCGTTGCGCAGGGCATCGAAATGCCGCTGCGGGGTGCCCGTGCCCGGGCTGTGTTTCGATCGAGATGTTCTGGCAATCAACGGTAACTGGAGTAGTCCACCGTGCAGATTGATGCCATCGGCAACAGAGTGGTCAGTGGGACTGCTTGTGCTCGGTGGTGTCCGCGACCAGACGTTCTTCGGTCGCCGGACGCTCGGCAACCGTTGTCTCGTCAGCTACCTCTGCGTGGCGGTCCTCGGTGACCTCAGGAGTCTCGTCACGGTCCGTCACCTCGGGCTGGGTGGTGGCGACCTGGGCACGCAGCGCGCGCACCTCGCGGTGCCGGCGCCAGCCGCGGGCCGCGCCCTTCTTCGTCAACCAGAGTCCGGCGACCAGGGCGGCACCAGCGGCCGCGCCGAGGAAGAAGATGGTCGGCACGATCACGCCGAAGTCGATTCCGAAGACGGTCAGCGTGGTGGACTCGGCCGACGAGACCGAGACGCCCAGGCCGAACAGTACGGCGATGACGATCAGAACGATTCCGAGGACGAACATGGTGCACGCTGCCTTTCAGGCCTCACTACTGAGTAGTGCGGTGAGCAGCGCGACCGCGCCGCTCTTGTCGAGTGGGTTGTTCTGGTTCCCACACTTGGGTGACTGTACGCAGGATGGGCAGCCATCCGTGCACTCACAGTGTGCAATGGCCTCACGTGTCGCGGTCAACCACTCACGCGCTGCGGCATACCCGTGTTCGGCGAAACCCGCGCCGCCGGGGTGGCCGTCGTACACGAAAACGGTGAGGCGGCCGGTGTCGGCATGGCGGGCCGTGGAGACGCCGCCGATGTCCCAGCGGTCGCAGGTGGCGAAGAGCGGGAGCAGTCCGATCGAGGCGTGCTCGGCAGCATGAGCAGCCCCCGGTACGTCGTCCAGTCCGAGCGCCTCGACCGCTGCGTCGGGCATGGTCCACCAGACCGCCTTGGTTCGCAGTGTCCGCTCCGGCAGGTCGAGGGGCTGCTCGTCGAGAACGTCTCCGGTCGCGATCAGCTTGCGCTGGAAAGAGATGACCTGACTGGTCACCTGCACCCAGCCGCGGGACAGCTCGGCCGTGCCCCAGCTCCGCGACTCCTCCGTCGCCAGCACGCTGATCTCGGTCACGTCGCGGGCGAAGGTCGTGTAGTCCGGCGCGGCCGGCTCCACGATCGCAGCGTGCCCCTCCAAGTCGAGAGTGCGGACCAGATAGGACTCACCGGCGTGCACATAGACAGCGCCCTCGTGCACTGAGGCGTGCGCGGAGCCGCCGTCAACGGTGCCGAGCAGACGACCGGTCTGGTCCTCCACGATCTGCACTGTCTTCCCACCGGCCGACCGGATGTCGATCGCGTCGACAGCTCGTTCGCGCCGGGTCCAGAACCAGCCATGGGGCCGCTCGCGCAACGCCCCTTGCCGAACCAGCTGTGCGATGACGGTGGACGCCGTACCGCCGAAGATGTCGTAGTCGGCCGGGGTGAGCGGCAGCTCCTGGGCGGCCGCGCACAGCTGCGGCCCGAGAACGTAGGGGTTCTCCGGGTTGAAAACGGTCGCTTCAACCGGTCGTCCGAAGACTGCAGTGGGATGGCGGACCAGATAGGTGTCCAGTGGATCGTCCCGAGCAACCAGCAACGCAAGAGCATCGCCGCCGGCTCGCCCAGCGCGCCCGGCCTGCTGCCACAGCGAGGCGCGCGTCCCCGGCCAGCCAGACAGCAGTACGGCGTCCAGTCCGGCGATGTCGATCCCGAGCTCGAGAGCGTTGGTGGCGGCGACTCCGGTCAGCTCGCCGCTCTGCAGCATGCTCTCGAGCCGCCTGCGCTCCTCCGGCAGATAACCCGCCCGGTACGCCGACACTTGGTCCATCAGCGTGGGGTCGACCTCGGCGAGGTTCTCGCGCGCGGTCATAGCCACTGTCTCCGCACCACGTCTCGAGCGGACAAAGGCAACAGTCCGCACGCCCGACACGACCAGGTCGGTCAGAAGGTCGGCCACCTCGGCCGGAGCAGAGCGGCGTACCGGGGCGCCGTTTTCACCGCGGACAGAAGTCAGTGCCGGCTCCCATAGACCGAAGGCGATGCCGCCGCGCGGGGAACCGTCGTCGACAACCTCCACCATCGGCAGGCCGGTCAGCCGCTCACCCGAGACCGCCGGCTCGGCGACCGTCGCCGATGCGCAGACGAAGACCGGGTTGGCGCCGTAGTGCGCGCAGATGCGTCGCAACCGGCGCAGCACGCCGGCGACATGTGCGCCGAAGACACCGCGGTAGTGATGACACTCGTCGATCACGACGTACTGCAAGCAGCCGAGGAAGCGGGCCCAGCGTTGATGGTTCGGCAGGACCGAGCGGTGCAGCATGTCCGGGTTGCTCAAGACATAGGTGGCGTGGTCGCGGGCCCAGTCGCGCTCGGTGCGCTCGGAGTCGCCGTCCAAGGTCATCGGGCGCAGACCTGGCACGGTGTACGCCGAGACCGCGCGAAGCTGGTCGTGCGCCAACGCTTTGGTCGGAGACAGATAGAGCACCGAGGCAGTGCGTCGATGAGGTGAAGCGGCCTGCGCAATGCTCAGCGTCGCGAATGCCGGCAACAGATAGCCGAGCGATTTGCCGGATGCGGTCCCGGTCGCCACCACCACATGACGACCCGAGTACGCCGCCTCGGCCGTCGCGACCTGGTGGATCCACGGCGCCGAGATGCCGGCGTCGGTGAGCTGGTCGAGCACCTCGGCCGGAACCCAGCGCGGCCACTCGCAGGTCCGGCCGGGACGAGCCGGCACCGACTCGACATGGGTGAGCCGATCGGCTCGACCGGTAGCGAGACGTCGCAGTACGGCGGCTGCCTCACCCTCACGCATGCGCCGAGCCTAGTAGTCCCTCCGGACAGTGCACGGATTCGTGCACGGATCGCCTGCAAGTGCCGATGCACGGGGCATTTTCTGGACGAAGATCGACTTTCGATGCGGCGGGATGAAAGAGTTTTCCACAACGGCCCCTCTCACGGTCCGTACATGGTTGAATGCAGCAGTTCACGGGATCGGAGGCCGAAGTGGATCTGTCGCTGACCGCGCGCGCCGAGGGCGGGCGCACCGTCATCGAGGTGGCGGGGGAGATCGACGTCTACACCGCACCGAAGCTCCGCGAGAAGATCGCAGCGCTCGTCGACGACGGGGCCTACGACCTCGTCCTGGACCTGGAACGCGTTGAGTTCCTGGATTCCACCGGCCTCGGGGTGCTCGTCGGCGGACTGAAACGGGTGCGCACCCACGACGGATCGCTGTCGCTGGTCTGTACCCAGGAACGGCTGCTGAAGATCTTCCGGATCACCGGTCTGACCAAGGTCTTCGACATCCATCCCGATGTCGCCTCGGCGATCTGAGGCCGTCGCCGGGAAGCGAAAAGGTGTCCCTGTCGGCACGCTGCGTGACAGTCCCGCTTGACGGCTGCCGAATGACGTAGACCACCCTGTCGTCAGGTCTGGTCGAGAAGCCGCTAGAGTGACCCACCGCGCCATGTCCTTGGCGCTGTTTGCTATTTTCCCCAACCCTTCGGTTGCGGCAGACGGGGGCCGTCAAGCCTGGATGGGTTGCCTACAAGGAGGACGAATGTCTTCGCTGCTTGCTCAAGCGGTGGATCTTTCGTCGAGCAACACCACACTGGTGATCGTCGTCGGAGTGATCGCGATCCTCGCGGTTGCCATTGCGATGGTTTTCCGGGGCCAGGTGCTTGCCGCGAACGATGGTACCGAGAACATGAAGACGATCGCCGCTGCGGTCCAGGAGGGTGCATCGGCCTTCCTGAGCCGGCAGTTCCGGACGTTGTCGATCTTCGCCGTGGTGGCGTTCCTGCTGCTGTTCCTGTTGCCCGCACACACTGACGGCGACAACGCGACCACGCTGAAGATCTTCCGGTCCGTCTTCTTCCTGGTCGGTGCGGGCTTCTCCGCGCTGATCGGCTACCTGGGAATGTGGCTCGCGACGCGCGCCAACGTCCGGGTCGCCGCGGCCGCGCGCGACGAGGGTCGCGAGCCGGCCATGCGGGTCGCGTTCCGCACCGGTGGAACGGTCGGCATGTTCACCGTCGGCCTGGGTCTGCTCGGCGCCTCGGTCGTCGTGCTCCTGTTCAAGGGTGACGCTCCGACCGTGCTCGAGGGCTTCGGCTTCGGCGCCGCGATGCTCGCGATGTTCATGCGGGTCGGCGGCGGTATCTTCACCAAGGCCGCCGACGTCGGCGCCGACCTGGTCGGCAAGGTCGAGCAGAACATCCCCGAGGACGACCCCCGCAACGCCGCGACGATCGCCGACAACGTCGGTGACAACGTGGGTGACTGCGCCGGTATGGCCGCGGACCTGTTCGAGTCGTACGCCGTCATGCTGGTGGCGTCGCTGATCCTGGGCAAGGCCGCCTTCGGCGAGCAGGGCCTGATCTTCCCGCTGATCGTGCCGGCCATCGGTACGCTGACCGCGGTCCTCGGCGTCTTCCTGACCCGCCCGCGCACCGGCGAGAACGGTCTGCGCACGATCAACCGCGCGTTCTACATCTCCGCGGTGATCTCCGGCATCCTCTGCGCGGTGGCGGCGTTCGTCTACCTGCCGAGCAGCTTCGCCGACCTGACCGGCGCGGCCGGTACGGCGATCGCCAGCACCGACGGCGACCCGCGCGTCATCGCGACCGTCTCGGTCATCATCGGCATCGTGCTGGCCGCCGTCATCCTGGCGCTGACCGGCTACTACACCGGCACCGAGGACAAGCCCGTCAAGGACGTCGGCAAGACGTCGCTGACCGGTGCGGCAACGGTCATCCTGTCCGGTATCTCGGTCGGCTTCGAGTCCGCCGTCTACACCGCCGTGGTGATCGCCGCAGCCGTGTACGGCGCCTTCCTGGTCGGTGGCTCCGGTGTCGTGGCACTGTTCGCCATCGCCCTGGCCGGTTGTGGTCTGCTGACCACCGTCGGCGTCATCGTCGCGATGGACACCTTCGGCCCGGTCTCCGACAACGCGCAGGGCATCGCCGAGATGTCCGGTGACGTGGACGGCGAAGCGGCCCAGATCCTCACCGAGCTGGACGCCGTCGGCAACACCACCAAGGCCATCACCAAGGGCATCGCGATCGCGACCGCCGTACTGGCCGCGACCGCGCTGTTCGGTTCCTACACCGACGCGATCCGGACCTCGCTGGCCGGCAACTACGCCAAGTTCGAGGCCGAGGCACTGGTCTTCAACCCGGGCACGCTGGTCGGCATCATCCTCGGTGCGGCCGTCGTGTTCATGTTCTCCGGTCTCGCGATCAACGCCGTCGGCCGCGCCGCCGGTGCGGTCGTCTACGAGGTCCGTCGCCAGTTCCGGGACATCCCCGGGATCATGGACGGCACCGGCAAGCCGGAGTACGGCAAGGTCGTCGACATCTGCACCAAGGACTCGCTGCGTGAGCTGGCGACGCCTGGTCTGCTGGCGCTCTGCGCCCCGATCGCCGTCGGCTTCGGCCTCGGCGCCGCGGCACTGGCCGGCTACCTGGCCGGCGCGATCGGCGCCGGCACCCTGATGGCGGTCTTCCTGGCCAACTCCGGTGGAGCCTGGGACAACGCCAAGAAGCTGGTCGAGGACGGCAACCACGGCGGCAAGGGTTCGCCCGCGCACGAGGCCACCATCATCGGTGACACCGTCGGTGACCCGTTCAAGGACACCGCCGGCCCGGCCATCAACCCGCTGATCAAGGTGATGAACCTGGTCTCGGTGCTGATCGCTCCGGCCGTCGTCGGCCTGTCGGCCATCGGTGACGACACCAACACCGGCCTGCGGATCGGCATCGCGCTGGCCGCGGTCGTCGTACTGGCTGCCGCTGTCATCGTCTCCAAGCGCCGGGAGTCGGTCATCGCCGACACCCCCGCCGAGGCGAACATCGCCGCCTGATTCACCGCAGTACCCGCAACGGCCCGCCGGACCCTGTGTCCCGGCGGGCCGTTCCGTTTACGGTGGAGTGGTGAGACTTGCGCGAGTGCCGGCGTTCCTGCTGCTCGTCGCGGCCGGCGCGCTGGGAACGGCGCAGCCCGCCGGTGCGGCGACGCAGCCCGATGCCGAGTACCTGAGCCCGGCCCACGGGCTGAACCTGACGATCATCGCTGCCGCACACACCGCGTCCGGCCAGAGCACGTCGTCCTGTATCC
Organism: Kribbella sp. NPDC005582; assembly: GCF_040605415.1. Classification (NCBI taxonomy): domain Bacteria; kingdom Bacillati; phylum Actinomycetota; class Actinomycetes; order Propionibacteriales; family Kribbellaceae; genus Kribbella; species Kribbella sp. NPDC005582. Next base: position 355,920 of record NZ_JBEXCU010000005.1, read on the forward strand.
GCAAGGTCGCCGCCCGGCTGGAACGCGACCACCGGAAGCTGGCCGCCCAGGAGAACGCGGTCGCCGCCCGGCTCGATCTCGAGCTGGCGACGACGGTGGCGGCCGATCAGCGCCGGCAGCTGGTCGCCCTGGCCGCGAAGGCCGGCAAGAAGGGGTACGACGCCGCCTGGCTGCAGTTCCAGCGGCAACAGCACCAGGAGTACCTGAAGCTGGTCACGAGCGACGTACCGAAGTCGGCGTCCCCTGCGGTCGAGTCGGTGGCCAACGGCGCGAAGCCGGTGATCGAGATGGACCTGCGCATGGTGACGGGCCAGTGCAAGGAAGCGACGCATACGCCGTCCGTCGACACCGGCGCCGGTGGCATGGTCGCGGACGCCCGCGAAACGCGCACGCGGGCCGCGCTGGGCCTGATCGTCCTTGGTCTGTTGCTGTTGCTGGTGGGCAAGTCCGTCCCGGTTCGCCGGCGCCTGCTCGGCATCGGCGCGCTGGGGGTCGGCCTGGTGATGATGCTCGGCGGTGCGGTGCACGACGCCGGCCAGGTACCGAAGGCTGCCGCCGGTCCGCAGGAGCGGGAGGCCGCCGTACCACCTGTCGAGCTGAAGGTGCCGGGCCTGCTCAATGTGCGGGTGCAGCCGGTCGCGGCCGGTGGGGACGGTCGCCTGCAGGTCCCGGCCGCCGCCGACGTGGGGTGGTGGGCCGCCGGTGCAGCGCCCGGTGCGCAGGGTGGGACCGTGCTCCTGGCCGGCCATGTCGACACCGCTCGCGGACTGGGCGTCTTCGCCAAGCTGGCCGAGGTCCCGATGGACACGCGAGTGGCCGTGACGGACGGTGCGGGCGAGCAGCACTGGTACCGGATCGTCGCGCGCCGCACGTACCGGCAGAACAACCTGCCGCCGGACCTCTTCAACGGCTCGCAGAAGCCGCGGCTGGCGCTGGTCACGTGCACCGGCTCCTACGACCACGCCGCCCACCGGTACAGCGACAATCTCGTCCTGTACGGCGTCCCGCTCGACTGACCCAGCTGCTCTCGGGGCCTGCTCAGGGGTTCAACCGATATCGCCCCGCACCCTTCGGCGGCCAGAATCAACCCACGGGTGGACACTCCGGGTCCGCCCCGGGTCCGATGATCTGGACCGGTCGGCCCTCGATACTGGGGGGACACAGCCCGCCCACCACACTGGCGTGCCACCGAACGAGGAGTACGGCGATGATCGAGGCACACGGCCTCACCAAGCGATACGGCGCCACGGTTGCCGTAGACAATCTGTCGTTCGAGGTGAAACCCGGCAAGGTGACCGGCTTCCTGGGCCCCAACGGTGCCGGCAAGTCCACCACCATGCGGATGATCCTCGGCCTCGACACCCCGACCGCCGGCGACGTACTGATCGACGGCAAGCACTACAGCGACCTGAAGCAGCCGCTGACCAAGGTCGGCGCGCTGCTGGACGCCAAGTGGGTGCACCCGAACAGGTCCGCTCGCGCGCACCTGGCCTGGATGGCGGCCTCCAACAACCTGCCGAAGAGCCGGGTCGACGAGGTGCTCGCGATCGTCGGGCTCACCGAGGTCGCGGGCAAGCGGGCCGGCGCCTACTCGCTCGGTATGTCGCAGCGGCTCGGCATCGCCGGCGCACTGCTGGGCGACCCGGAGATTCTGCTCTTCGACGAGCCGGTCAACGGCCTCGACCCCGAGGGCATCGTCTGGATCCGTCAGTTCATGCACCGGCTCGCCGACGAGGGCCGCACGGTCTTCGTCTCAAGCCACCTGCTGTCGGAGATGGCGCTGACCGCCGAGGAGCTCGTGGTGATCGGCCGCGGCCGGCTGATCTCGCAGACCAGCACCAAGCAGTTCGTCGACCAGGCCAGCGGCAGCAGCATCAAGGTGCGCAGCCCGCAGCTCGACCAGCTGCAGACCCTGCTCACCGCCGGCCCGATCACGACCCGGATCGAGGACGTCGAGGACGAGGGCAAGGTCCTGTTCGTCGACGGCAAGATCAGCACCGACCAGATCGGTGAGACCGCCGCGGCCAACAACATCGTCCTGCACGAGCTGACCCTGCAGCGCGGCTCGCTCGAGGCAGCGTTCATGCAGATGACCGGCGACTCGGTCCAGTACCACGCGCACGACCAGGTGGCACCGCCGGTGCCGCCGGCCGAGGTCGTCGTGGCAGAAGAGGAGAAGATCTGATGTCCCTGGTCACCGTGGAGCGGATCAAGCTCTTCAGTACGCGGTCGCCGTGGTGGTGCATGATCATCGCGCTGATCCTGGCCGACGGTTTCATCACCCTGGGCTTCCTCTTCGCGCCGACCGAGGTCAAGGCCGACTTCACGCCGGCCGCGACCCAAGGCACCTACCTGTTCGGGATGATCGTGATGATGGCGATGGCCTGCCTCGCGATCACGACCGAGTACCGGTTCGGCACCATCCGGACCAGCTTCCTGTCGGTGCCGAAGCGGATTCCGGTGCTGCTGTCCAAGACACTGGTCGCTGCCGTGCTGAGCGGCTTCGTCGGTCTCGTCTCCGCCTTCGTCGCCTGGGGACTGGGCTACATCCTGGTTCCGGACGCGGACCTCGCGATCAACTCCGGCGCCGAGTGGCGCGCCGTTCTCGGCGTACCGGTGGTCTACGCACTGGCGGCGGTCCTGGCGGTGGCGATCGGCACCCTGGTTCGCCAGAGCGCCGGTGCGCTGGCGATCGTGATCTGCTGGCCGCTGCTGCTCGAGGGCATCGGTCTGGCCATCCCGAAGGTCGGCGACTTCCTGAGCGACTGGGGCCCGTTCTCGCGGGTCAACTGGTTCCTGAACGGCGACCAGCCGGGCAGCGACCCGTCGGACGCGCTCATGGGCCCGACCTGGTCGCTGGTCTACTTCGCAGCCTGGGCGATCGGCTTGCTGGTGATCGCATTGGCGGTCGCGAAGAAGCGCGACGCCTGACAAGGCTCGGCCGGGCTGAGGGGTCCTGGTCGCTACGGCCCGTGGAACTTCGTGTTCCACGGGCCGTTCCTTTGTGCTGACCTGGTGACTCGTCTAGGGTCCCGCGCATGACTGACTGGGCAGCGATAACTGCTGACGACTTCGCCGTACCGAGTGATCGGCCGCTGGACGAGTTGGTGGGGGAGCTGTCCGAGCTGTTGCGGTCGGGGGATCCGGTGCAGCGGGATCGAGTCGCGTACTCGACGTTGGCGACCTGGATCGGGCGCGGGGTGCTGGCCGAGGCGCAGTTGCGGGAGCTCGGTGACGAAATGGTGCGGCGGTTCGGGGATGCGGAGATTCAGGCGCGGACCTTCGCGCCGTTGATCCTGGACTGCATCGTGTCGGCGGGTGTCTACGAGGCGAGCTGGGTGCCGCCGTTCGAGCGCTGGTACGTCGCTGAGACCGACCTGCGCGGGTACGACGCGGAGCTGGGCTGGCTGCACGCGGTGGCGCATGGGGCCGACCTCCTGGGGACTCTGGGGCTCTATCCGGCGGTGGAGCCGGTGGAGATGCTGCGGTTGGGCATCGGACGGCTTCTGACGCCCACTGAGTACGTGCTGCGGGACATGGAGGACGATCGGCTCAGCTATGCGCTCGCGGCCACTCTGACGCGTCCTGAGCTCACTGTGGAGGATGCGACCGAGTGGCTGGTCCCGGCGTTCACCGGGATCGTTCCGGTCGGCGTTTCGGTCAGTCCGGTGAACACCAACACCACTCGGACGTTGCGGGCGCTCTACGTGTTCGTGGACCGCGGTGTGCGGTTGCCTGATGCTAGTGAGGCCACGCAGATCCCACATGCCGTGGAGATCAAGGCACAGCTGGTCGAGGTGCTTCGGCTGGTGACGCGGAGCTATTTCTGAGGCATCCCGCGCAGCAGGGTCGTGAACTGCTGCAGACAGCTTTTGGCGGCTGAAACGGAGTAGCCGTCCCACCAGGCCGCAGGGTCGAGCCGCGCGACCCGGCCGGCCTTCACTGCGGGCAGGTGGGTCCAGATCGCGTTGCTGGTATACGACTTGAACGCTTGCTCTGCCTGGCCGCCGACAACGAAGAGGATCACGTCGGCGTCCGCCAGCACACCGACGTGTTCATGGCCGATCGGGTAGTACGTGTCGGTCCCGCCGGACGTGGTTGTCGACGGATTCCGCCGTACGCCGATCTCCTCGAGGATCGTGGCGCCGAAGATCGGGCCGCGGAGGATGCGCAGCTCTTCGGGGGTGAAGCGCAGCAGTGCGACGGAATGCTTTGCCAGGAAGGCTTTGTGCTCGGTCTGCACCTGGATGGCCCGCTCACGGAAGCTGCCGAGCGCGGCGTCCTGTTTGCCGGATTCACCGAGCAGGTCGGCGATCTGGCGTACCGACTCCTGCCAGGGCCTGCCCTTGCCGGCGTTCTCGTACGGGACGGTCGGGGCGATCGCGGAGAGCTGCGGGTACAGGTCCTTGATCCGCTGCAGGTTGCCGACGATGAGGTCCGGTTTGAGCTGTACCAGCTTCTCGAGACTGGGCTGGTCGATGCCGAGCGACTGGAAGCCGGCGGCCGGCCGTGGCAGGTAGCCAGGCACCGGTACGCCGCCGTCCAGGGTCTCGGAAGCGATCAGTGGTGCGCCGACCTCGAGGCTGACCTGCAGACCGCCGAGGGCGTCCAGTGAGACCACGCGCTGCGGGGAGACCGGGATGTCGGTGTTGCCGAGCGGATGCTGCACGCTCCGGGTCGCCGCGACCGACGGCCGGATGTCGCCGCCCGAACCGCAACCGGTCAGCCCGGCGAGGACCGCCGCGCTCAGCAGACCGGTGAATCCCCGGCGTCCCAGGAGTGCTTGGCTGTCGACGTCCGGCATGCGCGTAAGGCTACCCTTGCGGAGTGGAGTCCGGATCCCTCACAGGGCATCAGCCGACGGGTGGTTCGCGCATCCGACTTTCGGCTGCCTTTTCCCTGAACCGTCCCTTAGGTACGGTGTGCCGCTGTCCGGGGCCCGGTACAGGTTGATACCGGTGGCTGCAGAACCGTTGTCCATGACAAGGTCTGCACAGGCAGCATCGTGGCCCCCTCCCATGGTGGTGCCAACGCCACTACCCGAAGTAGTGCCAACACCATCAGATCTGGTCCCCGGCAGCGTTAGTTTTTAACTGACGGATGCAGTCGGGGGCAGCAGTTTGCAGAGAGGGCGCGTGGAAGTCATGGTTGCGACATACCTGAAGAGATGGGTCGGCAACCGGATCCTCAACAGGACCAGCCGTAAAGGTGGTCTCGACCTGTTGAAGATGCGGATGTTCCCACAGCAGGTGACGTTGCCGTTGCGCCGGCAGGGCCTGGACCCGTTGCCGGCCCTGGGTGAGGTGCGCGAAACGGATCCGGTGCACAAGCTGGCGACCGTGTTCGGGATCACCGTCTGGATGGTGACCGGGCACGCCGAGTCCAAGGCCGTGCTCGCCGACACCACGAACTTCAGCAACGACATCCGGCCGCTGGTCGGCTCGGACCCGAACAAGCCGTCCGAGGGGATCGGCGGTCTCGGGTTCACCGATCCGCCGGACCACACCCGGCTGCGCAAGCTGCTCACGCCCGAGTTCACCAAGCGCCGGCTGGCCCGGCTGGAGCCGGCGATCGAGAAGATCGTCAACGACCAGCTGGACCTGATGGAGGCCAAGGGCCCGGTCGCCGACATCGTCTCGGACTTCGCGTTCAACGTGCCGTTCCTGCTGATCGCCGACCTGCTCGGCGTCGAGGAGCAGGACCGCGACCGCTTCCGCGCCCTCGGCCCGGCCCGGTTCGACCTGTCCGCGGGCGGGATCGGCGTCTTCGGCTCGGCCAGCGAGTCGCGCGACTTCCTGTTCGAGATCGTCCGCAAGCAGCGCGCGAACCCGGGTGACGGCCTGATCGGCTCGATCATCCGCACCCAGGGCGACGACCTGGACGACGTCGAGCTCGGTGGTCTCGCCGACGGGGTCTTCCTCGGCGGCTACGAGACCTCGGCCAGCATGCTTGCTCTGGGCACTCTCGTGCTGCTCCGCAACCCCGAACACTTCGAGCGGATCCGCACCGAGCCCGGCGCCGTCGACGGCATCGTCGAGGAGCTGCTGCGCTACCTGACCGTCGTACAGGTTGCGTTCCCGCGGTTCGCGCGGCACGACCAGGAGCTGTTCGGCAAGCAGGTCAAGAAGGGCGACCTGGTCGCGGTCTCGCTCTCCGGCGCCGACCGCGACAAGCAGGTCTTCGGCGACGACGCCGAAGACTTCTACCCCCGCCGTGCCTCCTCGGCGGCCCACCTCGCCTTCGGCCACGGCATGCACCGCTGCGTCGGCGCCGAGCTCGCCCGGATGGAGCTCCGCGCCGCGTTCCTTGCCCTCGCCAACCGCTTCCCCGACCTGGCCCTCGCCGTACCGGAAGAGCAGCTCCGCTTCCGTGAACTCTCCATCGTCTACGGCCTCGACTCCCTCCCCGTCCAACTCCACGCCACCAAAACCCAGCAAGCCGTCGGCTGACGTTCGCCGAAGGCGGACCTGCAGGCCATCACAACTGAGCTTGTCGGACGGGCTCACGCGTGAGCCGGGGCGGCGGGGCTATTTGTGATGGCGTGGCGGTCCGCGTTGCTGCTGGAAACGGTGGGTTGTTGGCAGGTGGGCGGCTGGTTGGTGGGGTGGGTTTGGGGTGGAATGGCGAGCATGGTGATGGTTGGGGTTTTGGCGCCTTTGGGGGTGCCGGGGTGGGTTGAGGCGGGGCGGCAGCTGGTGGCGGGGGCGGAGGTGGCGGCTCGGGAGTTGGGGGTTGAGCTGGTGGTGCGAGATACCAGGGGGGATCCGGCGGCGGCTGTGGCGGCGGTGGATGAGTTGGTGGGGTTGGGGGTGCAGGGGCTGGCTGGGGAGTATCACAGTGTGGTGGCTCGGGCTGTGGCTGAGCGGGCGGCTGCGGTGGGGGTTCCTTATGTGTGTTCTTCGGCGGTGTTGGACGAACTGGTGGCGGAGCCTACGGATTGGGTGGCTCGGATTGCGCCGGTGCAGTCGCGGGGGTGGCGGATCTTTGCGGAGTATCTGCTGAGCATTGGGCACGAGCGGGTGGCGGTGGTCGCGCAGGCGAGTGTTTATTGGGCGGCTGGGATTGCGGTGCTGCGGAAGCAGTTGGATGTTGTTGAGTTGAGTTCGGTTGAGCCTGCTGTGGTGTGCGACGAGTTGGCGGCCAGCGGTGCGACGGCGTTGATTCTCTTGGTCGGTACGCCGACGCCCGGCGTACCGATTGCCGAAGCAGTACGGCGGGATCCGCGCCTCAACGACGTGGTGATCGGCGCACCGGCCGGCCAGCCGGAGTTCGCCGAGTGGCAAGGGCTGGCTGGGATTCCGTTCCTGCGTTACCTGCCTGAGGAATTGACGCCCCGCGGCCGCCGGGTCCACAAAGAACTCGGCGATTCGTTCGTCGCCTTCGAGGGGTACGACGCGATCGTCGTACTGGCTGACCGTATACAAGGTGCAGCTTGGAAAGACGTCGATCTCGAAGGCACGCGTGGCCGAATCCGGTTCTCCCAGGTGCTCGGGGTGTGGCAATGGGCCTGGGCCCCGATCCAGGTGGTCGAACGCGACGCGACCGGTTTCCGCGTTCTGCACTCCGGGTGAGGGAAATCTTTTCGGAGTTATAACGCTTTGTATGGAATTTGTGGCACTAAGTGGCACCTGGCCGAATCAGGGCGTGACAGAGAGCCGGGTGCATGGTCACAATGGGCGGTCCGGTTGGGGCTGTGGTGACGATGGGCGGTGATGGGCGACGTGGTGATGAGTGGCCCGCTGACCGGCCGGATCGCGACGGCGATGACCCAAGCCCAGTCGGGCGGCCATGCGACCGCGGCCGCCGAGGTCGAGCTGCTCCGCGCCGAGCTGGGGGACGAGCCCAGCTACCAGTTGGCGGCCGTCGAGTACGTGCGCGGCGTGACCGCACACCATGCGAGTGATGCGGACGAAGCCCTGCGGGCAGTCGATGCGTTGATCGCGGTGGCGAAGGCGATCGACGAGCCGGGGTGGGAAGCGAACGCGCTGCCGATCCGGATCATCAACCTCGCCCGGAGCGGGCGTGGCGGCGACACGGTCAACGATCTGGTCGCTGCGGAGCAGGCGCTGAGCCGGACGCGGGACGCCGGACTGATCGCGTGGGCCCATACCGGCTTGGGATACGCGTACGACGTACTGCGCCTCTTCGAGCTGTGTATCCCGCACTACGAGCGCGCGGCGCAGCTGGAAGACGACGTGTTCGAGCTGGCGGAGTCGACGGCGATCGACCGGCTGAATCTCGCCGAGACGTACTTGCGGTGGTCGCACGAGCTCGAGCGGCTCGGCGATCCGGCCTACGCGCAAGAGATCCGAGAGCGGCAGGCGTCGGCGGCGTACTGGGCTCGCGAGGCCGAGCGGGTGATCGTCGACGACGAGAGCCAGGAGTACTGGCGATTGAGCGCGCGGCTGTGGGTCGCGGCTGCCGCGGCGGAGTCCGATCCGACCGTTGCGGTCAAGGAGCTGACCGAGTGCCGCGATGAGATCAGCAAGCTGGGCGAGACAGAGCGGCTGGCCATCGCCGGCGCCTATCTCGCGCGGGCCTGGGCTGCGAAGGGCGATCTGGAGGCGGCGCGAGCGGCGGCTGAGCGGGCAGCCGCGGATCTGATTCCGCTGGCGGACCCGGCGACGAATCTGCTGGTGTTGCAGACCCAGTCGGAGATCGCGGCGGCGCGTGGTGAGCCAGGAGCCCTTGCAGGCTTGGAGTATGCGCAGTCGGTGACGCGCAGCTGGTGGAAGGAGCGGCAGCGGGCGCTGAACGCCGTTCGGCATGCGCTTACCAGCCACGATTTGTCCGCGCGCCACGATGCCGAGTGGCATGCCGCGCGGCAGGATCCGTTGACCGGCGTGGGAAATCGGCGGGCGCTCGACGAGCGGCTGACGGCCGCGCGGGATTCCGGGCGCGCGGTCACCTTGCTGGCCATCGATGTCGACGACCTGAAGATCGTCAACGACACACACGGGCACGCCTGCGGGGACCAATTGCTGCAGGTTGTGGCCAATCTCCTGGTAGAACAGGCGCGAGCGACCGATGCCGTGATTCGATCGGGTGGCGACGAGTTCTTCGTCGTGCTCGATCAGCCGGATGCCAAGGGCGGCGCGCAGCTGGCCGAGCGGATCCGGATCGCGGTCGCGGCGATCGCGGCGACCACGGATCAGCCGTGGTTGCGGCACCTGGGGCTCAGCATCGGGTACGCCGCAACGGCGGAAGGGGTCGGCGTGGACCACCTGGTGACCACCGCCGACCGGCGGTTGTACGACGACAAGCGCCGGCACAGAGTGAGGCAGTGAAGGAGATTCGGTGCGCGAGACGTCGGGGGTGACGGCGCGGATCGCGGCGGCGATGACCCGGGCTCAGTCCGGCAACCCGGCGGAGGCCGGTCAGGAAATCAATCGCTTGCTCGTCGAGCTGGGGACCGAGCCCAGCCACGAGCGTGCCGCCGCGGAGTACGTGCGCGCGGTCGCGGCGCATCATGCGACCGACGGCGTGGAGGCGCTGGACGCGGTCGACGGCTGTATCCGGGTGGCGCGAGCGATCGACGAGCCGGGCTGGGAGGCGAACGCGATCGCGATCCGGATCGTCACGCTGATCCGGACCGGCGAGGGCGGTGACTCGGTCGCCGACCTGGTCGCGGCCGAGAACGCGCTCTCGCGGACCCGTGACCTCGGGCTGGCCGGCTGGGCCCACACCGGCCTCGGCTATGCCTACGACCTGCTCCGCCTGTACGAGCTGTGCATTCCGCACTTCGAGCTGGCCGCGGAGGGCGATCACGTCCCGCTCGGCCTGGCCGAGGCGCCGGCGATCAACCGGCTCAATCTCGCAGAGTCCAACCTGCGCTGGGCGCACGAGCTCGAGCGGCTCGGCGACACGTCGTACGACGAAGAGATCCGTGAGCGACGGAGGGCTGCGCACCACTGGGCGGGTGAGGCGGTCGAGGTGATCGTCGCCGCGGACCTGCTCGGGTACTGGCCGATCGCCGGGCGGATGTGGCTGGCGGCCAGCAACGACGAGGCGGACGCAGGCGAGGCTGCGGTCGTGCTCAAGGACTGCCGCGATCAGCTGGCCAAGCTGGGTGACCTGGAGCTCGCGGCGATCGCCGGCACGTACCTAGCCCGCTCGTACGCCGCCAGCGGACGACTCGACGAAGCCATCGAAGCCGCACAGCGTGCCGGCAGTGACCTCCCGCCGACCTCTGATCCGCCAGTCGAGGCTCTGGTCCGGCACACTGCGGTCCAGATCGCTGCTGAGACAGGCGATTCCGGAGCGGTGACCGGACTGCAGTACGCGCGCGCGATCTCCAGAGGCTGGTGGGCCGAGCGCCTCCGCGGCCTGTACGCCGTTCGCAGCGCGCTGGCCAACCACGAGCTATCGATCCGCCATGACGCGGAGTGGCGTGCAGCACGGGAGGATCCGCTGACCGGGGTGGGCAATCGGCGCGCACTGGACGAGCGCATGTCCGTCGCGCACGACGCCGGCCGATCGATTGCCGTGCTGGCGATCGACGTCGACAACCTGAAGGTCATCAACGACAGCTACGGCCATGCGTGCGGTGACGAGGTACTGCGCCGCGTCGGGCAACTGCTGCGCGAGCAGAGCCGGGCAGAGGACGTGGTGGCTCGAGCCGGTGGTGACGAGTTCGTCGTCGTACTGGACAACCCGGACGAGCGTGGCGCGCGAGAGCTGGTCGAGCGGATCAAGGCAGCCGCAGAGCGCGTTGCTGCGCAAGCAACGGAGCCCTGGTTCGCCATGCTGCAGCTCAGCATCGGTCAAGCGAGCAGCAAGGACGGTACGCCGGTCAGCGAGCTCATGACTATTGCCGATCAGCGCATGTACGCCGAGAAGCGCCGCCGCCGCAGCTAGTACTCGAGGAAGCCCTCGATGAGCAGCTGCCGGATCTGCGGCAGGTACTCGGTCAGTACGTCGACCAGCTGGCGATCCAAGAGATCGGCCAACGCTGCGAGGATCTGGCCGACGCTCAGCTCGCCGTCACACGCGCCGACGAAGCCCGCCATCACAGTGTCCACCTGCTCGGCTCGCCGCATGCCACGCTGGCGCCGCAGCACGATGGTGGCCGGATCCTCCGCACCTGGCTGCCCGGTCGTCTCCTGGATCACGTCGTCGGCGACAACGAGGTGCAGACCGGTCAGGTCGCTCGGCAGCCCTTCCTGGCGCTCGAAACGACGCAGTACGTGCGGTCCGATCGGACGCTCGATCTCGTACGGCCATTCCTCCGCTTCGAGTACGCCGGGCACGTTGTGCAGGGTGATCCAGCCCATGCCGATCGCCTCGACGTTCTGGTCGTCCAGCCAGCGCATCCACTCGTCGTACCGGCTCTGGTACGCCGGTGTGCCGTGCAGACCCGCGTCGCGCAGCCACAGCTCGACGTACTCGGAGGGGTCGAGTTGTTCGCGCTGGACCACCCAAGCGGAGCGATCGCCGGTCCAGGTCGCGAGGCGGTCGCGCCAGTCCTGTCCGCGGACACAGGTCCAGTTGGCGAGCAGTTGGCACCAGCCGCCGTCGGTGAGGTGCACTGGCGCCTGCTGGACGAGCTGCTGCACCAGACTGTCGCCGGCAAAGCTCGTCTCGCGGTAGGTGAGCTGTGAGTTCGGTGGTGAGATCACGTACGGCGGGTTGCTGATGATGAGGTCGAAGCGCTCACCGTGGACCGGTTCGAAGAGGCTGCCGGTGCGGACGTCGAGATCGATCCGGTTCAAAGCTGCCGTGGCGCGGGCCAGCTCGAGCGCGCGCGGGTTGACGTCGGTCGCGACGATCTGGTTGACCCGATTCGCCAGATGCAGCGATTGGATGCCGCAGCCGGTGCCGATGTCGAGCGCACGCTCGGCTTTGATCGGGACGGTCAGGTGGACGAGGCTGAGGCTTGCCGGTGCGATCCCGAGGACGTAATCGGACCGCATCACCTCTCGACGACCGTCGAGGCCGGGCGTGAGGTCGGCGACGACCCACCACTGCTGGTCGTCCTCCGCGAACGGGCGGATGTCGAGGATCGCGCGGTCGTCCGCAACGATGCCGAGCGCAACCAGGTCGATGCCCGGGAAAGCCTTGTCTACAAGGGGTTGAGGCACAGTCTGCTGCAGCAGGAACAGCCGGATCATCGTGTCGAGCGCGTCGCCGGTGCCAGTACGCCGTACCGCTAGCGTCGTCTCGTTCCGCGCGAGTGCCGCGTTGGCCTGCGCTCCCAGCCGCTCGGCCACACCCTCAACCGTGTACCCAGCGTCGGTGAACGCCGCCCGCAGTGCCTCAACAACAGTCCCCGTCAGTTCCACCCCCACATCCTCCCACCTCATCACGAGGTGGGAGGCGTGAGGCAGTCCTACGGGTTGCAGCTCACCTTGGCGTCGGCCCAGTCGGCGTGGTCGCTGGTGACACCGTCACCGCCGTCCGTGACCTGGAGGGTGAGGGTTTGGGCGCCGGTCACGTCCACCGAGACGGTGGCCGTGGGGGAGGTGCCCGTGAGCAGGTCGGACGTGTGCTTGGCGACGCCGTCGGTGAGGACCTTAAAGGAGACCTTGCCGCGGTCCTCCATCTCGTCGTCGACGCCCACCTTGGCGGTGAACGTCGTGCAGTTGCCGCCGAGACGGACGCTGACGACCGAGGGAGCGTGCGTGCCAAGGCCCTTGGCGTACGTCGTTCCGTCGAGGGTCAGCGCGGCGCCGTCGCCAGGCGCGTCTTCGCCGTTGCTGTGGTCCCGTTCGACCGGGCCCCAGCCGTTGGTGGAGTCGAGGAACTCCAGGTCGCTGACCCACTGCTCGCCCTTGGGCGCCGGAGGCAACGGCTTGTCGGCGATCGTGGCGGCGAAGAAACCGAGTCCGCCACCGGGCAGCTTGATCGCCTGCACGGTCTTGCCGGCATCAAGCGGTACGGCGGTGTAGAAGACCCGGTAGTCCGTCGTGGTGTTCGCCAGTCCGGCCGGGGTGTAGCGGCCCTTGACCGCGACCGCCAGATTCGCGCCGCCGGTGGTCGCGTCCTGGCAACACCAGTTGGGCAGCTGGAACGTCGACTGAGACGAACTGCCGTCGGTGTAGAGAATCGTCACCGCGCCACGTGCGTTCAGACTGGCCCCGGCTCCCAGCAGTGCAAGGTGCGAACCGGTGCCCGACACCAGGATCGGCGCTGACTGGTTCTTCACCAGGTTCGGCGTACCGGGTGCTCCGGTCGGCCAGGTGAACTGCGCGTCCTGCACCGTGACCGTTGCTCCGGGCTTGTAGCCTGCCGCGGCCAGCGCCTCGCCGTTGAAGCTGTTTCCCGACCCGTCGAAATTGCCCTTGGCGTACGTCGTCGCGTCGGTGATCCCGACTGTGTTCGCAGCCTGCGACAGTGACCCGTACGGCAGCTGCGCCGTCGCAACCGCGTTCTGCACATAACGTTTGCCGCCAGCAACATAACTGGCCGCGAGTGACAAGGTGAAGCTCGCCGGCTGGACGTCTGCACCCGGAGTCACCTGAAGCTTCGTGGTGACGGTCTGACCCGCACCCACCGACGGGAACGACGTCACGCCGGTAGAGGTCCACCCCGCCGGCAGCTGCAGGTCCAGGTTCACATTGCGAACAACAGAGCCGGTGTCGTTGCGGAAGGTCGCCGTCACCTCAGTGGCCTGCCCCGGGGCGTTCCACAGCGCTGGTGTGTTGAGTTCCGGCGTACCGAAGGTGTTGGCGACGTCCGGCCCGCCGACGGACGAGGTGCCGAGCAGGCGGACCGTGGAGCTCTTCGAGGTGGAGACAGCTGCGGTCTGCACGGTCACCACGCCGTCCTGGTAGCTCCACTTGGCCGGACGGCCGTCGATCAGTACGGCGTGCGGGGCCGAGCCCGTGTGCACAGTCAGCTCGTACGGACGGGAGGCCGGCTTACCGGCGTACGAGCCGTTGAGTGCGCCGATGCGAACGGTCACATCGCCGCGGCCGTTCACCGGAGCGTCGACAGTGAACTCTTGCTGGGCCGACTGCTTGGCCCGCGTGACCCGGTCGTCCTCGAACAGCTTGAACGACGACTTGCCCTGCGGATAGATGTCCACCGTGAGCCGGTCACCGGGCGCCTGCTCGGCGGCCGCGTTGATCCCCGGCTTCCACATCGGTACGACGGCGCCCGCCTTCACGAACAGCGGCAGCGTGTCGAGACCGGCGTGGTACCCGTTGACCGTGGTCGGCCCCTGGTAGACCCGCCCGGTCCAGTAGTCGACCCACCGGCCCGCCGGCAGGTAGATACCGCTCTTGACCTCGTCCGCACCCCACATCGGTGCGACCAGGAACTCCTTGCCGGCCAGGAACTCGTACTTGGTGGTGTCGTCCCACGTCTTCGGGTCGTTCGGGTACTCCAGCACCAGCGACCGGTTGAGCGGAGCGCCGGTCCGGTGCGCCTCAGCGGCGTACGTGTAGAAGTACGGCAGCAGGCGCTCGCGCAGCTTCAGGTACTTGCGGTTGATATCCGTGTACGGCGCTCCGTACGCCCACGGCTGCTTGATCGCCGGAGTGGCCCAGCCCGACATCGTCATGAACGCCGGGTTGAACACCTTCCACTGCAGATCCCGCACGTACGACTGCGCGGAGCCGCCGAAGATGCCGTCGACGTCACCGGCGCTGTAGGCGATACCGGAGTTGCCGGAGCCGGTGATGGCCGGGATCTGCCACTTGATGGCGTCCAGCGAGCCGCTGTGGTCACCGGTCCACTGCACTGCACACCGCTGCGCGCCGGCCCAGCCCTCGACCATCCAGGCGAACCCGCGGGCGTTGCTGTACTGCTCAATACCGTCATGCGCCGTGTCACAGGCGCTCAGTGCGTACCGGTAGCCCGGGCCGACCCAGGCGACGTCCAACTTGCGGACGCGCACTCCGGCGTCACCCACCTCGGCCGGCTGCCGGTCGAGCGAGGACTGCGTCCACAGGCCCATCTCGATGTTCCGCTTGCGCAGCTCGTCACCGGTCTGCTTCAGAGCAGGAATGTCCCGCTTGCCCCAGTAGGTGCCGTCGACCTTCTCGAACTCGGTGTTGTCGGAGTAGCCGCAGCCGTAGTCGTCGTTGACGAGCATCCAGCCGCCAGGCATGTCCTCGTCGCGGAACCGCTGGGCGACCTTCACCGCGTCCAGAGTGGTGACCTTGTCCGGGTTCACCTTCCAGTCGTTGCTCGGGTCCGGGTCCTTCGCGTAGTGACCGCGGTTGTAGCAGTCGGAGTCGCCGTACTCGAGTCCGTAGATCGGCGGCATGAACGGCCGGCCGGTCAGCTCGGTGTAGCGGTCGAGTGAGGTCTTGAGGTCGCCGATGAAGTAGTACGCGTCAAAGCGCTTCTCGTCGTGCGTCACCTCGACCGGGCTGGTGAAGCTGTAGCTCCCGGGGCTGAACGTGTTCCGGAGGACGCCGTACCCGGCGGTGCTCATGTAGTACGGCGACGCGTTCGGGTTGCCGCCGTCCTCCCAGTTGAAGTCCTTGGAGATCTTGATCGTCTCGTCGCGGTGCGAGAAGCGGCCGTTCTGCATGCCGCCGCCGAAGAACTGCTCGTTCGCACCGCGGGTCAGCGACTGGGTGGTGGAGGTGTCGGTCCACGACAGCGGCGCCGCCTCGGCCCAGACCAGCCGGCTGTCGCGGTAGACGCTGAACTTCAGCGGCTTCTTCTGCGCCCGGACCTCGATCTTGCCGGTCGTCAGCGAGTAGTACTGACCGCGGTCGCGCCACGACGTCTTCGGGGTGCCGTAGTCGGTCTTCGTGACGATGGTCGACGCCGGGTCGCCCGGGTTCTCCGGTGGCGCGCTCGCGGGGTCGGTGAAGGTTCCGTCCGGTGCCAGCCAGAGCCGGAACACGTCGTCCTTCAGGAACGCGACCCGCACCTTCGCGGTCCCAGCGCTGAGCGTGTACGTCGCCCTGTCGGCTGAGAACCCGGTGACGTCACCGAGCGTGGTGCCTGCGGCCTGCGCCGAGGTGGTCGTGCTCACTAGTGCGCCCGCAAGGAGCGCTACCGCGACTACTGAACGTTTCATACGAACAAAGATGCTCACTGGGCCTCACTTCACGCATCTATGAACAAGATGCGCTCATTGAAGCTCACCGCGTTCGTCTTGTCACCACGTCGGCCGTCACGAAGTTGAGACGAGGTCTCCATCACAGAGTGAAAACCGGCGGTGACGATGAGTCGCATGGTGAACTCCGGTCACAGCAGTCACATCCGTCACACCCTCGGGCGCCGGGGGCTGCTGGCCGGCGGGCTCGTGGCCGGGCTCGGCGCCGCACTGCCGGGCGTCGCGCAGGCGCGGCTGGTCGACCCCGACCGCCCGCGAGGCGCCGCCCCGCAGCAGGCCGCCGCCCCGGCGCGCGGCGTACAAGCACAGGGGGACCCCAACTTCCACCCCGTGCAGTTCCGGCTGCCGAAGCCGACCGGCCGCAAGTACCTCGGTACGACGTCGTTGCACCTGATCGACGACAAGCGACCGGACCCGACGATGCCCAGCGGCAAGCGCGAGCTGATGATCACGCTCTGGTACCCGTCGTCGCTGGTGGGCGGCTCGCCGCTGGCCAAGTACATGCCGCGGCGGACCGCGATGGAGGTCGACGACAGCTGGACCGGTGAATACGGCCTGGCCCTGCCGACCGGGACGTTCGACTTCGCGAACACCGAGACCCACAGCCGGCTGGACGCGCCGATGCAGAAGATGAAGCATCCAGTACTGCTCTTCTCGCCCGGCTATCAGTACAGCCGGTTCGTGAACACCGCGCTCGCCGAGGACCTGGCCAGTCGTGGCTACGTGGTGGTGGCGATGGACCACACCCACGAGACCCCGACCGAGTTCCCGGGCGGGCGGTTTCTGCCCGGCGTACCGGCGACGCAGTTGCCTGATCCGCTCTTCACCCGCCAGTACGTCGAGACGCGGGTCGCCGACGCGCGGTTCGTCCTCGATCAGCTCACCGAGCTCGCCGCGGGGCGCAATCCCGTCGCGAAGGACAGCGAGCTGCCGTCGGGGTTCGGTATCGGTCTGGACGTGCGCCGGGTCGGCATGTTCGGCGTCGGGCTGGGCGGCTATGCGACCGCTGCCACGATGCGCGCGGACCAGCGGATCTCTACTGGTCTGGACCTGGACGGCACACTCCAGGACGACCGGCGCAAGGGCCCGCTGGCCGAGGCCGCGAAGAAGGGGCTCAAGCAGCCGCTGCTGCTCTTCGGGTCGGATGAGACGCAATTCACCGATCCCAAAAAGGACTACTTCGACCTCTCCTGGGCGACCTTCTGGGCGGTGCAGAAGGGCGGCAAGCTCAACCTCAACCTGGCCGGGGCCAAGCAGAAGGCGTTCACCGACTACCAGTTCGTCTTCGACCAGGTTTTCCGCGACATCTACGGCGACGATCCGATCATCACCTCGGTCATGACCGCGCTGGTCGGCAAGGTCGATCCGGCTCAGAGCGTCCGCGCGCAGCGCGAATACATCGCCGCGTACTTCGACACCACTTTGCGGCGCCGCCCGAACGAGCTGCTCCGCCAGGACTCGCCGGAATTCCCTGAAGTTCACATCCGTTGGTAAGCCTGAACGGCCCGGTCGCGACGCGCGGACAAGCGAGGTTTCCGGCCACTTTCTGAAACCCTGAGAGGGCTGCCCGCCCCCGGACCGGTTACGGTGCGTGGACAAATACGTTGTCGACGGCCGTACTCTGTCTGCGGACGGGCCGATCGGGCACGGGGGAACACGACGGGTGCGAGAGGAGCACGGTGGCAGGGGCAACAGGGACGAAAGCCGCGACGACGGGGACGTCGTCGTCGGGTGGTCGACGTCTGGTGATCGTCGAGTCGCCGAAGAAGGCGCGGATGATCGCGGGCTTCCTGGGCGCCGGGTACGTGGTGGAGTCGAGTTTCGGCCACATCCGGGACCTGCCGAAGGGCGCCGACGAGATCCCGGCCAAGTACAAGGGACTGCCCTGGGCCCGGCTCGGCGTGAACATCGAGGACCACTTCGACCCGCTGTACGTCGTCCCGGCCGACAAGAAGGCCCAGATCCGCAAGCTGAAGGATCTGCTCAAGGAGGCCGACGAACTCTTCCTCGCCACCGATGAGGACCGCGAGGGCGAGGCCATCGCGTGGCACCTGCTCGACGAGCTGAAGCCGAAGGTCCCGGTCAAGCGGATGGTCTTCCACGAGATCACCCCGAAGGCGATCCAGGACGCGGTCGGCGCGGCCCGGGACATCAACGAGTCGCTGGTCGACGCCCAGGAAGCCCGCCGCATCCTGGACCGGCTGTACGGCTACGAGGTCTCGCCGGTGCTGTGGAAGAAGGTCATGCCGAAGCTCTCGGCGGGCCGGGTGCAGTCGGTCGCGATCCGGATGGTGGTCGACCGTGAGCGCGAGCGGATCGCGTTCCGCTCCGCGTCGTACTGGGACCTGGACGCCAAGCTCGACGCCGGCGAGGGCAAGACGCCGCGGATCTTCCCGTCCCGCCTGGTCTCGGTGGACAGCCGTCGGGTCGCGCAGGGCCGGGACTTCGCCTCCACGGGTGAGCTGAAGAACGCGAGCACCGTCCACCTGGACGAGTCGACCGCCACCGCGCTCGCCGCGGCGCTGCGGGACTCCACGTTCAAGGTGCGCTCGATCGAGTCCAAGCCGTACACGCGCAAGCCGTACGCGCCGTTCCGGACCACGACGCTGCAGCAGGAGGCCGGGCGCAAGCTCAACATGTCCGCCTCGCAGACGATGCAGATCGCGCAGCGGCTGTACGAGAACGGCAACATCACCTATATGCGTACCGACTCGGTCACGCTGTCCGACACCGCGATCACCGCGGCCCGGGCGCAGGTCCGCGAGCTGTACGGCGCGTCGTACCTGCCGGACAAGCCGCGGGTCTACACCTCCAAGGTGAAGAACGCGCAGGAGGCCCACGAGGCGATCCGGCCGGCCGGTGAGCACTTCCAGACGCCGGCGCAGACGGGCCTGTCGGGTGCGGAGTACCGGCTGTACGAGCTGATCTGGATGCGCACGATCGCGTCCCAGATGAAGGACGCGGCCGGGAACAGCGTCTCGATCAAGATCGACGCCAAGGCCTCGACCGGGGAGAACTGCGAGTTCACCTCGTCCGGCCGGGTGATCACCTTCCACGGCTTCCTGAAGGCGTACGTCGAGGGTGCGGACGACCCGTCCGCCGAGACCGACGACCGGGAGACGCAGATCCCCGACGTCTCCGAGGGTGACGAACTGCCGGCCACCGAGGTGCTGGCCTCCGGCCACGAGACGAAGCCGCCGGCCCGCTTCACCGAGGCGACGCTGATCGCCCAGCTGGAAGAGCGCGAGATCGGCCGGCCGTCGACGTACGCGTCGATTCTGGGCACGATCCAGGCCCGCGGTTACGTGTACAAGAAGGGCACGGCGCTGGTGCCGGCCTGGCTGGCGTTCGCGGTGGTGCGGCTGCTCGAGCAGCACTTCACCCGGCTGGTCGACTACACGTTCACCGCGTCGATGGAGGACATCCTCGATGAAGTTGCCGCTGGCAACCTTCAGCGCGAGGGCGTGCTCGGGAACTTCTACTTCGGCGACGGCGACACCGAGGGCCTGCAGTCGATGGTCACCGACCTCGGTGACATCGACGCCCGCGAGATGTCGACGTTCCCGGTCGGCGGTGACGACAGCGGTGTGGTCGTCCGGGTCGGCCGCTACGGGCCGTACGTCGAGGACAAGGACGAGCGGCGTGCGAACGTACCGGAGGACCTGCCGCCGGACGAGCTGACCGTCGAGAAGGCCCAGGAGCTGCTGGAGCAGCCGTCCGGGGTCGAGATCGAGCTCGGCGAGGCGCCGGACACCGGTCTGAAGGTGGTCGCCAAGGCGGGCCGCTTCGGGCCGTACGTCACCGAGGTCCTGCCCGAGGACGCGCCCAAGAGCGCCAAGCCGCGGACCGGGTCGCTGCTGAAGTCGATGCAGCTGGACAGCATCGGGCTCGACGACGCGATGAAGCTGCTGTCGCTGCCGCGGGTGGTCGGCAAGGACCCCGAGAGCGGTGACGAGATCACCGCGCAGAACGGGCGCTACGGGCCGTACCTGAAGAAGGGCACGGACTCGCGGTCGCTGGCGACCGAGGACCAGATGTTCGACATCACCCTCGAAGAGGCGCTGAAGATCTACGCCGAACCGAAGCAGCGGGGCCGCCGCGCGGCCGCACCGCCGCTGAAGGAGCTCGGCGCGGACCCGGAGTCCGGTCAGCCGGTCGTGGTGAAGGAGGGCCGCTTCGGTCCGTACGTCACCGACGGGGAGACCAACGCGACGCTGCGCAAGGACGACTCGGTCGAGACGATCTCGCTGCTGCGCGCGGCTGAGCTGCTGGCCGACAAGCGGGCTCGCGGGCCTGTGAAGAAGAAGGCGCCGGCGAAGAAGGCAGCGGCCAAGAAGACGGCCGCGAAGAAGACCACGACGAAGAAGACCGCCGCCAAGAAGACGGCTGCCAAGAAGACGACGGCGAAGAAGACCACCGCCAAGAAGACGACGGCGGCAAAGAAGTCCTGAGGGTCTCCCATGACTGCATCGATGCCACGCCTCCGGCGAGGCGGGTCAAGGGGCCGTGACTCTCTCCCTACGCTCCTCAGTCCAGGTCGGGAGGCCTCATGACCAGTGCGGTTGAGGTCAGTGCGCAGCGGTTGCGGGATCGGGGTGAGCGGGTGACCCCGGCCCGGCTCGCGGTGGTCGAGGTGCTCGCCGGGACCGAGGAGCACCTCAGCGCCGAGCAGATCGGCGAGCGGGCCGAGGCGCTCCGGCCCGGGATTCACCGGGCCACGGTGTACCGGGCGCTGGACGCGCTCGGCGAGTTCGGGCTCGTGACGCACGTCCACCTCGGCCGCGCCGGGACGACGTACCACCTGGCCGGGGATCTGGCGCCGCGGCACCTGCACCTGCGGTGCTCGGAGTGCGGGACCGTGTACGACGCTCCTGGCGACATCTTGGAGTCCGCCCGCAAGAAGGTCCTCCGGGAGCTCGGATTCCACCTCGCGCCCGAGCAGGTCGCGCTCGTCGGCGTGTGCAAGGAGTGCCGACCGTAACGCAAACTGTCCATATCTGTTGATCGGTGTGGATTTGTGCGCAGGTGTGGGCTTAGGCTCATGACCTGTGACCTATGTCGAGGACTTTGCCCCCGGTGAGAACGTGCTGCCGCCGCGCGCCTGGCTGGATGACGACGCCGCGCGCGTCCCGCTGACCGGTGACTGGAGCTTCCGGCTGTCGCCGACCGTGGCGGATGCGCCGGACGACCTGAAGGACCCGGACACCTCCGGCTGGGACACCCTCGCGGTGCCCGGGCACTGGCAGCTCAGCGGGTACGGCGCTCCGGCGTACACGAACATCGTGTATCCGTTCCCGCTGGAGCCGCCGTACGTGCCGACGGACAACCCGACCGGCGACTACGTGCGGACGGTCGCGGTGCCTGCCGAGTTCGCGGGTGCGCGGATCGTGCTGCGGTTCGAGGGCGTCGACTCGCGGTTCGCGGTGTGGGTGAACGGCTCGTTCGTGGGCTGGTCCTCGGGGTCGCGGCTGCCGAGCGAGTTCGACTTGACCTCGCTGGTGACGGCGGGCTCCGAGGCGCGGATCGCCGTCCGGGTGCATCAGTGGTCGGCCGGCTCGTACGTCGAGGACCAGGACATGTGGTGGCTGTCCGGGATCTTCCGTGAGGTCAACCTGCTGGCGCTGCGGCCGGATGCCGCGACCGACGTCTTCGTGCACGCGTCGTACGCCGACGGGGTCGGGACGCTGCGGGTGGACGCCGACGTGGCCGGGACTGTCGTCGTACCGGAGTTGGGTTTGTCGGTGGCGACCGGCGAAGAGGTCACGGCGCCGGTCGAGCCGTGGAGCGCCGAGAGCCCGCGCCTGTACGACGGTGTGCTGCGGACCGACGGCGGTGAGGTTCGGCTGCGGATCGGGTTCCGGACGATCGCGATCGTCGACGGCGTGTTCACGGTGAACGGGAACCGGGTGCTGTTCAACGGCGTGAACCGGCACGAGTTCCACCCCGACCGCGGTCGCGCGCTGACCGAGCAGGACATGCTGGACGACGTACTGATCATGAAGCGGGCCGGAATGAACGCGGTCCGGACGAGCCACTACCCGCCGCACCCGCACTTCCTGTCGCTGTGCGACGAGTACGGGCTGTACGTCGTGGACGAGTGCGATCTGGAGACGCACGGCTTCGGGTACGAGCCGCAGCCGCCGAACCTGCCGAACCCGGTGATGGACCCGCGCTGGCGCGACGACCTGGTCACCCGGATGCAGCGGATGATCGGCCGGGACAAGAACCACCCGTCGATCGTGATCTGGTCGCTCGGCAACGAGTGCGGGATGGGCGAGAACCTCAAGGCGATGTACGACGCGGCGAAGGAGCTCGACCCGTCGCGGCCGGTGCACTACGAGCGCGACACCGAGGCCGAGTTCGTCGACATCTACTCGCGGATGTACACCGACCCGGCCGGGTGTGCGGAGATCGGGGCGGATCGCTCGAAATACCGGAACCTGCCGTTCATCCTGTGCGAGTACGGGCATGCGATGGGTAATGGACCGGGTGGGCTGCTCGACTACCGCGAGGTGTTCGAGAAGTACCCGCGCTGCCAGGGCGGCTTCATCTGGGAGTTCATCGACCACGGTCTGCGGACGACGATCGACGGCCGCGAGGTCTACGCGTACGGCGGCGACTTCGGCGAACCGATCCACGACGGCAACTTCGTCTGCGACGGCCTGCTGTTCCCGGACCGCACGCCGTCGCCGGGCATGCTCGAGTTCAGCAAGGTGATCGAGCCGCTGCGCATCGTTGCCGACGGCAAGGGTGGGGTCACGGTCACCAACCACTACGAGGTGCTCGACACCTCGCATCTGACGTTCCGTCTCGTGACTGAGGTCGAAGGCGAGCGTGTCGGCTCCGGCACGCTGACTGTCCCGCCGATCGCTCCGGGCGAGACGGTCACGCTCGACCTCCCGCCGATCGACGCCTCCCAGCCTGAGACCTGGCTGACGGTGTCGGCCGAGCTCACCGAGTCGACGCCGTGGGCAGAAGCGGGCCACCGAATCGCGTGGGGCCAGGTCCGCCTCGACGAGCCGGCTCTCCGGCCGGCTCCCCGAGCCGGTGCTGCGGGTGACACCCAGGCGGCCGCGGGTGTGCCGGCAGATGTTGTCGCGGGCATGCGTGGGATCAGCTTCGGTTCGGTTGCTGACGCTCGGCTGGAGGTTTGGCGGGCGCCGATCGACAACGACGCACAGCCTGGCGTTGCCGACGCTTGGCGCGAGGAAGGTCTGCACCGCGTGCAGCACCGCGTCGTGTCAGCCGGTGAGCGCGACGGCGCGTGGGAGGTCGTCACGCGGACGGCTCCGCCGGCACTGCAGTGGGGTCTGCGCAGCACCTGGCGCTGGACTTCTGTCGACGGCGGTGTGCAGCTCGAGCTGAACGTGGAGCCGGAAGGCCAGTTCCCGAAGGTACTGCCGCGGCTGGGCATCACGTTCGAGGTACCGAAGGTCGACCGCGTCGAGTGGTTCGGCACCGGCCCCAACGAGGCGTACGTCGACACCCGCGAAGCCGCCGCGGTCGGCAAGTACGCGTCCACGGTCGCCGGCCTGCAAACGCCGTACGTGCGTCCGCAGGAGAACGGTCACCGCATCGACACCCGCTGGGCGCAGCTCGACGGCCTCCGAATCGATGCCGTAGGCACCCTTTTCGGCCTCACCGTCCGCGACTGGACCACCGAGGACCTGGAAACCGCCACCCACACGGCGGCCCTCCAGCCCCACGACAAGACCTACGTGACGTTGGACATCGCCCAAACCGGCGTAGGCACCGCCGCCTGCGGCCCCGCCCTCCCCGACCGCGACAAACTCCACACCGCCCCCGCCACCCTGGTCCTTCGCTTCACCCAGTAGGCCGGCACCGTACGGACCGACTGTTAGTAGTGCTGCAATTCCGCCCGCCTGGGGTTTCTCCAGGCGGGCGGTTCGCTGTGCCGACCGACTACTAACAGTCCTTCGGTACGGGTTCAGATGGCGATGGCGGGGCGGGCGGGGATGGGGGCGGTGGTGGGGGCTCGGTAGGCCTGCCAGGCGTTGGTCAGGCGGGCTACTGATTCGGTGAGGGTGGCCTCCGGGGTGTGGAAGTGGAGGCGGATGTGGTCGGCGCTGGTGTTGGTGATGTCCAGGCCGGCGCCGGGGAGGACGGCGATGCCGTGGCGGAGGGCGGTTTGGGCGAAGGAGGTGCCGTCGCCGGAGGGGAGCTGGATCCAGAGGACCTGGCCGCCGGTGAGGGTCGGGTAGCGCCAGGTGGGGAGGTGTTCCGAGAGGAGCGTTGTCAGGTGGGCGTGGCGGGACTGGAGGGTGGCGCCTACGTTCAACGAGTCCAAGAGAGGGACTAGGTGCGCAGCGGCTAGTTGGGCGGGGACGTTGCCGCCTAGGTCGTGGACGGCGCGGAGGCGTGCCAGGCGGCTGATGAAGGGCGCCGCGGCGCGGATCCAGCCGATGCGAAGGCCGCCCCAGATGCTCTTGCTGAGCGAGCCGATCGAGATCACCGAGGGCCCGTACGCCGCCAGCGCGGTCGGTCGGTCCTGGCCGGGGAAGCCGAGGCCGGCCGGTACCTCGTCCTCGATCAGCGGTACGTCGGCCGCTGCCGCGGCGCGGGCGAGCCGCTGCCGGTCCAGTCGAGGCAGCACCGCTCCAGTGGGGTTGTGGTACGTCGGAATCACGTACGCCAAGGCTGGACGCCGCTCCCGCACCGCAGCCTCGAAGCCGTCCAACCCAACTGGCAGCCCACGCAACACCGCACCCTGCTCCCGGAACACCTCCAGCGCTCCCGGAAACGTCGGCGCCTCCGCCAGCACTTGATCACCAGGCGACACCAGCGCATGCGCCAGCAACGACAGTGCCTGCTGACCGCCGTTCGTGACGAGCACCTGCTCGGCCACGGTCGGTACGCCGTACTGCGTGTAGCGGGCGGCGATCGCCGTACGGAGAGCGAGGTGGCCGTAGGGGTAGTAGCCGATGTCGCCGCTGATCGCAGTGAGCTCCGGGATGATCCGGCTGTATGCCTCGGCCAGCTCCGGCGGTGGTTCACCGGGTGCTGCACAGATAGCAAGCAGTACGCCGTCGTCCCGCGTCTCCAATGAGCCCAAGAAGATCGGATCGGCCGGCAGGTCCTCGGACGCCACCGGCGTACCGGCGACACGCGTCCCACTGCCCTGGCGGCGGGTGATGCGGCCTTCTGACCGCAGCAGGTCGTAGGCGGCGACCACGGTCGTGCGGCCGACGGCGAGTGCCTCGGCCAGGGTGCGGTCGGGCGGTAGCAGTGCGCCGGCTGGCAGTTCACCGTCGTCGATGAGTTGCCGCATCCGGGCAGCGAGCAGCACATACAGAGGCCCTCGACCGGATGACCACCGGCCGAGACGGTCACAGAGCTCGATTGGTCTCATTGCCAAACCAATTCTGCCGGATTGGCTCTGGGGTGACCAGCCCTCGCACCAGACGATGAAAGGCATGGCGACCTTCCCACGCAACCCCATCCAGTCCCTGTCCGATTCGCACCCGCAGTACGACCTCGGTGAGAGCTACGGCCCGGAGCTGCGCCTCTCCGACCTGCTCACACCGGAGCTCGCCGAGCTGGACCTCGGCTATGGCACTGGGCAGGGCGATGAGCGTCTGCGGGCCGCGATTGCTGCTGTCCACAACGTCGACGCCGACCAGGTCGTCGTCACGATCGGCGGTCAGCATGCGATCTTCCTGCTGGCGTACCTGACTGCTGATCATGGACAGGTCGTGACCACTGCACCCCTGTTCCCCGCTGCCCGCAACGTGTCTGAGGCGGTCGGTGCGGAGGTCAGAGTGGTCCCGTTGACCTTCGACAACGGCTACCGGTTGCAGGCGGCCGATGTCGTCGCCCAGCTGACCCCCGACACCAACCTGGTCAGCCTGGCGAGCCCCCAGAACCCTTCCGGTGTGGCCATCCCGCTGGAGGTCTTCCGCGAGATCTATGAAGCCATGGCAACCATCTGCCCAGCGGCGTACCTGCTGGTCGACGACACCTACCGCACCGCCTCGTACGGCGACGATCCGATCGCAGAGTCCGCTCTGTCGCTCGGCGACAAGGTGGTGACGGTGGCATCGCTGTCGAAGTGCCACGGAGCGGCCGGCCTACGCACCGGCTGGGCGATCAGCAAGGATCCGGACCTGATCGAGCGACTGATCACCGCGAAGTTCAGTACCGTGGTGACAGGCTCGCCCTTGACGGAGGCGCTCGCAGTGCGGGTGTTCGACCTGCAGGACGAAATCCTCGCGGTACGTCGGCCTTGGCTCGCGGAAGGCGTGGCCGCGACGGAGGAATGGGTGCGAGCGAACGACGACTTGGTGGAGTGGGTGCGTCCGGATGCCGGGGCGCTGTGCTGCATCCGGCTGAAGCCGGCGGTCAATCTGAACCGGTTCCGCGCGGTGGCGGCGGAGCTGAGCATTCGGCTGGCCGAGGGGGAGTGGTTCACCGACGAGCCCCGGGTCTTCCGCCTGGGGTTCGGCTACCCGCCGCCGGTGGAGCTCAAGACGGCCCTCGACGTACTGACGACTGCGCTGCACAAAGCTGTCCATCCGTCCGACTAGTCTTGGCGGCGTGCCGGAGGTATATGACCCGCTGACCGATCCTGCACCGGCGCACGATGTGCGCGCGGTGTTGCGGATCCGGGCGTTCCGGCGGCTGTGGATCGGGTTCGGGCTCTCCAGTCTGGGTGACTGGATCGGGCTGCTGGCGCTGACCGCGATGGCGAAGTCGTTCGCCGGTGACGATTACCAGGCGGCGAACTTCGCGATCGGCGGCGTGCTGTTCCTGCGGGTGCTGCCGGCGCTGGTGATGGGTCCGGTGGCCGGCTGGGTGGCCGACCGCCTGGACCGGCGCGCGACGATGATCATCGGCGACCTGATCCGGGCGGCGTTCTTCGTCAGTATTCCGATCGTCGGCACGCTCACCTGGGTGCTGGTGGCCACGGTGCTGATCGAGATCGTCAGCCTGATCTGGGGACCGGCCAAGGACGCCAGCGTGCCGAACCTGGTGCCCCGGCACCGCCTCGAGGCGGCCAACCAGCTCAGCCTGATCACGACGTACGGGACGGCCCTGCCGGCCGCGGCGATCTTCACCGCGATCACCCTGGTCAGCCGTTGGGCCGGCGATTTCGCCATCGACCTCGCGGTCTACGTCAACGCCGCCACCTTCGCCATCTCGGCGGTCGCGATCATTTCGGTCTCCGAGATCGGCCGTGCGGTCCACGACCACGAGGACCACCCGACGCTGTGGCGGACCATGGTCGAGGGCTGGTCCTACGTCACCGGTACGCCGGTCGTCCGCGGACTCGTGGTCGGGATCTCCGGCGCGTTCGCGGCCGGCGCGGTCGTGATCGGCCTCGGCCGCACCTACGTCGAGGACCTCAAAGCCGGCGACCCCGGGTACGGCGTTCTGTTCGGTGCTGTCTTCGGTGGTCTCGCACTCGGGATGGGGTTCGCGCCGCGGATCTTCTCCGGACTGTCCCGGCGGCGGCTGTTCGCGGCCGGTCTGGTCGGCTCGGGGATTTGCCTGGCCGGCCTGGCGCTGATCCAGCAGATCGAGATCGCCACGATGATCGCGATCCTGCTCGGCTTCAACGCCGGTGCGTCGTGGGTCTCCGGTTACACGCTGCTCGGTCTCGAGGTTCCGGACGCGGTCCGCGGGCGGACGTTCGCGTTCGTGCAGTCCGCCGTACGGACCGTGCTTGCGGTGACACTGGCGATCGCGCCGTTCGCGGCTGGTGCGATCGGGCGGCACACCTACTCGATCTCCGGTTACTCGGTGACGTACAACGGCGCCTCGATGACGATGCTGATCGCCGCGGTCGTGGCGGGCGTGATCGGCTTGCTGGCTTGGCGGCAGATGGACGACCGGCCCGGCGTACCGTTCTGGCGGGACCTGCGGCGCAGCTTCGGCAAGACGCCCGGGGTCTATCCGACGACCGGGTTGTTCATCGCCCTCGAAGGCGGTGAGGGCGCCGGGAAGTCGACGCAGTCCGCGCTGCTCGTGAAGTGGCTGGAGGAGCAGGGCCAGCAGGTTCTGCTGACCCGGGAGCCGGGTGCGACCGACCTCGGGCAGAAGCTGCGCGAGATCATCCTCGATCCCGCCACCGGTGACATCTCGCACCGCGCCGAAGCGCTGATCTATGCGGCCGACAAGGCCGAGCACGTGGACTCGATGATCAAGCCCGCGCTCAAGTCCGGCACCGTCGTGATCACCGATCGGTACGTCGATTCCGCGCTCGCCTACCAAGGCTCGGGGCGCGACCTGGACCTCTCGGACGTCGAGCGGGTCAATCGCTGGGCCACCGACGACCTGCGACCGAACCTGACCATCGTGCTCGACCTGCCACCGAAGAGCGGTCTCGGCCGGTTCACCGAGCGGGACCGGATCGAGGCCCAGTCCGCCGAGTTCCACGAACGCGTGCGGACGGCGTTCCTCGAACTCGCCGCCGCCGAACCGCAGCACTACCTCGTCCTCGACGCGACCCAGGACCGCGAGCAGATCGCCCAGCAGATCCGCGCCCGCCTGCAACCGCTACTCCCGAAGGTGACCTGACATGACAGTGTGGGACGACCTGGTCGGGCAGGAGCCGGCGGTCGCCGTACTGCGGAAGGCGGTGGGTGGCGCGTCGGCAGCGGTGCGGGGTGAGTCCGGGGCTGCCGTGGTCGGGATGACGCATGCGTGGCTGATCACCGGGCCGCCGGGGTCGGGGCGGTCGAACGCGGGGCGTGCGTTTGCTGCCGCTCTGCAGTGTCCGAACGATGGCTGTGGCGAGTGCAAGGACTGCCAGACGGTGCTCACCGGAGCACATCCGGATGTGTCGCTGATCCGCACCGAGCTGTTGTCGATCCGGGTCAGTGAGATCCGAGAGCTGGTTCGCCGGGCCGCGATGAGCCCGACGCAGGGCCGCTGGCAGGTGATGGTGATCGAGGACGCCGACCGCCTCACCGAGCAGGCCGCGGACGCGCTGCTGAAGAGCATCGAGGAGCCCGCGCCCCGGACGGTCTGGGTGCTGTGTGCGCCGACGGTCGAGGACGTCGTACCGACAATCCGGTCGCGGTGCCGGTTGCTGGTACTGCGGACCCCGCCAGTGAACGCGGTCGCGCAGATGCTGGTCAGCAAGCTAGGGATCGACGCGGACCTGGCCGGGTTCGCGGCGCGGGCCGCGCAAGGGCACATCGGGCGGGCCCGGGCGCTGGCGCGAGACGAAGAGGTTCGGGCGCGGCGGTCGAAGGTGCTGGAGGTGCCGTTCGCGCTGCGGGATCTCGGGGCTTGTCTAAAGGCTGCGCAGCAGCTGGTCGAGGCGGCCAAGGAAGAAGCCAAGGCGAGCGCGGAGAAGGTCGACGAGAAGGAGCGCGCCGCGCTCGAGCAGGCACTCGGCGTCGGGACCAAGGGCGCCAAGCCGCGCGAGGCGAACGCAGCGCTGAAGGAGCTCGAGGACCAGCAGAAGGCCCGCGCCAAGCGCTGGGAACGCGACGTGCTCGACCGGTCGCTGGTCGATCTGATGGCGTTGTACCGCGATGTGCTGGTGGTGCAGACCCGAGCTGGGGCCGAGCTGATCAACGCCGAGCTGACCCGGCAGATCGAGGGTCTGGCCGGTCGTACGACGCCGGAGCAGACGGTTCGGCGGCTGGCCGCGATCACCGGTTGCCGCGAGGCGATCGAGACCAACGTCGCGCCGCTGCTGGCGCTCGAGGCGATGACGATCGGGCTCTTCGAAGGCTGAGATGGCGGTCCGGTGAGCGGACAGCCCTTGTAACACCGGCGCTGGTCGGCGCGATGTCCGTATGTCCGAGCAAAACAGCGCGCTCGGTCGAACGGCCCCGAACGGACACACATGACCCAGCCGCCCTCCCCGATCCAGCCTGCGCGGCCGTCGCTTCCTTCGGCCGAGTCGTGGTTGGCCGGCGTACCGACGCCTGCGCAGCAGCGGCAGGACCGCTATGCCGTCGCGGCGTTGGTGACGAGCCTGCCTGGGCTGGTGCCGGTTGCCGTGGTGCTGGCCGGCATCGCGCTGCGGCGGATCAAGCGCAACGGCGGCCGCGGCAAGCGGTTCGCGTACGGCGCTCTGGTGGTCTGCCTGTGCTGGGGAATCTTCACCGGGGTCGCGGTCGCGCTCGGGTTGTACGGGCAGTTGCGGGACGGGATCGGGCGGACGGTGCCGATCGCGCAGGTCGAGGTCGGGCGGTGTTTCGACGCGGACCTGGAGGCGGCGACGCTGCGGATGGCGCGGATCGCGAACTGCAAGACCGAGCACAGCGGTGAGGCCTACGCGAAGGTGCGGGCCGACCTGGCCGGGCGGACCACCGCGGAGACCCAGACGATCGCGACCGGAGCCTGTACGACGGCCTTCGGGGCGTTCGTGGGCAAGCCGTACGAGCAGTCGGACCTGGACATGTACTACGTCGTCCTGGAAGATCGTGCTGTTGCTGACGGCAACGTGTTGTGCCTGGTCGGGATGCCGGGAACCCGGTTGAGCGGTAGCATGCGCGGGTCGCAGCGGTAACTCGGTGCGCGGGGGAAATCAGCTGGGGGAACTGTGAGTCAACCACCGTACGGTCCGGACCCGGACCGGCCACAGGACACGCCAAGGTCCTTCCCGACCTACGCGCGCCCGGACGACGACAGCACGCAGCCCCTCCCCACCTCCGACCCCACCGTGCCGCTGCCGGTGCAGCCGGGAACGGGTCAGCCGGGAACGGGCTATCCCGGGAGCACGCCGCCCACCTACCCCCGTCCCCACGACACTCCGCCGACCCAGCCTCTGCCCACCCAGTCCGGGTGGGCGGCGCCGGGGCAGCCGGTCGGTTCGACGCCTCAGGTGTCGCCGTACGGGCAGTCGCAGCCGGGCTACGGGCAGCAGCCTCCGGCAGCGCCGTACGGGCAGCAGCCGGTCTACGGTGGTCAGCCGCCCGCGCAGCCGCCGTACGGACTGCCGGTCTACGGGCAGCCGCCGTACGGGCATCCCGCGTATCCGGCGGCGTACGGGTACGGCTATCCGGGCGGCGGCAGGAAGACGAACGGGTTCGCGATCGCCGCACTGGCGTGTGGACTCGGCGGGCTCGCCACCGGGATCTCCGCCCCGTTCGGTGTCGGCTTCGGGATCGCGGCGCTGGTGCAGCTCAAGCGCCGGCCGAACGAGGACGGCAAGGGAATGGCGATCGCCGGCCTGATCACCGGCGGCCTGCTGACGCTGTTCTTCGCCGCGCTGATCGTGGGCTTGATCGCGCTCGGAACCTGGGCCGACGACCAGGACTACGGTGCGTCCGACCCGGGCTCGAGCTCGTCGTCCTCCGGCACGTACGTCGAAGACCTGGCCATCGGCGAGTGTTTCAACGGCGACGACCCCCAGGATGAGGTGACCCGGCAGGACTGCGCGAACGCGCACGACGGCGAGATCATCTCGAACCCCACCCTCCCCGACGGCCCGTACCCGGGTGACCGGCAGGTCGACCGGACCGGGCAGTCCCGCTGTGCCACGGACTTCCGCACCTACGTCGGCAAGTCTGTCGACGACTCCGAGCTCACGCTCGGCTGGACGGTCCCGGACGAGGAAAGCTGGGAGGACGACCACGACCGCCTGGTCGTCTGCGCCGCCTACGCGCCCGAGGACGAGCGCGTCACAGGGACCGTCAAAGGCACCAAACGCTGATCATCCGCAGCCCGGCCCAGTACGCTGACGGCGTGGGCATGGTGATGGCGGTGTCGTTCGAGCGGTACGGGCGGCTGTATTACCTGGACCCCGGTCCGCACCGGCCGCGGGTCGGGGACAAGGTGCTGGTCCCGACCGACGACGGTCCCGAGGTCGCCGAGTGCGTGTGGGCGCCGCAGTACGTGACCGAAGAGATCGGCGGCCTGCCGCTGTGTGACGGGATCGCGACCGCCGCCGACCTGGACCGGGACGAGCAGAACCGGCAGCGCCGGGCCGACGCGCGGGTGATCGCGAAGCGGCTGATCCGGCAGCACGACCTGCCGATGAAGGTGGTCGGGATCGACTTCGTCGACCGGCGGGCCGATGTCGACCAGTTGGTGATCGTGTACTTCTCCGCGCCGCACCGGGTGGACTTCCGTGAGCTTGTGCGCGACCTGGCCCGCGGACTGCGGGCGCGGATCGAGCTCCGGCAGGTCGGCGCCCGCGACGAGGCTCGGTTGCAGGGCGGGATC
The DNA here is from genome assembly GCF_040605415.1 of Kribbella sp. NPDC005582. Classification (NCBI taxonomy): domain Bacteria; kingdom Bacillati; phylum Actinomycetota; class Actinomycetes; order Propionibacteriales; family Kribbellaceae; genus Kribbella; species Kribbella sp. NPDC005582. The sequence continues at coordinate 388,084 of NZ_JBEXCU010000005.1, forward strand.
GGTCCGTGCGGACGGGACCTGTGCTGTGCGACCTTCCTGAAGGACTTCGAGCCGGTCAGCGTGCGGATGGCGAAGGACCAGGACCTGCCACTGAATCCGCTCAAGATCTCCGGTGCCTGCGGCCGGCTGATGTGCTGCCTGAAGTACGAGCACCCGCTCTACCAGGAGTACAACGCCAAGGCTCCGGCTGTCGGGACCGCGGTGGAGACCCCCGCGGGTGATGGAGTGGTGGTAGGGCACAACGTGCCGAGCGACACCGTCGTGGTCCGGCTGGCGGCTTCCGGCCGGCGCTGCGCCTGCAGCCGCGCGGACGTCTGCTCGCCGCGCCAGCAGTACGAAGCCTCCAGTACGACGACACCTGACGCCGTACCGGTGGAGCTCCCGGCCCCCGTCGTACGGCGGGAGCCCGAAGCAGAACCGCACGCCGCCGAACCGTCCGTGGAACCGGCGGCCGAGACGGCCGAGGAGCGACGGCAACGCAAACCCCGGCGCCGGCGCCGCCTGAACACCGACGAGGGAGACACCCCGCAGTGAGATTCCGCAAGACGACCGCGATCATGGCCGCGCTGGCGGTAGTGCTGAGCGGGTGTGGTGTGGCGAGCCGGGCGCAGGACGCGGACGCCGGTGGCTCCGGCGGGACGAGCACCCGCCCGTCGACCGGTCCGGTCGGACCGATCCCGGCCGGGCTGGAGCAGTTCTACAACCAGCGGCCGGACTGGGAGCGCTGCGGCAGCAACCAGCAGTGCGCGACGATCAAGGTGCCGCTGGACTACAGCAAGCCCGACGGCAAGACGATCGAGCTGAGCGCCCGCAAGGTGCTCGCCCGCGACCGCGTCGGCCGGATCGGCACGCTGTTCATCAACCCCGGCGGACCGGGTGGCTCGGGCGTGGAGTTCGCCGCCTCGGCCGGCTTCGTGCTCGGCGCTTCGCTGCTGCGCAAGTTCGACGTGATCGGCTGGGACCCGCGCGGGGTCGGCCAGTCGACGCCGGTGAAGTGCCTGGACACCGAGCAGTTGGACAAGTTCATCGCGGCGGACGGCAGTCCGGACGACGAGGCCGAGATCACCGAGCTCAACAACGAGGCGAAGACGCTGGCCGACGGCTGCCAGCAGCGCGCGGGCGAACTGCTGCCGCATGTCGGCACCAAGGACGCTGCCCGCGACATCGACGTCCTGCGCGGCATCGTCGGGGACGCCCAGCTGAACTACCTGGGCATGTCCTACGGCACCTTCCTCGGTGCGACCTACGCCGAACTCTTCCCGAAGAACGTCGGCCGGCTGGTGCTCGACGGCGCGGTCGACCCGGCGAAGACGTCGGAGGAGAACAACATCGCCCAGGCGAAGGGCTTCGACACCGCACTCGACGCGTTCGCCGAGGAGTGCGCGCAGCGGCAGTGCCGGCTGGGCACCAGCAAGGACGAGATCCTGGCCAAGGTCGACAAGCTGATCAACGACAGCGACGCACACCCGCTGCCGGGCAGCGGCGATCGCGAGGTCACCCAGGCGCTGGTCGTGCTCGGCGTCATCTACCCGCTGTACGCCAAGGACCTGTGGCCGCGGCTCGAGGACGCGGTGCTGGATGGCCTCGACGGCAAGGGCGCACGACTGCTCGCGCTGGCCGACCAGTACACCGAGCGGGAGAAGTCCGGTTACGCGAGCAACCAGAACGAGGTGATCTACGCGGTGAACTGTGTGGATCGCCCGGACATCGCCTCGGTCGCGCAGGCCAAGGCCCAGGAGCCGAAGTACAAGGCGGCCTCGCCGCGGTTCGGCTCGTTCCTGCTCTGGGGTTCGCTGGCCTGTGCGAACTGGCCGGTGAAGCCCGAGGACAAGCCGCACCCGATCAAGGCCGCCGGCGCGAAGCCGATCATCGTGGTCGGTACGACGCGGGACCCGGCCACGCCGTACGACTGGGCCGTCGGGCTCGCGAAGGAGCTGGACAGCGGCGTACTGGTCTCGCGGGACGGCGACGGTCACACCGGCTACAAGGCGGGCAACCCGTGCGTCGACAACATCGTGGAGACCTACCTGCTGCAGGGCCAGGCGCCGACCGCCGACATCAACTGCTAGCTAGTTGGGACGGTTGTCCGGGAGCTGCAGCGTCTTGGTGGCTCGATCGAGCACGGCCCGCAAGGCGGCCTCGTCCTGCGGGCGGCCGCCGACGGTGATCTCGAGGGCGGAGCTCTCGCCGTTGTCGGTGGAGATCCAGTGGGACAGGCCCATCCGCGGGCCGCGGGTGTCGTCGACGTACGTGTAGACGAGGGTGCCGTTGTCGCGGCTGAGCACGTTGAGCTGCTTTTCCTTGATGCTGCGCTCGCGGTCGCTGACCTGACGCTCCGGGGACTTGCTGCTGCCCCGGGTGTCGAAGCGGATCTGCCAGACGCCGGTCGGATCCATGAACCGCGGCCGCTGGCCGTCCTGGGTGGCCTTCCAGGTCGCGGGAACCTCGGCCGTGACCGGTGCCCGGTCGGTGCCGAAGGTCTGCGCCGTGTACTGCAAGGAGTCGGCCTGGAGGCCGTCGCCGCGAGGTGTCGGACTCGAGGGGGTCTGACTGACCACGACGTCGGTCGCACGCTTGTCGTCGTCCCGGTGGCTGTTGATCGCCAGCACAGTGCCGAAGACCGCGACGCCGACGGTCATCCCCGCCAGCGTCATCAGCAGTGCCTGGTGCCTGGGCGTGAGCATCCCGACCTCGCTTTCTTCTCGGTGCGATTATCGTCCACGAAGGGGGCGTCCCCGCAATTGCGCGTACGCTGACACGTCGTGAACACGCCTTTCGAACAGGCCCTGGAGCGGTACGACGCGGGGTCGGCCGAGCGCCCCGACCTGAAACTGCTGACCAAGGAACTGCTGAAACTCCTGGTCGCCAAGGCGCCCGGCCATGCGGTCGAGGTCCGGGTCCCGCCGTACGGCGCTGTGCAGTGCATCGAGGGTCCGCGGCACACGCGCGGGACACCGGGCGCGGTCGTCGAGCTGCCGCCCGAGCTGTGGATCGAGCTCGCCCTCGGCCGGACCACCTGGTCCGAGGCCCGCGGTACCGGCAAACTGCGCGCGAGCGGCGAGCGCACCGATCTCAGCGAATTGTTGCCCTTGGTAACCAACTGATCACCGATCCGGGCCGGCTGCGGACAGAAAGAGGCCGCGACACCCCGCCCCGGGTGCCGCGGCTACTTACAAGACGCACCGAGAAGCCGGAAAGTTCGCTTCTGGACGAAAAAACTTTTCAGCGGCCGGCGGTACCGGTGTGCCAGACCACCGTCCGGCCGAGCACGATCTGGACGTCACCGGTGTTCTGCGCGACCAGGACGGCGCCCTTGCGCGTGGTCTTGCTGGACCACAGCGGCTTCTTGGCGGCGCTGTAGACGACCAGGTTGCCGTCGGTCTGCATGGCCGCGAAGGCGCCCTTGCTCTGCGTCTTCGTGCTCCACAGTGCGGTCTTGCCCTTGTAGAGCACCAGGTTTCCGTCACCCTGCATGGTCAGGCGGTAGGTGCGGTTCACCGAGGTCAGGTACTCCGGGTACTTCAGCACTCGGCCCGCGCCGAGCGTGCCGACCACCATGTAGCGGCTCCAGTTGGGCTTGCCGCGGGTGTTGTAGATCACCAGGTTGTTGTCGTTCTGGACCGCCAGGATCGCGCCCGGGCTGGTGCCGGTGTTGCTCTGCCAGACGACGGTCTTGCCGGAGACGACCTCCAGGTTGCCGTTCTTCTGCATCACCAGCACCGAGGCCTTGCGGTTGGTGACGGTCGACCACAGCGCGGTCTTGCCCTTGTAGAGCACCGCGTTGCCGTCGGACTGCATGATGAAGACATACTGGCCGTTCTTGGAGCGGATGTAGTTACCGGCCTTCAGCTTCTGACCCGGCTTGAGCAGGTCCGAGACCGCGGCGGCCTTGGTCACCGCGGCGGGCGCCGTGGCGGTGGTGGGCGCGGCCTGCGCGGCCACGGGAGCAAGCAGGGCGCCACCTGCGGCGAGGGTGGTGACCATCAAGGTGGCTACCGACTTGGTCGAGATCATCCGGTTCTCCGTCTGGCTGGTGGATCGTGGCTGGGAGATTGACGCCGAGGGCAACCAATCGGTTCCACGGTAGGAAGAAAAGGGGTTCTTCCCCGGGCGGTCGAGCTGACAGGATGTGGCGGTGGCAGCAAGTTTCCGATCGCGGCTGGCCCAGCTGCGTGTCGATCTGACTCCGTGGCGTAGTTCCCGCGACTTCCGGATCCTGACGATCTCGGGCACCGTCTTCTTCCTCGGCAGCATGTTCGGGTACGTCGCGCTCCCGTTCCAGCTCTATTCGCTGACCCACTCGAACTTCGCGGTCGGCGCGATGGGTCTGGTGAACATCCTTCCGCTGGTCGTCTTCGGCCTGTACGGCGGCGCGCTCGCCGACCACGTGGACCGCCGCAAGATGCTGATCTTCACCGGCATCGCGCAGGTCGCGGTCTGCGCGGTCCTGCTGAGCAACGCGCTGCTGAGCAATCCGCAGGTGTGGATCATCTACGTCTGTGGCGCCCTGAACGCGATCGCCGCGTCACTGCAGCGCCCGAGCCGCGACGCGCTGTTCCCGCGCGTGGTGAAGCACTCGGAGCTGCCGGCCGCGGTGGCGCTGAACGCACTGACCATGCAGGCCGGTCAGCTGGTCGGCCCGGCGCTGGGTGGTGTCCTGGTCGGTACGGCGGGAATCAGCTGGGCGTTCGGCATCGAGCTGGCCGGGTTGGCGATCGCGACGTTGATGTACCTGCGCCTCAAGCCGTACCGGGTTGGCGAGCACTCCCAGCCCCCGAGCCTGCGCGTCATCGGCCAAGGCATCACCTACGCCGCGCGCCGCAAGGACCTGCTCGGCACGTACGTCGTCGACATGGTCGGCATGTTCATGGCGATGCCGATCGTGCTGTTCCCGGCCTTCGCGACCGAGGTGCTGAAGGAACCGAAACTGCTCGGCGCTTTGTACAGCGCGGAAGCGGTCGGCGCGATGATCGCGACGCTCACCAGCGGCTGGACCCGCCGGGTCCATCACCATGGCCGTGCTGTGGTGATGGCGGCCGCCTGCTGGGGCGCGGCGATCGGGATCGCCGGACTGGCACCGAACATCTGGTTCGCGTTCGTCTTCCTCGCGTTCGCCGGTGCTGCCGATATGGTCTCCGGCCTGTTCCGGGGAGTGATCTGGAACCAGACGATCCCCGACGAAATGCGCGGCCGGCTGGCCGGAATCGAGATGCTTTCCTACATGCTCGGCCCGCTCGGTGGTCAGGCCCGGTCCGGTCTGGTCGCCGACCTGACCAGCGTCCGGACGTCGATCGTCAGCGGCGGCATCCTCTGCGTGGCCGGCGTCGCCGCCACCGGCGCCGCCCTGCGCGACTTCTGGCGGTACGACGCCCGCACCGACGAGCACGCCGTCCGCGAACGCGATCTCCGGGCCGCAGCCGAGGCCGACGAACCCTAACCCCCCGCCCCGCCCCACCCCGCCACCGAAGCCACCCTGCCCCGCCACCGAAGCCACCCTGCCCCGCCACCGAAGCCACCCTGCGAATGCGGGGAGTTGGCGGGCGAGTGTGAGAAGTGAGTTGCTGGTAAGGGTTTTCCGGCGACCATCTCCTCGCATTCGGTGGGTTTCCCGGTGTTTGGTGACTGAAGCCACCGTGCCGCGCGACTGAAGCCACCGTGCCGCGCGACTGAAGCCACCGTGCCGCGCGACTGAAGCCACCGTGCCGCGCGACTGAAGCCACCGTGCGGCGCGACTGAAGCCGGCGTGCGGCGCGACTGATGTCACCGTGCGGCGCGACTGAAGTCACCGTGCGAGCGGGGGGAGTTGGGGGCGAATGTGAGGAGTGGGGTGCTGGTAAGGGGTTTCCGGCGACACGGACCCCGCACTCGGGGGAGGCGGACGCGGCGTAGGCTTTGGCGCACTATGCGTATTCGTCCGGTAGTGCCGTTCGCTCTCGTTGCAGTGCTCGCATCTGGGTGCGGCGGTCCTGGGCAGGAGACCGCGCCGAGCGTGCCGCCGCTGGTCTCGATCAGTACGACGCCCACGGAGACGCCGTCTCCGTCGGAAACACCCAGCACGCCGCCGACCTCGAAGGTCGCCGACACGTTGTGCGTGCGGATGGATCAGCAGCTGGTGCAGACGACGCTGGGTGCTCCGATCGTGCAGATTCAGCCGAAGACGCCGCCGGCGGACTTCGGCGTACCGGCGACGTACGACGTGTGTCAGCTGGGGCTGAGCGCGAGTCCGAATGGGCCGGTGCTGCGGGTCGGAGTGTCGGTGCAGGCAGCCACCAAGGCGACGCTGGCCGCCGCGCAGAAGGCCCAGAAGTCTCAAATGGCGGTGGTTGGTGATGGTGGCTTCGGGGCTGACACGTTCGTCGTGTTCCTGCTGAAGGATCGGCTCTTCAAGGTCGCCGGACCCAAGGCCACACTCGCCAAGTACGTCGTACTGGCGCAGGAAGTGGCTCGACAGGCGGCGGGTCTGCCTGAGGCGGAGCCGTTGATCGCGCGGCCGGAGTGTGAGCGCGGTTCGTCGGCCGCCGCGAAGGTGATGGGGGCGCCCGCGTCGATCCGCCGGGATGGTCAGACCGAGCTCGGCGACCTGGTCTGCGGCTGGATCTCCGCGGACAGCGTGCTCTCCACCTCGGTACGCCGTACTCCGAAGGCGATCGCGCTGATGACGGCGATGCGGAAGACGCCGACCGCACAGGCGATCCCGCTCGGTGACGAGGGATATGTGGACACGGCGACCGGCCGGACCACGATCCGGATCGGCGACGACAAGCTGGTCGACCTGGTGCCGTTGCCGGCGCGGGCGATCAACCCGGACACGATGACGCAGTTCGCGCTCGCGATGCTCTCGCAGTACCGCTGAACCTGCGACTGAGTCGCCGATGTTACTGTGGCGGCGCCGTGGTGCTCGGGAAGCCGGTGTGATGCCGGCGCGGCCCTCGCCACTGTGATCGGGATGTCCGCCAGCCGTGTCCAACGCGGAAGTCACTGGCTATGCACTGCAAAGAGCAGGGTGCTGGGAAGACCAGGCCGGTGGACGCTGTACCCGTAAGCCAGGAGACCGGCCACGGCATGTGATCCGTCCACGAGGTGTTGGAGGAGCGGTCCCGTGCTGCGTAAGTCCCTTGTCCTTGTCGTGTTGCTGAGCCTGCTCGCCGGCTGCGGCACCGCCACCGCCGTCAATCCGCCCGGATCGACGACCACCGTGTGGAACTGCGGGATCGACGTCACCGTGAGCGGTCCGCCGAAGCGCGTCTTCGCGGCGTACCAGCCGGCGATCGAGATGGCACATGCGCTCGGGATCTCCGATCGCCTGGTCGGTACGGCGTACCTGGATGCCGAGGTGCTGCCGGAGTACGCGAGTGCTCAGGCCAAGGCGAAGTACTACAAGAACCTGCCCAGCCGCGAGGAGCTGCTGGCGGCGAACCCGGACTTCGTGCTGTCCGGCTTCAACGACGTATTCAGCGCCGGCGGTGGCAGCGACGAGAGCTTCGGGAGCCGCAAGAGCCTGGCCGAGCTCGGTGTCCAGACCTGGATCTTCAGCCCGCTCTGCCCGACCGCGGACGGCAAGGGTGACGAAGCGATCGACCCGGCGAGCGTCACGATGGACAACGTGTACGCCGATCTGCGCGGACTCGGCAAGCTGTTCGGGGTCGAGGCCCGCGCCGAGGACGTGATCGCGGACCAGGAGAAGCGGATCGCCGCGGTGTCGGCGAAGGTGAAGAACGCACCGAAGCCGACGGTCGCGATCCTGAGGCCTGGACTGGAAGGCGGCGGATTGACCGTCTCCGGTGGGCCGGACTTCGGGACGGTGCTGATCAAGCAGGCCGGCGGAATGAACGTCTTCGCCGATCTGACGGCCAAGCGGAACGTGAAGATCGGCGTCGAGGAGCTGATCAAACGCAACCCGGACTACATCCTGATCAGCGGGTGCTGCGATGCCGCGTTGACGCCGGCCTCTTCGCAGCCGGAGGTCGCGAAGATCCTGGCGAACCCGGCGTTGGCGAATCTCAAGGCGGTCCGCACCAAGCACGTCGTGCCGTGGCTGTTCGCGAATCACTCCGCCGGGGTGCGCGGTGCCTATGCGACCGAGGACATCGCCAAGACGATTCACGCCGACCTGTTCCAGTGAGGTGGCGTGCGGTCGGCCTGCTGCTCTGCATCGCCGTACTCGCGGTCTCGGTGCTGCTGTCGTTGAGTGTCGGGAACCAGCACTTCGGTGCGCATGACGTGTATCTGGCCTTGGCGGATTTCCGCGGGAGCGACAACGATCGGGTGATCCGGTATCTCCGGATGCCGCGGACGGGCGCTGGGTTGCTGGCCGGCGCGGCGCTCGGGTTGGCGGGTGCGTTGATGCAGGGCGTGACCCGCAATCCGCTGGCCGATCCGGGGATTCTCGGTGTGAACGCTGGTGCTGCGCTGGCAGTGGTTGCGGCCATCGGGGTGCTGGGCGTGCACAGCCTGACGGGGTATGTGTGGTTTGCGATGGGTGGCGCGCTAGTGGCGACAGTGGTCGTCTACCTGGTCGGCGCGATCGGGCGCGGTGGCGCGACACCGGTGAAGCTGGCGCTGGCTGGGGCGGCGATTTCGGCGTTGCTGGGGTCGGTCACATCGGCGATCACGTTGCTCGATCTGTCGACGCTGAACGAGTTCCGGTTCTGGGTGGTCGGGTCGCTCACGATGGCGACCGGTTCGGTGATCGGTCAGGCCGGACCATTCATTGCCGTGGGCATCGTTCTGGCGGTGGTGCTGGGGCGGTCGCTCAATCAGCTGGCGCTGGGTGACGAGTTGGCTCGTTCGCTGGGTACCCGGGTGATGGTGGTGCGCGTGGTGGCCGGGCTGGCTGTCGTTGTGCTGGCCGGTACGGCGACCGCGATCGCGGGGCCGATCGGGTTCCTCGGGCTCGCCGTACCGCATGTGGCGCGGACGCTCGTCGGTGCCGACTATCGGTGGATTCTGCCGTGGTCGATGGTGCTGGCGCCCGCCGTACTGTTGCTTGCTGATGTGGTCGGGCGATTGGTGGCGCGGCCGGATGAGCTGCAGGTCGGGATCATCACGGCGGTCATTGGCGCTCCGGTCTTCATCGCGCTGGTACGGCGGCGTCGGTTGGCGGCGCTGTGAGGACTGTGCGTCTCGGGCCGTTCTCTACTCGCGTCGATGTTGCTGGTGTGATCGGCTCGACTCTTGCGTGGGGGCTGACGCTGGCTGTCGGAGCGCTCTCGTTGACGCTTGGCGACTACCGGATCCCGTTGTCGTCGGTCATCGAGGCTTTGAGCGGGCACGGCACGTTGATCCTCAACGACATCGTGGTGAACGGCCGGCTGCCACGAGTGCTGGTCGGGATCGGCGTCGGTACGGCGTTCGGGGTGTCGGGGGCGATCTTTCAGCGGCTGGCCCGAAATCCGCTGGTGAGCCCGGACCTGATCGGGGTCAACGCCGGTGCGGCGCTGGCCGCCGTACTGATGATCACTGTGCTGGGGAGTGGGTGGATTCCGGGCGGTGCGTTGCTGGGGTCGCTGCTGGCAGCAACTGCTGTATATGTGTTGGCGTATCGGGATGGAGTTTCGGGGTATCGGCTTGTCCTGGTGGGCATTGGCGTGACGGCGATCATTGGGTCGATCACGGCGTACCTGTTGACGTTGGCTGATATCTACACCGCGAAGAGTGCGGCGCAGTGGCTGGCCGGGAGTCTCGCCGGGCGGAGTTGGTCGCACGTCGTACTGATCGGGGCGGCGTTGGTGGTCTTGCTGCCGGCGGCGCTCGCGGGCGGGCGACAGTTGCGCTTGCTGGAGCTTGGAGACGATCTGGCGCGGACGCTGGCTGGTCGGGTTGAGCTCTCCCGCGCGTTGCTGATCGCGGTTGGGGTTGCCCTTGCTGCGTTGGCGACGGCGGCTGCTGGGCCGATCGCCTTTGTTGCACTGGTCGCGCCGCAGCTCGCGCGTCGGCTGGTGGCCGAGCGGGTGGCCGGGTTGTTCGCTGCTGGTGCTCTTGGGGCGTTGCTGGTGGTGGCTTCTGATCTGATCGCGCGGCTGATCTTCGCACCGACCCAGCTGCCGGTCGGCATCGTGACCGCGTTCCTGGGTGCGCCGTACCTGCTGTTCTTGATGGCTCGCGCCAACCGCATCGGCCGGGGAGGCTGACATGACCGAACTCCGTACCAACCAACTGACTCTCGCGTACGACGGCCGCGCCGTGGTGCACGAGCTCTCGGTGGTGATCCCGCGGGAGCAGATCACCGTCATTGTCGGCGCCAACGCCAGCGGAAAGTCCACCCTGCTCCGCGGACTCGCGCGACTGCTCACGCCACGCGGTGGTGCCGTCTACCTCGACGACGTCAACCTGGCCAAGGTCAGCGCCGGTCAGTTGGCGACACAGCTGGGCATGCTGCCGCAGCAGCCGGTCGCGCCGGAGGGCATCACGGTGTCGGACCTGGTCGGTCGAGGCCGGCATCCGCACCAGCGCTGGTTCCGGCAGTGGTCTGTCGAGGACGAGCAGGTGGTGGACTCGGCCCTCGCCGCGACCGGCGTCGCCGACCTCGCCGACCGTTCGCTCGACGAACTCTCCGGCGGCCAGCGCCAACGCGTCTGGATCGCGCTGGCGCTGGCCCAGGACGCCGACACCATGCTGTTGGACGAACCGACCACGTTCCTGGACTTGGCCCACCAGCTAGAGATCCTGGACCTGGTCCAGGACCTCAATCGCCAGCACCACAAGACGATCGTCCTCGTCCTCCACGACCTCAACCTCGCCGCCCGCTACGCCGACCACCTCATCGCCCTCAAGAACGGCAAGGTGGCCGCCACCGGCACTCCAGCCGAAGTCATCACCCCCGAGGTCGTCGCCACCGTCTTCAACCTCACCGCCCACGTCATCCCCGACCCTCTTACCCACACCCCTCTCGTCGTACCAGTCCCCCGCTCGTCGATCACTTCAGCAGGTATGCCGCGATCACGGTCTCCTCGGTGAGGTTGCCTTGGGCATCGGTGACATGGGCTCGCAGCGAGATCGCCTGAGCCTGGTCGGGCGTACCGAAGACAGCCTGGTAGCCGTCGCGGCCGTGTGGCGCGACCGTGGCCTTGCGCCAGCTCTTGCCGCCGTCGCCCGAGACCTCCAGCTCGAGCTTGCGGATCGCCGGTACCGACGCTCCCGGCTGAGCGATCAGGCTGAACGGCAGGACCGATACCGGCGTCCGCTGGGCGACGTTGGTGGCGTCGACCTTCGGCTGGTACCGCAGCCCGATCATCGGCAGCAGCGTCTCCCGTTCGGTCGCCCCGGACCGGAAGGTCCAGTTCAGCTCCGTCCGGGTGCTGAGCGCCGAGTACGACTCCCGCGTCATCGCCATCGCCACCGTGTACGTCGCACTCTCCGGCGGCAATCCCCTCGTCTCGATCTCACCGAAGGTGTCCGCCTCGGCGATCACCTTTCCGTCCCGCAGCAGCTTGGCGGAGCCGGTGTCCGTTGCCGTGTAACCCTTGTTGCCATCGGCATCCATCAGTGACGAGACGTAGACCGCCAGCCCGTCACCCGTGCGTCCGGCGTACGCCGGTGCGGGAGTGAAGGCGGCAGCCTGGAACCGCTGCCGGTAAGTCTGCCCGGCCCGATAGGTCTGCGCCGGGCGGCGAAGCTGGGTGACCAGGTCGGTGAAATCGATCCGTTCGTCCAGCTGGGTGGCCCAGGTCGCCGGACCGGCCTCGACGTGCGCCGTCACCGACCGCGGCTGGTCGAAGCCGAGACCGAATGCGATCCCGCTCGCCGTGTGCTGACCGGACCCCTTCAGCAGCAAGATGTAGGGCCGATCGCTGTTGCCATTCAGCTGTATCGGCAGGGTGGCCAGCTCAGCGGCCTTGACCTGCCTGGTGAATCCGGTCGGGAACCTCCCGAGCTGCTCGTCGAGCGTCGTGTACAGGTACGGCGTGTTGATGAAACCGAACCCGCTCGCCGCCGGCTTGGCCCAGTACGTCAGCACCTGACCGGACAGCTGCTGCCACGGGAGGTCCGGACCGATCTGCCCGGAGTACGCCGTCTCGTTGTCGAACACGATCGCCGCCGAACCGAACCCGGCCTCGCCACTCGGTGAGTTGCGCGCATATCCGACCATTCCGAACGCCTGGACAGCAGTTGGTTCCGGAACGGTGAGCTTGACCGGCTTGGCAACCCGGAGGTCCAGATCGACCGTCACATCCTTCGTGAGCTCAACGGTCGGCTGGATCACGGTGTAGGTCTTGTAGTGCTCCGGGTTGTTGGCCTCCTCCAGGACTGTGCCTCCCTGCAGGTGGTACGTGCCCACCGGCAGCCGCATCGTCACCTGATCGCTCTCGCCGGCGTCCAAGAAACGCATCGAGCCGTCGCTCAGATCGCCGACGAAGCCTACCGGCGGTCCCGGCCTGCCATCGGGGCCCGTCGACCGGACAGTCAGGTTGTAACTCGGGATCTCCTTCGTCACCGCGACCGCAGCCGTCACCGACAGCTTGCCGGCCGTCGCCGTCACCCGACCGGTGTACATCCCGTTCGCACCGTCGCCCCGGGTCTGCACAGTCACCTGTACGGCGCTGCTCCCGCCGGCCGGCACGGTCACCGACTGCGCGCTCAGGCTGATCGAGCCGGTTGCGCCGCCCGGGCCGTCGAGTGTCGCCGCCAGAGCCAGTGTCACCGGCTGGTCGCCGGTGTTGCGATAGGTCAGCGTCTTCGCGATCGGCAGGTCGTCGTCGTGCGGGAAGCTCGCCACGCCGAACGACAGGCTGCTCGGCTCGGCGAAGACAGCCTGCTCGATGCCTTTGGCAACATCCACTCGGCCGGCACCCTGCTCGAGCACGGTCTGCCCGGCGATGACCTTGGCCGAGCCCATCAGCACGCCCTTCAGTGCGGCTGCCTTCCAGTCGGGGTGCTGCTGGGCCAGCAGCGCGGCCGCGCCCGCCACGTGCGGGGTCGCCATCGACGTACCGTTCAGCTGCAGGTACTGGTCGCCCACCGGCGTACCGATCACCGAGTCCTTGGCCTTCGCGGCGACGATGCCCACGCCGGGCGCGGTGACATCCGGCTTCAGGCCGTCGTCGCCGACCCGAGGTCCGCGGCTGGAGAAGTCGGCCAGCTGATCCTGCTTGTCGACGGCGCCGACAGTCAGTGCCGCCTCCGCACTGCCGGGCGAACCGACCGTACCGGGCCCCGGACCTTCGTTGCCGGCCGCAATGACGAACAGCGTGCCGGTCGAGGCGGTCAACCGGTTGACCGCCTCCTCCATCGGGTCGGTCTCCGGTGCGTCAAGGCCGCCGAGGCTGAGGTTGACGACGTTCGCCTTCACCTCGGTAGCCGCCCACTCCATCCCGGCGACGATCGCGGAGAACGCGCACTCTTGGTACTGGTCGCAGACTTTGCCGTCGTACAGCTTCGCGTCCGGGGCGACCCCGCGGTACTTCGTGCCGGTTCCGGCGATCGTCGAGGCCACATGAGTGCCGTGACCGACCTGGTCGCCGTCCGGATCAGCGGTGAAGTTCTTCCCACCCACGACCCGGGTCGCCAGATCCGGGTGGGTCTTGTCAATCCCGGAGTCGAGGACCGCAACCGTGACACCCTTACCGGTGTACCCGGCCTTCCAGGCAGCCGGCGCGCCGATCTGCGGTACCGACTGGTCCAGCGTCAACCGCCGCTTACCGTCCAGCCAGATCTTCTGTACGCCGGTACTGGCCAGCAGCCCCAGAGGTCCAGCCTTGTCGACCTTGAGCGCGGCGCCGTTGACCGCCGGCAGGGCCCGGGTCACCGAGGCCCCCGGGACGGCCGCGCGCTGCTGCGCCTTGCCTGCATAGCTGACGATCACCGGGATCGACGAGGTCGAACGGTCGTCGTACTTGGCTTTGATCAGCCCGGTGACATCGAACAACGCCCGGTCCAGCCGCCCACTCGCAAGCTGCGGCTGTACGTCGGACGGAACGACGTACAGATGGTTCTTGTTCTTGTAGGTACGGAAACCGACGTGCTTGCGGTCCTTGCCCGGCTCGATGCGGGTGACGCTGCCGTCGTTCACGGTCACTCGATCCCCGGTGAGGAGCGTGACCCGCAGATCGGCTGGACTGTTCTTGGGTGGCGGCGGGGCGGCCGTCGCGGGCACCTGCAGTCCCACGGCGGCGAGCGAGACGAGGGCGGCAGTGGCGGCGCGCCTCGTTCGTCGGATGAATACCACGACAGAGTCCTCCTCGGTGATCGTCGTCACCTGCAGTACGAGAGGACTCCGTCGTGGCGTTGCATCCGCAGTCAGCCGCGCCCAGTTGCCGCCACGATGTCGGCGATCACCCGGATGGCGTCGGTCAGTTCGGTGGGGGTGCGGGCGGCGTAGCCGAGGACCAGGCCGGGAGCGTGGGGGAGTTGGCAGTGCCAGGACAGCGGGTGGGTCTTGACGCCTTCGGCGAGGGCGGCGGTGGCCAGGGCGGTGTCGTCGAGGCCGGGCGGAAACGTGATGGTCAGGTGCAGGCCGGCGGCCGCGCCGTGGACGGTTGCTGTGGGCAAGTACTTGGCGATGGCGGTGGCCATGGTGTCGCGGCGGGTGCGATGCCGGCGGTGGACGTAGCGGAGCTGGCGTTCCAGTTCGCCGGAGTCCATCAGGTGCGCGAGGGTGAGTTGGGGCAGAGAGGCGTTGCCGAGGTCGGCGCGGCGCTTCAACGCGATGAAGTCCTCGCGGTACTTCGCCGGCGGGACGATCCAGCCGATCCGCAGCGCCGGCGCGAGCAGCTTGGAGACACTGCCGGCGTAGATCACCTGGTCGGCCTGCATCGACCGCAGCGCTGGGACGGGCGGCCGGTCGTAGCGATGTTCGGCGTCGTAGTCGTCCTCGAAGATCAATCCACCATCGGCTGCCCACTGCAGGAGATCGCGCCGCCGCTCACCACCCAGTACGACGCCGGTCGGGAAGTGGTGGGCCGGAGTCACCATCACCACCTCGGCATCCGACTTCCGCAGTACGTCGACCTGCAAGCCGTTCTCGTCAACGGGAATCGGCCGGGCGCGCAGCTGCCATTCCTCCATGTGCTGGCGGGATCCGAGCGAACCGGGGTCCTCGACCGCGACCTCGGTGATGCCGCGCGTGCTCAGCAGTTGCGCGAGCAGCCCGATCGCCTGCGAGACCCCGGCGACGATGATCACCTCGTCCGGATGGGCGGTGATCCCGCGGTAGCGCGCCAGCCAGTTCGAGACGGCGCCACGGAGTTCCGGCGTACCGGATGGGTCGCCGTACCCGAAGGCGGAGGCTTCCAGGTTGGTGAGGACGGCACGCTCCGAGCGCAGCCAGGCAGCGCGCGGGAAGGACGCCAGGTCCGGTACGCCGGGAGTCAGATCGATGCGCGCGGGCGCGGCGCGGAGGGCGTCGAAGATGTCGAGGCCGGGCGCGTAGATCTTCGGCGGCAGTTCGAAAGCCCGTTCCCGCGGTGCGGGCGCAAGCGCCGGGGCAGCGACCACGACGGTGCCGGCTCGGCCGCGGCCGCTGACGTGGCCGTCCTCGGTGAGGCGCTGATAGGCCTCGGTCACGACACCGCGCGAGACCTGGAGTTCGGCGGCGAGCAACCGGCTGGCCGGGAGGCGGCTGCCGATCGGGAGACGACCGTCGGCGATCGCGGTCCGGAGCTGATCGGTCAGCCAGCCGGCCAAGCCACCGGCCGGTGCCTCGGCCGCGTTCAGCTGGAGGAAGTCCGCGCCATTGGTCCTGCGGAAGTCGCCCTGATTGGACCTGTCCATCGGACCATTGTGACGGCACCTTGGAGATATGAGAACCGATTACGTGCATGGTTACACCCCGGCCGAGACGCGCCGGTTGACCGACCAGGCGCAGACACTGGCCGAGCTCCTGCACGGTGGCATCGAGTACGCGCCGGGGATGCGGGTACTCGAAGCCGGCTGTGGGGTCGGCGGTCAGACCGTCCAGCTGGTCACCCGGCACCCGGGAATCGACCTGGTCGCGGTCGACATCTCCGAGGAGTCGCTGGCTCAGGCCAAGGCGCGGGTCGCCGCCGTGGCACCCGAAGCTCGGGTCGAGTGGCGCTGCGCCGATCTTCGCGAGCTCGAGGGTGAGCTGTTCGACCACGTCTTCGTCTGCTTCGTCCTCGAGCATCTGAAGGACCCGGCCGCGGCCCTGACCGGCCTGCGCCGGCTACTGCGCCCCGGCGGAACCATCACCGTCATCGAAGGCGACCACCAGTCCGCGATCTACCACCCACGCAGTACGGCGGCGCAAGCGGTCATCGAGTGTCTGGTCGACCTGCAGGCCGAGGCGGGCGGCGACTCGCTCATCGGCCGTCGCGTGCAACCGCTCCTCGAAGCGGCCGGCTTCCTCGACATCCACACGGAGCCGAGGACCGTGTACGCCGACGAGACGCTGCCGCACCTGGTCGACGGCTTCACCCGCAGGACGTTCATCGCCATGGTCGAGTCGGTGCGCGAACGCGCTCTCGCCGTCGGCCTGCTGACACCCGAAGCCTGGGCCGACGGAATTCGCGACCTCGAACGAACGGCCGCGGCCGGCGGCACCTTCCACTACACGTTCTTCCGCGCTCGGGGGCGGACGTGATCGGGTTCGCGGCGATCGTCGTACTGGTGGCGTGGGGGCTGCAACGTAATCGCCGCCGGCAACTCCGCACCATCTCGCCCAACGGTGTGGCCGACCGCGATCTGGAGCGATTGGTGGCCGACTTGCGGGCGATCGCATGAGCAGTTCACGAACCCCTGGTAAACAGTAGGCATGCCGACCGAGCAGCTCGAGATCGAGACCAAGTACGACGTCGACGAGTCGACCCATCTGCCGGCCTTGCACGAGTTGCCCGGGGTGGCGAGTGTGGCGCAGCCGGTCGAGCTCAACCTGGAAGCGGTGTACTACGACACCGAGGCGCTGGACCTGGCGGCGAACAAGGTGACCTTGCGGCGGCGGACCGGTGGTGAGGACGACGGCTGGCATGTGAAGTTCCCGAAGTCGTCCGGTGCGCGGCTCGAGGTGCGGTACCCGCTCGGCCGCTCGACGCAGAAGGTGCCGATCGGAGTCGTACGGTCGGTGCGGGTGCACGTCCGGGACCGCGAGCTGATTCCGGTGGTCACGCTGCAGACGCATCGGGTGGTGCATCGGCTGCTCGACGCGGAGGGCGTCGTACTGGCTGAGCTGGCCGATGATCACGTCACCGCGACGACGACCGACGGTGAGCCGGATCGCTGGCGTGAGTGGGAGGTCGAGCTGGTCGGCGGCGACCGTGAGTTGCTGGAGGCGGCCGAGGCCGTGCTGCGCGCTGCCGGTGCCGAGCCGGCGGCCGGGCCGAGCAAGCTGGCGCGCGCCCTCGGCGACCGAGTGCCGGCCGGCGACGGCTGGGAGCTGCCCGCGAAGCCGCGGACGGCTCATGTCTTCCGGGCCTACGTCACCGAGCAGGTGCAGGCGATCCGCCAGCGCGATCCCGAGGTGCGCCGGGATGCGCCGGAGGGGATCCACAAGTTCCGGGTGGCGACGCGGCGACTGCGGTCGGCCCTGGCGACGTTCCGGCCGGTGATCGATCGTGAGGCCGGCGACGAGATCCGGGCCGAGCTGAAGTGGCTCGCCGGTGAGCTCGGGGTCGCGCGGGACGCCGAGGTGCAGCGAGCGCATTTCGCCGCCGAGGTTGCCAAGCAGCCGGTCGAGCTGGTGATGGGCCGAGTCGCCGGGCGGATCGACGACCACCTGCGCAGCGTGTACAAGGAAGGCCGGACGGGTGCGCTGGTCGCGCTGGAGAGCGAGCGGTACTTCCGGCTGCTCGACACTCTCGACCGGCTGATCGTCGATCCGCCGCTGACCGGCGACAACCGCAAGGCCGCGAAGCAGCTCGCCGAACTGCTGGCTCACGACAAGAAGCGGATGCGTAAGGCGGTCCGCCGGGCGCAGTCCGCCGAGACGGCCGAAGAGCAGGACCACGAGCTGCATGAGGTGCGCAAGTCCGCGAAACGACTCCGGTACGCCGGGGAGGCCGTCGTACCGGTATTGGGTGCCGAGGGCACCGAGTTGGCGACGCGGGCCGAGGAGGTGCAGGAGATTCTCGGCGGGTTCCAGGACTCGGTGGTGTCGCGCGAGCTGCTGCGAGAGCTCGCCGTACAAGCTCAGTTGGACGGCGGCAACGCCTTCACCTTCGGCCGCCTGCACGCGCTGGAGGAGGCTCGCGGCCGAGCCTCCCGCGACGCGTTCTTCGAGCTCTGGCCGTCATTGAAGTTCTGACAATTGGGGCTGCCAGGCAGGTCCGTCTGAGTTCGGCAGGACCTACCTGGCAGGTTCGAGGGGTTAGTGCTGCGTCGCCTTCTCGGCGCCCGCACCGGTGAGGGAGCGGACCTCCATCTCGGCGAACTTGTCGACGTCGACCGCTTCCTTGCTGGTCAGGGTGCCGATGATGCCGAGCACGAAGGCCAGTGGGATCGAGACGATGCCGGGGTTGTCGAGCGGGAACCAGTGGAAGTCGATGCCGGTGTCGGTGATCATCGACAGGCTCGCGCCGGTCTTCTTGTCCACCTTGCCGGAGACGACCGGGCTGAAGACGATCAGGAAGATCGCCGAGCCGAGACCGCCGTAGATGCTCCAGAGCGCGCCGCGGGTGTTGAAGCGCCGCCAGAACAGCGAGTACAGGATGGTCGGCAGGTTCGCGCTGGCGGCCACCGCGAAGGCGAGCGCCACCAGGAACGCGATGTTCTGGCCGTTGGCGAAGATGCCGCCGAGGATCGCGACCGCGCCGATCACCACGACGGTGATCCGGGCGACCCGGACCTCGCCGTCACCGCTGACCTGGCCCTTCTTGATCACCTGGCCGTAGATGTCGTGGGCGAAGGACGCACTGGCGGTGATCGTCAGCCCGGCCACGACGGCCAGGATGGTCGCGAAGGCGACCGCCGAGATGACGCCGAGCAGGATCTCGCCGCCGAGCTCGTAGGCGAGCAGCGGAGCCGCCGAGTTCGCCTTGCCCGGAGCCGCGCGGATCTTGTCCGGACCGACCAGGGCCGCGGCGCCGTACCCGAGCACCAGGGTGAACAGGTAGAAGATGCCGATGATCCAGATCGCCCAGCTGACACTGCGGCGGGCCTCCCGCGAGTTCGGCACCGTGTAGAAGCGCATCAGCACGTGCGGCAGACCCGCCGTACCGAGCACCAGGGCCAGGCCGAGCGAGATGAAGTCGAGCTTGCTGATCCCCGTTGCGCCGTACTGCAGGCCCGGGCTGAGGAGCTTCTCCCCGACCGCCGGGCTCTTGTCGACCGCGGCGCCCAGCAGGCCGGACAGGTTGAAGGCGTACTTCGCCAGCACCCACAGCGTCATGATGCCGGCGCCGACCACCAGCAGGATCGCCTTGACGATCTGCACCCAGGTGGTGCCCTTCATGCCGCCGACCAGCACGTAGGTGATCATGATGACGCCGACGACGGCGATCACGACGCTCTGCCCGGCGCGGTCGGAGATGCCCAGCAGCAAGGCCACCAGACCACCGGCGCCGGCCATCTGGGCCAGCAGGTAGAAGAAGCAGACACCCAGCGTCGAGATGGCCGCGGCCATCCGGACCGGACGCTGCTTGAGCCGGAACGACAGTACGTCGGCCATCGTGAACCGGCCGGTGTTCCGGAGCAGCTCGGCGACCAGCAGCAGCGCCACCAGCCAGGCCACCAGGAAGCCGATCGAGTACAGGAAGCCGTCGTAGCCGTTCAGCGCGATGGCGCCGGCGATGCCGAGGAAGGACGCGGCGGACAGGTAGTCACCGGCGATCGCGATGCCGTTCTGCGGGCCGGTGAAGGAGCGGCCGCCGGCGTAGAAGTCGGCCGCGCTCTTGTTGTTGCGGGAGGCCCGGATCACGATTGCCAGCGTGGCCACCACGAACAGCGCGAAGATCGCGATGTTGACCATCGGATCCCCGACGGTTGCCAGCGGCAACAGCAGTGGCGCGCTCATGAGGGCTCTCCTTCGATCTGGTCACGCAGGTGCTTGGCGTCCGGGTCGAACTTCTGGTCGGCCCAGCGGACGTAGAGCAGCGTGATCGCGAACGTGGAGACGAACTGGCCGAGCCCGAACAGCAGCCCGACGGTGATGTTGCCGCCGATCTTGTGCGCCATGAACTTCGGCGCGTAGTCCGCGAGCAGGACGTAGACGAAGTACCAGACCAGGAACAGTCCGGTCATCGGGAACACGAAGCGGCGGAACCGGCGGCGCAGTTCGGAGAAGTCCGGTGACAGCTGGGCATCTCGGTACGTCGTCAGATCCGGTTCACCCGGCCGGGTATCGCTCATGCGCGGGGACCTCCAGACAGGGGACAGGCCGGGCGGAACCGGCGGGGTGTGCTGCCCGTACTGTGGTCCAGCTCACGCCCCGGCCGACAGCACCCGCGCGCATCGAGCGCTCAATGGCCCACCTCGGGCGACCGGCGGGCCACCGCCGTGCGGCGAACGGTCGATCCGCCACGACCAGCGGTGGTCAGGGGTGCGGTCTCGGGTCGCGGTCGACGTTGACGGCTTCTGGGGTGTGCAGGCGGACCATGCTGCGGGCGGCGCCGGCGGGGATGCTGTCCGGGGTCAGCTTGGAGACCACGATGACGGTGAGGAACGCCAGGGGCATGGTCCAGGCGGCCGGTTGGACGACCAGGGCGCGCGGCCAGCCGTCCGGGGGCGCGCCGATCACGTTGACCAGAGCCGCTGCGCTGGCTGCGACACCGCCGACGAGCAGACCGGCTGCGGCGCCGGTGGTCGACATGCGTCGCCACCAGATGCCCAGTACCAGCATCGGGCAGAAGGTCGAGGCTGCGACGGCGAACGCGAGTCCCACGGTGTCCGCGAGGCTCAGAGCGCCGGTGAGCCGGAAGGCGACGTACGGGACGGTCATGGCTAGTAGGGCGGCGATGCGGAAGCTGTTGACGGCCAGGTAGTCGCCACCGGTCAGGCGGGTCAGTCTGGTCCGCAGCAGGTCCTGGTCGATCACTCCGGCGATCGCGACGGTCAGTCCGGACGAGGTGGACAGGAACGCGGCGAACGCTCCGGCCGCGACCAACGCGCCGAGCAGGTCTCCCGCCGTACCGGGGAAGATGCGGCTGGGAAGTTCCAGTACGACGGTGTCTGCGGCACCGGCGACCAAGTCCGGGGCGAACGAGCGGCCGAGGATCGCGTACATGGGTGGGAACACGTAGAACAGGCCGAGCAGGGCCAGGACGACAACCGTCGTACGGCGGGCCGCGCGGCCGTCCGGGTTCGTGTAGAAGCGGACCAGCACGTGGGGAAGGCCCATGGTGCCGAAACACAAGGCCAGCAAGAGCGAATAGGTCGAGTAGAGCGGGTGGTCGCGGCCACCGGCTCTGGAGAGCGGTTCGGCCCACTCAGCGGCTGCACCGTGCAGTGACTCCAGTACGCCGATCTGGTGGTCGCCGGAGCGCCACGCGATGAGGATGACGAAGATCGGTGTGGCCAGCGCGGTGAGCTTCAGCCAGTACTGGAAGGCCTGCACGAAGGTGATCGACCGCATGCCACCGGCGGCGACGTTGATCACGACGATGACGGCGACGACGGCAGCACCGACGTCCGGGGGCGCACCGGTGACAGTCTGGAACGTGAGACCGGCTCCGCGCAGCTGTGGCAGCAGATAGAGCGTTCCGATGCCGACGACGAGGCCGGAGCAGACGCGGCGCACCATGGCGGACTCGAACCGAGTCTCGGCGAAGTCCGGCAGTGTGTAGGCGCCAGAGCGCCGGAGTGGGGCAGCAACCAGCACCAGCAGCATCAGATAGCCAACGGTGTAGCCCACGGAGAACCACAGCATGTCGGCGCCGTTCACCAGCACCAGTCCGGCAACACCCAGGAACGATGCGGCGCTCAGATACTCACCACTGATGGCAGAGGCGTTCCAGCGCGGAGTGATCGCCCGACTGGCCACATAGAAGTCACTGGTGGTCCGAGAGATCCGCAGCCCGAACAAACCGATCCCGATCGTCGCCACGATCACGAGACCGATCCCGGTCAAACTCATTGCCGATGACATTCAGTGCCTCCCAGCGGGGATGGCTCGGCGCTTGCGGCGCCCAGGCACGCACCTCGCGGCACTTGACGAGCACCCGAGATGCTCCGCATCGAGGGCACTCCTCAAGCACCCCGATGCACGCACCTGGACACCGCAATCACTCGAGCCCTCCCCGCTGGCAGGCACTATTGCCGCCCGACGAACTCGGTGAACTCGGCCTCGATGCGCTCGGCGTTGCGGACGTAGATGCGGGCGGCGACGTACACGACCGGGTAGACGACGATGCCGAGGATCACCCAGGGCAGCGGCAGGCCGAAGATCGCGAAGGTGCGGGTCGGGGGGACCAGCCAGAACAACAGCGGGATGCTGCCGAGGATCAGGGCGGTGCCACCGATCACCGCGAGCGTGAGGCGGAGCTGGGACTGGATCAGCGAGTTCATGTAGACCTGGCCGAGGCGAGTCTGCTCGTCGATCTCCCGGGTTCCGGCCGGAGTGGTGGGCCGCCGGGCCGCACTGGTGCGAGGGCTCGTGACACGGACGCGACGCGGGCCTGGAGGCGTGTTGGTGCTCATGTCATGGGCGCAGGGAGGTGGAGCGGACCAGGAGGTCGCGCAGCTCGCGAGTGTGCCGCCGGCTGACTGGAAGCCAGTCGTCCCCGACCCGTACGGCGCAGCGACCGCTCTCGACCCGCATCTCGTTCACATGCGCGAGGGCGACGAGAGTACTGCGGTGGATCCGGGTGAAGCCCGCCTCACGCCAGCGCTCTTCCAGCGTGCTGAGCGGGATGCGGACCAGGTGCGAGTTCTGCCCGGTGTGCAGGCGGGCGTAGTCGCCTTGGGCCTCGACGTACCGGACTGTCGAGCGCTGCACCCACCGAGTCACGCCGGCCAGTTCGACGGCGATCACCTCGTCACCGGCATCGGCTGCTTGTGGTGACGCGGGCGCACCGGCGGTGACCACGCGCCGGACCGCCTCAGCCAGCCGCTCCTGGCGGACCGGCTTCATCACATAGTCCGTCGCCTCCAGCTCGAACGCCTGGACCGCATGCTCGTCGTACGCCGTGACGAAGACGATCTGCGGGCGGCTGGCGAACTTCGACAGCACCCGGGCCAGATCGATCCCGTCCAGACCGGGCATCTTGATATCGCAGAACACCACGTCCAGATCCTCCGCCTGCAGGATCTTCAGCGCCTCGGGGCCGTTGGAGGCGGTCCGGATCTCCCCGATCCGGTCGTCGCGCCGGAGCAGGTAGACCAGCTCGTTGAGCGCCGGCTCCTCGTCGTCCGCAACGAGCGCCCGCAGTGGTGTCTCCGCCATAACCTCACCCTAGGGGGACGCATGCACTCCTGAGGAGTATTTGGGAATCCGGAACGTCACCTTCGTGCCCGCGTCGACCTGCGTCTCGACCACCAGGCCGTAGGCGTCGCCGTAGACCTGGCGCAGCCGTGCGTCCACATTGCCGAGGCCGATCGAGTCGCTGGCGGACTCACCGGCCAGAACCGCGCGGATCACCTCGGGGTCGCTGCCGGCGCCGTCGTCCTCGACGCTGATCTCCGCCTCGTTGATCTGGTCCCGGGCGCGGATGGTGATCCGGCCGACGCCGGTGGTGCCCTCCAGCCCGTGCCGTACGGCATTCTCCACCAGGGGCTGGACGACCAGGAATGGTACGACGACAGGCAGCACCTCAGGAGCGATCTGGAGCGACACCGTCAGCCGCTCACCGAAGCGCGCCTGCTCGAGGACCAGGTAGCGCTCCACGTTGCGCAGCTCGTCTGCGAGCGTGGTGAACTCGCCACCCCGCCGCAGCGCGTAGCGAGAGAAGTCGGCGAACTCCAGCAGCAGCTCACGCGCTCGCTCCGGGTCAGTGCGGACGAACGACGCTATGGCAGCCAAGGCGTTGTAGATGAAGTGCGGGCTGATCTGAGCGCGCAGTGCGCGCAGCTCGGCCTCCATGGCGCGCGTGCGCTCCTTGTTGAGCTCTGCGAGCTCCACCTGACCAGAGACCCAGCGGGCGACCTCTTCGGTCGCTCTGACCAGTGCAGCCGACGAGCGCTCGCTATACGCGACCAGTACGGCGACCACGCGCTCCTCGATCACGATCGGCGCGACGGCCGCCGTACGGATCGGGCATTGCGGGTCTCCACAGGCAACGTCGTGGACGCCGAGAATCGCGGTGCGGCCGGTGCGGAGCGTCGGTGCGGCGATCGAGCGGGCGTCTCGACGGTGGTTGCTCTCGTACGCGCCGCCGACCCCGTCCCACGCCAGTACGCCGGAGGAGTCGCAGATCGCGATGGCCGCCGTACCGAGGAGGTCTCTGAGGTGACGGCTCGCTTTGCCGGCCGCGGCGGGCGTCAGGCCTTCGCGCAAATGCGGACTGGCCAACGAGGCGGTATGCAGAGTCGCATACGTCGCCTTGTCAGCCGGAGTACCGAAATGCTTCCGCCGCCGTGCGAACACCCCACGACGGTAGCCGCTCATCCCTCGGAGCGTGCCCTGAACGCGTCCAGCGCCTCCGTGTCGGAGTAGTTCGTCAGCATGTACGCGTCGAGCCACTCCTGCCGTCCGGGGTACGTCGACGTATTCATGATCTGCTCTGCCGCGGCCACTCGGTCCAACGCGGACCGCCTGAGCTGAACGCCCTCCGGCGTCACCAGCGCCCAGCTGGGCCCGGGAGCGCCGTACGGCATGCCAACGCTGCCGGCGTTGACCACAGTCCGTCGATCCACCTGCCGCACGAACGGCATGTGCGTGTGCCCGCAGACCACGGTCCTGATGTCGTCCGGCACAGTGCTCAGTACGTCGCTCCACCGTCGTACTGGACTGTCCACCAGCACGACCTCCTCGTCGTCCCTAGGCGTCGCATGGCACACCAGCACATCCCCGAACGTCACCGACGTCGGCAACTCGGCCAGCCACTCCACCTGCTCCGGCGTCAGCTCCCCAGCAGCCCAAGGACTCACCGCATCCGGCGCCTCGCCTGTGAACGTCCCCCGAGCCATCGCCACCGCCTCGCGATCCGCGTTCCCCCGAACCCACACCGCCCGATCGCCCATTGACTTCAGCCGATCGAACACCTCCCGAGGCTGCGGCCCGCTCACCACATCCCCCGCGACCACCACCGTGTGCGCCGCCCGCACGTCCTTCTCCGCCAGCACCGCCTCCAACGCCGGCAACACTCCATGGATGTCCGCAAGCACCGCAAGGCGAGTCATGCAGCCCAGTGTGCTCCCTAGGTGTTAGCTGCCGATCACGAGAGGCGTGTCGGTACCGATCGGAGTGGCGAGTTCGCAGGCGCCGGTGGTGATCGTGCAGCGGATGATGGCGGTCCTGACCTTCTCGGTCTGCCCGGCCGGAGTCGCGAAGGCGACGACGAGAACATGCTGGTCGTCCTCGACGGCCATCGCCTGGAAGCAGCCCTTCCATTCGTGCAGGACCTTGCCGGAGTTCGCTTCGAAGGCGGCCGACGTGCCGGAACAGAATCCTTCGGCGTTGTCCTCGTCGCCGTAGGCGATGGCGCCGTTCGGAGTGAAGCCGCGGACCTGGAACGCGCAGGTGCGGAAGAGCTGGGTGCCGCTCGGAATCTGTACGACGTTCGAGCAGGTCCCGTCGTCGTTGCGGACCGGCATGGCGGCTGCGGTGCGGCCGTCGGCGGAGACAGCAGTCGGCGAGATGACCGCCTTGATCAGTTGCGCCTTCGCCTCACCGGGCACCCAGGCGTACAGCTTCCACGGGCCGGTCTCCTCGTCGCTCGCGCGGTAGTAGACCTTGCCGCCGGTGTAGGCGATGACCCGAGCCTCCCAGCTGTTCGGCAGCTTCAGCGACTGCAGCGAATCTCCGGTCTCCGCGTAGACAGTGCCGCCCTTGTTCGGCACGCCGAGACTGCTGAGCCGCGCGGCGGCGTACGCGGCGGCACGCTGGTCCGCTGTGGTGACCAGGGACGAGACATCCGGCGTACGGCGGACTGTGCCGCCGGGCTCGAGCTTCAGCAGCTCGGTGCCGTCGCCGTCCGGCTCGTACATGACGACCGCCAGAGTGCTGCCCCCCAGCTGGCCCATGCTGAGAACGGAGCCCTTGCCGGGAATCTGCACCTTGTAGTTGGAGCCGCTGTGCACCTCACGGCCGATCAGGTACGGCACCTGGGGCTCACGGCCCTGCGGGAGCTTGCTGATGTTCAGCTTGGTCACGGCGGACGCCGTCGGCTTGAGCGTCGACGGCGTGGCGGTCGGTGTCGGCGTACTGGCTGACCAGGAAGGCGTGGGGAGGCTGGGGGAGCTGGTCAGGGGAGCTGCGTCGGCTTGGGCGGTTTGGGGGGCTTGGCGGTAGGCGAGGGCGGCGCCGATGGCGACCGCGGCCACGGCGACGGAGGCCACCACGGCGATCAGGCGACCGTTGTTGTTCCGCATCGGCGGGGACTCCTTACAGGTTCGTTCTCGCCCTTATGAGCCGAGGAGCAGGTGTTCTGTGGACAGCGGCGTGGCCAGCTCGCACTGGCCGGTGCTGACGGTGCAGCGGACGACGGCTGAGCGGGAGCGGGCGTCGACGTCCGCGTACCACTCGAGCAGGACGTGGTCGTCGTCCTCGGCGAGCTGACGCACGATGGTGGGCGCGGTCCAGGTGCGAATGACTGTGCCGGTCTTGGCGTTCAGGGCGGAGACGGTGTCGACCCCGAACGGGCCACCGGTGTTCGGCGGCAGGGCAAGCACGAAAGCGTTGCCTGGACTGAAGGTGTCGAGACGGTTCTCGCAGGTCTTCCAGCGCTGCAGTCCGGTCGCCAGTTCGGTTACGGCCGAGCACACGCCGCTGTCCGTGAAGATCGGCAGGCTGGAGGTCAGCGTTGCGTCCACAGTCACCGCCTGCGGCGACGTCACTCGCGAGATCGGTACGGCGGCCTTCTGATCGACATCCCAGCGGGAGAGAGTCTCAGTGCCACCTGCTGTGGTGGCGCTCCGGAAGAACACCGTCCGGCCGCTCACCGACAGCACCTGCAAGCCGTAGGCCTTCGGCTGTGTCAGCGTGACCGCTGGTCGGCCTGGGAGCTCGTAATACACAGTCGCGCCCTGCGTGCCGTCGCTGTCGCCACCTGCGGCATAGCCGACGGCCTGTCCGTCAGCACTGCCTGCGAGCGAGTCGATGTCCTTGACCTGCCGCAGGACCGCGCCCTGACTGTCCTGGACCACCAGGGTGCTTCTCACCGCCGCATCGACCTGCAGGGTCCAGGTCGTGTCCCAGAGCCTGGTGACGGCGGTGATGTCCCGAGTGCCCGGGACCTTGACCGGATTGCCCACTCCACCCATGACAGTGCGGCCGCGCACATAGGCGACCTGAGGGTCGCGTCCGGTCGCCAGCTTGGTCGCATCGATCTTCACCGTGAGCGGCGCCGTACTGGTGGGGGTCTGACTGAGCGGCGCGGCGGCCGCGCCCGCCTGACTCTCCGGACCCCGGGCAGCGGCCAGCATGCCGCCACCTGCCACGGCGGCGACCGCCACCGCGGCCACCGCGATCACCAGCGGCCGGTTCCTCTTCGACACCTGCTCCATCCTCGCTGAGACGCACGAAGTCGCTCGTTTGTTCGCACCGGCGAGCGAGTCGCAGGAGCGATCGAGCATAATGCGTGCATGGACCAGCCCCAGCGGATCGGCCGGTACGCCCTGGTCCGCCGGGTCGGTGCCGGGGGTTTCGCGACCGTCTGGCTGGCCAAGGACGAGCAGCTGGACGCCGATGTGGCGGTCAAGATCCTCTCCGACCTGTGGACCGACGACGAGGACGTCCGGCGCCGGTTCCTGGCCGAGGGCCGGTTCCTGCGCAAGGTCGACTCGCTGTACGTCGTGGGTGCGCATGACGTCGGCGAGACCGAGGACGGCCGGCCGTACCTGGTGATCACGTACGCCGACCTCGGCACACTCGCCGACAAGATCAAGGCCGGCCCGCTGGAGATCGCCGACGCGGTCCGGATCATCACCGAGGTCGGCAGGGGCCTCAAGCACCTGCACAGCCGCGGGGTCCTGCACCGCGACGTGAAGCCGGCCAACGTGCTGTTCCGCAGCATCGCCGGCGGCGACCGCGCCATGCTCGGCGACCTCGGTCTGGGCAAGGCAGTGCAGGACGTCTCCCAGCTGACCATGCCCGGCGGCACCCCGGCGTACGTCGCTCCGGAGCAGGTGATGGGCGATCGCCTGGACCACCGCGCTGACCTCTACTCGCTCGGCGCGGTTGCGTACGCCGCTTTCACCGGCCAGGCGCCGCACGGTGTGAACAGCCTCGGTGCGGTGATGCAGATCGACAAGCCGCCGCCGTCCATGACCACGCTGCGCAAGGACATCCCGGACGCCATCGACGTCGTCGTACGGCGTGCGCTGGAGCCGAACCGCGATCTGCGCTGGCAGGACCTCGACAGCTTCCTCAACGCTCTCCGCGAAGCGCATGCGACCGGCAAGATCCCCGCTGGGCTGATTCCGGCGTCAGACGTGCCTCCGGCGAGCCCTGTCATTGGTCGCGTCGACCAGGAGACCGCGCTGTCCAGCGCGAACCAGTTGACGCAGGCGCCGCCCAAGCGGTCCGCCCGCGGCCGCGTGATTGCCGGAGTGCTCGCCGTACTGCTGGCGGCCGGTGGTGGGTACGGCGGCTATGAGTACGTGCTGTCTCGTCCGGTCAAGGTGGAGTCCGCCGGGCTGTCGGTCGAGGCGCTGCGGGACTGGTCGCAGAAGGCAGAGGACACCGCCGCGCACCGGCTGCTGGTCGCCAACAACACAGCGGGCTGGCGGACCGACGCCTCCGTGGAGGGCGTCTTCGTGCAGGTCACCAACGCCACCAAACTGCCGACAACCAGCACACCGCCGCCCGGCTGCCAGCCGGTTGCACCGGATGGCGGCCAGACGGACAGTGGCCAGCAGCTGGCGACCTTCCGCTACACCTGCAGCGGTCCGTCGGTCACCGAGCAGTTCCGGCAGCTGAACAGCACAACGCAGCTACAGATCCAGGTGCGCGACGACAATGCCAAGGTCCGCGAAACCGTCGTGAACTCGGTGAAGTACCAGCCTTAAGGCACCAGCGAGGTCAGCGACGAGATCGACGCCTTGTGCATCCGCGGGATCACGTTGAGCGTGTCCGGGTCCGAGGCGTACAGGTGCGAGCCGGATTCGTAGACCAGGTAGGCAGTCCCGTTGTACTCGGTGATTCCCTCGGTCATGCTCGGCGCCCGGAAGCAGCTGAGCGCTGCCGCGTCCAGATCCTTCTGGCCGCGCTTCACGACGTACAGGTTGCTGCGGTTGGTCCGCCCGTACGACGTGCTGTAGATGAAATGACCTGCTGTGACAGTGAGGCCCTGCGTCTTGGTGGGGATCTCCCACGCACCGGAGAGCGTGGTCAGCGTGCCGTCGTCGGCGATCTTGTACTCGTACATGGCGCCGCGGCCGGTCTCGTTGAAGGAGCCGGCGAACAACGAGTCGCCGTAGGTGCCGATGAACGACGCCGCGGCCACGTCCCGCGCCGTACCGACCTGCGTCAGGTACGGCGTACCGGCCGCCTTCATGGCATCCCGCAGAGCCGTGAGGCTGTACTTGCGGATGCTGGAGCCCGCACCGGACACGAACGCCCAGCCCTTGCTGACGGCGATGCCGCCCATGTGCGACTCGGCCACCGCCACCACGCCGACCGTGGAGCCGGTGGCCGGGTCGATGCCGTAGATCTGCGAGTCGGCGCCTTCACGGTACGAACCGACCAGCAGCAGGTTCTTGCCGCTGCCGTCCCAGTTGTACCAAGTGCCGGCGCCCTGCGGCGTGTGGGTACTCAGGTTCGGAATGCTCGCGCTGTTGCTGAAGCGGGCGTCGTACTTCTTGGAGGCCGACGGGCCGTCGTAGAAGGTCGCGCCACCGGTGGTGGCCGTGTCGCATGAGATCGCGGCCTGCGCAGGCAGAGCGGCGGCCGTCAGGGTGGTGGCGGTCAGAAGAAAGGCGGACATGAGCGGGCGGAGCCGGGACATGGCATTGTCCTGTTCTCGAATGGGGCGGAAAGTTACAACTGCCTCACCCTAAGGCGACAACCACCCACCGGGAACGGTTCGGCGTGTGACGGAGTCGAAGGCGCTCGGCGTGAGCGGCCGCCGGACAACGCCGTACCGTAGGCCCCATGACCGATCTGTCCGCGGCGATCGACCGCGTTCTGCCCAGTGTCCGTGCCGACCTCGAGGACCTCATCCGGATTCCCTCGGTCAGCTACGAAGCAGCCCGCGCGGGCGACGTTCAGCGGTCCGCCGAGGCGACCGCCGCGCTGTTCGAGGCGGAAGGGTTCACGGTCAAGATCGTCCGGGCCGGCGAGGGTGCGCCCGCGGTGATCGCGAAGAAACCGGCGCCGGCCGGGAAGCCGACCGTGCTGCTGTACGCGCACCACGACGTGCAGCCGACCGGTCCGGTCGAGCAGTGGACGTCCGACCCCTTCGAGCCGACCGAGCGCGGTGATCGGCTCTACGGTCGCGGTGCGGCCGACGACAAGGCCGGTATTGCCGCGCACCTGGCCGCCGTACGGGCCTTTGGCAACGATCTGCCGGTGGGCGTGACGGTGTTCGTCGAAGGTGAGGAGGAGATCGGTTCGCCGACCCTGCTGCAGCTTCTGGACGAGTACTCCGCCGACCTGGCCGCGGATGCGATCGTCATCGCCGACTCCGGCAACTGGGATGTCGGCCACCCAGCACTGACCGTGTCACTGCGCGGACTGGTCGAGTCGTACGTCGAGGTGCGGACACTCGACCACGCTGTGCACTCCGGGCTGTTCGGTGGACCGATTCCGGATGCGCTGTCGGCGCTGTGCCGGTTGCTCGCGACACTGCATGACGACAAGGGTGATGTCGCTGTTGACGGTCTGCACGCGTCGCGCGCTGCTGACGTCGTGTACCCGGAAGACCGTCTGCGCGCCGAGTCGAGTGTGTTGGAGTCGGTGCGGCTGACCGGCTCCGGTTCGCTGGTCGACCGGTTGTGGACGCGCCCGGCGATCGCCGTACTGGGTATTGATGCGCCTGCCGTCGCCGAGGCCAGCAACACGCTGGTGCCGGTCGCGCGGGCCAAGGTCAGCCTGCGGGTCGCTCCGGGTGATGACGCGGTGAAGGCGAGTGCAGCGCTCAAGGAACACCTGGAGCGCAACGCGCCGTGGGGTGCTCAGGTCACCGTCACCGAGGGTGAGGTCGGCCAGCCGTGCAGCATCAACGCGCGCGGCGCCGGGTACGAAGCGGCCCGGTCGGCGTTCCAGACCGCCTGGGGTGTCGAGCCGATCGACATGGGCATGGGTGGATCGATCCCGTTCATCGCCGAGTTCCAGCGGGTTTTCCCGTCGGCGGCCATCCTGGTGACCGGCGTCGAGGACCCGGATACCCGCGCGCACGGCGTCGACGAGGGCCTGCACCTGGCGGAGTTCCGCAAGGTCTGCCTGGCCGAAGCGCTGCTCCTGCAGAACCTCGCAGACAACGCCTAAAGCCGTTGCAGGACACAACCTGACCACGACGTAGCGACCAGGGTTTCCGACAACGCTCGGTTTGGCATAGGTTTCGGCGAGTGAAGATCGCAGTGGTACGGGAGACCAGGCCGGCCGAGCGCCGGGTCGCATTGGTGCCGGAACAAGTCGCGAAACTGATCGAGCTCGGGTACGAGGTTGCCGTCGAGCCGGCCGCCGGTGAGCGGGCGCTCTACTCCGACGACCAGTACCGCGACGCCGGCGCCGAGGTGGCCTGGGGTGCCGACCACGCGGCCACCATCGTGGCGTCGGTGCAGCCGTTGGAGCGCGAACGCCTGCAGCGACTGCACGCCGGTACGGCGTTGCTGTCGTTCCTGCCGACGAATCCGCCGGACATCATCCGATCGGCGACCCGCGCCAAGCTGACCGCGTTCGCGATGGAACTGGTCCCGCGGATCTCCCGGGCCCAGTCGATGGACGCGCTGTCGTCGCAGGCCCTGGTGGCCGGCTACCGGGCCGCGATCGTCGCCGCCGAACGGCTCCCGCGGTTCTTCCCGCTGAACATGACGGCGGCCGGCACGGTCCCGCCGGCCCAGGTCCTCGTCCTGGGCGCCGGCGTCGCGGGCCTACAGGCGATCGCGACCGCGAAGCGCCTCGGCGGTGTCGTCAAGGCGTACGACGTCCGCACGGCCGCCGCCGAAGAGATCGCCTCGATGGGCGCCGTACCGATCACGCTCGAGCTCGGCACCCTCGACGGTCCCGGCGGCTATGCCCGCGAGATGACCGCCGAGCGGGCACAACTCCAGCGCGAGCTGCTGGCGCCGTACGTCGCGGCCGCGGACGCCCTGATCACGACTGCCGCCGTACCGGGCCGGACCGCGCCGATGCTGGTGTCGCGCGCGATGGTCGAGCAGATGAAGCCCGGTTCGGTCGTCGTCGACCTCGCCTCCGAACAGGGCGGCAACGTCGAAGGCTCGGTCGCCGGGACCGAACTGACCATCGGCAACGCACTCGTCTGGGGCGGGGCGAACGTGCCCAGCCAGATGGCCGGCCCGGCCAGCCGCCTGTACGGGCAGAACATCGCCAACCTGATCCGGCTGATGACCCGCAACGCCGCCTTCGACCCCGACTTCGACGACGAGATCGTCCGCGGCTGCTGCGTCACCCACGACGGCACCGTCCTGCACGAGCCGACCCGCGAACTCCTTGAAGGGCCTTCGGCATGACCGAATCCATTGCGCTGCTGACGATCTTCGTCCTGGCCGCGTTCGTCGGCGTCGAGGTGATCAGCAAGGTCTCCTCGACCCTGCACACGCCGCTGATGTCCGGTGCGAACGCGATCCACGGCGTCATTCTGGTCGGCGCCATCATCGTCACCGGCCAGGCCGAGTCCACGATCGTCGTGATCGTCGGGCTGCTGGCCGTCGTCCTCGCGACCGTCAACATGGTCGGCGGGTTCGTCGTCACCGACCGGATGCTCGAGATGTTCAAGCCCCCGGCCGCCCGCAAGAAGGAGCTCGGCAAGTGATCCCGACCTGGGCCCAGATCGGGTACCTGATCGCCGCGGTCTGCTTCATCGTCGCCCTCAAGGCGCTCTCGTCGCCGAAGTCGGCCCGTACCGGCAACCTGCTCGGCGCCGCCGGTGCCGTCCTCGCCGTGATCATCACCTTCGTCGCCTACAAGCCCGACCACCTGGCCCCGATCCTGGTCGCACTCGCGATCGGAACCGTCGGCGGCGTGGTCGGTTCGCGCCGGGTCCAGATGACCCACATGCCGCAACTCGTTGCCTTGTTCAACGGTGTCGGCGGTGGCGCGGCCGCCCTGGTCGCACTGATGGAGCTCGGCGAGGTCCCCGACGGCGCCACCGTCGCCGCGATCGCGACCGCCTTCACGATCCTGGTCGGCGCGATCAGCTTCTCCGGCTCGATCGTCACGTTCGCCAAGCTCCAGGAACTGATGACCACCCGCCCGATCACCTTCCCCGGGCTCCCGGTCCTCTTCATCGCCTCGATCCTCGGCAGCCTCGTGCTGGCCGGCTTCCTGGTCTCCGACCCGCGGGTGTGGGTCGGCGTACTGCTCTGCCTGGTCGGCCTCGCGGTCGGCGTGATGCTCGTGCTGCCGGTCGGAGGAGCCGACGTACCGATCGTCATCTCGCTCCTGAACGCCTTCACCGGCCTCACCGTTGCTGCCGGCGGTTACGTCCTCGGCAACACGCTGCTGCTGGTGGCCGGCACCCTGGTCGGTGCGGCCGGTACGTTGCTGACCAAGCTGATGGCCGACGCCATGGGCCGCTCGGTCTTCAACATCCTCTTCGGCGCCATCAAGGGCGGCTCCACCCTCGGCGCCGGTACGGCGTCCGAGCGTCCCGTCATCTCCGGCGGCGCCGAAGACGTCGCGATCCTGCTCGGCTACGCCAACAAGGTGATCATCGTCCCCGGCTACGGTCTCGCCGTGGCCCAGGCCCAGCACACGCTGCGCGACCTGGTCGAAGAACTCCAGAACCGCGGCGTCAAGGTCGACTACGCCATCCACCCCGTCGCCGGCCGGATGCCCGGCCACATGAACGTCCTCCTCGCCGAAGCCCAGGTCCCCTACGACCAGCTCCGCGAAATGGAAGACATCAACGGCGACTTCAAGTCCACCGATGTCGTCCTCGTCGTCGGCGCCAACGACGTCGTCAACCCCGCGGCCCGCACCACCCCGTCGGCCCCCATCTACGGCATGCCGATCCTCAACGCCGACGAGGCGCAGCGCGTCATCTTCCTCAAACGCTCCATGCGCCCCGGCTTCGCCGGCATCGAAAACGAACTCCTCTACGACCCGAAGACCACCCTCCTCTTCGGCGACGCCCGGGACTCCCTCACGAAGCTCCTGGCAGCCCTCAAAAACATCTAGCCCGATCGTTCCTCCGAACGGCTGCCGCGCTCCGCGGCAGCCGTTTCGTCGTTCTACCCGAGGTCGCCGCAGGGTCGCCCTTGGGCCTGTCTGGTCGCCGAGTGTGGCGAGTGGGCGGTCGAATGTGACCTCCCTGTCGTTGTACATCGTTTACCGGCGACACTCTCCTCACAGTCGGAGCCGGGCTGCTCGTGAGGCCGCGGCGAGCGAAGCCACCGTGGCGAATGGGTGACTCGGGACAGGGCGGACCGCAGGCACTCACCAACCTTGCGTGGGCCGGTGGGTTTACGCTCAGCGTGGCCTGCCCGATGCGGCCAGGAGCGGGTTGGTGAGTGGCGCAGGTCCGCCCCACCTTCGTGAGCGCCTCGGTTGAGCTGCCCGGACACACTTTGCCGCAGGTCGAACACCGTGCATCGTTCGGATACGGCCAGGATGACCGAACTCAGGCCGTGCGCAGCGCACCGGCCGCGACTTCTGCCCGGCCGGAATCGAGTGGTCCGGCAGCCGTCGACAATCGGTTGCTGGTGGCAATGTTCCGCAGACGGTACGGCGTGCCGGTCGCTCGTATAGACCACGGGCGCCGCCTGGTCACGGCATTCCCTGGAGTTTGCACGAATTCGTGCGGAATTGGTCCAGACCGGCAAGCTGAACGGCGTTTGGCCGCTCCCGGCCAACGTCCCACCCCGGCCACTCGGGCCCATTGCCGCCGATTCCACGCACCTGTTTGACTTGTCCCAGCAGCAAGCCTCGCTGCCCCTCGGCGTGACATATCCCGCCGCCCGCCCCGTCCGTCAGGAGCTCTGCCTTGGCCTGCCCGCAGAACAATTGCACCCGCCCCCGAGCCTGGGACTGGGGCTAATCCACCCATCCCCGCTGAGCCGCCCGAACGCCCAGCTCGAAGCGGCCAGATGCGCCTACCTGCTCACTCAGCTTGGCTGCCATCCTGCGAACCGTTCGCATGGAGACGCCCAGCTTGCGAGCCACCTGCTCGTCGGTGGCGCCCTGCACCAGGAATCTGAGGAACTCCGACTCCTGAGCGCTGAGCTCGCCCGGCTCAGGCGTCCGCTCGAAAGACCGATCCGCGTGCCGCCAGTAGTGCTCATACATCTCGATAGCCATCCGTACGACGGCCTTGCTGTGGTGCACCACAGCCCCGGCGTCGTAGTTGTCCGGATCGAGCGGCATCACCGCAGACTCCCCGTCGAAAATGACCAGCTTGAACGGTATCGACGGCACGATTCGAACCTTCCCACCCATGTCCAACAGGTAGTCGATCCACACCCGGCCCTCGCGGGGCTTGATCTGCGCCTCCGATATGAGATACCGAGATTCGACTCCGCGCGCCATATTGTGCTTGTCGGCGAAATCGCTGGTCGCCGTGGGTGCTTTCAGAATCCCTGGCTTAGCCATGCCCCACACTGATTTGGTGGGCTGAAAATTTCGCATTCGCAGGTTTGCCTTGTCGCCGTCATCGAGAATTTCGACATCAGGCACGGAGTTCTGGACCAGGAATCTTTTGTAGTCAGAAATGAATTCGCTCGCGCGGAGCCGATCGGTGTCGAGTTCCTGCGTGAGGTCGCTGATCATCGACTGACGTGTGGCCGCAAGGCGCTCAAGAGTCAGGGCGGGGTCCACCGGGTATTCGTCGTCGCCGACATCCCAGCGGGGCGCCACGAAGCCGAGCTCCCGCAGGTGTTCGAGGCGTGCCTCCGCCTCCTCCTCCGGCAGGCCCAGCTCGGTGTAGAGCTGTGTGCGGTTCGCCTTGTTGGCCAGTTCCGGCTTCTGCAGGAGCAGGCGGTAGAGGTCGAGGCTCTCCTGTGACAGCCCCAGCGACTCGAACACTCAGACCCAGCCGCGTTTCGCGGCCGCCACCCCGAGCTCGAACCGGCTGGCCGCGTCGAGCCGCTCGGACAGGTTCGCCGTAATCCGTCGAGCGGTCCGGAGCGAGATGCCCAGCAGTCGAGCGACCTGCTCGTCCTTCGCGCCACCCGCGAGGAGACGCAGTACTTCGGCCTCGTGCGGCGTGAGCGGCGACTCGTTGTCGCGATCATCCGGAGAGAAGAGCTCGGAGCCGCGGGCCCAGTACGCGTCGAATAGGGCCTTGGCGACGTTGACGACTGCTGGACTGCGATGGATAACCGCGCCGGCGGTGTGGTTATCCGGATCCATGGGCATGACGGCGATCTGCTGATCGAAGATCAGCAGGCGCATGGGGAGGGTCGGAGTGGCTCGGACCTCGCCGCCCATGCGGTGGATCGCGGCGGCGTACTCCGCGGCGGCCTTGGACTCCATCATGTTCTGCAGGTAGACGGCGCGCATCTTGATGCCGCGCTC
Source organism: Kribbella sp. NPDC005582 (assembly GCF_040605415.1). NCBI lineage: Bacteria > Bacillati > Actinomycetota > Actinomycetes > Propionibacteriales > Kribbellaceae > Kribbella > Kribbella sp. NPDC005582. Next base: position 424,700 of record NZ_JBEXCU010000005.1, read on the forward strand.
CAGCAGCGGCTGGTCTGGTGACCCCTCGATCGGGCGGGTCGCCTCGTCGAGATGGGCCGGGATCAAGGCCCAGAACGAGTCGCGCGTCTTCAGTGCCAGCTCGTCGATACGACGCGAGGCGTTGGCGCGGCCCTTGATCACCTCGACGTCGCCGCTGCTGCGGGCGGTGAGCAGCTCGTTGTACTGCTCCGCGACAACCTCGGCGGTCGCCTCTGCCTCGCGGAGGAGTCCCAACTCCGCATTCAGTTCGGTTCTGCGGCGTTCAGCGAGATTGGCGAGGCCGACGCGGGGATGAACTGCGTGTTCGCCGTCAGGATTTGCCCAGGTAGGAACCAGGAGGTCGAGCTTCCGGAGCTTGTCGAGCAGCTCATGTACATCGTTAACCGGACGATGCACTAGCGCGGCAATCTCCTCCGGCGTACTGTCAGGCTGGCTGAGAAGGGCGTGGTAGACCGCAAAGGTGGCTTCATCCACACCGAGCGGATCGAGCACGAAATCCTCCTGGTGAACCTGTCGGAACCGACCATATACAGAGAGCGTCGACAAAGGGCACTCAATGGGTGGTTCCGGATTATTTCGAAGGGGCGGGTTGTGATCAAGAAGATACTCTCTGTGGTGGTTGCGATGTCGTTCGCGGCGAGTTTGGTGCTGACGGTTTCTGCGGCTCCCGAATCGGTGACCGCCGGGGACAACCCCGAGGGCACCTGCGGCGCCTGCTGGCAGTGGCCCTAACGATCTAGGGCTGGCCCCGCCCGGTCGGCCCTCTGTATTTCACCGCGTCCGAGCCACCTCCATCCGTCGCGTAGACTGCTGGTGTGGCTCGTGGCGATGGTCGGCTCACTCATGATCTGGACCCTCAGGACCTGGGACCGCAGGACGCTTGTGGCGTCTTCGGGGTTTGGGCGCCGGGGGAAGAGGTTGCCAAACTCACCTATTTCGGGCTCTACGCCTTGCAGCACCGGGGGCAGGAGTCGGCGGGGATCGCGGTCAGTAACGGGAGTCAGATTCTCGTTTACAAGGACATGGGTCTCGTCAGTCAGGCGTTCGACGAGGCGACTCTGGCCTCTCTCAGAGGGCATATCGCGATCGGGCACTGCCGGTACTCCACCACTGGGTCCAGTGTGTGGGCGAACGCGCAGCCGACGTTCCGGTCCACTGCGACCGGGTCGATCGCGCTGGGGCACAACGGCAACCTGACGAACACCGGGGAGCTGGCCGCCAGTCTGAACGGCGGCGGTGACCTCGATCTGGGTCTGGACGCGGCCGCCGATCACGCGAAGGCGAACGCCAAGCACTCCGCCTCCTCCGACACCGACATTCTGACGTCGATGCTGGCGGGCTACCCGGATCTCACCATCGAGCAGGCTGCCGCGAAGGTGCTGCCGAAGGTGAAGGGCGCTTTCAGCCTGATCTTCATGGACGAGAACACCCTGTACGCCGCTCGCGACCCGCAGGGCATCCGCCCACTCGTGCTGGGCCGGCTGGAGCGCGGCTGGGTGATCGCGAGTGAGACCGCGGCGCTCGACATCGTCGGCGCGAGCTTCATCCGTGAGGTCGAGCCGGGTGAGATGGTCGCGGTCGACGCGGACGGGCTCCGCTCGCAGCGGTTCGCCGAGGCGGACCCGAAGGGCTGCCTGTTCGAGTTCGTGTACCTCGCCCGCCCGGACACCCAGATCTCCGGCCAGCGGATCCACTCGACCCGCGTCGAGATCGGTCGTCGCCTGGCCCGGGAGCACCCGGCCGAGGCTGATCTGGTCATCGCGACGCCGGAGTCCGGCGTACCGGGTGCCATCGGGTACGCCGAGGAGTCGGGCATCCCGTACGGATCGGGACTGGTCAAGAACGCGTACGTCGGCCGGACGTTCATCCAGCCGAGTCAGACGATCCGCCAGCTCGGGATCCGGCTGAAGCTGAACCCGCTGCGCGAGGTGATCGAAGGCAAGCGGCTCGTGGTCGTCGACGACACGATCGTCCGCGGGAACACCCAGCGGGCCGTCATCCGGATGCTGCGCGAGGCCGGGGCGAAGGAGATCCACGTCCGGATCACCGCCCCGCCGGTCAAGTGGCCGTGTTTCTACGGGATCGACTTCGCCAGCCGTGCGGAGCTGATCGCGAACGGGCTGAACACCGAGGAGATCTGCCGCTCGCTCGGCGCCGACTCGCTCGGGTACATCGACCTGGACACGCTGGTCGAGGCGACCAACCAGCCGAAGGACCAGCTCTGCCGGGCGTGCTTCGACGGTGTGTACCCGGTCGCGCTGCCCGACCCGGAGTACCTGGGCAAGCACCTGCTCGAGGTTCCGGTGACGGACGCGGACGGCCTGGCCGCCGTCGTCGGTGGTGGCGGCGCAGCCGACGCCCTCAGCCGGCCGTAACGACCGACCTACCCCGTCGGCACCGCGGCCGACGTCGTACCGAGGAGAAGAACGTGACCGAAGGCGCCAGCTACGCCGCCGCCGGAGTCGATATCGAGGCCGGGGACCGGGCCGTCGAGCTGATGAAGGAATGGGTGGCGAAGGCGACCCGGCCCGAGGTGGTCGGCGGTCTCGGCGGGTTCGCCGGGCTGTTCGACGCGAGTGCGCTGACGGCGTACCGGCGGCCGCTGCTGGCGACCTCGACCGACGGCATCGGGACCAAGGTCCAGATCGCGCAGCGGATGGACAAGCACGACACGATCGGGTTCGACCTGGTCGGGATGGTCGTCGACGACCTGGTCGTCTGCGGTGCCGAGCCGCTGTTCATGACCGACTACATCTGCACCGGCAAGGTGGTCCCGGAGACGATCGCGCAGATCGTGAAGGGCATCGCTGAAGCCTGCGTCGAAGCCGGTACGGCGCTCGTCGGCGGCGAGACCGCGGAGCACCCGGGTTTGCTCGGTGCCGACGAGTACGACGTCGCCGGCGCCTCGACCGGTGTGGTCGAGGCGGACGAGCTGCTTGGCGCGGAGCGGGTGCGCGCAGGTGACGTGGTCGTCGCGATGGCCTCGTCGGGTCTGCACTCGAACGGGTACTCGCTGGTCCGGCACGTGTTCTTCGACCGGGCGAAGTGGGCGCTCGACCGGGAGGTTCCGGAGCTCGGGACCACGCTCGGTGAGACCCTGCTGACGCCGACCCGGGTGTACGCCAAGCATTGCCTCGAGCTGATCCGGGCGCTGAACAAGGACGGCAACAGCCCGCTGCACGCCATGTCGCATATCACCGGCGGTGGCTTCGCGGCGAACCTGGCCCGCGTCATCCCGGCGGAGTTCTCGGTCCGGATCGACCGGTCGACCTGGACCCCGGCCCCGATCTTCGGTCTGGTCGGCGAGCTCGGGTCGGTCCAGCTGCTCGAGCTGGAGAAGACGCTGAACATGGGCGCAGGCATGGTCGCGGTCCTGGACCAGTCGGCCGCCGATGCCGCGATCGCCGAGCTGGCAGCACGCGACATCCCCGCCTGGGTCTGCGGCGAGGTCCTGGCCGCACCAGGTGGAGCCGCCACCCTCGAAGGCTCCTACGCGAAGTAAGCACCGCAAAAACCGCGCCCGGACTTCACCGGGCGCGGTAAGGCGCACGCGTCCGACCAGAGCCGGGCGCGGGGGTCCTTTTGCGCACACGTCCACCGAGCGGTAGCGCCAGGTGGTGCGGTGTGCTGCTTCAGCCCGCCGGCTTTGGCAGCACAACATCACCGCATGGTGCTGGTGTGGTGGAACTACGTCGGACACACGGAGAACTGCTCAGTCCCCACCGGGGGCGCTGAGCAGCTCAGCCGGGCTGATGTTTACCGACGGGGATGGTAGTCGTCGGCGTCGCTGTCGTCGCCGTCGTTGTCACCGTTCGCAGAAACGGTCCCGCTCTGTTCTCCGCCGGCCAGCTCACGCTTGAGCTGGTCCAAGTCGGTGTCCCAGGTGCGGTACTTCAGGTCGCGTGCGACCTTCGTCTGCTTGGCCTTTGCACGGCCGCGCCCCATAGCGTCGACCCCCTCGCACAAGTCAACCGGGTACGCTGCGTGGCGCCCACGGATCAGTCGTCAGTAATCGTGGTTCAAGGATACCCGGAGCTGGGGATCGACACACGCACCGGCCCCCTGGGCGGACGCCGGAGAGGTCCGATCACCGTGCCGGCAGGGTGGGCCGGCCCCCTCAGACCGCCCCACCCCGCCGCGTCCGGTGGGTGTTACTTGACCTCGCGGCGTGAGCTAAGCCACAGTCCGACGATGGTCGGCAGGACCACCCAAACGCCGATCGCGGTCAGCGTCTCGGGCAGCATCCCGTTCAGATCGCGCTCCGCGATCCGGCCGAAGGCGGCGAAGACGTCCAGCCAGTTCGCGTTGTCCTTGAACAGCGCCGGGCCGGCCAGCGACCAGGCGGTCGGGGCGATGAAGTAGACCAGGATCGCGACCGCGGTCTGGGCGATCACCGCGCCGAAGGCGGCGCCCATCACCACGTTCAGGGCCATCGTCAGGTAGGCGCCGCTGAGCTGGCTGCCGAAGCCGGCGTACGTCGTGGCGTGATCGGTGATCGCGCCGGTGAGCGCCGTACCGCCGAGAGCCAGTACGACGACCCCGGTCATCACGACGGCGCTCAGCACGACCGCCGAGACGAACTTCGCGAGCTGGACCCGCACCCGGCGCGGCGACAGCGTGAAGGTGGTCAGCGCGGTCCGCTGAGTCCACTCCGACGTCATCGCCATCACGCCAATGACCGGGAGGATCAGCATCGCGCCGGTCGATCCGGCGCCGAGGAACCCGTCGAAGCCGACCGTTCCCTTCGGCAGGTGGGTGATCTGCCACGTCATCGCGGCCAGCGCGATCAGCAGGATCGCGGCGATCAGGACCCGTCCGCTGCGGGTGTTCACGGACTTGCGGAGCTCGATCGTGACGAGCTTCAGGAACGACTGGCCGCGCGCGGGCGGCAGCGCCGTACCGGCTGCGGCCTTGTGCTTGGCCGGGGTGGCCGGCGCGGCTTCGGTCAGAGTGGTCATGGTGTTCGTCTCCAGGAAAAGGTCGGGGTGATCAGGCGGCCGCGGGCGTGGCGGTGAGCTGGAAGAACAGCTCTTCCAGACCGGCGCCGTCGCTCTGGCGGAGTTCGAGCAGGACCTGGCCGGCGGCCGCGGCGGCGCGCCCGACCTGCTCGGCGGTGGCGTCGACCCGCAGGGCACCGTCGTGCAGCGGCTCGAGGCTGAGGCCGGCCGCGGTCAGCGCCTGGTTCAGGCCGACCGGGTCCAGGCCGCGGACCAGCGTGCCGCTCCCGGCGAGCAGTTCGTCGAGCGAACCGTTGGCGACGATCCGGCCGCCGCCGATGACCACCAGCCGGTCGACGGTCGCCTGGACCTCACCGAGCAGGTGGCTGGACAGGATCACGGTGCCGCCGCGGGCGGCGAAGTCCTGGAGCAGTCCGCGCATCCAGCGGATGCCCTCGGGGTCCATGCCGTTGGCCGGCTCGTCGAGAATCAGTACTTCGGGATCCCCGAGCAGTGCGTTCGCGATCCCGAGCCGCTGCCGCATGCCGAGTGAGTACTGACCGACGCGGCGCTTCGCGGCGTGCGCAAGGCCGACGGCCTCGAGCATCTCGTCCGCGCGGCCCTTCGGGACCCCGAGCAGGCTCGCGTTCAGCGCCAGCGTCTCGCGGCCGGTGCGGCCGGCGTGCTGCGCGGCGGCGTCCAGCATGACCCCGACGACCCGACCCGGGTTCGGCAGCTCGACGTACCGCTTGCCGGTGATGGTCGCCGTACCGGACGACGGCGGGGTGAGCCCGGTCAGCATCCGCAGCGTGGTGGACTTGCCGGCGCCGTTCGGGCCGAGGAAGCCGGTGATGCTCCCGGGCTGGACGGTGAAGGACACATCCTGGACAGCCGTGGTGCTGCCGTAGCGCTTGGTCAGGTTCTCGACGGTGATCATGACAATGAGTCAACCGCCGGGACCCCCTCCGGCACATCGGGCTACCGGCTGCGACCACCCCCTACGAAAGTCTGCGATCAGGCCGCCCGAACCTAACCTCATGGGGGAGGGTGCGCGGCAGACCCCGCCACTACGCTGGGTGAATGCGACGTCTGCGCCGGTGGTACGCCTGGTGGCGCACGCATGCCCCGCGCATCCGCGACTTCCTGTACGTGTTCTTCGGCCTGCTGACTGTCGTCGCGCAGGCGAGCACCGGCGACTCGGGCTGGCACCTCAAGGGCTGGGCCGTCCTCACCGCCGGCATCGTCTCGTCCGTAGCGCTGCTCTGGCGCCGCCGCTTCCCGGTCACGGTCACGTTGATCGGGATCGTTGCGATGCTGGTCGGCGGCATCTTCGTGCCGCTCGGCCTCGCCTTGCTGACACTCGCGATCCGGCGCCGCGACCTGATCCTGGCGATCCTGACCTTCCTCGGGTACGTCGCTCTGGTCGCGAACAGCGGGCTCACCGGCGAAGCGTTCTGGGTGTCGGTGTTCACCGGACCGTTCCTGATCGGGACGTGGGTCGCGATCGGAGCGTTCGTGGGCGCCCGCCGCGATCTCGTCGCCTCGTGGCAGGACCGGGCCGAGCGGGCCGAGGCCGAGCGCGAACTGCGGGCCGAACAGGCCCGGCTCGGAGAGCGGGCCCGGATCGCCCAGGAGATGCACGACGTCCTCGCGCACAAGGTCTCGCTGATCGCGTTGCACGCGGGCGGGCTCGAGGTGAACCCGGCAGTCGGCCCGGAGAAGGTCGAGGGCTCGGCCCGGCTGATCCGGGAGACGGCTCGGCAGGCGATGGAGGATCTGCGCGAAGTCCTTGGCGTCCTGCGCTCCGACACCAGCGTCGACGGAGCCGACCTGGCGCCGGTGCCCCAGGCGGTCGACCTGGAGCGGCTGGTCGCCGATTCGCGCGCCGCCGGGGTGGCCGTGACCAGCGAGATCACGCTGGCGGCCGACGTACCGCAGTCGATCGGGCGGACGGTCTACCGGATCGTTCAGGAGTCGTTGACCAATGTGCACAAGCATGCGCGCGGTGCCTCGACGGAGGTGCTGGTGGCCGGCGGTCGGGGAGAGGGCGTGACGGTGCGGGTGACGAATGTCCGGCCGGTGGCGGCTGATTCGCTGCTACCAGGCGCCGGAGCCGGCTTGGTCGGGCTGCGCGAGCGTGTCGTCCTGGTCGGCGGCCGACTCTCGACCGGTCCAACGCCCTCCGGTGGCTGGCGAGTCGAGGGTTGGCTCCCGTGGTCGACCGGTCGGGAGAGCGAGACTGTGGCACCGGTAGGTGCAGATGAAGGGGAGCGATGACACGGCTGCTGATCGTGGACGACGAGGCGCTGGTCCGGGCCGGCCTGCGGATGATCCTGGAGTCCGACGGTGAGCTCGAAGTGGTGGCCGAGGCGGACGACGGCGCGGACGCCGCCGCGATGGTCACCAAGCACCGGCCCGACGTCGTACTGATGGACATCCGGATGCCGCGGCTGGACGGGCTGGCCGCGACCCGCGCCGTACAGGCGTTGCCCGATCCGCCGAAGGTCGTCGTACTGACGACGTTCGATCTGGACGACTACGTGTTCCGGGCGCTGCAGGCCGGGGCGAGCGGGTTCCTGCTGAAGGACACCCCGCCGCGAGAGCTGGTGCAGGCAATCAAGGTCGTCGCGGCCGGAGACGCGATGCTGTCGCCGGCGGTGACGCGGCGGCTGATCGGCCACTACGCCAAGGACTCACGCGCCGATCGGCGCCGGGTCGGGCAGGAACGCGTCAGCAAGCTCACCGAGCGGGAGCGCGAGGTGCTGGTCGAGCTCGGCAGCGGACTGCCGAACGCCGATATCGGCAAGAAGCTGTTCATGAGCGAAGCGACCGTGAAAGCGCACGTCTCCCGGCTGCTGGTGAAGCTGGCCGCCACCAACCGGGTCCAGGCCGCGATCATCGCGTACGAGGCGGGCCTGCTCACCGACGACTGAAAAGAGAGAAACCGGCCGGGGGATCGTCGGAGGGGTGGGGGTCGACGATCCCGCGGCCGGTCTCAGGGTCAGCGTGCCCGTGGGGGGTGGGCACGCCGACGGGGGAGGACCTGCCAGTCAGGTCAGACGCGGCCGAAGGCCACGCTCTTGGTCCAGATCTTGCCCTTGGCGATCGGCGTCCCCGGCTTCGAGGAGTGCCAGAGCAGGTTGCCGCCGGCGTAGATGCCGACGTGGTACACGCTGCCGCCGCCGTTCTTGAAGAAGATCAGGTCGCCCGGCTTCGCGGCCTTGCGGGTGATGTGCTTCGTCGCGGCGTACTGCTGGCGCGAGGTGCGCGGCATCTTCTTGCCGGCCTGCTTGTACACGTAGCCGGTGTAGCCGGAGCAGTCGAAGCCACGGGGCGTCGTGCCGCCGTAGCGGTACGGCTTGCCCTTGAGCTTCGCGGCCTCCTTGAGCACCTTGGCCCGGAACATGTCGGCCTTGACGCCGCCCTTGTTGCCGTAGAGCACCTTGTGCTTGGCAGCCCAGGTGAGGCGACCCCAGGTCGCGTGGTCGGTGGTGCCGCTGACCTTGATGCCCCAGGAGAGCTGGAACTTCTTCAGGGCGGCCACGGTGGTGTTGCCGTAGTAGCCGTCCGGGCCCAGCCGCAGTGCGCGCTGGACGAACTTCACGGTCGGGCCGGAGTCACCCTTGCGCAGCAGCGGGCGGCTCTTGATCGGCTGGTGGCCGCGGACCTGAGCCGCGGTCAGTGCCTTGGCCGACGCGGTGGTCGGGGCGGCGGCGATGGTCACCAGGGCGCCACCGCTGACGGCGAGCCCCACGGACAGTACGGCGGCCGCGGCCCGCGGAGCTGCGGAGCGGGTCGGCTTGCGGTGCTTCGGGAGAGTCCGGTTGGCGGCGGACTCGGTATGGCTGACGGCGCGCGAAAGCGGCGTCCGTCGGGCAGTGACGGGCATGGTTGTCTCCCGACGCCTACGGAGTTAGCTGTCGGGTTCGGGCTGGGAAATCTTGCCCGGTCCGCTCCCGCGGACTTCACCCCAGGGACTCGACCACTCACAGTCGAGACCCAATCTCCTGGGTCCCCCACCTCTGCCATTGGTTGTTCGAGGGGAGCGCAGGTGCCTGGCAGAGCTCGGCGTGACACCTGTGCGGTTCGTGTTGTTTACCGAACCGCCGACGACTGTATAACAGAATGATCACGACGCAAACCCTCAAATCGGCAGAGACCCTCCCGAAAGGCCCTGAGAGGCTCTCTGACGGATCAAGGAGTCAGGGTGAACATCTGGTGTCCTGAGCGCTTCTGAGCGTGCCGGAGACGCCAAATGGGGGCTTCGATGTGAGCTGGGTCACACTTCATGGTTGCTGTCTGTGACAACGGGCACAGTGCGTACTCAGGTCCGCCTCAGTTCCTTGCGGATTCAGCTAGTTCCGAGCAGCTCCAGGAAGCGCTCCAAGCCGACGTTCCCGCCGCTCAGCACCACCCCGACGCGCTCGGGCAGCTCCGGGATCCGTCCGGCCAGCAGCGCGGCCAGTGCGCTGGCGCCGCTGGGCTCGAGCACGATCTTCAGTCGCTCGAACGCGAACGTCATCGCGGCCCGGATCTCGTCGTCGCTGACCAGTTCGAAGGCCTCCGCCAGCCGCTGGTTGATCGCGAACGTCAGCTCACCCGGCGTCGAGATCGCCTGGCCGTCGGCGATCGTCCGCGGTACGTCGATCGTCACCCGCTCGCCGGCCGCCAGGGACCGGGCGTGGTCGTCGCCCGCGGCCGGTTCGACGCCGATCATCCGGATCCCCGGCGACAGTGCGGTGGCCGCGGTCGCGCAGCCGGCCATCAGTCCGCCACCGCCGACCGGGACCAGCAGTGCGTCCAGCCGGCCGACCTCTTCGATCAGTTCCAGTGCAACCGTCCCCTGCCCGGCCATCACGTCATAGTGGTCGTACGGCGGGATCAGCGTCATCCCGCGGTCCGTAGCCAGTTCCGTCGCCAGTGCGGCCCGGTCCTGCGTGTAGCGGTCGTAGCTGACGATCTCGGCGCCGTACCCGCGGGCTGCCGCGACCTTGGTCGGCGGTGCGTCGGCCGGCATCAGCATGGTCGCGGTGGTGCCCGCGAGTCGCGCGGCCAGCGCCACTGCCTGGGCGTGGTTCCCAGAGGAGAATGCCACGACGCCCCGGGCGAGCTGGTCGGCCGAGAGCCGGCTGACCGCGTTGTACGCGCCACGGAACTTGAACGCACCGATCCGCTGGAAGTTCTCCGCCTTCAGGAACACCTGCGCCCCGACCAGCTCGTCCAGCGTCCGCGACGTCAGCACCGGCGTACGGTGCGCAACGCCCGCGATCCGGCCCGCGGCGGCCTGCACGTCTGTGAGACTCAGATCGGTCATGAGGTGACGCTATCGCGATGTCAAGGTGGCGCGGTCGGCTCCGTACTGATCACCGAGAGGGCCCCTCCGGGGCCCGCAGTCGAAGGAGACTCCCGTGAAGTACCTAGTGGTCCTGAACATCAACCCCGACGTCCTGTCCGCGCTGACCGAGGCCGAGCAGCAGGCCATTTTCTCCGGGCACGAGAAGTTCATGGCGACGATCCAGGAGACCGGCGAGTTCCACAGCACGGTCGCGCTGGCCGAGCCGGCCAAGACCTCGGTCGTGAAGGTGCGCGACGGCGTTCCGGCGGTGACGGACGGGCCGTTCCTGGAGGCCAAGGAGTTCCTGGCCGGGTACTACCTGATCGACGTCGCTTCGCTGGAGCGCGCCCAGGAGCTCGCCGCGATGATCCCGGACGCGAGCATCGAGGGCCTCGGAGTCGAGGTCCGCGAGGTCGTCCACGAGGTCGGTCTGTAGAAACTGCCAAGGGGGTTCCCGGTGCGGGAACCCCCTTGTTTTCTTGACGATTCAGTCGGTCTGGTCGTCGAGGTTCGCGCCGGCCGCGTTCTTCTTGATCGACTCGATGCCGTTCAGTGCGCCGGCCTTGGTCTCGTAGCTCTCGCTGCTGGTCGCGATCACCTCGCCGTTGCCGGCCTTCAGCCGGAACCGGAACTCGCCGGACTTGTCCTTGTAGAGCTCGAACTTCGCCGCCATCGGTATACCTCCACCTGGATTGGTATCACTCCGTTGGCGAGCGTAGCGCCGTCAGCCCGCCGGTACCTCGCGCACCACGCCGGGCGGTCCGTCCCAGCCCGGCCACGGACCGGGCGGCGTACCGTCGGCATCCGGCCGCTCTTCCTCCACCGTCTTGTACGGCGTCAGTCCGCGCGCCTTGTAGTTCTCCAGCGCGGCCGGGCCGTCCAGCGTGTTCGTGTTCACCCAGACGCGAGTGATCGGGGCGACGTCCGCGTGGCGCTCGTCCAGCGTCCACGCCTGTCGCAGTCCGACCGTCAACAGGTGTCCGCCGAGTCCACGGCCGATGAAGCCTCGCAGTAGACCGAAGTTCTCGATCTCGACCTCACTGCCCACTCCGCGCAGGGCGACGTACCCGGCGGGCACTCCGCCGACCCAGGGCACGTAGGTCTCGAAACCGGGTCTGCTCAGCCACTCCACCCACTGGTCCCAGTTCCAGCCGAGTTTGCCGATCCAGTGCCAGTGGCCGCCCACCGCGGTGTAGAGGTAGCGGGCGAACTCCGGAGAGACCTCCTCGACCGCTCTGATCTCTACTGGCTGTTCTTTCGCCGGCCGGAGCTCGTCCGGGCTGTGCTGCTCCAGATAGGTCAGGACGCTGAGAGCCAAACCGCTACCCCTTGTTCTGTACGCCGCAGATCCCCGCGACGACCAACTCGATCCCCAGCTCGTAATACCGCGTGCTGGAGTTGTGACAGACCAGCGTGTCCGCCGCCGCGGTGACCAGGGGGTACTTGCGCGGCGACAGCGCCGACAGCGCCGCACGCTTCATCCGCAACGAATCCTCGCGCTGCACCGGGTCATTGGTCTCGCGAGTCAGCGGATCGGTGGTCACCAGCGTGATCAGCGAGCAGATCGACTGACGACCGATCTCCGCGGCGTCGTCCACGCTGAAACCACCTGTGGTGAGCAGCTCCATCGTCCGCTCCGCAATCGCCAGTCCGGGCTCGGACACCAGCATCCGGAAGAGCGTGAGGTCAGCCAGCCGCGGGTGCGTGCGCAGTGCAGTCACGAACGCCGTCAGCACCTTGTGCAGCTGCACGTCCCACGGCTCGTCGGTGGGCTCGGGCAGCACGACGCTGTCGAGCAGGCGGTCGCCAAGGGCGGCCAGTAGGTCGTCCTTGTCCTTGAAGTGCCGGTACAGCGCCATTGGCGTCACGCCGTGCAGCTGAGCCAGCCGCCGCAGCGTGACCGCGGCGGGGCCCTCGTCGTCGGCGATCGCCAGCGCACTGTCGACAACCTTCTGCGGATCCAGGCGGCGGGGCGTCTCCTTGGTGATCACGTTGACAAGTTTACACCGTAGACCTAACGTCTACTACGTACGCATACAGCGTATACATACGGCGTAGACTTAGTGAGGTCGGAATGCGACGCAGTCCTTGGGCCACCCTCGCGGTGCTGGCCATCGCGCAATTCATCGTGGTGCTCGACGTGACGATCGTGAACGTCGCGCTTCCGCACATCCAGGCGGACCTGAACTTCTCCACCGACTCCCTGCAGTGGGTGATCAACGCCTACACACTGCTCTTCGGCGGCTTCCTCCTGCTCGGCGGCCGGATGGCCGACCTGCTCGGCCCGCGCCGCGTCTTCGTCGGTGGTCTGGTCCTCTTCGGCGTCACCTCGCTGGTGGCCGGCCTCTCCAACTCACCCGAGTTCCTGATCGGAGCACGCGCCGTACAGGGGCTTGGGGGAGCACTACTCTCACCTGCCGCGTTGGCGATCCTCACCATGACTTTTGCGCACGGTAGAGAGCGCAACATCGCCATGGGTGTCTGGGGCGGCCTGGCGGGTCTCGGTGGCACGCTCGGCGTGGTCGCGGGCGGCGTACTGGTTGATTCACTCAGTTGGCAGTGGGTCTTCTTCGTCAACGTGCCCATCGTGATCGCGCTGATCGCACTGATCCCCGTCTTCGTCCCCGACGTCCGTCACCACGTCGGTGCGCGCACCTTCGACACCCTGGGTGCAGTACTCGGTACGGCGGGACTCATGGCGATCGTGTACGGCGTCGTACGGTCAGAACCTCGCGGTTGGGGCTCTGCCGAGGTCATCGGCGTACTGACTGCCGGAGTGGTACTGATGGTCGCCTTCGTCATCGTCGAACGCCGCTCCGCGGCCCCGCTCGTTCCCCTGCGCCTCTTCCGCTCGCGAGCGCTCAGCATCTCCGGTGCGTCCCTTTCACTCAACGGTGCGGCGTTTCTCTCGATGTTCTTCCTGACCGCCATCTACCTGCAGCAGGTCCGCGGCGACAGCGCCCTCGAGGCCGGCGTCCACTTCCTCCCCATGGGCGGCGCCGCGATCGTCGCCGCCGTACTGGCCTCCCAGCTGGTCCAGCGAGTCGGCACCCGCACCGTCCAACTCTCCGGAGCCGTCCTCAGCGTCGGCGCACTCGTCTGGCTCTCCCAAGCCGACGCCACCGGCAGCTACACCACCCAACTGCTCCCAGGCCTCATCCTCTTCGGCTTCGGCATCCTCGGCGTCGGAGTCCCCGGCCAGATCACCGCAGTCTCCGAAGTACGCCCCGCCGAAGCCGGCGCAGCCTCCGGCGTAGTCAACGCCATGTACCAGGTAGGCGGCGCACTAGGCCTGGCCATAGTCACCACCCTCTCCGTCAGCCACGCCACCGCCCAACTAGCCGCCGGCGCAACCCAGCAACACGCCCTGGAATCCGGCTTCGAACGCGGCCTCCTGGTAGCCGCCGTCTTCGCCCTGGCCAACGTCGTCACCACCCTCGCCAGCCCCCAACTCCAACCCACCGCCGACCAGCTAACCGAAGCCGCAGCCGCCGCCTGACCCACAGCAACGCCCCGGTGCCTCGCGCACCGGGGCGTCCTGGTCGATGATCTAGCCCATGTCTCTCGACTGGCCCAGCTGCCGCAACGTCCGCGACCTGGGCGGCCTCATCCGTAGCGACAACCTCGACCAACTGGGTCCTGACGGTCTGGCCGCCTTCGCCGCGGCCGGCGTCTCCCGCATCGTCGACGTCCGTGACGCCTGGGAATGCGAGCGATTCCCCTCGCCCTTCGCCACCGACCCGCGCTGGCTCAACGTTCCGCTGAACGAGCCAGGCGACCCGTCCATCGGCTCGGACGACCTGCTCGTCCAGTACCGCGCCCTGATCGACAACTACCCGCACCGCTTCGGCAGAGCGCTCATCGCGATCGCCGAAGCTCCACCAGGTCCGGTCGTGGTTGCTTGTCACGCCGGTCGCGACCGCACCGGCCTGGTCGTGGCGCTCACGCTCGCGGCCATCGGCGTACCCGCTGAAACGATTGCCGCCGACTACGCGATCGCCCCACCTCACACGCCGGCTTCGGCGGACACCATGCTCGCCATCCTGGCCCAGCTGGACATCGCCGACTACCTCGTCGCAGCTGGCTTGACCTCAAACCACCTTGCTGCGTTGAGGAATCGGCTCAGTGTCGGATCAAGCCACCAACAGGCACCGTCGGCAGATGCCCGCTAGCCGGCCGCTCGGTCGCTAGCCCCACGCCCACATCAACCACCACTGACCGGTGCAGCGCAGCGATCTCCTCGATCGGTGTCCACACGGACTCCGCGGTCTCGCCGTTCGCCTCCGGCCGAATCACTCCGCCAATAACACGGACCGCATAGAAGACACCCACGTTCTGATGCACGACTCCACGCACAGCCTCATGCGCCGGGATCACTCGCGAGTCCACGCCCAACAACGACTCGACCACACCAGTCAATCCGGTCTCTTCGCCGAGCTCTCTGATCACCGCGTCGTACGGGTCCTCCGCGTGCTCGACCTTCCCGCCGGGGAGCGTCCACCACGTCCCCTCGCCACTCGGCGGCACGTACCGCGCCAGCAAAACCCGCCCGTCCTCGACACAAACGCCGTACGCCGCCAACCGGAAACTCATCCCGGCAACCTACCCCGGCTCAGCGAGGCACGAAGCCGTACGTCATCAGGTTGATCAGATGCTCGGCCGTGCGGTCAGGGGTCCAGTCATAGGCGGCGTGGTGCGCCCGCAGATGCACGTAGCCGAGGATCAAAGCATCGGTCAGTGCAACGACGAAGCGCGTTTCGTCGTCGACCGGTGGCAGGCTCCCGTCGGCGGCGGCCTGCTCGAGGATTCGCAGCCACGGGCCGAAGTAGTCGAGTTCGACACCGACCGCGTCCAGATCTGATCCGTGGAACGCCTGGTCGGTGTGCGCGAGCAACGGCAGGTTCCGCTCTGCTACTTCGCAGAGTGCCCGAAGAGCCGCCTGGAGGCGGTCGAAGCCGGAACCCGGCATGGTCAGCGGGCGCCACATCAGCTCGCGATAGTCGGCCGCCAGTCGCAGCCGCATCTCACGTTCGACATTGGCGCGGGTGAGCCCCGCTCGCCACACCGTCGCCCGCGAGACACCGGCCCGCTCAGCGATCCGATCCAGGCTGAGCGCGGTCCAGCCTTCCTCGTCGAGCAGTTCGGAGGCCACGGCCAGAAGCCTGCTATCCATCGGCACCCTCGTCGGATCATGGATGAAACAAACAGTCTCATGGTACGACGAGGTATGTCTCAGAGCTCTCATGCCGTCACCCTGCGATGGACCGAAACCGACCATTCGCGCCCCGCGCTCGACGTTCTCGTCAGACTCGTAGCGCTGACCGATGACGCTTATGAGGCAGGCGATCTGACGCCGTACCTCATGAATCCCGGACCTGACGGCGAATGGACCTGGACCGCGGAACTGCCGGCCGACCTGCGGACGGCGTACCAGGTCTGTCCGGTTCGCGACCTGCCAGTGCGCGGACACCAGCCTGACCAGGATCGGTGGCTGCAGATCCTGGCAGCCGGTGTGCCGGATCCGGAGGCCTCGGCCGGCATCGCTTCCGGAACCCTGTGGGGCAACCCCGGTCCGGCATCGGTTCTCGAACTGCCGGCCGCATTGCCACAACCATGGCTCGCTCGTCGCCCCGAGGTACCGACGGGAGAGTTCGTCCGGATCGAGCTGGGCGACTCTGTGATCCACGTGTGGAAACCGGCCACGTCGCTGGAGCAGTTGCCGGTGGTGATTACCTTCGACGGCGGTAGCTGGGTGCAGGTCGGTGTCGAGGCCACCTTCGCCAACCTGGTCGCCGACCGCGCCGTACCCCGGTTCGTCGGCGTTCTGATCGAGTCCATCAACGGCTCCGAACAACGCGGTCCGACGCGGGTACGCAGCCTCACCCACCCGGACCAGTTCGCCGACTTCGTCCTGCGCGAGCTCTTGCCCTACCTCCGCGCCAATCATCACGTCACCGACGATCCCGAGCGCACCGTCCTGGCTGGCCAAAGCCTCGGCGGCCTGGCCGCCGCCCACGTCGCAGCTGTCGCACCGGACCAGATCGGGTGGGTGATCGGCCAGTCCGCCGCACTCTGGTGGCCGGGCGACGACGACGGCGGCCTGTCCGGGGCAGCAGTGGTCGCAGCCTACGAAAACCCCAGTCCGACAAGGCCTCACTTCTTCCTGGAAGTCGGCAGCCAGGAAGGCGACGATCTTCGGTCCGAGAACCATCGGCTCCACCAGGTCCTGCAGGCCGGTGGCCACACTGTGTCCTTCCGGGAGTACCGCGGCGGTCACGACCTCGCCTGCTGGCAGGGCGGCCTGGCGGACGGCATCATCACCGCCCTGCAATAGCCGCTATCGTCCGACGGTGCCCGCTCCACTGCTCTTTCTCGACGTCGACGGCCCACTCATCCCCTTCGGGGCCTCGCGGCCGTATCCGACCTACCCGCCGTACGACGACATGAATCCGCTGCTCGACCGCGTCAACCCAGCGCACGGCCCCCGGCTCGCGAGTCTCGGCTGCGACCTGCACTGGGCGACGACCTGGATGCATGACGCGAACGACTGCGTCTCGCCACGGCTCGGCCTTCCCACGCTCCCCGTGGTGAGCTGGCCGAGCTCATCGGAAGACGAGTACACCGACCTGCACTGGAAGACCACCACCCTCGTCGAGCGAGCCGCCGCCCGCCCTTTCATCTGGCTCGACGACGAGATCACCGACACCGACCGCACCTGGGTCCGCGCTCACCACCCGGCCCCGGCGCTCCTCCACACCGTCGACCCGACCCGCGGCCTCACCGACGCCGACTTCGCCGTACTGGACGAATGGATGTCTGTGCGTGTCTGACGTTTCCGAGGCGCTCGAGCACCATGTACGGCGCTTCTTTCGCGGCCGGACCGTGGATGCATTCACGTGGGCGGCCGGGCCGATCAGCGAGCAGAGTCCAGATTTCCGGGTACTCCGCGTAGCGCCCGCGGCGCGAGGCGACCTGTGGACGTATCTGTCCATCGGCGGCTGGGCAGCGACGTCGGGCCTCGAGTTCGTGCTCTGCACCGAATCCGCAGCGGCGCGCGCAGTAGAGCTCCTGGCGATGACCGTCTACTACCAAAGCAGCCGCACGCTCGGCCTGGGCCACACGCTCCCGATCGGCGAGCCATGGCTGCCTGGATCGACCTGCGACCACCTTCTAATCAGCCTGCCGTACCCCTTCGGCCCAGACCTCCAGACCTGCCACGTTGGCGACCGCCACGTCGACTTCCTCTGGCTGCTCCCCATCACCGAGTCAGAACGCGCCTTCAAGGTCGCATCAGGCCTGGAAGCCCTGGAGTCCCGTTTCGACCAGGCAGAGCTGCGCTACTGGCAACCGGATCGACCGTCCGTCATCTGACCCGCGTGGCCCGGTCGCGGAGGAAGATGCCGGTATGACGCGCTGGGTGTTCGACGGAATCGGCTTGCCGACCGGGGAGCAAGTGCATGTCGAGGCAGGCAGTGGTGCGCCCGAGGTGTTGCCTGGGCGGTTCGTGCTGCCGGGCTTGGTGGATTCGCATTGTCACCTGACGATCGGGGTCAGCGCCGCCGGGCCAGTACGGCTTGACGAAGCGACGGCGGACGCGATGCTCCTCGAGCTCGGTCAGGCGGGGGTGCGCGCAGTACGGGATGTTGGCGGGGACCGCTCGATCACGCTCAAGCTGGCAGTCAATCCCGCGGACGGACGTCCGCTCGTCCTGGCCGCTGGGCGATTCGTCGCGCCGGACGGCGGGTACTTCCCGGGCATCTACGAGCCGGTGGAGGCCGAGCAGCTCGTCGCCGCGGTCGAGGCCGAGCTCGACGAGGGTGCGACCTGGATCAAGCTGGTCGCCGACTTCCCGTCCGTCGACGAGAACGGCCCCATCCGCGGTAGCGCGATGACCCCGAACTACGAGATCGATGCCGTCGAGCAGCTGATCGCAGCAGCACACGCCCGCGGTGCCCGCGTCGCCGCCCACGTCCAAACCGCCCTGGTCAGCGAACTCATCCGAGTCGGCGTCGACTCGGTCGAACACGGCGAAGTCATCACCGCCGAAGACCTCGCCGTACTGGGCGCCCGCGGCGGCGGCTGGACGCCGACCCTGTCCGCCTACGGCCCGCCGACCCCCGACGAAACCCCAGAACGCCAGGAACGCCGCCGCCTCCGCACCGAACGCATGACCGAAATGCTCCCGCTGGCCCGCCAGTACGGCGTACACGTCCTCACGGGCTCCGACATGATCGGCACCGTCGCCGGCGAAGTCCACCAACTGGCCCACCACGGCCTAACCGTCACCCAAGCCCTGGAAGCCGCCACCACCTCCGCCATCGACTTCTTAGGCCTGACCGGCACCGAAGACCTGGTCACCTACGACGCCGACCCCCGCGAGCACCCCGAAGTCCTCGCCACCCCCACCGCCGTCGTACTCCGCGGGCAACGCATCCGCTAGATCCGTCCTGCCGCTTTAGCGACAGGACGTATCCCACTACGTAGACCGCTTCGCCCGCCTGCGACCGCCTGGCGCGCGTGGTCGCAGGCGTATACGTCCTGTCGTTAGGGCGCTGGTCCTCTGGTGTAACACTGGTGATTACACCGTTACGTCACGGGGAAGGTGTCACCGATGAGTCTTCGTCAGTACGAGTACGCCTTGGCCATCGCCGAGCATGGCTCGGTGACGGCGGCGGCCGAGGCGCTGCACGTCGCGCAGCCGTCGGTGTCGCAGCAGATCCGCGGTCTGGAGCGGGAGCTCGGCGTACAGCTGTTCGCCCGTACGCCGACCGGCCTGGTACCGACCGTCGTCGGGCGCGCGTTCTTGCGCGAGGCGCAGGTCGCGGTGAACGCATCGCGCCGGGCAAGGGCGACCGCGAAGGCCGGTGCCGAAGAGTTGGTCGGTGAACTCGTCGTCGCCGTACAACTGGGCTTCGGGACGCGGCAATTGCCAGGCGCCCTCAGCGCCCTGCGTCGCCGCTACCCGCGACTCGAGGTGACCGTCTTCGAGGAGCAGAGCTCGGCCGAGCTGGAGCGGCTGTGCAGTCGCGGCGTACTGGACCTCGCGCTGATGGCCGCCTGCCACCGCAGCCCGGCCAACGCACACCACCTCGGCGATGAGGAATTCGTTGTGGTGCTGGGTTCCGAGCACGAGCTGCTCGATGAGGACCGGGTCGAACTCCGCGACCTGAAGGGCGAAACCTGGCTGAGGTTCGACCGCGACAGCGCGCTGGACGGCGTACTGCTGAATGTCCTGCGCGAGCACGATCTCGCCCCAACCACAGCCGCCCGGGTCTCGCAAACTTCGACGGCCGTGCGCTGGGCCGCCCATGGGCTGGGCGTCACGCTTGTCCCCGCCTCGGCAGTGCCCGACGGATACGAGCACCTCGTCCGTCCGGTTTCGCCGATCGTGACTCAGCCCGTCATCGCCGTACTGCGCCAAGACGCCGGTCCCGCCGAGACGGCCCTGCTCGAATTCCTGCGCCAAGAGGACTGGCCGTCAGAAGGCGCGACCGCCGGCATCGACATGAAGCGTGGTCCCGTTGACATAGCTGGCGCGCGGCGAAGCTAGGAAGTAGATCGCCTCGGCAATCTCCGATGCCTGCGCGGTCCGCGCCAGCCCTAACGCCTTGGCCATCCCCTCATTGCCCTCCGGACCCCACTCGGCCAACACCCCTTCGGTCCGAGTCGGACCCGGCGCGACACTATTGACCCGTACGCCGCCCTCCGCGAACTCAGCGGCCCAAGTCCGTGTCAACGAAGCGAGCGCAGCCTTCGAAGCGCTGTACGCCGAAGTGGTCGCAAACGCCTTGTGGGCAGCCAATGTGGTCACGTTGACGATGCTGCCCGCACCCTTCGCCAACATGCCTGGCGCCAGCGCCGCCACCAGAAAGTAAGCACCCCGCACGTTGGTGTCGAAGATCCGCTCGTAGTCCGCGACGCTCTGCTCGACAGCGAGGGCCGTCGGAAAAGCGCCCGCATTGTTGACGAGAATGTCGACCGATCCGCTCTCGCGCGCCAGTTCGGCGACCGAGTCCAAGTCGGCCAGATCCGCGCGGACAAAGCGAACCGCGCCATCGGCTTGCAGTTCGCGCGCCGCATCCTCGCCACGTCGTACATCACGCCCACTGATGACGACCTCAGCACCCGCGCGCGCCAGCAATCGAGCCGTCGCCCGCCCGATCCCCGACGTACCGCCGGTCACCAACGCAGTCTGACCTTGCAGTTCCACGCTCATCTCCTTCAACGCCTCGGGTATTCGCCGCCGTCGACGACGAGATTGCTGCCCGTCGTCCACCCCGACCGCTCGGACACCAGAAACATCACCGCGTTGGCAATGTCGTCCGGCTCGCCGTCCCGCCCCAACGGCGGCGTACTGACAGCCCCCGACGCGCCATCCAACTGCGCCCACAACTCCCGAGTCGCCTCACCACCCGGCGTCGCAACCCGCCCCGGCGTCACCGTGTTCACCCGCACCCCGTGCGGCGCCAACTCCAACGCCAACCCGCGGCTGTAACTCTCCAACGCCGCCTTCGCGGCCACATAGTGCAAAAACGGCCCCACCGGCGTAAACACCGCCGCCGACGAAACATGCACAATCGCCCCGGCCCCACGCTCCCGCATCCCCGGCACCAACAACGAATCCAGCCGAACCGCCGCGAGATAATTCAAATCCAACGCGCCCTGCCACTCCTCATCCGGAATAGCCGAACTGTCCACAAACGGCCGCGCCCCACCCACGTTGTGAACCACAATGTCCACCCCACCGAACCGCTCCGCCACCACCCCCGCAACAACCCCAGTCCCATCCCGCGCATCAGCCTCCACGACAGTTACCCCCGCCGGCGCCTCACTCCCGCTCGACCTGGCAGTAGTCACCACCTCCGCCCCGGCATCCACCAACTGCCGAACCACAGCAGCCCCGATCCCCCGAGTCCCACCGGTAACCAATGCCTTCTTTCCCGCAAGCTCCTGCATTTCCAACCTCTCGTCTCCGTTGCTCTCCCTTTCAAGCTAATCCCGAAAGAGAAAGCACCCAAAGACGAAAATGCAGCACCCGCCATAGGAGGGTCCTATGGCTTCATGGGGCCCCGCGGAGTGGCCGCCCCAGGACCACCAGGTTCTTCTCGGTCAGAGAATCGCCCGACTGGCGGTAAGAGACGATGCACTCGAACCCGCGCGGGTACCTCCTGCTGAGGTCCGCCATGTAGGCGACGTAGTTGACGGCCAAATGGCCCGCCGCCATGCAGCCGAATCCGTGAGCACCGGCCAGGATGACAACATCCTTGCCCTCGTTGTACGGACTCGGCGCCTTGATCAGGATGCCGTAGTCCCGGGTGTCCCCGGCGTTCGAACTGGTCGTGTACCGCTGGTCGTGCAGCAAGTCCTCAACCACATTGCGATTGCGGTCGTCCATCCCGATGGTCACTCCGGACTCCAGGAGTTCGAGCAGTTCTTTCGTCACCGTGTTGACATCAGGTCCGCCGACCGCGATCAGGTTGTCCTTCTTGCGCTCACCCAGGTCATGGTCGGCTCGAACCGGCAGCAGATGGGGAAGACCTGCTCTGGCCAGCCCAGCCTGAACTCTGACGATCGCCTCGTGATCGCCCCGCCCCATCAGCCCGGCCGGCTCCTGCTCGTCCAAGTAGTTCACGATGTGCGGGAGCAGGTCGGTCGCGGATTGCTCGAGCTCGGCCGGCACCCATTCGGGAAGTGCCTTGGCAAGCGTCGCCGCGCTCAGGCTGCCCTCGACAATGCAGGAATCGCTGTCAAGGAACGGGCCCCACATCGCGCGGACGTCCTTGGTTCCCCTCCGGTGGCGGGCTGTCCGCCAGCCCGTCGTCGCCAGTCCTCCGATTGCCGCTGCAGCCAAATTCTCGGCAATTTCTACCAATGCGCTCAACGTGGGCCTCCCGAGGCGGCATGTCACTCAAGGTGTTTCTCGAACTCTTCTTCGACCCGGACCCGATCATTGACCTCGATCTTCTGTCTGCGGGCCGAACTGGTGTACCCAAGGTGCCGGTAGAAGGTTTGGGCGGACCGGTTGTCAGCGAACACCCACAGGCGGAGGATGCGCACGCCCAAGCTCTTCGCCGTCGACTCAAGCGCCGACACCAGGACCTCGCCGGCTCCTAGGTGGCGGACCTCCGGGGCGACCCACAACGCTTCCAGATGCGTGCCGTCGTTCTGCTCCGGAACGAGGTTGAGCTTCGCGACACCGACCGGAGTGTGGTCCAGACTGGCCAGGATCCAGGCATTGCGCTGGAGTTCGCTACGCCAATACTTTTCGTCGTACCCGCGCTCAGAGGACAGGTCGCCGAAAAACGCTCCCGGGGAATCTGCCAGCGCGCGCAGCCGCATCTCTCGAGCGATTGGCCAGTCGTCCGCGTCGAGGCGGAGGACAGAGAACTGCCGATCGAACCCTTGCAGCTCAAGCAACCGGGACCCCTCCGTCCGAGCGCGCGGGGAGAAGGGAGTCTAGCCGCCCACTTCGAGCTGCCTCAAGGGGAACTATTCATTCAAACGGCTTCTTCATAACGCCCGGCGGCGATCGCCACGGCTGGCTGCGGTTGAGTTTGAGGCCTGGCCGATAAAACCTTGGCGCCGTAGCCACAGGAGGTCCAAGTAGTCAGTTCGAGCTCTGCCAAGGCATAACGCTCGTCGATTCCATGATCGAGATCCTGTAGGTGCTTCTGCCAGCTCCGCTCGTCCTGAAGCCAGCCGTCGAGATAGTCGACACACAACTCGGCCGAGATGCTGGTCGTCTGCTTCTCGGCAATGTGCAAGGCATCCTCTGCGTTGACCACCCTGGGATCAAGAATGATCTCGTCCCTGAACTGCGCCTGCCATAATCCGTCCAGTGTCGCCTGGATCGTCTCCAGACGGACCTCCTTGAACTCGCGCCAGTAGCTCGCCTTTGCGGCGATCGCCATCTGTTCGTCGAAGTCGAGTCCGGGATCGGTATCGAAGAGTGCGTACAGGCCTTCGGCGAGCAGATCACCGAACTCCTCACGAGCCGCTCGCTGCTGGTCGGCGTACGGATCGTAGGCCAACTGACGCACCTCGCCGACCTTGGGCAGGCAGCGACCGGCAGCACGGCGGGCGAAGAAGAACCAGTCCTCGTTGTAGATGTCGGGAAAGAAGGACAACGACGAATGCTGGAGCTGCACGCCGAGGACGGCGCCGCTGACGAAAACGTCCTGCTCGAACCCTGCAAGCCGCCGAGCATGGCAGACCACTGAGTTGTCGGGGAACCGGCGAGTGCTCATGGATGCGACTGGATGGCGGTCGAGCATGCTGGTCAGGCGACCGATGTCCACGGGGCGCAGATGGCTGATGTCGTCGTCGACGAAAAGAATCTTGCGCCAGCCTCGGAGCCGACCGAGAAGTAGGCCGATGTTGCGTTTGGTGCTGAGGTCGCTGGAGCGATCGGCGAGCGCCTCCCGGAAAAAGCGCGCCGAGGTGTGCTGTTCGTCCTGCGGCAGTTCATAACCCAGGGGCACCTCGACGACCAAGGCGTGGGCTCCTAGGGTCTTCTCCACGCGCTCGGCCACCTGGTCGACACTCGCCTGCCGGCTGCACAGAATGACCAAGGGGACGGACACATCCGCAGACAGGTCGATGATGTTCTGCAGCGCCGAGGCGGGCCGGGCTGCCGGGACGACGATCGCGTCCAGTCGGCTTCTGCTGGGAGATACGTAAGAGGAAGAGACATCGCGAAGCAGGGATGCGTGCGACTGTCCATGCCTGACAGAGCGGCTCACTCAGCCGCCTCGTCGTCCGGCGACCATTCGTACAGGCGGTTGTACGGAATCTCGAGATCGGGCGACATCGCCGCACCGTTGACCAGGGGGACTCGTGTGAGGAGCGCGAACGATCCTCCTGGGAAACGACCGGCGAGATATGCCTCATTTCGGTCACGAACGGCGATATCTGTGAGTGCACGGACGGCGCCAAGGACTCCGCGGCTGTAGACACCGCTGCAGATGGTGAGGGTGCGCGTGTGGTTGAGGGGGTTCGGCACTCGCGCCAAGAACGCGACGTCCTCGACCAAACTGCGCCGTCTGCCGTCGCGCCATACATCGTCGACTTGCTCTGCGGTGATCTGATCCTTGGTCGGAGCGTTAGCCGAGACCCGTTCATAGTCGCTCCACTGTGGCCGGATCTCTGTTTCGTCCGGCAGCTTGAAGACCTCTCCGTTGAGCAGATCAGGTACCTCGACTTGCTGGATCGGCAGATCACGCAGCAACGGCTGCAGTTGGTGAGCGACGTCGTTCCAGACGATTCCACCGAGCACAATCAAGTGACCGGTCAGTTCGGCCGGCCCGGCTTCTTCGGGCAACTTGTGCGCGAACTCCTCCAGGCCGGGATTCTGCGCACGCAGGTGCCCCCACAGCTCGATCAGAGCGTCAACATCCGCGTAGCGGTACATGCGGGTGTAGTTGGGATTCGCTTCGTTCGCCAACGGCGAGCGATAAGCGGCCGGCGCCTCCGGGCAGATGATCGTCACCGGGCCTGTATCGAAGGTCCAGATGCTGGCGGCGGCCGACGTACTGCCCTTGCTTCGAGCTGCGTCGCGGAGCTCGATCAGTTCGCGATGGAGCGCTTCGAACGTCTCCCGCTCGGAGCTGGTCAGATCCTCTGGGCGGGCGAGTTGGGGAGCGGGCTCGCCGGAGTGGTCCTGCGCGCAGAAGAGCGCGTACGAACGCAGCCGGCTGGCGGGCGGCAACTTCGGATCGGACGAGTTCTCGTACGAACTGATCGCTGAAATCGAAATGCCCTTGGAGCCGCCCAGCACACGCGCTAGTTGCGCCTGAGTCAGCCGCTGCGATCGTCGAAGAGCGCGCAGCCGATCGGCGAGTACCGCCTCTGGCGAGGGGCTCAAGATCACTCCTGGAGGATCAGCGTCGACAGGTCCGGACACCTTATCCACCGGATTACACCGAAGTACAGGTGAAGTCCAGATCGAATTCCGGACGGCGTCCACACCGAGAACTGCCGGTGCAACTGATCCGCTACGGTCGCCAACCGCCATCGTGACCATCCCGTGACATCTACGAGTGTCTGGCACGCTCCAGTGGAAGAATCTACTGAATTCACTGTGTATGTACCTGAATACGCGGGTAGAACACTTGTAGACACTCAAGCCAGAGACAGGAGCAACCCACGACCCCAGCCGGCTCGATCGAAGCAGGTGCCCCATGAGCAGACTTTCGTCCGCAGCGCTGATGCTCACCGTGACGCCATCGCCCTTCGCAGGGGGTGTTCGGCCCGTCCTCGCCGACTTGAGGCGAGGAAGCTTCGTGATCCGGCATCGCGCCGCCACAGGACCTGTGGGGCGTGACGATCTTTCACTGCCATGATCGGCGTGATCGAGGCACTCGAGCTGGGGAACTGGCGGAGGGCCTCGCGCATTCTGAAGGAAACCGAATTGGCCGATGCCTATCTGGCGACGGTGCTGATCAAGGTGGCCAGGGCGATGTCCTATCGGGCGATCGGCGAGTACAGCTCGGCTTGGCGGACGATGGGCGGTGCGGCGATTCAGTTGCGGCGGAAGTACCCGGGGCTTCCAACTTTGGCGGTGAACGACGCCGGCCTGATCGACGACGTACCGTCGTGGTCCGGTGAAGTCGAGCGACTCGTACTTCCGCCGAAGCCGCCCAGCGGCGGCGACGCTGAAGTGGTCTTCAGATCTGTTCGGCTGATCTGGCGGGAGCAGCAGGAGTTGAGCGATCTGTTTCGGCGGATCGATGACCGATCGGACAAGCTGACGCCGGCGACTCACATCCTCGTGCTCACGTTCGTGGAGTATCTCTGCTGGGTGCGCCACGACCCGGCGACCTGGACGCGGGCGTCGCCGGTCGACGCCGAGGCCGCGGCCATCGAGGAACGGATCGATGCGTTGCGCGACGGGCTTCGCGCCGAGTTTCTGCGCAGTGCGACCGATCTGCGCCGGTTGCGTCACCCGGCCGCGGGGGAGATGTCGCTGATGGTCTGGAGCAAGGGCGGGCAGTACAACGGATTGCAGAGACTTGCGATCCTCGAGCTGGCTCGCCGTACGGAACCGCCGTGGATCGGTGCTGGCAAACCTGCCGACTGCCCTTGCCGACAGAGTTCTCTCAATGCATGGCAATTCGCCCAAGCCGCTTGATCTTTACGCGGCCTTTACTCGTCATCGCTGCGGATCTACTCTTGAAGATCCGTATTCCATCGCATCGTCGGCCCATCGCGGTCGTTGTCCCCCACAACGATTCCCGGCAGTGCGCGGAGGAGGAACTTCGATGATCGCCGTCCTGACCGTGCCAGGGAACCGGGACCGTGTGCCCGAGGTTCGCCTTGCCGACAATCAGCCGGCAGACCTGACCGGTACGACGCAGCTCGGCGCCGGCGTCAGTGTCGAGATCGATCTGGCCGACCCCCATCGATGGCGTGCTGTCACGGTTCTCGATCGGGACGATGCCGAGAAGAACCTCCTGGAAGCCGTTGTAGGACATGAATCTGTCCTGCAGTTGGAGCAGCTCCGAGCCGAGCTGGTCTCGTCAGGCCGCGACAACCTGTACGCCGATGTGCCTGTCGAGACTGCCCGATCGGGGCCCTGGCGGAGGCTGGCGGTGATCGACGCGTTGGATCGTTGGCTGCAGGTTCCGCTGGATCAGGCGTTGCTGGACGCCGAGCGTGCGGTCGTCCGAGCACGGGCTGCGCGGACCCTGAGATCGACGTCGGCGCGAGAGCACCGCAACGGGCAAGCGTTGATGCTGGCCCGGCGGTCGGCGGGCGATCTGAGCAGCTATCTGACCGGACTGGCGAACTCGGCGTCGTCGCTGCCTCGTGCTTTGTACTCCGGTCTGTCACGCGTGACGAGTGGATACGCGAGCCTGGCGAGCCAGGTGGTTGACGGTCCCGACGAGTGTTTCGACGCCGTCGCTGAAGCGTGGAGTCGGCTGAAGCTCGTCGTACCTGTCGGTGGGATGCCCTTGCGCACTGAGCACTTCGCGGCGGATCGGCCGGATAGTGCGACGCGGGGGAGTTCGGTCGATCCTCGGCAGCTGCGCGCTCGTATCGTAGATATGAGTTTGCAGGCCCGCGAGGTCCGGATGGTCGAGTCTCCGGGTAGCTCGACGGTGCGCGTGTTCGTGTCTGCCTTCAATCCGCGGGTGCCCGCGGCCATCGCCGATCAGCTGATGGTGCGACTCATCGACAAGCGCTCGGGCAAGGCACACGAGGCGGTCCGGCTCAGGTTGAGGTCGGGCGAGACTCCGGTCTTCACTCAAGACCTTCCGTTGCGCGGTGCGTCGATCGACGATGTCCGCGCTGATGTCTTCGACCCCGACCATGAGATGCCGCCGGCCTCCACCGACAGCGACGACGAGCTGGTACGGCGGCGCCGGGCGCAGTTCGTACTGAGCGAGTGGCGGCGCGCGATGGTCGAGATTCGCCTGTCCAGGCAGCCCAAGGCGCGGAACCGCCGCCTGGCGCGACTGGCCGACGTACTGAGTGAATCACCTGCTGATGAGCCCGTCTTCCTTGGTGGGCCGACGCGCAGCGAGATCGCACAGTACGTCGAGGGCCGGCCCGATCACCCCTGGTTCACCAGCACACGTGGTGCCGGGGAGCCGTTGGTCGCGGAGCTTGCGGCGGTGCATCAGGCCGGTTGATGTCGTCACGACATCGGGATTGGCCACCGAGCTGGGGGTTGAGGCTCACTGTCGTCAGAAGGATGTCCGCGATCAGAGGCGGACATCGCTCCGGGCGAAGGAGTAGCACGATGGCCGTCCGCAGACTGAGCACCTTGAGCACAACCCGGAAACCCGTACTGGTGCGCCCCACCGATCCGCCGAAATCCGTTGCCCTGAAGCAGGTTGCGTCCCGCCCGACCACCATCTACTGGTTCCTGATGGTCAGTGATCTGGCTACAGCGATCTGGATGTACACGGTCGGCGCATGGCTGGACAACACGTCGAAGTTCACCGCAACCGGCACCCTCGGCGGGCATCACGTCCTGCTGCTGATCGTTGCCCTGATCGGCTTCCTGATGCTCGCCACCCTCGCCGTACTGACCGACAACTTCACCCACAGCACACCCAAGCTAGCGCTGGCCCGCAACGTCGCCTGCATCATCTCGATCGTCGCACTGACCGGCCTGATCGCACTGATCCTGATGGCTCTCCT
This sequence comes from Kribbella sp. NPDC005582, assembly GCF_040605415.1. Lineage (NCBI taxonomy): Bacteria > Bacillati > Actinomycetota > Actinomycetes > Propionibacteriales > Kribbellaceae > Kribbella > Kribbella sp. NPDC005582. The sequence continues at coordinate 453,119 of NZ_JBEXCU010000005.1, forward strand.
CAGTCGCCTCCTCTTCGGCCCGCTCCGCCCCTGACGCTCAGACGTAGCTGCGAGCGCGAGAGAGATCGGTGACGAGAAGGGGGTTTCCATCATCGGCGATGCGTTGCAGCAGGTCCTTGGCTCGCTCGGAGGCACCATCGCCGTCGCCGGCGATCCAGTCCAGCTCGGCTTGAGTAATGCCAACCAATTGGACGAACTCGACTCGACCGTGGACCGTATCGATACCACCGACTTCGGTGTCGAGCGCCACCACGTAGCTCGTCAAGAGTGTGTCGCTGTCGATCCGTAGCGGCTGCCCACGGCCGCTGATGAACTGGAACGGCTCGAACCACCGTTTGGACGTGTAGGTGTACCGCGCGAGGTTGCGCAGAGAGTTGAGAGCCCAGTTGCATTCGTCGGGGTCGCTGGCTCTGACCTTCATGGTCATCTCGTAGCCCCAACCGCTGAAGTCCCCGCCGAACGCCTCGGCATCGACGTACAGGTTGGACATTCCGTACGTCAGGAGGTGCTGATAACCGTTCGGGCTGGGATAGAGACTGCAGCCGTCGAGGTACTCCTCGCCGCCGAAAATCGCGCGTGCGGGCATGGCTGAGGCGAGATGCCGTGGCGTGACCCCCGGATAAAGGCCCTCGAATGCCGCGTCGATCGCGAGCCAGCCGGGGGCCCAGTCGTCTTGAGCCTCGGCGCGGGCGAGGTACTGGTCCTTGGTCATCATGACGGCCTCCGTACGGTTTCGTTGAGCTGTGGCGGGCCCTGGCGGAGAACCGCTTCGGCATCGCCACGGGGGCCCGGCGCTATCCAGCGACCGCACCACGTCGCGCCGGCTTCGGCGTACGCCGTGGGGTCGCCGTCGCCGATGCGGACTTTGACATCGAGCGGTTCATTGCGCTCGGCAACCAAAGACCTGACGTCGTCCGGAGTGATCTTCTGGGGCGCGGTCGTAGGTCCCTTGTACGCCGTGCAGCCGTCCCAGCGAAGGATGCGTCGGCGGACTGCGGGCACGAGGAGGTTGCCGCCGACCCAGATCGGGATGCGCGGTTGCTGGACGGGCCGTGCGGTGAGTTGGGCGCCGGCTAGTTGGTAGTGCTTGCCGGCATGGTGAACGGGCTGGCCGGTCCACAGTGCGGTGATGACTTCGAGGGATTCGTCGAGCATCTCGGCGAGCACCCGCGGATCGGTGGTTTCGCCGACGCCGGCCAGGAACGGGTCGCCGGGGTCGCCGATTCCGACGCCGAGGATGAGTCGGCCGTTGGACAGGTGATCCAGTGCGACCGCCTCGGCCGCGAGTTTCCACGGACGACGCCGGGGGACTGGCGTCACCGTCGTACCGAGTTTGATCCGTGAGGTCGCGGAAGCCATTGCAGCCAGGCAGATCCACGGATCGTACGTCGGCTCTGACGTGTCGCCCTGGTAGGCCAAATAGTCCTCGAGGAAGACGCCGTCCCAGCCGCAGTCCTCGGCCATCCGCGCAAGCTCAGCCAGCCCGCGTGGATCCCGCCCCGGTCCCACGGCTCCGAACGTCACTGAGAATCGCATGAGATGACGCTAGCGATCCCCGCCGACAATTACTGACTTACGCCACCTTGACGATCTTGCAGTTGATGCCTACCGATCCGATCGGAGCCTGCGCCGGCGTGCTCCCGCCGAAGGTGGTCGTGCCGCGAACCTCGAACGTCTGACCGCCGATCCGTTGCTGCGATACACATTGGCGGAATAGTTCTTCGGCACCCCGACCGGTACGCCGGAAAACTTGAGGCCGGCCAAGACCGCCGCCACGGCCACCAGAATCAGCCGACAATCAGGCCGGTCTTGCGCCTGCGACTCGTCAGCATTCATCCCCCTGTAGCCCTGGTTGGCGAACGCGGGCTTGTCCGCGCCCGGCCAGCCGACGTACAGGGCTGTGGAAGAGGTCCGCGGCTGCTCCTTCCGCCTGACTAGACTTGGCGGATGGATTACGAGGCTCTGAACGCCGAGGTCTTGCTCTTGTCGGACCGTCTGCACGACGCCGACGAGACGACAGTCGCTGCCGAGGTTGAGCGGTTGACGGCGTTGGCCGCGCAGATCCCGGACGACTTCTCCCGCATGCGAGCGATGGCTCGAGTCGCGAGGCTGCCTGAACTGATCTGGGGGCCCGCGGTCGGGCAGAGCGAGCAGTACGAAGAAGCGGTGCATTTGGTCGGATCCGCTATGAGTGCGGAAGGGACGACCGACGAGCGCATCGCGTTCGCCGAGGAGGTCGCCACCAAGATCGCGAACCTCGCCGAAGCCGCACCGCCGCGCGAATCAGGCACCATCCTGCGGATGAACTCCTCCGTAGCGCGCTTGATCCTGGAGCTTCGCGAGCAGGCTCAGGAGGGCTGACGTGTCGGGACCGTTCGGTGCCGAGCTCCCTCAGTCATCACAGGAGTACCAGTGGGTCGCATCGGTGATCGGTGCGGTCGAACGGCGTACCGGCTCGTCGACGCGGTGGAACGGTCGCGTCTACGAGGAGCCCAATCCGCGATACCTCGGTACGGCGCACCCGGACGGATCGATGACCGTGAGCCCGAAGAAGGTGCTCGAGCCGATCCGGGCGGCGTACAAGTCGGGGAAGGCGTTCACGGACGCCAAGGCCTACAACATCCGTGACGCCGCGGCCACCGTGACGCATGAGGCCGTGCACCTCGCGTCGCACGCGGGTGATCCGACGGCGCCAGGCAGTCATCCAGCCCGCGACAACGCGGGCCGGGCGATGGAGGAGGGGCTCGCCGAGTTCTGGACGCACCGGAATCTCGACGACGTCACGGTCGACGTGGGCCTGGCGCAGAACGTCCCTGCGATCCTGAGTCAGCGCACCGGAAACTCCTATCCCGCCTACATGGCCGCCGTCGGCGAACTCACCCGCGGCATCGGCGCGCACACCGGCAAATCCAGCAACGAAGTTGCCAAGGACCTGATCGCCACGACCCGCGCCCAACGCTGGAACGCCGCCGCCGACATGCTCATCGACGCCCGTCTAGGCAACCGCGTCCCACCCGCCGACCGCCCCGCCGTCCGCGACCAGCTGATCGACGGCGTCCGCGACGAGTTCGCCCCCTTGGTCGCCCTCACAGCCGACCGCACCATCTCACCCTCCGCCCAAACAACAGCCGGCACCGAAGCCGCCACCCGAGCCCTGACCCACCTGGAAGACCAACTAACCGCCCTCGAAACCACGTACGCCCCCGCGCCTACTCCCGAGTTGCAGACCAACCCCACCCCAGAAACCCAGCCCGAGCCTCGCGCCCCGCAGGCACCCGAGCCCGCGCCCGACACAGAGCCCCGGACCGAGCCTGCAACGGAGCCCGAGCCTGAGCCGGAGCTCGAGCCCGAGCCCGAGCCCGAGCCTGAACCCGAGTCCGAGTCCGAGCCGGAAGCGGCTGCGGAGTCGGAGAGCGAGCCTGAGCTGGAGACCGGGCCGGAAACGGAGCCGGACTCGGAGACCGAGCCTGAGCCGGATACCGAGCAGGAAACCGAATCCGAGCCCGAGCCTGAGCCGGAGCCCGAGACGGAGCCTGATCCGGACACCGAGACCGAGCCGGAAACCGAGCTGGATGCGGAAGCTGGGACTGAGCCCGAGGCCGAATCCGAGCCCGAGCCCGATCCGGAGACCGAGCCAGAACCTGAACCCGAGCCGGAGGGCGCGGATGGCTATGAAGCGGCCGCCGCAGCCGATGACGCGCGGGTGGCGGAATCGATGGAGTCGCAGGGCAGCGACGGGTACGACGAGGGCGGCTACGACGACGGTGGATGCGAAGCGTCATCCGGCAGCGACATGGAACGGGATTGAGCACACCAGGATGGTTGTTGAAGGCAACGTTCGAGTGGTGATGCCCGCGTGCTGTTGAGCTACAAGTGAATTCTGAGCCAGCTCTAGCGCCGGCTCAGAATACGGGCGAGGCCTACGGCGGGCAGAGCCGAGTGCGCTGACACCTGGTGCTGGCCTCGGCAAGGCAGACCACAAACGCACGAGGAGGCGTGCGGTTCCGGTTCTACCCAGCCGGGGCAATCGACGAGTGATGTTCGGTGATCAGCCACTCGCCGCCGATCTTCTCGTACACGTACGTGAAGCGGGCGGGCACCTTGGTCCGCGCACCGTTCTTGTCGGTCACCGTGAACGTGTAGTTCCCGCTATGGCTAGCGGAGTCCTCGTCGATGATCCGAACGTGGGACTCGGTAATCGTCCCGGTCGGCTTCTTAGGCAGGAAGTCCTCGGTGAAATACTCCTTGATCTCGTCGCGATTCGTACGGACAACAGGACTCAGCGTCGGCAGCAGTACCCCGTCCTCGGCGTACAGATCAGCGACTCCCTGAGGATCGCCCTTCAGCGCCGTGTTCCATTGATCGAACAGCGACGCGATCTCCTGCGACGAAGGCCTGGCCGCGCCCTGGGCGACCGTGCTGGCGCAGGCCGTCAGGCCGAGTAGGGCAACCCCTGTGATCGTTGCAAGCTGAATGCGGCGGGCGGTGGAATTCCTCACTGAAATTCTCCTTGGCTGGTGGCGTTCTCGATGCCTCCAGCCTTCCGTTGCGCGATGCAACGACCGGCCAGGAAAAGGTACGGCGTACGCCAGGATCCCGTCAGTGTTTGGCAGGCGGTTGCCAGGCACCCAACCTGATCCGTACGTCGAGTCCGCCGCCCTCGGCCGGCCGCAGTTCGACCGACCCCGCGTCGTGTTCGACCAACTGCCGGACGATCGCAAGCCCCAGACCGGTCCCGGTGCCGGGCGGACCGGCCCGCCAGAATCGGTCGAAGGCGCGACCACGTTGCTCGTCGGTCATCCCGGCTCCCTGATCGCGAATGACGAGATCGACGGTCGGGCCGTTGCGGCGGGCCCGCAGTACGACGGTGCTGCCGGCCGGTGCCGCGGTGAGCGCGTTGCTGAGGATGTTGTCGAGAACCTGCTCCATCGCGCCCGGGGTCGCAGTGATCCTGCAGGGCCGTTCGATGTCGACGTGCAGAGTGACACCGGCGTCATCCATCGCCGCGGACCAGGTCGAACTCCGCGCATCGACCACCTCCGCGAGGTCGACACATTGCGCCGCGGTCGCGGTGGACTCCGCGCGGGCCAGGGTAAGCAGCCCCTCGACCATTCGGCTCATCCGGTGGATCTCGGCGTCCACGGTTGCGATCCGTTCACTCAGCTGCGGATCGTCGCTGGTGTCCCGGATGTTGTCGAGGGTCAGTCGCATGGCCGCGAGCGGCGTACGGAGTTGATGGGAGGCGTCCGCGACGAACGCCCGTTGTGAGCCCAGCAGCGCCTCCGTCTGCCGAGCGCTGTTGTTGAGCGTCCGCGCCAGCGTCGCGATCTCGGGCGCGCCCTTGGTCTCGGCGCGGGCCGAATAGTCGCCGTCGCCGATCCGGCGCGCTACCGCATCGAGCCGTTTGAGCGGCCGGGCGATTGTGCTCGCAATCAGTACGGCGATCGCGGACGCCGCGAGGAGTACCGCAGCACCGACGAGCAGCCGGAACCGCCAGATCTGCGCGATCTGCGCGTTGACGCCGGCGGCCGGCGACACGATCTGTACGGCGGCGACGGTGCGGCCGCCCGACTTGACCGACAGTACGACGCTCACCGACTCGTCACTCCAGCGTGCAGCCGGATCACCACCGGACAACGCCTCAGCGACCTGGGCGTCGTTCACCCCGGCCGTCCCGGCAGAGATCAGCCGGACCTGGGAACCGGTCGCGCTCTCGAAGTCACGGGTCCGGTCCACGATCGCCTGCCGGGCGGCCGGATCCGTCCGGACGACCAGCGGCGCGAACAACCTGGCCTCCCGCTCAGCCGTCTGCTCAAGCGTGGACCGCAGGATCGACGCCGAACTCGCCGCGACTGGAGCAGTGAACAGCGCCAGCGCGATAGCCACCAAAATCACGTAGCTCGCAACCAGCCGGAGCTTCATCCGCCATCCTGCTCGAGCCGAAAACCGACCCCGCGAACCGTCTGTACGTCGATCGCCCCGGCAAGCTTCTTCCGCAGCGACCCGACATGGACGTCCAGCGTCCGCGTCGACCCGAACCAGTTGCTGTCCCAGACCTCTTCGATCAACTGCTCCCGGGTATGAACGGCCCCCGGCCGAGACGCCAGCAACGCAAGCAGATCGAACTCCCGCGGCGTCAACGAAACCTCCGTCCCCGACACGAACACCCGCCGAGCCGCCCGATCCAGCGTCATAACCCCGAACTGCTGAGCATCCACAGGCGCTGCCGCAACCACCTGGTCCCGCACCGCCGTACGCCGCGTAACCGCCCGGATCCGCGCCACCAGCTCCCGCAACCCGAACGGCTTCGACACATAGTCATCCGCCCCGATCTCAAGCCCCACAACCCGCTCGATCTCGTCGGACCGCGCCGTGATGATGATCAACGGAACATCACTGACCGCCCGGATCCGCCGGCAGATGTCGATCCCGTCCGCATCAGGCAGCCCCAAATCAAGCAGAACCACCCCCGCAGCCGGATGCGACGCCAGCGCCTCCGCCCCCGTCGTTACATGCCGAACCTCAAACCCATACCGAGGCAGCCCCTCAGCCAAGGCCCCCGCAATAGCAGGATCATCTTCAACCAGCAGAACCAGCACACCGTCACGCTTCCACACCGCACGTCAACGCCACGTCAACGAACCGCCAAGATTCAGCACAGATCCGCTCACGGCACCACCGGTACGGCGATGTGCTTGCCGACAGCAATCTCGGGCTAGTCAGTGCTGAGAATGGCGTCCGAGCCGTAGACGTGATCCCGGACGAGCGGATCGTGGGTCAGGACATGATCGACAACGGCCCAGAACTCGCTCAGCTGAGGATGGCTGAGGGCTTGCTCTCTGGTCAGCTTCCGACCGAAGGCCGCTGAATCACTGAAGACCGAGGCGCCCGTCACCAACGAAGCCGCAGGGTCGGGCTCACCTTCGATCGGGCCGACACGACATCCGAAGGTCTCTCTGTCGTCGACGCCATCAGCCCAGGTCGGACTGAAGATCACATCAATCCATGCCTCGTGCCCACCGTGGTGATAGCAGGATGCGAAGTACGCGGCATGAGCGCCACCATCTCGACGAACGAAACCCGTTACGCGATGGATCGGCTCACCACAATCCGGGCACGCGAAATCCTTCACCTGCCGCTCAGGGGCGATCTCCAGAGTCATGTGCGGAAAGCTACTCGCAGTGCCGTCGGTTGCGCAGCAGCCCATATCTGTGGAGTCATTGCGGTAGAACTCGTCGAGACTTTTGGTGGAGTCTGCGTCGAGGCATGGAGCTATTGCGGCGAACGCTCGGCTGAGTGCCACCCTAGTAGTCCTCCGGCGCCTGGAGTCCGAAGCGCTCGCAGAGCACAGCGACATCGTGGCGGTCCTTCTCGCGCAGCTCGTAGCCGGTGTGATTCCGCAAGGCGAACGCAGGATGTTCGCATCGAACCGAGACACCGGCGATCGCTCCCACACCCGAGAGATCCTCGCGCGAAAACAAGACCGGCGTACCCACGCTCCCGTCGTGGAGTCGCCCGTCGCCCAACGACTCGTACAAATGAAGGTCCACCCGACGGCTGCCGCCGTCATGCACCACGAAGTTCCACGGCCGATCCCCAGGCCAAGGGTAAAGCCGATCCACTCCTTCGTCGGCAAAGGCCGCGACAAGCCCTTCGAACTCGACCGCGTCAACCCAGATGTCGAGATCCGAATGTTCCCGGGTCTGCTTCCCCACCAGCGCATCGACAGCCCAACCCCCGCCGACACACACCGCCACCCCGCGCCCCTGCAACGCCGCAATCAAACCCCGCGCCGCTTCGGCCGGCATCGCGTACTTCGTCACCCCCGCAGCCTCTCAGACCTGCCAACTCCATCGCCACCAACTGTCGTTGCGGTACTGGTTGCGGTACCTCTCCTGCCTGAGAACGAACTCGGCACGTCCGAGGAGCGCGTACGAACTGTCGCAACACCAGGCAGGGTCTTGGTTGCCGTTGGCATCTTCGAGTGGCGTCTGCCAGAACGGCCGCCTTGTGAAGTATTCAGAATGCGTCGTTGGTTAGCCAGGCTTGCGGGACGCCGCACCCTACGGCCTCCGGAAGATCGGCCGCGGGGCGCATCCGCCAGGACCAGCGGCAGATGAGTCACAGGTCAGCCGACCCAGGTCACGTCGAAGATCCGGATCTGCTCGCGATCGTCGTCGACGTGGAAGGACAGCAGCCCGAGGTCACCGAAGGTGCATTGCCGAAAGCTCGGCTCATCCTGATCGAGAGTTTGGGTTTCCCACGGAGCGCTGACGAGCTTCGTGACGCGTTCGACCAAGGCGTCGAACGCCTCGGATGGCAGTCCTTGAAGCTGGGCCAGTGCGGATGCGTGAAACTCCACGCGGTAGCTCACAGCCGATCGGGCCAGCCTGGTATCGCTTGCTCGGCCGGCACGAACTCGTCGGCTCGATTCTCGCGCGTCGCTTGCAGCGCATGATCGAAGCCCGGGGCGGAGTAGGCGACCGCTCGGAGGTGCCAGAGGTGCAGCACGTCTCGCAGCTGCTGAAAGCGCCACACCTCGTGGGCCGCATCCAGAGCGCCGTGGTACTCGCTGAGGAACTGCTCATGCCACTTCGCCGGGAGGAGGCGAAGGATCTCGCTGGGGTCCTCTGGCGAGCTCTGCATCGGCTGAGCAGTCATGTCGTCAGAATACTCCGAGCAGCCCCCCGCGCCCCAAGCCCATCCACAGGTCTTCTGGTCGGGAGCCGTGTCATCGCCGCTGGCCCGGCGCTGGCGGCGGTTCCGCTGATGGAGTGGCCGGCCACTCGCTGTTGGGACATGCAATAAGCGTGCGAGGGCGCGGCAGCACCACCGTTGCAGGATCGGCAGCTGGGTGGCAGGCGGGGAGAATCAGCGCCCAAAGAACCCTCGCCGGAAGAAGCGGAGGTCCACACGATGTGACTGCACGCTGCAGGTAATCGCCGGCGTGCGGCAGGGGAAGGAGCGCGCGACAGCACGCACCGCCACGGGCGGGCGGGTGCGCGCGTAGCTGACGCGGGTGAGGAGCGTAGCGACGAAGGAGCGGCTGCGTAGCACGCAGGGAAAGAAAAAACCCTCACCGGCAACCGGAGAGGGTGAAGGTGGTCAGGGGCGGTCTCGAACCGCCGACCTTCCGCTTTTCAGGCGGACGCTCTACCAGCTGAGCTACCTGACCGGGGAGAAAATTCGGCGGCGGTGATCTCTCACCGCCGCCTTCTCCTGGCGACCCAGACGGGACTCGAACCCGCGACCTCCGCCGTGACAGGGCGGCACGCTAACCAACTGCGCTACTGGGCCAGGTTTCTCGATGATCTTACAGCATCTCCGAGGTGGTTCTGACACTGGTCTTTCGACCGTATCCCCAACGGGATTCGAACCCGCGTTACCGCCTTGAAAGGGCAGCGTCCTAGGCCACTAGACGATGGGGACTGGGACCGCGGGAGCCGAAGCTCCAGGGACAGCCGTAAGCATAGAGGACGTTGGCCGAGGCGCCAAAATCGGTTTCGGTACGGCGCCTCGGCCGCACGAATCAGGCCCCTGCGTCAGGCGCGATCAGGTGGGGATAGTTCGCGGCGAAGAGGTCGTAGAAGCTCAGGGCCGGAAGGATGTGGCCGCGGGCTCGAGCGTCAAGAGCGACCTGGTTGGCCCAGAGGGCGGCGTGCATGCGTTGGTTGGGGGTGCCGTGGTGGGAGGCGCCGGTGAAGCCGCAGTCGCCTAGTTGGTAGAACATCTCGCCGAAGTGCTGGACCCGGCGCCAGTGCATGTTGGCGCCGCGGACGTGTGTGAGGAAGTACGCACTGAAGGAGTCGGCCATCAGTTCGGCCCAGCGGGAGGCTTCGGGGGCGGGGAGGTCGGTGCGCATGAGGGAGTCGGCGTACTGGACCTGGTGGCCGTACTCGTGGGCGAGGATGGCTTGCGGGGCGACGTCGGCGAGGCCGACCTTGGCGAAGCCTTCCATGACGCCGTCGCCGAAGGCGATCCGGCGGGGCGAGGTGCCGAGGCCGGGGATCTGTTCGCCGCCGGGGGTGGCGAAGGCGTTGAAGGTGAAGAGGGGGAGGTCGCCGTAGCCGAGGGCGGGGCTGTTGAGCTCACGGGCGACCAGGTCGGCCGAGACGCGGGACGGGGCGGCGCCGAGGCCGTAGAGGACGGTGAAGACGCGGTAGTTGACCTCGGGGTCGAGCATGGCGCGGCCGTGGGCGGGGACGAGCTGGATGTCGCCGGACGGAATGTCCCAGAACTTGCGCAGGCCGGCGAAGGTGCCGTTCACCACATGGGTGTACTGGCCGTGCGAGCCGAACGTGTACGGACCGTCCTGAGGGAAGTACGCCGCGTCCAGCAGCGCCATGTCGAACAGCAGCACGTGGACGACGGCCAGCCGCTGCTCGAAGGTCCAGCTGGTCACGTCGGGCATGATCGCGGCCACGACCGGCGGGGTCGCGGCCGAGCACTGGTACTGCGTGGGGTCGATCGCGTTCAGGACCGCTTCCTCGATCGGGTTGTCCTCGAGGCCGAGGCTCGTCTTGACCGCTTCGGCGCGTTCCCGCAGCGCGGGCAGCGCGTCGGCGATCTGCTGGACGTCCGGTGACAGCGTTGGGCCGGCGGCTGTCGCGGACGTCGGTACGACGAGGCCGAACGTGACGCCGAGTACGGCGATCACCGGCCAGATCAGGCGGTTTCTCATCGGGGCTCCTGGAGTGCGGGCAATGTCGGGGCGGCTTCAGTAAACGACTCGCGACGTACCGTCCACGAGGTGTTCGGCTGTCGGAAACCGGCGTGGCGGGAACCTGTCGCCGGTGGTACACAGAGGCATGGACGCGCTCCGCGCACTAGACCTCTCGCCGGAGGCTGCAGCAGCTCTACCTCGACCTGCTGCAGCAGCCTGCAGAGCGCCCGGAGGACCAGTACGTCGACGAACTGGTCGGCCTGGGCCTCGTCGAGCGTTCGGACGACGGCCGTCTGGTCGTCCGCCCACCTCGGCTCGCCGTGGAAGCACTCGCCGAGCAGCACACGAAGCAGGCCGCTCTCATCAGGGAGAGCGCTGACACCCTCACAGACCTGTGGCGAGCGGCGGCCGGCAAGCAGGACCACCTGGAGCTGCTTCCGACGTACGACGCCGTGCAGATCGTGATCGACTCGGTACAGAGCGACGCGCAGCAGCACGTGCGGGCGATGACGATGGGTACCGTCGTGGTCCCGCGCGGGATCCAGATCGTGGGCGGCCTGTTCGAAGCGCTTGAGCGCGGCGTCCGGTACGACGTCATCTACGACGCCCATGTTCTGCAGAATGAGGCCGCGCTCCACATGGCCCAGGAATGCATCGACGCGGGTGAGCAGGCCCGGGTGTTTCCGCGCGTACCGCTGAACCTGACGCTGGTCGACCAACGCTGGGGACTGGTCGCCGCCCGCTCCCAGCAGGCGTCACCGGGCCCGGAGTTCGTTGCGATAGTGGTCCACGAGTCGCCGCTGCTGCGAGGTCTCGAGGGAATCTTCGACGCGCTCTGGCGGATCGCCGTACCGATCACCAACAGCACCGAGCTGAACGACGTCGAGGCCGGACCGAGCCTGGAGACCAAGCGGCTGCTGACCTATCTCAGCGCCGGCCTGACCGACGAGTCGATCGCGCGGGAGTTCGGAGTCAGCGAGCGGACGATCGCGCGCCGGATCGGGCGGCTGCAGGAGGCGCTCGGCGCGCAGACCAGGTTCCAGCTCGGCGTGCAGGCGTCCAGGCAGGGCTGGTTGTAGTCCGTACGCTGGCAGTGTGATCGAGATGACCCGGGCGGACTTCGAGGTGCTGGTGGCCGAGGCACTGGACGAGGTGCCGGGCGAGCTGGCGGCGCTGATCGACAACGTGGCGATCTTCGTCGAGGACGACCCGCCGGCCGGCGATCCGGAGTTGCTGGGGATCTACGAGGGCATTCCGTTGACCGAGCGCGGTCACTACTACGGCGGCGTACTGCCGGACCGGATCACGATCTACCGCAATCCGACGCTGCGGATCTGCGACACCGTCGAGGACGTCGTGGACGAGGTGAACATCACCGTCGTGCACGAGATCGCGCACCACTTCGGAATCGACGACGCGCGGCTGCACGAACTCGGTTACGGGTAGGCCAGAGCCGCCGTACGACGGAGACGTCGTACGGCGGTCAAAACCAGCTCAGGAGCGGCTGAAGAGCAGCTTCCAGGGCATCAGCGCGGACTCGAGCTGCACCTTCAGGCTCATCTTGGAGACACCCTCGGTGCGCTCCTCGAAGTGGATCGGCACCTCGGCGATCCGCAGACCGCGCTTGACCGTGCGGTAGTTCATCTCGACCTGGAACGAGTAGCCGTTGCTCTCGATCGTGCTGACGTCGATCCAGCGCAGCGTGTCGGCCTTCCAGGCCTTGAAGCCGGCGGTGGCGTCCTTCACGTGCAGGCGCAGGAGCGCGTTCACGTAGAAGTTCGCGAAGGCCGACAGCGCCCGGCGGTGCCAGCCCCACTCGGCCGCCGCGGAGCCGCCCTCGACGTACCGGGAGCCGATCACGAGGCCGGCGTCGGTGGTCCGCAGGGTCTCCACCATCTGCGGGATCACCGAGGCGGGGTGCGAAAGGTCCGCATCCATCTGGATGACGATGTCGGCGCCCTCGTCCAGCGCGCGGGTGATCCCGGCGATGTACGCGCGGCCGAGGCCGTCCTTGGCGGTGCGGTGCAGGACGCCGACCTTGTCCGGCGATTCCTTCGCCAGCTCGTCGGCGACGTCACCGGTGCCGTCGGGGGAGTTGTCGTCGACGACGAGCATCTCGAGCCCGGGCAGGTTCAGGTCGGCCAGCAGTCCGGCCAGGACGGGCAGGTTCTCCCGCTCGTTGTAGGTCGGTACGACGACCACGATCTTGGCTAAGTCACCCATGCCATTCCTTCTTCGGGGATACCGGACGCTACCGCACTCAACGGTCGAGACCGTGAATGCGGTACGCCGGACGCCGAAGTCAGAGCGCCGCGAGTGCCTCCGCGGCCGAAGCGAAGATGCGGAACTGACCGCCCAGACCGGTGACAGTGAGCGGCCGGTCGACCGGGCGGCCGACGCCGATCAGGGCCAACGTGATGTTGTGCCGGCCGGCCAGGGTGCGGGCCTCGACCAGGTTCCCGAGGCCGGCGGAGCTGCAGAAGGTGACGGCCGAGACGTCGATCAGCACCAGCCGGGCCGGTGGCGCGACGGCGGCCCGGATGGCTTCGGAGGCGAAGTCGGTGGTGGCGATGTCGATCTCACCGGACAGGCGCACGAGCAGGACTCCCGGCTCCAGCTCCTCGGTGACCGCGTCGAACGTCGTCCTGATCATGTCGCCGTCCCGCGGCTCAGACTGGCTTGTCACGCCGGTTTCTCCCCCGGGTAGTCCTGTACCGCCGGTCCGTCCTGGCGGGGTGAACTCCCTGGGGCAACCGTATGCCCCGACGCCGGACAGTCACAACGCCTGCCCGAGGGATAACCCTTGAGCGTGACCTCCCTGTTGTAAGCGCTACCAGCAGTCAAGCCGGATAACGAAGACGCCGACTGTCCGCGGTGGATGGTAGACAAGAAAAACTTCGGCGGAAGGACGAACATGGGCGTGCTCGACGGCAAGGCGGCCGGCGGCCGAGCGGTGGCGGTGCAGTCCGACCAGGCTGACGTGTCGGCGGTGCCGAAGCTGTTCGAGCAGGCCGCGGAGCCGACCGGCAGTTTGGACATCTTCGTCTGCAACGCGGCGCTGGCCACCGTCATCCCGATCGCCGACGTCACCGAGGCGGCGTACGACGAGTTGTTCGCGACGAACCTGCGTGGTCCGTTCTTCGCGATCCAGCGCGCGGCCCAGGTGCTGCCCGACGGCGGCCGGATCATCGCGATCTCCACTCTCAACACCGCGTTGCCGGGGCCGACCGTCGCCCTGTACGCCGCCAGCAAGGCCGGGCTGGAGCAGTTCGTGAAGGTTGCCGCCCGCGAGTACGGCGCCCGCGGAATCACCGTCAACTCGGTCTCGCCGGGTGCGACCGCCACCGAGATGTTCCACGACAACAATCCGCCCGAGGCTCAGCAGGCGGTGATCGGTATGACCGCCTTGGCCCGGATCGGCGAGCCGGCCGATATCGCCGACGTCGTCGGTTTCCTGGCCGGTCCGGACAGCCGCTGGATCACCGGTCAGAACCTGCGCGCCACCGGCGGCTTGGTGCTATGACAGTCGCAGCCCTGACTACCGCGACGCTGCTCGCCGAGATCGACGCGGCCGCCGATCCCGAGGTGGCCGAGGTCCTCGAGCGCTATTTCAAGCTCGAGCCCGGCGGCTACGGGTACGGCGACCAGATGGCCGGCGTGAAGCTCTCCACTATTCGCGGACTGCTCAAGCCATACCTCAAAGCGGCCCTCCCGCTCGAAGATCTCGAGCGGGCTCTGACCAGTCCGATCCACGAGCACCGGCTGGCCGTTCTCTGTCTGCTCGCCGACCGAGCCGGCAAAGGCAACGAACGACAAGAGATCTACGACCTCTACCTGCGCAGTACGGCGTACATCAACAACTGGGACCTGGTCGACTGCAGCGCGTCGGAGATCGTCGGCGGTCAGCTGCTCGACAAGCCGCGGGACGTCCTGACGACACTGGTCCGCTCGGAGTCGCTGTGGGAGCGCCGGATCGCGTTGGTCGCGACGCATTGGTTCATCAGGCGCGGTGAGAGCGAGGACATCTATCACCTCGCGCCCGAGGTCTTCGGCGACCGCGAGGACCTGATCCACAAAGCGGCCGGCTGGATGCTGCGCGAGGCCGGCAAGCGAGTGTCGGAGGAGGAGCTCCGGGTCTTCCTCGACGAGCACGCGCCGGCGATGCCGCGGACCATGCTGCGCTACGCGATCGAGCATCTGCCGGTCGAGGTCCGCGCGGCTACCGCGCGCAGCGCTGACCTTCGGCCACCGTCGAAAGGACTGCGCTACCGCGACCGCGTACCTACGCTGATTTTCATGAAGCTCATTCGCTTGGCGTTGCTGGCACTTCTGGTCGCCGCCGGCCTGGCCGCTGTCCCGACAACGGCGATGGCCGCGCCGGCCTTTCAGATGCCGATCCCGTGCGGCCTGCGCTGGACCACCGCGAGTCACAGCGGGCACGCCAGCCAGTGGATGATCGACATGGTCGATCTCGGCGGCAACACCCGCGGTACGCCGGTGCTGGCGTCGGCCGCCGGCACGGTCAGTGCCTCGCTGAACTCGACGACCGGCGGCCAGATGGTGGTGGTCGACCACCCCGGCGGCTGGCAGACCCGGTACCTGCACATGGATCGCCGGGATGTTGCCGTCGGCAACGCAGTCTCGCAGGGAACGCAGCTCGGCGTTGTCGGCAGTACCGGCGACAGCAGCGGCCCGCACCTGCATTTCGAGCAGAAGCTGAACGGTGTCGTCCAGCAGGCGTGGTTCAACGGCCACGCCGTCCCGCTGACCTGGTCGTACGGCGAGCACTTCGAGACCAGCGCGAACTGCGGAGCCGGCGACGACAAGTTCTGGGTCGACACCTTCGCCGACGCCCCCGGTTACGCGAGCCCCGGCGCAGGCGCCAGCACCGGGACTCTGAAGAAGGGCACGAACTACGTCTACTGCCGGCAGTGGGGCCCTGAGGTCCGGGTCGGCTCATCCTTCAACCACTGGTGGCTGAAGACCGACCTCGACATCGGCCCGGCGAACCAGTGGGTCTCGGCCTACTACTTGTCGCGCTGGGGCAACGACGAGGCCAAGGACAACGCGGGCCGGGAGATCAAGGACTGCACGTAGTAGACCAGGGCGGCGAGCAGCAGGTACGCCGGAACGAGGAGCAGGACGTCCTGGCTGACCAGGCTCGCCGACCACCCGGCGTTCCGTTCGGCGCCGTCGAAGGTCAACCGGTTCACGGTGAGGAAGGTCAGGTGCGTTGCGATACTGGCCCACAGCGAACCGGTGGCTGCGCGGGCGGCGACCAGCGTGAAGCCGAAGATCGTCAACAGGAACAGGTACGACACGACGTCCTGTCCGGGCGGCGCGAAGCTCAGCTCCTGAGTGTTCTGCTCGAAGATCGTGCCGAGCACGAGCTGCACGGCCGAGGCGATTCCCGGCACGAGCAGGAACAACGCCGTGGTCCCGATCGCAGCCACCAGACCGCGGTACCGGGAACGCAGCGCGCTATAGCTGTGACCGCGCAGGCTGAGCTCCTCCGGCAGTGCTTCGAGCAGCAGCGCAATGAGCGCGTTGGTCAGCAGGAACCACAACACGCGATGCGGTTCGAACCGGCCCCAGTTGATCCACCCTGCGAGGGTGCCGGCGCCGAGCACGACGACAGCGCTGCCGCCCGTCACCAGCAGGCCGTTGAGCAGTCCGCGCCCCGCGTCGCGAAGCCCTAGCTCCTGTCGCCGCCGGAACGGGCGGATCAACAGGATGGCGATCACCGCGCACACCGCCGCCGGCACGAACCGGTTGTGCACCGACTCCGACACCGTGATCGAGCAGCCCAGCGCAATCCCCATCGCCACGGCGCCGAACGCGGCGCGCCACCACACCTTCACCCGTACCTCCCCAGGTCGCTGTCCGCCGACCATATCGCACGACCGTGTCAAAAAAGGTGGCGTTTTGTCGACATGTCGCCCCGGTGGTGAGGTCAGCGCCTGGCGTCCGTGTACGGCGGCGCCTCCAGCGCGCAGTGCCGGTGGTGATGGATCTGCACCGTACGGCGCCCTGCCCCGTCGCCCAGCGTGGTCCACGCGATCACCGCTCCCGCCACCGCGAGCACGGCCGAGATGAGCAATGCCCGGTGGAAACTATTGCTAAAGGCAACAGGATCCCGATAGGACTCGCCAGTGATTCCCGCCGCCATCGGGATCGCGGCCACTGCCATCAGTTGCGCCGACCGCGCGATCGCGTTGTTCACCCCGGAGGCGATCCCCGCATGATGATCCTCGACCGACGACAACACGGTCGCCGTCAACGGCGCCACCGTCGCGACCAGCCCAAGGCCCAGTACGACGACCGCCGGCAGCACGGCCGTGACGTATTGCGAACCCGGTGCGATCCGCAGCATCAGCAGGAACCCGCCGGCCATCAGCAACGGGCCGACCGTCATGGGTATTCGCGCACCGATCTTCTCGGCCAACCCGCCGGCATAGCCGGAGAGAGTGAACATCAACGCGGTCATCGGCAGCAAAGACGCCCCGGCCCACACCGCGGCGTACCCGAGAGCTGTTTGGAAGTAGACGACCACCAGGAACGTCGCCGTCCCGAGTGCGCCATAGACGACGACGGTCACCAGGTTCGCGCCGGTGAAGCGGCGGTTGGCGAAGATGCCGGGTGGCAGCATCGGATGCGAGCTGCGCCGCTCGACCTCGACGAAGATGCCGAAGGCAACCAATCCGATCACCAGACTCGCAATGACCGGGGCGTTGCCGAAGCCGCTCTCACCAGCCTGGATCAAGCCGAAGGTCAGACCGGCGAGGCCGATCGTGGCCAGGCCCGCGCCGCCGAGGTCGAGTTTGCCGGCCATTGTCTCGTCGCGCGTCTCCGGCACATGCCGCAGCGTCACCAGGATCGTGACGACGGCGATCGGAAGGTTGATCAGGAAGATCAGTCGCCAGGAACCGCTGTCCACCAAGGTGCCACCGACGAACGGCCCGACCGCGGCCGCGACCGACGTGAGCCCGGACCACGTCCCGACCGCCTTGCCCCGGTCGCCCGGTGCGAAGGTCGTCTGCAGAATCGCGAGACTGCCAGGTGTCAGCAACGCGCCGCCGATGCCTTGCAACACCCGGCCGGCGATCATCACCTCGAGGGTCGGCGCGACCGTGCAGATCACCGAGGCCACGGCGAACCAGGCCACGCCGATCACATACATCCGGCGCCGGCCGAGCCGGTCGCCGAGCGAGCCGCTGAGCAGGATCAGCGACGCCAGCATCAGCATGTAGCCGTTGACGATCCACTGCAGGCCCGCCATGTCGGCGTCGAACTCCGCGCCCATCGAAGGCAGCGCGACGTTGACCACCGTGCCGTCGAGGAATGCCATCCCCGACCCGAGCGCTGTCGCCGCCAGCACCCACCGCGCTCGCGCGGTCCCCAACGCGATCCGTTCGTCCGCCATGAACTCACAGTAAGCGCCCCGCACGGACAAAACGGCATCAGGGCAGATCGAGCTGAATCACCACCAGTGCCTGGCTGGCCGGAATGTCCGGCTTGATCGTTAAGGCCGGCGGGTCGCCGACCGCACAGCGCGTCTCGGGAAGCAGCGGACAGACCGCGTTCAGCAGGGGCGAGGAGACCGAGATGGTGGTGGGCAAGGTGCCCAGGGCGGTGACGATCAACGGCCGCAGGGCCGCGACCGCGCGCTGAGGTCGCTGCGGAGTCCGGCGGACGGTCGTCCCGGTCAGGCGATAGGTCATCCGGAGCCTGGTGGCCGCGAACGGCAGGGGCAGATCCCGCGTGTTCTCGACCGTCGTGGCGTCGAGTGGCATGACCTGATCATCCGCGAGTAATTGCAAGTCGGAAGCCCGTGGCGCCGTCCTGGTCATCATTCCCGGCAACAACTCGCCGGAGGTTGGAACCTGCAACTGCACCACGTCGGCCGGCGCCCGCAGCAGCACGTCCTCGACCACGTCGAACGACCCGTCGGTCCGCGGTACGGCGGTCAGCCGGATCCCCGGCGTGGTCGCGCCCGGCCCCGGTGTCTCGGGCGATTCGGTCTGATCGGGAGGCGGAATGACCTCGGTGTCGCCCACCCCTGGACTGGGTTGCACCGGGCTCGGCGCCTCGGAACATCCACCGAGCGCCAGGATCAGCGCAGCCGTCATCAGCACTCGCTTGCGATGTGGCATGACGCATCGCCCCCAAGAAACGGATCCGGTTGGGCGCACTGCCTCTGGCGGGCCGGATCGTTTCCGCTTACGATACGCCGCAATTCGCCGTTTTCGGCAATTGCGGGGGTTTTCCGAGCTGTACACCAGGGGGCAAAAATGCATAAGCGCAGCGTGATCGAAACATTTCGATCGGTATATTCGAGAATTCGCGGTCCGGTAATTCCGCTGCTGCTCGCAGTAGCGGTTGTCGCCGCTCCGGCAGTGCTCGCGATGCCGGCCGAGGCAGCCGCCGGAGGCAACATCTACATCGTCCAGGGCCTGCCCGGGCGAACGCTCGACATCAGTGTCGACGGCCGGCAGGTCGCCGCCAAGGTGCCGGCCGCCAAGCTGCTCGGCCCGATCGCCGTCGCTGCCGGTCAACGCACGATCACTGCAAAACAAGGCGGAAAGGTGGTCATCGAGCGCGCGGTGACGGTCGCGTCCGGCGGCAGTCTGGACGTGGTGATCCACCAGCCCGCGTCACCGGGCGGTGCGCCGGTGATCACGTCGTACAACAACAAGCTGACCGCCGTACCGGCGGACAAGGCCGCAGTCCGGGTCGCGCACACGGCCGCGGTCGGGCCGGCCGACATTCGGGTGAACGGTCAGGTCCTGTTCGCAAATGTCGCGAACGGAGAATCACTCGACGTAGTCGTTCCGGCCGCCACTTACAGTGTCGAGATCGTTCCTGCCGGTGCAAAGTCGCCTGTTGTTCTCGGACCGTTGGATCTGCCGGTGAAGGCCGGATATCTGACCCGGGTATTCGCGGTCGGCGCACCGAGCCAGAAAACGATGACCGTCGCCTTCGGCACGATCAAACTCCGGGCGGCCGGATCGCCCAAGCCGAAGGTCGTCAACACCGGCGCCGGTCCCGATCAGTCCGCACCGCTGGCAGGCGTCGCCCTGCTGCTTCTCCTGGCCACAGCGGTCACCGCTCGCAAGGTCGCGACCCGACGGGTGTCACGCCGCTGAGGAGGCTGCTGCCCGGACTGCTCCTGTGCTGCTGCGTGGGTCTGGCGGGGTGCGCCGCGCAGCTGGAGGGAGCTGCGCCGGGCGCCGGGGTGGACGGCGCGACTTCGACGCCGGTGTCGTCGTCCACCCCGTTCGATGCGGCGATTACGCCACCGGGCAAGGTTTCGCCGGGTCGCGTCGGTACGCCGGCGCCCAGTCAGCGCATCCGGTTCGTGCCAACGCAGGTGGTGCTTCCCGGCGGTGCCCAGGCGCCCGTCGTACCGGCTGGCACGGTGGGGGATCAGCTGCAGGTGCCGTCCGGTGCGCAACGCGTGGGCTGGTGGGACGGTGGTGCTGAGGCCGGTGATCCCTTCGGTTCGATCGTCCTGGCCGGTCACGTCGACACCAGGACCGAGGGCCTCGGCTTCTTCGCGCGTCTCCGCAGGGCCGAGCCCGGCGAGTACGTCGTACTGCGTGGTTCCGGTCGAAGCGCGACGTACCGGATCACGTCGAAGGTGTCGGTGCCGAAGGACGCGCTCGCGACGAAGAGCGGCGCGTTCGACCAGAGCGGCGGTCATCGGCTGGTTCTGATCACCTGCACAGGCGCGTACGACGCCGGCAACGGTGGCTACGAGGACAATCTTGTCGTCACCGCGACTGCGGTCGGCTTGGCGAAGTAACGGCGGTAGGCTCGGCGGGTGGCCAGGTATTTCGATGTGCATCCGGAGAATCCCCAGAAGCGAGCGGTCGGTCAGGTCGTCGACCTGGTGCGCGGCGGCGGGCTGATCGCCTACCCCACCGACTCAGGTTTCGCCCTCGGCTGTGCGCTCGGCAACCGGGACGGGATCGACCGGATCAGGTCCATCCGGCAGCTGGACGACAAGCACCACTTCACCTTGATGTGCCAGAACTTCGCCCAGCTCGGGCAGTTCGTGCACATCAGCAACGCCGTCTTCCGCTCGGTCAAGGCGGCGACGCCGGGCAGCTATACCTTCATCCTGCCCGCCACCAAGGAAGTGCCGAAGCGGCTGCTTCACCCGAAGAAGAAGACGGTCGGCGTCCGGATCCCCGATCACGTGGTCACGCAGGCGCTGCTCGAGGAGCTCGGTGAGCCGATGCTGTCGAGCACGCTGCTGCTGCCCGGCCACGAGGAGCCGATGACGCAGGGCTGGGAGATCAAGGAGGAGCTCGACAACCAGGTCGACGGCGTCGTCGACGGCGAGACCGGGACCGAGCCGACCACGGTGATCGACCTCTCCGAGGACTTCCCTGAGGTGGTCCGCGTGGGCGCGGGCGATCCCAGTCCTTTCGAGTAAGGCCTTGCGCGTTAGGCAATAGATGCCGGATCGTGGCGGAGGACCGTAAGTATTTTCCCTCTCGCCCCGGAGGACTCTCATGCGACGTCTCCTCGTCGTACTGCTTGCGCTGGCACTCGCCCTTGTTCCGACCAGCGCCAGTGCGTACGCGAATGCCTTCTTCCCGACGCAAAGCAGCGGCAACCGAGGCGCCGACGTACTGGCGATTCAGTACCTGCTGCAGCACAACGGCCAGGCTGCCCCGGCCGATGGCGTCTTCGGCGCCTCGACAGTCGATGCGGTCAAGGCATTCCAGACCGCGAAGGCCCTCGGCGCCGACGGAATCGTCGGTCCGCAGACGTGGGCCGCGCTGGCGCCGACCATCCGGTCCGGCGACAACAACGCCGCCGTCAAAGCCCTCCAGGTCGAGCTGAACGCCAAGCGCCGCCTCAGCCTCCCCGTCGACGGCGTCTTCAGTACGGCGGTCCGCGACGCGGTCGCCGCCTTCCAGACCCACGCCGGCATCGGCTCGGACGGCATCGTCGGCCCGATCACCTGGCGCAATCTCGCCTGGCACTACGACTACCCCGACTTCACCGCGAACCTCTGCGACCAGGACCCCGACGGCAACGGCACAGCCGCCAACTGGGCCACCTCAGCCGCCGTCGCCCAACTCGAGCACGCCGCCCGCTCCTTCGCCACCACCAACCAAGGCAAGGTCCCGTACGGCGACGCCGGCTACGAACACGGCGGCGACATCCCCGGCCACGGCAGCCACGAAGTCGGTCTCGACATCGACATCTGGCCCATCCGCACCGACAACGGCCAGTGCACCGCCGGCCGCATCACCTGGCAGTCCACCACCTACGACCGCGCCGCCACCCGCCAACTCATCCAAGCCATCCACGCCGCCGCCCCCGGCCACGTCCGCCTCATCTTCTTCAACGACCCCACCCTGATCAACGAAGGCCTCACCACCGAGTGGCCCGCCCACGACAACCACCTCCACGTCCGCTTCTGCGAAAAGGTCCACCCCAACTCCCTCTACACCTGCTGACATAGTTGACGGCATGACCCTTGACCTGACTCCCGATCAACTGCTGACCACTACCCGGACTGTGCGGAAGCGGCTGGATCTGAGCCGGCCGGTTCCGCTTGAGGTGGTGAAGGAGTGCATTGAGGTTGCGGTGCAGGCTCCTTCGGGGAGTAATCGGCAGACGTGGCACTGGATGGTGGTGACGGATGCCGAGAAGCGGGCTGCGATTGGGGAGTACTACCGGCTGGCGGTGGAGCAGTATCTGGCCAGCGAAGGGGCGGCGGGGAAGTTGCACGCGGATGATCCGGAGCGGGGGCCGGTTCAGCGGCGGGTGGGGGACAGCGTGGCTTACCTGGGCGAGCGGATGGGGCAGGTGCCGGTGCTGGTGATTCCTTGCCTCAAGGTGAGCAAGTTGCCGGCGGGGAACCAGTCGGGGACTTGGGGATCGATTCTGCCGGCGGCTTGGAGCTATTGCTTGGCGGCGCGGGCTCGAGGCCTCGGTACGGCGTGGACGACGTTGCACATGGTTTACGAGCAGGAGATCCAGGAGCTGCTCGGACTGCCGGAGGACATCCGGCAGTCCGTGCTGCTTCCGACTGCGTACTACACCGGTGACACCTTCAAGCCGGCGCCGCGGCAGTCACTTGACGAGGTCATCCACATCGACGCGTTCTAGCGGACCTCCAGTTCGGCGAGCTGCATGCGGGTGTCAGCGGAAGGCCGGAGTTCGGTCGCGCGGATCTGGACGTACCGGGTCGTGGTCGTCGGGAAGGTGTGTGAGACCGCCTCCGACCCCGGCTGCGGTACGTCGGTCCCGCGCGCGACCTCAGCAAAATTGCTCCCGTCCAGCGAGGTCTCGACGATGTAGTCGACGGGGAAGCCGTTGCCGGTGTTCGGCCCGTCGGACCGGGCGTACAGATCGACCTTGCTGATCCGCGACGGTCCGCCGAGGTCGACGCGGACCCACTGTGGGGTGGTCGCAGAGGTGGACTCGCTGGTCCAGCCCATGGAGTTCCACAGGCGGGACTGGCGCGCGCCGTCGGTCAGGTTGGTGCGCAGCCAGCCCTCGGCAAAGAACTCCGAGGAGGACGACGACGTCACCGGGCGTCCGGCGGCGAAGTTGCCGCCGGCAACCTCGACCTCAGCAAGCTGCATCCGGTAGGTGCCAAAGGGGTCCTGTGCCAGTCGCTTACCGACCACCTGCACGTAGCGCACGTTCTGCGCAGCGAAGTCCACCGACTGTACGCCGGTCGGCCGCGGCTGGCCCGTTCGCGAGGCCACCGTGGTCCACGACGACCCGTCCGTCGATACCTGCACGTCATAGTCGATCGGGAATCCGACACCCAGGTTGGCCCCATCAGAACGCGGATACAGATCCACCCGGCTCAGCGACCGAACAGCACCGAGATCCACCTTGAACGACTGGGCGTCGGTGGCGCTTGCCGCAGCAGCGGAGGTCCACCCCATCGAGCTCGCATCCGACGTACGCCGTCCGTCGACGGCTGCGATCCCGCGCCAGCCGTCACTGTCGTACGACGAGGAGACGGTGACTGCGCCGCCTTCGGCCGGGTTCACGTCCGGGTTCAGCCGAACGTTGTCGAAGGCCACATTCACACCGCCACTCGCCAGTCCGATCCCGCCGGCACTGAAGGACGAGTCGGTGACCGTCAGCACCGGCGCCGCGCCAGTCCCGGCGTACACGGTGATCTTGTTGCCGCGCGCAACCACTCGCAATCGGTTGGACTGGCCGGGCGCGTAGCCGACGGCTTTGGCCGATCCCAGCGTCGTACCGGACTTGAAGACGAAGACCTCGCCGTTGTTGCGTTGGGCGACGAGATAGCCGCTTTCCATGTCGGTCGGGTTCAGGTTGCGCACCACGAGTCCGGCCCAGTTGGTGTGACCGCCGTTCGGGTTCACGCCGCGGATCTGCAGATCGACGCTCGCCGACACGTCGCCGTACGCGCGTGCCTCGAGACCAGCGACGTAGTTCCACTTGTCAGTGGCCGTCTGCACCAAAGCGCCACCCGACACCGACCACGAACCAGCGTTGGCCTGCCAGGACTGCGATCCACCGCTGAAGTCGTCCGAATACGGGTAGACCTGGTCCGGCCCGCCAGACGCCAGTGCATCCAGCACCTGCCGATGGACGGCGTCCGCCGCGTCCCCCGACTTGTCCATCGTGTACGAGTTGGTCAGCAGTGAGTTCGCCAACGCCCGAGCAAGCAGGGGCTTCTTCGCTGCCAGCTGAGTGAACAGCTCGTAGTCCTCGACCCCATCCAGCTGGGCCTCACTCCGGATGCTGTCATAGACGTCGTACGCCGGTGCGTTCGGCCGCACGATGAAGTTGTCGCCGTTCTGCGCACCGTCGAAGGTGTCGAACTTCTGGCCGAGCGTGCCGAACCAGTAGTTCCAGCCCCAGTGCAGGTAGCCGACCGCGTTCGCCTTCCACGCGAGCAACGGCGTCAGCCGGGTCTTGGCCAAGTGCGACATCAGGAACCGGTTCAGGTACGGGCCCTGCGGGCCGATGCAGTTGTAGATCCACAGCTCGTTGCCGGCCAGCCGCTTGCTCTGGAAGACGCCGACGTTCTGCTCGTACAGGTTGAGGATCGGCGTGTTCGCGGTGACGCTCGCGGTGGGGTTCAGGACCGCCAGTTCGGCCTCGTTCAGCTTCGGGTTCGGGAAGTACTTGCGGTAGATCGCGTACATCCAGTTCGCCGCGTTGGTGTCCTCGGTCCGCGTCGTCTCGTCGTTCGCGCTCATGTAGAAGATGTCGGTCAGACCCTTGGCGTCCAGGTGCTGCTTGAGCGCCGGGAACAGCTTGTTCAGGTACGCCGTCGCCTCCGCGGAACCGGAGGTCACCGGGACCATCTGCGTGGAGCCGTCGGCCGCCCGCTTGAGCATCTCGAGCTGGTTGGGGATGCCCGCGCCCGGGTTGCTGCCGATCAGCAGATGCGGGGTGTGGATCCACTGCAGCGCACCGGCATCGCGGTAGATCTGGATGAACCGGTCGAAGCTCTCCCAGCCGAACGTGTAGTTGCCGGCCGCGTCGATCGTGGTGTTCGGGATCAGCAGCGCCTGGAAGTCCGCGAAGACCACGTTGTTGCGGTGCTTGGCGTGGTTGCGGGCCATCGCCTCGATGACGCGCCACCAGTTCTCGTCGTACATCTGTACGCCGTACTGCAGCGGGATCGCCTGGATCGTGCCGGTGTAGTCCCAGCCGGCCGAGGTGGTCCAGTTGTTCAGCTTGAACGTCGACTGGTTCGTCGGCGGCAGCGTGGCCGAGGTGACGGTCAGCCGGACCGGTACGACGACATCGCCGGTGCTGCTCCGGACGGTCGCCGTACCGGTGTAGAGGCCGGGTGTCGCGCCAGCGGGCACCCGCACGCTGTAGTGATACGGCTGGGTGACGTTGGCGGCCAGGGTCCGTGAGGTGTTCTCGACCAGCGCGTCGTAGTACGCCGAGCCGGTGCCCTCGCGCTCGGCGTCGCCGGCCTGGAAGACGTTCGGATGCAGGTACTCGCGACGTACCGTGATGTCGGAGATCGTCGCGCCACCCGGACCAGTCAGGTTGCTGTAGGCAACGGAGACGCCCGAGGTGGAGGCAGTCGGCCGGACCGCGATCTGGGCGGCCTCGGTCTCGTTGCGGGCGGCGTACAGGTCGATCGTGGTCGGCGCGTTCGCCGGTCGGGTCGCATAAGGAAAGAGCCGGTCGGACGCGTTGTGGGTCCAGATCGGCGGCGGCGCGGCTTGGGCGGGGAGCGGCAGCAAGGCGGCGAGTAGGACACCGGACAGCAGAGCAGCAGACTTGCGCATTCTTGTCCTCCGGGCGGCAGGAAGGTTCAGAACTACGCAAGCAGTCTCGGTGGCGGTCTGTGACCGGTCAAGGTAAGCCGAGTGACCGGAACCGGTCAGGTCTCTAGACGGTCACCGGGATGAGGCGGCCGCTTCCTCGATGGTTAGACCACTCAGCACGGATCGCGGCTCGCTCACCGTCAGATCGAGCGATGGATCGGCGTCCTCATCGCGCACCTTCACCAATAACCAATCGGAGTTGGTCCGGGTGAAAGCCCAGGCGCCGTTCAGTTTGATGCCGTGGAACCGGACCTTGAGGTGGCCGCGCTCGACCGCCTCGGCCGCACTTCCCGGCGTCAGGTTGGTGTAGACGCCGGCGTCCCACACGATGACGTTACTGCTCTCGTACGACGCGTACTCGAGATCGTGATCGGTGGTGAAGACAGCGAGCCGCTTCACCACCGGATCCAAGGACGGCCCCTTCGGGACCGCCCACGACTTGAGGACGCCGTCGATCTCCAGCCGAACGTCGTAGTGCAGTCGTCGTGCGTCGTGCAACTGCACCACAAAGATCGGCTGGTTGATCAAGCGGCTACTGCAGGGGACTCGAGCCGATCGCGGAGCCGGTCCAGGATGCCGCGGAGCAGGCGGGAGACCTGCATCTGGCTGACGCCGATCTCGGCGCCGATGTCGGCCTGGGTCTGCCCTTCGATGAACCGCAGCTCGAGGATCCGCCGCTCGCGCGGCTTCAGCATGGTCAAGGCGGGCTCCAGTACGGCGACCGCCTCGGTCTGCTCGAACGCCAGGTCGTCGTCGGCGATCGTCTCGCCGAGCCGGGTCTGGGAATCGCCGTCGAGCGGCCGGTCCAGTGAGAGCACCGAGAAGCAGCCGTCGGCGGCCAGTGCGGCCTCGACCTCGGCCACCTCGGCCCCGATCTCGGCGGCGATCTCGGCCTGGGTCGGCTCGCGGTGCAGATCCTGGATCAGCTGCGGCCGGACCGACGCGATGCTGCCCTGCAGTTCCTGCAGGCGGCGCGGGATCCGGACCGTCCAGGAGCAGTCCCGGAAGTACCGTTTCACCTCGCCCCGGATGGTCGGGACGGCGTACGCGAGGAACGGCGTACCCGTCGAGGGATCAAAACTTCTGGCGGCCTTGACCAGGCCCAGGTACGCGACCTGATCCAGGTCGTCGGCCTCGACCCCGCGGCCCCGGAACCGGGACGCGATGCTGTGGGCCACGCCGAGATGCAGCTCGATCGCCTGATCGAGCAGCTCTTGCCGTTCGGCTTCGTCGGTACTGGCAGCGCGGCGGGTCAAGAGATCCCGGGCTTCGCTGTCTCGCTGATCGGCACGGTGACGTGCGGCGGAGTTGGGTACCGGAGGGTTGGCAACTGCTGTGGAGTTCGTCATGTGTGTTCTGACCTCGCGACATTAGTCACGGCGCGGCACATGTCTGGACCGCGGTCAGGACCTTGCAAGTCCATTCCTACCCCACTTCGACCCGGTTATGCATCTTCTCGGCAAGAAGAGCCTCGGGTTCGTGACCAATCCGGGTTATCGCTAACGCGGCGTCACACTGCGGTTGTAGTCTTGTCGCTGCCACCCCTCATCTCCGCCCCTGTCACGAAGTCAGGTCGCTATGCCTCTCGCCTCTTCCCCGGCCAAAGGTTCCTCCGCACCTACCGACGTCCCCAGCTCGGGTGACGTCCAGATCCGCGTCGGCGGCCGCTGGGTCGCCGGTCACGAGCTCGGCCGGCGGGCCGACGAGGTCCTGGTCAGCCACCACGGCCACCTGGTCTGGGTCGACCGCGGGGCGGTCCGTCCGGCGGAGTGACACACTGCCGGAGTGGAACTGCGGCAGCTGGAGTACTTCGTTGCGGTGGCGCACGAGCGCAGCTTCACGCTGGCCGCTCGGCGGCTGCACGTCGTCCAAAGTGCAGTCAGCGCTGCGATCGCAGCACTTGAACGGGACTTGAAGGTCACGCTCTTCGAGCGGAACGCGCAACGCGTCGTACTGACCGAAGCCGGTACGGCGTTGCTCCCGGAAGCGCTCGCGGTGATGGACGCGGTCCAGGGCGCCCGCGATGTCGTCGACGAGCTCGGCGCCGGCCTGCGTGGATCGGTGCGCGTCGGACTGCTGCCAGGACTGGGGTTGATCGATCTACCAGCGGCCGCCGCGGACTTCCGCCGCCGCTATCCGCACGTCGAATTGCAACTGCGTGTGAACGCCGAAGGTTCGGCCGGAATCATCGTCGCGTTGCGTAACGGCGATATCGATGTCGGCTTTCTCGGCGTACCGCAGGGCAGTGTGCCGCGGGAGCTGACCACCTGGGAGCTGCTGCGGGTCCCGCAGGTGCTGGCCGTCCCGGTCGGGCATCGGCTGGCCCGGCGCCGTTCGGTCAAGGTCGCGGACCTCGCCGACGAGGAGTTCGTCGACTTCCCGCCTGGATTCGGGACACGAACGCTGATCGACCAGAGCTTCGAGGCGGCCGGTATCGCGCGGCAAGTGGTGGTCGAGGCACTCGGCATCGAGAACGCGGTCCAGTTCCTGGCGCAGGGCGTCGGCCTCGCGATCCTCCCCGGGTACGCCGTCTCCGGGCTGGACGCGGTCCGCGTCGTACCGATCGAGGACGAGACCTTCCAGTGGTCGCTCTACATGGCGACGCTGCGCAAGCGGAAGCCGACCGCGGCACTGCGGGCGCTGCTGGGGCTGGTGAGCACGCACCTCAGGCAGCCGCCGGGGACGACGCTGGGTGCGGAGATGCATCAACAGAACTGATCCATCCATCGATACGAGTCGTTGGATTTGATCCGTTCGGCGGAGCACGATCGAGGTGTCAGCAGAAAACGACAGCTCGAAAGGCACCGACGATGACTGAGAACAGCACCACCCAACGGGTCGCGATCGTGACCGGCGGATCGAGCGGGATCGGCCGCGAGACAGCGAACCGGCTCGGCCGCGACGGCTTCGCGGTGGTGATCGGCTACTCCGGGAACAAGGACCGCGCCGAGCAGGCGGTTCAGGAGGTCGAGGCCGAGGGCGGCCGGGCGATCGCCGTCCAGGCTGATGTCGCCGACGAGCAGGCGGTCGCCGCGCTCTTCGACACCGCTGAGCGGGAGTTCGGCGGCGTCGACGTGGTGGTCAACGCGGCCGGCATCATGCCGCTCGCGCCCTTGGCCGAGCTCGACCTGAACGTCTTCGACGACATCATCCGCACCAACCTGCGCGGCACCTTCGTGGTCGACCAGCAGGCCGGCCGCCGGGTCCGCAACGGTGGCGCGATCATCAACATCTCCAGTTCTTTGACGCTGCTCGCTCGCCCGGGTTATTCGGCGTACGCCGCGAGCAAGGGCGCTGTCGAGGCGGTCACGCTGATCCTGGCCCGCGAACTGCGCGGCCGCGACATCACCGTCAACGCCGTCGCCCCCGGTCCGACCGCGACCCCGCTGTTCTTCGAGGGCAAGCCGCAGGAACTGATCGACCGGATCGCCGCCGAGCCGCCGCTCGAGCGCCTCGGTCAGCCGTCCGACATCGCCGAGATCATCGCCTTCCTGGCCGGCCCCGCGCGCTGGATCAACGGCCAGGTCATCTACGCCAACGGAGGTTCGGCAGCATGATCGTCCTGATCAGTGGTGCATCTTCTGGGTTCGGAGCCCTGACCGCCCGCGCTCTCGTCGACGCCGGCCACACCGTGTACGCCGGGATGCGCGACATCGCCGGCCGGAACGCCAACGCGGCGGCCGATGCGAAGGCCTATTCGCCCGACCTGCGAGCGGTCGAACTCGACGTCAGCTCGGAGAGCTCGGCGCAGCAAGCCGTCGACACGATCGTCGCCGAGCAGGGGCGTATCGACGTACTGATTCACAACGCTGGGCACATGGTCACCGGTCCGGCCGAGGCCTTCACACCGGAACAGCTGCTGGATCTCTACGACACCAACGTGGTTGGAGCCCAGCGACTCAATCGGGCGGCGCTGCCGGTGCTGCGGGCTCAGCAGGACGGGCTGGTCGTGTGGGTCGGCAGCTCGAGTACCCGTGGCGGCACTCCGCCGTACTTGGCGCCGTACTTCGCGGCGAAGGCGGGGATGGACGCGCTTGCGCAGAGCTACGCGTTAGAGCTGGCGCGATTCGGGATCGAGACGACGATCGTCGTACCGGGTGCGTTCACTCACGGTACGAATCACTTCCTGCACAGTGGATCGCCGGCCGACACCGACGTCGTGGCGGCGTACGAGACGAAGTACGCCGGGTTGATGGAGCAGGTGGGTCAGCGGCTGGCCGAGTTGGAGCCGGAGTGGTCCGATGTTGGCGAGGTGGCGCGGTTGATCGTGTCGGTGGTCGACACCGAGAAGGGCAAGCGGCCGTTCCGCGCGAGCTACGACCCGTCCGACGACGGCGCGATCGTGGTCAACGCGGTGGCCGACCGAGTGCGTTCGGAGTTCCTGCATCGCGTCGGCCTGGAAGACCTGCTGCACCCGACCGCATGACTGTATACACACACTTCCTGCCGCCCGAGTACGTCGCGGCGGCGGAGCGAGCCGGGCATCTCCGACCTGACGGGTTGCCCGGCTGGCCGACGTACGAGGTGGACTCGCCGGATGCTGTCCTGTCGATCCCGTCGCCCGGCGTGCACTTCGGCGACGACTTCCGCGCGCAGGTGCTATCGCGTCGCGTGAACGAGCTCGCCGCTCAGCAACCCGGCCGCCGCTTCCTGGCCAGCCTGCCGCTGCCGGACGTCGATGCCGCCCTCGCCGAACTCGACTACGCGTACGACGTCCTGCACGCGGACGGCATCATCTTGCTGAGCAACGTGTCCGGTGTGTACCCCGGCGAGCCCTCGTGGGAGCCGGTCTGGCGCGCCCTCAACAAGCGGTCCGCCCAGGTGTTGCTCCATCCGACCTCGCCACCGCAGTGGCGCCAAGTGGCTCTCGATCGCCCGCGCTCGCTGATCGAGTTTCCCTTCGATATCGCCCGGGCCGTCACCGATCTGACGCTGACCGGCATCCTCGCGCGGTATGCGGATCTCCGGTTCGCGGTCTCACACGGCGACCTGCTGGACGGTCTCGCCGAGCGCATCGACGGTTCCGCGCTCTGGAAGAACTTCACTCACGTCAACTGCTGCGCATAGTCGTGGGCGAAGCGGATCGTCCGCTGCTGCTCCTCGGGCGTGCCGACCGGGCACAGGATGAACTCGGTCGCGCCGGCCGCAGCGAACCGCTCGATCTCGCGTGCAACTGTCGCCTCGTCGCCCAGCACTGCAGTCTCTTCAGGGCCCGTCACGCCGCCACGATCGAGCACCGCCCGGTAGGCCGGCATGTCTCCGGCAGCGCCGAAACGGTCCCGGATCCAGGAGCGGGTCGCGTCGGGATCACTGGTGACCGCGACGGTCGCCGTCGCCATCACCTCCGGCCGCGGTCGCCCGACTGCCGCCTTGTCGATCGTGGGCCGGATGTACGACTCGATCAGCTCCGGCCCGACCCAGCTGGTGATCGTGCCGGCCGTCAGTTCGCCGGCCAGTTGGAGCATGCGCGGTCCGAGCGCTGCCACGATGGTTTGCGGCGCTTCGGCTCCCGTGATCGCCAGTTGACCACGGGCCGTGATCCGTCCGCCCTGGTAGTCCGTCGGTTTGCCGGTCAGCAGTCCCGCCAGCGCTTCGACGTACTCGCGCATGTAGTCGGCCGGGCGGTCCATCGGCAGACCGTGCATGCCCTCGATGATGGCCGGATGGCTCGACCCGACGCCGAGCAGCAGGCGGTTGCCGGTCAGCGCCTGCACGCTGAGCGCTTGCGCCGCGAGGGCGAGCGGATGCCGCGGATACACCGGTACGACGCCGACCGCGAAGCCGATCGTCGACGTGTACGGCGCCGCTCCCGCGACCAGCGTGAGTGCGTCCCACCCGGTCCGCTGGCTGAACCAGATCCGGTCGATGCCGCTGTCCTCAGCGGCCTTCGCGGCCGCTCCCACCTCGTCGATGCGCAGGCCTTCTTCGTCGATCCACAGTCCGATTCTCATGTGGCCAGTCAACGTTCCGAGGGCGCGGCGACCCAGACCCAACTACGCTGTGCAGCGATAAGCAATCGTGATCGCCTGGGGGTGGCCGATGGAGCTGCGGCAACTGCGGTACTTCGTCACGGTCGCCGAGGAACTGCACTTCGGCAAGGCGGCCGAGCGGCTCGGCATCGCGCAGCCGGCGGTCAGTCAGCAGGTGGCCCGGCTGGAACGCGAATTCGGTCTGCTGCTGCTCGACCGGTCGTCGCGGCATGTCCGGCTCACCGCCGACGGCGAACGCCTGCTGCGGGAAGCGCGCGCAGTGCTCGCGGCGGCCGACCGTACCGCGGAGGTCGCCGCCGAGCTCGTGTCCGGTCGCGGCAACCTGGTGCGGATCGGGACCGCGCCGGGGATGCGGGACCGCCTTGAACGCGGCATCGCCGTACTGCGTGGTGATGCGACCGACGGTGAGGCGACGCTGGTTGCCGGGACTCGGGACGAGCACTTCGCGGCGTTGCGGTCCGGCGAGCTCGACCTGGCCTTCGTTCGCGGTGAGGTGGCCGCTCGAGATCTGACCGCCGTCGAGCTCTGGCGCGAACCGCTCTCGGTGCTCGCACCGGCGGCGTACGGGTCGGAGGGCGGGGTGAAGTTGGCCGACCTGGCTGACCTGCCCTTGCGGTTGCCGCCGGATCCGGTGCTCCGGGACCAGATGGTCGCAGCCTGCCGTGAGGCCGGGTTCGAACCTGTCCTCGGCCGGCCTGTGCACAACTTCGAGGACGTGGTGGTCGAGCTGTCGGTCGGACCGGCGGCTTGGACGGTCGTGTACGGCGAGGCCTGTGAGCCGTCCGAGGGACCGCTCTGGATGGGGCTGATCGCGCCGCCGATGAGTGTGCCCGGGCAGCTGGTGACGCGGGCGGGACACCCGGCGGACTGCCTCGACATCGTGGCGGCAGCGTTCCGCTGAGAGGTACCCCGGCGGGCCCTGACAGCTCCGCCGGGGTGGCGCTGTTGATCACTCAACAAGCACCGGATCGTACGTCGCCGACGGCTTCGGAGTCAGGTGCCGTCTCAGCAGAAGAACAGCGGGTCTATCGTTGGCTCTTGCAACCAAATTGTGTGGCTGGGTGAGGACCTGCCGGCCGTTTCCGCCCCGAGGACAGCGTTGATCCGCTGCCCTCGGCCGAAGCGACCCCGCAGACGAACGGAACCCGATGTCAGCCACCCGAACCGAGGCCCCCGCTTCGGCAACGGCCCCCGCTCGTTATCGATCGAAGTACAGCCCGGAGGAGCCACCGGTCGCCGTACCGGCGGCTGCCGATCCTGAGCTCACGCACCGGGAGATCCTGGAGATCCTCGCCGGGCTGCTGGCCGCGCTCTTCACCGCGGTGCTCAGCTCGACGATCGTCAGCAACGCCCTGCCGACGATCATCGCCGACCTCGAAGGGTCGCAGACGCAGTACACGTGGGTCGTCACGGCCAGCCTGCTCGCGATGACGGTGTCGACGCCGGTGTGGGGCAAGCTCTCCGACCTGATGAGCAAGAAACTGCTGGTGCAGCTCGCGATCATCATGTTCGTCGTCGGTTCGGCGCTGGCCGGGATGGCGCACAGCGTGCCGTTCCTGATCGGTGCGCGAGTTCTGCAGGGACTCGCGATGGGCGGCCTGATGGCGTTGGCCCAGGCGATCATCGGCGCCGCGATTCCGCCCCGCGACCGCGGCCGGTACTCCGGCTATATGGGTGCGGTGATGGCGGTTGCGACCGTGTCCGGTCCGCTCGCGGGTGGCGTCATCGTCGATACCTCGTGGCTCGGCTGGCGCTGGTGCTTCTACGTTTGCGTGCCGTTGGCGGTCATCAGCATGATCGTGCTGCAGCGGTACCTGAAGCTTCCGGTGATCAAGCGCCCGATCAAGCTGGACTACCTCGGCGCCGTACTGATTGCGGGGGCAGCCAGCCTGCCGCTGATCTGGGTTTCGTTTGCCGGACAGCACTTCGCGTGGTGGTCCTGGCAGACCGGCGCGTATCTCGGCGGTACGGCGTTGCTCGCACTTCTAGCCGTGGTTGTCGAGACGCGGACCCGCGACCCGCTGGTCCCGGTCTCGGTGGTGCGGGAGCGGACGACGGCGCTCGCGATCCTGGCCAGCCTCGCGGTGGGCATCGCGATGTTCGGCAGCGCGGTTTTCCTCGGGCAGTACTTCCAGGTCGCGCGCGGTTACAGCGCGACCGAGGCCGGTCTGCTCACGATCCCGATGATGCTCGGATCGTTCTTCGGATCGGTCGGGTCCGGTCAGTTGATCACCCGCTATGGCAAGTGGAAGCGGTATTTGGTCCTCGGTGGTCTCTTCCTCACCGCCGGGCTCGGTCTGCTCGGCACG
Source organism: Kribbella sp. NPDC005582 (assembly GCF_040605415.1). Classification (NCBI taxonomy): domain Bacteria; kingdom Bacillati; phylum Actinomycetota; class Actinomycetes; order Propionibacteriales; family Kribbellaceae; genus Kribbella; species Kribbella sp. NPDC005582. The sequence continues at coordinate 487,389 of NZ_JBEXCU010000005.1, forward strand.
ATCGACCACCAGAGCCCCTACTGGTACGTCGGGGTCGGGATGCTCGCGATGGGCATCGGCATGGGCATGATGATGCAGAACCTGGTGCTCGCCGTACAGAACACTGTCGACGTCAGCCAGGTCGGCGCCTCGAGCGCGACGGTCACGTTCTTCCGCAGCCTCGGTGGTGCGGTCGGAGTCTCGGTGCTGGGTGCCGTGCTCGCGAACCGGGTGACCGAGTTGATCACGCGCAACGTGCGTGCGCTCGGGCCGGAGGCCGCCGGTGCGGCGTCGGGTGGCTCGGGGTCGGTGCTTGATGTGAACCGGCTGCCGGCGCCGGTCGCGGAGATCGTCCGGCACGCGTACGGCGACGCGACCGGCCATATTTTCGTGATCGCCGCCGCTTCGGCGGTCGTGAGTTTGCTGGCGGTCGTGTTCATTCGCGAGGTGCCGCTGCGTCGTACGGTTGCGATGACGGATGAAGACTTGTCGGCCGCCGCTGCGCCCGGCGTACCGGCTGTTGACGGGCATGCCTCGGATGACCCGGCGGAGCGGGCGGCCGCGGTCGCGCTTGACGTGATCACTGCGGCTGAGCAGACCGCGCGGGAGCGGGAGCGCGAGGCCAATGAGCGCGTGCAGGCGGCCGCGAACACGATTCGCCAGATGCGTACCGACGTTGCTGACCTGTTCACTCGCGTTGATCAGCAGATCGCCGCCCTCGAGGAGACGCTGCCCGGCGCGATCCCGCAACCAGCCGCCGCTCTCGTCGAGGCGCAGCGTCAGTCAGGCGACCTGTCGGAGGAGCTGCGCCGCTACGAACTCAGCGTGCTCAGCGCCAGCCAGCGCACGGCCGATCACCTCCGCTCCACCGCCAAAGCCGAAGCGGAACAAATCCTGACCGAAGCCCGCGCGGAGGAAGCGGAGGTCCGCACCCGCATCGCCGAACTGGAAGCCGTCGAGCAGCGCCTGCTGGCGCACATCCACAACGGCCTCTCCACCACCCCCGCGCCGGCCACCCCTCCCACACCCGCGTCGTCGGTGCCCCAGGCCCCCGCGCCCACGCCAGCCGGCCCGGCGCAGCATTCCGTCCTCCCGCCGTCTCACCACCACAACGGCTACCCGGAGGCCGAACACCGCCAGCCCTTCGGCTGACCACGTTGAGCACCCCTCAACCACCATCCCGCCCCACGAACGACTGATGGGTGCTCAACGTGGGGTTGTGGCGACCTTGTGCACGGTTCGATCGGGGTGGGGGGCGATTTGTGGTTGGTGGGTGCTCAAGGTGCGGTGTGGGGCTTTGGGCACGGTTCGACCGGGGTGGGAGGCGTTTCGTGGTTGGTGGGTGCTCAAGGTGGGGGTTGTGGCGACCTTGAGCACAGTTCGATCGGGGTGGGGGGCGTTTCGTGGTTGGTGGGTGCTCAAGGTGATGTCGGTGTGAGGTGATGGAATGGCGGGGTGGAGACGTGGGATGCGGAGCGAGTGCTTGCGCTGGCATCGGACGCTGCGTCTGCGAAGGCCGGGCAGGGGCAGGCCAAGGCGGGGAAGTGGACGGAGAGCGGGGCTTCCGAGCGGGCGGTGTGGGGGCTCTGCCAGGGGAGCGGGAAGCAGCCGTATCAGACTGCGGTGGATCTGAGCGGTCCGGCGTACAAGTGCTCTTGTCCGAGCCGGAAGTTTCCGTGCAAGCATGCGCTCGGATTGCTGCTTTTGTGGGCCGGCGGGGAGATTCGGCCGGGCGACGAGCCGGGTTGGGTCGGGACGTGGCTCGGGCAGCGGGAGGCTCGGGCCGAGCGGCCGGAGCGGAAGCCGGGCGAGGTTGCGGATCCGCTGGCCGCGCAGGAGCGGGCGTCGCGGCGGGCCGACCGGGTGTCGGCCGGGATGGCCGAGCTGGCGAGCTGGCTGGATGACCAGGTGCGGCAGGGGCTGGGTGGGTTCGACCAGCGCGCCTACACCGAGCTGAGTCGACTGGCTGCCCGCATGGTCGACGCGCAGGCGCCTGGCGTCGCCGGAGCAGTACGGCGTGCTGCCGCGGTCGTCGGGCGTGGACACGGCTGGCCGGGCGAGCTGCTCGAGGAACTGTCACTCATCCACCTGATCGTCGCCGCGCACGGACGATTGGCCGAGCTGCCGCCAGCACTCGCGGACACCGTGCAGTCACGCATCGGCTGGACCGTCGAGACCGCACGCGTCCTGGCTGAGGGCGAGAAGGTGGAGGACGACTGGCTGGTCCTCGGTCGCGTCATCGAACCCGACGACCGACTCACCGTCCGCCGCGTGTGGTTGCGTGGGGCAACAACTGGTCGGCTCGGTCTGATCCTCAACTTCGCCGCAGCCGGTCGTTCCCTTGATCCGTTGCCCGCTCGACCGGGCGAATACGTTCCAGGCGTCCTGTCCTTCTATCCAGGAGCACTGCCGATGCGCGCACTGCTCACCCAGTCCGCACCCCGCCTCCCCGCACCGCGCCCCTCCGGCTCGACCGCCCACCAGGCACTGGCGTCGTACGTCGAATCCGTCGCCGCCGACCCGTGGAACGAGCGCTGGCCGCTGGTCCTCCAAGACGTCCGCCCAGCCCGGTACGGCGAAGGCTGGGCTCTCGTCGATGCGAACGGCGACGCCCTGGAACTCCTGCCGGGTCTGGACGCGTGGAAGCTCCTGGCCATCTCGGCCGGCGACCCGATCACCGTTACCGGCGAGTGGAACCGCGCCGGCTTCCGCCCGATGACGTGCTGGCACGCGGATCGCCCGGTGATCCTATGAAGGGCTGGGACGGGTTGGTGAGCTCGGCGTTGCTCGGGACCGAGCGACGGCCGGCGCACTTCGAGGAGTTGCCCGAGGCGATCCAGGAACGCCTCGGCGATGGCGGCTTGTTGGATGCGGCGGCGTTGGCGACGCTTTACCGGCGGGCCGGGCGGAAGCCGCTGCGTGCCGTGGTCGGGCCGACTCCGGAGGAGAAGGCGAGCCGTTCCTCGGTGCAACTGCTGCCGTCCGCGCCTGGCGACGACCGGCCGCTACCGAGGCCGGTCGCGATCCGGCGCCTCGCGGCGATGCTCGGTGGATTCCAGACCACAGCTCTCGGTGAGTGGTTGCGGGCCGCGGACGAGCGAGGCTGGGGTGTTCCTCCGGAGTACCTGCCGGCCCTGGCCGACCACGCGCGCAATCGTGCGGAGTACCGACCGCTGGTGATTGCGGCCGCCGGACGTCGGGCACACTGGCTGGCGGATCTCAACCCCGACTGGCGGTACCTGCACGCGGCAGTTGCTGATAGCAACGATCCTGAGCTGTGGACCCACGGCGATCCACTGCAACGCCGCAGCTGGTTGCGCGACTTCCGGCGTACCGACCCAGCGGCGGCTTTGGAAGCGCTAAGGGAAGTGTGGCCGACCGAATCCGCCACGACTCGTGCGGACTTCCTTGGCTTGCTCGCCGATGGGTTGTCGATGGCCGACGAGGAGTTCCTGGAGACGGCTCTCGACGACCGGTCCCGAGAGGTACGGCGAGTCGCCGCCGGACTGCTGACCCGGTTGCCAGGCAGCCGCCTGAGCGAGCGTATGACCGAACGCCTGCACGCCCATCTCCTGGTCAGCCAAGGCGTTCTCACGGTCGACCTTCCCCGCCAGCTCAACGCGTCGATGGAGCGCGACGGCCTCGATTCGCAACTCACCGAAGGCATCGGCAAGCGTGCCAACTGGTTCCGCCAGATCGTTGCCGCCACACCCCTGTCGGCGATGGACCTTGCCTGGCTGCGGTTGCCGGTCGAAGGCTGCGCGACCGAGGTGCTGCAATCCGGCTGGACCGAGGCCGCCATCCGTGAAGCCTCGGCCGAGTGGGCGCGCGAGCTGCTCAAAGCCAACGCCAGCACCGGCACCCGCAGCCCCGCCGAGCTCCTCAAACTGCTTCCCCCCGACGAATGGGCGCCGGCCGTCGAGGCACTCCGCAAGACCGTCGACATCACCGAACTGGTCGGCGGCCTCCCCGTCCCTTGGCCGGCCTCGCTCGCGACCATGCTGCTCGACCAGCTGGCCAAGGTCGGCACCGCCCGCGACTGGGCCCGGCTGGCCAGCGTCACCGCCCGCGCCGCGCCTCCCGACGTACTGGACCATCCGATCACCCGCGAACCGACCGGCGAAGAAGACACCTGGCGCCGACGACTCGTCGAAACCCTGACCTTCCGCCGCGAGCTATACGAGGAGCTTTCATGACCGAAGTACTGCGGCCGCACGCCGAGACCGAGTACGCGGGAGAGCTGGCCGCGCTGGCGGCGGCGGATGACCGGGCGCGGCCGCCGGCGTGGTTGATGTCGCCGGCGGCGGTGGTCACGTATCTGCTGGGCGGACGTGTCGGCGACGTCGAGATCACCCCCAAGTACGTCGGGCCGCGGCGGCTGATCGAGGTCGCCGTGGCGACCCTGGCGACGGATCGAGCGCTGCTGCTGCTCGGCGTGCCTGGTACGGCGAAGACGTGGGTGAGTGAGCATCTCGCCGCAGCGATCAGCGGGGACTCGACGCTGCTCGTGCAGGGGACCGCCGGGACGGCCGAAGAGGCGATCCGGTACGGGTGGAACTACGCGCAGTTGATTGCCCAGGGCCCCAGTGAGGCGGCGTTGGTGCCGAGTCCGGTGCAGCGGGCGATGGCCGAGGCGAAGATCGCCCGGATCGAAGAGCTGACCCGGATGCCGTCCGACGTGCAGGACGCCTTGATCACGATCCTGTCCGAGAAGACGCTGCCGATCCCCGAGCTGGCGACGGAAGCTCAAGCCCGTAAGGGTTTCAACGTCATCGCGACGGCGAACGACCGGGACAAGGGCATCAACGAGCTCTCGTCCGCGCTGCGCCGCCGGTTCAACACCGTCGTACTGCCGTTGCCGGACAACGTCGAGGACGAGGTCGAGATCGTGTCCCGCCGGGTCGCGCAGCTTGGCTCGGCGCTCGAGCTGCCGCAGGCCGATGATGCCCTCGACGAGATCCGCCGCGTGGTGACCATCTTCCGCGAGCTGCGTTCGGGGCGCACCGAAGACGGCCGTACGGCGGTCAAGTCGCCGTCCGGCACGCTGTCGACGGCGGAGGCGATCAGCGTGGTCACGGGCGGTCTCGCACTGGCCGCGCACTTCGGGGACGGCGTACTGCGGCCGACCGATGTGGCCGGTGGCATCCTCGGTGCTGTGGTGAAGGACCCGTCGGCGGATCGTGTCGTCTGGTCGGAGTACCTGGAGACCGTGGTTCGCGAGCGGGACGACTGGGCGCCGTTCTATCGGGCGGCGCGAGAGATCTCCGGATGACCGTTCACCTGCTCGGGATCCGGCATCACGGCCCGGGGTCGGCGCGGGCGGTGGCGACCGCACTCGCCGAGCTGCGGCCGGACATCGTGCTGATCGAGGGGCCGCCCGAGGCGGACAAGGTCGTCGAGCTGGCTGCATCGGAGGAGATGGAGCCGCCGGTCGCGTTGCTGGCTTATGCGCTGGACGATTCGACGCGGGCGGCGTTCTGGCCGTTCGCGGTCTTCAGTCCGGAGTGGCAGGCGATCAGGTACGCGCTCGCGGCCGGCGTACCGGTGCGGTTCTGTGATCTGCCGGCTGCGCATCAGTTCGCGTCGTCCGGTCGCGAGGGGCGGCGGGGCGTGTCGATGGATCCGTTGGCGACGCTGGCGAACGCGGGCGGGTACGACGATCCCGAGCGCTGGTGGGACGACGTGATCGAGTCGCGACGGGACGGCGCGGAGCCGTTCACGGTGATCGCCGACGCGATGCGCGAACTGCGGCACGACGAGGAGGCTGTTGGGCGGGAGGCGCAACGCGAGGCATATATGCGGACGGTACTGCGGAAGGCTCTCCGTGAGGGCTTCGAGCGGATCGCGGTCGTGTGTGGTGCTTGGCATGTGCCTGCTTTGGAAGCTCCGTTGCCACCGGCAACACATGATGCCCGGATTCTTAAGGGCTTGCCGAAGCGGAAGGTCGCGTGCACTTGGGTCCCGTGGACGCACGGCCGGCTCGCGGCTGCTAGCGGTTACGGCGCCGGCATCACCTCGCCGGGCTGGTATCACCACTTGTTTACCGCGCCGGACCAGATCACCACGCGTTGGCTGACCAAGGTGGCGCAGGTGTTGCGGGCCGAGGACCTGCCGGTCTCCAGTGCGCACGTGATCGAGGCCGTTCGGCTCGCTGACACCTTGGCTGCCTTGCGCGAACGGCCGCTGGCCGGGCTGAGCGAGGTGACCGAAGCAACGAGAGCAGTGCTCTGCAATGGGAACGACGTTCTCCTCGACCTCGTCACCCGGGAGGCGGTCGTCGGCGAGCTGCTCGGCTCGGTGCCGGGCGAGACACCGCAGGCGCCGGTTGCGGCCGACCTCGCGGCACAGGCCCGACGATTGCGCCTGCGCCGGGATGCGACCGAGCGGGTGATCGAGCTCGACCTGCGCAAGGCGAACGACCTGCAGAAGTCCCGGCTCCTGCACCAGTTGCGGATTCTCGGTGTTCATTGGGGTGTGCCAGTGGCTGACGAGCGCCGCGCGCAAGGCACGTTCCGCGAGATGTGGAAGCTGACCTGGGATCCCGGTCTCGAGGTCGAGCTCGTCGCCGCCGGCGCGCACGGTACGACGGTCGTCGGCGCCGCGACCACCGTCATGCTCAAGGTCGCGGCCGACTCGTCGACGCTCGCAGAAATCACTGCTGCGCTGGAGAAATCGCTCCTCGCCGACCTGGCTGACGCCCTGCCCGACCTGCTGCAGGGCGTCGACACCCGAGCAGCTGTCGATGCGGATGTCGGTCACCTGATGGAGGCCTTGCCCGCGTTGGCCCGGTCTTCGCGGTACGGCGATGTTCGCGGGACCGACACGGCCGGGCTCGGGACGGTCGCGAGCCGGATGGTGTCGCGGATCTGCGCGGGCCTCGGCCGCACTGTTCACGGACTCGACCCGGAGGCGGCGACCGCCGTACAGGAGTTGATCGACGGCGTACAGGATGCGACGGCGTTGCTGGCCGAAGACGTTCGGGCCGAGTGGTTGCGCACTTTGGAGAGTCTGAGCGACCGGCCGTCGGTGCCGCCGTTGATCCGCGGGCGGTTGACGCGGTTGATGCTCGACACCTCGCGGCTGCCCGATCACGAGATCGCGCTCCGGCTGGGTCGCGCGCTGTCGCCCGGTACGCCGACTGCCGACGCGGCCGGGTTCGTCGAGGGCTTCCTCGCCGGGGGTGGTCTGCTGCTCGTGCACGACGAACGCTTGCTGGGGTTGGTCGATGCCTGGCTGGGTGCGATCCCGGATGATGCTTTCGTCGAAGTTTTGCCGTTGCTGCGCAGGACTTTCGGGACTTTTGCCGCTCCGGAGCGACGGACGATCGGTGCTCGAGCGAAGGTGCTCGCCGATCCGGGGAGTGTGGTCGTTGCCGATGACGACGACCTTGACGCCGAGCTGGCCGCCTCCGTGCTGCCGGTGGTCGCACAATTGCTGGGGGTCTGATGGACGAGCGACTCCGCCGCTGGCGACTCGTGCTCGGCAACGAGGCCGACCCCGAGACCGGTACGACGCTGTCCTCCACCGACCAGTCGATCGACAAGGCGCTGGCCGCCCTGTACGACGCTGTGCCCGGCGAGCATGGTGGTCAGCGAGCGGCTGGCCTGGGCTCGTCGGCGCCGCGGGTGGCGCGCTGGCTGGGCGACATCCGGCAGTACTTCCCGAGCACGGTGGTCCAGGTCATGCAGCGCGATGCGGTCGACCGCCTCGGCATCACCCGGATGCTGATGGAGCCCGAGCTGCTGAGTGCCGTCGAGCCGGACGTGCACCTGGTCAGCACGCTGATGGCGCTCAACGAAGTGATGCCGGAGGAGACCAAGCAGACCGCGCGTGAGGTGGTCGGTCGCGTGGTCGCCGAGCTGGAGGCGCGGCTCGCCGAGCGCACCCGGGCAGCGGTGACCGGTGCCCTTGATCGGGCCGGGCGTACCGGTCGGCCACGGCACTCGGATATCGACTGGGATCGGACGATCCGGGCCAACCTCAAACACTTCTCACCCGCGTTGGGGACCATCGTTCCGGAGCGGCTGGTCGGGTACGCACGCCGGAATCACAGTGTGCAGCGGGACGTCGTACTGGCTATTGATCAATCGGGGTCGATGGCGGAGTCGGTCGTGTACGCCGCGTTGTTCGGGGCGGTGCTGGGGTCGATCCGGACGCTGAAGACGAGCCTGGTGGTCTTCGACACCGCGGTCGTGGATCTGACCGATCAGCTGGACGATCCGGTCGACGTACTGTTCGGGACGCAGCTCGGCGGGGGCACGGACATCAACCGCGCGCTGGCGTACTGCGAGCAGTTGGTCACCAAACCCGCGGAGACCGTCCTCGTGCTGATCTCGGATCTCTACGAAGGTGGAGTGCGGGAGGAATTGTTGCGGCGTGCCCGTGGTTTGGTCGAAGCGGGAGTGCAGGTGATCGCGCTGTTGGCACTGTCCGATTCCGGTACGCCGTCGTACGACGCCGAGAACGCCGCCGCGTTGGTGGAGCTCGGCGTACCGACTTTTGCCTGTACGCCCGACCGCTTTCCCGACCTGATGGCTGCCGCGATCCGTCGCGACGACATCGCCGGCTGGGCCTCGACCAACCTGTCCTGAAAGGATCTGCTGATGACGACCGTCGAACTGACCCGCTTCCGGGTGCTGCCCGAGAAGACCGAGGAGCTGCTGGCGGCCCGGGCCGAGATGCTCGCCGACTTCGCCGCCGACCGGGCGGGTTTCCGCAACGCCCGGCTCGTGCAGCTGCCCGACAACGAGTGGCTCGACATCGTCGAGTGGGAGACCGCGGAGGACTTCGCGGCCTCGCGTGAGAAGGGCGGCAACCTGCCTGGGGTCGCGCGGTTCTTCGCTGCTATCGACTCACTGGTGGTCGCCGAAGAGGGCACGCTGGCCTGACGGTTTGGGGCCCCTCGCTCGGGGCCCCAGCGCGCGTCAGCTGTGCGTGACGGTGACGTTGTAGATAACGGTCTCGCCGTAGTTGCTGGTGTCGCAGGGTGACGAGTTCGTGCAGTTGGCCTGGGTGTAGACGCCGGCCTTGAAGTTCCCGCCGGTGAACGACTTCGGGATCGTTGCCTGCAGCACGTTGTTGTAGTAGGCCTTGATCGAGCCGTTGCTGACCACGAACTTGGCCTGGAACCGCTTGCCCAGTGTGTAGTTTCCGTCGACAAGCTTGTAGTGCGTGTCGTTCTCGTTGGTCACGTACAGGCTGGATCCGTCCAGCCGGAATGTCGCCATGTCGTTGCCGTTGTGGATCTGACCGGCGACGACCTGCGGCTTGGTGTTCGGGCGGTGCGTGATCGCCTGGTCGATCACCATCGTGTGCGTGCCGGAGGTCGACGACCACGAGGCGCCCGACGAGCCGCGCATCTCGCGTAGCTCGGAGCGGGCGTAGCTGGTGTTCGGCGTCGTGACGCCGTTGACCGCGTTGCGGAACCGGACGCCGCCGCAGTTCGGCAGGTCGACGAACCACGGACGCCGCTCGTAGTTGTCGAGCGTCGGCTGGGTGATCTCCAGCACCTGGGTACCGGACTGGTTCGGGTCGTCGACGGGGAGTTGCAGCTTCCAGTTGGTCAGGTTCAGCACGTCACCAGGCGTGGAACAGCCAGTGGTAGCAGCGGTCGCGATCGGTGCGGTGGTTGACGCAGCGAGCAGGGCGGTGGCGAGAAGTGCTCGGACGAACATGCTGTTCTCCTTCGGGGCGGTGGACAATCATCAGAACCGCTGGGCTTTGTCGACCTGATTGATCAACGGGTCCCCAGCGAGGAACCGACGGGTGTTCTCCAGCAGTACGGCGAATCGTCGTTCGTTCGCATGCGGGCCGGCGCCGGCCACATGCGGCGTGATCAGTACGTCGGGCCTGGTCCACAGCGGGTGTGTCGGTGGCAGCGGCTCGGTCTCGAACACATCGAGCGCGATCCCGCCAAGCCGGCTCTGGGCGAGGTCATCGAGGCGCACGGTCGGGCCACGTCCGACGTTCACGAACAGTGCGGTCGGCTTGAAGTGCTTCAGTCGCTGGGCGTCGATCATCCCCTCGGTGGCCGGCGTGTGCGGCACCGTGAGCACGACGATGTCCGCGGTCGGCAGTAGCTCGTCCAGCTCGCCGACGGGATGCACCGCCACGAATCCCTTGGGTGCTTGGGTGATCCGCGCATCAACCCCCGTGACTGTCACCCCGAGCTCGCTCAACAGCCGCCCAACCTCCGCGCCCACCGCGCCCGCGCCGACGACAAGCGCCGACGCCTCCCCAAGCGCCAGTACCGCGCTCGGATCCCAGTCCGGCGCCCACCGAGCTTTTTCCTGGTCGCGCACATACCGCGGCAACCCCCGAGCCATCGCCAACACCAACGCGAGAGTGTGCGCCGCCACGTGATCGGTGTACGTGTCCCGCATGTTCGTCACCACCACGGGATGCTCAACCAGCTCCGGGTAGTAGAACTCAGGCGCCGGCCCAGCCTGCGGCGCCTGCAACCACCGCAACCGCGTCGCCCCCCGCAACAACTCCACCGGCAACACCCCGTACGCCGCGTCCGCCCGCCCCATCACCTCAGCCGCCTCAACCTCACTAGCCGGCCGCAACACCTCCACCCCCGGTACGGCGGCCTCCAGCCGAGCCGGCCAGTCAGCTGTCGCCGCACCCTGCGGCGGCACCATCACCAGCACCACCCCAGCCCCATCCGCCCTGCCTTTGTCCTCTGTCATCGGGTGGCCTCGGCGATGGCTGTGCGGATGCGGTCTAGGCGGGCTTTGGAGGCTAGGCCTGCGTGGTAGTAGCGGACTCCGCCGGCGCCCGCTTCCAGTAGTTCGGTGATGCCGTCCCACTGGGTGTCGAGGGCGGTTACGTTGGCGATCAACGGGACTGTGGTTCGGGCGGCTGCTGCCTTCAGTTGGCGGGCGGCTGCGGCTGGATCGCCCCAGCACTTGAGGACGAAGGCGTCTGGTGCGACGGTGCTGAAGTCGATGCCGACGTCGGGGCCGGTCACCCAGGGGTCGTCGGTTGCCATCAGCAACACCTGGCGATCTCCGGCCAGCGACTTGCTCTCGCGGACCAGTTCGCCGATGACGGTTGCTCGGTGGTCGAGCAATGCAGGGGCCTCGACCCGCGGTGCGGGGAGGCCCTGGAGTTCCGCATCCACGGCGGTGCGGACCTCGCGGGCCAATCGGTCGGCGTCCGGGCCGAGCGCCGTACGGCAGGCTTCGCAGAAGCAGAGGGAGAGCAGGCGGCGGGCGGTGACCGAGAGCTCGGCGCCTTCGGTCTTCTCGTGGTGACTGCCGTGGTCGAAGCCGAGCCAGCCGCAGGCTTCGAGCATCAGCGCGCCGACGTCGTACTGGGCGCAGATCTCGCTCACGAGTGTGAGCGCGTAGTCGCGGACCGCCTGGTGTGACGGGCAGAGCGCGTAGGGGTAGCGCTCGCCGTACGCGTTTCGCACGGTGAGCTCCGGGTGCGCGGCGCCGAGCGCGGACGAGTGCGTCAGCACCAGCCACGCTTCCACCGACAGACCGGCGGCTGTGAGCGCGGCGGCCGCCGTACCGAAGCGGTCGGGGTTATCCACACCCCAGCTCGGCGCCAGCGGACGGAGGCCGGTCCAGCGATCGTCGCGGAGCCGGAAGTACGCCGCGGCGTACTCGGCGTGGACGACGCGGTGGGCCGGGTGCCAGGGGGTGACTCCGCGCACCGAGTGGTACGCCGCCTGCAGCGTGACGGTGTCAGCGCCGAGCCCGGCGATCCGTGCGGCCGCCTCCGGGTCGCCGACCAAGTCCCACGTGTACGCGAACACACCGTGGCTCACGGGCCTCACTCCTGTTGGTAAGCGTTTGCCGAATTCACCCAGAGTAGATCCGGCGGGTCGACAGAGGCAAGGGCCTGAGAAAGCGGTTTCATATCCACAGGTTGTGCATGACCTTGTGGATGACTGATTCTGAGGAAGGGCTTTCAGGAAGGTGAGGCGGTTGCGGGCCAACACCCGGCGGGTGACGATCACCGATGTCGGCGCGGCCGCCGGCGTCTCCCCGGCCACGGTCTCGCGGGTCCTGAACGGGACGGCGAAGGTCGACGCGGTCCTGGCCGGCCGCGTCCAGGCGGCCGTCCGCACGCTCGGCTACCGGCCCAACGCGGCGGCGCAAGGCTTGGCCAAGGGGCGCTGGGGCACGATCGGAGTCCTCGTCCCGGACCTGGCCAACCCGTACTTCCCGGAGATTCTCAAAGCGGTCAGCGCGGTCGCTCGCGCCAACGGTCACCGCGTGATGATCATGGAGTCGGAGGAGAACCCGGCCGTCGAACCCGAGCTCGTCGCCGATCTCCTCCGCAGCTGCGACGGCCTGCTGCTCTGCTCACCCCGGATGCCCCGCGACCAACTCGTCGAACTGGCCGACCGCGGGCACCCGATGGTGCTGGTCAACCGCATCGTCCCCGGCCTCGCCGTACCGTCGATCTCAGTCGACTTCTCCGGCGGTACGACGCTCATCTGCGGGCATCTCGCCCAACTCGGCCACCGCGACGTCGCCTACCTCAGCGGCCCCGAAGCCTCCTGGGCGAACGCCGAACGCATCCGCGCCCTAGAAGCAGCCGCAGCCTTCGGTCTGCGCCTGACCGTGATCCCGTGCGGAGGTACTGCCGCCGATGGGTACGCCGCGGCCGACCAGATCCGCCGTACCCCTGCGACCGCCGTGGTCACCTACAACGACCTGGTCGCCCAAGGCGCCCTCTCCCGTCTCCGCGAGCTAGGCGTCGACGTCCCCGCCGACCTCTCGGTCGTCGGCTTCGACAACCTCTCCCTCGACTGGACCGGCCAAGCCACCCTCACCACAGTCTCCATGCCCCGAGACCAGCTGGGCCGCCAAGCCGCCACCCTCCTCGAACACCTCATGACCGGCACCCCCGACACCAACCCCCACCTACTCCCCGCCGACCTCCTGGTCCACCAATCCACCGCCCCACCCCGCACCCACCCGACCCACAGCCCGTAGGCGCCGCATTCGTCCCACCGGTCACCCGACCGGCAGGACGTAGACGTGTGCGCATACCCAGCCCGCGCCTGAGTCACCCGCCCGACGCCGCTTCCCACCCGACACCTCCTGTCGTTCGGCGGAAGTGCGGGCGGACCGCCACCACTCACCAACTGCTCCCACAGAGGACGCGACAAGCGTGCTCAGGCGTGAGCGAGCGCGCGCGGTGGTGCTTGGACAGTGCCGGCGGTCCGCGGTAGATCGACGTGAGCGGAGGTCGGTGGGAGCTGGCGTGTACGTGGCGGTGGGTGGGGACCGGCGGGTGTACGCAGAGCGGTGGGAGCTGGCGTGTGTACGTGGCGGTGAGGGGACCGGCGGGTGTACGCGGAGCTCGGTGGGTGGGGGCTGGCGGGTGCGGACGCGGAGGCCGGTGGGAGCCCGCGGCCGTGAGTTGCCGACGTGTGCGGACGTGGAGGCCATCACAAGTGGCGAACCGGGAGACCGGCCAGGCGTGGAGGTGGTGGGGTGCGGCGATTGTGATGGCGTGCAGGTCCGCCGTGGACTGCTAGCCGGCGATTTCGAGGATGTCGATCTCGGTGTACGGGTCGGCTTCGGCGAAGCGGAGGGCCCAGTGGATGGCGTCTTCTTTCGAGTCGACGCGGATGATCGAGAGGCCGGCGACGAGTTCCTTCGTTTCGGCGAAGGGGCCGTCGAGGACTCGGGGCGGGCCGGGCTGGGCTACCGAGATGCGGGCGCCGTGGGCGCTGGGCATCAGGCCTTCGGCGACGAGGAGGATGCCGGCTTGGCGCATCTCCTCGAGGACCGCGTCGGCGCGGGCGAGGACCTCGGGGTCGGGCGGGTTGCCGGCTTCGAGTCCATCGTTGGTTTTGTGGAGCAGCATGAACCGCATGCGCCGACCTTAGTAGGTGGAGAGCTCTGCCCAGAAGGCTTCCGGGATGGCGTGTTCGAGCCAGCCGACGACCTCGGTGATCTCCTGCGGACTGCGTGCGCCGACCACTACAGCCGGTACGGCGGGATGCGCCAACGGGAACTGAACCGCCGCAGCAAGCAGCGGTACGTCGTACCGCCGACACAGCGACCGGAGTCGATCGATCCGGGCGAGCAGCGAAGGCGGGACCCGGGCATAACCGTTGGGCGCACCCTCAGCGGTGTCGGCGAGGACGCCGCCTTGGAAGACTCCGGCCGCAAGCACCGCGACACCCAGCTTCGAGCAGAGCGGCAACAGCTCGTCCGTGGCGGAGCGATCGAGCAGTGTGTAGCGACCGGCGAGCAGGATGCAATCAGGGCCGGCCGACCCCGTCTCGCGCAGGAACCGGGCGGCGACATCAGCGTGGTTCACCCCGAGCGAGATCGCGCGGATCGCGCCACGGCCGCGCAGTTCGTTCAGCGCGCGGAGGGCATCCGTCGAGGCGGTCAAGAAGTCGAGGTCAGGGTCGTGGATGTGCAGGATGTCGATCCGGTCGATGCCCATCCGCTCCAGACTCGCCTCGAACGAGCGGATCACCGCGCCGTACGAGTAGTCGAGTCGGGGACCGACGCCGGCTGGTGGTTCGGCCCAGATCGGCTGCAGGTCGGGGCCGCCGGGCTCGATCAGCCGGCCGACCTTGGTGGCGAGCACGAAGCGATTCCGCGGCCGGCCACGCAGCGCCAGCCCGGTCCGCTGCTCGGACAGGCCGTACCCATAGACCGGCGCGGTGTCGAATAGCCGCACCCCGAGCTCCCACGCCCGGTCGATGGTCGCGATCGCCTGCGACTCCGGTACGGCGGCGAACATGCCACCGATGGAGGCGAGCCCCAGACCCAGCTTGCTGACACGTAATCCGGTCCGGCCCAGCTCCACACTCCGCATGCGCCGACCCTAGAAGCCGCCACCGACAATCCACCTTGAGCACGGTTCAACCACTTCTACGGCCCAAACGTGGTCGAGGGGTGCTCAAAGTGGTGGGACGAGGCGGCGTACGGCACTCGGGGCGTAGTAGATGTCGGGGGTGGGGCACAGGGGGGCGGTCGTGAGCTTGCTGGGGTCGGTCAGCAGCATTGCGTGGCCGGCGGCGATCGGGCCGGCTAGGTATTCGTGGCCGGGGAGGTCGGCGACCGCGGTGCGGCAGCCTAGGGCCATGCCTTCGAAGAGGGCGGTGGTGGAGACGCCTACCTGGTACGTCGCTCGAGCGAGCAAATCGAGCGTGTTCCCTGAGGTGGAAAGCTCGACGCCGGGTGCGGGGCTGTAGTCGGCGGCGTGTTCGCTGGGGTGGAGGCGGAAGAGGACCTTCAGGTCAGGGTTGGCCTTGGCGACCGAGGAGGCGATGTGGAGGAGGTCGCCGCCGGTTGTGCCCTGGGAGAGGAAGACCGCCAGCGACGGATCCTTCGGGCCGGGCTTCGGCAGGTAGGGCGCGCCCATGACGGAGGCTTGCATGCCGGCGGGGAGGTCGGCGACCGAGGACCAATAGGAGCCGAAGGTCCACAGCTCGTCGGGCTGGTCGGCGACCGCCGGCCGGCCGGGGTAGCTGTAGCCGAGGTGGAACGGGCTGATCGCGCCGTGCTGGAGCTCGACGACGCGGATGCCGAGGTCGCGGGCCGCACCGACGATGTGTTGGTGGAAGTAGGCCACGACGACGTACACGGTCTTGATGCCATGCCGACGCAGCAACCGACGGTAGAGAGCACGCAGGCGCAAATGCTTGGGCACCTCACGCGCGAGCAGAGCACCGACCGGCACCGAAACACCGGTCAACGACTCCAAGGCGGCGCTCACACCGCGATCGTCGGCCGACCGCGCGTGAACGGCCCCGGAGGCCGACGTGAAGAAGTCGAGATTGCGGCTCCCCGGCAGCGGGACGCCGTTGATCCCCGAATCCAGGATCAGCGCGGACGGACCCAGCAACGAGCGGAGCTCGGAGGTGTAGATCTCGACACCGTCCGGTTTCCGCGGATGCGGTACGACGAGAGACGAGTACCGGCCGACGAACGGATTGCGGGTCGCGAGACCGGCCACGTGCCGCCCGACCAGACCGAGCTTGTCGCCGGTGGAACGGCGTACCGGGTGGGGAACGCCGTGGATGCCGCTGCGACGGGTCAGCTCATGGAAGACGCGCATCCGGATGATCGGCCACGGGTGCGCGCCCCGGATCTGCCAGTCGAGCAGATTCAGTTCCCGCTCCACCTGCCAGATCGCCCGGCACAGGCTCGCCACCGTCGTGTTCGGCGCCGTGCCGTTCCCGGTACTCGTCATGGTTGATCCCTACTATGCCTGCCAGGCTGCCGACACCGGAGAAGAACCGGCGGACTGCCTTCAGCAGGTGCGTCTTCCGGCCGAGCAGTAGTCCGGCCAGCGCGAAACCGATCGCCGAGACCACCCGGGCCGAAGCATAGGCCAGCACCAGGACGTAGCTGACCAGGCCGGGGCGGATCAGCAGCCTGCTGATCGTGTCCCCGCTGCCGGAGCGGAAGGCACGCCGTACCAGCCAGCTGAGCGTGGTCCGCGCGGCCGGAACCTCCTCGGCGATCACCGCCTCCTCGCACCAGACGATCCGGAAACCGGCCCGGTGCACCCGGAGGAAGAAGTGCAGGTCGCTGGAGCCGGTGTAGCGGAACGCGGGATGGAAGCCCGGCGTGACCGTGTGGTAGACCCGGCGGCTGACCAGCGTGTTGTTCGTGTACGCCTTGCGCATCTCCAGGCCGGTGCTGTGCCGGCCGGTCGAGTCGTGGACGTCGCTGTAGTGGTTCCACGGTGGAGCGCCTTCGGGAAGGTTGCCCTTCACCGGGCCGGTGACGACGTCGGCGCCGGTCCGCTCCCAGGCGTCCAGGAGGGTCGCCAGCCAGTTCGGCGGCGCCACCTCGTCGTCGTCCACGAAGATCAGCGCGTCGTCGTTCCAGCACAGTTCGACCGAGCGCTCACGGGCGAACGGGATCCCGGGCTCCGGCTCCACCACCGACTCGATCGGGTACCGATCGCCGTCGAAGGCCGCCACCACCTGGGCCGCGGTGCCGTCGGCATCGTTGTCCACCACCACGATCCGGACCGCGTAATCGGAGCCTTCCGGCAGTTCCTGGGCCTGCAAACTCGTCAACAGACCCCGCAACAGACCAGGCCGCCTAAACGTGATTACCGCAATGGCGACGCTGGTGCTCATAGTCCCCCGAGACTATCGGTCCGATCCACGCCCCGGCGATCCGACATGAACCACGCCACACGCTGTACCTGTGGGTACAGTGGTGGAGTGGAGACGGTGGAGCGGTTGATCCGCAGCACGCAGGAGTTGTTGTGGGAGCGCGGCTATGTGGGCACCAGCCCCAAGGCCATCCAGGCCGCGGCGGGTGCCGGCCAGGGCAGCATGTACCACCACTTCAGTGGGAAGTCCGAGTTGGCGAAGGCTGCGATCGAGCGTTCGGCGGCCGAGCTGCGCGCCGCGGCCGAGGAGCAGTTCAGCACCCCCGGTACGGCGAAGGAGCGGATCACCCGCTATCTCGAACGCGACCGGGAGGTGCTGCGCGGATGTCAGGTCGGCCGGCTGGCCGCGGACCCGGAGGTGATCGCGGATCCGGAACTCCGGGCGCCGGTCGACGAGACCTTGGGCTGGTTGCGCGGCCGACTGGCCGAAATCATTGCTGAGGGCAAGCGAAACGGCGAGTTCGCGGCCACCGTGGAACCGCACCGGCTGGCGGCGACGATCGTCGCGGTTCTGCAAGGCGGCTATGTGCTCGCCCGCGCGGCCGGGTCGCCCGAGCCGTTCGAGCAAGCTGTGCAAGGGCTTCTGGAGCTGATGAAGGCATGAGAATCGGAGCGGTCTTCCCGCAACTCGAAATCGGCCCGGACCCAACGGTCGTGCGCGACTGGGCACGGACGGTCGAGGATGCCGGCTACCAGCACGTCCTGGCCTACGACCACGTCCTCGGCGCCGACCCGGCGAACCGCCCCGGCTGGACCGGATACACCGACAAGTCCTTGTTCCACGAGGTTTTCGTGTTGTTCGGCTACCTGGCCGCCATCACGACCGAGCTCGAGCTCGTCACCGGTGTCCTCGTGCTCCCGCAACGCCAGACCGCGCTCGTCGCCAAGCAGGCCGCCGAGGTCGACGTACTCTCCGGCGGCCGCCTGCGGCTCGGCGTCGGCATCGGCTGGAACCAGGTCGAGTACGACGCTCTCGGCGTACCGTTCAGTCAGCGCGGCGCACGCCTGACCGAGCAGGTCGAGCTGCTCCGCAAGCTCTGGGCCGACCCCGTCATCACTCACGAGGGCAAGTTCGACCGGGTCGAGGAGGCCGGCCTCAACCCGCTCCCGGGTCGCCAGATCCCGATCTGGTTCGGCGGCGGCGCGGACGCCGTACTGCGCAGGACCGGGGAGATCGGCGACGGCTGGATGCCGCAGGGTCCGCCGGACGAGCAGATGCGGGCGCACTTGAGCACGATCCGCCAATCCGCCGAAAGGGCAGGTCGTGATCCGCGGGAGATCGGCATCGAGGCCCGGCTGTCCCTCAACGCGGTCCCCGAGCAGGACTGGCGCGCCTACGCCGACGGCTGGCGCGATCTCGGCGCCACCCACCTCTGCGTCAACACGATGAACTACGGCCTGTCCCGCCCCGAAGACCACGCCCAGCTCCTCCGCGAGGTCCTCCCGAAGCTAGTGTGAGACCCATGGCCATCGAGGTGATCGGGACCCTGCACGACCGGTACGACGAGATCCTGACCGAGCGTGCGCTCGGGCTGATCGAGCAGCTGCACCGCGAGTACGACGGTCGCCGGCAGTCGCTGCTGGACCGCCGTACCGGGCGGATCGCGGCGATCGCGGCGGGGGCGGACCTGGGATTCCTGCCGGAGACGAAGGACATCCGCGACGACCCGGAGTGGCGGGTCGCGCCGCCGGCGCCGGGGCTGGTCGACCGGCGGGTGGAGATCACCGGGCCGACCGACCGGAAGATGACGATCAACGCGCTGAACTCCGGCGCGAAGGTGTGGCTCGCCGACCAGGAGGACGCGAACACGCCGACCTGGGAGAACGTCGTCGGCGGCCAGCTCAACCTCAAGGACGCGATCACCCGGCAGATCGACTTCAGCACCGAGACCAAGTCGTACGCGCTGAAGCCCGATGAGGAGCTGGCGACCATCGTCGTCCGGCCGCGCGGCTGGCACCTCCCCGAGAAGCACATCCTGGTCGACGGTGAGCCGGTCTCCGGGTCGCTCGTCGACTTCGCGCTGTACTTCGCGGCCTGTGGACAACTGCAGCTCGACCGCGGTCAGGGCCCCTACTTCTACCTGCCGAAGATGGAGTCGCATCTCGAGGCGCGGCTGTGGAACGACGTGTTCGTCACCGCTCAGGAGGCCCTTGGGATTCCGCGCGGCACGATCCGCGCGACCTGCCTGATCGAGACCTACCCGGCGGCGTTCGAGATGGAGGAATTCCTCTACGAGCTGCGCGAGCACTCGGCCGGCCTGAACGCGGGCCGCTGGGACTACATGTTCAGCGTGATCAAGACGCATCGCGACCGGGGCGTCGAGTTCCAGCTGCCGGATCGCAACAGTGTGACGATGACCGTGCCGTTCATGCGCGCGTACACCGAGTTGCTGGTGCGCACGTGCCACAAGCGCGGCGCGCACGCGATCGGCGGGATGGCGGCGTTCATCCCGAGCAAGGACCCGGCCGTGAACGAGCAGGCCTTCGCGAAGGTCCAGGCCGACAAGACCCGCGAGGCGGGCGACGGTTTCGACGGTTCGTGGGTCGCGCACCCGGGCATGGTCGAGACCTGCCGCGCGGTCTTCGACGCCGTACTGGGGGACAAGCCCAACCAGCTCGACAAGCTCCGCGAGGATGTCAACGTCACCGCGGAGCAACTTCTCGACGTCGCCGCCACACCCGGCGAGGTGACCGAGGCCGGCCTTCGCAACAACATCAGTGTCGCCCTGCAGTATCTCGCTGCGTGGCTCGAAGGCACCGGTGCCGTCGGCATCTTCAACCTGATGGAGGACGCGGCCACCGCCGAGATCTCGCGCTCGCAGATCTGGCAGTGGCGCAAGAACGGCGTGGTCCTCGACACCGGCGAGACCGTCACCACCGAGCTCGTCGAGCGCCTCGCCGACGAGGAGATCAACGCGCTGCCCGACTCGCTGCGCTACCAGTCGGCCCGAGCTCTCTTCCTGCAGGTGGCGCTGGCCGACACCTACGTCGACTTCCTCACGATTCCGGCCTACGACCGCTTCGGCTGATCGACGTTGACGGTCGGGATCCCGCCGCCGGCGCGGGCGATGACGGCCAGCGAGGGGACCTTTGCCGGGTTGCTCTCCCGGTGGACGGTGAAGGCGGGGACGTGGACGAAGTCGCCCGCCACCGCGTCCAGGTATTCGTCGGTGCCTTCGAACTCCAGGCGGAGGACGCCGGAGACGATGTAGAGGCTGCTCTCGTTCTTGTCGTGGTGGTGCCAGCCGGAGATCGCGCCCGGCTCGGTGATGACCTGGCCCGCCCACAGGATGGGGAGCTCGAAGGCTCGCATCCGCAGCATGCCGGAGGTTGGGTCGGCCGCGACCAGGTCACCTGCCTTGAACACCCGAACTGGCTCGGTCATGACTCCAGTGTCAACGCTTCGGGTACGCCGCGTCGACCTCCACCTCCACGAGCCAGCCGCCGACCGGGAGGTTCTCGATCTCCAGGGCGAAGCGGGAGGGCCGTGATTTGTTGACCACGAACGGTTTGGCGGGTGGCGCCGTGCCCAACGGAACGGGCACGTACTGACCCGTGGTGAGGTCGGTGTTGGCGAAGTACTGCCGGTACGCGCGGTTCCAGCCGGCGAAGTCGGCGGTGGGTGCGCCCGCGGGGTTCTGCAGGAACACTCGCATCGTGTAGACGTCGGCGAAGGTGAGACCGGCTGCCTGCAGGTTCTCGCCGATCCGGCGCAGGACGTTGATGCCCTGGGCCTCGGTGATCGTGACGCCGGCCGACAGGTTCCCGCCAGGGAAGACGACAGTGTCGATGTACGACGCCTCCGATCCGGCCGGCGCTGCGGTGTTGAGGGCGGTCGGCCCGATCCCGCTGGTCTTGTAGACCGGCGTGTTCGCGCCGATCCCGACCCCGGTCGCGATCATCGGGTTGGCCTGCCCGGCGGGCAGAGCCGGTACGACGGTGCCCGGTCGCGGACGAGGATCGTGCCACCAGCCGGCCGCCGTACCGGCGCCCGCGGTGAACGAAACGAGAACCGCCGCGACTCCTACCGCCACACGTGAGCGCTTCATGAGTGCGTCACCACCCGGTGGTGTAGTGCGGTCACGGTGGCTCGGGCCGACGTCATGGCGCCGTGCTGCCAGGCGATCGCATGGGACAGATGGTCACCGGCGAAGTACACGTTGCCGGTGGGTTCGAGCAGACGGGCGTAGGTTGCATCGGTCTGCGACGGCCAGCCGACCCACGATCCTTCGGAGTACTTCGTGCCGGCCCAGTTCACCGAGAACGCCGCCTCGATCTCCTGGCCGTACACGGGTCCGTGCATCTTGGTGCCTTGGGCAACGGCTCGCTCGAGCCGGGCCGCGGGTGAAAGGGCGCCGTACGTGTTCGCGTTCGTGCCGGTGTTGTAGTAGCCGATCACCGTGCCGCGGGGACCGTGGAAACCGGTCGACGGATACCACGTGTTGCCGGTGTCGAGGCTGCTGTTGGTGATGCCGCCGTAGATGCGCAGGTCCTCTTCCCACCACCGGCGGCGGTACTCGATCCCGATCTTTCCGGCGTTGCTCGGCCGGGCGTACTTCAGGGCGTCGACGACGGGCGTCGGCAGGTTGGACGGGATCTTCGCGGCGATGTGCGGTGGCAGCGAACAGATCGCGAAGTCGGCCGTGAGGACCCGCGGCCGGGACCCGGTCGTGTAGGTGACCTGGACGCCGGTGCTGGTGTTGCGCAGTCCCAGCACCTCGGCGCCGTACTGGATCTTCTCCCGGCCGATCGCCCGCTCGAAGGCGTACGGGATCCGGTCCATCCCGCCGACCGGCTGGAACATCATCATCGCCTGGTCCCAGCCGAACTCGAACGAGAAGTAGTTCCCGACGCCGCTCGCGAAGACATCACTCAGCGCGTACGGCGATTCCGTCGTACCGGCTTCGGTCCCGGCGCCCGGCTCGACGGTGTAGCCGCGACGGCCGTCGGTCCCGGTGTACTTGAAGCCGCCGGCCTTGTCCGAGATCGAGCCGAAGCTGGTCAGGAAGCCGATCAGCGCCTGCTTGTCGGTGCTGGTCAGGTAAGAGTCGAGGGCGCCTTGATCGGTCGCCTTCGCGAGCAGTTCGGAGACGTAGCCGTAGACATCGGCCTTGGCGGTGCGGTGCCGGATCGGCTTGTTGGACAGGGCTGTCGTGCCCTCGCGGTAGAGATAGGCGTCGGCGTTCTGGTTGACGAACGGCTCGATTGCGACGCCGAGTTCGCGGCAGTAGTCGAGTGTCACGTGGTGCTGGGGGATCCGTCCCGGACCAGCGTTCATGTACTGCCCGGGCGAGAACCGCGCGCGCTGGGTCGTGCCGGTCAGGTCGGTCTCGGACGTCCCGCCGCGGACGGTCCAGTTCCGGCCGCCCGGTCGTTGCCGGGCTTCGAGCAGAGTCACCCGGTAGCCGGCCTTCAGGAGTTCGTACGCCGAGGTCAGGCCGGAGATTCCGGCCCCGAGAATCACGACGTGTTTGCGTGGCCGGCCGTTCAGATCGGCTCGCGTCGGGGCGGCGAACGCGGGGGTCTCGGCCAGTCCGGTCAGACCGAGGGCGGACATCGTCGAATAGAGCACACCGGCACCACCGGTCATGCCGACCTGTTGCAGGAACTGACGTCTGGTCTGCGCCATGCCTTCTCCTCACCGGGCAACGGGGTTGTTGACCAGAAAGGTAAGGACAAAGTGTTGTCGCGCTGTGTCCGAGCGATGACGTCCTGACGCCGGTACTGACAGGTATGTTTCGCCTTAACGAACCTGTTCCAGCAGCGTCTTGGCGACCGGTGCGATCTCCGCATAAACCCCGGGATACCGCGGTTCGGCGCAGCCCTTGCCCCAGGAGACGAGGCCGAGCAGGCGCCCGTTCAGCACGAGCGGTCCGCCGGAGTCGCCTTGGCAGGCGTCGCCGGTGCCGTCCAGGAAGCCCGCGCAGATGTTCGCGGCCGCGGTGTACCCGTTCTCGGTGTAGCCGTCGATGCCCGCGCAGGTCGCGTCCCCGAGGTCCGGTACGGCGAGCTTCTGCAGCGTGTCCTCCGGCCCGGTCCCGGAGGTATTGCCCCAGCCGTACACCGTCGGTACGACGCCGCGCCGGTCCGCCTTCGCGCTCGTCTCCAACCCCAGCACCGGTACGCCGGTCATCGGCTTCGCCAACGTCAGTACGGCGAAGTCGTTGCGGTTGTTCTCCGTGTCGTACTTCGGGTGAACCCAGACCTTGCTGACCGCGGAGAACCGCCCGACCTCGAGATCGGTCAGGGAAGCCCGCCCCTGAATCACGCCGTACGACGATGCTGCTTGGCCGGCGCAGTGTGCCGCGGTCAGCACCTTGTCCGGGGCAACGAGGACCCCGCCGCACCAGCGCTTGGACTCACGTACCGCGGCCTTGTTGGTGAGCACCACGGCCCACGGCGCCTCGGCCGCACTCGCTAGCGTCCCGCCGACCACGAGCGGCTTGATGCGCTCCGCGGCCGCGGTCCCCGTCGTACTCAGCAACAACACCGCGATCAGTGCGACAGCCCGCTTCACCATGACGGCGAATCTACTCCATGTGACGAGACGGCCACGGTAAGTGGTGACCTGATGCCTGCCCCAAAGGGCACTTGAAGTATTGCCAGGATCAATTCAGCCGCTTACGGTCAGTAGGCGGCTGGGGGGTCGCCCACTGCGCGACCTAGGGGGAAGCGCGGATCCAAGGGCCGCGGGGGTGCACAAAACATGGGGATGTTCCGTCGTGCTCGTTTGCTCGTCCAATCCCGGCTGACGGCGCTCCTTGCCGCGTTCAGCCTGCTGATCGGGATGATCGTCTACACGCCGTTGCCGGCCCGCGCGGCCGAGGCCGGGGTCGACGACCTCCTGGCGATGCTCGGCTCCGGCGGTGAGGCGAACAGCCTGGCCGCCTGGACCTCCGGACTGGCCGGAGTCGACAAGCTCAAGGCGCAACTGCCGCTGGTGGGCGCGAGTCCCGGTGGACTGCTCGGGCTGAACGACTTGGTTGCCAAGGGCATCGCGGACGAGCTGAAGACCGCGACCGACTTCGGCGACCTCGAGGTCGATCGGCCGATCACCATCGACGGTGATCGCAGCGGCCGGCTGAAGACCTCGGTCAGCGACCTCGGCGACGGCAAGCGACTCGACATCGTCGCGACGGTGGATCGCACCGTGACCAAGCAGGATCTGCGGGTCAGCAGTGCCACGCCGAAGGTCGAGCTGGCGGTGTCGGACGGCATCACGGTCAGCCTGAAGTCCCGCTTCGCGCTCAGCGTGGTCTGGACCGGCGTCGCCGACGACAAGGTCTACCTGGTTCGGTCGAGCAGCACCCCGCGACTCGACGTGGACGCGCACGCGACGATCGACAACGCGACCGCGGCGGCCGCGATCGGCATCCTCGGGGTCTCGCTCACCGGCTCGTCACTCGATGTCGACGCCCACTTCGCGGGCACGGTCGGGGACCCGGACAACGACGGCAAGCTGTTCTTCGGCGCCACCGGCGAGCTCGGTCAGCAGGGCTCACTCGACGGCCTGTTCAGCATCGGCCTGGACTCGCTGGGCTCGCAGCCGATCGACAACTCCGACGAGAACACCCGCGGTTCCGTGCACGCCGAGTTCAAGCTCGGCGCCGCGGCCACCGCGCTCCCCGCCATACCGCTGCCCACCACCATCAGTACGACGATCAAGGTCGACTGGAACGACATCGGAACCGGCGCTCCGGTCGTCGACGCACCGGATCTCGCCGCCACCGTCGGCCGCTTCCAGAACATGAGTCTGAAGGACCTGGCCGAGGGGCTCGCGCAACTTGTCGCGACGATCACCGCCGTGCAGAAGGCGAAGTTCGACCCGGACAAGGACGGCGACCTGCCGACCGTCGGCGACCTGGACCTGCCGTTCATGAAGGGCACGCTGTCCGACGCGATCCAGGCCAACCAGGTGCTCAAGGACTTCCTGGCGGCGAACACTGTGCCGTCGCCTGGCCAGAAGGGCTTCGTCGAAGGGGTCACCGACCCCGCGCAGGCCGGTCAGCCGACGTTCACCTCGCTCCAGGACCTCTTGCACAAGCTCGACACCGCGACCGGTATCGACCTGAGCGACCTGGACTGGGACGCGGCAGCGAGCAAGCTGGCCATGACCCTGAGCATGTCCGACTCGAAGCCGCAGACCGCCCTGGACGCGATCAGTGTCCTTGCCTCGGGCAACAAGGCGACCTACGACACCAAGACGTTGACGGTGACGGGTGCCGGCTGGGAGCCGGACCAGTGGCTGGGCCGCCGCGTGGTGGCCGGTACGTCGGCCGGTGAGGTGGCGAGCAACGACGCGAGCACGATCACGCTGAAGCAGGACTGGATCGGCGGCAAGCCGCTCAAGGACACGCCGTACGTGATCGCGGGGATGGAGCCGCACACCGGTGCGGTGAGCTTCGCGAACAAGGTCGACGAGGGCGGGAAGGGGATCGTCAACGCCAACGCGGACCAGACGTTCGCCAAGGTCACGCCGTCGTACCGCACGAAGCTGACCGTCGTGCTGGATCTGCAGGACCCGCGGACCGGCCAGGCCTGTGTCGGCTTCCTGGGCAGCACCAAGCCGTGCCCGTTCACCCAGGAGAGCGGTCCGCTGAAGACCGTCGTACCGGCGTTGCCGCTGAACACGGATCGGGTGCTGATCCGGACCGGCTCGGAGCTGTTGTCGGCCGACTTCCCGATCGACACCGCGGTCGACCTGAGTGCGAACGCAGGCTTCTTCAAGGTGCTGCTCAAGGGTCAGCTGAAGGTCTGCAACTCGTCGCTGCCGGCAACGTGTTCAGGCGGTACGGCGACCGGCAGCATGCTCACCATCGGCCTCAAGAACCAAGGCGACCTGCGGATCTCCGAACTGTTCAAACAGCTCGTCGACTCGCCCGCCACGCTGCTGGATGTCGATGTGAACGTCCGCGCGTACGGCGATGTCGCGGTGACCGTGCCGGGGGCCGAGCAGTTCCTGCCCGCCGGTGCGACCACGACGTTCAAGGCCACCTGGACGGACCTGACCAAGCCGAACACCATGTCCATCGACACGAGCGACCTCAGCGAACTCTTCACGCTGGACTTCGACGCGGCCGACCCGAAGGCGCTCTTCACCGCACTGATCAAGACGCTGCAGACGCTGTCGCAGCAACTCGCGCAGGCCAACACCACGGCGGGCTCGGGCGTGTACGACAAGGAGATTCCTGGCCTCGGCAAGTCGCTGCGCGACCTGCTGGTCAGCGACGAATCGAACGCAGGATCGGGCGTTTCGTACGGCGCGAACACGCTGACCGACGCGACGCGCAAGGACGCCGAGGTGTTCCCGCAGTCGCTGGTCGGCCGGTCGATCGTGGCCGGTTCCCAGGTCGCGATCGTGCAGTCGGTCTCCGATGACGGCAAGACGCTGACGATGACGAAGCCCTGGGCGCCCGCGCCCGCCGCCGGTACGGCGTACATGATGCGCTCGGCGTTGGACGACGTCACGGACCAGCTGCTGGCGAACACGCCGGACAGCCTGCAGGACGCGGTCGAGCTGCTGAACAAGGCACTGGGTACCGACAGCGTGAAGTTCCGCTACCTGGAGTCGAACAACGAGCCGAACCTGGTTCTCGACGTGGACTGGAAGCGGAAGTACCGCGCGGGCTCGCCGATCAGGTTGGCGCTGGGTTCGCTGGGCCAGACCTTCGCCGGTGCCCAGGCCAGCGGCCTGGCTCAGGTGGAGGTCGACGGCCGGGTCAAGGTCGGTCTGGTGATGCCGTTGAAGGCCGGTGAAGGTCCGGCCGACGCCGCGTCGCTGAAGGTGCTCGAGGACTCGAGCATCAGCCTTGGTGCCAAGGCGAAACTCGAGAACGGCGTCGTCCAGGGCGTGATCGGTCCGCTGACGATTGCCCTCGGCAACCCGGCCGTCGATGCGCCGGCGAATGAGAAGGCGCAGGCCAGGGCCGACCTGAGCGTCGCGCTGGCCAAGAGCGGCGCGGCCGCGGACACTCCAGTCTCGTTCAGCGCCTTCATGACCGCGGTCGGCGTGAACTTCAACGCCTCCAACGGCACGGTGAACTGCGGCGAAACGCTCACGACCCCGCTGATGGTCTGCGGCAACCTGCCGATCTACCTGAACAACACCGGCACCGACGCGGGCTGGACGGCGATCGGCCAGATCGCGCTGCGGGTTCCTGACTCGACCGACCCGGCGACGCTCGCCGACCTGACCGGCACGCTGCCCGCGCCCGATGACGCCAAGCAGAAGCTGGAGTTCCCGACCGATCTGGGCGACCGGATCGGCGCGGCCCTCCTGGACTTCAAGAACTTCGGTGACGGGATCGAGGGCTACCTGGCCGCGGTCGAGCAGGCCTTCCGGACCGCGAGCCTGGAGGGCAAGCTGCCGCTGGTCGGCGACGACCTGCAGCAGGGCGCCAACTTCATCGGCGACCTGCGCGCGAAGCTGCGCGCGTCGATCTGGAACGAACTTCCGGGTGGTGGCCGGCCGGCCAACTCCAAGGAGTTTGCGGACTTCATCAACACCAAGCTGGCGACGGCGCTCGCCGAGGTGAACATCGCGGCGGCCGACGTCAAGGTGACGTTCGACTGCTCCGAGGCGCTCGCGGTCTGCCCGCTGGACAAGATCACCGGCGCCTACCTGGAGTTCACCGCACAGCGTGGAAAGGTCAGTCAGGACCTGGGCTGTGTGGACGACGGTGCGCCCAAGCCCTGCTTCAAGACCGACATCCCGCTGGACATCGGCGTACCGGGTCTGGCGCTGCGCCAAGGCAAGGAAGGCACGAAGGGGATCAGCGTCGCAGCCGGCTTCGCGCTGCACGTCCGCCTCGGCCTGACCAGGCAGGACGGGTTCTTCATCAACACCCACGACGGCTGGGGCCCGGACAAGAAGGCGATGCCCGAGCTGCAGGTCGGGCTGGCCTTCGATCTGCCGGAGTCCATGGTCGCAGAGCTCGCCTTCATCAAGATCAACGTCGCCAAGGCCGAGGGCGAGGGACACACCCCCGAGAAGCCGTTGTTCGCCGGGGCGTTCCAGGTCGACCTGAAGGCTCCCGGCGACACCAGCTGCTTCAAGGGTGACGAGCCGGCCTGTACGCCGACGGACAACAAACTGAAGTTCGCCGACCTGGGGAAGACCGACGGGCTGTTCGGGACCGCGATCAAGGGCACCTTCGATCTGGACTGGAACCTCGAGGCGGACGTGCACTCCGCGTTCCCGGGGATCAGGGCGAACTTCCAGCTCAAGTGGGTCTTCGACAATCAGGCGGCGGATGCGTTGCCGACGCCATACATCGCGTTCAAGGACGTGGGAATCAGCGCGGGCAGCTTCTTCGAGGGTCTGCTCGGTGACGTGGTCAAGGAGATGAAGCGGGTCACCGGGCCGCTGCAGCCGGTGATGGACACGCTGTACGCGCCGATTCCGGTGCTGTCCGACCTGAGCCGGATGGCCGGCGGTGACGACGTCACGCTGATGACGCTGGCGAAGGCCTTCAGTACCTTGGCAGACGGCCCGAAGCTGGAGTTCGTCGACACGATCAAGGCGGTGGTCGAGTTCATCAACCGGCTGCCGAAGTGCAGTCCGAACAAGGACAACGACTGCTACGTCCCGCTCGGTGACTTCGAGATCGCCGGGGACAAGGCACTCACCACCAGCAGTTCACCGACCACCGCGGACAAGATGTACGCGAAGGTGACCGAGAAGTCGCCGACCGACATCAAGACCGCGCTGAACACCAAGAACCAGAACCCGGACGCGGCCGGTCACAAGATCTTCGGTGGCGCGGGCCTGGCTCCGGAGAAGGGTGACGCGGAGAAGTCCGGCATCAAGTTCCCGATCCTCGAGAAGCCGCAGAACGCGTTCAACCTGCTGATGGGCGGTGACGTCACGCTGGTCGAGTTCGACTCCGGTCCGCTGACGCTCGGCTTCAGCTGGCGGCAGTCGTTCGGCCCGGTCTACGCACCGCCGCCGGTCTTCGTCACGCTGGCCGGTTCGGCGTCGGTGAGTCTGCGGATCGTCGCTGGCCTGGACACCTACGGCATCCGCAAGGCGGTCGAGGCGCAGCAGAACGGCGCTCCGGTCGAGGCTGTCGACGTACTGGACGGGCTGTTCTTCAAGACCGTCGACGACTCCGGCGCACCGCTGCCGGTGGTGCAGCTGACCGGTGAGATCGCGGCCGGTGCCGCGGTCAGCGCGGTGATCATCACCGTCGGCATCGAAGGTGGTCTGCGCCTGACCATCGGCTTCTCCTGGAACGATCCGAACAAGGACGGCAAGTTCCGGGTCAGCGAGTTCCTGCACGCGGCGCTGAACAACCCGCTGTGTCTGTTCACGGTCAGCGGCCGGTTGTCGCTGTTCCTGCGGGTCTACATCACCATCGGCGTCAGTATCTTCTCGGTCTCGTTCAGCTTCACGCTGGCCGACGTGACGTTGCTCGACTTCTCGGTGGCGCCGGACTGTGAGCCGCCACCGCCGCGACTCGGCGGAACAACTGACGACGGCACCCTCGTGGTCTTCGCCGGCCGCTGGGGCAAGGACGCGCAGCGCGGCAAGCCCTGGACCAACGACGCGAAGGCGGTCGAGAAAGACACCGTCAAGGTCATCTCGCTGCACTACGCGCAGACCAAGGCCGACCCGACCGGTGCCGACGGAGGCTTCGACGGCTTCGCCGTTCAGATGCTCGGCGAGCAGCGTGAGTACCTGAACCCGAACCTGAAACGGGTCGTGGTCGACGGTGAGGGCTACAACAAGCCGATGGCGATCACGTTCATCGGTGACGGCAAGAAGACCACCGACGAGAACGCCGGCAAGACTCCGGCGGTCTTCGACAAGGACGCGGTCGTGATCGGCGGCAAGCAGGCCGATGTGATCACCACCGGACGCGGCCTCTCGTACGTCGACGGCCGGGAAGGCGACGACATCATCGTCACCGGGGACACCGGCGGTACGGCGTCCAAGGCCGTGGTCGCGGGTGGTCCGGGCAAGGACACCATCACGGTCGGGAACGGCGACGACAAGGTGGCCGGCGACGCGTCGCTCGGCACGGCGCGCTT
Organism: Kribbella sp. NPDC005582; assembly: GCF_040605415.1. Taxonomy (NCBI): domain Bacteria; kingdom Bacillati; phylum Actinomycetota; class Actinomycetes; order Propionibacteriales; family Kribbellaceae; genus Kribbella; species Kribbella sp. NPDC005582. The sequence continues at coordinate 517,524 of NZ_JBEXCU010000005.1, forward strand.
CGAGAAGGACGTCAAGCACAACGAGCAGGACGGCAACGGGACGAGCAAGCTGGGCGACGTGATCAACTGGAACACGATCGCGACGGTCGACCCGACCGCACCCGCGGCAGCCGACGGTCCGGAGCCGGGCGACGACTCGATCGGCCTCGGCCTGGGCACGAACCGGGTCCGCGGCAACGCCGGTGCGGACAAGGTCGCGGTCGCGGCCGACGCGCCGGACGGTTCGCGCAAGGCCGGGATCAACACGCTGATCGGTGACGACGGCAGCGACCGGCTCACCGGCGGTTCGAACGCGGACCGGATCTTCACCGCGGCCGAGGGCGAGTTCGACCACGACACGGCCGGCCCGCCCGACCTCAACGCGATCAACACCGTCGACACCGGCACCGGCAACGACCAGGTCTGGGGCAGCGCCGCGGTCGAGACCGTGACGAGTCACTCGCTGGGCGATCAGGGCGCGACGATCCGGGGCGGCGGCAACAACGACGTACTGACCGGCGGCTACGGCACCGACACCGTGTACGGCGGTCCCGGTGACGACTACGTGATCGCGGAGCCGGCAACCGTCGGCGACGTGACCGGCGTCGACAAGGTGAACGGCGTCGAGTTCGGCCCGCTCCGCCAGGTCGGCAAGCAGCCGTTCCCGCCTAGCGTCCAATCGAACAGCAAGACGCTGGTCGGTGGCCTGGGCAACGACCACATCATTGGTGGCGACGGGCCGGCGACGATCTTCGGTGACACCCGGATCGACGCCGAGAAGTGTGCTCCAGGTGCGTCGGTCGCGTCCGATCCGGTGGCTGAGAAGACCAAGTCCGCGACGGGTGACGGTAACGACCGGATCCTCGGCGGTGCGGCCGTCGACACGGTCTCGGCGGGCGGTGCCGACGACCTCGCTGAGGTTGCCGGAGGCAACGATCTTGTCTGCGGCCAGGAAGGCAAGGACACCTTGCGCGGCGGCGACGACGCCGACCAGCTGTGGGGTGGCTCGGACGCCGACATCCTGTACGGCGACGCCGGGGCCGACCAGGTCTTCGGCAACATCGGCGACGACGTCGAGTACGGCGGCCTGGACGCCGACGTGGTCGAGGGCAACAACGGCAAGGACTGGATCACTGGCGGCGCCGGCAACGACGTCCTGTACGGCGGAACCCGGGCCGCGGGCCGCACCGACACCGGCGACGACGACCTGTACGGCGATCTCGGCAACGACCGGCTGATCGGCGACAACGGCACCGTGGGTGAGCTCGCCGTACCGCTCGACCTCGACGGCGCGACCCCGGCCGCCGGAACCGGTGACCGGATCCGCGGTGGTGACGGCGACGACACGGCGTATGGCGGTCTGGGCAGCGACATCGTCGACGGCAACGGCGACAACGACCACCTGGAGGGCAACAACGCCTCTGACGTGGTGCACGGCAACGCCGGTGAGGACGCGATCGCGGGCGGCTCGTTCGAACAGGCCTCGGCCGGCGTCGGACGTCCCGACGAGGGGGACCTGCTCTTCGGTGACGACGGAGCTGACCTGCTGACCGGTGACAACGCGATCCTCGCGCTGACCACCGACCCGGCGGCGACGACTCCGGTGACTCGGCAGCGTGGGTTCGCACTGGGCCACGTGGTGACGCTGCTCGACCTGGGGCTGACTCCGGCGGCCAACACCTCCGGAAACGACCAGATGTCCGGTGGCGGCGGTCAGGACGTGCTCTACGGCCAGGGCGGTGCTGACCGGGCCAAGGGCGACGGTGAGGACGACTACGTAGAGGGTGGTCAGGCAAGCGACTGGATCGAGGGTGATCTGGCCGACGACGACCTGGTCGGCGGTAGCTCGACGCCACTGGCCGGTGCGACCGGTCAGCTCGACACGGCGGACGCCATCTTCGGTGGTCCGGGCGACGATGTGGTCTCCGGTGACAACGCCGCCGTACTGCGTCCTGCTGCCGGTCAGACGCCGACTCGGGTCACTGTGCGACTCGGCTCAGCCGGTACGCCGATGACGCCGCGGATCGTGAACCGGCTCGACCTGTCGGCACTACCGCCGGCAGACCGGTTCGGCGCGGACCGGATGTCCGGTGGCGACGGTGTGGATGTTCTGTACGGCCAGGACGGTGGTGACTTCGTCTCTGGTGGTGCACGGGCGGACTACGCCGAGGGCAACGGCGGTGCGGACGTCCTGCGCGGCGACCTGTCGCTGGCCGGGGACTCGCCGTTCACTACCGTCCAGCCGCTCGCGGACCCGGGCTGGCCGGGCAGTGCGAGTGCGGCGGCACTACTCGAGGGGGCGCTGGCACCTGACGGTCAGGACGACCTGATCGGTGGCAGCTCGGCCAAGGGCTTCCGGGACACCGGGGACACGGTCGAGGCCGACGGCGCGGACGACGTCGTACTGGGTGACAACGGATCGCTGATCCGCACCATCACCGGCGCGACCGAGCGCGTCTATGCGGATCGGTACCCGAACGGCACACCGCCGGCCGGTGCGACCGTGGCCCGGACGCACGATCCGGACCTGGGCGAACCGAGCACGCGATTCTGCACCGAGGCGCAGGCGACCTGTGAGGTCGCAGGAGCCTTCGGAAACGACACCCTGTACGGCGAGGCCGGTGACGACGGAGTCTGGGGTCAGGACGGTAACGACACCATCTTCGGCGGCGCGGACGACGACGACCTGTACGGCGAACTGGGTGACGACACCGTCTCCGGTGAGGCTGGTGAGGACGCGATCCTCGGCGACCGCGGCGGCGTGGTGAACCAGTACCTCGACACCGGCGACAGCCCGGCGCAGTTCACCTTCACGATGAACTCGCCGCCGGCCGAGACCTACGTCGGCTTCCGGCGCGCGGCGTACGACCGCCGGGTCGACCTGGAGCACGACGTCGACGGCGACCAGTGGATCGGCGCCTCGACCGCCGCCGAGATGCCGCACGACGGCATCACGGTGGGTGGCCGGGACCGGCTCCGCGGTGGCTCTGGTGCGGACAACATCCACGCCGGGTACGGCGACGACCTCGCCAACGGGGACAGCGGCGGCGACCAGGTGTTCGGCGCCGACGGTGAGGACGTGCTGTGGGGCGGTAAGGGCTGTGACCCGGTCCTCGACGCGGCCACGCCGGACTGCCAGAAGAATGGCGTGTTCGACCCGGATGCGCGCGGGACGAACGACCGGTTCGTCGACCACATCTTCGGTGGGGTCGGGGAGTCGGACGCGGCGAAGAAGGATGTGGTCGGGTCGGACATCCTCGACTTCAACCCGCGCGGCGCCTTCCCGGGCAACTGCGCGCCGGGCGACTGGCCGGTCACGACCGGCAAGGTGACGGTCGACCCGTGCCTGTGGTTCCAGTGGACCGGCAAGGACGACGACACAGCCGATCCGGCCACGCTGGTGAACAACAACCACCACCAGGGCACGGACTGGATCTACGGCGGCTGGGACCGCGACGTGATGCAGGCCGACGTCGCGGAGAACGGGCCGAACCCGGGTGACCGCCTGATCGACTGGAACGGCGCCTACAACCTGTTCACGCACTGCAACGCTGCGTACGGCGGCTTCAACGACATCCGGCAGCACTCCCCGGCGATGCAGGACTACCTGACCCTGCTGGCCTGGGGCTCGGGCGCCGGTCGCGCGGCCACCGACGTCACCACGGCCGGCACCTCGGCGTACCGGGAACTGGCCTTCGCCTACAACCCCGACTACGGCGGCCACGCCGTCGGACCCGCCTATCCGGGCACTCCGGGTCACTTCGACGACCCGGTGGCCTGCTCGGACTGAGTGCGACTGAGTGAACCTTTGGCGCAAATCACCCCCGGCATGCGTGTAAGCAGGCCGGGGGTGGCTACTGTCTCTAGGTGCAGAAATGGCCTGGTCGTCCTTATCCCCTCGGAGCCACGTACGACGGCTCCGGGACCAACTTCGCGCTGTTCTCGGAGGTGGCCGAACGCGTTGATCTGGCGCTGATCGGTGACGACGGCTCCGAGCAGCTGGTGCAGCTGACCGAGGTGGACGGGTTCGTCCACCACGCGTACCTGCCGGCGGTGCAGCCGGGCCAGCGGTACGGCTTCCGCGTGCACGGCCCGTTCAACCCGGCCGAGGGGCATCGGTGCAACCCGTCGAAGCTGTTGCTGGACCCGTACGCGAAGGCGATCGACGGGCAGGTCGACGGCGACGAGTCGCTGTTCAGCTACCGGTTCGGCAACCCCGGTGAGCTGAACACGATGGACAACCGGGAGCACACGATGCTCTCGGTGGTGACGAACCCGTTCTTCGACTGGGGCAACGACCGCCCGCCGGGGCACGCGTACCACGAGACCGTGATCTACGAGGCGCACGTGAAGGGTCTGACCAAGACCCACCCGGGGCTGCCGGAGGAGATCCGCGGCACGTACGCCGGGATCGGGCACCCGGCGCTGATCGAGCACCTCAAGCAGCTCGGGGTGACCGCGATCGAGCTGATGCCGGTGCACCAGTTCGCCCAGGACGGGCACCTGCAGGAGCGCGGGCTGACCAACTACTGGGGTTACAACACGATCGGCTTCTTCGCTCCGCACAACGCCTACTCGTCGCTCGGCAGCCGCGGTCAGCAGGTGACCGAGTTCAAGACGATGGTGCAGGCGCTGCACGAGGCGAACATCGAAGTGATCCTCGACGTCGTTTACAACCACACCGCCGAGGGCAATGAGATGGGCCCGACCCTGTCGTTCAAGGGCATCGACAACGCGGCGTACTACCGGCTGGTGGACGAGGACAAGTCGCACTACTACGACACCACCGGCACCGGTAACAGCCTGTTGATGCGCCACCCGCACGTGCTGCAGCTGATCATGGACTCGCTGCGGTACTGGGTGACCGAGATGCATGTGGACGGGTTCCGGTTCGACCTGGCCTCGACGCTGGCGCGTCAGTTCCACGAGGTCGACCGGCTGTCCGCGTTCTTCGATCTGGTGCAGCAGGATCCGGTGGTGAGTCAGGTGAAGTTGATCGCCGAGCCGTGGGACGTCGGCGACGGTGGTTATCAGGTGGGCAACTTCCCGCCGCTGTGGACGGAGTGGAACGGCAAGTACCGCGACACCGTCCGCGACTTCTGGCGGGGTGAGAAGTACACGCTGGCCGAGTTCGGCTCGCGGCTGACCGGTTCGTCGGACCTGTACCGCGACGACAGCCGGCGACCGCTGGCGAGTATCAACTTCATCACCGCGCACGACGGTTTCACCCTGCGCGACCTGGTCTCGTACAACGAGAAGCACAACGAGGCGAACGGTGAGGGTGGCGCCGACGGCGAGGGCCACAACCGCTCCTGGAACTGTGGCGCCGAGGGGCCGACCGACGATCCCGGCGTGCGCAAGTTGCGGGCCAAGCAGCAGCGCAACTTCCTCACCACGTTGCTGATCTCGCAGGGCGTTCCGATGCTCGCGCACGGCGACGAGCTGGGCCGGTCCCAGAGCGGCAACAACAACGTCTACTGCCAGGACAACGAGCTGGCCTGGGTGAACTGGGACCTCGACGAGGAGCAGCAGGACCTGCTGGAGTTCACCGGCGACCTGGTCCGGCTGCGCAACGAGCACCCGGTCTTCCGGCGCCGCCGGTTCTTCCACGGCGACCAGGGCGTCGACGGGCTCGGCGACCTGGTCTGGTTCACGCCGGAGGGCAAGGAGATGCAGGACGGTGACTGGAGCCGCGACGACGCCCGGGCGGTGGCCGTCTTCCTCAACGGGGACGCGATCTCCGAGCCGGATCCGCGCGGCGAGCCGGTGGTCGACGACTCGTTCCTGATCCTGCTGAACAGCAACCACGAGCCGGAGGAGTTCCTGCTGCCCGGTGCCGAGTACGGCGAGACCTGGTCGGTGGTGGTGGACACGGTCCGGCCGACCGGCCGCGCCGAGGAGGGTGAGCATCCGGCCGGCAGCACGATCCGTCTCGAGGACCACGGCATGCTGGTGCTGACCCGGCCGCGACGGACCGACGGATGAGCGGGATCCCCCAAGCGACCTACCGGTTCCAGTTGCGGGCCGAGTTCGGGTTCGAGGACGCGGCCGAGATGGTCCCGTACCTGAGCAGCCTCGGGATCTCGCACGCGTACCTGTCGCCGATCCTGCAGGCGGCACCCGGCTCCACCCATGGGTACGACGTCGTCGACCACAGCCGGTTGTCGGAAGAGATGGGTGGTCGGCCGGCGTTCGAGCGGCTCTCGGCCCGGCTCGCCGAGCACCGGATGGGCGCGATCGCCGATGTGGTCCCGAACCACGTCGCCGTTCCGACGCCGGCTCGGCTGAACAAGGCGCTGTGGTCGGTGCTGCGGGACGGCCCGGGTTCGCCGTACGCGGAGTGGTTCGACGTGGACTGGGGTTCGGGGAACCAGCCGCTGCTGATGGCGGTGCTGGGGCAGCGATTGGGCAAGGTGCTCGCCGACGACGAGCTCTCGGTCGATGGCGACGTACTGCGGTACTACGACCACGAGTTCCCGCTGCGGCCGGGGACCGAGCACCTGCCGATCGCTGAACTGGTGACCGAGCAGTGGTACCGGCTGGCGCACTGGCGAGTCGCGGACGAAGAGCTGAACTATCGGCGCTTCTTCGACGTGGACACGCTGGCTGCGGTCCGGGTGGAGACGCAGGACGTCTTCGAAGCCACGCATGCCTTGCTCTTTGAGCTCCTGCAGTCCGGGAAGCTGAACGGCTTCCGCATCGACCACCCGGACGGTCTGGCTGACCCGCGCGGCTACCTGCGCCGGCTGGCCGAGCGGACCGGTGGTGCGTGGGTTGTGGTGGAGAAGATCCTCGAAGGTGATGAGGAGTTGCCGCCGGACTGGCCCTGCGCGGGCACGACTGGTTATGACGCGCTGCTGCGCGTGGGCGGCCTGTTCGTCGACCCAGCCGGCGCAGCGCCCCTTGCTGCACTGCACTCCGAGCTCACCGGTGAGCCGGCCGACTTCACCCCGGTAGTGACTGAGGCGAAGCGAGAGATCGTCAAACACGGCCAGTACGCCGAGGTGCACCGCCTGGTCGAGTTGCTGGCTCGCATCTGCCAGGACGACGTCAGACTGCGTGATCACACCCGGCGGGCGTTCCACGAGGTTGTGGCCGAGCTGCTCGTCCACTTCGACATCTACCGCGCGTACGTCGTACCGGGGGAGCAGCCGGCGCGGACCGCCGTACGGGCGCTGGAACGCGTTGCGGCCAAGGCGCGCGAGCATCTGGACGAGGATCGGCAGGAGACGCTGGAGGTCGTGCTCGACCTGCTGCTCGGTCGCGAGACCGGTACGGCGAGCCGGATCGACGAGCATGCACGTCATGAGCTGATCGTGCGGTTCCAGCAGACCTGTGGTCCGGTGATGGCCAAGGGCGTCGAGGACACCGCGTTCTACCGCTGGTTCCGGCTCTCGTCGCTCAACGAGGTCGGTGGTGATCCGGAGCACTTCGGAGTGACGCCGGAGGAGTTCCACGCGTTCTCCGCGCAGCTGAACCGGCGCTGGCCGCGGACCATGACGACGCTGTCCACCCATGACACCAAGCGTTCCGAGGACGTGCGGGCGCGGCTGGGTGTGCTGTCCGAGCAGCCTGCCGCGTGGGCCGAGGCCGTGCGGGAGTGGCGGCGGCTGTCCGAGGACCACCGCAGTCCGCTGCTCGACGGGAGCACTGAGTACCTGTTCTGGCAGACCCTCTTCGGCACGTGGGACAACGGACCGATCGCGGTCGACCGTATGCAGGCCTATCTGCAGAAGGCGATCCGCGAAGCCAAACGGCACACCACCTGGACCGAGAACGACGAAGAGTACGAGCAGGCCGTCGCAGACTTCGCGACCGCGGTCCTCACCGATGATGCAGTGCTCGAGTCCGTACGGCGCTTTGCGGCGAAGCAGACCGAGTTTGTCCGCGCGGCGACGCTCGGCCAGAAGCTCGTGCAGCTGACGATGCCCGGCGTACCGGATGTGTACCAGGGCACCGAGCTGGTGGACCTGTCGCTGGTCGACCCGGACAACCGGCGCCCGGTCGACTACGAGCACCGGATCGAGCGGTTGCGCAGGTTGGACGAGGGCGCCAAGCCGGAGGACCTGTCCGACGAGAAGCTGCTCGTGACCGCACGGGCGCTGCGACTGCGGCGGCAGTACCCGGAGGCGTTTGCCGGTGGTTACACCCCACTGCCCACGTCGAACGGGCACGCGGTCGCGTTCGCTCGTGGCGACGAGGTCATCACCATCGCCACCCGGCTGCCGGCCGCTCTGCACCGGCTGGGCGGTTGGGGCGACAGCACCGTCGTACTGCCGAGTGGGCAGTGGAAGAACGTGTTGACCGGACGAGACGTGGGTAACGGAGCAGCTCGGATTCAGGAGCTGCTGGAGGATCTCCCGGTAGCGCTGCTCGTGAGGAGCTGAGCACTTGCACACCTTCACCGTTTGGGCGCCGGAGGCAACCTCCAGCGTCGACCTGGTTCTGCGAGACGGCGTACTGCCGATGCACTCCGGCGGCGACGGCTGGTGGTCGCGTGAGGTGGTCGAAGCACACCACGGCACGGACTACGCGTTCTCGGTCGACGCTAGTGAGCCTCTGCCGGATCCACGCAGCCCTTGGCAGCCCGACGGTGTCCACGGCTTCAGCCGAGTCTTCGACGCAGACCGCTTCCAGTGGACGGACAGCGAGTGGTCCGGGCGTGATGTGCGCGGAGCGGTCTTCTACGAGCTCCACATCGGCACCTTTACTCCCGAGGGCACGCTGGCCGCGGCAACCGAGCACCTGGACTACCTGGTGCTGCTCGGTGTCGAGGTCGTCTCGCTGATGCCAGTGGCCGCGTTCCCCGGCCGCCACGGCTGGGGCTACGACGGTGTCGACCTGTACGCCGTCCACGAGCCGTACGGCGGTCCGGAAGCGCTGCAGGCGTTCGTGAATCGCTGTCACGAGGTCGGACTGGCCGTCTGTCTGGACGTGGTCTACAACCACCTCGGACCGAGCGGGAACTACCTTGACTCGTTCGGTCCGTACTTCACCGATCGCCACACCACGCCGTGGGGCCCGGCGGTCAATCTCGACGACACGGGCAGCAACGAAGTTCGCCGGTTCATCTGTGACAACGCGCTTCGGTGGTTCCGTGACTTCCACATCGATGCACTGCGGCTCGACGCGGTACATGCGTTGCTGGACGAGAGTCCGACGCACCTGCTGGCGCAGCTGTCGACCGAAACCGCCAGTCTGTCCGAGGAGCTCGGCCGGCCGCTCGGACTGGTAGCGGAGTCCGATCTGAACGACCCACAGATGGTGGACCCGGTCTCCGAAGGCGGCCGGGGGATGACCGCGCAGTGGAACGACGACTTCCACCATGGGCTGCACGCGCTGCTGACCGGTGAGAGCGCCGGGTACTACGCCGACTTCGCCGAGCCCGGCGTGTTCGCGAAGGTGCTGACGCAGGTGTTCCTGCATGACGGCGCCTATTCGTCCTTCCGTGGGAAGGACTGGGGGCGTCCGGTCGACCCGGCCCGGCATCGCGGCGGCCAGTTCCTCGCCTACACGTCCGACCACGACCAGATCGGCAACCGGGCGCTCGGTGATCGGCCCGCACTGACACCGGGTCAGTACGCGATCGGGGCCGCGCTGGTGCTCACATCGCCGTACACGCCGATGTTGTTCATGGGGGAGGAGTGGGGTGCGTCCACGCCGTGGCGCTACTTCACCGACCACGAGGAGCCGCAGCTGGCGGAGGCCGTCCGGACCGGCCGGCGGCAGGAGTTCGCGGCCTTCGGCTGGGACGCCGAGGAGATCCCGGACCCACAGGATCCGGCCACCTGGCGCAGCTCGGTCCTGAACTGGTCCGAGGTGGACGAGTCGCCACATCGCGAGCTGCTGACCTGGTACCGCGACCTGCTGGCGCTGCGGGCCCGGACGCCGGAGCTGAAGGACGACAGCCTCGGCTCGGTGAGTGTCGTCGAGGGTCCGGAGTGGCTGGTGGTCAGCCGCGGCGACCTGCGGATCGCGGTCAACCTCGCCGCGGCGGAGGCCGTCGTACCGGTGGAAGGGGCGTCGTATTCGCTGCTGTCCTTCGGTACGCCGGAGCTGCTCGGCGACGCGGTCAAACTGCCGGGGCATTCGGTAGCGATCGTTCTGATCCGCTGAATCTCTCGTATTTGCTGCCGAAACGAACAGAAGACCGCGTTCGAGTTTGTTCTTCGGTGTCGATTTCCGGAATCGCTTGTGTCCGGACTCTCCGTGTCGGAGTGTTGAATTCGCCAGCAGCGCAAGCGGGGGGCGACGGGAGGACACAGATGACAGTCGGAGGCGTCGACACCTACTACGACTACGACGAGAAACAGTGGAAGAGCCGAAGGCTCGGCGGCGGCCCGGTGGCCCGCGGCCCCGTCTGCCCGGCACCACGGAGCACCGATGCGGCAGCGGCCCAGCACGATCGCCGGCCAGCCGCCCACGACAAACCCAAACGCAGCTGAACAATCTCTGAGGGTGGCACGGCCCGCCAGACCAGGTCACTCCAACAGCTATTTCTGACGCGGCCCTGGAAGCAGGGTGCGAAGTTCGAGTGCGGCCTGGAACCGATCCAGCCACGGCCGGGAGCGGAGTGCCCGGCGGACGGCGTGGACACCGGTCCAGGCCTGCCCGGCCACGTCTGGCGTGGTCGGGCCACCTGACCAAAGAGCGTGATCGACGGCGTGCGCGATGGTCGCGATTCCCGGACCGGTGTCCGGGAGGTCCCGGGCCGCGTGCGCGAGATCCCGAACCGTCATCCCGGCCGTCACCGGGATGCCGTGGGCGCGCAGGCGGTCCCGGGCCTCGGCCCAGGCGCCGACCACCGCAGCACTGCCCACGCGTCGGCGACGCCGGAGCGCCCGCATCTGCTTGAGCAGCGGTACACCGAGCAGCCAGAGCAGCAGTAGCACCGCCGAGCCCGCGAACACCGTGGCCAGCGGGAGCTGGAAGTCGCCGGAGTTGGCCGCATCCGTCTCGTCGCCGGGCGGCGGCGTCGTCTCGGGATCCTGAATCTCCTGGATCTTCGGGACGGACTTGCGCGCCTGCTCGGTGATCGACGCCGTCGACCCGGAGGAGTCCGAGCTGCCGGTCTTCGCGCCGACCGCCGGGTCGAGCGGCCACCAGCCGACACCGGCGACCGCGACCTCGGGCCAGGCGTAGGCGTCCTTGTTGGTCACCGTGTACCAGCCGGCCGCGTCGGGTTTCGCGGGTGCCCGGAAACCGACCACGAGCCGGGCCGGAATCGAGTTCTGCCGGGCCAGAGTGACGTACGCGGCGGCGAACTGTTCGCTGCTGCCGACGGTCCCGGGCTTGTCCAGGAACTCCTTCAGCCGCGGCCAGCTGTAGCCGGTCGGCGGTGTGCCGGAGTCGTCCGCGAGCTTGTAGCGGTCCCGGAAGTACTTCTCCAGGGCGATCGCCGTCTCCATCGTGGCGCGCTTGCCGGCCAACGGGTTGCGGTCGGCGATCTCGGGCGGGATCGGGCCCATGTCGTTCAGTCCGCCGGGGGCGGTGCTGTCGACACCCGCCCTGGTCAGGTAGTTCGCGTCGATCTCTGGTTCGGCCCAGGTGAGGTTGTAGTAGTCGGGTCGTTCCGGCACGACCAGCGTGCTCCCGATCGGTTCCACCTGCGGGTCGGTGGCGTTGCCGACGGTCTCGGGCAGCAGCTGGCCTGGCAGCCAGGGCCCGTCCAAGGCCTCGTCCGGACGAATCAACGCGCGGCGCGGCATCGTGTTCACCCGTACCTCGGGACCTGGGGCGAGTTGGGCGCCCATTCGCAGCAGCGGGTGGTCGGTCGTCCAGTTGACGCCGTCGAAGCTGTCCAGCGCGACCAGCCGCCAGCGGTCGACAGGCTCGGACGTCTGGTACCTGAATACCACCTTGTCCCGGGCGTCCGGACTGAGCCGACGCGCAAGCTCGTCGAGCGGACTGGCCTGCCGGCTCGCCGGAGCGGTCGCCGACTGCACCCGCTGCAGCGAGTACGGCGTCCGCCCGTGCGGATCGATCGTGCTCACGACGAACCCACAGACGATCGCCGCCAGCGTGACGGCGGCCGTCGTCGCCCACGGGGTGAGTCGGCGGTACTCGAAGTGGTCGGGGATCAGGACGGCGATCACGAGCAGGCCGAACCCGATCGCGATCAAGACCGCGGTCAGGCCTTCGGCGGCGACGTACAGCTGGCTGACGCCGACGACCCCGAGCGCGGGCAGCAGCGCGACGAGCGGCGGCGCGCGGTCCAGCAGCTCGACGGTGAGCACGCAGGCCACCAACGCGAGCAGGGGAACGAAGATCAGCAGTTCCGGGTCGGGCCGAGCCGGCCAGGTCGACTCGAGCGTCAGTCGCCACGCGGTGAGCCCGGTACCGAGCGCGCGGAGCGACGAGAGGGTCGGAAGACCAGCCAAGGTGGTTGCTCGAAGCACCGATTCGATGATGGCGAGTAGACCGGCCACGAGGACCAGCAGTGGCCGCCAGTTGAGCAGGCCAGGTCGCCGCCGACAAATCTCGGCGACGATGAAGGTGACGAGGCAGACCAAACCAACCGGAAGCCAGAGATGCCGCAGGCCGAAAACCGGGACAAAGCAAAGTCCGCCGAGCACGATCCCCGCCAAAGCCGCGACAGCCCGCCGCGTGCCGGCGGGGCTCATCGGAGGACCCCTGTCCATTGCGTCAGGGCTTCGCGGGCTGTTCCGGCTAGGACTACCTGCGCGCCGAGGATCGGTGCTACTCCTTGGGCGGGGCCGAGGCCGATGGCGGTGACTGACGAATAGCGGGTCAGCAGGGGAGCGAGGTCGGCGGCGGAACCGCGGGCGCCGGTGACGACCACGATCGCGCCGCCGGCCGACGTACCGGTGGTGAGCACGGGCGGGACCAGCGGCGACCTCTCGTCGCGTTGGTGCACGATGCACAGCTCGTCCAGGAACATCCGCGACGCCACCGCGCCGCCCGGAGCGGCGAAGTCGGCGCCGGCGGTGGTGACGAACCGGCAGCGGTGCCCGGCGGTGGAGGCGGCGAACAGGATCGACGCCGCCACCTCGACAGCCTCCTCGAAGGTTGCCTCTGGCATCGGTTCGGTCCGGGTGTCGAGCAGGACCGTGAGCCGTGGCTGGTCCGGGTCGGCGTAGTCGCGGACCATCAGTTGGCCGGTCCGCGCGGTCGCCTTCCAGTGCAGGTGGCGCACCTCGTCACCGACGACGTACGGCCGGACATCGCGCAGGTCAGCCGAACCGCGGAGCGAGTCGTCCGCCGTCCGGCCGACGTGGTGGTGCCGTGGTCGTCCGGCGACGACGGTCTTGGTCGGGTGCCGACGCGGATGCACCCACAGCGTGCCGACCTCACCGGTCGCCTTGCTGTTGCGGGTCAGACCGAGCGGGTCCCGGCGTTCCAGAGTCAGCGGCCCGACCTCGATCCGGCCACGACGCGAGGTCGGCAGCTCATACCGGTACGTCGCCTCGATCCCAGGGCCGAGTTGGCGAACCCGAACCTCCTTCCAGGCCGAGCCGGCCGAGTCCCGAGCCGAGAACGACGCCTGCCGGCGGGTGCCCTCGTTGCGCACCCGCAGCGTCGCCAGCGCCGGTCGCCCACGCTCGACCCGATCCGGCGTCAGCACCCGGTGGACTGCAACCTGCGGCTGCCGCACCGTCAGTACGACGGCCGCGAGCAGCGCGCCGAACCCGATCCCGGCCAGCGCTCGAAACAGCGCATACCCGGCCAGTTCACCCAGTCCGAACAGCACGATCGAGCCCAGCAGTACGGCGATTCCACGCCCAGTCAGTCTCATCGCCGTCCTACCAGGTCACTCGGTTGGACTCGACGGTCTTGCCCTGACCGACCGCGGTCACCCAGACCTGGCCGCCCTTGTCGTCGTTGTAGAACTTGTTGACGGTCACTGCCCCGCTCGAATTGGTGGTAAGGGTGTCGTTGTGCAGCTCGCCGTAGTTCGACGTGTATCCATAGAACCGGTACGTCGTGTTCGGCTTGAAGCCGCGCGCGACGATGTGGATCAAGTAGCAGTAACTCGTGTCGTCACACGGATCCGCGCCGTCGTACAGCGGGCCCTTGGTGATGCGGATCGTCGGAGTGGCGGCCGTGGTCGAGGCGGAGACCGTCGCGGCCGCGCCGGTCAGCGTCTTGCCGTTGGCGTCGCGAGTGACCGTGCGGACCTGGAACGTGTACCGCGTCCCGTTCTGCAGGCCGGTGGACGTGTAGCGGGTCGACGTCGTCGTACTGGACCCGCCGTCGCTCACGCGGACGACGTTGTAGCGCACGAACGTGCCGCCGTTCAGGCTGGGCCGGGTCCAGGTCAGTGTCACTCGGCCGTTGCCGCCGGTCGCGCGGAGGGAACGCGGTGCGGCGGCGGGCGTCGCCACCAGAGGAGGTGGCGGCTTCGGCGTCGGTGGCTGGGTCGTGCGCGGCGGATCTGTCGGGCGGCGAGTCGGTTCGGTACGGCGTGGTGGGTCGGCCTGGCGTGGTGGTGTGCGCGTGGGCCGATCGCCGGGGTTTGTCGTGCGCTGGGGCGGCACGCTCGGATCCGACCGCGGCGGCACACTCGGGTCCGGCACCGGCGGCTTGCTGGTGGTCGAGGGCGGCGGAGTGGTTGACGGCTTGACCGGGACGGTCGGCGTCTTGGTCGGTCCCGAGACCGGGATCGGCTGCGAGACCGAGCCGTCCCGATCCACGACCAGCGCCTGCTCGCCACCCACACTGTCGACGTACAGGCGCTGGTCGGCGCCGCGGACGAGCAACGGCCGATCGTCCTTGGCCTGCTTGACCTTCCCGGACGGCTTCGGAATCGGTCGATTCGCCTTTTGGTTGCCATCGGCATCCAGTGTCAGGAGTTTCGTGCCCGCCTCGTCGACCAGTGCGAGGTTGTGGCCGGAGGAAGCGATCTGGGTGAACTTGCCGGCCGGCAAGGGTTTCTCGATCGCGACCGGACCGTTGGCAGCCCCGGCATCGACCAGATGCAGCCGCGACTTGTCCGGCTCCACGATCGCGATCCGGCCGTCGACATCGTTCGGTGCGACGATCGACTGCGGCGACAACGCCAGACCGGGAACGTTCTGCGGGCGGCCGAGCCCGGAAGCGGAAACAGTACGAAGCTGGCTCGCGGTCGTGTCGACGAACATGACCTGGTCGCCGACCACAGTCAGCGAGCCGATGTTGCCGCGTGGCAGCTCGGCCGGGCAGGTCAGTTGATCGGCCTGGGCCGCCAAGTAACACAGCTCGCGAGTGAGCAGCCGATGCACCCACAACGTCCCGTCCGGAGCCACCGCCGACTGGCCGAGAGCGCCGTTGTCGGACAACGTCCGGTCGACCGGGCCGAGGCGAACGATCGATCCGGCAGCGCGATAGACGGCGTACGCGACACCGGCGGCCGCGAGACCGACCGGCACTTCGTCCGACGGCGAGACCTTCGGTGCATCGACCTGCAGTGTGGACTTCTCGAACGACGTGATGCTGCCGCGGGCCAGCACGAAGCCTTCGGTATCGCTCTGTACGGCCTGCGTGCCTGGAGCGAGTCCCGGGACGGGGACCAGGCCGTCGGTCTGCTTGGCTCCGCCGTCGATGTGGAAGACGGCGCCCACGGTGCTGTTGTAGATCAGGTGCCCGGACTGGAGGAACTTCTGGCCGGACGAATTCGCGCCGGCCGTGGTCACGGCAAGGGTCGTCGCGACGACGCAGACTGCCACCACGCCGGCCAGCGCGGCACGCGAACGCCACTGCGTGATGGTGACGGGATCGCGGGTGGTCGGGCCGTCCTTCGTGGCCGCCGTCCGGCGGCGGATGATCTGGGCGAGCTGCATCTGCCGGCCTTTCCGTTCGCCTGGAAGTGTCAGCCTGCGTTGACACCCGCGGTCGGCGCCGGCGTCGCGGCGAGGACCTCGTCGACCACCGACGCCGGCGGACGCTGGCTCAGCTCGGCATCCGGAGTGAGGACGAGGCGGTGCGCGAGGACCGGTTGGGCGACCTGCTTGACGTCGTCCGGCGTCGTGAACGTCCGTCCATCCGTCGCCGCATAAGCCCGAGCCGCGCGAACCAGCGCGATGCTGCCGCGCGGACTGGCGCCGTACCGGACCGCGGTGTGCTCGCGCGTCGCGGCGGCCAGCTTGACGGCGTACGAGCTGATCGCCGGGTCGACGTGGACCGAGCGGACCGCCTCGATCGCGTTCCGCAGCGCCGGTACGTCGATCACCGGGCTGAGCGAGTCCGGGCCGATCCGGCCGGTGTCGCCGAGCACAATCCGGACCTCGGCGTCATGGTCGGGGTACCCGATCTCGATCCGCATCAGGAACCGGTCGAGCTGTGCCTCCGGCAGCCGGTACGTGCCTTCCATCTCGATCGGGTTCTGGGTGCCGATCACCAGGAACGGATCCGGCACCGCGCGGGTGGTGGAGTCGACCGTCACCCGGCGCTCGGCCATCACCTCGAGCAGCGCGGACTGCGTCTTCGGCGTACCGCGGTTGATCTCGTCGGCGACCACCACGTTGGCGAAGATGCCGCCCGGGTGGAACTCGAAGGTCTCGTTGCCCTGGTGGTAGACCATGACGCCGGTGATGTCACCCGGGAGCAGGTCCGGGGTGAACTGGATCCGGTTCCAGGTCGCGTCGATGCTGCGGGCGATACACCGTGCCAGCGTGGTCTTGCCCAGGCCCGGCACGTCCTCGATCAGCAGGTGCCCCTCGGCGAACAGTGCCGTCAGCGCCAGCCGGATCACCTCCGGCTTGCCGTGGATCACCTGGCCCAGATTGTCGGCGACCAAGCGGTAGGCCTCACCCGGCGGAATCGTCGCACTCATCATCGGTCTCCCGTCAGCATCCCGCCGAGACTAACGGTTTCCGGTCCGACCTCGGTCTCGATGTCCGGTTACTGCCGTTCTGCCGGCAGTTGGAACTCGAAGATCGCGCCACCTTCGTCGCCGTTGTAGACCTTGAGGTCGCCGCCGTGGGACAGCGCGACCCAGCGCACGATCGACAACCCGAGCCCGCTCGATCCGCCGCCACTGGTGAACCGATCGAACAGGTCCTCGCCGATCTCGGGGGAGATGCCAGGCCCTTGGTCGGCCACAGTGATCCGCCCATCCGCAACGGTCACGGTGATGATCGCCTCGGCGGCGCCGGGCAGCCGGCCGTGCCGAAGTGCGTTGTCCAGAAGGTTTCCGACGGCTCGCTGCAGCAGCGTCGGGTCGGCACGCACCATGCTCGGCGCGGTCACCAGTGAGATCCGCGCACCCTCGGCCGGGAAGTCCTCGACCACGCCGGCCACCAGTTGGTCCAGCCACACCGGCTGTACGGCGAGCTGCTCAACGCCGGCCGCGAGTCGTGCCCGCACGAGCAGACCGTCGATGATGTCGCCCATCCGCCCGGCCAGTCGCACCGTACGCGGCAGCAGCTCGGCGCGCTGGTTCGGATCCCGTACGGCGGTCTCCGCCAGTGCACGTAGTGCGGCCACCGGCGTACGGAGGTCGTGCGCAGTCTCCGCGAGCAACGTCTCCTGCTGCTCCAAGGCGTCCATCGCCGGCCGAATCGCGCGCCCCGACAACCAGTAGCTGCCCGCTGCGGCCGCGCCGATCAAGCCTGCACACAAGGCGAGCACCCACCACACCAGCTTCTGATGTGAGTCAGCCTGGGGCTGCACGTCCTCCCAGGCCAGCACCGCGCCGCCGGGCTCGTTGCTGTCGCTGAACCTGTAGGCCTCCGCCTTGATCCGCACCGGGTGACCGTTCTTCGCTCTCACGTTGGCGAACACGACGCCTTTCTCGTCGACGGTCGCTCGAACGGCCACCTCGTTGAGTACGGACTGGTCGACGGGGGTGCAGTTCTGGATGCTTTGTGCCGCCGGGGGTGGAGGGGTGTCCCCAGCGGCTCCACCGGACAGGAGCGCGAAGTCCGGACACCTCCGGTACAGCGGATCCTGGACGACCGCGGCCACGTTGGTGGTGCCGCTCGAGCTTCCGGTGGCCAGCCGCAGTACCGGCGCGGTGACCATGCCCAGCTTGGCGTCCACCGCCGCGGCGTCGCGCTCGGCGTCCTGCCGGATGACGACCGGGGCCAGGATCAACAGGCCGACGGTGTTGGCGATCGTGAAGACCGCGGTGAGCCACCAGCGGAGGCGGCGGAGGCGGTCGGCGGCGGGGCCCTTCACGGGGCGATCAGCCGGTAGCCGCGGCCACGCACGGCCTGGATGAGATCCGGACCGCCGCGCAGGCGGGCGCGGAGCCGGGTGATGGTGACATCGACGACGTTCGACATCGGGTCGGCCGCGGAGTCCCAGCAGTGCTCGATCAGGTCGGTCCGGGAGACGGTCTGCTCGGGCCGGCTCATCAGGAACTCCAGCACGGAGAACTCCTTCGCTCGCAGGGTGACCAGGACTCCGGCTCGGCGGACCTCGCGGCGACCGGTGTCGAGCTCGACGTCGGCGTACCGCAGGATCGGCGGCCGGATGGTCGGGCCGCGCCGGCTCAGGCTGAGCACCCGGACGATCAGCTCCTCGACCGCGAACGGTTTGACCAGGTAGTCGTCACCGCCGTGCTCGAAGCCGTCCACCCGGTCGGCCAGCTGGTCCATCGCGGTCAGGAACAGCACCGGGACCGCCCAGCCGTCCCGCCGACGGCTGCGAACGTACCGGATCGAGTCGCCGTCGGGCAGCATCCGGTCGAAGACCACACAGTCGTACGCGTTCACGAACAGTGCCTCGTCGGCGCTCGCGATGTCACCGGCCAGGTCGACCGCAAGCGCCGCGGAGCGGAGCGCGGCCGGTACGGCGACCTGCAGCTCCGGGTCGTCCTCGACCACCAATACCCGCACGGGGACCCCTCACCGATCGCTGTGTCATCGAAATGTCATCGTCACTCCGGATCGTATGTGTCATGAACGGTCACTCAGCGCACCTACCGGCCCTGTCACCGGTGATCGAGCGGCAAGCGGAGGCCACGCCTGCTGCTGCTCGGACTCCGCAGGCGACGGCTGTCGGCGCTCCGCTGGCTCGGCCTTCGGTGAAGGCGCCGCCGGCCGCGGCGCCCGCGGTTGCCCCGGCATCGGGGCCGGTGGCGCGCTCGGCGGTCGTCGTACCGGGGGCGCCGGAGATTGTCGTTGATGCGGTCGAGCGGCCGGACCGGGCGATCCGGGTCGGGCAGATCGTGTGCTGGCAGCTTGCGCTGGTTCTGGTCGCCGCCGCGACCACGGGATCGCGGACCGTGCTGGTTTTGACGTCGGTGGCCGCGGTGTCGCTGGTGCTGCTCACGGCGCTTCGGGTTCGCGGGCTGTGGCTGTACCGGTGGATCGGTGTGCTGCTGCTGTTCGCACTGCGGCGGCGCCGGATCGACCTCGGCGACAGCGTGGCGATCAACCTGGTCAGCGCGTTTCTCGGCCGGACGTCGACCGATGTCGTGACCGTGCGAGAGCAGCCGTACGGCGTACTCAGCCGACCGGCCGGTATCAGTGTCGCGCTGCGGCTCGGACCGGATGCGCCGTACCGGTTGTTGCCGCAGTTGGCTTCGCTTGCCGAGGCGGCCGACGAGCAGCCGGTCGGTGTCGGACTGCAACTGATCCTGCACGCCGGTCTGAAGCAGAACCAGAAGCCGCGGACCTGGATCGCCGTCGCCGCCGAGCGGACGCCGGACATCGCCACCGACGAGCAGTTGCGGCAGGTGATCGCCAACACCGTGCGCCGGCTGGTCCGCCGGTTCGACCGGGAGCAGGTCGAGTACCTAGCCCTGGACGAGGCCGATGTGCTTGCGTCGATCGGTGCTCTCGCGCACGCCAATGCCAGCCGTGGTCAGCTTCAGGAACGCTGGTCTGCCTGGGCTTGCGGACCGGTCCAGCAACTAACCATCCGGTTGGTCGGCTCGGCATCGTTGCCTGTGGCAACACTCGAAGCGTTGGTCGGCACGCTGCTCGGCACCGGAACCGGCGCCGCGCAGACCATCGGGATCACCGTGACCGCGGCCGCCGAAAACACCACCCCGACCCGTCACGACGTCGTCCTCCGCTTGGCCGCGGCGCATCCCGCCACGCTCGACTCCGCGACGTCCGTCCTCACCAGCCTGGCCCGATCCTTCGGCATCGAGCCCGAACTACTCAACGGCCGGCACGCCACCGGCGCCGCCGCAACGCTACCTCTGGGGGTCCCCTTCTCATGACTGTCACGCTGATCAACCGGCCGACCGGTTTCCACCAGGTTCCCGCCCACGGTGCGATCGCCGAACTGCTGGCGGGCGCCAAGGACGAGGTCATTGCCCTGAGCAACCTCACGCCGGCCGGGCCGGCGTTCGGGCCCCGGGACGTCAAGCACGGCGTCCGGTACCGCGCGATCTACCCCGACACCGCCCGGACGACGCCGAACCTGTGCCGGCACCTCGGGGCGATGTCGATGGCCGGTACGGCGGTTCGCACGATGCCGCTGGTCCCGATGAACGCGCTGGTGATCGACGGTCAGGTCGCCGTACTGCCGGCGGATGCAGCCAACGGGAGCGTCGCCGTACTGCGGCTGTCCAGCGTGGTGATCACGGTGGCCGAACTGTTCGAGCGGGTCTGGCCGGACGCCGTACCGCTGGCTGCCGACGATCTTCCGGACGACACCGACCTGTCGCTGCGTGAGCGCGAAATGCTGCGCCTGCTGGCGCTTGGCGCCACCGACGAGGCGGCCGCGGCGCAGCTCGGTATCTCGGTGCGGACCGTACGGCGGATGGTCGCGCAGATCATGAATCGGCTCGGAGCGCGCAGCCGCTTCCAGGCCGGCATGAAGGCGGCCGACCGCGGCTGGCTGCTGGAACGGGCGAGTTGATGTCCCGCATCCTGACCGTCGCGGCCGATCGTCCGGGCGCCTACCCGACGATCGGCGCAGCCCTGCTCGACGCACCGGACGGCGCAACGGTTGTGATCGCGGCCGGCACGTACGCCGAGACGCTCGAACTGACCGGTCGTTCGATCGCGCTGGGCGCCGAGGGCAGCGCGGAGGTGGTGATCGACGGGTCGGGCGCGGACTGGCCGACGATCCGGGCGGTCGACGGGTCGCTTTCGCTGACTGGCCTCGTTGTTCGCGCGGCCGACAATGTGGCGGTGTCGACGGAGCGAACGGCGCTCAGTCTGACGAAGTGCACGATCACCGGTCGATCGCGGCCGGCCGTCAGCGTGCACGCGGGTTCCGGGCTGCGAATCGACCAGTGCACGGTGACCGGCGCGGCGACCGGGATCATCGTCGAGGGGGTCGGCGGCGAGATCACCGAGACCGCCGTACGGGAGGTGTCCGGGGACGGCATCGTCTTTGCGCTGGGCGCGGATCCGACGATCACCGGCGGTGTGGTCAGCGGGTGCGGCGGTCGCGGGGTCTACGTCTATCAGTACAGCCGGCCTTCGTTGATCGACCTTGAGATCGCGAACACCGGCGCGGAGGGAATCGGCGTCGCCCACGGCAGCAACCCGGTGATCCGGCGCATCAACGTGCACGACACCCGCGGACCGGCGGTCACCGTGGGACCCGGATGCGGCGGGACGATCGAGGGCTTGCGCCCGTCGAACACGGCGGAACCCGCGCTGCAGATCGCGGCCGGTGCGACGGTCGAGGTGATCGAGGCGAGTCCGCTGACCGCGACCTCGAGCGGTCCCATAGACGAGCTGTTGGAGGACCTCGACACGATGGTCGGGTTGCCCGGGGTGAAGGCGGAGGTTCGCGCGCTGGTCGACGAGATCCAGGTCAACGAATGGCGCCGTACGGCGGGGTTGTCGGTAGGCGCGGTCAGCCACCACCTGATCTTCGCCGGGGCGCCGGGAACCGGGAAGACGACCGTGGCGCGGCTGTACGGAAAGCTGCTGAAGGCGCTCGGCGTGCTGCCGGATGGCGGGTTCACCGAGGTATCCCGGCGGGACCTGGTCGGGCAGTACATCGGGCACACCGCAGAGAAGACCTCGCAGGTGTTCGAGAAATCGCTGGGCGGCGTGCTGTTCATCGACGAGGCGTACACGCTGTCCCGCTCGGCCGGGAACGGCGGCGACTTCGGTCAGGAGGCGATCGACGTACTGGTGAAGTTGATGGAGGACCGCCGCGACGAGATCGCGATCATCGTCGCCGGGTACACCGTCGAGATGACCGACTTCCTGGCCGCGAACCCCGGTCTGGCATCCCGGTTCTCGAAGACGATCGAGTTCGAGAACTACAGCGCCGAGGAGCTGCTGCTGATCACCGACCGAATGGTCGCCGGCGGCGACTACCTGCTCGACCCGGCCGCCGGCGCGCCGCTGACGTCGTACTTCGACCGGATCGCCGACGGACCCAACTTCGGCAACGCCCGCGAAGCCCGCCGCCTGGTCGAAGGCATGCGCAAAGCCCAGTCCCAGCGCCTCCGCCTCCTCGGCCGAATGCCCACCACCGACGAACTCCGCGCCCTCCTGCCCGACGACGTCCTGGCAGCCGCCGGCATCGCGTAAAACGGACACCGCTCCGCGGCGACAGACGCGGCGTACTGGCGGCTGCTGGGATCGCATAGAGTAGTTCCCTCGCTACCGGAGGGGAAGGACCGCGCGATGGCCGACGCAGACGAGCAGGCGAGGTTTCCTGGGTTCGACGTCACGAAGCCGAGTATCGCCCGGACCTACGACTACCTCCTGGGCGGTAAGGACAACTTCGCCGTCGACCGGGCCTTCGGGGACAAGTTCATCCACGATCTGCCCGGGTCGAACCAGATCGCGCTCGACAACCGCGGCGCGCTGATCCGGGCGATCGGCGAGCTCGTGACGACGGCCGGGATCCGTCAGTTCGTCGACCTCGGTAGTGGCCTGCCGACCGCGGACAACGTGCACCAGGTCGCCCAGCGGTTCGCGCCCGAGGCCAAGGTCGTCTACGTCGACAACGACCCGATCGTGCTCGCCCACGGCCGCGCCATCCTCGCCGAGAACGACAACACCGCCGTCATCCAGGCCGACCTCCGCGAGCCCAAAACCATCGTCGAGAACCCTGAGACACAACGTTTGATCGACTTCACCGAGCCGGTCGCCGTCATCTTCAGCGCCACCCTGCACCACGTCAACGACGACGAGGACCCGGCCGGCCTGGTCCGCTTCTGGCACGACCGGATCGTTGCCGGCAGCCACGTCTTCATCAGCCACTTCCGCAGCGAGAACGACCCCCGCAGCGAAGAGCTCCAGCACCTCCTCCAAGGCTCGCTGGGCCGCGGCCGCTGGCGCACCGACGACGAGATCCGCGCCCTCTTCGGCGAGGGCTTCACCCTGCAGCCCCCCGGCCTGGTCCCCGCCGCCCTCTGGCGCCACCCCGACCCCGAAGACCTCACCGACTACCAACGCCTGATCGCCGCAGCCCTGGCCATCAAAAACTAGGACACCGCTCCACGGCGACAACCCCGGCCCTACCCGGACTTCCAGGTGAACGTGTTGGACTTGTAGGGCCCGCCCGGTCCGGTCACCAGGACATACACCTGGTGACCGACCATGTTGCACGGGAACCGGTCGTCGACCAGCAGATGCCCCTCGCTGTTGGTCGTCAGCCTCGCGCCGGTGTTGAACTTCTTGCCGTCGACGTAGGGCACGATGTCGTACGCGGTGTTCGGCCGCAGGTTCTCGATCCGGACCTGGATGAACGCGCACTTCGGCGGCTTGCAGGTGTCTCCGTATTCGGTGCCGGCGCCGCGCGAGGCGACCACGCGGGGGGTGGGCTGTTCGTGGTCCACCGACGTGGCGGACAGACTCGTCCACTTGCCGCTCAAGAGGTCGCCATTGGGTGCCTTGGTGATCGCCCGGACGTAGAACAGGTACTTCGTCCCGTCCTTCAAGCCCTTGATCGTCGCCTTGGTGGTCGTGGTCGACACCCGCGGGGTGGCGGACGCGGACCCGATGCTGACGGTGTACTTCACGAACGTCCCGTCACCCATCGTCGGCCGGTCCCAGGCGAGCGTGAGCTGTCCCGAGATGCCGTCGTCATCGACCACGATCTCCCGCGGCGACTCGGCCTCGGCGTACTGCTTCTTGATCTGACCGGTCCGTACGGCGGGTCCGACGCCGACGCGGTTCCGCGCGCGGATCGTCACGTAGTACCCGCTCTTGCCCGCGAGCTGAGTGATCAGCGTCGACCGCGTGCTCCCGCTGACCGTCTTCGAACCGCCCGTCCAGGACAGCTCGTACGCCGTCACCGGGGCGCCGTTCGCCGAGGCCGCTCGCCACGACACAGTCGGCCCGTCGGTCCCGTACTTTGCGCCCACCCCGGTCGGCACCCCCGGGACGCCGGCCTGGACCGCGGGCCTCTCCGGCGGCGGCTTGGGCTTCTCCTTCTTCGGCGGCTCCGACTTCTCCGGTACCTCGGGCTCCGGCGGATCCTTCTTCTCCGGTGGGTCCTGAGTGTGCACCGGCGGGACCGGCTTCTCCGGTTGCTCGGGCTTGTGCGACGGCGGCGGCGACTTCGGCGTCGATGGCGGGGTCGATGGCGGGGTCGAGGGCTTGTGAGGCGTCCCGTCGTCCTCGCTGCCGATCTCCACGGCCTCGCTGCGGCCCTGATCGTCGACGACCACCACCCGGTCGCCCTTACCGCTCTGGACGTAGACCTGCGAGTCGTCACCGCGGAACAGGTTCGGCGAGTGCTTGACCGAATCCTTCTCGTCCGTGCGCTCGATCTTCTGGTAGTCCACCGTGCCGTCGCGGTCGACGGTGACCAGATCGGACTGTTGCCGGTCGAGCAGCGCGAGCCCGTGCCCGGACGAGGCGACCTTGTCGTAGTTGCCCTTCCGCAGCTGCTTGGTGATCGGTGGTTCCGCCTTCTGCCCAGGCTTGGCCGGCAGCCCGATCAGCTGCACCTCGCTCCGCTCGCGATCCACTACCGCGAGCCGCCCGTCGACGTCGTTCGCCGCGACCAGCGCCGACTCCGGTACGTCGTTGCTCAGATCTACATGCTGACCGAATCCGTCCGACGTCAGGTCGTACACCCGGTCGGCGGTGAGGTCGACGAACACCGCCTTGCTGCCGATCGCGGTCAGCGCACCCTTGTGCCCCTTCTGAATCGTGGCCGGGCACGTCATCCGGTCCGCGGTCAGCGGCAGCAGACACAGGTCGTTCTGATCCACTCGATGCACCCACAGCGTGCCGTCCGGCGTCACCGCCGGATCCCCGAGCCGACTGCCCGGGTACGCCGTCGCCGGGTGCTTGCCGAGGCGAATCACCCGGCCGTCCTGCTGGTAGATCGCGAAGGCGGCACCGCCGGCCTCCAGCCCGATCGCCGGTTCCTTCGGCGCCTCGAGCGGGTCCGCCACGGTCAGATCGGACTTGCCGAACTTGTCGATCCGCGACTGCGACAGCACATACGCGTCGGTGTCGGTCTGCACGACCTGAGCTCCCGGCGTACCGGTCGTCAACGGGACCTGGGCGTCGATCTTCCGGGTCGCGCTGTCCAGGTGGAAGACCCGCCCGATCGCGCTGTTGTAGACCCAGTGACCGGACTGGGTGAACTTGAACCCGGAGTTCGGATCACCGGCGCCGGTCAGCACGACCACGCTCGTCAGGGCCACGCAGCCGGCCACGACAGCAGCCAGCCCGGCGCGTCCCTTCCGGCCTTCCGACGTGCGCTTCATCGAGGGTCGCCTCACCTTCACAGAATAAGCGGGAGTGGTTCCAGACAGCAGTCCACTAGCTCTTACACGTGGCACCCCGGATGCTGCGCGGCGTGCTGTAGAAGACCTCGCGGCCATCGGTGCCCTGAACCTCGAAGCAGTACTTCAGTCCCTGACTCACCTGCACGGTCAGGGTGGTCCCACTCCCGCGGTACGTCGATCGCGGCGTCTTCGCGCCTTGTTCCGCAACGAACACGGCGTACGTCAGTGGCTTGCCGAACGACCACTTCAGCACCACTGTCGTCCCCTTGTCCTGCGGTTGCTCGAGTTTGATCAGCGGCGCCTCGGTCGCCGGCGGCGCTTGTGAGGCAGGCGGTGCCGCCGGTACAGATGGTTGCCCCGTCGCCGTATTTTCGTTGCCCGGTCGCAGCAAGATCGGCACCGCGACAGCCAGCGCCACGGCCGCCACGATCCCGACCAGCACCTCTTTCCTCGGTGCCTTCCGTCGCGGCTTCGCCTTCGCCGACGCGATCGCCACCGGCACACTGCTCCGCCCGGCCGCCAGCTCGTCCTGGAAGTCGTCGAAATCCAGCTCGTCCGCGGCATCCGCCGTACCGCGCAACAACGTCTCGAACTCCCGCACCACCGCCGCCGCATCCGGCCGCGTCCCCGCGTCCTTGGCGAGCATCCGCCGTACCAACGCAGTCAACGCCGGCGGCACATCCCGCCCCGACACCTCCGGCGCCGGCTCCCGCAACACCCGCAGTACGACGTCGTCCGGCGTCTCCCCGGTCCGCGCCGGAAACGGCGCCTGCCCGGTCAACGCCAGGTACAACACCGCGCCGAGTCCATAAACGTCGGCCTCTTCCGACAACTCGCCGTCCCGCAACACCTCCGGCGCCGTGTACGCCGCCGCCCCCGTCAGATCCCGCGGAAACCGCAACCGCAACGCCATCCCGAAATCCGCCAACGCCGGCTGCCCGTTCGCCCGCTCCAGCACATTCCCCGGCGTCACCCCACCATGCACCAGCCCACTCTCATGCGCCTCCGCCAGCACAGACCCCAAGATCTGCCCCAGCACCACCACATCCCCGATCGGCAACCCACGCCCACCCGCCAGCTCCACCAGCGACTGCGGACAAAACTCCATCCGCACCCCGGTCCGCCCGTCCGGCAGCTCCTCAACGCCCTCAGCCAGCAGTACCGAAGAAGCCACCCGCAACCCAGCCAGCTTCGCCTGCTCAACCTCCACCGCATTGAACGTCCGCCGATCCAGCCCCCGCGGATAGACCTTCAGCACCCCCAGCGCCCGCTCACCCACCGGCGGCACCAGGTACACCGAGGCCACCGGCCCCTCGGCCCGCAGCACCAGCGACTCAGCAGAGATCTCAGCCATCACCGTCATCTTCGCACCGATCCAGGTCCGCTACTGCTCGTCGGCAACGTCGACGTACGCGCACCCGTGGGCCAACAGAAACCGCAGGTCGCCGAGCACGCCGGCGAGTGTCTCGGCCGGCTCGACCGGCCGGTCCAGCTCGGCGAGCACGGAGGCGCGGACCTGGCAGCTGTGCCACAGCGTCGGGGCCAGCGAGCCCCACTGCCACAGCTCGTAGGTCTCCGGGTCCACCACAGCCGCCGGGCCGAGCCCGGGCAGACCGATGGCGAACCGGTCCGGATGGTTCGGGCTGTTGCCGAGCCCGACGAACTGCACATCCATCCGATGCTTCTTCGCGAACTCCTCTGGCGCCCGGGCGACGTCGATGAACAGACCGAGCTCCTGCAGGCCGGCCAGGTGACTGCGAACCGCCGGGATCCCGGCGGCCTCGGCCGCGCCGATCAGATCGCTCGCCGTCCACGGACCTTTCCCGGTCTCGGCAGATCCGTGACCGAGGAGCCAGGTCCCGAACATATCGTCGGACAGCCTGTGCAGCTTCCAGCCGATCCGGACCGAATGCGTCGGCCGCCCGTCGTCTCCCGGCCGCTGCCCGGCGTAGTGGCCGACCGGGAGCGGGGTCGCGGTCATCACGTCGTCCGCCGATCGAGGTAAGCGGCCCGCAGCGACAGCAGGCCGTGCACGGATCGGAGCATGCCGCTCAGAATTTGGCGTGGATCGGTTTCCTCCGCATTCATCACGCCGGCTGTCCGAGCGACCTCCGCGGCGTCATGACAGCCGGCCCACAGATGCGGCGTGAGATGTGTCCACGTCCACACGTCGTACACGGGCGCCGACACCTGGACGACGGGCTGCCCCAGCAGACCGATCGAACAGAACCCCGGCTGCTCGGCGTCCGGCCCGAGCCCGGCCAGCAACGGAATCAGCTGGTGCCGCTCGGCGAACTCGACCGCGGCGCCCCCATCCGGATCGATCGACACCAGCAACCGATCCTCGAGCAGCCGCTCGACGATCGCGTTCACCGCCGGCGCCTCGAGCCCGAACCGGTCCGCGCTCCGGAGCACCGACGCCCGGGTCGGCCGGTCTCGATCATCGATGCCATGGGCAAGCATCCAGACCGCGAACTCCGCCTCGGCCAGCTCGGCCACGTCGATCCCCGCCCGCACCTGCTGACGACGCGGGGCGCCGTCACCGCCGTACAGGGCGCCGAGATCATGGCCGATCGGCAGCAGCAATGCGTCCACCGGATTCCTCCTAGCTTCCGTCTCCGACTGCAGATTAGGCACGGCCGGCCCGCCACCGCGGCGAGCGGCAGGAACAGGACGCGACGGCTCACCGGCATGACCGTTAGCTGCCAGTACGCCGTCGCCCGCACTCGCGCGCGGCACGGTGGATCGGCATCACTCCGTGGCCGCGCGACGGCACCCAGCAAGGAAGATTCCCATGAACATCACCGGATTGCTCAGGGTCACGGTCGCCGCCCCCCAGCGGCGCCTCGACCTCGCCCTCCCCGAACAGGCCTCGGTCGCCGAGGTCCTCCCCGGCCTCCTCACCAAAGCCGGCGAACACCTCGCCGACCAGGCCGCCCCCGACGGCGGCTGGGTCCTCCGCCGCGCCGACGGCGCCGAACTCACCCTCGGCCGCACCCTCGGCTCCCACCGCATCCGCGACGGCGAGATCCTCCACCTCGTCCCCCGCGAACTCGACTGGCCCGAACTCGAGTACGACGACCTGGTCGACGCCGTCGCCTCCGGCGCAGGCAAACTCGGCGCCATCTGGACGGCCCGGCACACGCGGTTGGCCGGGCTGACCGGTGCCGCGCTCGCGCTGCTCGTCGGACTGACCACGATCCTGCGCCACGCTTCGCCGTGGGCCGAGACTGCGACCTGGTTGCTGCTGAGCGCACTGCTACTGATCGGCGCCGGCGTCTGCCTGGCGCGGGTCGTCGGTGATGCCGGCGCCGGTGCCCTGGTATCCGGACTCGGCCTGCTCTTCGCGGGGCTTGGAGGCCTGCTGTTGCTGGCTGGTTCAGACAAGTGGCCCGCGATCGGGGCGCCTCAGGTGCTCGCCGGCGGGACCGCCCTGATGCTGGCCGGAACCGCTTGCTATCTGGGGGTAGTGGACAAGGCCACCTTGTTCGCCGGCGCCACGACCACCGGTCTGTTCGCCCTGCTGGCCGGCTGGCTCGGTACGGCGGAGTCGCTGGACGGCCCCGATGTCGCGGCGATCGTCGGTTCGGCGGTCTTCGCGTTCTCGCCGTTCTACAGTCAGCTCTGCCTGCGCCTCGGCCGGTTGCCGATGCCGATCCTGCCGCGGACGACGGCCGATCTGGTCCGTGACGATCCACAACCCGCCCGACGCGAGGTGTACGGCGCGGTCCTGCGAGCGGACGGACTCCTCACCGGCATGCTGATCGGGATGGCCCTGACCGTGGCGACCAGCCTGGTCCTCCTGACCTTCGATCACAGCGCCCCGGCGACCATCCTGATCGGTCTGCTCTCGGGCGGATGTTTGCTGAGGGCAAGGATCTATCCGGTGCTGAAACACCGGCTGCTGTTCCTGATCGCCGGGCTGGTCGGGCTCGCGTGTCTGACGCTCGGGCCGCTCAGCCGGAGCACCGCCGATCCGATCACCGTGGTCGTACCGCTCGTCGTCCTCTTCGCGGCCGCCGCAATCTTCTTCGGACTGCGCTACAGCAGCAAGCTCCCGAGCCCCTACTTCAGCCGGTACGCCGAACCTCTCGAAGTACTCGTCACGCTGGCGCTGCTCCCGCTCGCTTGTTCGGTCCTCGGCCTGTACGCCGTCGTCCGCGGCTGGGGAGGCTGACATGGCGACCAGGAAGGATCAACTCCAGTCGCACCAGTTCTCCGTCCAGCGGATGGTGTCGGCACTGGTCACCCGGGAGACCGATCCGGAGACGCCGCCCTTCAAGCGAGTGGGCTATGCGGCCATTTGGAGTGTCGGCATCATGGTGCTGGCACTCGTCTGCGTTTGGGTCTACGGGTTGGTCGTGCCCGGCGGCAGCAAGGTCTGGAGCAAGGGCGACGGCGTGATCGTCGAGAAGGAGACCGGCACCCGCTACGTCTACCTTGATCAGCACCTGCACCCGGTCACTAACTACGTCTCCGCACTGCTTGCCATTGGCAAGAAAGGCGAGACCCGGCGGGTGTCACAGAAGTCCTTGGCGGGCGTCCCACGCGGACCGCGGATCGGCATCCAGGACGCCCCTGACGCGTTGCCAGCAGCGAAGAAGCTGCTCACCGGCGGCTGGACCCTCTGCTCGCAACCCGCCCTCGACCTGACCGGCACCCGCAGTAGCGAATCCGTGCTGATGATCGGGCAGCAGCCGAGCGGCGGCCAGAATCTCGGGGATTCCGTGATGCTGGTCGAGGTCATCGGCAGTGGCGACCGCTACCTGATCCGCAACGGCTATCGCCACCGCATCGTCAAGGCCGACGCCGTGTCCGTCGGTCTCGCCCTCAACTCCAAGCCGTGGGCGACCGTGGGTTCGGCCTTCGTCGATGCGCTGCCGGACGGCGAGCCGCTCGCTCCGATGAAGTTCAGCGATGTCGGAAAGCCGTCGATCGCTGTACCGGGCCGAAAGGGAACTCTGGTTGGACAGCTCTTCGTCGTCCGGACCTCCGGTGGCGGCGTCCAGCACTACTTGGCTGCCGAGAAGCGGCTGCTCGCGATCTCCGAACTGCAGTTCGACATCCAGACCGAGTACCCGGGGACAGCGGCGGCGTACCGGGGCAAGCGGCCCGTGCCGATCGCGCTCAATCTCGCGCAGGCCGGTAGTGCGGACGACCAAAGCCCTGCCGTCGAAGAAGGTATGGCTCCGCGCAGCCGGCCGGACTTCATCGCGCCTCGCGACGGGCTCGGTACTGTCTGCGCCACCTTCGCTCCCGGCACCAAACCACCCACCGTCGTCATCGACTCCGTGCTGCCTCCTCGCGACCGGATGACCGTCACGCCGAAGATCGGTCGTCGCGGCACCGGGCTCGCGGACCGCATCCTGATCACACCCGGGACCGCCGCCGTGGTCGTCTCGCGCCAGTCCGATCAGGCCCCCAGCGGGACCGTGTCCGTCATCACCGACATGGCCCGTTCCTACCCCCTCGCCGACCCGGAACTCCTGTCCACACTCGGCTATGGCGGCGTCATGCCGGTACCGATCCCGGCCGCCCTCGTCGCGCGGATTCCCCAGGGCCCCGGCCTGGATCCGAAAGCCGCGATGCAACCCGCACCCTGATCACCCGCACACCGAAAGACCCGGCTCGGATCTCCGAGCCGGGTCTTTCAGCCTGTACGGCGATGGTCAGTTGCTGAGTCGTGGAGTCGCCTGCGGTGCGGTCGCCTCCGTCTCGTCCACCTGCCACAGCTCCTCGTCGAGCAGTTGCAACGTCTCGGCCGACGGACCGCTGTCCTGCCGACGACGAGTATTGGCCGGAACCGCCGGGAACGCGCCCGGTAGATCCTTACCGGCCCGGCCACGCAGACCGACCGGTACGCCGGGAGTGTCCTCGTCCCGCCGTTCCCGTCGCCGTCCGACCGGCCGGAGGGGCGACCCCTTGCCGTTCCGGCCACCGCCGCCGGCCCCAGCGCCACCCATCGGCGGCATCATCGGCGGCATGCCGCCGCCCGTAGCCCCCGCCCCAGCCCCAGACCCGCTAGTCAACCCACTAGGCGCGACTGGCGCCTGCCCACCGCTAGGAGCCGGCGCCGCCGACACCTGCTGACCAGCCCGCGGAATCTGCTGGAACCCGTTCCCGGTCTTCAGACCGCCGCCGCCCTTCACCGGGCCGCCGCCGATCCCGCCACCGATACCACCCGGCCCGCCGCCACCGATCCTGCCGATCCCGCGCGCACCGGTACCAGGCCGGACCGGCAACGGAGCGATCGGCGGAATCGCCACCGGTGGCGGCATACCCGGCAGGTGCGGTGTCTGCAGCGGCGGCAACTTCACCGGTGGTGGCATAGTCGGCGGCGGTGCCGTTGGCGGCATCCCAGCCAGCCCGGTATCACCCCCAGGCATCTCCCCTCCAGCGCCTGGTGTCTGACCAGGATCAGCCCCAGTCCCGGCACCCTGCGCCGGAGGAGCGCCGGTGTCGGTAGGCGTCCCACCAGGGACACCGCCGGGGACGCCGCCAGGAGTGACGCCGGGTGCTGTTCCCTGAGCGTTCGCAGTCGTCCCGGCGCCCGGACCGGCCCAGCGCAAGCTGCCCGACAGCTCGGTGATCGTCTGTCCAAACTGCTGCAGGGACGTTCCCAGCTGATTGAGCAGACCACCGGCGCGGACAACGTTGGGCTTGTGGAACTCGAACAAGACCTGCTCGTGCCCCGTTCCAGCGGCCCCCATGGTCGAGTTTCCCACCGGCCCGTACGTGGCCACGTGGTTCTGGACGTCCTGAGCGAAGGCGGCACGGATCGCCTCGACGCTGTCGGCAGCCCACTTGAGGTTCCGCCCGGCGTTCTCGATCTGCCGGGTGATGCCGCCGGTGCGACCGCCGCCGATAGCCTCGCCCGCGACTTCGAGCGCCGTCTGGGTCGCCCGAACGGCCGTTGCGTACTCCTGGGCGTCACCGGTACTTCTATAGACCGACATGAGGCCCTGATTGGCCTCGAGGAATCGGTCGCTGTAGGTGTTGATGCCCTCCCCGGCAGCGTTCCACATCTGGATCGAGGTGGACAACGGTTCGAGCAGATTCAGGCCGGACTGTGCTTTGTCGCTGATGTCCTGCATCGCCGAGATGAGCATCGTCAGGTCCATCGCATCGGTCGCGATCTGGGAGTAGTCCATCAGTTGCCTCCAGGTACGGGGGGATCGACGAACTGCGGGTTGAGCGGGAACTCCCGCTCGTGGTTCGCCTGGTACTCCAGGGCGTTGCGCCAGTCGTCGAAGGCCGGGCGGATGACGACCGGTCCGTCGAACTGCTTCGTCAATGCCCGGATCCGGGCCACGCTGATGTTGTTGTGGTCCGTGTAAGCCCTGGTGATCTCAGTGACCGCGGCCACGTAACCACCAGCTCCGTCGGAGACTCGCGTCATGTACTCGCCGAGGTCGTTGCGCGCCGTGCGCTCATCGGCCATGAACTTATTGGCTTCCTCCAGTTGCGTGGTGGCTGCCGGGGACGCCGAAGCCTTCCCGGCCGCGGTCAGTTTCGAGTCGAAAGCGGTCTTGGCTCGCTCGAGCTGTCCGCGCGCGGTCTCCATGGGCACGGTATCGGTTTCCAGTGTTTCGCCGGCCATTGATTCCTCCTGTCGTGGTGACTGTCAGACGGCCGGATGGTCGTCCGACGGTGGGTGGGTGAGCTGGATCAGCTGGGTACCGCCTTGGCGGCTGATGAACCAGCCGCGGCCGGGGGGCATCTGCTGGGCCCGTAGGCCGCCGAGAAGAGGTCCTTCGTCGCGGCTTCCGGACATCAGCAGGCCAGGTGAACCCACTTCCTTCATCCGAGCCAGAACCGGCTCGAACAGACCGCGCATCGCACCGCCGGTGCGGCGCGCGGCGTACAGGCGCAGGCCGATGTCCGCGGCTTGTGCGATGAACGGGTGCAGTGGCATCAACGGGTGGTTCTCCGTCGACGCCACGAGGTCGTAGTCGTCGACCAGCAGGAAGATGTCCGGGCCCTGCCACCACGAGCGATCACGCAGTTGCTCAGGCGTCACATCGGATCCAGGGAGTCGTTGCTGGAGGAGGGTCACCAGGCCCTTGATCAACTCGGTGGTGGCGGCATGGTTGGCGCCGTACCCGAGCAGGTGGTCGCCTTCCACGCGGCCGAGCAACGTCCGTCGATGGTCGATGACCATCAGGCGCGCCTCCTCCGGCGTGTAGGTCTCCTGGATCCGGGAAGCCAGCGTGCGCAGGAATCCGGTCTTGCCGGTTTCGGTGTCACCGAGCAGCAAGAACGTCGGACTGACCTTCGGGTCGAGCAGAACCGGTTGCAACGAGCGCTCGGCGACGCCGATCGCGAGACCGTGTTCCTTCGAGCTCGCGCCGTCGCAGACGTCGTACGCGACATCGTTGGGCAGCAGGCGGATCGGCGGTGCACCTTGCCCGGGCCAGGCTTGCTTGACCACGTCCACCAACTCGGCCAGGGCGACCGAGGTCCGGTCGTCGCCGCTGTGCAGCCGCGGTTCGGCGATCAGGAAGTGATGCTTGCTCGCGATGAGACCGCGGCCCGGCGCCTTGTCGGGAACCAAGGTCGCGGTTCGGCGGTCGATCATCGAGTCGATCGGATCGCCGAGCCGCAGTTCGAGCTTGGTCCCGCACAGGTCACGGACGTTGGTCCGCAGATCGAACCAGCGCGGCACACTGATCATCAGATGGACGCCGTAGGCGAGACCGCGGGTCGCGATATCGCCGAGCACCTGCTCCAGGTCCTCGAAGTCACTGCGGATCGTCTGCCAGCCGTCGAGCACCAAGAACACGTCGCCGTACGGCGAGCCCAGGTCGTCACCGGCCCTCCGCCGGGCCCGGAACTCCGCCATCGAGTCGATCCCGGCCGCGGCGAACGCCCGCTCGCGTTCGGCGATGATCCCGTGCACCTCGATGACAGTGCGCCGTACGGCGTTGACGTCCTGGCGACCGGCGATCCCGCCGACGTGGGGCAGATCGCGCAGACCGGTCAGCACGCCGCCACCGAAATCGAGGCAGTAGAACTGGACCTCTTCGGGGGTGTGGGTCAGTGCCAGACCCGCCACCACGCTGACCAGGGCAGTGCTCTTACCGCTCTGCGGACTGCCCGCGATGGCTAGATGGCCGCCGCTGCCGGCCAGGTCGATCAGGAGCGGATCGCGGCGCTGATCCAACGGCCGGTCGACCACGCCGGCGATACAGACGAGCTGACCCGGCTGGAACCGGCTCTGCTCGTCCGAGGTCGCGGAGTCGGGTAGTAGCTCGCCGAGTGCGGGCGACTCCTCCAGGGGCGGCAGCCAGATCTGGTGCGCCGGTTTGCCCTTGCCCTCGAAGCGATCGACCAGAATGTCCAGCAGGGTCTCACCGACAGCCTCGTCGAACACGCCGTCGGGATCCGTGGGTTCCGCGGTGTCGTCCTCCTCGGTGGGCGGAGCGACGTACGTGCTCGCGTAGTCGACGAGCTCGATCGAGTTGTCCGGTGCGATCTGCAGGCCACCGAGCTCCGGACGACGATGGACACCGGAGACGTACGCCGAGCGGAACCGGTCCATCTGCTCGGTACCGACTCGGAGGAACCCGTGGCCAGGAGCCCGCGGCAGGTGGAACGCGTCGTTGACCCCGAGCACTGTCCGGCTGTCGATGTCGGAGAAGGTCCGCAGGCCGATCCGGAACGACAGGTGGGTCTCCAGACCACGCAGACGCCCTTCTTCGAGTCGCTGGCTGGCCAGCAACAGGTGGACGCCGAGCGAGCGCCCGACCCGGCCGATCTGGACGAACATGTCGATGAAGTCCGGACGCGCGGTCAGCAGCTCACTGAACTCGTCACAGATGACGAGAAGCGTCGGGACCTCTTCCAGCGGTGCGCCGGCCGCGCGCGCCTTCTCGTAGTCGCGCAACGACGAAAAGTTGCCTGCGGCCCGTAATAGCTCCTGGCGCCGGAGCAGCTCGCCGTTGATGGCGTCCGTCATCCGGTCGACCAGGTGCAACTCCTCGGCCAGGTTGGTGATCGTCGCACTGGTGTGCGGAAGCTTGTCGAGTCGTGCGAAGGTCGCTCCGCCCTTGAAGTCCACGAGGGCGAAGTTCAGCGAGCGTGGCGGGTGCGTGACCGCGAGTGCCAGCACCAAGGTCCGCAGCAGCTCGGACTTGCCGGATCCGGTCGCACCGATCAGCAGACCGTGCGGACCCATCCCTTCCTGCGCGGACTCCTTCAGATCGAGTTCGATCGGGTGCCCGTCGGCGCGCAGCCCGAACCGCACCCGCAGCCGGTCGCGGCTCGGTCGTGGCAGCCAGGTGTTCTCGGGATCGAAGTCGTACGGATCGCCGAGGTCCAGCAGTTCGGCCAGTCCGAGATCGGCGCTCAGCGGTTGGTCCCCCTGAGCGCCGGCGGTGAGCCGCAGCGGGGCCAGTTGCCGGGCCAGGCCTTCCAGCGTTGCAATGTCCAGTCCGTCGGCGGTGCCGAGCTCCTCGTCGCCTTCCATCGTCTCGGCACTCAGGTGGCCGTCCGCGTCGACGTTCAGGATGATCGAGGTCGAGTCGATGACGTGCGGCGGGCGGAGCGTCAGGTCCAGGACCGTGACCCCCTCGAGGCCCGCTCCCGCGAGCAGGTGGTCGGATCCCTCGACCGTGGCACCGTCCAGCACGACCACGAGATGCGGTCCGGTCACCCGTCCGGCGACGTCCGGATCGAAGCGTGGCCGGTCGCCGAGGACGTCGTCGAGCATCGCCTCGATCGCCGTGACGGACGGGGCGATCAACCGGATCGGACCGAGCGCGTCGAGCCGCTCCGGGTGCAGTGCGTGCGGCAGCCACTTGGCCCACTCCCAGGTCTCCCGGTTGCCGGACGCCGTGCAGATCGCGATGCGCAGGTTGTCCGGAGCCTGCAGGACGGTCAGTTGGGCGAGCATCGCGCGGACCAGAGCCAGCGATCGTTCCCGGTCGCCCGGCAGATAGATCCGGCTGAACCCGGTGACGGCGATCGCGAGCGGCAATCCCGGCACGGAGGCGTACGTCGTGACGAAACGCCGCAAGGCCAACGCGGACAGGGGTTCCAGACGTTCGAGCGGCGGGGTGTCCGGTGGCACCACACTGGTGGCCGGGCCCTGCCGGCCGACGCCGATCCTGGTCACGCCGAAGTCGCCGTCGTCCTGCCGTCGTTCCCACAACCGATAGCTGCCGGCCAACGACCACAGCGACTCCGGGTCCGGATGGTGATAGGTCAGGGCGCTGCGTTGGTCGTCGATCGAGCGTCCCAGTCGTAAGCGCTGCTGGGACAGGTGCCGCAGATAGGTACGGCGAGCCTGGGCCATCTCCGCCTTGCCCGATCCCCGGCCGGTGAGCGCTGACATGACGATCATGCCGATCATCGCCGCACCGAACAGCCCGAAAATCACGTACCGCAGTCCACCGGCCATGCTGCCGGAGAACATCAGCATCATCGCGCCCATCATCGCGACCATCGGCAGCATCATCAGCATCTGCGCCCACTGCCGCCCACCGGGCTCGGGCACCTCGGGCGGTGCCTCCAGCAACAATTCGCCGGCGGGCAGTTCCGGGGCAGCGCGGCGCATCGGCCGCCGGACCATCATCGTCGCCATCGTCGAACACCTTCCTCGTGACCTCTGCGTCGATCGTGACGCGGAGAATCCGGCCGTGGCAGGCGATGGCAGGAAGGTGTCGGTCCGGTCCGGGGCTCAGCTCGGCGACCTACTTTCGGTCGAAAGCACTACCACCTTGGGAAAGGAGTGTTCGATGGATCCGCTCATCGAAGCCAACACACCGAACATGATGCATTACGTCAACCAGATCAGGATGCACAGCGAAGGGCAGAGCCAGCAGGGCCGGCTCGCGTCCAACCAGGGCACCGACCTGCTCTTCTCGCTCGGCGGTGATGTCGGGAACGTGGAGTACAACGTCAACGAGAGTTGGGTGGGCAGGCACAACCGGGCGGCTGTCATCGCAGGTGGTCACGCCGACGGTGGTCAGCAGGCCAACAACCATCTCGAAACCCTCAGCGAGAACGGGATGTCCGCCCTCGGGCGGCACCTGATCGCCTGACCCGACCGACGAAAGGATCGAGGATCAATGGCAATCATTCATCAGCAGATCGAAGGCATGTTCCAGGGTGCGGCAGACAAGCGCGCCGGTGCCCAGGCCATCCGCACCGACGGTGAGGACATGATGAGCTTCGACAAGCTCGTCATGCCGAACGGCGACTGGGTCGGAGCGGGCCAGAGCGAGTTCTTCCAGGCCCGGTACATGAACCTGATGGACATCGACGACTCTGCCGCTCGGCGGGACGCACACGCCGGGGAGCTGGACAACGTCACGCACTCCGCCGTTCAGACGTCGGCGCAGTGCCGAGCGATCGCGGTGGCCTGTCAGATGAACGTCTGATCTGTTCCATGCAGTGAGCCCCAGCGAAATCGCTGGGGCTCACTGTTGTGTCAGGCCTCGTCGGGGCGCCGCGCGAACAGGAACTCGGGCGGTAGCTCGTCCGCGTGGCCGGTCTGGCGTCCGGATGCGTGCCGAGTGACCGCCCAGCGACGTCGGCGGCCGACGATCAGTAATGAGCACACGAGAATCGCGGTAGCCGTTCCGCTGCCTGCCAGGAGTGCGACGCGACGTGCTTGCGTGCCTTGTGACTGCCACCAGGCGGCGATGGCCAGTTGTTGCAGGTCGGGCTTCGCCGCCGTGGCGGCAGGCATGCCCGCGGGTTTGCCGGCCGGCAGGCCTTCGGTCACCGCGCGATACGGGTCGACGATGCCGGCGCCGTACTCAGTGCTGTTCGTGCCGCCGGGCGCCGGGGCCGCGGTTGCCATCAAGCGTCGCGACACCTGATCAGCGGTCAGCTTCGGCCAGGCTGCCCGCACCAGTGCGGCGGTCCCGGCGACGAACGGTGTCGCGAAGCTGGTACCGCTCTGGTAGGCGTGACCGCCGGCGCGTGTGGTGGTCAGGACCGACTCGCCTGGTGCGACGAGGTCGACGTACCGGCCGACCTGCGACGCGGCGACGCGGACACCGGAGTTGTTGATCGCGCCGACACCGATCACGCCGGGGTAATCCGCGGGATACGACGGCAGTCCGGAAGCGTTCGCGGTCTGCTGATTGCCGGCCGCGGCCACCACGACGACATCGTGTGCGACCGCGTAGGCGACAGCATTCCGGACGGATGGGTGGTCCTGGGTGCCGGCTACCGAAAGGTTGATCACGCGTGCGCCCTGGTCGACAGCCCATCGGATGCCCTTGGCAAGGATGTTCTGATCGATCGCCTGGGTCTGCCCGTTGTCGTTGAGCTCGCGCTCGCTGATCCGAACCGGCAGGATCCGCGCACCCGGGGCGATGCCCTCGAAGCCGATCCGGTCGGCGCCGTCGGCGGCGATGATGCCGGCCACCCCGGTGCCGTGCGAGACGCAGTCGTACGTGCCGGGATATCTGCCGCGTAGATAGAAGTCGTGGCCCGCCAGGACCTTTCCCGGGCGGCCCAACTGTGGGTTGTCGGTGTCGACGCCGGAATCCACCACAGCGACGAGAACGCCGCCGCCGGTCGTGAACCGCCACGCCCGCTGGGGCATCAACTGTTGCTGTGCCCAGGGCAGCAGGCGGACGACCGGATGAGCGGGTTCGGCGTTCCGGCACTCGCCGCGCGGCGGCTTGGCGACAGCGGTCGGCGCCACGATGCCGACTGACAGTACGCCGGCGGTCAGCGCGGCGCAGATCCGTTTGCTCGCAGGTGCTTTCACCCTGCGAGCGTGCGCGCCCACGATCCGCCGTACGGGCCGGTGGCCGGAAGTTGTCACCCCGGTACGACGTCCTCGTGGCGGCCCGAGACTGCGAGAAGTACGTCGATCGAGGAGGCAGGATGAGCGTCGAGGATGCAGCGCGCAGCAAGGTCGAACGCACCGGCGCCGAGGCCCGGCTGGGGCAGCTCGAGGACCTGGAACGCGAGACCCGGCGGCTGCGGAGCGCGGTCACCAGCACCACCGGATTCGCGGAGTCGTCCGACGGCCTGATCGAGGCGACGGTCGGCGTGTACGGCGAACTGGTCGAGCTGGTGATCGACCCGCTGGTCTTCCGGTTCCAGGACGCCGAGGCGCTCGCCAAGGAGATCCGCGGCGCGGTGAACCGGGCGCAGGACGAGGCACAGCAGAAGATCCGCCGGGAGGTCGTCGAATACCTGCCGCCGCGTCCGTCCTCCGGACCCGTCGATGCCGCCGATCTCGCGTTCGGGCCGCTGCTCGGCCTGCTGCGGCCCACTCGGAACGGGGGCCGGTGATGGCGGCACCTGGACCGATCCGGGCGGGTGGCGTCGGCGACATCGTGATGTATCCGATGGAGACCAATGCCGCGATGGTTCAGCTGTCCGAGGCGGGCAAGGCGTTCGGGGACATGTGGCGGACCGTCGGACCGCTGCTGGCTGCGGACGAGGCGAAGGTCGGCACCGGCTTCGACGAGCTCAGCGCGCAGTTTCGCAAGTCCTACAACGACATCGGCACGAAGCTGAA
Organism: Kribbella sp. NPDC005582; assembly: GCF_040605415.1. Classification (NCBI taxonomy): domain Bacteria; kingdom Bacillati; phylum Actinomycetota; class Actinomycetes; order Propionibacteriales; family Kribbellaceae; genus Kribbella; species Kribbella sp. NPDC005582. Next base: position 557,555 of record NZ_JBEXCU010000005.1, read on the forward strand.
GGAGCTGTCCGGTGAGGTGGAGCAGAACCTCAAGGCAATGGGGGCCGCTGGCAATCAAATAGTCCATCAGAAGGTGGAGCTGAGTCAGCAACAGACCGCCTACCTACGGCAGATCGTGTGATCCCCGAACCGACCACCGAGCTGTGGCTGTGGTTGCGCACGTTCTGGGACACCAACATCTGGCCACAGACGGATGAGGACGCGGCGCAGCGGATGGGAGATAACTGGCATCAGCTGTCGATCGCCCTCCAGGCCAGTGTCGATCAAGGAAATGCCGCCAACGCGGCGGCCGCCGCGGTCTGGCTGGACACGGACGGCGAGATCTTTCACGAGGCTGTCGACGAGAACCTGAACCAGGGCTACGCGGAAGCGGTCGCGTCCTTCGAGGACGTGGCCAAGATGTGCTGGGACCTGGCGCGTACGGTCGCGCAGACGAAGGACCAGATCTACTCCGAGCTGATCATGAACGCCGTCTTCTTCGCGCTGACGTTCCTCGCGCCGCCGGGGATCGGCGACCTGCTGCGGATCCGGCTGCTGGTCTCGCTGGGCAACCGGTTCGCCGGCATGATCCGCGCCGCGGCGGGGCTGATGGAGCACGCGGCCGCGTCCGCGCCGCGTGCCCTCGGCCGGGTGCTCGGGGAGATGGCGTGGGAGGGAATCGAGGAGGCCGGAACGGAGATCCTCGCCCAGTCGATCGACATGTCCCGGGGCTACCGCGAGGGATTCGACGGGAAGCAGATCGCCGTCGCCGCGGGTGCGGGCTTCATCGGCGACCCGCTCGGCCGGGGGCTGAACCGGGTCGGCCGGATCGGACGCTCGCCGGCTGTCCCGCCGCCGAACCCGTCGCGGGGACGGCTGGTCCTGCGGCAGAGCGGGCAGACGTTCGTCGTCAACGGGATCAGTTCTCCGGTCTCCAGCGTCATCGCCCAATCGATTGCTGATGGCAACTACGCCAATCTGGTCAACCCCCTGGTGTACGGCGAGGCGATCGTGGCCGGCGGCCTGACCGCCGGAACGCTCGGTGCCGGCCGGATCGTCTCGGTGCATGCCGGTGACGTCAGCGGGCAGTTCGTCAACGGTCACGTTCGGACCGTCCTCGGGATGGAGCAGTACTCTCCTTCATCGATCAATCCCCCTGGTGGTGGCCCGAACGGCCCGACTCCAGCCGTCCCCGACGCTTCCGGCGTCGGCACCGTCGGCGCCAGTGCAGCGGCTCCGGGAACCGCCGCGGCCGCTGGGAGCCAACTCGGTGGTCCCACCGGCGCCGGCTCGGTCGGTGCTGGTGGTTCGCTCGCCGGCGCTGGGCAGGCCGGCGGTGGATCCGGCCACCTGACGACGACACATGGTCCCGGGAGCGGGAACGGCGCCGTCGCCGATCCGCACGCACCGCACGCGCGACAGGACATCGGCGGGCACGGCCAGGGCGATCACAGTGAGCCCGGCACCCGTCAGAACGCCGACCAGAACGACGACTCCGGACACCGCGGCACTGATCACGTCGAGGAGGCGACGGCCGAGACGCCGTACCAGGAGGTGTCCGGCGCGGACCCGCAGCTGGACCCGGCCGGCAACCCGACGGCCGACCCCGACGTACAGCCGGTGTCGGGCCAGGCGGAGGCAGCTGTCCCGCAGGGGGATACGCCGGGGGTGACCGACCTGAGCAATGGAGCGGACGTCCAGTCCCTCGACCACTCGGGCGTGACACAACAGAATGCGGATCAAGGCGGTCCGGTCGTCGTTCCGCAGCAGCCCGTGATCGTTGCGGACAGCGGTCCGCACCCGTCGGCGCGGGCCGGCGTACCCGCTCGGAGCGGCCCGCACAGCAGCGACTCCGAGGTGACCATCGAACCTGCCCATACCAGCGTCGAGACGTCCGAGGCGGCGGCCGGCAACGATGCCGGCGTCGAGCCGGGTGGCTCCGCCGAGACTGAGACCGAGACTACGGACGCCGGCTCCGAGGGCGCGGGTGCCGGGACTGAGAATGCAACCGGCCAGGGGCTCGCGGTGGCTGAGACCGGCGGTGGTGATCACGGGAACCTGCTGGCGGCTGATGAGGCACTGCAGGTCTCGAAGGCGTCCAGCGAGGGCAAGCCCGAGCCTGGGGCCAAGATGCCGGTCAAGCAAGCGTTGCGGGAGTTCGCGGGCGGCATCGCAGACGCGTGGGGCTGGACGGGGCATGATGCTGGAAGCACCGCGGCGGCCGATGGGAATGCTGCCCAGCTGGACGACTTCGTTGCCGACGGCCCGGTTCGGGATCGCCAGGTGGTGCTGCCGAAGATCAGGGCGATTCTGGCGTCGTCGGGTCTCCGGGTGTTCGCCGACGTCGTGTCGATCGGGCCCGTCACGGTCGATCCACAGTCGGGTGGTCTGCTGGTCGAGGTCCGGACGACCGCGTCGGCTGATCCGATCGTGCTGCGCTTCGCGGTCGGGCCGGTCCCCGGCGGGCATCCTGCGGAGTTCCACCTGACCAAGGACGGCCCGGTGGGGGCTGTGGTCACAATCTCGGAGCAGATCAAGGACGCCGATGTCGGACGTGCCGTGGTCCACGAGATCCGTGAGCTGAGCCACCTTGCTGATCCGCGGTCGGGCTTTACCGCGCATGAGCAGGGGCGGCTCGGCGAGTTGTTGTTGATGCATGACGAGGCGGGTCGGGTGGTGAGCGACTACGCGGCTCAGCGGGCGGCTTATGCGGCGAAGATGCGGGCGGTGGTGGTCGACGCCGGGCTGGGGCGGTCGGACGAGGCCCAGCGGCTCGAGTCGCTGGGGGACAAGGATCGAGTGGCGGTACGGCGGGCGCTGGCGTTCGCTGCGGATCCTACGGTGATGCCGGCGCCGGTGAGTGAGGTCGCGGAGGAGCCGTTCGGGTGGTTCAACGAGGACTCCCCGGTGGTCGAGGAGCAGGACACCGGGCCGACAGCTGAGGTAACGCCATGGGTGCCCAGTGGGACGCCGGAGAATCCGGACGAAGTGGGGCCCAACTGGGTGCGGTGGGTGATCGACAAGCTCACGGGGGCGCCGCGGATCGCGGAGGCGCGGTTGTTCGCGGACTTCGGGGACAGACCGCGGCCGTCGGCGGACCAGACCGAGCGGGATGCGGCGACCGCACGGGGAGCGCAGGAGCCGGGGGCGGGCAACGACGAGGGCGGGCATGCGATCGCCTGGCGGTTCTTCCAGAGGGTCGCGGCGGTGATGAACTACTTCCCGCAGGCGGCGAGTTTCAACCGGGGTGCGTTCTTGAGTATGGAGAACGAGGTCGGCGCCTGGCTGAAGAACGGCTGGCGGGTGGACCTGAAGGTGTTCTTCCCGCCGAACGAGCCACGGCCGAGTTCGGTCACGGTCGTGTACGTCGTCTCCGATCCGGCCGACCCCGAGCGCGGGATCTGGACCGGTGCGCGGACGTGGGACAACGCCGGCGTACCGCATCGGGCCGAGTTGACCGGACCGGGTGGGACTCGGCGGCCGGTGCCGGCCGGACGACCTCCGGGGGCGCAGAAGCAGACCAAGGCGCAGTATCAGCGGTTCCAGAAGAAGCGCATCGAGGCATTCGATCCGGACCGCGGCAATCTGTTCGAGCCTGCTGCAGGCGATCCGGGTCCGCCGGGGCCAACGCCGCCGGGGCCGGTGGTTCCGGTGGTCATGGGGGCGGGAGCCGCGATGGCTCCGGACGGGTCGAACCAGGTGAAGTGGTCGACGCAGTCGCCAGGCGGTCCGGCGTACCTGGAGCTGGAGATCGTCAAGCTCCGTACGGCGGAGGGTACGGCGCCGTTCGAGTGGGTGGTCGGTCGTCGGCTGGACTCGTTGATGCCGGACGGGATCGAGTTCAGCACGGCCGAGCTTGCGGCGCTCGAGCAGCAGGTCGCGGCGTTGATTGCCCAGGGCACCGAGGTCAAGGTGCGGTTCTCGTTGGTGGCGAACGAGCCGCGGGTGACGGTCATGGCGGCGGATGCGAGGGGCGGGCCGGTCACGCTCGAACAACTGCCGATCGCCGAGGCGATCCGTGCGCTGGCGAATCACGGGGCCGTGGTGCAGGGCAGCCGGGTCGTGGACGGCGTACTGGAGTTGCCTGCGCTGAACACGGCGGATCCGGAGTTCGTGCAGAAGGCGACGGTGGAATTCATGGCCAAGCTGAACGAGCAGACGCCCGACGGGCGACTGACGGAGGACGCCGTCGCGCTCCGTTCGGCGTACTACAAGACGCCGAACGGTCTGGCGGCCGGCGAACCGACCGGAATCGTGCAGCACCGGGACGACGTGAAGACCTTCTCGGTGCGGGCAGGGAACGAGCTGACGACCGTGCCTTTGCCGGGAGTGAAATTCGTCGACGGGACGTTCGTGGCGGACGCTCTGGTTCGAGCGCGTCCGCTCGGGCCACCGCAGTTGATTCCGTTCTCCGGGCTGAGTGGCCGCGGGATGTCACGACAACTTCTGCGTGGACTGCAACGGATTCTCGATCTGTGGATGGGAGGGCGTGGTCGGCCGCAGGAGCTGGCCGTGACGCCCTGGCACGACCTGATCGAACAGATGATGGCTGACGCGACGCCGGAAGAGCTTGCCCGGCTGGAACTGAACGTTGAGCAGCAGGAGGTGCTGGACCCGGATGCCGGTCGTCCGATCTCGGAGATCGGCGAGGAGCTGGGTGAGGAGTTCGGTCAGTCGGTCCTGTTCCATCTGCGCGAGGTGTACGCCGGCGAGGAGGTGCAGCGGATCACCCTCGAGCTGGGTGGTGCCAACACCTTCGATCAGCTGTATGTACGGCTCGAACCCGGTACCGGCAAGATCCTCGGGTTCGTGGTGGTCGAGGCGAAGAGCGTCGGCGGGGTGATCGGCTTTCGCCTGGGGCGGGGCAAGGTGCGGTACGAGCAGGGACATGGGGAGTACGTCCTGAGCATCATCCAGACGATGCTCAACCGGCAGGAGCGAGCGGTCGTCGTCGACACCTTCGCCCGCGAGACGGTGGAGATGGGCGGCCGTGAGCGGGAGGCGCCGCTGCGGGTGCAGATCGACGGTGATCTGTCCACGGGGGCGGCGGTCGCTGCCGAGCTGCTGAAGGCGCTGCAGGCGGGAAATCTTCAGTACTTCGTGGTCCGAGCCAAGATCGAGAGCACGCCGGAAGGGGCGGTTCCGCTGGGTTTGGCGGTGACGGAGTACGACATGTCATTGCCTTCGGCCCCTATGGTGATCGGCAATGCGGAGCGGCTCGGGGATTTCGCGGCGCTTGGTGAGGTGAAAGATCACCAGAAGCTCTGGGCGCGGATCGCTGCCGAGCTGGGCTTTCCGAAGCTCGCGCAGTTCGTCGACGCGCAGTGGATCCAGATCGCGCCGGACGGCCGGTCGCTGCTGGTGAAGCCGTGGATCGGTGACCCGGTGGTGGTGGAGCTCAGGCTGGGCGAGGTGCCCGACGGCCATCCCGCCGAGGTGCGGATGCGGATGGGGCATCGCCGCGCGGTGGTCACCATCTCGGAGCAGATCGAGTTCGCCGATGTCGGGCGGGCTCTCGTTCATGAGCTCCGCGAGGCCGGCCATGCGTTCGGTGGCCGTCCGACCGGCGGGCAGCAGTTCTCCGATCACCAGCAGGGCAGAGTTGGCGAGTTGCTGTACCTGGACTATCAGCGCTGGCTGGCCGAAACCTCCGGTCGCACGCTGGAGAGTGCCTGGTACGCCGCTCGCATGCGCGAACTGCTCCAGGATCTGGGGATCCAGCGCGCAGAGAGCGACGGACGAGTCGATCGCCTGGAACGCCAGCACGACCGAATCGCCGTACGACGTGCCGCCGCCGCGGCCGAGGCCCCGACCGCCCCGATTCCTGTGGACCAGCCGACGGTGCCTGCTCCTGTCGATCCGCCGACGGTGGAGTTCGTCCGGGGTTCGGTGAAGTCGTTGCTGTTCCTGGACGGGGCACGGCGCTTCTTCGCGGCGAAGGACGCGGTCGAGTATCAGGCGATGCTGGCGATGACCGACCACCGGGTCTGGGAGGCCGCCGGGATTGCGCACGTGCAGCGGATCGGGACCAACCTCTACGAGGTCCGCACCGCGCGGGGCGAGACGTTCCAGGTGATCCTCACGGCGGATCAGCTGACCGACGGGACAGCGGGTACGTTCGTCGCCTTTCTGAACGACTCGGCCCCGGCGACGATGACGGTGTCGAGCCGGGCACCGGATGCGATTGTCGAGCGAATCGTGGCGAACCTGCTGCATCAGTTGTCCCGGGCTGCCGAGCCGGTCGTCCCCAACGTGCTCGAGCCGGGCAGCGAGGTACGACGGCCGTCGCGGTTGAGCCGGGAGGACGGCGGCCGGCTGGCCGAGGCGCGGCTGCTGAACGGGCGGATGGGCGAGACTCGGGTCTACGAAGCCGTACGGCGGATGAACCTGCGGAACGCGATGCGTGCGCTGCTGGAGAGTATGGCGATCGTCTCCGGTCAGGACGAGGCCGAGTACCGGCGGGCTTCGTTGCCCAGGTCGGTAGCTCCGATGATCGAGTGGCACCTGCAGGGCTGGAGCAAGCACGACGACCGCGTCCGGCTGCGGGTGTATCTCGCCAGAGAGGTGACGTTCAGCGCGTTGCCGCTCACGCTGGGAGCGTCGGCGGCGATCGCGATCGTCAGCGGCAATATCCTCCAGGCCCTCGGCCTGGCGCTGCCGGCCTTGGCCGCCGCCACGGTGAACGCCTTCGGGCAGCGCTGGCTCGACGGCGAGAAGAAGGCGGTCAAGGGCGAGGCGTCGAAGCTCCGGCTCGGCGAAGTCCGCAAGCGACTGCCCAGCGTGCAGAACCGGATCGAGGCCGATCCGCACGGCGTCGCCGGTCAACCGCTCGGCCCGATCGTTCGGGCATCGCTGGTCCCGGCCGGCTGGCGGTACGTCGTGAAGGCGGCCGCGCCGTCGTTCGCCGCCATCGGAACCGCGCTCCTGCTGTCTCCGCTCGGGGTATCGGTGGCCGGAGTGATGGTCGCGTACTCGGCGATGGCGGTGCTGAAGCCGTTCGCCGAGCGGTACGTCGATGGGCGGAAGGCAGAGTCGTCGATCCGGCGGGCCGTGGAGCTGGAGATCCGGCACGCGCTGGACCCGACGTCGTACCGGTCCCAGTTGCTCGAAGCGCTCGATGTTCTTCGCGCGCGGATCAATGGTGGGCTCGCGGCGGCCGGCTCCGAGCGGGGGGATCACCGGCTGCCGTGGCTCGGGCCGGACGAGTCCATCGGTAGCGAGCTGGCGGATCAGATCCCGTTGTTCGCTCGGCGAACGGTGGTTGGGCCGTCCGGCCCGCCGGGTACGGATCCGACTCCGCTGTCCGAGCAGCTGAGCGCCTATGCGGAGCTGCTGGTCTTCGGGGCGATCAGCGGTGTAGCCGGCGGACTCGTCGCCGGTGCGGTCGAGGCGACGGTCCAGCGCCTGAGCGACGGCGCCGACCTGGCGGTGAGCAACTACTACTTGAAGGCCACCAGCGATCAGCAGGCGGCCGAACTCCATGCGGTGTTCGCCGCGGTGCTCGATCAGCTCGGTGAAGTCGCCGATCTCGCCGAACGGCTCCGCAACGGCGCGACGCTGCCCGATCGGCTGGCGGATCGGGCGATGGACCAGCTGCGCGCCCGATTGTCGGTGCTCGGCGGACCGGCGGAGAGCCCGCCGAGCGGTGAGATGACGGCCTGGGCGCATTCGCTGCACCTGGCCGGACCGGCGGTCACTGTGGGTGTGGTCGCGATGATCAACGACATGCTCGGGCTCGGTCCGGCCGACGTCGCCGCCGCACTCGCGACCGCGGCCGTTCAGGCGCTGGCGATTCCCGCGATGAAGTGGTGGACCGAGCACCAGAACGCGCGGAACCGCGAGCACGAGAGGTTCGCAGCCAACAAGGAGGCGATCAACCGGACCGAGCTCGCCGATCAGATGACGGCCATGCGGTACGTCCTCGACCGGATCGGCCGCGATGCCGGCGCCGTGATCGGGTCCTCGGCCCCGACCGTACCGCTGTCGAGTGGGGACCTGTCGGTCGTCACCGATCGCGTGCGGGCGGCGGTGCGGGAGGCACGGCTGGCCGTCGTACCGAAGCAGGCGCGGCCTGCCGAGCCGACGGACACGTTCCAGGAGCGGCAGGACCTGCATCGGCTGCTGGACGAGATCGAGCAGCAGGCGGATCTGGTCGACGAGTTGGGTACGGCGGCCGAGTCGGGGGAGCCCGGAGCAGCGGACAGACTGCCAGAGGCCGGACGGCGGCTCACGAGGTTGCTCGGGGAGAACGCTGTCCATCCGGACCAGCGGGTGCGGTTGCCCGGGCCTGACACCGTCGACCCGGCGAACGGGCGGCGGCTGAGCGGGGACCTGTTGACGCGCGCGAAGGGCCTGGCTGCTGAGGCCTGGCGACGGATGGTCGCCGAGCCGGAAGCCACTCCGAACCGCTCCGAGCGGGTGATCGCATTGGGCCGGCTTCGCCATGCGCTGGACACACTCGAACACCAACTCGCGCTGACCGAGGCCGACGGCGACCGCCGGAGCCTTGGGGTCAAGCTCGCGCTGACCGACGTCGCGCAGACGATCGAGGCCTTCGAACTCCTGCAGCGCGAGGCGGGAGTAGCCGGCGAGCTGCGACTCGACCCGGCCGAGCTCGCGCAGTACGTCGACGACCGGCTACTGGCTCGCACCCCGGACGCCCTGGCCACCGCGAACACCCGCGAGCTCCCCTTGGCGGCGCCACACCAACCGACCGTCGAACTGCCGGTGCAGCCGGCAGACCTCGAGCCGACCACTACCGTCGTACGGCGCCAGGTCCCCGAACCCCCAGTGAGCCAAGGCGAACATCCGGCCCCCGGCCGCCCGCAGACCAAGGCGCAGCGGTTAGGGCCGGATGAATATCAGGCGCGCCTGCGCCGAGCTCAGGCGAAGCGGAACCGCCCGCCCGACTAGCACGCCCCTGACAGCTTGCTGATGCTCACAGTCCCGTGGCCGGAATGAGCGCGCCGCGGAGCCAGTGCTCCAGCTGATCATGGTGATGCGGGTGACCTTGGATGCCGGAGGCACCTAACGGGACGACCCACGCGCTGGCGGAGCGGTCGGCGAGGTCCCAGGCGTAGCGGGCTGCGGAGGCTCGGAGGCAGAGGTCGGTGACGCCGGGGAGGCTGGAGGTGGACCAGACGCAGTGGTGGTCGCCGGAGAGGGCCAGGTCGATGGGGTCCTCGGCGGGGGTGAAGAGCGGGGTGCGGAGGGGGTGGAGAGGGGAGAGTTGGTGGGTTTCGCCCCAGGGTGGGCGGGGTTTGGCGGTCGCTACGTCTTCCAGGGCGGCGTGGAGGATGGGGGCGACATCGAGGTCGGCGGACTCGAGGAGGTTCTCGAGGGCGAAGGAGACGTGGGCGACGACGTCCAGGTACGGCGCGAAGATCGCGGGACAGTCGGGGTTCTCGAGGATGGAGAAGCGGTCGGCGAGGCGGGCGATGGCGGCCTTGCGGAGGGCGGCGTACGTCGACGCGGTGGTGCTGGTGGCGTCCATCCGGCGGTCCCAGGCCAGGAGTTCGGTGCGGACGGCAACGGCTTCGGCGGAGAGACCTGTTGAGGGGAGCCGGTCGAGGATGCCGGCGGCGGAACCGAGGTAGGTGTCGGTGTGGATGGTCGGCATGTCGTCGACCGACCAGTCGGAGCGCTCGGCCAATAGGTCGTGGATGCGCACCGACCGGTGTGGTGCGGCGAACTCGATGCCGAGCGGCGCGGCGATCTCGCGCGCGTTCGCCATCGCGACCGGGCCGGTGACGGCTTCTCGTGGCATCGGATGCCAGCCGTCCCAGGCGAAGGCGGCGTCCCAGGCCGGTACGACGCGCCACGAGTTCGCCTTGTGGCGTTGCGGGACCACGCCCGCGACCCGGTGCAGCAAGCCGCCGGCAACATCCGCGGCGAAGACGACGTTGACGGGTTCGACCCAGTCTTCCAATGCGGCGTCGACCTCTGCGACGGTAGTTGCCTGGAGCAACCGAGGCATCGCCTCGAAGCCGAGGCGTTTGAGGACACGCGGCGGGTAGCGCAGGCTGAGGGTCTGGCCGGCGTGGTCGACGATGATCGGGCCGCGCTCGGTCTCGATCACCTCGATCGACACCGGGTCCGCGCCGGCCACCTCGACGACCTCGGTGTGCCGCGAGGCCGGCGCCCAGCCCGACGGGCCGAGCGCTTCGACCGACGATTCGGTGCGTCGGAGCTGCTCGGCGTACAGGTCCTGGTAGTCGGCCATGGCGTTGGTGATCGCCCACGCGACCTTGCCGGTGTGACCGAAGTGCGCGAGGCCGGGGATGCCGGGCACGGCCAGCCCGAGGACGTCGTACGACGGGCACTCGAGCCGGATCTGCTGGTAGACCCCGGGGTGCTCGATATAGCGGTGCGGATCACCGGCGATGATCGCCTGGCCTGTCGAGGTGGCCGAGCCTGGGATCAGCCAGCCGTTGCTGCCTGCGGTGTTGGGGCCTTCGGAGGTGAACAGTCCGATGTATTCGTCACCGAGCCGCTGTGCGACGTGCGTGCGCCACAGCTTGCTCGGGAAGCCAGCGAACAGCAGGTGGACCGCGAGCCACACCCCGAGCGGCGTCCATGGTTCCCACGCGCCAGGCGTCAGCCCGGTTTGTGTGAACTCCGGCGCCTTGGCTGACGGCAGCACGGAGTTCACCCCGTCGACGTACGCCGTCACCCAGGCGCGGGTGTCGTCGTCGAGCGCGTCGAAGCACTGCTGAGCGGTGTCGGCGAGCCGGGCCTGACGCGCGAGAACGTCCCACGGCAGCGCGTCCGGACCGAGGAAGGAGGCGGTCGTGCCGTTCAGCCGATGCCGCGCGAATTCGAGCTGCCAGGCGCGGTCGTGCGCGGCGTTCGCGCCCTGGAGGTGAACGAGGGTGAGCGGATCACCGGCCTGCAGGTGGGGAACGCCGTACGCGTCGCGGAAAACCTGAGGATTCACCAGCCCAACCTAAACTAACGTGCCCTGGGTGATCACCCGCCTTAATCTGACCGATCCTGCCCTCGCCGAACGGGTACTGGAGATTCAGCACGCCGCGTACGCCGTCGAGGCCGCGTTGATCGGGTTCGACGGGATCCCGCCGTTGCAGGAGGATCTGGCCGGGCTGATGGCGTCGACCGAGCACTGGCTCGGCCGGTACGACGGCGAAACCCTCGTCGGCGCGGTCGCCTACGAAATCGAACCGGGTGTGGTCGAGATCAGCCGGTTGATCGTGGACCCGGCCTATGCGCGCCGCGGTCACGGCCGGGCTCTGCTCGACCACCTGGAGGAGCTCGAGCCGCGGCCGATCAGCCGCGTCTCGACCGGCAGTCTCAACACGCCTGCCGTCAACCTCTACACCTCGCGCGGCTATCGAGTGCGGTCCCGGATCGAGGTGGCTCCCGGTGTCGAGATCACCCAGTTCGAACGGCCTTAGTAGCTCTGCAGTTCGAGCAGTGTGCCGTTGGGTGCGCGCAGGTGCGCGGTGCGCAGGTTCGGCCCCCACTGTGGGCGGTCCTGCGGTGGCGTGAGGACGGTCGCGCCGAGCTTCTCCAGAACGGCGGTCGCGTCGTCGACGGAGTCCACCTTGAAGACCAGCATCGAGCCGTCCTGGGCGTCCGCCTCGGCCGGGAGCGTCGCCGTACCGATGGTTTGGGCGATGTTGTCGCGGCCGAACAGGACCAGCCCGGTCTGTCCTTCGAGGTCCCAGTTCGCGTACTGCGCCTCGGGGATCACCTTGACCGGCTCGACGGCGAAGAGCTCCCGCAGCGCGGCCGTGTAGAAGTCGGCGGCCGCCGCGAAGTCACGGACCAGCAGCCGGGGGTAGAGCGCGTCCATCCGACATCCTCAATTAGTTGGGAACTACCAACGATTGGGTCAAGCCTACAATAGCCCGATGGAGACACTGGCCGGGACGACCACCTTCGTGCTGCACAAGGTCGCGGTGGCGAGCCGCCGTGCGATCGCCGCCCGGCTGGCCGAGCGGCCGGGTCTGACGTTGTGGGAGTACGCCGCGCTGGCCGAACTGACGGATCAGGGCGCGGTGGCGCAGAACGTGCTGGCGGCCGGGCTCGGAATCGACACCAGCGACATGGTCCGCCTGATGGACGAACTGATCGCCAAGGAGTTGGTGGCTCGGGATCGCGACCCGGCCGACCGTCGCCGCTATCGGATCGGTCTGACCGCGAAGGGGCGCCGGGCGGTGGTGACCGCGCGGAAGGTGATCGCCGAAGTCGAGCAGGTCACGCTGCAGCCGCTGTCGGCGACCGAGCGGGCCACACTTCTGGCGCTGGCGGCGAAAGTCCACTCTGTTAATAACTAACCACTGTCTGTATCGTCCTCGGTGAAAACCTACATTTCCCCTGGTTCGCCCCACTGGAGGATGAGATGGTCCGACGCGTTGTCGTTGGTTTCCTGGCCGTGGCAGTCGCCGGTCTGGCGCTGCTGGCCCCGACCACTGAATCGCGAGCCGACGAGCTCGTCGGCCCGACCGCGGCCCAGCTGAAGGCGCGCGCCGGCGGCTGTGAGACCCAGCTGTCGAACGGTAAGTACGCGCACGATTCCGGCGGGACGCGGTCGGTCGCGGTCTGCCGCTCCGGCGATGCCGTGCACTGGACCGCCGACTTCGACGTCGACTGCGACGGCCAACGCACCGCGCAGTGCAACGAGAACACCGATCCTTCGTTCCAGCCGAACACCTCGTGGAACCAGTCCGACGGCCGGCCGCTCAATTCGGCCGGGTTGCCGTTCATCGTCGTACCGTTGTCGAGCTCGATCTGGAACTACGCCTCGGCCGGGATCGGTGGTGCGACCGTGGCCGCGGTCGTCTACGGGGACAAGGTCGCGTACGCCGTCGTCGGCGACCAGGGTCCGACCGGGATCATCGGCGAAGGCTCGTACAAGCTCGCGCAGCAGTTGGGCATCAACCCGAACCCGTCGTCAGGTGGCGTCTCGGGCGCGGTGGTCACGTACATCCTGTTCCCCGGTGTCACCTCCGTGCCGATCGAGAACCAGACCGATGCCATCACAAAGGGTGAAGCGGCGGCGACGTCGTTCGTGAACAGCACTCAGACCTGCGCGTCCACCAATCTGGACTTCACGGCGTACCCGGCGTTGCAAGAAGGCGCGACCGGCGGTGCGGTGCGCGCGGCCCAGTGCCTGCTGGGTGGGACGAACGAACCCAGCGGAACCTTCGACGCCGCCACAACCACCGCGGTCAAAGCCTTCCAGACCCGAGTCGGTCTTTCAGCGGACGGCCTGATCGGTGCCAAGACCTGGACCGCCCTGCTGTCCGCCGGCGACCAAGCAACGATCCGCAACGGCTCCACCGGTACGTCGGTCCGCCGACTCCAGCGTTCCTTGACCGCGGCCCTCGGCCGCACGGTGATCATCGACGGTCAATTCGGCCCAGCCACCGAAACCGCCGCCGAGGACTACCAGCGCACCAGGTCCCTGATCGTCGACGGAGTAGTAGGCCCAGTCACCTGGACCGCCCTCCAAGCCGGCAAATAACCCACCCCCGCACCCGCCCCTGCTCCGGCAATTTGAACGGATAACCCCGCAAGTTGCCCCTTCTCCCCCCTGTATATGAGGGGAGAAGGGGCAACACCAACGGATATCCGTTCAAATGCCCCGCGCGGCGGGCGGCGGGGCGGCTAGCGGTCGGTGAGGGGGCGGCGGAGGGCGGTGGGGGTGAGGGCGGGGGACTGCCAGGCGCCGTTGGAGTCGTAGATGTCGGTACCGGGCGGGACGATCTCGTCGATGCGGTCGAGGGTGCTGTCGTCGAGGGTGAGGTCGGCGGCCTTGAGGAGGCCGTCGAGCTGCTCCATGGTGCGCGGACCGTTGATGACCGCGGTGACCGCCGGGTGGGTGGTGACGAAGGCGAGAGCGAGCTCGGGCAGGGACAGGCCGTTGTCCGAGGCAACTTCGATCAGCTGCTCGACCGCGTCGTACTTGGCGGCGTTGACCGGCAGGGACGGGTCGAAGCGGTGCGGCGCGAGGGCGGCACGACCGGTGGTGAGGTCGATCGGCTGGTCCTTGCGGAGCTTGCCGGTCAGGAAGCCCCAGGCCAGCGGGCTCCAGGTCAGCACACCCATGTTGAGGCGGCGAGCGGTCGGCAGGACCGAGCGCTCGATGCCCCGGCTCAGCATCGAGTACGGCGGCTGCTCGGTGCGGAACTTGCCGTACCCACGCCGCTCGGAGACGTGGTACGCCTCGACGATCTCCTCGGCCGGGAAGGTCGACGTACCGAAGGCGCGGATCTTGCCCTGGCTGACCAGGTCGGTGAGCGCCCAGAGCGTCTCCTCGATCTCGGTCGTGTGGTCCGGGCGGTGGATCTGGTAGAGGTCGATCCAGTCGGTGTCGAGCCTTCGCAGGCTGTTCTCGACCTCCTGGACGATCCAGCGGCGCGAGTTGCCGCGCCGGTTGCGGGTGTTCTCGTCGTCCAGCGGGAAGTGCACCTTGGTGGCCAGGACGACGTCGTCGCGGCGGCCCTTCAGTGCCTTGCCGACGATCACCTCGGACTCACCGGCGGAGTACATGTCCGCGGTGTCGACGAAGTTGATGCCCTGGTCCAGGGCGGCGTGGACGATCCGGACGCAGTCGTCGTGGTCGGGGTTGCCGACCGCGCCGAACATCATCGTGCCAAGAGCTTGGGTGCTGACTTCGATGCCGGTAGCACCGAGGGTTCGATAGCGCATGGAACGGAGGCTAGGAGCTAGAGCGTTGTCTAGGTCAAGTCGTCCGTAAAGTGGGGAAGTGGATTATTCAGAGCTGTGGGACCCGAAGCCCGGATGGCTGAACACCGCTTCGTACGGACTGCCGCCGCGACCGGGGTGGGAGGCGTTGCAGGCCGCGCTCGCGGACTGGCGGGTCGGCGCGACCACCTGGGAGCCGTGGGACGAGTCGACCACCCGTTCCCGGGAGGCGTTCGCGCGACTGCTGGGCGCTGACTCGACGGACGTGTTCGTCGGCAGCACTGTTTCCGCCGCCCTCGCGCCGGTCGCTGCCGCCTTGCCGGACGGCGCTCGGGTGCTGACCGATGAGGTCGAGTTCACCTCGAACGTCTTCCCGTGGAAGGTGCACGAGGATCGTGGGGTCGAGGTGATCGCGGTCCCGGGGTCGGAGTTGGTTGCTGCGATCCGGCCGGGGATCGACGTCGTCGCGGTCAGCGCGGTCCAGTCGTCGACTGGCGCCGTACTGGATCTTGCCGCAGTAGTTGCTGCCAGCAAGGAGATTGACGCGTTGGTGGTGATCGACGCCAGCCAGGGCATGGGCTGGTTGCCGCTCAGCATCGAAGGTGTCGACGTGCTCGTGGCGCACACCTACAAGTGGCTGATGTCGCCACGCGGCGCCACGCTCGGCTACATGTCGCGACGGTTGCAAGAGCGCTGCCGCCCATCCGCCGCCGGCTGGTACGCCGGTGCCGACGTGCACTCGTCGTACTACGGGAACCGGATGGCGCTGGCCGAGGGGGCGCGCAAGTTCGACCAGTCGCCGGCGTGGTTCTGCTTCGTCGGGGCCGCCCCGGCGCTCGAGCTGGTCGAGCAGATCGGCGTCGAGACGATCAACCGGCACAACCTCGAGCTCGCCAACGAGTTCCGCGACGGCCTCGGGTTGCCGCCGTCGAACTCGGCGATCGTGAGCACGAATCTGCCCGGCGCCGATGCGGCCTTCGCCGCCGCCGGGATCCGGGCAGCGGTCCGCGACGGCAAACTGCGGGCGTCGTTCCACATCTACTCGACCCGAGACGACGTCCAGCAGGCGCTCGCCGCTCTCAAGCCATTGACCTAGAGCCGGGTCTAGGCTGGGCATCATGGGGCTGAGTATCGGACAGGTGGCGGAGCGGACCGGGCTGAGCGTGCACGCGCTGCGGTTCTACGAGCGAGAAGGACTGCTGGCCGACCCGGTACGCCGGGAGTCGAACGGTCGGCGCGTCTACAGCGAGGACGACGTCGACTGGCTGGCGATGTGCATCAAGTTCCGCTCGTCGGGGATGCCGCTGGACACCATTCGCCGCTACACCGACCTGGTTCGCCAAGGCCCCGGTAACGAGCAGGACCGCCTCGACCTGCTCCGCGGTCACCAGGAGTACGTCGCCGCTCAGATCGAAGAGCTGCAGGAGTCGCTGCGGGTCATCACGCACAAGGTGTCGATCTACGAGGAGCATGTGGCCGCAGGCACCGCCAGCTGCCTGTGGGCGCCTCCCGAGGAGCAGTCGGACAGCGCCGCGTCCTAGCGGCTGATAGCCGATGGCTATCAGGTCATAGGCAGCATTGCTTTGACCCCGCTCCCGGGACACGGGATGTTGTATACATGACCAGTGAGGTAGTGGCCGCCGCCTCCGTCCCGGCTCCCGGGCGCGCTCAGCGCGTGCGGGCGATTGCGACCGAGCTGCGCGGGCTCCGGGGCGCCCTGATGCCGATCCTGCACGCCGTCTGCGAAGAACTCGGGTACGTCGACCAGCCCGACGTACCCGTGATCGCCGACGTACTGAATCTGTCGGTGGCCGAGGTGCACGGCGTGGTCACCTTCTACAAGGACTTCCGGCGGGCTCCAGCCGGGCGGACCGTGGTGGCGATCTGTCAGGCCGAGGCCTGCCGGTCGGTCGGTGCCGTCGGGTTGGCCGAGCATGCGAAGCGCACCATCGGCTGCGGGTTCGGGGAGACCACGTACGACGGGCGGATCACGCTCGACGAGGTGTTCTGCTTCGGCAACTGTGCGCTCGGGCCGGCGGTCCAGGTCGGTGAGCGGCTGCATGGTCGAGTGACGCCGGCGCGGCTCGACGCCTTGCTCGGAGACGCGCGATGAGCGGCGACGCGGGAGCCGAGGCGCCCCCCGTCCGCGACTCGGCGGATGCGACGCGCGTTCGGGTGTTTGTGTCGCGGGATTCGGCGGCGCGGTCGGTTGGTGCGGATGAGGTCGCGGAGCGGCTCGCGGCCAGTGGCCGACCCATCGAAATCGTGCGGAACGGGTCGCGCGGAATGTTGTGGCTGGAGCCGCTGGTCGAGGTCGAGACCGCGGCCGGGCGGATCGGCTACGGGCCGGTCGCTCCGGAGGACGTCGACGGGCTGGTTGCGGGCGGCATGCTCGACGGCTCGCGTGAGCTCGAGGCCTGTCTGGGCGCCGTCGAGGCCTTGCCGTGGATGCGGCAGCAGCAGCGACTCACCTTCGCCCGGGTTGGTGTGACCGATCCGCTCTCCGTCGGCGACTACACGTCGTACGGCGGTCTCCGGGGGCTGCGCCAAGCCTTGGCGATGACCCCGGCCGAGGTCGTGGAGACCGTGGTCGAGTCCGGTCTCCGCGGCCGCGGGGGTGCCGGCTTCCCGACCGGCATCAAGTGGCGGACGGTGCTTGGTGCCGAGTCCGATCTCAAGTTCGTCTGTTGCAACGCGGACGAAGGTGACTCGGGGACGTTCGCGGACCGGATGCTGATCGAGGGCGATCCGTTCACGCTGATCGAGGGAATGACGATCGCGGCGTACGCCGTGGGGGCGTCGGAAGGGTATGTCTACCTGCGCTCCGAATACCCGGACGCGATTGCGACGCTCAGGGCCGCGATCGAGCTCGCCCGGACCGAGGGGTGGCTGGGGGCCGATGTCCTCGGCTCCGGGTTCGAGTTCGATCTGCACGTCCGGGTCGGCGCGGGTGCGTACATCTGCGGTGAGGAGACCTCGATGCTGGAAAGCCTCGAGGGCAAGCGTGGGATGGTCCGCGCCAAGCCGCCGATCCCTGCCCTGGAAGGGCTTTTCGGTCTGCCGACCGTGGTCAACAACGTGTTGTCACTGGCAACGGTTCCGACGATTCTGGCCGACGGCGCGGCAGCCTACGCGGCGTACGGGACTGGTCGATCGCTGGGGACTTCGGTCTTCCAGCTGGGTGGGAATATCGCTCGCGGCGGGATTGTCGAGACGGCCTTCGGGATCACGCTCGGCGAGCTGGTCAACGAGTTCGGCGGCGGTACGGCGTCCGGTCGGCCGATCCGCGCCGTACAGGTCGGTGGGCCGCTGGGTGCGTATCTGCCGGTCGAGCAGTTCGACCTGCCGATGGACTACGAAGCGTTCGCGGCCGCCGGGGCGATGGTCGGGCACGGCGGGATCGTGGTCTTCGACGACACCGTGGACATGGCCGCGATGGCCCGGTTCGCCTTCGAGTTCTGCGCGGCCGAGTCGTGCGGCAAGTGCACGCCGTGCCGGGTCGGCGCGGTCCGCGGCGTCGAGACGATCGACCGGATCGTTGCCGGAGACAACCGTGAGAAGAACCTCGTCGTCCTCGACGACCTGTGCGACCTGATGACCGACGGCTCGCTCTGCGCGATGGGTGGGCTCACGCCGCTGCCGGTACGCAGCGCCGTCCGCCACTTCGGAAAGGACTTCGGCTCATGAGTTTGCTCAAGGAACCTGACTTCGGTACGCCGGCCCGCGCGGGCGAGGCGACCGTGGAGCTGCTGGTGGACGGAGTTGCCGTCCAGGTCCCGCCCGGTACGTCGGTGATGCGGGCGGCCAAGCACGCGGGGATCGACGTACCGAAGCTGTGTGCGACGGACAACCTGGAGGCGTTCGGGTCGTGCCGGCTGTGTGTGGTCGAGATCGATGGGGTGCGCGGTACGCCGGCCTCCTGTACGACGCCCGTCGCGCCAGGGATGGTCGTCCGGACGCAGAACGAGAAGCTCGGGAAGCTCCGGCGCGGGGTGATGGAGCTCTACATCTCCGATCACCCGCTGGACTGTCTGACCTGCTCGGCCAACGGCGACTGCGAGCTGCAGGACATGGCCGGCGTCACTGGTCTGCGCGAAGTGCGCTATGGATCCGGGGTCGATGTGGGTGCGAATCACATGGACGCGCCGACCGATTCCTCCAACCCGTACTTCGATTTCGAGGCGTCCAAGTGCATCGCCTGCTCGCGGTGTGTGCGCGCGTGTGACGAGGTGCAGGGCACCTTCGCGTTGACGATCGAGGGCCGCGGGTTCGACTCGAAGGTCGCGGCCGGCGCTGGTGGGTCGTTCTTCGAATCCGATTGTGTGTCGTGTGGTGCGTGCGTGCAGGCGTGCCCGACGGCGACGCTGCAGGAGAAGTCGGTGATCGAGCTGGGGATGCCGACGCGTTCGGTGATCACCACGTGCGCGTACTGCGGGGTCGGGTGCTCGTTCAAGGCCGAGTTGCGGGGTGACGAGCTGGTCCGGATGGTGCCGTACAAGAACGGTGGCGCCAACGAGGGGCACTCGTGTGTGAAGGGCCGGTTCGCCTTCGGGTATGCGAGTCATCCGGATCGCGTGCTGGAGCCGATGGTTCGGGACTCGATCGCTGATGAGTGGCGGAAGGTCTCATGGGACGAGGCGATCTCCTTCACCGCAAGGCGGTTGCGGGAGATTCAGACGCAGTACGGGCAGGGCTCGATCGGTGCGATCACGTCGTCGCGGACGACGAACGAAGAGGTGTACACCGTTCAGAAGCTGGTGCGAGCGGTCTTCGGGAACAACAACGTCGACACGTGTGCTCGCGTTTGTCACTCACCAACGGGGTACGGGCTGAAGCAGACCTTCGGCGAATCGGCCGGTACGCAGGACTTCAAGTCGGTCGACGAGGCCGATGTGATCCTGGTGATCGGAGCGAACCCGACGGACGCGCACCCGGTCTTCGGGTCGCGGATGAAGCAGCGGATCCGGCAGGGCGCTCGGTTGATCGTGATCGATCCGCGGAAGACCGATCTGGTGCGGTCGCCGCATATCGAGGCTGCGCATCATCTTGCGCTTGCCCCGGGCACCAATGTCGCGATGATCAATGCGCTGGCGCACGTGGTGGTGACGGAGGGGCTGGTCGATCGGGAGTTCGTCGCAGCTCGCTGCGAGGACTTCGAGGCGTGGGAAGCCTTCATCGCGGATCCTGTGCACAGTCCGGAGGCGGTCGCTGAGATCACCGGCGTACGGGCGTCTGAGGTGCGGGCGGCGGCTCGGCTGTATGCGACGGGCGGGAACGGCGCGATCTACTACGGACTCGGCGTCACCGAGCACAGCCAGGGCTCCACGATGGTGATGGGCATGGCCAATCTCGCGATGGCGACCGGCAACATCGGTCGGCGCGGGGTCGGCGTGAATCCGCTGCGTGGGCAGAACAACGTGCAGGGGTCGTGCGACATGGGGTCGTTCCCGCACGAGTTGCCGGGCTATCGGCACGTGTCGGACGACGGCGTACGCGAGGTGTACGAGAAGCTCTGGGGTACGCCGCTGCTGAACGAACCGGGACTGCGGATCCCGAACATGTTCGACTCGGCGATCGACGGATCGTTCAAGGCGTTGTTCGTGCAGGGTGAGGACATCGCGCAGTCGGATCCGAACACACAACATGTCTTTGCAGCGCTGGGTGCGTTGGAGTTGCTGGTCGTACAGGACCTGTTCGTCAACGAGACGGCGAAGTTCGCGCACGTTTTGTTGCCCGGGACATCGTTCCTGGAGAAGGACGGGACGTTCACGAACGCCGAGCGGCGGATCAACCGGGTGCGGCCGGTGATGGCGCCGCAGACCGGCAAGCAGGAGTGGGAGATCGTCTGCGAGATCGCACAGGCGATGGGCTACCCGATGCACTACAACTCGGCGGCCGAGATCATGGCCGAGATCGCGTTGACGACACCGACGTTCATGGGGGTGTCGTTCGAGCGGCTGGACCGGGTCGGGTCGATCCAGTGGCCGTGCAATGTCGAGCACCCGGACGGTACGCCGATCATGCACGAATCGGAGTTCACGCGCGGCAAGGGGCGGTTCATGGAGACCGTTTATGTGCCGACGTCCGAGCGGTCGACGCGGAAATATCCGTTGATTCTGACGACCGGGCGGATCTTGTCGCAGTACAACGTCGGTGCGCAGACCCGGCGTACGGCGAATGTCGCGTGGCACCCGGAGGACATTCTGGACCTGCATCCGCATGACGCCGAGGTGCGGGGGATCGAGGACGGCGACACGGTCGCGTTGTCGAGCCGGGTCGGCCGGACCACCTTGCGGGCGAGGCTTTCCGACCGGATGCCGGTGGGGGTTTGCTACACGACGTTCCATCATCCGGTGACCGGGGCGAACGTGATCACGACCGACAACTCGGACTGGGCGACGAACTGTCCGGAGTACAAGGTGACCGCGGTGCAGGTTGATCTGCTGCCTACTTCGGTCGCCGAGGCTCGGGAACCGGTAGCTGCCGGTGATGCGCGATGAGCCGCGCCACCGTGCCGCCGTACGTGCGACTGGCGAACGAGATCGCTGCACAGTTCGCGCATCGGCCTCCCGCTGACGCGGCTGTTGCCATTGCCAATCATTTGAGGGTGACGTGGGATCCGCGGATGAAGCGAGCGTTGATCGATCACGTCGAGGCCGGCGCTGAGGATCTGGACCCCGCGGCGGCGCTGGCCGCCCGGCAATTGAAACCATGAGCCAGCCGAACGACCTCCCTCGACGCGACCACGCGACCTGGGACACGGCGCGCCGCCTCGCGCACCTGGTGGGCCGACCTCGGTCCGCCGTCTCCCGCGCGCTCGCCGACGCGGTCGGCTGCATGCTCGCCAGCCCGCTGGTGGCTCCCACCGCGGTGCCGCCGGTGGACCGCTCAGCCATGGACGGGTACGCCGTCCGCGGGGCTGGGCCGTGGCGCGTCGTCGGTCACATCGCGGTCGACTGTGCTGCCGCGGTTGAGCTTGCCGACGGTCACGCCTGCAGCATCACCACGGGTGCCGCGGTGCCCGCCGGCGCGACAAGCGTCGTACGAGACGAAGACATCGAGTTGGATGGCTCGTGGGTCCGCGGACCGGCCGAGCCTGGCCGGCACATCCGTCGAGCAGGCGAAGAATGCCAAGCAGGCGAGACAGTCCTTCCAGCCGGCATCGTCGTAAACGCTCCCGTCCTAGGCCTCGCCGCCTCCCTAGGCCTCAATCGCCTCACCGTCATCCCGCAACCAGTAGTGGCCGCCCTCATCACCGGCGACGAGTTGGTCCACCAAGGCCCCTCCACCCCCGGCCGAGTCCGAGACGCCATCGGCCCCATGCTCCCCACCCCCATCACCCAAGCCGGCGCAACCCCCGGCCCCATCCTCCACCTCCCCGACACCCGAACAGCCCTCCTAGAAGCCCTCAGCACACCCCAACACCAGCCCCCCACCCCTCGAGACGAGCACTCCCCACCCGCACCCCGGGACCAGCACTCCACACCTCCCCACCCCGCCTCCAACTCAGCTGACCTGATCTTGGTGTCGGGTTCCTCGGCGGCTGGGCCGGCTGATCATCTGCGGGCCGTGTTGCGGGAGGTTGGCGCCGAGCTCGTGGTGGATGGAGTGGAGTGCCGGCCAGGCCATCCGCAGGCGGTGGCTCGGTTGGGAGATGGCCGCGTGGTGGTGGGGTTGCCGGGCAACCCGTTGGCGGCGTTGAGTGCGTTCTTGACGGTGGGGGTGGCTGCGATCCTTGGGCTTAGGGGGCTGCCGTTGCCCGCGCTGCCGATCGCGTCGATTCCGGGTGGGGTGGCGTGCCATCCGCACAGCACGCGGCTGGTGCCGGTGCGCGTGACGCCGCAGGGCGCCGTACCGGTGGGGCATGGAGGATCGGCAATGTTGCGGGGTGCCGCTGGGGCGGATGCGTTGGCGGTGGTGGATCCGGGGCCGGCTGAGGCGATTGCGGCGCGGTTGTTGCCGCTGGATCCGGGGGTGCGGCCGTGGGGCGGCTGATCGCGCGACGGCCGGTGGTTCGGTTCGGGCCGAACGGCGAACGCAGCCGCCCGGACTCACTCGCCGTCGAGGAACCGCTCGAACTGCGCGTCGACGGCAAAGCGCTTGCCGTCACGATGCGCACGCCCGGCCACGATGTCGAGCTCGCACACGGCTTCTTGCACACCGAGGGCGTGATCGGCAGCGTCGAGGACATCCGAGATGCCCGGTACTGCGATTCGCGCGACGACGAAGGCCGCAACACGTACAACGTGCTCGATGTCGGCCTGGCCCCCGGCGTACCGGCTCCCGTCACCGGGGTCGAGCGCAACTTCTACACGACGTCGTCCTGCGGGGTCTGCGGCAAGGCATCCCTCGATGCAGTTCGCTTGAAAACAAGGCATTCCCCGGCCGACGACGACGTCCAGATCCGGTACGACGTACTGGCGAAGCTCCCCGACGTACTCCGCACGAGGCAGCAGGTCTTCGACCGCACCGGCGGCCTCCACGCCGCCGGCCTCTTCACCCCGACCGGCGAACTGCTCGTCGTACGCGAGGACGTCGGCCGCCACAACGCCGTCGACAAAGTCGTCGGCTGGGCCGTACTCAACAACAGGATCCCGGCGCGCGGCCTGATCCTGATCGTCTCCGGCCGAGCCTCCTTCGAGCTCGCCCAGAAAGCCGTCATGGCCGGCATCCCCGTCCTGGGCGCCGTCTCCGCCCCCAGCTCCCTAGCGGTCGACCTGGCGCACGAATCCGGCCTCACCCTCGCCGGATTCATCCGCAACAACTCCCTCAACGCCTACACCCACCCCACCCGCATCACCCCGTAGCCGCCTTAGAACACACAACGGGAACGGATATCCGGTCGCGTGGCTACGAGCTAGCGGCGAGGGAGCCGCCCCAGTTGTCGGTGGCTTGGCGGGCTTCGGCGTCGACGAAGAAGCGGTGTTCGAGGGAACCGTCGGCGATCCGGTAGAACGCGTGGTGGGCGTCGGCGGTGGACAGGCCGATCGGGTCGTCGGTGACCACGCCGAGGGCGCCCCAGTTGTCGGCCTCGGGCGGGTCGATGGTGGGGGACCAGTAGAAGTGGACGAGGTCGCCGTTCTCCTTGCGGGCAAGGACATGCTGCTGATTCTTGTGCGCGAACGCATGTGGGTTGCCGACGAACGGTCCACCGGTCCAGATGTCGCCGAGCACCGAGGTACCGTCGAGGAAGCGGTGCTGCAGCTGCCCCTCAGCGTTCCGGAAGAACACATGCGCCTGTACGCCGGTACTGAACCCAGTCACGTCCGAGGTCACACCCGCAGTGACGCCCCAGTTGTCAAAACCCGGATTGCCACCGGGAACCCAGTACCAGTGCTTGAGCTCCCCGTTCGGTCCACGACCGAAGATGTGCTGTTCGTCCTTGTGCACAAAGGCATGAGGGTTCCCGACGAACGGTCCACCGGCCCACACGCCGGTCGTGATCTGATCGGTGCCCTGGTCCCAGAACTTGTGCTCCAGATTCCCGTCGGGGTTGCGGTAGAACAGGTGCTGCTGGTTCTTGTAGGCGAACCCGGTCGGGTTCGACAGCACGCGCCCCTCGGTGCCCCAGGTGTCGAGCACCGGCGCGCCGGTGCCGGCCTGCCACCAGTGCCGCATGGTGTTGTCCTTGCCGCGGGCAAACACATGCTGCTGGCCGTTGTGGACATAGCCGATCGGCTTCCCGGCGAGGTTACTCGAACCCCAGTCCTGCACGACCTTGTCCGTCCCCGGCGACCACATCAGGTTCACCAACGTGCCGCCGGTACCGACCGCCGTCACGTGCTGCTGGTCGAGATACCGGTACGCCTGGCCACCCGCGCCGCCACCACCGGCAAGCCGCTGGGCGATCTCCGCGCGCAACGCGTCCAGGTCGATGAACGACGGGTCGATCTTGCCCGTCGTACTCGTCTCCCGGTGCCCGCGGACGTAGCTGGCGTCCCGCCCGAGTTGCCGCAGTACGGCGACAGTCGCCGTCACCGAGGCGTCGTACTGAGCAGGGGTCATGTGCTGGTTGACGCCGTCGTAGTCGATCTCCCAGCCGACCAGCATGGTGTTGCCGTCTCCGGCCGGGATCGGACCGCTGGCCCTGGCCGCGCCCGCGTGGTTCGCGCGGTTGGCGGAGATGATGTGGAACACGCCGTTGTAGTCGACCAGCGCGTGGCACAGCGGCCCTTGCAGGTCGGAGCGCCCGTTGATGCAGATGTTCAATGCCGGCGCCGGGTTGCTGGCACTGGATCGAGCCGCGGTGTGGTGCCAGAGCACGCCGATCGGGTTGAACGACCCGGAGACTCCCCGAGCCTTCCAGTTGCCCTCCTCGACGACCTGTACGCCGGCCGCCCGCAGCACGTCCGCGAGCCAGGTGATGCTCGCCATCAGCGGAGCACCATCGGGTCGGCCGCGATCAGATCGGCCAGGCACTCAGGCTTCTTCTTCAGCGCCTGAGCGGGAGCGGCCGAGAGCCCTACCTGCGCGGCCAGCGCCACGGCCGGGATACTCAGCAGAATTCTGCGGCGGGACAACCTGGGCGGGGTCATGATGCCTCCAACGATGAAGATCGGTGCAGACATGGGACCAGCCGCGGCTACCCCGCAGCAATCAATGCAATGTGGGTGGAATGGCCTTCACCGAGCGTCAGGCCAGGCGACGGGACCGTAGATGGCGTGCGGCTGATCCTCGGCGTAGGCCCAGTAGCGGTCACCGTACGACCAGTGCCACCACTCGGTCGGGTAGTTGACGAAGCCGGCCGAGGTCAGGACGTCGGCGAGGAGTTCACGGTTGGTGCGGGCTTCGCGGCTGATATTCGCCGCGGCGAAGAAGCACGCTCCGTCACTCTGCTCGGGTGTCGCATCGATCGGCGTACCGAGATCGAGTGGACCACTCGCTCCCACCAGAGTCAGGTCGACGGCGGCACCGGCCACATGCGGCGCGACCTCGACCGGCGAGACGAACCGGCTCGCCAAGACGTGGATCTCAGCCTCGGAAAGGTCCGGATTGAGCGTGCGCAGCTCCGCGGAGTAGCCGTCGAAATACTTGCGCTGCAAGTCGAGCGGCCGCAGCCCCTCGACCACGTGCAGCCGGATCCCGGTAGGAAGAAAGGTGTTCGCGAGCACGAGCCGGTCCGCGACACCCTCGCGCGAATAGGCCAGACCAGGCGTGTCGATCCCCCGCGTGGCGAGCTCGATGAGCGGCTCTCCGTTGTCGACGGCCTCGATCCGGGTGATCCGCTCGTCGCTCAGCAGCACCGTCACGACTTGGCCACCGCGGTCTCGATCAGCACCCCGACGACATCGGCGTACGAGTAGCCGGCCGCTGCCCACATCCGCGGGAACTGCGAGGCCGGGGTGAAGCCGGGGAGCGTGTTGATCTCGTTGACGACGGGCTTGCCGTCCGCGGGGACGAAGAAGTCGACCCGGGCCAGGCCCTGGCAGCCGAGCACCTCGAAGACCTCGAGCGCGGTCCGGTTCAGCAGCTCGGCGAGCTCCGGGTCCAGCGGCGCCGGTACGACGAACTGGGTCGCGCTCTCGGCGTCGTACTTGGCGGTCGCGTTGAAGAACGGCTGCGCGGGGTCGCTGTGGATCTCCAGCGGCGGGCCGACCTCGACCCGGCCGTCGGGGAACTGCAGCACGGCGAGGTCGATCTCGCGGCCGACCATCTCCTTCTCGACCAGGACCTGCGGGTCGAGCTCGGCCGCGGCGGCGATCGCGTCGGCCAGCGAGGCCAGATCGGTCGCCCGGCCGACGCCGAAGCTGGAGCCGCCGTTGGCGGGCTTCACGAAGACCGGGAACTCGACATCGGCCTCCTTCAACTTCTGTACGGCGGCCTCGGTGTCGCTGGTCTCCGCACCGAACAGCCGGACGCCCGGGGTGACCGGGATGCCGTGCGCGCGCAGCACCGCCTTGGTCAGGTGCTTGTCGAGGCCGACCGCGCTGGCGGTGACGCCACTGCCGACGTACGGGACCTTCAGTTGGTCGAGGAAGCCCTGCAGGCGGCCGTCCTCGCCGTACTCACCGTGCAAACCGATCAGTACGACGTCGACGGAGCGGAGCAGGTCGATCGACTCATGGAGACCGTCGGCCCAGTCGCCCTGCTGGTCGATGACGAGCGGAACCGCGGTGTGACCGAGCTCGGTCACCGCGTCGGCGATTCCCTTGCCGCTGGCCAGGGACACGTGGTGTTCGGGGCTGGCGCCGCCCATCACGACCGCGACCTTCATCGAGTTGCCTCCTCGTAACGACGGGGCACCCGAACTCCGATGCCACAGTAGATTTCGTGCGGGATGGTTCCGGCCCAGTCCGCCCAGTCCTTGGCGGTCGGTTCACCGTGTGAGCCGTCTCCGAAGATCGTCACCGGCTCGCCCGGGTCGACCGCCAGGTCACCGGCGTCGACGACGAACTGGTCCATCGCGATCCGCCCGACGATCGGCATCCGGAGCCCGCGGCACAGCACACTAGCCTGCCCGGCCGCGACCCGCGGAATCCCGTCGGCGTAGCCCAGCGGCACCAGTAGCACGGTGCTGGACCGCTCGGCGACGAATTCATGTCCGTACGAAACGCCCTCGCCGGCGCCGATCCGGCGGACCTGGGCGGCCTTGCTCATCAGCCGCATCGCCGGGCGCAGGCCGATCCCGGTCTCGTCGATGCCGTACAGCCCGGCGCCGATCCGGATCACGTCGCAGTCGGGCGCGTCGAGGGTGATCGCACCGGCCGAATTGGCCAGGTGCAGCACGCTCGGGTTCAGTCCTGCGCGCCGGGCCAGCACCACCCCGGTCCGGAGCAGCTGCAACTGCTTCCGGCTCTGGACGGCGTCGGGATCGTCGCCGTGCGACAGATGCGACCAGATTCCCCGGACGGCGAGCGTCCCGAGCGCCTCATGGTGCGCCGCGGCCCGGGTCAGTTCGATCCACTGGTCGGGGGTGCTGCCGGCCCGGTGCAGACCGGTATCGAGCTTCAGATGCACGTTCTTGACGGCCGGGATCGAGGCGACCCGCTGCAACTCGGCGACCGTGGAGATGCTGACATCGACATCCATGTCACCGAGCAGCATCAGCTCGGCGGCGTCGTACAGCCAGGTCAGGATCGGGGCGGTCAGGCCGGCCGCCCGCAGCTGCAGCGCCTCGTCAGCGCGCGCGACTCCCAGCCAGGTGGCGCCCGCCTCCAGCGCGGCCCGCGCCACCGGTACGGCGCCGTGCCCGAACGCGTCGGCCTTGACCACGGCCATCACGTCCTGCGGGGTCAGCCGCCGGAACGTCCGCACGTTGTCCCGGATCGCCGAGAGGTCGACGACGGCCTCGGACAGGCCGGCCAAACCGGTAGGCGCCGGACGCTGCCGGGTCTGGACCAAGTTCATGTTCCTCATTGTTGTAGCTGGCAACCATCAGTTCATCGGATCGCAGAAGGATGTTGCGGAGATCTGACGTACGACCTCAGTAGGACGCCCGGCGACCGCATTTAGTTGACTCGACACTACCTTTCGCTACCGAGCGTGAGATTGGGTGGCTGTGCGCAGCTGCCGGATACTGGGCGGCATGGAGCCCACCGAGCACCTCCAGGCGTCGCTCACCGCGGCCGTCGCGCTGGCGAACGTCTTCGGTGCGCCTCAGCGTCAGGGCCGCCCGGCCGCGCCGCCGGACGCCGAGGCCGTCCGCGACGTGCTGCGGCTCACAACCAACCGAACCGTCCCGATCGAAGTTCATGACTACGAGACGGGCGCGCGGCAGTTGTATGACGCGCTGAGCCTGCTTCCCGACCTCGACAAAGCGGTCGAGGTCGTCAACGACCTGCTGCGCCGCACCCAGGCGGCCCCGCAACTCACCCGGGAGCCCGGCCAGCTGTGGCATCTGCATTTCGCCGCGCCGGGTGCTTCGGTCGCGACCGGCTGGCTCGCCGAGTTCGCTACCGCGGTGGCGATGCTGCTCGGCAGCCACGACTCGGAACGCCTACGGCGCTGCGCGGCCGAGCGGTGTGACGATCTGTTCCTGGACTCGACCCGGAACCGCACGCAGCGGTTCTGCTCAACGGCCTGCCAGAACCGCACCAAGGTCGCCGCGCACCGCGCGCGCACTGCCTGAGGCGGTCACCATGGTTGCTTCCGGCAACCACCCGAGCGAACGGTAGAGGTGCACTCCGACCTCGGTCGCCATCAGGAACCCGGCGGTGGCGCCGCGTTCGGCGGCTTGTCCGGCCA
This sequence comes from Kribbella sp. NPDC005582, assembly GCF_040605415.1. Classification (NCBI taxonomy): domain Bacteria; kingdom Bacillati; phylum Actinomycetota; class Actinomycetes; order Propionibacteriales; family Kribbellaceae; genus Kribbella; species Kribbella sp. NPDC005582. The sequence goes on from NZ_JBEXCU010000005.1 coordinate 586,388, forward strand.
GAGCCCCCATGATCACGCTGCCGAGGCCGCGCCGCCGGTGGTCAGGATCGGTCGCGATGTCGTGCATGACCGCGTCGCCACCAACGACGGCAGCCATCCCGTGGGCTGCAACGCTACCGTCGGTGGTGAGAAGTTGGGCGTACTCCAGCGGTCCTTCGCTGCGCAGCGCGAGGCGGTACGGCGTAGGTGTCGCCGGCCGCGGGTGGTCACGCAGTGCGATCGACATCAGCACCTTCTGCTCCGCGAACGGCTGCAGCCCCGCGGTGACAAGTCGCTCGGCCACAGCATCGCCGTACGGCGTGGTGACGGTCAGCCACGTGGTCTCGGTGACGACAGGGGCCAGCCGGTCGATGAGCGCGGCGTTGTCCGTGAACAGTTCGCGCTCGCGGCCGGGCAGGTTGAGCTGCGCGAGCAGAACGTCGTCGTACTCGATCGGCTGGTCCAGGCCACGACACAGCCGCCATCCGGCGATCCACCGCCTCACGGTTTCCATGACGACGAGTGTAACTGTTTATTTCGAGTTAGTCAGTTACCAAGGACGAAGGTCTGGATCGCGATCACCGCACCGCCGCGGGCCCACTCGGTGAAGTCGGCCGGCTGCAGCACCATCGGCAGCTCGACACCGGAGGGGTGCCGGTCGGCGTGCAGACCGGTCAGCAGGTCGGTCCGGGCGACCTCGGCGAGCCGAACGCCCTCGCCGCCGAGGACGACCAGCTGCGGCATGGTGAAGTTCGTCGCCGCGGCGATCAGCTTCCCGAGGGCGTAGCCGGCCTCGGCGACGATCGGTTCGGCCGTCGGATCTCCCTTCGCGGCCAGATCGAGGCACTCCTCGTAGTCGATCGATCGCCCGAGCGCGGCGCCGACGCGGGTGGTGATCGAGCTGACGGTGAGCAGGCTGAGCGCACAGCCGCGATGCCCGCGGTCGCAGAGCGGACCGTTGGGGATCAGCGGATGGTGGCCGATCAGGCCGATGCTGGTGTCCGGGCTCTCGATGGTCCGGTTGTGGATGACCAGGCCGTAGCCGACGCCGGCGCCGATCGTGATCAGCACGAACCGGTCCGTGCCGCGGCCGGCGCCGAACCAGTGCGTCGCCTCGGTCAGCGCGACCAGGTCGTTCGCCACCACAACCGGCGTACTGGTTGCGGCGGCGAGCAGCTCGCCGAGCGGTACGTCGACCCAGTCCAGGTAGGGCCCCCAGCGAACTTCCCTGCCATCAGCGACGCGGCCGCCGATCGTGACGCCGAGCCCGGTGATCGGCCGTTCGCTCTGAGCGGCGAGATCGTCGGTCATCTCGAGGATCAGATCGACCACCACCGACGGTGTGTGGTCCGTCAGCGGCCGTTCCAGGCTCGCGATCACCTCGGCCCGCAACGTCGTCAGTACGCCGATCGCCCGGTCACCGGTGAGTTTCACGCCGACGAAGTGATGGGCCGCAGGGTCGAGATCGAGTGGCTGCGACGGCCGTCCGACCCGCGCATCGGTCGGCCCGGCCGAGACCTCGACCAGCAGGCCGGACTCGACCATCGGCTTGGTCAGCCGGGTCAGGCTCCCTGGCGACAGTCCAACTCGCCGGGACAGTTCGGCGCGCGACAGCGGTCCGTCCAGCAGGATCTCCAACGCGACCTGCCGGGACGGCCCCGCCAACGGCTGCCAGTTCCCCATCCCGACAGCCTAATCCTGCGCCGGTAGCGCGTCAGTGCGGCAGTTTGCGGGTGTCGATGAGCTGCTGGGCGACGTCGCGGAGCTTGGTGTTGGTGTCCTGCGAGTAGCGCTTGAGGATCGCGAACGCGCGGTCGCCGTCGACGTCGAAGCGCTCCATCAGGATGCCCATCGCCTGACCGACCAGTTTGCGGGCGTCGACCGCCTGCGCCATCGTCTCCTCGTGCCGCGCCGAGGCCAGGGCCACCGAGGCGTGCCGGGCCAGGATGTGCGCAATCGCCTCGTCGTCCTCGCTGAAGGCGTCCGGAGTCGGGCTGTAGAGACCGAGGACGCCGACCGTCTGCCGCGACGAATCACCGGTCGCCAGCGGTACGTCGAGCACGCTGCGGACCCCCAGTGCGGCGACCTTGGCGGTCCATTCCGGCCAGCGGCCTTCGGTCTCGGTGTCCCGGATCAGCACCGTGCTCCGGTCCCGCAGGGCGGTCACCAGCGGACCTACTTCAGTGCGCAGCTGCAGGTTGTAGACATCGGCGACGACCGGGTCGGTCACCGCGGCCACCTCCGGACTGCCACCACGCGTGTACAGAGCGACACCGGCGTAGCTACAACTCAGTGCCTGCAAGGCGAACTGGACGACGGCGTCGATCGTCTCCTCGACACCGGGAGCATCATGCAGCTCGATCGCGAGCCGTGCGAACGCATCCGCCGAGGTGGCAGTGAGCTCTTGCTCAGTCAACGGGCTACTCCACTCGCTCGGTTCACCGGAGCCCGGGTCTCGGGGCGTCCGCAGGAGACATCATGCAGCCTTCTACCCAGTTTTCGGCACTAGGGTTACCTCATGGCGGACTTCCCGGCGCTGTCGAACGGCCGGACGAATTGGCGGCGGGAGTTCGCGGCTCCGATGCGTAGCTTCCTGCGCACCGAAGCGGGCAGCTCCGGAGTGCTCGCGGCGGCGATTCTGGTCGCCCTGCTCTGGGCGAATCTCGCCCCGGACTCGTACGACGGCTTCTGGCGAACCGACCTCTCGTTCGAGCTCGGTCACCATGGGTTCGGGCTGGATCTGCGGGAGTGGATCAACAGCGGTCTGATGACGCTGTTCTTCCTGGTCGTCGGGCTGGAGGCGCGGCGCGAGTTCGACCTCGGCGACCTGCGGGACCGCAGCCGGTTCGTGCTGCCGGTGATCGCGGGCATCTCCGGGATGGCCGCGCCGGTGCTGATCTACCTTGCCTTCAACCTCGGCACGGACACCGCGCACGGCTGGGGTGTGGCGATGTCCACGGACACCGCGCTGGCGCTCGGGCTGCTCGCACTGGTTGGCCGCGGGGTCCCGGATCGTGTCCGGGTCTTCCTGCTGACGGTGTTCGTGGTCGACGATCTGCTGGCGTTGGTCGTGATCGCGGTCGTCTACAGCGAGAACATCGAGCTGATGCCGCTGCTGATCGCGGTGATCGCCTTCGCCGTCGTCCTCGCCCTCGCGTTGCTCCGGGTCCGCAAACCCTGGGTGTACGTCGTTCTCGGCGTGATCACGTGGGCCGCGCTGCTCACGAGTGGCGTCGACCCGGTCGTGGCCGGGCTGGCGATCGGCCTGACCGCACCGGCGTACTCGCCAGGGCGGGAGGAGCTCGAGCAGGCGAGCGGGTTGTTCCGGGTCTTCCGCGAGCAGCCGACCCCGGAGCTCGCGCGGTCGGCGACCGTCGGTCTGACCGCGACGATCTCGCCGAACGAGCGGCTGCAGTTCCTCTACCATCCCTGGACCAGCTACCTGATCGTTCCGCTGTTCGGCCTCGCCAACGCCGGTGTCACCATCGACGCGGAGTTCCTCGGCCGAGCCATCACCTCGCCGGTCACGCTCGGCATCCTGATCGGCTACGTGGTCGGCAAGCCGGTCGCGGTCACGCTGGTCTCCTGGCTGCTCGACCGCTTCTCCGGCGGCCGGTACGGACCGCAGGTCGGCTGGGCCGCCGTCGCCGGCAGCGGCACGATCGCCGGCATCGGCTTCACCGTCTCCTTGCTGATAGCAACGATCGCGTTCGACGGGCCGGCGCTGGCGGAGGCGAAGCTCGGCCTGCTCCTGGCGGTGGTCGTGTCGGCCGCGGTGACCTGGGCGGTCTTCCGCTCGGTCCATCTGCTCAGTCCGCCGAAGAAGGCGCTCGCGCTTCTCGGCCGCGCCGAGGAGCTGGTCGACCTCGCCGATCCGGTCGACCCCGAGATCGATCACGTCCGTGGTCCCGAGACCGCCTCGGTGACGCTCGTCGAGTACGGCGACTTCGAGTGCCCGTACTGCGGGATCGCGGAGGCCGCCGTACGGGATCTGTTGCAGGACGACGATCTGCGGTACGTGTGGCGGCATCTGCCGTTGTCGGATGTGCATCCGCGAGCGCAGATCGCGGCCGAGGTGGCCGAGGCCGCGCACGAGCAGGGGGCATTCTGGGAGATGCACGATCTGCTGCTCGCCAATCAGGAGAACCTGCAGCCCAAGGACCTGATGTCGTACGCCGAGCAGCTCGGCCTCGACAACCAGCGGCTCCATGACGACGTGAAGCGGCATGTCGCCGCGGCCAGGGTCGCGCGGGACGTCGAGTCGGCCGACCTGAGCGGCGTCTCCGGGACGCCGACGTTCTTCATCAACGGCCAGCGGCACTACGGTGCGTACGACGTCGAGACGCTGAAGACCGCGATCAAGGTGGCGCGAGCCCGGGCCCGAATCAACGCTGGCTGAATCTTGTCGCACTAGGTCATTTCTGCCACTGTTGCGCCGATCGAGGTTCGCTCAGGCTGAGCACATGACCGAACAGACCGCAGCCGTTGCCCACTTCGCCGGCCGACTCGCCTTCGAGACCGACGTATCCGATGTCGCCGCCGAGATCGGCGCCGGTACGACGGGCTGGGTGCTGATCGACAGTCGCAGTCAGGAGAGCTGGGATCAGGGACACGTCCCGGCCGCCGTCCATCTGCCGACGCGCGAGATCGCGGCGCGCGCGGCGGACGTCGTACCGGCTGGGGTGCGGGTGGTGACGTACTGCTGGGGGCCTGGCTGCAACGGTGCGACCCGAGCGGCGCTGGAGTTCGCCAAGCTGGGCTACTCGGTCAAGGAGATGATCGGCGGCTTCGAGTACTGGGCGCGGGAGGGTCTGCCGGTCGAGACCGCCGCCGGGATCGAGCGTCGGGAGTCTGACCCGCTGACCGCTCCGCGAGGCATCGCCTGCGCCTGCTAGACCTTGGTGAGCACTGCAGGGGCGATGTTCTGGTTGAGGTGGAAGAGGTTCTCCGGGTCGTACTTCGCCTTGAGTTCGGCCAGCCGGGCGAGCTTGGCCGGCGGGAAGGCGCGGTGGATGGCCTCACCGTTCAACGTGTTCACGTAGGCACCTTGGGCGTACGGCGTCAGGGTGGCGGCGTACTCGCGGACCTGGCGGATCCGGGCCTCGTCCTCGGCGGCGTCCTCCCAGCGAGTGGACGTCACGAACTCGAACTGGGTGTCGCGGTGGCTGAAGGCGGCCGCCTCGTCCGGGGTGTCGGCGATCGCGCCGCCGTACGCCTGCAGGCTCGCCGAGACGCCCGGCGTGTTGATCAGCGCCTTGATCGCCTCGTCGGGCAACGACTTGAAGTAGTGGCCCTTCCAGTAGCGGCGGTACCGGTGGCCCTGCACGCTGTCGTCCCTGCTCTGCAAGGTCAGATAGGGCATCGCCTCGACACTCTCGTGGACCACCGGGCCGAGGGCGCGGAACGCGGGCAGTAGCTCCTCTCCGAGCGGTCCGACCCAGACATAGCCGAGCGTGACGCCGTTCGGCGTGATCGAGGCGGTGAAGGTCGCCTCGCGCGGGGCGGTCCGGTTCAGTTCCCGCCAACCACGCAAGGCGTCGTACGCCGCCTCGACCGGATAGGTGAACTCGGCAACCAATGTGCGGGTGCCGATCTCGTGCAGCCGGAACTCGAACGACGTGACGACACCGAAGTTGCCACCGCCACCGCGCAGGCCCCAGAACAGGTCGGCGTTCTCGTCGGCGGTGGCGCGGACGACCTCGCCGTTCGCGGTCACCACTTCGTACGCCGTCACGTTGTCGCAGGCGAGCCCGAAGCGGCGGGCCAGCCAGCCCATCCCGCCGCCCAGCGTGAGTCCGCCGACCCCGGTGTGCGAGACGTTGCCCGCGGTCGTCGCCAGGCCGTACCGCTGGGCGGCCCGGTCCAGCTCGCCGAGCAGCGCGCCGCCCTGGACGATCGCGGTTTGGCGTTCGAGGTCGATCTCGACCGCGCCCATCGGGGTCAGGTCGATCATCAGTCCGCCGTCGGGGACGGCCAGGCCGGCGATGTTGTGGCCGCCGCAGCGAATGCCGAGCTCGAGGCCCGAGCTGCGGGCGAGCAGGACCGCCTCCACCACGTCGGCGGTCGTCGTACAGCGGGCGATCACGGCGGGCCGGCGGTCGATCATGGCGTTCCAGACCGTGCGGGCGTCGTCGTACCGGGGCTCTCCGGGGTGCAGGAAGGTCGTCATGTCTTCCACCCTGACAGCGCGGCGGTACTCCGATAAGGTCCAGTTTCGTGAGCCGAATCAGGACCAGTTCCGGAGAACTGCTGATCGAGCTCCAGCGCTCCGGCGGCGCCCCGCTGCATCAGCAGCTGGAGAGTGGGATCCGGGACCGGATCCGGGAGGGCAGGCTGCGGGCCGGCGCGGTGATGCCGTCGACCCGCTCGTTCGCCGAGGATCTGGGGTTGTCGCGGGGCGTGGTGGTCGAGGCCTATCAACAGCTTGTGGCCGAGGGGTATCTGGTCAGCCGGCCCGGCGGGTACACCGAGGTCGCGGAGGTGGCCGCGATCGAGCCGCCCGGTACGGCGTCGCCGTCCGAGGCGGTGGCGCGGATCGACTTCCGCTACAGCCGGCCGGACGTGTCGCAGTTCCCCCGAGCGGCGTGGCTGCGGTCGATCCGCCGGGTGCTGAACGAAACGCCGTACCGGAGTTTGGCCTATATCGACGGCCGCGGCACGATCGAGCTGCGGACAGCGTTGGCGGACTACCTCAACCGAGTCCGCGGTACGGCGGCGCGGCCGGAGCACATGCTGATCTGCAACGGGTTCGCGCAGGGCTCGCGGTTGTTGCTGCAAGTCCTTGCTGCGCAGGGATATCGCTGTATCGCGGTCGAGGATCCGTCGGACGACGATCTGCGCCGAGTGGCCGCGGCCGCCGGGCTGGAGACGGTCGGCGTACCGGTTCTTGAGGGTGGCGTTGATGTTGAGGCGCTGGAGCGGTCCGGGGCGGACGTCGTACTGGTGACGGCGGCGCATCAGTTCCCGACAGGTGTGGTCACGTCGGCGGAGACTCGGGCGGCGTTGCTTGCCTGGGCGACGCGGCGGGACGGTCTGGTGATCGAGGACGACTACGACGCCGAGTTCCGGTACGACCGGGAGCCGATCGGCGCGATGCAGGGGCTGATGCCGGACCGGGTCGCGTACGCCGGGACAGCGAGCAAGACGTTGGCGCCGGGGCTGCGGTTGGGGTGGATGATCCTGCCGCCGCGGCTGGTCGAACCGATGGCGCAGGCGAAGCTGATGGACGACCGCGGGTCGCCCGTGCTCGATCAGCTGGCGTTCGCGGACTTTGTTGCCCACGGTGAGTTCGATCGGCATCTGCGCCGGATGCGGCCGCGGTACCGGTTGCTGCGGGACACGTTGGTGGAGCGGCTGGCCTTGCGGCTCCCTGAGCTCGTGCCGACCGGCATCTCGGCCGGGCTGCATGTGATGGCGTTGCTGCCGGAGGGGTTGACCGAGGATGCGGTCCAGGCCGCCGCACTTCAGCGCGGTCTTGGTGTCTATGGGCTGGGGCCGTACTGGGTGACCTCGCCGGGGCCGGCCGGGCTGGTCTTCGGATATGGCGGCCTGACGGTGAACACGGTGGTCGAGGGGATCGACCTGCTGGCGGCGGCGATCCACTCGGTAGATGAATAAATATGCATTCCTTTGCAAATTGATTCGGGCTGATCTAGGCTCAGGCGGGTGATGACTACCGCGAAGATCGACCACTTGATGAACCAGTGCTGGCGTGCCGAACAGAGCACCGAACTGGACGGCTGGCTGGTCCGGCGAGCGGCCGGCGTGACCATGCGAGCGAACTCGGTGCTCCCGGCTGCGGCGCCGAGTGATCTCGGAAAAGCCTTGGATTACGTGGAAACGCTGTACCAGGCGCACGGGATCACGCCGTGCTTCCAGATCAGTCCGGCCGCTCAGCCGACCGATCTCGACGACCAGTTGGCCGCTCGCGGTTACCAGCTGGACAGCCCGACGCTGGTGCAGTCCGCCGCCATCGCGGACGTCCTGAGCGCGCTGCCGGCTCCGACGGTCACGATGAATATTTCTCCGGTCGCCGACGCCGCCTGGACGGAATTCTGGTGGCGCACCGACCCCCACGGCGCTCCCTCCGAACAAGTCGTCGCGCGGCAGATCCTCGACCGCAGCCCCGCCCTCCATGCCCGGGTGCTGGTCGGCGGCGAGATCGTCGCGGTCGGCCGGCTCGCGCTCGCCGATGACTGGTCCGGTCTCTACTGCATTGCCACCGACCCGGCGTACCGCCGCCAAGGTCTGGCGCAGGCCGTCATTCACGGCTTGTTGCGTGAGGCAACGAAACGCGGTGTCGGGCACGTGTTCCTCTCGGTCCTGGCCGACAACGCCCCGGCCCTGGCCCTCTACAACCGCCTCGGCTTCACGCCCGTCTCCCGCTACCACTACCGGGTCCGCGCTCTGCCTCCAGCAGAAGAATCCGTGGTCTGAACCTCCGTCCGGCAAGACTTGTGGCGTGCTGACTCTCGACGATCACCAGACTGGTCTGCTGCGCCGCGGCGAAAGCGGTCCGCCGGTTGTGCTTCTGCATTCACTCGGCGGCGACAAGCGCATGTGGGAGCCGGTGCTGGATCGATTGGCCAACGGTCGCAGGGTTTTCGCCTACGATCTGCGCGGTCACGGTGAGGCTTCCGGAGCGCCGCATCCGCAGCGACTGACGGATCTGGCGCGCGACCTGTTCGGCGTACTGGATGCGTTGGAGCTTGAGACTGCGCACGTCGTCGGTCTCTCGTACGGCGGCGGGATCGCGCAGACCGCAGCAGTCGAAGCACCGCAGCGGTTCGCCTCGCTGGCCTTGCTGGCGACCACGGATCGTCCGTTCCCGGAGGTCTTCGAGCACCGTGCAGCCGCAGCCGAGGCAGGCGGGATGGAGGCCCAGGTCGAGGAGTCGCTCGCGCGCTGGTTCACGCCGGCGGCCTTGGCCGCCGAGACCGCGGGCGTCCGGTTCGCACGCGACGGGGTGCGGGCGATGGACCCCGCGGCCTGGGCGGCGGCTTGGCGGGCGATGAAGCAGCTCGACGTCCAGGGGAAGCTCGGCTCGTTCAGCGCGCCGACCCTGGTGGTCGCCGGTGGAGCGGACGTCCCAGGGTCGGCCGACGTACTGCGGTCGCTGGCGGACGGTATCCCCGGCGGACAGTTCGTCGAGTTGCCCGGCGTACCGCATCTGCAGACGCTGGAGCGGCCCGAGCTGGTCGCCGGCGCGTTGGATGCGTTCTTGCCTACAGCGTGAGCTTCTCCAGGTGATCCAGTACGACGAAGCGGGCGCCGGAGCGTTCTGCGGAAGTGCGTAGCGGGGTCAGGTCGGTCCACGGGACACCGGGCGCGGTGAGCGGCTTGTCGAAGTCGTCCCAGTGGGTCGCGATGACGGTCGGGACCGGCTTGATGGTCTGGAGCAGGCGGTCGGTGACGCCGGGTTCGCCGCCGGGCGCGGCCAGTACGACGTCCACCTGCAGATCGCGGAGGGCGATCGGGTCGAAGTTCGCCGTACTGAGGCTGAGGATGCGCAGGCCGCCGATCGTGATCACGTAGGCGAGCGTGCCGCCTTCGACGAGGTCCTCGATCACGCGCGGACGCGGCGGGACGGAGTCCTGGTGATAGCCGGGGTAGGCGTAGGTGTGCCGCTTGCCGCCGCAGGAGTGCAGCGACGGGAAGACCTCGATCGTGAAGCCGTCGAAGACCAGGTGCTCACCGCCGCGGACCGCCGAGAGCAGGTCGGCCTGGGTGCGCATCGCCTTCAGTAGGTTGACGTGCGTCTGGGTGCCGAGGACGGTCGCCTGGGTGCGCGCGGCGACATACGGTACGTCGGACATGTGGTCGTAGTGGCCGTGATGAACCAGGATCGCGTCGGCCTTGCCGAGGTGCTTGTCGACGACCGCCTTGTCGATGACCAGCTTGGTCTTCGGGTCGGCGCCTTCGGGTGTGAACGTGCCGGTGTGGAACCGGGTCAGCCACGGGTCGGTGAGGACGATGTGCTCACCGCACCGAATCTGCCAGGCGTGATTGCCGAACCAGGTCAGCTCCACCGACTCGCGGCTGGCCGGTGGCTTGCTGCTGGTTTGCGCGGCGGCCTTCCCGCCGATCACTCCGGCGGCACCAACCGCGGCCACGCCCGCCAGCATTCCTCGTCGCGTCACCTTCACTGCGTCTCCTCTCGCTGTTCCGTCGGTTGCAGTCAAGGCGAGGCCGTTGGGGTGTGTCGAATATGCTTTCGGGCATGAGGCGAGTGGCTGGGGATATCACCGCAGGTCAGCAGGGTCATGCTGACTGAACGACACCTCCAGATCTTCATCGCGCTCGCCGAGGAACAACACTTCGGCGACGCCGCGCGGGTCGTCGGCATCACCCAGCCACCGCTGTCCCAGGGCCTGCGCCGCCTGGAGGCCCTGGTCGGCGCCAAGCTCTTCGAGCGAGGCTCCACGGGTGTCGAACTCACCCCCGCCGGTGCGGCGTTGCTGCCCTTCGCCCGCCGAGCCCTCACCTCGATCGAAGAACTCCATCAGGCCGCCGTCCTGCGCGATCCCGAAGGCCCGGAGATCCGCCTCGGCCTGGCCCCTGAGGTCCCTCCAGCCGCCGGTGCCGCGTTGGCCGCCGCCTGCGGCGCAGCCGTGCCCGGCAGCCGCGTGACAGTCGTCTCCGCGCCGACCAGCGCCCTGGTCAGCCAGGTCTCCTCGGGGCGCCTGACGCTGGCCGCCGTCCTCCACCCGACCGTCCTGGACGGACTGGAGGCGGGCCCAGTCCAACTCCTTCCAACCTGGGCGCTCGCCCCGTCCGGACTATTGGGCAAGGCCGCGCCGACATCCCCGTCCGGGCGGCGCGGCCAGGCTGCTCCCCAGCTCCCCGCAGATCCACTCACCGCGGCCTCCCCTCACCTCAGGGGTGCCCGGGCGGCTGATCCTTCCGTGGAGCTCAAGCTTTTGCGCGGCTTGCCGGTGGCGGTTCGGCCTCGGGCGGAGGCCCCGGCGGCTCGTGATCTGTTCCTCGACACGCTCGCGTTGCATCGGCCGGACGGTGGGACGGTGGTGGTGACGGACGAGCGAGCCGGGCTCGCGATGGTGGCGGCCGGGCAGGCGATCCTGATGACCGCCGACCCGACACTGGCGGCACCAGGCGTCGACCGACACCGCCTGACCGGCGATCCACTGCCGACGCGAATCCGCTTGGTGTGGTCCCACTCGCGTACGCCGTTCGCCGAGCCGGTCGAGACGATCGCGCAGCTGACCGACGCGCTGGTGACGCCTTGAACGCCCGGATCCGCGCGGTCTTCGAGGACGCCGGCGTACGCGGCTGGCTGCATGCGGTCGCGCTCGACGCACCGGACTCGACGGTCGACCTCGACGCGGACACCGTCGTACCGATGGCTTCGGTGTACAAACTTCCCTTGCTGGTTGGGTTCTGCCGCCTGATCGACGACGGCGAACTCGACCCGCGCCAGCGGCTCACCCTCGACCCGGCGACCCGCACCCCCGGCCCGACAGGCCTGTCCCTCCTGGCCGACCCAGTGACGATGTCCCTCCGCGACCTCGCGGTCTCGATGATGACCGTCTCGGACAACGCCGCCGCCGACGCGCTGCTCGACGTCGTCGGTCTCGACCGCCTCGCCGAGCTGCTCCGTTCCTTCGACCTGCAACAAACCTGGGTACGCCGGGGGACCGCGGCCCACCTGCACGACCTACAACGCCGTACCGGGCTGGACGATCCGGACGCCGCCCTAGCCGCACTCGCCGACAACAACCGCACCACGCCAGCCGGCGTCTACGAAGCGGCCAACGCCTCCGCGACCACGCCTTCGGACATGACGCTGCTACTCCGCCGGCTCTGGTCCGGCGACCTGCTCTCCGTGGCCCAAACAGACTTCGTGAAGGCGACCATGCACCGGCAGACCTTCCAGCACCGCCTAGCCTCCGGCTTCCCACATGACAGCATCAAGGTCGCCGGCAAGACCGGCACCTTCGGCGCGCTCCGGCACGAAGTAGGCGTCGTCACGCTTCCTGCCGGCGACGCCTACGCGGTCGCCGTCTTCACCCTCGCCGCCCGCGCCGACTCCCGCCAACCGCGCGTCGACGCCACGATCGGCCTCGCCGCGCAGTTGGCGGTCAATCTCCTCAGATAACGGCGTACGCCTCGACCTCGATCAACGCCTCCGGCCGGAACAACCCCACCACCTGTACGGCGGTGCTCGCAGGCGGCTTCGTCGTGTCGATGTACTCGTCGCGAACCGTACGCAGCGCCGGCAGCCCGGCCATATCGGTCAGGAAGCAACCCAGCTTCACAACATCCGCCCAAGTAGCCCCGGCCGCCTTCAACGCCGCGTCCAGATTCGCGAACACCTGCCGCGTCTGGGCCTCGAAGTCACCCTCGCCGACAAGCTTGCCATCAGCATCGAGTGCCACCTGACCAGCGATCGCGACCCATTGTCCCGCGCTAGTCACCACGTGGCTGTAACCGTTGCCCGGAGCAACACCTTCTGACTGCGGATACTCCAAGTTACTCACTCAATCTCCAGAGGTTGAGGTCGGCAGACCGGTTGTAGGGGACGAGGCCAGGGCTGAGTGCCAGCGGCGGGGGACTCGACCGGCCAGGCGGGCATTGCGGCCGGCGCTCACCGCGTCGCGCATCGCGGCCGCCATCAGGGCCGGCTTCTCCGCACGCGTGACCGGCGTTGCCAGCATCACCGCGGCGCAGCCCAGCTCCATCGCCAGTGCGGCATCGCTCGCCGTACCGATGCCGGCATCGACGATGACCGGCACGTTCGCCGCCTCGGCGATCAGCGCGATGTTGTGTGGGTTGCGAATGCCGAGTGCCGATCCGATCGGCGCGGCCAACGGCATCACGGCCGCGCACCCTGCCTGCTCGAGGCGGCGGGCCAGGATCGGGTCGTCGTTCGTGTAGGGCAGCACGGTGAAGCCATCGGCGACCAGCGTCTCGACGGCGTCCAGCAACTCGAACGGGTCGGGCAGCAACAAGTGGTCGTCGGCAACCACCTCGACCTTGATCAGGTCGGTCCCCAAGGCCTCGCGCGCCAACCGCGCGGTCAGCACGGCCTCGGCTGCGGTGTGACAACCGGCAGTGTTCGGCAGGATCTCGATGCCGTGCCGCTTCAGTACGTCGAGCACCGAGCCCTCGTGCCCGGTCCCCAGCCGCCGCATCGCGACCGTGGTCAACTGGGTGCCGGAGGCAACCAACGCCTCCTCCATCACTTCCAGGTTGGCCGAACCGCCGGTGCCCATGATGAGTCGCGACGAGTACGTGCGCCCGCCCAGCTCGAAGGGGTCGTCCATCTCAGCCTCCCTGGACCGCGCCGACGATCTCGACCCGGTCACCTGCCGTCAGAATCGTGCCGGCCCACTCGTCCCGGGTCAGCACGCTCTGGTTCACCGCGACCGCGATCCCGGTCTGCCGATCCGACATCACCCGAACCAGCTCCGCGACAGACATGCCTGGTGCGCTACTGGTCGCCGTACCGTTGACCCACACGGCGTGCTCGTCTGCTGACTCGTCGTACATGCGTTGTCCTCCCTACGCCGGAATTACCCGATTCAGGTTCAGCGGTCGGCGACGCCTGCTCTGTCGCCCTCTCAGCCCACTCCGGTGCGAGCTCCCGCGGTGTCTTCGACTTTAGTTCCCTGTCAGCAAAGAGGCCAACTCAGTCGGGCTGTAGAGCACCTGCTTGCCGGCTCGCTGTGGCTCCACCAGACCGGTACGGCGAAGCAGTTGCAGGTGCTGACTGACTGCGGACGGCGTGACCTGGAGCTCCGCGGCCACATCGGTGGTGGTGCGCGGATGGGTGAGAAGCTGCAGGATGCGGGCGCGCGCCGTACCGATGAGTTGGGCGAGGTCTTGCGGGGTGGGCGGTGCGATGACCGTCCACAGGTTGGCCTGACCGCGGGGCGGGTAGCCGAGGATTGGGTCGGCGCCGGGGTCGTACGGGATCACCGCATGCGGGCCGAACAAGGTCGGCTGCAGGACGAGGCCGCGGCCGTCGACCTTCTCCACGCGACTGACCGCGCTCACCTTGTCGACCTTCAACAGGCCTTGGCTGTAAGAGATCGCGGGTCCCAGCTCGTTGAGCATCGCGCCGGTGCCCTGCTGGGTGAGGACATGACCGCGGTACGTGATGTCGGCCGTGAGGATCGTCCGCATGCGATTCCAGTACGGCGCCATGACCGTCTGCCAGTAGTCGGCGAGTGCTGTGGTGACTCGTTTCGGCGTGAGGCCAGTTGGGACCTCGCCGTTGACTGCCGTCAGTTGTCTGATGAACGTGTGTTGATCGACGGCGGCTATGAGCTCCAGCTCGTCGGCGAACTGCGTGAGCGGCGAGGTCGGTCGCGGCGTGAGGAAGTCAGGGCTGCCCATCGTGTCGTTGACGAGGTGGCTGAGCACGCTCCAGTCGAGGTCCTCGAGCAGCGGCTGCACCGCGCGGACCCAGGGCAGTTGCAGCGGGAAGCGGCCCGGATCGCGCAACGCCCGCAACGACAAGACAGTCTCCGCCGCGGGCGATAGGGCGAACCGGACTTCCTCCAGATCCCTGGACGTCAGTTCGTAGGTCAGCACGGCCTCATTACACCGCGCTGGTCGTGTCTACTCGCAGCCGATCCCGTCGTTGTCGGCGTCGAGGCGGTAGATGTCGGATCCGATGACATTGACCGGGCCGGCGACGTACTCGGGTCCGTTGCCGCTGCCGCCCGAACAGTCGACGTCACTCGCGATCGGCACGCAGCCGCTGTAGTTCGGGTCGCATCCCGAACTCGACTCCTCCTCGACCTTGGTCCCCACGACGGTCACCTGCGACCGCGGCGGCTTGGCGACCTCCTGCTTCACGAGCTTCTTTGCGGTCTGCTTGCCGCCGACGTACGTGACCTCGTAGGTCAGCTTCCGCGTGCCGTTCACCCCCGGCGTCCGCACCGACCGCTCACCCTTCGGCAGCTCGCTGTCGGTGACCGTCTTCTTCTTGAACGGAATCACGCCGTACTCGACGACCCGCTTCGTCACCGCCGCCGGCTTCGGTACGACGGCCTTCGGCGTAGCCGGCGCTTCGGCGGTCGGAGTCGGCGTCTCGGCTGGCGCCGTCACCGTCTTCGTGATTATCCGCCCACCGGCGACGGCGGCCGGTTCGGTGGATTCCGCCGTACCGCACCCGACTCCGAAGCCGAGCACGGCGACAACCAGCAACGCAGCACGAACACACACCACAGTTCCCCCCAAACCCGCCGCCGGTTCCCCCCGCGGCAGGATTGTCAGCGCCTGGACCACCCAGGCGAAGACAACTACATAACACCCCGATCGATCGCTGGACCAGACCTGAACGCCGTACTTCTCAGGTCGCCGCCGCGCCGACCCCCGCCAGCGCCGCGAACACGACCCCGACCACCAGCCCGACACTCCCGAGCGCGATCAACGGCCCCGCACTGATCGGCGGCTCCGGCACCCGCTGGCGAAACACCGCGAACAACCGCTCCTCCGCCGGCCGGACCTCCCGCAACAACACCGCCGAAGGATGCGACCGCGCACTGAAACTCTCCAGCGCCTCCACAGCAGCCCGCGCAGCCTCCACCGCAGCCCGCACCACCGCCACAATCACCCCACCCGACGCAACCGTCACCACCCCGATCAACGCCGCCGTGGTCTGCGCCATCCCCACCTCAGCCGCCTCCGCAGCCGGCGTCAGCGCCTTCCGCAACGCCTGAAACGACCACAACCCGAAAAACCCCAGCACCCCCGCCGCAATCCCCACCACAGCAACCACCGTCGTCAACGGATTCTGCGCCTTCACCGCCGCCGCGAACGCCCGCGCATCCGTCGCCAGATCCCCAGCCCCCCGAGCCAGCCCCTCATAGTTGGCCAATGCCTCGGCCCGAGCCCGCAACTTCACCCCGATCACGATCCGATCGGCCAGCCCCATCGACGAAGCCTGCTCGACAATCTCCTTCCAAGCAGTCACCACCTCGTCATGAGCCCCCGCGATAGCGTCCCGCTCCACAACCCCCATACCGCCCCCTCACCCCAGCCCCCCGGCGCGCGAGTAGTACTCCCCGACTCCCGACAGTACGCCTCCCCCCACCCCAGAAACACCCCCTCAACCCCACATCTGCCACACTGGTCCCCAACCCCTCACCACCGGGGCCTCTAGCTCAATTGGCAGAGCAGCGGACTTTTAATCCGCGGGTTGTGGGTTCGAGTCCCACGGGGCCTACCAAAACCGCAGGTCAGAGCCACCATGGCCACCAGCACCAGGCTCTCAGCCCACATCTTTGCCATGCTTTTGGCTGTCCGAGCCCTCCTGGCGGTCCGCCTGGCCGAACACGGCATCCATGGCCTTGGCCGCTCCCGGGTTCTTGATCTTGCGCCCGAGGTAGCCGTCCTGAGTCATCGAGACCCGGCTGTGCCCAAGCTGGTCAGCGATCTGCCGAGCGGACTGTCCGTCGCCGTCCAGGATCGTGGCGAGGGTCTTCCGGAAGTTGTGCGACTTGACCCATTCCAGGGACTCGACCTCAGCCCGGACCTTGCGAAAGATCTTGAGGGTGTTGTTGGGATCGCGATACCCGCCGATGGAGTCCGGGAACACCGGCCAGTCGAGCTGAACTCCTGCATCGTGCCGCTTGGTCAGCATGTCCAAAACCCGCTGGGGAAGGGGCAGGGTGCGCTCTCCGGCCGACGATTTGGTTGGTCGACGAAGCAGTCCTTGGCCACTGATCCTGCCGACGGTCCATTCGATTTCCACCGCAGCGGCCGCTAGGTCGACCTCTGCCCAGGTGAGTGCTAGAGCTTCGCCGATCCGAACGCCTGTGCCGAGCATGAAGAGGCTGAGAGCTGGGATGTCTTTCGACTTGGCGTACTCATTCGCGTCGACCGCATTGAGCCACAGGTCAACCTCCTCAATGGTGAGCGACCGTGCGAGCTTCTTCTTCCTGGGTTGCTCGATTCGGCGGATTTCACGAACAGGGTTGGCGTCGAGGGGACCGCTCCGGACAGCCAGTCCCATCACTCCGGAGACGACACTCCGGCAAAGCTTGGCCGTTGGTACGCCAACGTCAGACTTGATCCGCCGAATGAAGACATCCACCCGCGCAGTGGTCACTTCCGCCAGACGGAGTTCACCCAAGGCTGGGCGGACGTGCTTCTCCAGGATTGACCTGTAGATCTGGATCGTGCCGGGAGAGCGAGAGCCATCTCTTACAAGCTCCTCGATCTCTTCAACCCATTCGTCAGCGATCTCGCTGAACCGATGTGTCGTCGTCCAAGTGCCGGCCTTTCCCATCTTCGCGCGTTCACGCAGCGCCGTCCGAAGATTCGATATCGCGGCACCCTTGGTCTTGCCTCGCCGTTCGACCGGTACGACCGCGCCGTTGAAGTCGCGGAACTTGGCCATGGCGCGATAGGACACACGACCCTTGGAGTCGGTGACAGCGTGGGTTCTGATCTTGCCCCAGGTCCCGATGGGCAATCGTTGCTGCGCCATCTCAGGCAGCCCCTTCCAGCGACTTCAGCCAGGCGTAGACGTTGTCGCGCTGGTAGCGGACGTAGCGGCCGATCCGAACACCCTTCGGGCCATAGCCAGTCGTTCGCCACCGGTACAGGGTCGGCACCGGAACACCGAGGAAGTCAGACAGGTCCTCGATGCTCCACAGCCGATCATCTCGATGCTGCGGTACAGACATTGCACTCCTCCTTTGACAGTTACGTGTCAGTCCTCGTTGCTCTCGGCAATCAGTTCCTTGATGAGTCGTCGATGCTCGCGGGTTTTGGCGGCTGCGGTGTTGGCTAGGAGTGCGTCGCCGATGGTCTTCCAGCCGGTGCCTGCGTAGGAGAAGTTGCCGACGATGAGTGTGGTTTCGGTGTCGTCGGTGTGGTCTTTGGCGCGGTGGCGGTCGCGTCGCCAGTTAGCGCGCGCTTCCCGTAGCGCCTTGAGGGTGGTGGAGTACTGACGGCTCTTGGTGGAGAAGTGGCCGCCGAAGCCGAGCATGTGTGCCCAGCGTTGGAGCCTGCGGTAGGACAGGCGTCCGGAGTTCTTGGCGGCTTCGGTTTCGTCGAGGTCGGAGCCGTCGCGTCCGATTCGCCAGCAGGCGTCGACCAATCGGCCGGCGTGGGTGTGCAGGGTGGCGTAGCGACGGACGCTGGCGGCGGTGAGCCTGGCGGATGAGTGTCCGGTGGCTTCGGCGCCTTTGGTCGCGTACTTGGCGAGGTATCCGGCGACGGCAGTTTCGGTGATGGCTCCGTCAACGGTCTGCCGGACGGGGCGGAGGTCGAGTTGGGTGCCCCATTCGATGAGCCAGCCGTCGGGCTGGTCGGGGTGCGGCAGCGACCGGAACCGGGTGACTTCGGCGGCGCGGCGGACGGCGTCGGCGAGCATGGTGTAGGTGGCTGCGCAGGCGGGCGGCTCAACGAGTGCGGGATCGAGTGGGTTGACGCCGTCGAGGCGCATGAGGGCGTGGAAGTGGGCGACGCCTCGGGCTTGCATTTCGGCGACCTTGCCGTAGGAGAGCTTGACCGATGCCCCGTGCTTTTTGGCTTCGCTGCGGAGGATGTCTTTGGCGCGGTCCATGGTGCGTCGCCAGAGTTCGCCGGACAGGGCGTTCCAGACGACTTGGTGGTCGTGGTCGTAGCAGTCCAGGCACAGCGGGGTGCCGAGGATGCGTTCGCCTTCGGCGTGGGTTTGGTGGCAGCGCAGGTCGCGGCCGTGGGGGCACAGGTCGGGTTCGCGGCGTGGTCGGCAGGGCCGGTGGCGCAGGCTGCCGCCTTGGCCTCGGATGGTGCGGGTGCCGTGGACGGGTCCGAAGGTGGGGGCGGTGAAGGTGACGAACGCTGAGGGGTGCTGGGTGACGGTGGTGGGGATGCCTTTGCCGCCTGCGAGGCCTGCGAGGACGAGTTGGTAGGTGTCGCCTCGGTAGGTTTCGGCGCAGGAGGGGCAGACGGCGGCGCGGCGGTTGCCGCAGGCCTTGTAGATGACGCCGCCGGGCATGTCGTCGGTGTGGCGAGTGGAGATGATGCGGCCGGTGCGTTCGGACACGATGTGGGACTCGCCGCGGAGCCGCACAGGGCGTTGACAGCCGCCTGCCGACGCGGTGTGGTCGAGCCAGGCGTTGTAGTCGGCGGCGGTTGCTGCGCGCTGTAGAGCGGTCTCCAGGGCGTTTGCGGGGCTGTTGCTGTTGGCACTGCCGGGGATGAATTCGCGGTCGGAGTGGGGTTCGTAGGTGGCGAGGACTTCGACGCCTCCGAGGAGGCCGCTCAGGACGTCGATGGCGTTGTCGGTGTCGTTGGTGCTGCGGGTCATGGTGGCCTCCTTCCGAGGTGTCGAGGGCTTGCGTTGAAGGGGCCGGTGTTTGGCCGGCCTTTGGCAAGGTGGGTTAGAAGATGGGGGTGAGGGGTGCGGGTTCGGGGGTGCCGAACAGGTAGTAGCCGCAACCGATGCAGTAGCGGCCGATGACCTCGAACGGCTCGGGGTTGCTGGCGGGATTGATGCGGACGACCAGCGCGTAGGGGTCGCCTTGCTCGAGGACGGAGGGGCACCAGTCGTGGTCGCCGTAGTGTTCGGCAGTGACCCAGTCGCACTGGAAGTCGTGATCGGCGATGTCGCGGTAGGCCATGATGTTGGCGTAGGCGTTGATGTCCACTGGCGTGCTGGTCATGGTGTTCTCCGTCCGTTGTGGTGATGGGTTTGCACTGGTGCTGTTCGGTGTTCGCCCTTCCCTCCGGGACCCCGTGGATTCCGGAGAGGAGAGCCAGCAACGAACCGTGTAGTTATTCGTCGGGTTCGAAGTTGGAGTCGCAGACGCTGCAGGTGATCTCGCCTTCTGCGAGAACTGCTTTGGCGACGCGGATACGCCGGGGGCACTGGCATGCGCAGGCCACGGCGTTGTTGTTGTTCTTCTTGGCTCCGCCCCCGACTGCTTCGGGGTGGCGGTAGGCGATGAGCGCCTTCTTCAGTTCGGCGATGACGCTCTTGTAGGTGGTCGTGGTCTCAGTCCGCAGGGTGCACTTGGACCAGCCGTGGCTGGGATCTTTGGTACCGGTGTCGAGACCTAGCTCTGATGCGAGCTGAGCGAACTTCTGGTTGTGCCAGCGTCCTTGTCGGCTGGTGTCTTGGATCTCACGGGTGTTCGCGAGAGCGTGGGTGGCTTCGTGCAACAAGGTGGTGAAGACCTCTTCGGCGGTTCGCCTGAGTCCTTCGCCGGAGATGAGGACTTCGGCCAGGCGTTGTTCGCCGTGTTGCCAGCGGCTGGCGGCGAAGTGGCCGTACTTGGCTTGTTTGGTGGAGGTTCCGGAGCCGACGATGATCACGACGGCCGGGATCTCTTGGTGGTTGGCGCGGATGGCTGTCCAGGCTCCTTCGAGGGCTGAGACGAGTTCCGCGGTGGTGTACTCGGTTTGACGCTTACGTGTCAGCCGAGCTTTTGGTGACCCGGTGCGCGTCTTCGCGCTCGTCTTCTTGGTGGCCCGTTTGATGGTGACCGAGACGGCCGGGTGACTGCCGCCGGTGGACAGTTCCTTGAGCTTGTTGCGTACGGCAATCAGCGAGGTGTAGCCGTGTGCTCTGCCACCTTCAGCAGCGCGGACCTGATCCATTTGCTTCTGGACTGCGGTGTGGGCGGCGGCCGGGGTGCCGCTGTAGACGGCGGTGGTCTTGGTGACCTCCCAGCCGGTGATGCCGGACAGTGCAGCGGTGTTGTGGTTGGTCAGCCCGGTGAGCTTGGTCGTGGTCGCGGGCTTCGCAACGACCGGTTCCGGATTGGCCGGCTCTTCGATGAGAGTGAGTCGTCCGGGGACCTGGACGACAGGAGCGAGGTCGAGGCTCATCGGGCCGCCGCCTGGTGCTCGTGGCTCGGGTTGACGGGGCAGTAGTCGTAGGTGCCACCCTCGTCGCCGGATAGGACGTCCACCCACCCGTAGATCCCGTTGTGCGGGGTGCCGGATAGCAGTTCCCGGCTGAGTTGTGCATCGCAGTGCAGGCAGATCCTGATGATGTTCACCATTGCTCGCCTCTTTCGTGTGCTTGGGTTTTGGCGCAGATGAGGTGACAGGGGCGTCCTGTGTAGGGGTCACGCATGAAGGCGTTGTGTCCGCAGATCGCACAGGGCCAGGGATCGCCGACTGTCGTATGTGCCCAGTCCTCTGCTCGCTGTGAGCGGTGGGTCTTCTTGGACGGGGTCTTCTTCTTGACCGGCTCGGAGGCCGGGATAGCGGGGGTCTCAGTGAGGTCTGTCGCGATGGCTTGTTGGCCTTGACAGTTACGTGTCACGCGGCGTTTCGGTGCCGCGCGCATTAGTCGTCGATCCAGGTCGAGAAGAACGAGGCGACGTGCTCACGCAGGTCGAATGCTTCGTTGTAGATCATGAGTGCGTTGCTCGCCTGGCCGATCTGCTCGTCGCTTCCCTCGAATGGCAGCGACAGGGTGTGAGCACGAAGGTCGTTGACGAGTTCCCGCATCGCTCGGTCGACCGTTTCGCGGTGCTTGCGAAGGATGACCTGACGGTCGTCGTGTGACTTGGTCATGGCTGGTCCTCCGTCCATTCGGCGGGGATGTAGACCGCGTCTTGACTGCGCGTCATGTCTTCGGCGATGTGCTCGACCTGGTGGTCTTCGAGGAGTTGCCGGGCTTCATAGAGCGCGTCGATGAGTTGGCTGAGTGCGGTGACTGAGCCTGTGATGAGTTCGACATCGAGCGGCATGCCGCCCAGATCAATCGCTACCAGTGGGTTTTTGCCGTTGCAGGCAAGGTTGATGCCGGTGACGGCGTGGTCAGTGAACTCGTAGCCGATGTAGGCGCGGTCGTTGCGTTCGCCACTGGATTCGTCGTAGTAGGTCATGACGACACCGCCTGGCGGGTGACGTAGGCGGGTTGCCAGTTGCCGTTGTGGGCCCAGCGGGTTCGGCCGGCCGACCAGCAGACACCGCAGCGGTGCGGCTGATCAGGTGCGTAGACGAACGCTCCGCAGTCGTGGAGCCAGCCGGGATTGCCGGTAGTGTCGCGGACGCGAGTCATGGCGTCGGCGGGGATGGGTTTGATGGTGATCATGGGGGTCATGCCGCCTTCCGGAGGTGTGCTGCGCGGCGGACGATCTGGTTGACGTGGGCGTCTTCGAGGAACGCCGTCTTGAGGCGTCGCGGGAATCCGCCTTCAGCGCGGAGAAGTCCGACTCCGAGGGCTTCGGGTTCGATATCGACGGCCGTGTGACCTTGGGATGCCCAGCCGGTGCCGAGGATGATGTCGGAGCTTGAGTCGGTGGCGCACCGGAACGCGAGCCGGTAGCCGAACAGGTCCCGTAGTGAGGTGGGGACGATGTCAGCGCTGGGGCGCTGGGTTGATGCGACCGTGATGATGCCCGCTGCGCGGCCACGAGCGACGATGTCCCGAACCAGGGTGCGGAACTCTTCTTGCTGTTCTTTGGTGCCTGCGGTGACGGTGAAGTAGGCCAGCTCGTCGATGCACAGGAGCTTGGCCCGGAAACCGTCGCCAGGAACGATCTTCTTGCCGCCGGTGCGGGCAAGGTGCAGGTATCTCTCATCGAGATCCGCCTGTAGTTCACGCAGGATCCGAAGTGCTTTGCGCATGTCGTTGCCGACGAACTCTGCCGCGACCGGTGCATAGGGAAGGAGTTCGACGATCTTGCCGTCAATCAGGATGAGATCGACGTCAGTGCAGAGTGCGGCATGGGCGACGATATTGCCTTGGGCAACGGACTTGCCCGCGCCGGGTTCTCCGCCGATGAGGATATTGCGGTACATGAGCGTGACGCGCACAGCTCGGCCGCGTGCGTCGAGACCCAGGTAGCACGGGTCGTAGATGGACAGCGCACCTCGTGGTGCGGGGGTGACCCCCGGCGTGCGCCGGGGGAACACCTGCTTGGGTCTGAAGCTAGACATAGTCGGACACGTCTTCTCCGTTGGCTCCCAAGATCACCGTTTGCTGGTCGTCGACCGTCGCGGTGTACTTGGTTTTCGATGTCTTGGTGCGGGTCTCACCGGTGCCGGTTTTGGCCGGCCTTTGCGTGGTGGACTCGTCAGGGACGGTGTCGGGCGTGAGGAACGCCATGACCGCGTCGTCTGCGACCGCCTGTTCGGGCATGTCGCTGGTGTCGTTCAGCAGTGGGGACACGATGTGTGTCTTCGACAGCGGGTCGCGCCGGTTGATCTCGATACGGACCACGGCCGCGTTGCGCTTGGAGCGTTCGATGACTGCCTTGCGTGCCCAGCACGCCGAGGCGATGGTTTCGGCCTTGTTGTCGAGGTCTTCCATCGACAGACCGGGGCGCATCCACAGCCAGACGACCTGGCCGGTTTTCGTGGACAGGCAGGCGAAGATGAACGGCAGGTTCCCCGAGTAGTTCAGGGTCCGCATCTCGACCAGACAGGCCCGGACACGGTGCCGGGTGACGACACACCAGACCCGGTTCACGACGAACCGGCGCGCGGGGTTGTCGGTGACGATCCAGCCCAGGACCAAGATGATCAGGACCAGGTTGAACCAGGGTTCGTTGGCCTCGAAGTAGGCCACGATCTCGCCTCCATGGGCGAGAGTGATGTAGGCGGCGGTGGCCAGAACGAACAGTTCCCAGCGCCAGCGCCAGACCGCGAGGAGGAACTTGACCGGTGCCGACTGATTCGGCCGGGTGATGGTCTCGATGGTTCCGGTAGCGGTAGAACCGCGGCTGCCTCGACGTGTCGAGCGCGTGCGGGTAGATTTAGGCATGACAAGACCTCCCGATCAGGGGGTTGAGTCAGGACAGACACCAAGCCGGGACAGGTTTCCTAGGCCGAAGGCCCGACTTGGCGTCTCGTATCCAGGGAGCGGCCCTTTCGAGGGCCGTTCTTGGGTTCTAGCTCTTGATCAGCGGCGTTGACACGTAAGCGTCAGCCGAGGTGGTTCCGCTCGAAGCGGACTTCCAGACCGCGTACGCGTAGTCGCGTGCGGCGTACAGATCACGACGCCGGTTCTCGGCATCGCGGTACATCTCCAGTAGCTGCCAGAACGCGTCGGACGCGTAGACGGCGTGCACCTCGCGGTGGTCAGCGACGACCGGTTCAGCAACCTGAAGGCTGCGTGCGAGAGCGGTTTCGAGGTACGTGAGTACCATCTCGATTTCGATGACTTCGTTGCACTTGGCCACATACTCGGACCGTGCTTGATTCGCGGTGACGGCTCGATGTTCCATCGGTTGCGACATGACTACCCCTTGCTGAGCAGTGCACGGATCACGGGACGAGTGGAGAACTACTTCGCAGCAGAACCCGACGCGGCGTTAAGGGTCTTCGCCTTGTACGCAACACCGTTCCGCCCATTGGTGGCCCACGGCATGGCAACCAGCTCAACCGGCACGACGACGGAGCCAACGTTGATCTTCGGCATGGCATTGCCCGTCAAAGTCACGTTGATCACCTCGCCGCCCGTCTCGTCGAGCGCCATCACCTGAACCGACCAGAGCAGCTCGTTGGTGTCCCGGTCAGCCTTCTGCCGGCCGTTCTGGTCCTTCTTCTCCTCCACAGCCTTCGTGACCGTGAACGTCTTGCCCGTGGTGTCGATGTTCAGCTTCATGAGGAATCGCCCTCCAAGGCGTGAGAGGCACCCAATTGGTGCCGCTGATCGAGCGAGCTAGCCTCGCTAGTCAGCTTTAATGTCGCCTAAGCTACCTAACCTGGCTAGTCAGGTCAAGAGTTCCGAACAGATTTCCCCTAGGCTGGCTAGCCAGGCGGTACCATGGTTGACATGGAGCTAGACCCCAACGACCCGCGTCCGCCGTACAAGCAGGTAGCAAACACACTGCGTGCGGCCATCCTTACGCACCGGTACAACGCGGGGGAGAAGCTTCCATCGCAGAGCGAGCTGGCGAATCAGTACGGCGTCGCTCGGATGACCATCCAACAAGCTCTGCGCCTGCTGCGGGATGAGGGATTGATCGTGTCCCGGGCGGGCAGCGGGGTCTATGTCCGTGACAGAGCTGACCAGGCTGTTGGGCTCCGCCCCTCCATCGAGAGTGCCTTCGAGCACTCGCGTGTGACCATCGACTTCGCAGGCCTTACCGGCGAAACGCTGCTCGGTGCGCTCGAGGAGCCTGTCGACCGGATCCGGCGCGGGCGTCTCACGCCTGAGTCCATCAGCATCCGGCTGCTGATCCCCGACATGTCGCAGCCGATGGCAGTTCCGTCTCGTGCGGGACGCAAGCCGGGAGACGACCCGGCTGTACGTGGCCGCGTAGCGCAGATCGCCCATCGATCGGCCGGCCAAATCATCGAAGCCATCGAGGAGCTCAGCAAGATTGGCCTTGTCCAGAAGACGAGTGTCGAGTGCCGAGTTGTGAACCTCCCGATGATGTTCAAGATGTACCTCCTCAATGAGGAAGAGGTCTTCTTCGGCTTCTATCCCGTGGTCGAACGGGATGTATCCATCGATGGGAAGAACGTGCCCATCTTCGATGCCGTAGGTAAGGACACCGTGCTCTTTCATCACTCAGTAACCGATGACGACCGAGCTACCGCCTCCCAGTACGTCGACCAAGCGCGCATGTGGTTCGACAGTGTCTGGAGCACCATCAGCCGGACTCACACGCCGTGACCGGCGAATCCCCTGCATCTGTCCTTCGCTCAACCCAAGCCGTTCTCCTGGACTTCGACGGCCCAGTCTGTTCGGTCTTCGCGGGCTACCCAGCGCCACAGATAGCAGAAGAACTTCGGGCACTTATCCGCGATGCGGTTGGAGAACTGCCCCAGGAGATCTCTGAAGCCAACGGCCCCCATGAGGTTCTCGCAGCCTCAGCGCATCTCGGACAGCCCCTCTGGCGGCAGGTAGAGGAGGCACTTCAAGCGGGCGAGGTTAAGGCTGTGGAGAGTGCCACAGCGACGCCAGGTATCTCTCACTTCATGCGTGCATGCGAAGCCGCGAATCGACCTGTCGCAATCGTCAGCAACAACTGCGAGGCATCAATTCGCTCGTACCTCGAACGCCTGGGGCTCAGTGACCAGGTCCGCCATATTGAGGCACGTGACCCGGTTGATCCAGGCCGAATGAAGCCCAGCCCCTACCTCGTCGTCCGCGCGGTGCGGGCCCTGAAGGTGAAACCCGGTGAAGCCGTGCTCATCGGAGACCAGGTAAGCGACATTGTGGCCGCTGCTGCCGCCGGAACCCGCAGCCTCGGATACGCAAATAAGCCAGGTAAGGATGCTGAGCTTAACGCTGCCGGTGCCGACGCGGTCATCGACCAGATGCGCGATGCGCTTGTAGTGCTCGGTCTAGACGCTTAGTCGCTGCTGTCCTGGTTAGCCTCGATGAGTTCCCGCGAGGTGATGGACTCAACAAACCAGTAAATATCGGCAGATTTGTCGTCGCCTGGGCCACCGCTCATGATCCGATTTGGCTGTTCGTCGGCGGTCGGACCTGGGAGTGTCAAGCCGTCCGGCGATGGATGCTTCAGTAGCGATCGACGGTAGGAGGTTGCCGTTAGCCACATGCCTGCGTCATTGCGCAGAGGGCCTAGACGGGCGTTGTGTTCTAGTGAGCCCCGTTCATGCGGCCAGTACGGCTCTTCATACGAAACGACCAGATCAAGGTCAGCAGCCGCTTCAGGCTCCAAGATCGAGCTGAGCTTCCTCCCGGATTGACCTGCCCCGATCTCCGGGAGTGGGCCGCGGTTCAAGGCTGCCTGTCGGAATTCTTCGCGTTGCAAATCCCAGACCCAGCGGATGCGAGCGACCAAGAATGCACCAGGGGCGATCGCCTGGCCATCAAATTCATGTCCCCGCGGTCCAACCTTGTGATACATGAAGTGAGATCGGCGCGTCGCCTTCTCAACGGCGTCTTCGGCAACCTTCACGTGGAAGCGATGCCTATCCGGAAACCTGCGGTTAGGGCCGTGGGCAGAGAGATGCAGGCCCCCGGGGACTCCCACCGGCTCAAGGTAGAAGTCGGTCCGCTTGGTTGTTAGCCGCCAGATGTTGCCGAGTGCGTAGGAGTCGCCAGCCGTGAACGCGACCATTATCTGGCGGACTTCCTGCATTTCGCTGGACTCGTTCTTCCCCTGCCGTGTCGCCATCTCGTATCCCTCGCAACCTGATCGTCCGCTTGCGGACCTCCCGTTCCGGACACCATGTCGCACGTCCGAGTCCCTGACAAGTTTCTCTACGTCTTCAAGACGGGCCCCCTCGGGGCCCGAATGCGCGCCGCCACCGAAGGTCGGGCCGCCTGCCCGCCACTGCGCTAGCGCTCCGTTCTGGGCGCGTCCCTTGGCCTGGCGCGCACGTGCAGCAGGGTGCCGGGTCAAAGACGGCAGAACTCGCTATCCGCTACTCGGCACCCTGTGATCTGGTGCTGTCAGAAAAGGCCGGCCATCCGCCGTCCGCGGATCCTGTCGTCAGCCCGTCTCCGGTTGGCTCCCGCATCGCCCCGCTAGCAACAATGGGAGGGACGGTCCGGCGCAGCACGCGTCAAGAGCGCCTTCGGCGTCGCGAGCGATCGAGCAAGCTCGACCCTTGACCCGCACCACACCGAACCTAAGGTCGGCAGCTATCGGGGCGATGCGACACCCCTGCCCGGCGTGCCCGTTGACACGTACGCGTCAATCGCGAGTGACGCCTTCAGGCGTCAGACGGGAGACTGCGCAGCGCGCGGATTCACACATTAGGATCCGGACGTTCGCTGATCCTCATCCTTCAATTGGCGATAAAAACCTCGATCAGGTGCGGCATCGCCGATGACGGGACTTTGCCTACAGACCCATGAGTCACGGGAAATCTCTTCGCACACTCGCAAGCGTTGACATATGACGCGAACGGAAAGTCTGGACTGACGGATTTTCCGAAGTGCCCATGCTTAGCGAGAAGCGCGGCTAAGGAGTCGGCATCATGGTCCTTGTTCTTCGAGAACTCAAAGTGCCAAAGGAGCCACAGTTCGAAGCATGGGTTCGTCACCACAACGGAAACGCCCCCTCTCCTGGCCTCTCGAAGACACTCCTCAAGTGTGGTGTGTTGATCAACATCTACAACAATCCATACATCGTCAAAGGGGTCAATTGAAATCGCCTGATCGCGTATCTCTTCGGCTTCCCGGAGAACGCCCAGCGGATCCCGCCCGACGCCGCAAGTCTGCGGTACGTGGACCGTGATTCCAGTGCTCTTAAGGTATTGCACTAGTCCTTCGATGTACTGAACCTCTGTCTTAACCCCCTCGGTCACCACCAGAACCCTCTCACGTTCACGAAGATTTCGGCTCGTTCTGGTGATCCCCCTCGACCGCGCCCCCATCAGTTCTCGATCTCCGCGGGAGCATCATCGTGCCAGATCCCAGCGAGGAAAGTCGGGGCGACTGACGGAATTGCTCCGTAACGGCCGTGCAGGTATCGGCGTGCGAAATTCTGTTCGCTCCGAAGTGAGAAATCTGCAACGCTGTATAGTTTGCTCGCGCCGTCGCGACCCTTCTCGACCAACCAAATATCCTGTGCCTTCAGCGGGTTAGCTGCCGATGGGGACATGAAGTACGTATCGTGTGTAGTGAAGACGATCTGAGCACCCATGCGATTGATCTCGAGATTCTCAAACATCTGAATCAATACCTGCGCCAGTTGTGGATGCAGGCTTGAGTCGATCTCGTCAATCCACAGTACGCCGCCTCGCCGAATAATGCTGAGAGCAGGCGCCGCCAATGAAAGCCAGGTTAGCGTCCCGGTACTTTGTCTATTACTGGGAAGCGGGTACAAATTTCCATCAACCCCGGTATGGTTGAAGACCAGCGCACGGGCCAACTGCTCTGATATCTGCTGCAGCTCATCTTCGCTCATCTCTGAGATTGCATCTTGGTGATAAGTTCCGCCAGGCCCCTTGGTGATAATTGAATCTGCGTCGTCGGATGTGTCTCCATCCTGGCGCCGGGAGGCGACCTCCGTGCGAACGATACTCAAGATCGCTTGGAAGACTCGCTGGAACCCCTTTGGCATTTCTTCGGTAGCTACCTCAGCACTCATAATGCCAATGTCCGCAACCTTTAACATCAACAGAAGATCGGAAATCTCCAGAGCGCCCTCGGCGACATCTGCAGTAACGCGCCTCAGGCGTTCCTGTCGGTTGGCGTCACCGAATTCAGCGATCTCCATACCCTCAACTATTGCGTCATAGATACGCTTCAATTGGGGGTTCTTCGAAACGGCCCCCCGGGATAGCGTAAGTTCGCGTTGACCGGTCAGGCGATCTATCATCACTTCGCCGCCCTTGAGGGCGCGGCCGAACTTTAAATCTTCGCCGTCGATACCACGCTCAAATAGGATGCGCTTCCGGCCTGTGGGGTACGAATACAGCCACTCCTCTTTTATTTCAGATGTTGAGAAAGTGAAGCCATATTGGTATCTAACTTCCTCTAGAACAAAATCCAGCATATATGTGGATGGTCGAAATCTTGAATTTTCGTCCAAGAGGAATGGTCGTTGAGGAAGACGCTTGTTTTCAGACCATCGAGTTGCAGAATGTTGGATGACACTACGCATGAATTGAAGGCCGTCTAGCAGCGCAGACTTTCCGGACGCATTAGGTCCGTATATGGCCGCTACTCGACGTGTGTAGTCAACCCAGGATCTTCCGTCCGGCGGAGTGGCCGTCTTGAGCGACTCATCGACGAGGCTGATAGACGCTTCGTCCCGGAAGCTCTGGTGGTTCTCCAGAGTGAAGCGAAGGATCTGCATGCCTCCATGATGCACCTTCAGGTCAAATCTGGTCGATACTCGACGAAAGAGCAATCGAAACGTCATCCTCTCAGCGCTCAGAAGAGGTCCCCGTCAGGCCCACCTACGTGCCGTACCCCTCTGCGTTCGGAAGGCAAGACATCTGATCCACCCACGTCCACGGACTTGCCCCATCTGTTCGCGCGCCGGCGTGCGGGGCGGCGAGGCAAGCCACCACTTTCACCACCTTCTTGAGCGCGAAGTGTTGCAAGACATCGACATCTGATGACAGTTACTCAGTGTGATAATGCCAGCTTAGCCCGCAGGACTGACGCGTGATGAGCGTTAGTGCACGATGTGGATTGGCAATCCGCGGGTTGTGGGTTCGAGTCCCACGGGGCCTACCAAGGACACCGCAGTACAAGGACACCGCCTCCGGCGGCGACTCTCCCTTTGGCGCCTCCGGCGCGCGCCCACCGCGGTCTCCCCTACCCCTGGTTGGCGGCCAACGGGCAGGCACTCACCCTCACCAGACTCGTCAGGCGAACTGTCCCCTGAACGAGCGTTCAGGGGACAACCTCGCCGCCAAGACGCGCTCGCGCCCAGGATCGCCTGCTAACAGCCGAAGGGCAGGGCTACTTGGCCTCAATGGCTCGCGCGGCGCTGATCTGACGAAACGACTCGATCTCATTCCTGAGGTCAACTGCCTCGCCCGACAATCGCAGGTGCGGCGCGGTAAGCGCCCGTTGTACGCGTGCAACGCTATCCAAAATTCCGGCAATCCGTCGCTCCGGTGGTAGTTCAAGAACCGGCCGCAATGCCTCGGCCGCGCCCGCAATCTCGCCTAACATGACTCGTGCCAGGGCTAGTTCGGACCTCGCCCCAGCTTCGGTCGCGTAGCTTCCGGGTGTGCCTTCAAAGAAGCTAACCGCTTGCAGCGCTTCGCTCTCCGCCTCAACACTGGCATTTTCTAAGGAAACGAGCGCACCCGCCGTATAGTAGATCTGCCGGACCTCAGAAAAGTCGAACAGGCCCCCGATGTCGTCCAGATCGTCGGGCACCATCGACTCGCGAGCTTGACGGGCGCGTGCGATTGCTTCACGGGTTTCTGCTTCGCCTTGGACAGCCGCTGCTGCGCGGGCCTTGAGTGACCAAGCCCAGGCCCTTGTCGAGCCGCGCGAACTGCGTGTTATCGAGACTGCGGAATCGGCGAAGTCGAGGGCGCGGCGGATGCTTCCAGTTCGATAGGAGATAAGACTCATCTCGTTGCGTGCCCATGCCTGGAGCGGCGTATGTTCTGCCGCGTCAGCGCATACGTAGACGGTTCGACACAATGATAATGCCTGATGAGAGCGGCCGAGATCTTGCATGACTCGAGAGAGCATCGCAGTCGTCATGGCCGCGCCGACGAAGAGCTCACGCGCATCCCGCACACGATGTCCTCCGCGCTCAATCGCGGAAAATATGGCCTCTTGCAACTCGACCAACCCACCGATCGCCTCTGCGGCCGGCAAGGCTTCGCCGGTTGTGGCTATATGTGCCACGTCGTCCCTGAGAAGTTCGAGCGCCTCGCCACGAATCCCGTCGGTCTCAATTCTGCGTGCAAATTCGCTAGCTCGTTTAGTTGCCATGACAACCTGAGCCTCGATTCTACTTATCGTTGTAACTCCGCGATTTGCTTCCGCTGAAACGTCGATGGCGGGTAACTGCGAATCAGGGATGGGGGTCGCGAGAAGTTCAGCCATCGAGAATCCCCAGAATTGATGGGCGACTCGACGCTGGGCGGCTCGTGGCCACGTCGTCTCACCTGCTAGCCACCGTCGAAGCGTTCTAATGCTGAGTACCGCATCCTCGTGCATTAGACGCGCGCAGGCATTGTAGTCCCTGACTATTTCCTCATGCGTGCGTTCGCCTTGTGAAACCAAAATGGCCAGGAGATTTCGGCTACCTCCCACGTCCACCTCCCTGTCGAGTTACAGCGTATGCCTGGCTGGGCGGCGATGTCAGTAGACCAACGGGACCGGCAGTCAGATGACAGCGCAACGGCATTGAGCTGCCACGGCGACAGCGGAGCGGCGGCGGATCGACATTTCGTTGTCTTCGCAAGGCATACACAGTTTAGATCTAGGTAGCCCGCGAGACCGGCCGGAGGAGATTCGCATGGAGCTCCTTGCTCAACTGCTCAGCATCACCGTAGCTACGCTTGAGATAATTAAACTGATGCTTGACTCATCCATGATGAAGCGGCGAAGTCAGCGGGTTCGCGCCAAGGTACGTGCCGCGGTGACTCGTCTCCGGTCACTTGGCGAGCGGATCCGTCGCGCCGGCTGACACGCTCACCGGCTGGTCGGTTCTCCATGGATGTCTGGTCGAGGAAACCGAAACTAGCGACGAATGGGGCACCTTCGAGCCGTAACCAGCGAACTCTGCTGATTGGATGCGATCCCGGCGCGGAGGCGTAATCACCGTCTCAGGCCAACACAGAGGGCCTCTGAGCACCTTTTCACCACCGTTCCGAGCGAAACGATGCGGGACGGCTACTAACTGCCGCGATGATGGTGGGTAAGGATCCCAGATCGGAAGTAACTTCCGACGAGTAGCGCGCCCGACATGAACCCGGTCTCACAATCCGCGGGCGATGGGTTCGAGTCCCACGAGGCCTGCAATCCCGAGGTCGTCCTGACCGAGCGAGCACTGGAACGTGCAAACGGCTAGGCCCCAGAGTCAGATGTCCTTCCCGGCTCCGACGAGTTTGGCTCCCTCGCGGATCTTGGGTGTTCTCGGTGTCCGAGAACATGCCGGAGGCTTGGAGGGCGCGGAGGATCTCTGGTAGCGATCGGGCCCAGGCCGAGGCGTCTACGCCGATCGCCTGAACGTACTGGCCGTCGGGGCCGGGCCGTTGGCAGTTGGGGATCGCACCGGTTAGGCCGCGTTTCGCGTTGCCGGCGCTGTCCATGAGTTGTGCGATCTCGGACTTGTCAGCAGGTCGCACGGGTCACACCGCGAGATGGTCACATGTGCGGTGTCGAAGCGGTAGCGCTGTAGGAGGCTGGATCGCGGATTAAGGTGGCGGCTCTGGTCGGCGTCCGTCGGCTGAATCTGCCGAGAGAAGCTCGCTATGACTGATGCTCCTAACGACGGTGGCGGCGCTGAGGAGGATGCCGACCGGGTTGCTGTCGAGCGGGACCGGACAGAGTTGCGGGAGTTCGTCAGAGGGCTGAGCCCGGGCGACGTCAAGTCAGGTGACTGGTTCTCGAAGCTCGTCGCGCATGCGTTGAGTTCCTATACCAAGAAGGTCGACTGGCAGTACTTTCAGGAGAAGTACGACGGGGTGCCTGCGGACGGCATCGTCGAGCAGCGGATCACGATGGCTTCGCGGTTTGCCGCGCTCGAAGGTGGGCTGTCTGCCGGGGCCTACTCGGCGGCTGTCGCTGCCACCATCGGCACTGCTGGTGGAGCCTCGCCTCTGACCTTGCCTGCGGCTGGGGTGACGTTCCTGGTTGACCTGGCCTACATCACCCAGCTTCAGCTGCGGTT
This sequence comes from Kribbella sp. NPDC005582, assembly GCF_040605415.1. Lineage (NCBI taxonomy): Bacteria > Bacillati > Actinomycetota > Actinomycetes > Propionibacteriales > Kribbellaceae > Kribbella > Kribbella sp. NPDC005582. The sequence goes on from NZ_JBEXCU010000005.1 coordinate 619,540, forward strand.
GGCGTATGACATCTCGGCGCTCTATCGGATTCCGCTCGACCTGGATGATCCTGATGACCTGTGGAAGCTCATTCGCGTGGCCTTCACTATCAAGGGTGGAGAGCTGGCGCGGGAGGGTGTCACCAAGTCGGTCCCGTTCTTCGTGCGACCGTTGATCAAGCAGTTCTACTCCAAGGATGTTCTGAAGGCGGCGAGGGCGCTTCCTGTCGTAGGGAAGTACCTGTTGCAGCGCAACGTCATCAAGGTCGGCATTCCCCTGGTCGGAATCCCTCTCACTGTCGTGTTGAACCGCTACACGACGCTGGTCGCGGGTCGGCATGCGCGTGCTGTCTTTCGGAACGAGGCTCGCTTGATCGAGTTGGCCGAGAGGCTGAGTGGGTCCAGCCGGTATCCGCAGTTGATGTTGTGGATTGCGTGGCTGGTCATCATGGCGGACAGCAAGATCAGCGATGACGAGGCGGGACTGCCCCCGGTTCGGTTGACTCCTGATCTGTGAGGACTTGGGTCCTTGCTGGAAGGATGTCTGTCATGCCGAAAGCTTTTCCTGAGGAGT
>NZ_JBEXCU010000006.1:0-521119 GCF_040605415.1 Kribbella sp. NPDC005582
ACTCCTCAGGAAAAGCTTTCGGCATGACAGACATCCTTCCAGCAAGGACCCAAGTCCTCACAGATCAGGAGTCAACCGAACCGGGGGCAGTCCCGAGGAGGCTCGAGCGCGGGTCGCTGGGAAAGTCTGTTCGAACCATGGTGCTGTGGGCAGGAGCCGAGGAGCCGAGGCATGAGTCGTGTTCTATATCTAGTGGTGTGTGGCGCTGGTCCTGCGGAGCGGGTCGCGGAGATGATCGACCTGGCTCGGCAGGAGGGTTGGGATACCTACTGCATCGTGACCGCGGCCGCGGCTGAGTACTTTGTCGATCTCGATGAGCTTCGGAAGGTTTCCGGGCATCAGGTGCGAACTACCTATCGTGTTGAGGGCGACGAGGCGGTGCCGCCTGCTGATGCAGTGATCGTGGCGCCGGCGACCTACAACACGATCAACAAGTGGGCGGCAGGTATCGCCGACAACTACGCGCTGAGTCAGCTGGCCGAGTTGACGGGGGCCGGCGTACGCATCGTGGCTGTTCCCTTTGTTAACCAGGCTCTGGCGGCGAATGCGGTGTTTGTTCGGAGTGTCGAGAGCCTGCGCGCCGCCGGGGTTCGCGTCTTGTTCGGGCCGGGGGAGTTCGAGCCGCATCCACCTCGGACTGGTGGCTCTGCAGTGGCGTCCTTCCCGTGGAGCATGGCGTTGCGGGCTGCTGCCTAGAGACAACGACATCGGCGGATGGTTCACAGAGCGCCGTTGGTGAGCATGGCTTGGTGGAGGTCGCGGAGTTCGGGGCCGGGGTTGATGCCTACTTCGGTGGCGAGGATGCGGTCTACTTCGCGGTAGGTAGCTAGGGCGTTGGCGCGGCGGCCGGAGCGGAAGAGGGCTGTGGCCAGTTGGGTCCAGAGCTTTTCGCGAGGGGTGGCGGGCGACGAGGATGAGGAGGTCGGGGACCAGTTCGGCGTGGCGGCCTAGTTCCAGGTCGGCGTCGATGCGGCGTTCCTCGACGAGCAGGTGCCGTTCGACCAGCGGGGTGACGTCTTCGTTGTGGAGGACGGGGGAGTCGATGTCGGCGAACGGCTCGTCGCGCCACAGGTTCGTTGCTGAGCGCAACAGTTTGGCGCGTTGGCAGAGTTCGGTGGAGGTGTCGGCTTCGCGGACGCTTCCCAACCTTCTACCGGCTCCGCTCCGGCGTCATCGCCGCCCACGGGGACAAAGCCCTCACCTGAGTGCCGATGGTTAGGACATGGAGTAGTCCGCTCCCGGTGCCTCCTGGGCTTCCGGCTGAGCGTGAGTCCGCCCGGGCGGATCCGACACTACGTGTCGTTGCCGACGCTCGGCGGAAAGGGGCTAGCCTTGCGGGACGCGTTGGTCGTGGCCTCGGAGGAGACACCATGGGGGAAATCCAAGACGGTCCCTTGCCGCGGTATACGGCCGAAGAGATCCGCGCTGCGTGCGCGGCTCCGCTGCCGGTGGGCGTGACGATGGTCTTGATGAAGAAGACCATCACGGGGCTGTACGTCCACGAGGGTGGAGTCTCGGTCCTCGAGCGACCGGACCGTCCGTGGCGTCAATTGCCCGCGGTGACGACGGTGTCCCGTGGGATGTTCATCCGCAGCCGCGTCAGGCTTCGGTTCGCCGACGGGAGCAAGGTGACGGTGCGGCCGTACAAGCCGAAGTTGCGGTGTCTCCTCGAGACGGGGAAGAGCGACAGCTTGAACTTCTCCGCGCCGGGCAGCGGCGATTCTCGCAGCAACGACTCGCCCCTGGACAGCCTCGCCGCGGTCTTCGTGATTCTGGTGGCGGTCGTGATGTTCCCGATCTCACTGGTCCTGCTGGCTCGCGAGCTGCTCGGCATCTCCGCTCGCGCGAAGCAAGCGGACCTTCTGCTACCGCAGTTGCAGGCCGTCGCCCAAGCCAGGTGAACCGGCTTTGTCAGCCGAGGGCGGAGCGGGCGGCTTGTAGTTCGTCCAGGGCCGCCAACGCATACGGGGCGAAGGGGGCGTCGGGGCGGTCGGATTCCAGCCAGGTGGCGTAGCCGCGCTTGAAGGCCAGGACGCCTAGCTCGGCGGCCAAGGCGGCAACGGGGTCGGCGATGCCTCGGGCGGCCAGAGCGGCGACCATGGCGGCGGTGAGGCCGACGGTCTTGAGGGCGTCGCGTTCTTGGAGTTCGGTGCTGGCGGCGATGGCTGCTTTGAGGCGTGGGGCGAGTTCGCGGTTGAGGGGGCCCAGCATGGTGGCGACGCGTTCGAGGCCGGCGGCGACCGCTTCCAACGGTGTTGCGTCAGCGGGGGCTTCGGTGATGCCTTCGGTGAGGAGCTGGCTCATCGCTTCCTGGCCGGCGGCGAGGAGTTCGCGCTTGTCGGGGAAGTGGCGGAAGAAGGTGCTTTTGGTGACGCCGGCGCGGTCGGCGATCTGCGCGACCGTGGTGGCGTCGTAGCCCTGTTCGGTGAACAGGTCGACGGCGGCAACGACGAGGCGTTCGCGCGCTCCCGGTTCCCAGCGACTCATGGCACCATCATAGGTGATGGGACTTTTGTCCCGTCGCGCGCTACAGTGATGGGACAAAGGTCCCGTCACTTGGCAGGAGAATTCCATGCACGTGTTCGTCACCGGTGCTACCGGGCTGGTTGGGTCGGCTGTCACTGCCGAACTACTCGGCAACGGTCACACCGTCCTTGCGCTTGTTCGCTCCGACGCTTCCGAGCAGGCCGCCGTACAGGCAGGCGCCACGACCGTCCGAGGGTCGCTTGCCGACCTGGACGTGCTGCGTGCGGCCGTCGGGCAGGCCGATGGAGTCGTTCATCTTGCCTTTAGCAACGACTTCAGTAGTGCCGAGGCCGTGCTGGCGTCGGTGGCCGAGGAGACTGCCGCGCTTGAGGCGATGGGCGCGGAGTTGGTCGGCAGCGGTCGTCCGTTCGTCACTGTCTCCGGTACGCCGACGGCGCCCGGCCGACCGTCCACCGAAGCTGATCCGCTGTCGACGGAGAGTCTGGTCGGCGGCCGCAGTACGGCGGTCGCGGCGGTGGTCGAGTTGGCGAAGCAAGGCGTCCGGAGTTCGGCTGTGAGGCTGCCGCGCACGGTGCACAACCAAGGCGACGGGGGATTCGCCGGCCTGCTCACGCAGTTGGCGCGCAGAGCCGGCGTCGTGACCTATCCCGGCGACGGCACGCAGCGCTGGCCCGCCGTGCATGCGCTCGATGCGGCCGTGCTGTTCCGGCTCGCGTTGGAGAATGCCGAAGCCGGCACCTACTGGCACGCCGTGGCCGACGAAGGCGATCGGGTCGGCGACATCGCCGCAGTCATCGCCCGCCGCCTCAACCTTCCGGTGAAGCCGGTTTCCATCGAGGAGTTCGGTCCGCTCGGCCAGATTTTCGCCGCCGACCAGCCGTCATCCAGCACGCACACCCGCGAAACTCTCGGCTGGGAGCCGAAGCACCCCGGTCTCCTCGCAGACCTCGAAAACATCCAGCCTTAAGCAGGGGCGACGTACTTCCACTCGCCGTCTTCGCGGGTGAAGTGGCTGTTCTCTTGCTGGGAGCCGCCGCGGTAGCTGGCGCGGAAGGACACCGTGCCTGAATTGTGGAAGGCGGTGCCGTCAGTCGTCGCGAGGATCTCCAGGCCGGTCCAGCGGATGGTGGGGGAGAGCTCCAGCAGCGGCGGGCGGGTGGTGGAGTGCCAGGTGCGGAGCAGGTACGCCGTGTCGCCGACGACGAAGGCTGAGTAGCGCGAGCGCATGAGTTGCTCGGCGGTTGCGGCCGTGCGGCGGCCGTCGTGCAAAGCGCCGCAGCAGTCGGCGTAGGTGGCGGGGAGGCCGCACGGGCAGCGCGCAGAGAGCATCCAAAGATTGTCGCATTGGGCCCGGGCGGTTGGTGGTCCGCCCGGACCCGGACGCGCTAGGGGGTCTCGATGACGATGCCGGCCTCCATCTCCAGTACTCGGGCGTAGTCCTCGTCGAGGGTCTGCGGGTCACTGTGGATCAGGATCACCCAGGCCAGGCAGGTGAACAGGTCGACCGTCGCCGGTACGACGGCGTCCGGTTCGTGCAGGATCTTCATCCAGTGGAAAGACTTCAGCGACTCGATGCCGTCGAAGACCTCGCGGTTGCGGAAGTAGCCTTCGGACGGCGCGATGATGAAGACGCCGCGCAGGTGCTGGACGAGGTCGAACCCGTCTCGCACCTCGCCGCGCACGCGATGCGCGACGGTCCGCTTGATGTGGTTGTCGCCGGTGGCCAGTTCGCTGACCATCTGGTGACCGCCGCCGGCCGGGCGGGCGGCGACCTCGATCAGGCGTGGGCCGTCGGCCGTCATCATCACCTCGACGTGACCGCAGCCGATTCGGATGCCGACCGCGTCGAGGACATCGCGGGTGTAGGGCCAGAGCGCCTGGACCTCCGGGTCGTCTTCGGCGAGGAAGTCGATCCGGCGGTAGATGCCGATCTTGTCGCCGCGGCCGACCTTCGTGTAGCGGCAGACGTCGACCAGCGCGTGCACGCCGTCCACGCTGTAGGTGTCGACCAGGTACTCCGTTCCTTCGGCGTACTCCTGGATCAGTACGGCGTCGTTGATCAGCCCCATCTTGTTGGCCCGGCCGAGCACGCGGTGGAAGCGCTCGCGCCAGTCGCCGCCCTCGAAGACGACGTACACCTCGTCGCCCGCGGCACTCTTCGGCGGCTTGATGACGAGTCGCCGACCGAGCAGGTCGTTGGCCCGCAACCACTCCTCGGCCTCGGCCGGATCCGCGGTCAAGACCTGCCGCAACCGCGGTACGCCGGCCGCTGTCAACGCCTGCGCCATGTCCCACTTGTCCCGTCGCGCCGACGCCAGCGCCGGCACGTTGCCCGTCCCCGGCAACAGGATTTCGATGAGCTGGTCACACAGCTCGACGCCGCTCTCGGCACCAGGCACCAAATACTCAGGCTCGTACTGCCGCAGCTCCTCGGCCAGTGCCAGTACGTCGCCAGTGAAGTAGTGCACGTGGTCGAAGTCCTGAGGATTCCAGCTGGTCGTGTACGCCGGCGGCGGCTCCAACCCACTCAGTACGGCGACCGGCCGCCGACCGGCCTCCCGGAACGCGGCCGGATACTCCTGCCCGGTCGACAACGGGTCCACGATGATCGTGTAATCGCTCATGCTTGTCCTCCTTCTGCGACTGGGGTCAGGTCGACTGCTTCCTCAGCACGAGCGGGTGCCATCCCGACGTACGCGAGCACGAGCCCGACCGCACCGAGAACGCCGCACCACAGCCACACCTGCGCCCCGACGCTGTTCCACACCCAGACCCCGAAGAACGGACCGAGCGCCGACCCGAGACCGAACATCGCGTGCGCACCACCGACGTACCGGCCGAGCAACGGCTTCGGTGCGGCCATGCCGGGATAGGCGAACATGGTCGGCCCGCCGATGATCTCGGCGAGCGTCCAGAGCAGCGTGCCGATCACGAAGATCGCCAGGCCGCCGGGCAGGGCGTAGAACGCGAGCCCGCCGCCGAGCAGGACGAAGCCGGTCATCGCGACCGTCCGGGCCGGCTTGTTCTGCACGACCTTCGTCACCAGCAACTCGCAGGTGATCACGATGAAGCCGTTCAGCGCGACCATCGCGCTGTACCACCAGGTCGAGAACCCTTCGGCCTTCATGTGCAGCGGCAGTACGGCGAGGTACTGCATGTAGATCGCGGCGTTGATGAACATGCAGACCAGGAACAGCATGTACTTGTGATCCCGCAGTACGGCGAGATAGCTGCCCTTCGGTTCCGAAGCCGAAGCCGAATCCGCAGCCGGTGCAGCCTTGGAACGCCCCGGCAGCGCGATGATCGCCACCGCCGCATAGGCGAGCGCAGCCAGCGCCTCACCGATGAACAGCAGGTTCCACGACACCGCGACCAGCGCGGCACCGATCAGCGGCGCCGCCGTCGTACCGAGGTTCATCGCCAGCCGGTAGATCGCGAACGTCATCACCTGCCGGTTCTGCGGCGTGAGCTCGGTCAGCAGCGCGGCCGAGGCCGGGCGGTAGAACTGCCCGACCGCGCCGGCCAGCGCGATCACGACGACGACCGCCGCGTAGCTCGGCACGTACGCGATCGCCAGCACGAAGCCGGCCATCCCGAACATGCTGATCATCACCGAGGCCCGCGGCCCGACCCGGTCGGTGAGTGAACCGCCGATGATCAGGCCGATCACCGAACCGGCGCCGTACACGCCGAGCGCCGTCCCGGCCTGGACCGGCGTGAACCCCTTCGAGGTGGTCAGGAACAGCACCAGGAAGACCTGCAGGAACCAGCCGAGTTTGTTCACGAAGACGCCGACCAGCAACGCCTTCACCGGCGCCGGCGCCTCCCGGATGGTCTGCCAGATCCCGGTGCTTTCAGCAGTCGTGCTCATTGGGATGGCTCCTTCGGGTGCCCGCTCCAGCGCAGCGCGCGCTCGGCCGCGTCCAGACCGGTCCGGCTCTCCGCGACTGAGCCGGCGACCGCGGTCGCGTAGGCGATCCGGCCCCACAACGTGCCGTCGGGCGGGGGACTGGTCGTCTGCCCGGGCTCCATCAGTACGACGAGTTGGTCGATCTCCGGCGCGTCGATCTCGTCGAAGGCGACGGAGTCGAGCACGGTGTCGTTCTCGTCGACGTAGAAGAACCGCACGCCGCCGACCAACGACCGATCCGGTACCAGTGACGGTTGCCGTCCGCAAGCGACCGCGGCCGCGGCCAGCCCGGGATCGACCCCGGTCGCCCGGAGTCCGAGGTACGGGATCAGGTCGCCGCCGATCCGGGCGTTGATCTCGATGACCTTCGGGCCGTCGGCCGTCATCATGATCTCGGTGTGCGTGACGCCGTCGGTGAACGCGATCGCCTTGTGCGCGTCGACCAGCACCTGTTGCAGCTGGTCGTCGGCGAGCAGTGGGTCCGTGGCGTCGACGAAGTGGCCGATCTCTTCGGCGTACGGCGGGTAGCCAATCTCCTTGCGGGCAAGGCAGAACGGCGTCACCTGACCGTGGAAGACCGCGGCGTCGATACTGATCTCGTAGCCGTCGGCGAACTCCTCGACGAGCACCTTCACGTCGTAGTGCGGCGCTTCGGGCACGGTTGTGTCGTGGGCGAAACCCCAATTGTCGCGGAGCTCGGCGGGGTCGTTCACCTTGACCACGCCGAGGCTCGCGGCGAGTGCCCGCGGCTTGAGGATGATCGGGTAGCCGAGCTCGTCGGCCGTGGCCAACGCCTCCTGCACCGTGTCCAGCAGCACCGACTTCGGCTGCGGTACGCCGTGCTCGGCGAGCGCCGTCCTGGTCAGGTGCTTGTCGCGGCATCGGTTGATCATGGCCACGTCGCCACCCGGCAGACCGAGTGCCTCGGCCACGTGCGCGGTCTGCAGGATCCGTGCTTCGTCCCAGCAGAGCACGCCGTCGATCGGGTCGTCCTGGTGCAGCTTCGTCGCCGCCGCGACCAGCGCGTCGGCGTCGAGCGTGCTCTCCAGCACCGTCCAGCCGTCGAGGTACTCCTTCTCCCACGTCGGCTCGGAGTGCAGGAACATGTGCAGCCGGTACTGCGGCGCGATCGAGCGCAGGATGTACTCGCGGAACAACCGCATGCCGGTGGCAACCACCAGCAGGTGGGGCCTCATGATGCCTCCCTGAGAGGGCCGGGAATCTGCCGGATCCGGCTCACCCCGGAGGTGCCGTCGGCTCGTTCGAAGTGGTCGGAGATCACGATGTTGCCTTGGGCATCGAACTCCGGAATGCTGTGACAGGCGCCGCTGATCAGCTCACCCGTCTCGGTCAGCAGGCAGTACGACGCGTCGAACGAACCGTCCGCCCGCAACCGCCCGACCAGCCGGCCGCTGCGTAACGTGCCGCCGGCATAGAACTCCGCCCAGACGACGTCGTTCTCCCGGTGATACTGCCCGTACGGCGCGCCACCCGCGGGATCGTCGACCTCCAGCTGGAACCACATCCCATCGACGTCGGGGGTCACCAGTTCACCGCGCAGACGTCGTCGGAGATCGGGTAGATCTCCCGCTCGAACATCGAGTTCAGCACGATCGCGGCCCGGACCGGAAGCTGCGTCAGTCCCGCGTTCGTCAGGCCGTGGCTGTAGCGGCTGGCGTTGAACGTGAAGATCTTGTGGCCGTTCATGCCCTTCCAGCGCACCGAGTAGTCCGACTCGACGAGCGCGTGCCCGTCGTCGTCGGTCTCGATCCGCTCGCGCAGGTCGTCGTCGAGCGGTGCCTTCACGTGCTCGCGACCGGCCGCGACGATCACCTGCCGTACGACGAGCTCCTCCGGCAGCGTCGCGGTCGAGCAGCACAGCCGGATGTTGCCGTCGGACAGCAGATCCGACGTACGGACATCGCGGCCGGGCAGCAGCGTGACGGGGAACTGACCCAGCGAGAGGAACCCGTCGTAGTTGGCCTGGTAGAGCGCCCGCAGCCCGCCCGGCGTGATGGCGTCACCGCTGTATCGCGAGTCGTCGATCATCTGCCGGCGCGTGCTGCGGTTCAGGCCCTGCAGGTACTGGATGTGCGACGGGCGGTAGAGCTCGTTGGCCATCGGCGAGTCGTCGATGCTGCGGAACCACTGGTTCCGGCCGATCCACTTGATGTCGGTGAACCCGGCGCCGAGCAACCGCAGTACCGACTCCAGGCCGGTCTGGCCGCCACCGACAACTGCGGTCGGCGCGGTCCGGTCCAGCGTGGCGAGGCGCTGGCCGAGGTCGTCGGCGATGAACGCGCGCTCGGCAGGCAGACCACCCAGGTACGCCGGCCGCACAGCGCGCGTACCGAGTCCGAGGACCAAGTGCTCGGACAGGGCCACCGGCGCACCGTCGACGCTGATCTCGAAGCCGTCGTCGGTGATCGAGATCGAGTCCACCTGGGAGCCGAAGTTCACGACGCCCAGCCGCTCGGTGGCCCAGGTCAGGTAGCGCTCGTACTCGATCCGGGGGAGCGAGTCGAACTGGGAGTTGATCAGCGCGTAGAGCCGCCCGGAGGTGACCAGGTAGTTCAGGAAGGTCAGCTCGTGGCGTGGATCGACCAGCGACACCAGGTCCTTCATCCAGCCGGTCTGCATCCGGACCCCGGGGTAGAGCAGTGGGGTGTGCCAGCCAGTGCCCGGCCGGGAGTCGAACAGCGCAAGCCGCTCACTGGTGACGTTCTTGTACAGCGCCGCCAACGAGAGGTTGGAGGGTCCGGCCCCGATACCCACGGTGTGGTAGCGGGGCGTGGTTCGCTGCTGCTGGGTGATACCTCGTTCGGTGATCGTCATGCGCTGGTTCTCCGTCCGCGAAGTGGAGTTGAGGGTGTCGAGCAGTTCGCTCGCGGCGGTCCGGCTTGCGGCCAGCGCGGTCTTCACGCTGCCCCCGGAACCACCGGTGAAGGTGTAGAGCCGATGGGTTCCACCAGGGACCGGCCAAAGGGTCAGAACCGGTGGATCGGCATAACAGTCGGCGGTGCTGACCAGGTGGTCGGGCGCCGACAACTCGAGGTGTGGCAGCCGCTGGGCCGCGATCCGGACCGCCTGGGCGGCCAGGTCCGGGATCGGGGCGGTGCTGCCGGGTGGGACGGACCAGCGCTGGGTGTCGACCCCGAGGAGGAGCCGGCCGTCAGCTGTCGGCCGTCCGTACAGGTCACTGGTCTCGTCGACGAACATGGTCGGCAGGTCGCCGGCCACGCGATACAGGGCGATCTGGATCGCCTTCGTCTTGGTGTGGTCAGTCAGTTGGTGTTCAGCCAGGAAGCTGGGCGTCCACGAGCCTGTGGCGACCACTACCGCGTCGTACTGCTCGGTCCGGCCGGGGAGCCTGCAGGCGACCGATCCGTCCGGCTGGGGGAGCAGTCGCAGCACGGGTCCGGTCAGCACGCGACATGTCCGGCCGGCAGCCAGACGCCGTACGACGGTGTGCCGGAGCCGATCGGGGTCGATGAACCCGGCCCTGCGCTCGCAGACTCCCACGGTGCCTTCGGGCAGGCCCTGCCAGCCGCGGCGACTCAGTTCGGTGCGGTCGAGGACAGCCGTCGATCCCGGATGCGCGTGCTCCACCTCGGCGACAGCAGCCGCCAGGCCGTCGTACTCGGGGAGCAGGTAGGTGCACCCGGTCTCCGTGTACGCCGCTTGGTCGTGGAGCGTGCCGAGCAGCTCGGTCAAGCTGTCGATGGCCAGCCGCCGTTGCAGCGGATGCGTCTCGAAGCCGCGGACGCCACCACCCGAGGCCGCGGTCGCGTCCGTCCCGGGCAGGCCGGTGATCAGGTCCACGCTCGCCCGGCCGCTGAGCCGCCAAGCGAGCAGTGATCCGGCGATCCCCGCGCCGATCACGCCGATGCGCACCGGGGTTCACCCGAGCCCGGTGAGCGCGGCGCGGAGCGATCCGGTCTCGTGGACGCCGCCGGCCAGCAAGGTGAGCAGGCAGCGAGCGGCCAGTGGTGGGTCGAAATCGCTCGGCCGGAGTGCCGCCTCGCCCCTGGCCAGCTCGATCGCGGCCAGCGCCGGGTCCAGCGGCTCGGAGACCGGCCGGACGCCGGCCAGCAGCGGTTCGGCGTACCCGGCGAAAGTGTCGAAAGAATGCTCGGTGAAATCGCTCGGGAAACGGTCGGGCCGGTCCCAGGCCAGAAACAAACGAACGATTGACGGGTCCCGGCGGCTGAGTAATTCCGTCGCTGTCATTCCGTGTTTGCGGCTGGTCGAGAATTTCGCGCCGTCGGAGGTGTAGAACTCATTCACGACTAGTCCGGAAAGGGGTGACCGGGTCACTCCGGCCGCGGCCCACACGGCCGGCCAGTAGACGGCGTACCAGAATGCGTTGTCGAGACCGAGGAAATGCCAGAGTTCGCCGATCCGGCCGATCGCGGCCAGGTAGCCGTCGACAGTGCTCGCGCTCGGGTCGACGGCGCGGGCGATGCCGTAGAGATCGGTCAGTGCTACCTCGGTGTACGGGCAGATCCGCAGGCCCGTCAGCGGTCCGTCGCCCTCGATGCCCCAGTTCGTCGGGAAGGCGAGCGGGATCTCCGGCAGGCCGTTCCGCAGGACGCGCTCGACGAGCTCGCGGACGGCCGGGGGCAGCTGCGCCCGGAGCCACGTCTCGACCAGCGCGGCGCGATGGTCCTCCATGCGCAGGACAGGGACCGTGGCCTGGAACGGTCGCGGCTCACCGCCACAGCGCCCGCAGACCGGATCGATCATCGTCTCGACCCGGGTGAAGGTGCCGCACACCTCGCAGGCGCCGCCGGCCGCGGGCTCCTTGCACTCGCCGCAGAGACCAGTGAGATAGGACTCGTGCAAGGTCCGGTCGCAGTCGTTGCAGGCGTACAAGGTGATTTCGCGCATCGGCGCTGCGCCGGAGCTGACCAAGTGGTCCATCAACTGCCGGATCACCGGCGGATGGCCGTCGCCGAGCGGGTCGGTGAACCGGTCGTAGCCGATCCGGGCCCGGTCGTAGGTTTCGAGGATGTCGTCGCGGAAGGCGGCGGTCATCGCGTGCGGGTTCAGGCCCTCGTTCTCGGCTCTGGTGAGGACGTAGTTCTGATGAACGTCGAGGCCGCTGGTGACCAGGACCTGTTCGCCTCGGGCGCGGGCCGCACGGGCCGCGATGTCGGAGGCCAGGTACGGGCCGGACAGGTGGCCGACGTGCAGCGGCCCGTTGACGGTCGGCTGCGGGAACGTGAAGACCTTGATCTCACTCATCGATGGGCATCCAATAGGCGCTGAACACGGTCAGCTCGACCGAGTCCGACCGGTTCTGTACGACGTGCTGCTCGGTGCTGAGGAGCAGAAACGCGTTGCCCTGCTGGATTTCGTACGTCGTGCCGCCGGTCAGCACATGCGCCGTACCGGCCACGACGAGCGAGAGCTCGAGCTCAGGATGCTGGTCGAGCGGGCTCTCCGAACCGGGTGGAACGGAGTACCACATCGCCTGGAACGGCACCTCGCGCGTCAGGCCGTACTGTTCCCAGCGGACCACTCGCAAATCTTTGACAAACTGGTCTTCACCAGTATTCAGGTCGAAAGTACGCATGCTTCGCCACCCTCCATGATCACGCCGCGAGCGTGACCGAAGAAGTTGAAAAGGAAACACGGAACAAGGCACTGAAACGTGCCGAAAACGTTGCGACCTGCGCCACCAACGCGGTCGTCGTGGAACCCGGTGACCCCCCAGTCTCCGTGGCCGAAAATATAGGTAAAGTCGCGCTGCGAGTAAAGGGGAATACGCTACGAATTTCCGGTCGAAGCGTAACTCCGCCGGAATTCCTTCGTTGTCGCCGTTATTTAGCGGCGGACCGTGTCTGCCTGATCACGGAGCGGATCTAGACGGCGCCGGGCAATGCCACCGGGGCGCCGCCCCAGGTCACCTGGGCGCCGGCGGTGGCGAGCAGCTCGTCGACGGCGAGCAGGCGAACGGCCGGCTTCTCGGCCGCCTCGATCAGATCGCCGTAGACAGCGGCCAGCCGGCGCTCGATGCCGAGGATCAGCGCGCCCGCGCTGACCGCGTTGGTGACCGGCTGCGGCAGGTCGTACGCCGGTTCCGCGGCGACCGGGGTCTCGCCGGCGGCCGCGATCAGGTCGCTGAGCTTGTCGCGGGTGTCGCGGTGCCGTTCGAAGGTGTCGGTCGCGGCCTTGAATTTGGCGCCACTGAGCTTCCCGCCGGCCACGCCGACGCCGTACAGGGCTGCGTGCTCGCCGGCCAGCGCGGCCTGCAGTGCTTCCAGCTCGGTCATGAGGAGGCCGCCTTTCGGGCCGGGGCAAGCGTGGAACCGAGCTGGACCTCGGAGGCGGCGATCATTGCGAGCAGCCGGGCCGGCGGGCCAGAGATCTTGGCGGCAGCCGCAGCGTGGGCGACCGAAGCGGCCTTCTCCTGGGTGGCGAGGGCTGTCAGGGCGGCGGCTGAGTTGGCCGGCACGGCGGAAGGCTTGGCGGCCTTCGGCGCGGTCACTCCGGCCGTCTCCTGGAGCTTGGCGAGGTGACCTGCGTGGAACTTCGCCGCAGCCGCCAGCTTGGGCTTCAGGGCCGGGAACTTGGCGCCGACAGCGGCGTACTGGGTGGTCAGTGAACTCACCAGCCCGGCCGCGGTGCTCAACGCCGCCACGACCGCCGGGTCGACAGTCGGTGCGTCCTGCGACTTGGTCTTGCCGGACCCGGGGTCGACGGCTCCCGGCCCACCGGCCTGGTCGTCCTTGCATCCGGCCAGCAGCAGCGCCCCCGAAGTGAGGAGCGCGACGCGGCGCGAGAGTCGGAGGGGTTCGTTCGGCACCCCGGAACCTTACCCGGTGACAGGTCGTTGATCGCGCTGAGACGAGCCGGTGACCTGAGCACTGCTCGCGGCCGGATAAGGTGGGCTACTGCCCTCGGCCGGTCTGCCGAGTGGCGGGACGGGCGAACAACTGCAGAGAGGCAGGTCTACCTGTGAGCCGAAGGACTGACCACACGGACACCACGAGCCTCGAGAACTTCCTCCAGAAGATCGTCGCGCAGTTCGGCTGCGACCTGGAGGCCGTCGACCTCGCCCCGGCCGGCAAGCGCCGGTTGCTGCGGGTGCTGGTCGACCGCGACGGCGGGATCAACCTCGACGACATCGCCGATGTCACCCGCGCCATCTCCAAGGCGCTGGACGAAGACGACATCATGGGCGAGGGCGCCTACACGCTGGAGGTCTCCAGCCCCGGCGTCGACCGGCCGCTCACGCTGCCGCGGCACTGGCGCCGCAACATCAGCCGGCTGGTCGCGGTCACGCTGACCAGCGGCAAGAAGCTGACCGGCCGCATCAAGACCGCCTCCGACGAGGCGGCCGAACTGGATGTCGACGGCAAGCTCGAGGCGGTGGCCTACGCCGACGTCGAGAAGGCCAAGATCCAGATCGAGTTCAACCGGGTTGCCGGCGACGACGAAGAAACACCTGCCGACGGCACGGTGGAGGAGAACTGACATGGACATCGACATGGCCGTCCTGCGGTCACTCGAACGGGAGAAGGACATCTCCCTGGAGATCGTGGCCGAGGCGATCGAGGCGGCGCTGCTGGTGGCCTACCACCGCACCGAGGGCGCGCACCAGCACGCGCGCGCCGAGCTGGACCGCAAGACCGGGCACGTCAGTGTGCTGGCCCGGGAGTTCGACGAGGACGGCACCCTGATCCGCGAGTACGACGACACGCCGGCCGACTTCGGCCGGATCGCGGCGACCACGGCCAAGCAGATCATCCTGCAGCGGCTGCGCGACGCCGAGGACGACGTCCGGTACGGCGAGTTCTCCGGCAAGGAGGGCGACATCGTCTCCGGTGTCGTCCAGCAGGGCCGCGACCCGCGCTCGGTGATGGTCGACCTCGGCAAGATCGAGGCCGTGCTGCCGGCGCCGGAGCAGGTCCCGGGGGAGAAGTACGAGCACGGTTCGCGGCTGCGGGTCTACGTGGTCGGGGTCCGCAAGGGCTTCAAGGGCCCGCAGATCACGGTCAGCCGGACGCACCCGAACCTGGTCAAGAAGCTGTTCGCGCTGGAGGTCCCGGAGGTCGCCGACGGCACCGTCGAGATCACCGCGATCGCCCGCGAGGCGGGGCACCGGACCAAGATCGCGGTCCGGACGCTGAACCCGTCGGTGAACGGCAAGGGCGCCTGCATCGGCCCGATGGGCCAGCGCGTGCGCAACATCATGCACGAGCTGCACGGTGAGAAGATCGACATCATCGACCACAGCGACGATCCGGCGACCTTCGTCGGGAATGCGCTGTCGCCGGCGCAGGTTACTTCTGTCGAGGTAGTCGATGCCGCGGCCCGCGCCGCGCGCGTCGTCGTACCGGACTACCAGTTGTCCCTCGCGATCGGTAAAGAGGGCCAGAACGCGCGGCTCGCGGCCCGGCTGACGGGCTGGCGGATCGACATCCGGCCGGATACCGATGTGACTGGTGAGGACAAGAAGGTAGACTGATCTCTCGGTCGGTCGACTGAGTCGTCACCACACCCCGAGGAACTGTGACAGAAACTGCAGACGCGCGCCCTGACAAGGTCCGGGAGCGCACCTGTATCGGGTGCCGGAAACGATCCAGCCCGGCCGACCTGCTGCGGATGACGGTGTCCGGAGGACTTGTCCTCCCGGATCCCGGGCGTCGGGCACCTGGCCGTGGGGCGCATCTGCACCCCACGATCGAGTGTTTCGAGCTCGCCGTCCGGCGCAAGGCGTTCCCGCGGGCCTTCAAGGTTCCGGGACCGCTGGAGACCACCGGCCTGCGCGAGCAGATCGGTAAAGAGCAATAATCAAGTTGTACACAGGGCGGTCCGACCGGACCGCCGTGACCGACATGAAGGCGGGTCATCGACTCATGACCACTCGATGAGTGTCTACCGATGAGTGCAATGCGATGAGCATGTACGTCAACTAACGGTCCGCGGCCCCAGGCTCGGACCAGAGGGAGAGTAGTGGCAAAGGTCCGAGTCTACGAGCTCGCGAAAGAGCTCGGAGTTACCAGCAAGGTCGTTCTGACCAGGCTGAACGACATGGGTGAGTTCGTTCGATCGGCATCCTCGACCATCGAGGCGCCGGTTGTCCGGCGGTTGGCGGAAGAGTTCGAGAAGAACCCGCCGAAGAAGCGCGCGGCCAAGAAGGCCGCCGCGAGTACGTCTGCCGCGCCGCAGGCGACCGCTCCGGTCGCCGCCGAGCCGGCACAACAGTCCGAGCCGGCTGCCCCTGCGGCTCCGGCCGAGCGTCCGGCGCCGGTCGCCGAGAGCGCTCCGGCTCCGGTGGCGCAGGCCCCCGCGGCCGAGGCCGCACCGGTGGCTCCGGCCGCCAAGGCAGCGACCCCAGGCATCAAGCCGGGCCCGCGCCCGGGCCCGAAGCCTGGTCCGCGTGCCGAGACCCCGGCCGCACCGGTCGAGGCTCCGGCCGCTGCTCCGGCAGCGCCGGTCGAGGCTCCCGCCGCGAAGGTCGAGGCCCCCGCGGCCACACCGTCCTTCGAGGCTCCGGCGGCCAAGGCGGCTCCGGCCCCCGAGGCCACCCAGCAGTCCGCTCCGGCGGCTCCGTCCGCACCGCGGCCGGGTGCCGACCGTCCGGGCCCGCGTCCGGGTGGTCAGAGCTCCGGTCAGGGCGCTGCGCCCCGTCCGGGTTCGGCTCCGCGTCCGGGTGGCCCAGGTGCCGGCGCTGCGCCGCGTCCGGGTGCGCCCCGTCCGGGCGGCAACCAGCGTCCGGGTGGCCAGGGTGGTGCCCCGCGTCCGGGTGCACCGCGTCCGGGCAACAACCCGTTCAGCTCCACGCAAGGCATGCAGCGCGGTGGCGCACGTCCCGGCCCTGGTGGCCAGGGTGGCGGCCAGGCCGGTCCGGGTGCACCCAGCCCGGCTGGGATGGCTCCGCGTCCGCCGGCCGCTCGCGACGGCGGTCGTGACGACCGTCGTGGTGGTGGCGACCGTCCGCCGCGTCCGGGCGGCGTACCGGGTGCTCCGCGCCCGAACCCGGCGATGATGCCGAAGTCCTCGGCCGGTACGTTCACCGGTCGTCCGTCCGGCCCCGGTGGGGGCGGCGGCGGTGGTGGCGCCGGTGGTCGTGGTCGTCCGGGTGGCGGCGGTCCGGGTGGACCCGGTGCCGGTCAGCGTCCGGGTGGCGGTGGTGGCGGCGGTTTCCGTCCCGGCGGCGGCCCGAGCGGCCCTCCCGGTGGTGGCGGTGGCCGTCCCGGCCCGGGCAACCGGGGTCGTGGCGGAACGCAGGGTGCCTTCGGGCGTCCGGGCGGTCCGGCGCGTCGTGGCCGCAAGTCGAAGCGTGCGAAGCGTCAAGAGTTCGACAACATGCAGGCCCCCGCGGTCGGCGGCGTGCGCGTTCGGCACGGTGACGGCGAGGTCGTGAAGCTGGCCCGTGGCGCGTCCCTGACGGACTTCGCCGAGAAGGTCGGCGTCGACCCGGCGTCGCTGGTCCAGGTGCTGTTCCACCTCGGTGAGATGGTCACCGCGACCCAGTCGGTCAACGAAGAGGTCCTGCAGCTGCTGGGCACCGAGTTGAACTACGACATCCAGGTCGTGTCCCCCGAGGACGAGGACCGCGAGCTGCTGCAGTCGTTCGACATCGACTTCGGCTCCGACGAGGGCGGCGAGGCCGAGCTGGTCAAGCGGCCGCCGGTCGTCACCGTCATGGGTCACGTCGACCACGGTAAGACGAAGCTGCTGGACGCGGTCCGGTCGGCGAACGTCGTCGCCAAGGAAGCCGGTGGCATCACCCAGCACATCGGTGCCTACCAGGTGACCACCACGGTCGACGGCGAAGAGCGCGCCATCACCTTCGTCGACACCCCGGGTCACGAGGCGTTCACCGCCATGCGTGCTCGTGGTGCGCAGGCCACCGACATCGTCATCCTGGTGGTCGCGGCCGACGACGGCGTGATGCCGCAGACGATCGAGGCCCTGAACCACGCTCGCGCGGCGGGTGTCCCGATCGTGGTCGCGGTCAACAAGATCGACGTCCCGAGCGCGGACCCGGCCAAGGTGCGCGGTCAGCTGACCGAGTACGGCCTGGTGCCCGAGGAGTACGGCGGCGACACGATGTTCGTCGACGTCTCGGCGAAGTCCCGGATCAACATCGACGGGCTGCTCGAGGGTGTCATCCTGACCGCGGACGCGGCGCTGGACCTGCGGGCCAACCCGAACATGCCGGCCCAGGGCATCGCGATCGAGGCCAACCTCGACAAGGGCCGTGGTCCGGTGGCGACCGTGCTGGTGCAGCGCGGAACGCTCCGGGTCGGCGACTCGATGGTCGCGGGACCGGCGTACGGCCGGGTCCGGGCCATGCTCGACGAGCACGGCGACCCGGTGCAGGAGGCGACCCCGTCGCGTCCGGTGCTGGTGCTCGGTCTGACCGCCGTACCGGGTGCGGGCGACAAGTTCCTGGTGGTGGACGACGACCGGATGGCCCGGCAGATCGCTGAGAAGCGGGAAGCCCGGGCTCGTGCGGCGGCGAACGCCAAGCGTCGTGCCCGCCGGACCCTCGAGGACTTCATGGCCTCGATGGAGAAGGGCGAGACGCAGGAACTGCTGCTCATCCTGAAGGGCGACGTGTCGGGTTCGGTCGAGGCGCTGGAAGACGCCCTGGTCCGGATCGAGATCGACGACGAGGTCAACCTGCGCGTCATCGACCGCGGCGTCGGTGCGATCAACGAGAACGATGTCAACCTGGCCATGGCCTCGAACGCCGTCATCATCGGCTTCAACGTCCGGCCGGCGGGCAAGGCCGGCGACGTGGCCGAGCGCGAGGGTGTCGACATCCGGTACTACTCGGTGATCTACTCCGCGATCGACGACATCGAGGCGGCCCTGAAGGGCATGCTGAAGCCGATCTACGAGGAGGCCGTCCTCGGCCAGGCGGAGATCCGCGAGATCTTCCGCTCCTCCAAGGTGGGCAACATCGCGGGTTGCTGGGTCACCAGCGGCCTGATCCGGCGCAACGCCAAGGTTCGGGTGATCCGCGACGGTGCGGTGATCGTCGAGAACGGCGAGCTGTCGTCGCTGAAGAGGTTCAAGGACGACGCGTCCGAGGTCCGCGAGGGCTTCGAGTGCGGTCTGACCGTCAACAACTTCAACGACATCAAGATCGGCGACATCGTCGAGTCCTTCGAGCTCCGCGAGAAGCCGCGCAGCTGATCCAGGTGACGGCCCGCTGAGGGCCGTCGAGGAGTAGCGTCCGGAGAGACGGTCAACGTCTCTCCGGACGTTCTTCATGAATGAGGGAGTGAGCCCTGATGGGCGAAGCAAGGGCCAAGCAGTTGGCCGACCGGATCCAGGTGCTCGTCGCCGAGTTGCTGGAGCGCCGGGTCAAGGATCCGCGGCTGGGCTTCATCACCGTGACGGACGCGAAGCTGACCGCCGATCTGGGCGAGGCGAGCGTCTTCTACACGGTGTACGGGGACGAGCAGGACCGTGCCTCCACGGCCGCGGCGCTGGAGTCGGCCCGCGGGCTGATCCGGAGCGAGGTCGGCAAGGCCCTCGGGCTGCGCCGCGCACCGAGCCTCGCGTTCTACCTGGACGCGATCCCGGAGACGGCCGGTCAGATCGAGGAGCTCCTCGAGAAGGCCCGGCAGGCCGACGCCGAGGTGGCCAAGGCCGCCGCCGGCGCCAAGCCGGCCGGTGACGCCGACCCGTACAAGAAGCCCCACGACGCCGAGGACGAGCAGGACTAGTGCCCGGCTTCACGCCGTCCTCGGACGGCATCGTCGTGATCGACAAACCCGCGGGGATGACCTCGCACACGGTCGTCGCGAAGGTCCGGCGGCTGGCAGGCACCCGCAAGGTGGGCCATGCCGGCACGCTGGACCCGATGGCGACGGGCGTCCTGGTCGCGGGTCTCAACCGCGCGACCAGGCTGCTCGGTCATCTGCAGCTGGCCGACAAGTCGTACGACGCCACGATCCGCCTCGGCGCGGTGACCACCACCGACGACGCCGAGGGCACGGTGGTCTCGACCGCGCCGGTGGACGGCGTCACCGAGGAAGCGATCAGGACCGCGGCTTCGGCGTACACGGGTGAGATCTCGCAGATCCCGTCGGCCGTCTCCGCGATCAAGGTCGACGGCAAGCGCGCGTACGAGCGGGTCCGCGCCGGCGAAGAGGTCACGCTCAAGGCCCGCACGGTCACGGTGTCGCGCTACGACATCGTCGATATCCGCGTCGGCGAGACCTGGATCGATCTCGACATCTCCGTCGACTGCTCCAGTGGCACCTACATCCGTGCCCTGGCTCGCGATCTCGGCGCCGATCTCGGCGTCGGCGGTCATCTGACCGCACTTCGCCGTACCAGGGTCGGGGCCTTCGACCTGAAGGTCGCGCACACTCTCGAGGAGCTCGCCGAGGACTTCGTCTGGCTGCCGATCGCAGACGTTGCCGCCGGCACCTTCCCCCGGTACGACGCCGACCCCGAACAAGCCGCCGCCATCCGTACCGGCCGGCCCATCCCCGGCCTGAACCTCCCGGCCGGACAGACGGCCATGTTCGACCCGACCGGCACCTTCCTCGCGTTGTACGAACCGCATGGCCCGCTGGCCAAGCCAACGGCGGTCTTCGTCGGCTAGCGCGCCGGGGGTCGAAGGCACCACAGCCACCGACGGGAGCCCCACCCGCCGATCACCCCGGGCTCCCTCCGCACCTCACGCCGCTCGCGTTCTCACCACTTTGAGCACCGCTCAGCCACTTCCACACACCTCCGGTGGTTGATGCGCGCCCAAGGTGGATCCGTCGCGCGACCTTGAGCACGGTTCGGTCGTTGCGAGGTGCGATTCGTGGTTGGTGGGTGCTCAAGGTGCGGTGATGGTGACGTTGGGCGCGGTTCGACCATTCCCCCGCGCATTGCGTGGTTGAGGGGTGCTCAAGGTGTCGTCTGCGCGACCTTGAGCACCGTTCGGTCGTTGCGAGGTGCGATTTGTGGTTGAGGGGTGCTCAAGGTGGGGGGTGGCGGGTGATGGTTGCGGTGGTGGTGTTGAGGGTTAGGGGTGTGTTTTCGGGGATGTTGAGGGCGTTCGGTACGCCGAGGATGGCGGGGATGCGGTGTTCGCGGGCGACGATGGCGGCGTGGGAGAGGCGGCCGCCGGTTTCGGTGACGATGCCGGCGATGACGCGGAAGAGCGGCGTCCAGGCCGGGTCGGTGTAGCGGCAGATCAGGATGTCGCCGGGGCGGACGCGGGGGAAGTCCGCAGGGGAGTGGACGGGGCGAGCGGGGCCGGTGGCGGTGCCGGGGCTGCCGGCGATGCCTTGCAGGGGGATGGTGATCGGGCGCGCCTGGAGGAGCCAGAGATGGTCTCCCTCGAAGGCGAACTCGATGTCTTGCGGCGCGCCCAGGTGCTGTTCGACTGCCTGGCCTAGTTGCCAGAGTCGGCGCAGTTGGCTGTCGGTGAGGCAGTAGCGGGCTTGGTCGGTGGGGGAGACCGCGGTCGTGGCCGTGCGGTCGACTCGGGTGGTTTTATCGCCCAGTCGCTTGGTGATCCGGCCGTCGACGATGGTGAACGAGTCGGGCGTGACGCGACCGCCCACCACGCTCTCGCCGAGACCCCAGGACGCTTCCACGACGGTTGGTGAGCCGGTGAACAGCACGCCGGAGACGTCCGCGTCGATGTGCTGCTGCACGATCACCGCCATCTCTGCCCCAGTATGCCGGTACGCCGCCGCCCGTGCTGACCACAGCGAAGCCCTGGTCGCGGCGACCCGGTCCGGCAGTTCGGCCCGACGCACGCCCAGGAACGAGTCGTACACACCGGCGGCCGACTCGGTCGCCGTGTCCTCGGTCGACGCGGACGAGCGAACGGCGTACAGGCGGTCCTCGACCTGCGGAAGCTCGGCGCCGGGCGGAAGGACGAAACCGGGCGGAACCGGGAAGCCGGCGCGCAGCAGCCGGCCGAGCGTGGCTGCCTTCGGGCCCGCGTCCGGACCAGCCGCGGAGAGATCGATCACGAAGCTCCTTTCAATGTTTTGTTGACAACTTTTTGTTGATGATCCACTGTTCGAGCATGCAACGCAACGACGACCACGCCCAGGCGCAGCGCGAGGCGGACGCCCGGCAGGAGCTGCTGAAGCTCGGCGACCTCGACCGCCGTCCCTGGCAGCCCGCGCCGGTCCCGCCGACCGCGGTCGACCTGATCCAGCTGTTCCTGGCCTCGAACACCGACGACCGCGAGGCTGCGATCGCCGCGCTGCAGTTGCTGCCGGCGGCGCGAGCGGAAGTCGATCAGCTGGAGACCGGTCTGATGTTCGCTGCGCGCGGTCTCGGCATCACCTGGGCGGAGATGGCTCGCGCGCTCGGGCTCAACTCACCCCAGGCCTGTCAGCAACGGCTCGATCGCCTCACGGCTCGCCAGGACCAGCCATGACGGAGGTGCTCGTTCTGCATGCAGTGCGCCTACTCGGCGTGGGCGATGACGATGCGATCGCAGAGCGGTTCGGCCTCGATGCAGCGGTGGTGAAGGAGCTCCTGCTCGACTACCAGGCCTATGGCTGGATCAGCTGGAGTGAATTCGCCGGTCTGGGCGGTTGGTCGCTCACTGACGCCGGCCGGGCCGAGAACGAACGCAGGCTCGCGGCTGAGCTCGGACCGCACCGGGCGACCGTCCAAGCGACGTACGACGAGTTCCTGCCGCTCAATGGCCGTCTACAGGCCGCCTGCACCAACTGGCAGCTCAGGCCCACCGAAAACGACCCCTTGGCGTTCAACGACCACACCGATCCCGTCTGGGACCAGAGCGTGCTCGACGAGCTCGCAGCGATCGGCCAGGCGCTCACTCCGCTGACAGCCCGGCTGACCGCCGTGCTGGATCGCTTTCACGGCTACGACACCCGCTATGCGGCAGCCAAAGATGTCGAGGAGCGCCACCGAGTGTGGTTCGAGCTGCACGAGGACCTGATCGCCACCCTCGGCGTGCGCCGGTAAGTACTCTAGAGACGTGCGTTCCCGTCCGACCTTGCAGTGGGCTCCCGGCCCCGATGTCCTCGCGCTCGAGCCCGGTACGACGGACACCGAGCCGCTCGCCGAGATCGTCGCGGCCGGAAACGTCGTGGTGCTCAGCGGCGCCGGCCTGTCGACGGAGTCCGGCATCCCGGACTACCGCGGCGAGACTGGCAGCCTGCGCACGCACACCCCAATGACGTACGACGACTTCGCGACCAGCGAGGCCGGTCGGCAGCGCTACTGGGCGCGCAGCCACCTCGGCTGGCGGACGATCGCTCGCGCCCATCCCAACGAAGGCCACCGAGCCGTCGCCGCACTGCAGGCCCGCGGCTACCTGTCCGGCGTCATCACGCAGAACGTCGACGGCCTGCACACCGCCGCCGGGACCAAGGACGTCATCGAGCTGCACGGCAACCTCGACCGCGTCATCTGCCTGAACTGCGGTACGACGTCCGCCCGCGAAGCCCTCGACGCGAGACTCCGCGCGGCCAACACCGACTTCGAGGCCGAGGCGACCCGGATCAACCCGGACGGCGACGTCGACCTGCCCGACGAGGTCGTGCGGCACTTCACAGTCGTCCCGTGCACGGTCTGCGGGGGAGTGCTCAAGCCCGACGTCGTGTTCTTCGGCGAGAACGTGCCCAAGCCGCGCGTCCAGCGCTGCTACCGCCTCGTCGACGCGGCGGACGCCGTACTGGTGCTGGGGTCGTCCCTGACCGTCATGTCCGGCTTCCGCTTCGTCCGGCACGCCGCCAAGGCCGGTACGCCGGTCGTGATCGTCAATCAGGGCATCACCCGTGGCGACCCGTATGCGGTGCACCGGATCAACCTGCCGCTCGGCCAGGCGCTCACGGACTTGACGGCACGCCTGCCGTAAAACACCACCGGGCCGGGCCACGCGTGAGGTGGCCCGACCCGGGGTCGCGTACGGATTGGAAAGGGTCAGCGTTGCGCGCTGGTCCGTACGCGGTCTCTGGCGGCCTTCACGGCCGGGGAGGTTGCGGCTTGCTTGGTCAGCTGCCGGCCCTTGGCGGCCCAGGCGGCCTGCTCGGACGCGGTGACAGTGGCCGGCTTGCCGGTCAGCTTCTTGACGGTCAGCGACGCGACTCCGGCCTGACCTTCGAAGCGCGGGTGGTAGTTGGCCGCGCGGAGCAGGTTCAGATCCTTGCCCTGGATCCACGCCTGGCCGTCCGGCGCGCAGGCGTCGTGCCCCGTCGACGGCCCGAAGGTGTCGACGTACGTCGCTCCGGTCGCGGCGGCCGCGTTCGACACGGCGGCGTTGAGCGCCTGCTCGATCGAGTACAGGTAGGCGTAGTCGCCGTCGGCGAACGGCAGGATGTCCGGGCAGGTGCCGTGCTCGGGCGCGATCTTCGGATAGCCGACCAGCACGATCGTTGCCTGCGGC
The DNA here is from genome assembly GCF_040605415.1 of Kribbella sp. NPDC005582. Taxonomy (NCBI): domain Bacteria; kingdom Bacillati; phylum Actinomycetota; class Actinomycetes; order Propionibacteriales; family Kribbellaceae; genus Kribbella; species Kribbella sp. NPDC005582. The sequence goes on from NZ_JBEXCU010000006.1 coordinate 23,751, forward strand.
GACCGTTGTTTGATGCCCTGGACAACGGTCGCGATCCGGGTCTGGGTCTGCGCGATCTTGGCCTTGAGCGTGTCCACGCCGTCGACGGTGAAATGCGCCTTGCACGGTGCGCCGACCGGATCCGAGGCGCGGAGCCCCGGGCAGGTACCAACGATCGAACCGAAGACGCCGAAGTCGTTGCCGCCGATGCCGACCGTGACGAGGTCGGTGGTCGGGGTCAGCGCGTCGAACTGCGGCCGTGCCGTCCCGAGGACCGTGCTCTGCGGGTTCAGCATGTTGGTGGTGTCCGCGCCGCCGCAGCTGACGTCCCGGAAGTTGAAGACGCCGAACGCGGCGGCCACCATCTTCGGGTAGTTGCTGTACGAGCGGGCGCAGCCGAGCGACAGCAGGTCCGGGATCGGCACGAACGGCGCCGAGGTGTAGGAGTCCCCGAGTGCGACGTACTCGCGGTAGGGCGACGAGACGGCATCGGCCGGAGCCGCCGCGGCGACGGTCAGCGCCGTCGTCATCAGCAACCCGGTGACCGCCGCGATCGCACGGTGGAACTTCACTGGACCTCCCCAAGGTTCGGCGATGCGGGCCTACCCTAAGTTGGGTCACCGTCCGATTACAAGGGGTGACAGCCGACCTGCCTCTCCGACGCGGTGAGCGACATGGAATCCTGCTCTTATGCAGGTCTGGCACGGTTTGGACGAGGTGGGCGCTGATTTCGGCCCGTCGGTCGTCACCATCGGCAACTTCGACGGAGTGCACCGCGGACACCAGGAGGTGCTCGCGCACGCCCGGACGCGGGCGGCCGAGCTGGGTGGGCTGCCGGTGGTCGCGCTCACCTTCGACCCGCACCCGATGCGGGTGCTGCGGCCCGACAGTGCGCCGCTGATGCTGAGTGAGCCCGGTCAACGGGCAGAGCTGCTCATCGAGCACGGCGCCGACGCGGTGCTGATCCTGCCGTTCGACAAGGACGTGGCGGGCTGGTCGCCGGACGAGTTCATCGAGCGCGTCCTGGTCGGCACGCTGCACGCCAAGGCGGTCGTCGTGGGGGAGAACTTCCGGTTCGGCCACCGCGCCGCCGGGCACGTGGACACGCTGGTCGCGGCGGGAGCGACGTACGGGTTCCAGGTCGAGGGCCTGAGCCTGGCCGGCTACGCTCAGCCGTGGTCGTCGACGTACGTGCGGCAGCGGCTGGCCGAAGGCGACGTGGAGGCCGCCGCCGAGGCGCTCGGACGGCCGCTGCGCGTCACCGGGGTCGTCATCGAGGGCGACAAGCGTGGGCGCGAGCTCGGCTACCCGACGGCGAACATCCCGGCCGACCCGATCGCCGCCGTACCGCTGGACGGCGTGTACGCCGGGTGGCTGACTGTGCTGACCCCGGCCGCGGGAGGTCCGTCGTACGGCGAGCCGATGCCGGCCGCGATCAGTGTCGGCAGCAACCCGACCTTCGACGGGGTCGACCGCCGGGTGGAGTCGTACGTGCTGGATCGCGACGACCTGGAGCTGTACGGCGCCCGGATCGCGATCGACTTCGTGGCCCGGCTCCGGGGCAGCCAGATCCGGTTCGAGACCATCGACGACCTGCTGGTCCAGATGAAGGCCGATGTCGACGGGGCGCGCCGCACTCTTACACAGAATTAGGGTGACGCGTCCACGGACTGATACTCTGGGCGCTGCCGTCTGACGGCCGCGGATCGAGAGTGCTCGGGTGACGAAGCCCCGGTGCGCCGCGCAACGGAAATCGAGAGGAACTCCGTGTCATCTGTTGATGCTGCCACGAAGAAGAAGATCATGGGTGAGTACGCCCTGACCGAGGGTGACACCGGCTCCCCCGAGGTCCAGGTTGCGCTGCTGACGCACCGCATTTCGCACCTGACGGAGCACCTGAAGGAGCACAAGCACGACCACCACAGCCGTCGTGGCCTGCTGCTGCTCGTCGGCCAGCGCCGCCGGCTGCTGAACTACCTGGCGAAGAAGGACATCAACCGCTACCGGTCCCTGATCGAGCGGCTCGGCCTTCGCCGATGACGTCGTGAGGAGCGGCCGCCGAGGTTGGGTGGCCGCTCCTCGCGTATCCATGCCCAGCGCATGATGTCGCGGGCGTGGGACAACTGAATACAGACGTAACGAGGCGACGCGAAGCGCGTAGCGGGAGGACCCGGTCCTCGGTAGTGACCTTCGGATCATCGGATCCGCGGGCCTCGATCGAAGACCGGCACCCCGGAAGCTCGCGCCTCGCAGTCGTCAACACTGTGTAGGAGAGAGGGGTATCCCGTGTCGGGATCCACCAACGCGCCGATGGACGGCGCACAGTTTTCTGAGGCCGTTGTCGACAACGGCAGTTTCGGTACCCGCACCATCCGCTTCGAGACGGGCCGTCTGGCCCAGCAGGCCGCCGGCTCCGCCGCCGCCTACCTCGACGGCGACACGATGGTGCTCTCGGCCACCACGGCCAGCAAGAAGCCCAAGGACCAGTTCGACTTCTTCCCGCTGACGGTCGACGTCGAGGAGCGGATGTACGCCGCGGGTCGCATCCCGGGCTCGTTCTTCCGTCGCGAGGGACGGCCCTCGGAAGAGGCCATTCTGACCTGCCGGCTGATCGACCGCCCGCTGCGGCCGTCGTTCGTCTCCGGCCTGCGCAACGAGATCCAGGTCGTCATCACGGTCCTGGCGCTGAACCCGGACAAGCTGTACGACGTGCTCGCGATCAACGCCGCGTCGATGTCCACCCAGATCGCCGGGCTGCCGTTCTCGGGCCCGATCGGCGCCACCCGCGTCGCGCTGATCGGCAACCAGTGGGTCGCGTTCCCGACCCACACCGAGCTCGAGGACGCCGTCTTCGACATGGTGGTCGCCGGCCGGGTCACCGACTCCGGTGACGTCGCGATCATGATGGTCGAGGCCGAGTCCACCCCGGGCACCTTCGAGGCCGTCGCCGCCGGCAAGACGGCGCCGACCGAAGAGGTCGTCGCCGAGGGCCTGGAGGCCGCCAAGGGCTTCATCAAGACCCTGGTCGACGCGCAGTCCGAGCTGGCCGCCAAGGCGTCCAAGCCGGTCGGCGAGTTCCCGGTCTTCCCGGACTACCTGGACGACGCGTTCGCCGCCGTCGAGAAGGCCGCGACCGACGAGCTCACCGAGGCGCTGGCGATCACCGGCAAGCACGACCGCGAGGACGCCATCGAGGCCGTCAAGGGCGCGGTGCTCGCGAAGCTGACCGAGTCCTTCGAGGGTCGTGAGAAGGAGCTGTCCGCAGCGTTCCGCTCGCTGACCAAGAAGCTGGTCCGGCAGCGTGTGCTCAAGGATAAGATCCGGATGGACGGCCGCGGGCTGGCCGACATCCGGCCGCTGAAGGCGCAGGTCGGCGTCCTGCCGCGTGTGCACGGTTCGGCGATCTTCGAGCGCGGCGAGACCCAGATCATGGGTGTCACCACGCTGAACATGCTCCGGATGGAGCAGCAGCTCGACACGCTCTCCCCGGAGACGCGCAAGCGCTACATGCACAACTACAACTTCCCGCCGTACTCGACCGGTGAGACCGGCCGGGTCGGTTCGCCGAAGCGCCGCGAGATCGGTCACGGCGCGCTGGCCGAGCGGGCCCTGGTGCCCGTGCTGCCGTCGCGCGAGGACTTCCCGTACGCGCTGCGTCAGGTGTCCGAGGCCCTCGGGTCCAACGGCTCCACCTCGATGGGGTCGGTCTGCGCCTCGACCCTGTCGCTGCTGAACGCCGGTGTGCCGCTGAAGGCCCCCGTCGCCGGTATCGCGATGGGCCTCATCTCCGGTGAGGTCAAGGGCAAGACCGAGTACGTCGCGCTGACCGACATCCTCGGCGCCGAGGACGCGTTCGGCGACATGGACTTCAAGGTCGCCGGTACCAAGGACTTCGTCACGGCTCTCCAGCTGGACACGAAGCTCGACGGCATCCCGGCGAGCGTGCTCGCCGGTGCGCTGACCCAGGCCAAGGAAGCCCGCCTGACGATCCTGGACGTGATGGCCAAGGCCATCGACGCGCCGGGTGAGATGAGCGAGTTCGCGCCGCGGGTCATCTCGGTCAAGGTCCCTGTGGACAAGATCGGAGAGGTCATCGGCCCGAAGGGCAAGATGATCAACCAGATCACCGACGAGACCGGCGCCGACATCTCCATCGAGGACGACGGCACCGTCTACATCGGTGCGACGGACGGCCCGTCGGCCGACGCCGCGCGCGCGATGATCAACGCGATCGCGAACCCGACGATGCCGGAGAAGGGTGAGCGCTACCTGGGCACGGTCGTGAAGACGACCAACTTCGGTGCGTTCATCAGCCTGCTCCCGGGCAAGGACGGCCTGCTGCACATCAGCAAGCTGCGTGGCCTGGCCGGTGGCAAGCGCGTCGAGGCCGTCGAGGACGTGCTCTCGGTCGGCCAGAAGCTGCAGGTCGAGATCGCTGAGATCGATGACCGCGGCAAGCTCTCGCTGATCCCGGTGGTCGAGGGTGAAGACAAGGCTGAAGAGAAGGTTGCTGACTCCGCCGAGTGAGTAGAGCTATCACCAGCACTCTGCTGAGCCCGGAGGCGGGCGGTCCGGTCAAACGGACCGTCCTGCCCTCCGGGCTTCGTGTGCTGTCCCAGTCCGTACCGGGTTTCCGCTCGGTCACTTTCGGCGTGTGGGTCGGCGTCGGCTCGCGCGACGAGCCGGAGCAGCTGAACGGCGCGACGCATTTCCTCGAGCACCTGTTGTTCAAGGGCACCGAGCGCCGCGACGCGCTGGAGATCTCGGCCGAGATCGACGCGGTCGGCGGCGAGATGAACGCGTTCACCGGCAAGGAGTACACCTGCTACTACGCGCGGGTGCTGGACTCCGATCTGCCGCTCGCGGTCGACGTCATCTGCGACATGATCACGTCCGCCACGTTGACGAGCACGGACGTCGAGAGTGAGCGCGACGTCATCGACGAAGAGATCGCGATGCACGCCGACGAGACGTCGGACCACATCCACGACCTGTTCGCCGAGCAACTGTGGGGCACCTCCCCGCTCGGCCGCTCGATCACCGGTACGCCGGAATCGGTCGCCGCGCTGACCCGTCAGCAGGTGGTCGGCTGGTACCGCCGCCGCTACAAGCCCGAGAACATCGTCGTCTCGGTCGCCGGCAACGTCGAGCACAGCGACGTCGTTCGCCTTGTCCGCAAGGCTTTTGAGCGCCACTGGGTCACCACCGAGGCCGATCCGGCCCCGATGCGCCGCCCCTCCGGTCGCCGCATCCCGACGTACGGCGGAGTGCAGGTGCACCACCGCGACGTCGAGCAGGCGCACATGGTCTTCGGTCTGCCGGGTCTGGTCCGCAACGACCCGCGCCGGTACGCCGCCGGCGTGCTGAACGGAATCGTCGGCGGCGGCATGTCGTCCCGGCTGTTCCAGGAGGTCCGCGAGAAGCGCGGCCTGGCCTACTCGGTCTTCACCTTCGGTTCGGCGTACGTCGACTCCGGCATGGTCGGCGTCTACGCCGGCTGCCTGCCCAAGAAGGCGCCCGAGGTCCTGGACGTCGTCCGCGCCGAGCTCGAGTCGATTGCCTCCGGCACCATCACCCCCGACGAGCTCCTCCGTGGCAAGGGCCAGATGCGTGGCTCCGTCGTGATGGGCCTCGAGGACACCGGCGCCAAGATGACCCGGATCGCCAAAGCCGAACTCGTCTACGGCGAACTGCCCACGGTCGACGAGATCCTGCACTCCATCGACGCCGTCACCCTCGACGACGTCACCGCCCTGGCCGCCGAGCTCTACGCCGGCACTCCGGCGCTCACGGTCATGGGCCCCTTCAAGGAAGACACGAACGCCTTCACGTTGTAGCCTCGTGCGCACGTCACACGTGATCTGCCACTGGATCGCACGCTGAACGCGATCACAAGCACTTGACGGCCGACGGTTCCCGCGCTGTTTCCGCAGCGCGGCTCCGGCCTGTCTTCTGCGAGGATCACGATGCTCGACGCGTTCCGTACTGCCCGCGACTCCCTGACCGACGCCGCCCGGGTCGCACCCGGTTGGCTGACCCTGTGCTCATTGCTGGTGCTGGCTCAGGCCGCGCTGCCCGGGCTTCAGGTGGTGCTGATTGGTGAGCTGGTCGACCGGCTGACCGCAGGGGAGCGGCCCTGGGGGTTGCTGCTGGCGCTCACTGCTGTGGTGGGCTCGATGTATCCGCTGAGTGCGATGGCTCGGGATGCCGGGCAGCGGCTGATGCTGCGGCTCCGCTTGCACTACCGCTCCGAATTGCTGCGCACGTCAGCTCGGTTGAGTCCGAGCCGGCTGGCGGATCCGGAGGTGGTCACGGACCTGGAAGCCAGTCAGGCTTCGATCGAGCCGATGAGTGCCGTCGCGAACCAGCCGGTGCAGGTGCTCGGCGCTGCGGTGACCGCGGTCGTCCTCTGCGTCGCGATCGGGTCGATCAATCCGCTGTCGGGCGTTCTCGTGCTGGCCGCGCTGGTGCCGACGGTGCTGGCGTTCACGGCGATCGCCCGGATGGAGTCGCGGAGCTGGCCGGAGGTCGCAGCCAATGACCGGCGCGCGGCGTACGCGACCGAACAGCTGCTCCAGCAACGCTCCGGCACCGAGCTCGCCGTCCTCGGCTCCGGCGCCAAGTTCGCCAGTCTCGCGATCACCTACCGCGCCGCCGCGACCCGGGTGCTCGACCGGATGATCCGTACGGCGATGTCGCTCGAACTGGCCGCCGCCTTGGCGACCGTGGTGTTGTTCGGCGGTGCGTTGGTGGCGCTCGTGGTCGACGGCGCCAGTGGGGGAGCGGCTGCTGCCGCGGTCGCCGGAACGATCTCCGGGCTGAACGCGATTCGCCTGTGTGGATACGCGTTCGGGCTCATCGTGACCGCGGCTCCCCGCGCGGCGACGTACCGGGGGTTTGTGGGTGGTGTGCCGCCTGCGGCCGCGCAGGCCGTCGTACCGGCGGTGGAGTCTGTTGCCCTCGACAACGTCAGCTTCACCTACCCCGGAGCCCGTACGCCGGCGTTGCGGGCCGCGACCATCAGCGCCCGGCGCGGCGAACTGGTCGCGCTGGTCGGCGTCAACGGAGCGGGCAAGTCGACCGTCGTGAACCTGCTGGTCGGCGCCCTGCAGCCCGACCGCGGTCAGGTGCTGATCGACGGGCAAGATGCGGCACGGCTGAGCGAGGCCGAGCGGCTCGGTCACTTCGGTCTGCTCGTGCAGGAGTTCGGCCGCTTCGAGTTCACGCTCCGCGATGCCGTCGCCCTCGGTTCACCGCACGACGTGTCTGATGACGCCGTTCGCGCCGCGCTGGCCGGTACCTTCGCCGCCGATCTCCCGCTCGACACCCACCTCGGTCAGCAGTGGGGCGGCACCGGCATCTCCGGCGGTCAGTGGCAGCGGCTGGCCCTGGCCCGGATTCGCCTGCGCGGCGCCGGTGTCTGGATCCTCGACGAACCCACCTCCGCGATCGACGCCGAGGCCGAACGCGAGATCTTCGCCGAGCTTCGCCGGACCAAGGCCACCCGGATCACCCTCGTCGTCTCCCACCGAGCCTCCACCCTCACCGAGATGGAGCGCATCTACGTCATCGACGGCGGCGCGGTTGTCCAGCAGGGGACGTACCGGCAACTGATGGCTCAAGTGGACGCCCGGTTCGCTCGGCTGTTCGCAACACAGCAGGGGTGACCCGGCGCCCGCCACGGCCGGCTGACTGCGCGTTTGTGCGCACATACTGCCGTGTCAGGAATCTCGGGCTGACATCTGATGACTTCGGGCCGAAACCCCACTAAAGTGGGTCGGTTGAGCGGGTGGGCGGACAGGTCATCTGAGGTCTTTCCTTGGTAACGCCTGCGTTACCAAGGGCGTTTTGTGGGCTGACAACGTTGACATGCGCAGTTTCGACCAGCGAGCATGGCGCATGTTCCGCCCGCCGAACGGCGTTTTGCCGAGGAAGTTGGTTCGACCGTGCGACGTCTAGCTGGGGTAGTGGGGGTGGCACTCGGGCTCTCGCTGGTGCTTGCCTCGTGTGGTGGCAAGTCGGGTGGGGACGGCGGCTCCGGAGGTGGGGCCAAGAGCGAGGTGATCGCGATCGCGGCCGAGCCGCTGGAGTACATCAACCCGCTGAACGAGAACGGCAGCCCGGGGATCCAGATCGCGATGGCGATGTTCGCGCCGCTGGTGACGACCGATCCGAACAGCGGCAAGCTGCTGAACGTGATGGCCGACTCGGTCACGCCGGACAAGACCAGCCAGACCTGGACGATCAAGCTGCACCCGGGCAACACCTTCCAGAACGGGCAGCCGCTGACGGCCAAGGACTATGTCGACAGCTGGAACCTGACCGCCCAGGGCTCGAACGCCTGGAAGAACAACGGCTTCTTCTCCAAGGTCGAGGGCTACGAGGCGCTGAACCCGGAGACCCCGGACGGCGCGACGCCCAAGCCGACCTCGGTGAAGACGCTGAGCGGCCTGAAGCAGGTCGACGACCTGACCTTCACGGTCAAGCTCAAGGTGCCGTTCTCGCAGTTCGGGCTGACCCTGCAGTACCTCGGCCTGGCGCCGCTGCCGGAGGAGGTGCGCAAGAACCCGGACGCCTACAAGCGCAAGCCGATCGGCAACGGCCCGTACAAGCTGGCCGCCGACTGGAATGCCGGTGACGACATCAAGCTGGCCAAGTGGGACGGCTACAAGGGCCCGCTGGTGCCGGAGGCCGACTCGATCACCTACCGCTTCATTCCGAACGCGGACACGGCGTACAACGAGTTCCTGGCCGGCAACCTCGACTTCGTCGACGTGCCGTCGACCAAGGTGAAGACCTTCAAGGACGACGCCCCGGACAAGTGGGTGACCAGCGTCAGCTCCGGCGCGAACTACCTGACGATGCCGGCCTGGGATCAGCGCTACAAGAACCCGAAGCTGCGGCACGCGTTCTCGATGGCGATCGACCGGAAGGCCTTCGCCGACCTGATCGGCCTGTCCGAGCCGGCCAAGGCCCTGGTCTCGCCGGACATGGACGGCTACCGTGCGGACGCCTGCAAGTACTGCGACTTCGACCCGGCCAAGGCCAAGCAGCTGCTCGCCGAGGCCGGCGGCTTCTCCGGTCCGGTGAACATCAACTACAGCACGACGTCGGCCACCGGCCAGATCAACGCCGAGGCGATCGGCAACATGATCCGGCAGAACCTCGGCCTCGAGGTCAAGTACACCGGTAAGGCCGGTTCCGAGATCACCCAGCTCGCCGACACCCGCAAGCTGGACGGCCTGCGGTTCAGCGGCTGGGGTCACGACTACCCGTCGATCGAGGACTACCTGACCCCGATGTTCAAGTCCAACGGCGACGCGAACTTCTCCGGCTACAACAACCCCGCGCTGGACGCCGTACTGGCCAAGGGCGACGCCGAGCCGGACCCGGAGAAGGCGATCACGCTGTACCAGCAGGCCGAGGACATCGCGCTCGAGGACATGCCGCTGATCCCGCTGTTCACCAAGTCGAACGCCTACCTGCACTCGGACAAGATCGAGCCGCGGGTGTCGAAGTACGTCGGCGTCTCGGCCTTGTGGGCCACGTTCAAGTGATCCGGTACGTCGCTCGCCGCATCCTCGCGGCGATTCCGATCGGTGTGATCGTCACGCTGGGGGTCTTCGCGCTCGTCTTCGCGATGCCCGGGGACCCCCTGCGCGAACTGGCCGGCGACAAGCCGATCCCGGCCGCCGTGCTGGCGGCCAAGCGGGCCCAGTTCCACCTCGACGATCCCTTCATCGTCCAGTACCTGCTGAGCATGAAGGACATCCTGACCGGCAACTTCGGTACGACGTTCGCCGGCGCGGACATCGCCGACCAGCTCCGGCTGCGGATCCCGGTGACGCTGAAACTCACGCTGCTGGCGAACGCGTTCCAGTGGACCTTCGGGCTGCTGTTCGGCATCTACGCCGGGTTCAAGCGGAACGGGTGGATCGACAGGTCGTTGCTGCTGGCAACGCTCGTGCTACTCGCCGTCCCGGGGCTGGTGGCGTACTTCGCCGCGCAGTTCCTGTTCGGTGTCCAGCTCAAGTGGTTCCCCGTCTCCGGGGTGCTGGAGGGCTTCCCCACGTCGTACCTGCTGCCGGCGCTGGTGATCGGGCTGCTCGGGTTCGCCGGGCTGGCGCGGCTGATGCGGACGTCGATCGTGGAGACGGTGAACGCCGACTTCGTGAAGACCGCCCGGGCCAAGGGCCTGGGGGAGCAGCGGGTGCTGTGGCGGCACATCCTGCCGAACGCGCTGCTGCCGGTGGTCACGTTCATCGGGCTCGATCTGGCCGGCATGTTCGGCGGCGCGATCATCACCGAGTCGATCTTCAACCTGCCCGGTCTGGGGCAGTTCATGTTCCAGGCGATCAAGCTGAAGGAGGGCGGGGTCGTGGTGCTGCTGTCGACGCTGGCCTTCCTCTCGTTCATCGTGATCAACCTGCTGGTGGATCTCCTCTACGGAATCCTGGATCCGAGGGTGCGTCATGTCTGATGTCACAGCGGTGGTCAGCGTCGAGGCCCAGGAGCTCGGCGACGGGCGGACGCTGTCGAACCGCGAGCTGCTGCGGGCGTTGCTGCGTAAACCGCAGTTCGTGCTGTGCAGCCTGCTGCTGCTCGTGTTCTTCGCGATGGCGGCCGTGCCGAAGGTGTTCACCTCGGCCGACCCACGCTTCTGCGAGCTGGGCAAGAGCCGTCAGGGCCGCGGTCCGGGGCACCCGTTCGGCTTCGACATCCAGGGCTGCGACTACTTCGCCAACGTCGTGTACGGCGCGCGCCCGTCGGTGCTCGTGAGTATCTGCGCGAGCTTCGGCGTCTTCGTGCTGGCTGGAACGTTCGGCCTGCTCGCCGGCTATTTCCCGGGTTTCGTCGACGCGATCATCTCGCGGACCGCCGACGTGCTGTTCTCGATCCCTGGTCTCGTCGTGCTGATCGTGATCCTCAACTCGGTGCCGAACCGCAGCATCTGGATCATCGTCGGCGTCATCCTGCTGATCGGCTGGCCTGGCGGCATGCGGTTGATGCGGGCAACGGTCTTCTCGGTCCGCAATCGTGAATATGTGCTGGCCGCCCGCTCGATCGGTGTCCCACCGATCCGGATCCTGCGCAAACACGTGTTCCCGAACGCGATGGCGCCACTGCTCGCGATGACCACCCTCGGCATCGGCGGCATGGTCGGGCTCGAGGCGGCACTCACCTTCCTGGGCGTCGGGCTGCAGCCGCCGTCGATCTCGTGGGGATCGCAGTTCGGCGTGGCCGCGTCGTACCGGGACACTCCGCACCTGTTCATCTGGCCGGCGTTGTTCATCTCCACGATGACGATCTCGTTCATGATCATCGGCGACTCGATCCGGGACGCCCTCGACCCGAAACTGATTCGATGACTGCCACCGGTGAAGTACTGCTCAAGGTCGACAACCTGACCGTCGAGTTCGACACGCCGCGGGGTTCGGTGCGCGCTGTCGACGGGGTTTCGTGGCAGGTGCGGGCGGGGGAGACGCTGGCGATCCTGGGCGAGTCCGGCTCGGGCAAGAGCGTCTCGACGCAGGCCCTGACCGGGATCCTGGAGATGCCGCCCGGCCGGATCGTCTCCGGTACGGCGGAGTACCGCGGCGCCGACCTGATCGCGATGACGACGAAGGAACGGCGCAAGATCGTCGGCGACCGGATCACGATGGTGTTCCAGGACTCGTTGTCCGCGCTGAACCCGGTGCAGTCGGTGGGGACGCAGATCGCCGAGTGCTTCCGGGTGCATCGTGGACTCTCGAAGCGGGACGCGCTGAAGCGGGCCGCGGAGATGCTCGACCAGGTCCGGATTCCGGCCGCGGCGAAGCGGGCCCGCGACTATCCGCACGAGTTCTCCGGCGGAATGCGGCAGCGCGTGATGCTGGCGATGGCGCTCGCGCTCGACCCCGACGTACTGATCGCGGACGAGCCGACCACCGCGCTCGACGTGACCGTGCAGGCGCAGATCCTCGAGCTCATCGCGGAACTGCAGGCCGAGCGCGACATGGGCGTCGTACTGATCACTCACGACCTCGGGGTGGTGAGTGACGTCGCGGACAACGTGGTCGTGATGTACGCCGGTCATGTCGTCGAGCGTGCCTCGACGGCCGCGGCGCTCGATCATCCCGTGCATCCCTACACCGAGGGGCTGCTCGGCTCGATGCCGTCGGCCGACCTCAAAGGGCAGGAGCTGCCGACGATCCCCGGTACGCCGCCGTCGTTGCGGGCGATTCCGTCCGGCTGTGCGTTCCGGCCGCGGTGCCCGCTCGCGATCGAGGAGTGCGCGCACGACGTACCGCCGTTGCTGACTGTCGCGCCCGGCCGGGATGCCGCGTGCATCCGCCGGACGACGCTGGCCGAGAAGGAGGCCGTCTGATGGCCGAAGAGTTGCTGGTGGCAACGGATCTGGTGAAGCACTACGACATCAGCCCGGCGCTCAGCTTCGGGTCCAAGACGCTGGTCCGCGCGGTCGAGGGCGTGAACCTGACGCTGCGCAAGGGCGAATCGCTCGGCATCGTCGGCGAGTCCGGCTGCGGCAAGTCCACGCTGGTCCGGTTGCTGGCCGCGCTGGAGAAGCCGACGGCCGGCTCCATCGAGTACGGCGGTGTGGACGTCAGCAAGCTGCGCGGTCGCGAACTGCGGAAGTGGCGGCAGAACGTCCAGGTCGTCTTCCAGGACCCGTACTCCAGCCTGAACCCGCGGATGCGGGTTGGCGAGATCGTGGCCGAGCCGCTGGAGGTGCACCCGGATGTCTCCCGAGGGATGGACATCCGCAAGCGCGTCCGCGAGCTACTGGAGCTGGTCGGACTGCGGGCCGAGGACGAGACCAAGTTCCCGCACCAGTTCTCTGGTGGCCAACGGCAACGAATCGGGATCGCGCGGGCGATCGCGCTCAACCCCGATGTGCTGCTCTGCGACGAGCCGGTCTCGGCGCTCGACCTGTCGGTCCAGGCTCAGGTCGTCAACCTGCTGATGCGGTTGCAGCGTGAGCTCGGGCTGAGCATCATCTTCGTCGCCCACGACCTGTCCGTCGTCCGCCACGTCTCCGACCGGGTCGCCGTCATGTACCTCGGCCGGGTCGCGGAGCTCGGCGATCATCAGAACGTGTACGACGTACCGGCGCATCCGTACACGCAGGCGCTGCTGTCCGCCGAGCCCGGCCTGGCCCGGCAAGGCCGCAAGCGGATCGTCCTCGCCGGCGACCCGCCCTCCCCGGTCTCGCCGCCGTCCGGCTGCCGCTTCCACACCCGCTGCCTGCGCGCCGAGGCCCGCTGTAGCACCGAGGAACCCCAGCTCCGCCCCATCCCCACCGGCCAGGCGGTCGCCTGCCACTTCGCCGAGGACGCCCAAGCCGCCTACACCCCCGCCGCCTCAGCCTGACCCCCTCCGACGCATCTGCTGGGTTGACCCACGCAGTTGTGGGTTCTGCACTCGCATGCGGGTGCAGAACCCACCATCTGATGGGGGAACCCATCAGATGGCGGCGACCTGGGTGGGGCCGGCGGGGGATGGCTGGGGCGGATGAGATCCTTTGGGGGTCGACGGGACCAGCGAGAGGGCGCGGATGATCACGGTTGGTGTACTGGGAGCCAAGGGCAAGATGGGCGCTCAGACGTGTCTGGCGGTCGAGGAAGCTGCGGACGTGCAGCTGGTCGCGGAGCTCGACCAGGGCGACGACCTGGCCGAACTGTCCGCGGCCGGCGCTCAGGTCGTGGTGGACTTCACCCGGCCCGAGGTCGTGATGGACAACCTCGAGTGGTGCATCAAGAACGGCATCCACGCGGTGGTCGGGACGACCGGCTGGGACGAGGAGCGGCTGGCGAAGTTGCAGTCGTGGCTCGACGCGGCGCCGGGTGTCGGCGTACTGATCGCGCCGAACTTCTCCATCGGCGCGGTGCTGATGATGCAGTTCGCGGCGAAGGCGGCCCGGTTCTACGAGTCGGTCGAGATCATCGAGCTGCATCACCCCGACAAGGTAGACGCGCCCTCCGGCACAGCCCGCCGTACGGCGGAGTTGGTCGCCGAGGCTCGTCGGGAGGCCGGATCGGGGCCGATCCCGGACGCGACCACGACGGCGCTCGACGGAGCGCGCGGCGCCGACGTCGAGGGAATTCGCGTGCACGGCGTGCGGCTGCGCGGACTGATCGCGCACCAGGAGGTGCTGTTCGGTGACGAGGGCGAGACGCTGACGATCCGGCACGACTCGATGGCGCGGGTGTCGTTCATGGCCGGTGTGCTGCTCGGTGTCCGCAGCATCGTCACCACGCCGGGGCTGACCGTCGGGCTCGAGCACTTCATGGATCTTGACTAAATGAAGGCAAAGCAGACGGCGATCGTGCTGGCGGTCGTCTTCGTCGCGTACGCCGCTCTGCTCGGCTGGCGTGGGGTGTTGCTGATCGGGACCGGAGATCCGGTCGCGGTCGGCCTCGGCGTCGCCGTACTGGTGATTCCGGTGCTCGGTGCGTACCTGGTCTGGCGGGAGCTGCGGTTCGGCTCGCAGACCGAAGGGCTGGCCCGGGAGTTGGAGGCGAGCGGCGGACTGCCGGTCGACGATCTGCCCCGGCGGCCCTCCGGGCGGATCGATCGGGCAGCCGCCGATGCGGCGTTCGAGCAGTACCGGTCCGAAGCCGAGGCTTCGCCGGACGATTGGCGGGTATGGTTCCGGCTGTCGACGGCGTACGACGCCGCCGGGGACCGCAGGCGCGCGCGGGCAACCATGCGCCAGGCGATCGCCCGGCACGCGGCCGACGTGGACTGATCTGGCCCGATCACTGACAATCCGGGCCGGAAAAGGATATTTTCGTGGGGAACGTGCGTGGCAACCGCCACGTCGAGGCCGGAAACTGGGTGGAGCCGACCGTGTCGTCCGACGGAGCTCGCCGCGGTTCGGACGACGTACAGGGGGCTGGGTTCGGCGGCCTGTTGCGCCGGCATCGGCGAGACGCCGGGCTGTCGCAGGAGGCTCTGGCGGAGCTGGCCGGTCTGAGTGTCGACGCGATCGCGGCGTTGGAGCGAGGTCGCCGACGTGCGCCCAGGGCCCACACACTGCGACTCCTCGCCGACGCGCTGCGACTGAATAGCGTCGAGCGCACGCAGCTCACGACGTCCGCCCGCAATGAGGCCGAGTCCCCGCAGCCGGTGCTCAAGCGCCCGCCGGCCGCGCCGAACGAGCTGATCGGCCGCGCGGTCGAGGTGGCTGCGGCCCGGCGCTTCCTCGGCCAGCGTGGCACCCGGCTGCTGACGCTGACCGGACCGGGCGGCATCGGTAAGAGCAGACTCACCATCGCAGTTGCGAGCGAGCTCGCCGGCGACTTCGCGGACGGCGTCTGCTGGGTGCAGCTCGGATCGCTGACCGACGGTCCGGCGGTGGCTCCGGCCGTCGCGGTGTCGATCGGGCTCCATCCGCTGGACACCGCCCGGTTGACCGACGAGATCGCCGAGCAGATCGGCCAGCGCGCGCTGCTGCTGGTGCTGGACAACTGCTCGCATGTGGTCTCGACCGTCGGGCAGCTCTGTGCCGCACTGCTGGAGTCCTGCCCGAATCTGTCGATCCTCGCCTCGAGCCGCGAGCTGCTGCGCGTCCCCGGCGAGAACGTGTACGTCGTACCGCCGCTCGCACTGCCGCTGGACGACGACCAGGCCGAGCAGTCCGCCGCCGTCCAGTTGTTCGTGGATCGGGCGAGCGCGCGTGGCTACGACCCGACCGGGCAGCTGGAGCAGGTGGCCCGGGTGGTCCGCCGGCTGGAAGGCATGCCGCTGGCGATCGAGCTGGCCGCCGCCCGGATGAACGTGATGACGATCGAAGAGCTGGCCGGTGAGCTGGAGACGTCGTTCGGCATCCTCGCCGGTGGTGACCGGACGGCCTCACCGCGACAGCAGTCGATGCGTGGTGCGATCGAGTGGAGCCATGATCTGCTGACGCAGCGGGAGCGCGAGGTCTTCGCCCAGCTGTCGGTCTTCGTCGGCGGCTGGACGCTGGGCGCCGCTGCGACGGTGATGTCGGGCGAGACCGAGCCAGGGCCTGCGGCACGCGCCGAGGCGCTCGACCTGATCGGACGGCTGGCCGACAAGTCGCTGATCCGAGTGACCAGGCACAGTGGCGTCGCGCGGTACTACATGCTCGCCGGGATCCGGGAGTTCGCTGCGGATCGGCTACGAGCGACATCCGACGTGGATGAAGCGATCCGCCGGCACGCGCACTTCTACATCGATCTGGCAGAGCAGGCGGAGCGTGAGCTGCGCGGTGCGAACCAGGAGGAGTGGCTAGCGCGTCTGCAGAGTGAGCACGACAACCTGCGGGCCGCGATGACCTGGGCGCTGCAGACGAGGTCGGTCACTGAAGCACTGCGACTCTCCGGTGCGGTCTGGTTGTTCTGCTACCTGCGTGGTCACTACGCCGAAGGCAGTCAATGGCTTGAGCGTTCGCTGGCGCTGTCGCCACCTTCGGACGAGGTGACGCCTGCATTGGCCAAGGCGAACCTCGGCGCCGGCATGTTGGCGTTCCTGCAGTGCGAGTACGACGTGGCGACCGCGCGGCTCGAGACCGCACTGACGCAGTACAAGGAACTCAAGGACACAGCCGGTACGGCGTTGGTGCTGCAGCGACTCGGGGGAGTGGCGCGAGAGCGTGGCGACTACCGGACCGCCGAGAACCTGCACTGCCAGAGCTACGACCTCTTCGAGTCGCTCGGCGACCAGTCCGGGATGTCATGGGCGCACAACCACCTCGGATTCGTCGCGTGGTTGCGCGGCGACCTGGACGTCGCTGCCCGTCGCTGCGGCCGGGCGCGGGACAGCTTCCGGCGACTAGGCGACGGCGAGGGACTGGCGTGGTCGCTGATCAGCCTCGGCGCCGTCGCGCAGTACAAGGGTGAGCTGGTCGAGGCCGAGGACCTGCTGGAGGAGAGCCTGACGCTGTCGCAGCGGCTCGGCTATCGCGAGGGTGTGGCGTGGTCGCTCAATCAGCTCGGCATAGTCGAGCGGCGTCGCGGTTTGACCGAGCGTGCGGTGCATCTGCTCGACGAGAGCCTGGCTGAGCATCGGGACCTTGGTGACCGCTGGCGAACGGCCAGTGTGCTCGAAGAGCTCGCGACTGTCGCGCAGCAGCGCGGTAACAGCGAGTACGCCGCGTTCTTGCTGGGAGCGGCGGACGGTCTCCGCGAGGTGATCCAGGCGCCGGTGCCAGAAGTCGAGAAGGCCGACCACCTGGCGACGCGGAGTGCGGTGGAGGAGTCGCTCGACCGGCGTGCCTTCCGGACGGCTTGGTCCGCCGGGCGCTCAGCGCCGCTGGCCGCCGTCGCCGACGGCTACCCGGTACAAGGTCCGGCACCTGATCCGGACCGGTCCAGGTACCTGTAGTACCTGCCTCGCGAGGCACCACGACCTGGGGGATCGACGGTGCCCCGCGAGGGATCAAGGATGCGCGGGACGGGTGCGTGGTCTCGGCCGGCTGCGCCCCTGTCTGACCCCCCAGGCAGTCCCCCCACACTGCAGCCGGCCGAAGCCACGTCCAGCGCCAGAACCTTTCGTCGAGCCCTCCCGGTCGACGCCCGGCTCTCCCGCGCTGAGACCAGATTGCCGAAGTCACGCTGCGTCGCACAGGGACGGAACCCTGACATCGCCCTGACAAATATGTCCTGACAACGAAAGCCTCGCCAGGATTTCGCCGACGGTGACGAGTACCTTTCGGTGGGTCATTCCAGGACCGCTGGTAATTGCCGTTTTCCAAATACTGGATCAAGCGTTTGGTCGCTGCGGATTCAGGAATTCGTCAGTGCAGATACCCCGAAAGAACCGCGGTGAATCCCGCGACCCGGCGCAGCGGTGAACCGGCGCCTTCGTTGCCCTCGGCGTCGATCGGCTCCGGGGTGGACGGCGCCGGGATGCCTTCGCCCCGGCAGCTCACATCGGTGGCCGGGGTCCGGCCGGTGGTGAGGAACGCGTTGATGATCCGGTCCGCGCACTTGTTCACGCCGCCGTACACGCCGTGGTCGCCTTCGCCGGTGACGGTCAGCAGCCGCGATCCGGCGTACCGGTGGTGGGCTGCCGCGGCCAGCGTGTAGTTGGTGGCCGGGTCGTTCTGGCTTTGCACCATCAGGGTTGTGGGCAGGCCGGCGCCGGTCGGCTGCGGCAGCGTGAGCCGCGGGCGGTTCCAGTAGAAGCACGGGTTCTCGTTCATGCTCCAGCCGATCAGCGGGTTCCGCGGGCCGAGGTCGTCGGCGAGTTCATCGGCGGCTTCACGTCCCTGCGGCCAGGCCGTGTCGTTGCAGGTGATCGCGGTGAAGGTCGCATCCTCGTAGTCGTCGCCCAGGGCGGGCAGGCCGACGGTACTGCGGTGGGCACGGCGTACGAGCTCGTGCCGGCGAGCCGGTGAGAGGCCGTCGACGAGTCGTTGAGCCGCGCGCGGGCCGCCCTTTGTCTGGGCCGCGGAAAGGTCGCGAAGAAATGCGAGATCGACCGCGAGCGAGTAGAAGTCGAGTTTTGTATACATATCCCCGGAGACCAGGTCGTCGAGGGTGTTCTGGTCGTAGGTGATCCGGACCCCGGCCTCGAGGAACTCTTCGACCGCGGGCTGCTTCTTCAGGGCGGCCCGTAACCGTTCGTAGTTGCGAACCACCTGGTGCGACGTCGTACCGAGGTGCAGTTTGGCGTCGTACTTGGCCGCCCAGGTGGCGAAGTCCTGCTGGAACCGGCGCTGGAACGCGGCCGGCTGCGCGGTGAACGTGCTGAGCCACGGGCTGGTGAAGTCGGTGTTCGAGTCCAGCACGAAGCGGCCGACGTGCTGCGGGAAGTAGGTCTGGTAGTACGCGCCGAGCCAGGTGCCGCCGGAGTAGCCGACGAAGTCGATCTTGTCGAAGCCCAGCAGCTGGCGGATCAGATCCATGTCCTGCACGGTCTGCCCAGTGGTGATGTAGGGCAGCAGACCGCGGGACTGGCCATCGCAGTACGGCTGGGCGAGCTTGGAGGCCTGGGCGATCAGATCGAGGTTCCACGGGGCGCGGTCGCGCGCGTCCATCGTGTAGCCCGGCGTTCCCTGGCAGGTGACGTTGGTGCTGTCGCCGGTACCGCGGGGGTCGAATCCGACCGCCAGATGGTCCTTGGCCAGCGGCTTCTGACTGGCCAGGTGCGGTGCCATTCCGAGCCCGGCGCCACCCGGTCCGCCGGGGTTGCCGAACACCACTCGGCTCGGCTTGCCGTGCTCAGGGGCGACCTTGCTGATCGCGAGCTGGATGTCGTGCCCGGCGTACTGATTCGCCCAGTCGCGGGGCGCGATGAGCTTCGCGCAATACGTCCGCAGCTCCTCGTCACCGCACTGCCGCCAGGTGAGCTTCTGATCCAGGTACTTGTTCGCCACCGGCCGCGCCTTGTCGACGACCACCTCCGGCTGCATCGAGGCGGTGGCACCCGACCCCGGAACGACGAGAACGGCAGCGGCGGACAGCCCCAGGCCAACGGCCAGGGAGACGAGCTTCATACAGACTCCAACGGCAAAGCGTGATCGGACCGTCGCAATCTGTCATGTCAGCCGAGTGCGGTCGAGCACCACCCCCGGCTAGTCGCTTTTCGGCGGCAAGAAGTAGGCGAGCATCCGCACCCGCCGCGAGTCCGGGGTCGGCTCCTTGCGTTGCAGGTAAGGCATCAGCAGGACCTCGAGATCCTCCTGCACCTTGCGCAGTTCCGCGGCGGTCAACCACATGCCGGCGTTGAAGAGTCCCGCCGACCGGGCCCAGTCGAGCTCCAGTTCGGGCTCGGTGCCCTCGACCCACTGGCGCGGGAGGTGCTCGTAGCTCAGCAGCATCGCGTTGCTCAGGGCACGTGCCGCCTGCTGCACGTCTTCTGTGCCGTCCTCGGGGATCTCGAAGTAGATCCCCCGCCCGCACGCCTCCCAGCTCTCCCCGTCTCGCTTGACCAGACCCACCGCGGCCAGCCGCTCAGCATGCGTTGCTGCTTCGTCGGCGCCGACGCCCACCGCCTCGGCCAGCTCCGCCGTCGTCGCCACCCCATGCCGCGTCAGCCGATCGGTGATCGCCAACCGCACCGGGTCCGCGAGCACCCGCATCGCCTCGGCGCCGGTGAGCACCATGTCCCCAACTTCGTTAACCCGCACCTCAGTCATGCCCGCAAGACTGCCACCTCCAGGGCCGACGCCCGCCCCACCGCCCGCGACCGAACCCGCCGTGCTCCCGGCCAGTGAAGCCACCGGGCATCCGTGGTGTCACGCCAGTGGACCCAGTGTGCGGATGGGCGTCGAGTGGAAGGACCTTGTCGCTGGAGAGCGTTTGCCGACGGCAATCTGCAGACACTCGGGTCTTGTCGGCAGACTGGGCTCACTCGCGGGATGGATGCGGAGTGGGGGACCGTGCCTGGGGTGAGGGCGGAGCTGAAGGCCATCACAACTGCGGATCGGGGGCTCGCTCAGGCGGGGTGATGGACGGCGAGCGCCAGTTGTGATGGCCTGGGCGTCCGGCTCATCAAGCTCAGGGAGTGCCATGACGGCGTTCGATCTGCACATCGTGTTCGACTGCGCGGAACCGGACCGGGTGGCCCGGTTCTGGATGCGGGCGCTGGGCGGGTACGACTTCCCGACGCCGGTGCCGGACGGGTTCCTGACCTGGGACGACTGGGCGGACGCTCAGCAGATCCCGGTCGACCAGCGGCCGACCGGGCGCACGCTGGTGGACAAGGTGCGGGACCGGCCAGACATCTTCTTCCTGCAGGTGCCGGAGGCGAAGGCGGTCAAGAACCGGGTGCACCTGGACATCAAGGTGGCACCCGGGCTGGCCGGCGACGAGCGTCGGGCCGCGATCGAGGCCGAGGTGGAGCGGCTGGTGGGGCTCGGCGCTCAGGTGCTGCGGCGCGGAGACGGTGACCTCGTGGTGATGCAGGACCCGGAGGCCAACGAGTTCTGTGTGGCCTAGGCTTCGGCGGCCGGGTCGGTGTGGAGGCGGATCTGCTTGATCCGGACCGAGCCGTCGCCGTAGAGGTCGAGTTCGCGGTGGGCGGTGTCGGGGGCCCAGCCGGCGTCGGTGTAGAAGGCGCGGGAGACGTCGTCGGTGGAGTTGATCCAGACGGTGACCCGGCGGAAGCCGTCGGCGCGGACGGTGTCGACGACCGCGTTCAGGAGGCGGGAGCCGTGACCGGCGCGAGTGGCTTCGGGCTGGACGGCGAGTTCGGCGATCAAAGCGTCGTACTGGCTGTCGGCGTCCGGGTCGTCGGAGGCGGTGATGGCCGCGAAGCCGACCAGCGTGCGGCCGGCCAGGGCGACCATCACCCGGTTGCGGGCTTCACCCGGAGCGATCAGTGCGGCGCGCCACTGGGCGGCGAACTGCGCCGGGTTCAGATCGGCCAGGACGTCGGCGGGCAGCAGCCCCGCGTACGCCGCCCGCCAGGCTGCCACCTGGATCTCGCCGATCGCGTTCGCCTCGGCGGGCAGCGCGAGCCGCACACTGGTCTCGGCCACCGGCGGCTCGCCGCCGGAGAGGTCGGACAGGTTCGCAGGCTCTGGTACGCCGAAGTCACTCACGCTGCCCATCCTCTCAATCAGTAGACGAGCCGGCGCAGGAGGGTCTCGGCGGGACCGCGGTAGGAGCGGCGGCTCATCGTGTAGGCGCCGATCACCGAGACCAGCCAGACCGCGACCGCGCACCCGAGGGCGGCGTACGCCGTACTGCCGAAGCGGTGTCCGAGATCCATAGTGAACGGCGCCAGCAGTGCCATCCACGCGACCGACTGGAACAGGTAGCCCGACATCGACCGCTGACCCAGTGCGGAGATCGCTCGCACCGGCAGCGTCAGTCTGGTGATGCGGGCGACCAGCAGGCCGAACAGGGCGATGTATCCAGGACCGCCGAACATTCCGCTCACGTGCGACAGCATCGTCAGTGAATCGACAGCAGCCTCGTCGACGTGCAGCCAGCCCGCACCGACCAGGCCCAGCGGCAGACCGCCCAGAACAGTGATGCTCATACCGACCACGGCGACACGGGTGAGCAGAGTGCGGTGTGCGGCCGGGTTCTCGAGGATGTGCTTGCGAGCGGCCCAAATGCCCAGCCAGACGACGATGATGAACGGAATGACGCTGGCGGTGTGCAGCGGGTACTCGTGCAGGCGGTGCAGCAGGCTCTCGCCGTACGACGCGGCGCCCAGCGACGGGTTCGGCACGTTGGTGAGTGCGTGGGCCGGACCGGAGCTCGCGATCGTGGTGGCGATGGCCTGGACGGCGACGAAGACGACGTACCCGATCTCGAGGACCCAGATGCCGATGATGATCCGGTGGAACTTGTCGCTGCGATTGAGCAGGAGCAGCGTGCAGATGATGCCGACGATGCCGTACGCGCCCAGGAAGTCGCCGAAGTAGAGCAGCGTCGCGTGCACCGCTCCGAAGGCGATCAGCCAGGCGTTCCGCTTCAGCAGGATGCGCCGAACCGCGCCCGGGGTGGCGCCGGAGGAGCGCTGGCGCCGGGCCAGCTGGACCAGCCCGTAGCCGAACATCACGGCGAAGACCGGGTACGCCCGGGCGTCGACGAAGGTGAGTTTGAGGAAGTTGAGCAGCCGCTCGAAGCCGTGCGGCGCGCTCTCGACGCCGGGCTGGCCGGCGAACGCGAAGTTCGCGCTGTTGGCCAGCCCGATCAGCAGCAGCATCGCGCCGCGGATCAGGTCGGGCGCCAGGGCCCGTTCCTTGCCGGTGACCGGGCCGCGGTGATCGGCGGCCGGGAGGGTGTGCTGGATCGTCACGAGGATCAGCCTTCCAACTGTTTAGCCCTTGAACTGTTATGACGATCCTCCCGTCGCGCGGCGGCCCGCCCCAGTGCGCTGAACCCCCTGTCCGAGGTGGGTCCAGCACCACCGTTGTGACACCTCATGTCGATCTGGAGAAAAAGTGTCACATCTGGGCTATGCTGCGGGCATGGACAGCTTCCAGGCGACCATCGACGCCGACGGCCGGATCGAGCCGCGGGACGCCATGCCCGACGGCTACCGCAAGACCCTGATCCGGCAGATCGCGCAGCACGCGCACTCGGAGATCATCGGCATGCAGCCGGAGGGCAACTGGATCAGCCGGGCGCCGTCGCTGCGCCGCAAGGCGATCCTGATGGCCAAGGTCCAGGACGAGGCCGGTCACGGCCTCTACCTGTACGCCGCCGCCGAGACGCTCGGCGTGGACCGGGCCGAGCTGCTCGACCTGCTGCACGCCGGCCGGCAGAAGTACTCCAGCATCTTCAATTACCCGACCCTGACCTGGGCCGACATCGGGGCGATCGGCTGGCTGGTCGACGGCGCCGCGATCGTCAACCAGGTGCCGTTGTGCCGCTGCTCGTACGGCCCGTATGCGCGCGCCATGGTGCGTGTCTGCAAGGAGGAGTCGTTCCACCAGCGGCAGGGCTTCGAGATCCTGCACACGTTGTGCAACGGCACGCCGGGTCAGAAGGCGATGGCGCAGGACGCACTGGACCGCTGGTGGTGGCCGTCGCTGATGATGTTCGGCCCGCCGGACGCAGCGTCCACGCACTCCGAGCAGTCGATGGCGTGGGGGATCAAGCGGCACAGCAACGACGAGCTACGGCAGCGGTTCGTCGACATGACTGTCCCGCAGGCGGATGTGCTCGGGCTGCGCGTCCCGGACGACGGACTGGTGTACGACGAGGCCACTGGCCACTACAGCTTCACCGAGCCGGACTACACCGAGCTGTACGAGGTGGTGAAGGGCAACGGGCCCTGCAACGAGAAGCGGCTCGCCCACCGGGTCAAGGCACATGAGGACGGCGCCTGGGTTCGTGAGGCGGCAGCGGCGTACGCGGCGAAGAAGCTGGAGCGTGCCGCATGATCGAGCCGTTGTGGGAGGTTTTCGTGCGCTCGCGGCGTGGGTTGTCGCACACGCATGTGGGCTCGTTGCACGCGCCCGACGCGACCATGGCGCTGCGGAACGCGCGTGACGTCTACACCCGGCGCCAGGAAGGCGTGTCGATCTGGGTGGTGCGGGCGACCGACATCACCGCGTCCAGCCCGGACGAGAAGGACGAGTTCTTCGACCCGGCAGGTGACAAGGTCTACCGGCACCCGACGTTCTACGAGGTTCCGGAAGGCGTCGAGCACCTGTGAGCGACCTGTTCGAGTACACACTGCGGCTCGGTGACGACGCGCTGATCGCCGCGCAGCGCACCGCCGAGTGGATCGCGGCCGCCCCGCAGCTCGAGGAGGACGTTGCCCTCGGCAACATCGGGCTCGACCAGCTGGGGCAGGCGCGGTCGCTGCTGCAGTACGCCGGTTCGATGGACGGCCGCACGGAGGACGACCTCGCGTACTTCCGGGAGGAGCGTGAGTTCCGCAACCTCCAGCTGTGCGAGCTGCCGAACGGCGACTTCGCCCACGCGATGGCCCGCCTGCTGTACTTCGCGACGTACCAGCACCTCCTGTACGACGAGCTCCGGACGAGCGCGGACGAGACGCTGGCCGGGGTAGCGGGGAAGGCGGTCAAGGAGGTCGCGTATCACGTCGACCACGCGACGCAGTGGGTGCTGCGGCTGGGTGACGGTACTGCAGAAAGCCACCAGCGCATGCAGGCTGCGCTGGACGCGCTCTGGCCGTACACCGCGGAGATGTTCGAGTCCGACGAGCTGGTACGCCGGCTCCCGGTCGCTGTGGACCCGGCTGGCTTGCGTGATGAGTGGGAGCGCCGCGTGTTCGCGGTGATCGACGAATCGACGTGCAGCCGGCCAGAGGCGTCGTACCAGCACAAGGGCGGCCGGAGTGGTCGGCACACGGAGCACATGGGGTACCTGCTGGCCGAGCTGCAGCATGTGGCGCGCTCACACCCGGGGGCGACATGGTGACCGACGCTGCGATCCTCGACGCGGTCGGTGAGGTTGCTGACCCCGAGGTGCCGGTGCTGACGATCGCTGACCTCGGAGTGCTGCGCGGTGTGCGGCACGAGGGGGATGAGGTCGTCGTGACGATCACTCCGACGTACTCCGGGTGTCCGGCGATGGATCTGATCCGGCACGAGGTCGAGCTGACGCTTAGTTCGCTGGGTGTCCCTGGCCATGTCGAAACGGTGCTGTCGCCGGCGTGGACTACTGACTGGATGAGTGAAGCGGGTAAGGCGAAGCTGACCGAGTACGGGATCGCCCCGCCGACCGGGCGGCGTGCTGTCGGCGGACCGGTTTCAGTGTCGCTGACGATCCGCTGTCCGCTCTGCGGCTCACCTGACACGTCGGAGCTCAGCCGGTTCGGATCCACGTCCTGCAAGTCGCTCTGGCGTTGCAACAGTTGCCGCGAGCCCTTCGATCACTTCAAGGCGATCTAGATGACTAGTACTGCGGTTGTGGGTCGGCGCCGGGCGACGTTCCATGCGTTGAAGGTCGCGGCGATCGAGACGATCACCGACGACTCGGTGGCGATCACGTTCGCCGTACCGGAGGAGCTGGCGGGGGAGTACGACTTCACTGCGGGTCAGCACCTGACAGTTCGCCGTACTGGTGAGGACGTGCGGCGCAGTTACTCGATCTGCTCACCGGCTGGTTCCGGCGTGCTGCGGATCGGGGTGAAGCGGATCCCCGGTGGCACGTTCTCGGCGTACGCCGCGCATGAGCTCAAGGTGGGCGACGAGCTCGAGGTGATGACGCCACTCGGCCGATTCGGTACGACGCTCGACCCGGCCAACGCAAAGCACTACGCGTTTGTCGCCGCAGGCAGCGGGATCACGCCGGTGCTCTCACTGGTCGCCACGATTCTGGCGGTCGAGCCGTCGAGTCGCGTCACACTGCTCTACGGCAACCGCACTGCGGGGTCGGTGATGTTCGCCGACGAGTTGGCCGACCTGAAGGACGTGTACGCCGAGCGCTTCCACCTGGTGCACGTGTTGTCGCGCGAGTCCACCGAGGTGGAGCTGTTCAGCGGCCGCATCGACGCGGAGCGGTTGCAGCGCATGTTCGCGACGATCCTGCCGATCACCAGTGTCGACGAGTGGTTCCTGTGCGGTCCGTACGCGATGGTTGTCGGCGCCCAGGAGCTCCTGCTCGCCGAAGGCGTCGCCCGCGACCACGTGCACGCCGAGCTCTTCCACATCGGCGACGAAGCCCCCAAGCCCGCCGTCGAAGACACCACCGCCGACGCCGACGCCGCGCAGGTCACCGTCATCCTCGACGGCCGCCGCTCCACCTTCCCCTTGGGCGAGCACGGCCGACCGATTCTCGACGCCACCCTCGCCGTCCGCTCCGACGCCCCCTTCGCCTGCAAGGGCGGCGTCTGCGGCACCTGCCGAGCCAAGGTCCTCGACGGCTCCGTTCGCATGGACACCAACTGGGCGCTCGAGCCGGACGAGATCCGCGCCGGCTACGTCCTCACCTGCCAGTCCCACCCGACCACTTCGGCTGTGACCGTCGACTTCGACGCCTGACCCTCTGCGGGGCTAGTACTGCAGGCATGCGCATCACTATGTCTGCAGGAGAGTTCGAGTACGTCGACGCCGGCGACCCGGGTGCTCCACCGGTCGTCCTCCTGCACGGACTGAGCGGCAACAGCACGCGGTGGGACCTGGTCACCCCGGAGCTCGCCAAGCACCGCCGAGTGCTCGTTCTCGATCAGCGCGGACACGGCCTGAGCGTCCGCACCCCGACGTACTCGTTCGAGGCGATGCGTGACGACCTGCTGGAATTCGTCGACGCCCTCGGCCTTGGGCCGTTCCTGCTGATCGGCCACTCGATGGGCGGCACCGTCGCAGCCCTCTTCGCCGAACACCACTCGGACCGTCTCACCGGCCTGGTCCTGGTCGACGCCCCACCACCAGACGGTGACGGCGACTGGACCGTCCCGCCGCGCCCCACCGAAGACCCCGGCTTCGACTGGCCCTGCCTCCCCGCCATCTTCGCCCAGCTGGCCGACCCCGACCCCGCCTACGTCGCCGACCTCCCGAAGATCGCCGTACCAACCCTCATCCTCGGCGGCGGCACCACCAGCCCAGTCCCGCAAGAGAAGCTAGCCGCCGCCGCAGCCCGCATCCCCACCTGCACCCTCGTCACCCTCGAAGGCGCCGGCCACAACATCCACCAAACCCAACCCACCCAACTCCTAGCAGCACTAACAGCCCACTTCCCCGCCTAACTGCACCCCCGAGCACGTCGCACGAACGCCACCCGCCCGTGTGCGTCGTACCAGCAAGCGTCACCAAAGCGGACGCCGAGCGAGCATCACCCCACCTACCCACACGCACGTCGTACGAGCGCCCACGGGCAAGCGCGCCCCGTAGCAGCCACGCGGCAGTTGCCCGGCAACTAGCCACACTCACCAAGGTGGCTTCGGTGGCGGTCGGAGATGCAGTCCAGCTCGACTGTGAGGACAGTGCCGCCGGTAATCGATAGAGAACAGCACACAGGCCACAGTCGAGCGCAGACTGCTCGCACTCGGCACGGTGGCTTCGGTCGCGCTGGCACAAGCTCACCCGGCAGGCTGACCCAGCGCGTTGTGGGTGGGCCAACTGCATGCGGCCAGCCCACCCACATGCCGAGTGGCTGACCCGTCAAATGGAACCGGCCGGCCGCAGCGGATGCGACCGGCCAGCCAAACCTCAGGTACTGCGTCAGTCGGTGCCGGATTCCATGGCGGCGCGGTCGAGCAGCAGGTCCTCGTCGGAGGCCTCGCCGCGGGACGCGATGGCCTGCGCGCCACCGGTCGGCATCGGGCCGATCAGGTCGGTCGACGACGCCAGCGCCGGGTTCGACGAGCCGAACATGCCGAGACCGGCGTACTGCTCGAGCTTGGAGCGGGAGTCGGCGATGTCCAGGTTCCGCATCGTCAGCTGACCGATCCGGTCGACCGGGCCGAAGGCCGAGTCCTCGATGCGCTCCATCGACAGCTTGTCCGGGTGGTAGGACAGCGACGGGCCGGTCGTGTCGAGGATCGAGTAGTCCTCACCGCGCCGCAGCCGCAGTGTCACCTCGCCGGTGACCGCCGTACCGACCCAGCGCTGCAAGGACTCCCGCAGCATCAGGGACTGCGGGTCGAGCCAGCGGCCTTCGTACATCAGCCGGCCGAGCTTGCGGCCCTCGTTGTGGTAGCTGGCCAGCGTGTCCTCGTTGTGGATCGCGTTCACGAGCCGCTCGTACGCCGCGTGCAGCAGCGCCATGCCCGGGGCTTCGTAGATGCCCCGCGACTTCGCCTCGATGATCCGGTTCTCGATCTGGTCGGACATGCCGAGCCCGTGCCGGCCGCCGATCGCGTTCGCCTCGAGCACCAGGTCGACCGCCGTACCGAACTCCTTGCCGTTGATCGTCACCGGCCGGCCCTGGACGAAGCCGATCGTGACGTCCTCGGTGGCGATCTCGACCGACGGGTCCCAGTGCGCGACGCCCATGATCGGGTCGACGACCTCGAGGCCCTGGTCGAGGTGCTCGAGCGTCTTCGCCTCGTGCGTGGCGCCCCAGATGTTGGAGTCGGTGGAGTAGGCCTTCTCGACCGAGTCCCGGTAGGGGAGGTCGTGGCTGGCCAGCCACTCCGACATCTCCTTGCGGCCGCCGAGCTCGTGCACGAACTGCGCGTCCAGCCAGGGTTTGTAGATCCGCAGCTGCGGGTTCGCGAGCAGGCCGTACCGGTAGAACCGCTCGATGTCGTTGCCCTTGAACGTCGACCCGTCGCCCCAGATCTGGACGTCGTCGTCGAGCATCGCCCGGACCAGCATCGTGCCGGTCACCGCCCGGCCGATCGGCGTGGTGTTGAAGTACGTCCGGCCGCCGGACCGGATGTGGAAGGCGCCGCAGGCGAGCGCGGCCAGGCCTTCCTCGACCATCGCCGCGCGGCAGTCCACCAGCCGGCTCAGCTCGGCCCCGTACGCCGTCGCCCGGCCGGGCACCGACGCGATGTCGGGCTCGTCGGGCTGACCGAGATCGGCGGTGTAGGTACAGGGCACCGCTCCCTTGTCGCGCATCCACGCGACCGCGACCGACGTGTCGAGACCTCCCGAGAACGCGATCCCGACCCGCTCACCAACCGGCAACGACGTAAGCACCTTGGACATAGGAAGAGTATGCATGACCCTGAATGATTATGCAAAATGCCCGGGATGGGTGTGGCTGTTGTGACTGCTGGGGCTGGATTGAGAGGATGGAGGTCTGCTGGAGGGGAGTGAGGCGCACCAATGATGGGGCGGTCGCATGCGTTGTCGGGGTGGGTCGTGGGGCTGGCGGTGGCGCCGCTGGTCGGGCTGACCTCGGTGGCCGAGGTGGTGCCGTTCGCCGCGGCGACCGCGGGGTACGCGTTGGTACCGGACCTGGATCATCCCGGCGGGAGCGCGTCCCGGATTCTCGGGCCGGTGACCGGCCTGATCTCCAGTGCGATCCGGACCTTCTCCGGTGTTCTCTACCGCCTCACCAAAGGTCCACGCGACGAGGACAGCACCGGTAAGCATCGCCATGCCACGCATACGCTGGCGGCCGCGATCGGTCTCGGCATGCTCGCCGCCAGCCTGGGCGACCGCGGCAAGTGGGCAGTGCTGGCCATCGCGGCCACCGGACTGCTGCTCGCGGCCCACGTGCTCGGCGACTGGGTCTTGTTCGCGGTCCTCGGAGCCACTGCCTATTCCGTCTTCGGTACGGCGCTCCCCGGTACGACGCCGGCCGACGCGCTCCAGGCGGGTCTGTCGGGGATCGGCGGCTGGATAGGTGTGGCCGTGGGGCTCGGGATGTTCACGCACTGTCTGGGCGACAGCCTGACCCGCTCCGGTTGTCCGTGGCTGTGGCCGCTGCCGATCCGCGGCGAGACCTGGTACGAACTACGCCTGCCCCGGTTGCTCCGGTTCAGTACGAACAGCCGCGTCGAGCGGCTGATCGTCGTACCGGCGTTGCTGATTGCCGGGATCCTGCTGCTGCCAGGCGTCTATCCGTTCGTTTTGTCTACATTCAGTGATGGAGACGTTACTCAAAGTGCACACAGAATTTTTTCCGGACTTTTTTCGTGGAACCTGTAACGACCCCATGGGTCTGCCCGATAGGACGAGTGAGCCTGGTGGCTGCCCGGACCCCCGAGCGGACAGCCACCAGGCCTACTCATTTCTTCAGGGCGTCGGGACGGTAATCTGAGCACCATGTCCTCGCCAGAACTCCTCGCCGCGTCGGCGCTGCCTTTCGGCCGCTTGACCACGGCCATGGTGACCCCCTTCCAGCCCGACGGATCCCTTGATCTGGCCGCGGCGCAGAAGGTGGCCACGCACCTTGTCGACGGCGGGAACGACGCCCTGATCCTGAACGGGACGACCGGCGAGGCCCCGACCACCTCCGACCAGGAGAAGGCGGACATCATCCGCGCGGTCCGCGAGGCTGTCGGCGATCGCGCCAAGCTCGTCGCCGGCGTCGGGACGAACGACACCGCGCACACCATCGAGCTCGCCCGGCAGGCCGAGGCCGCCGGCGCCGACGGGCTGCTGGTCGTGACGCCGTACTACAACAAGCCTCCGCAGGAGGGTCTGCGGCGGCACTTCACGCAGGTCGCGGACGCGACCGGCCTGCCGAACCTGCTCTACGACATCCCCGGCCGGGCCGGGGTGGAGATCAAGACCGAGACGCTGATCGCGCTCGCCGAGCACCCGCGGATCGTGGCGGTGAAGGACGCCAAGGGCGACCTGGCCGCGACCACGAAGGTGCTCGCGAACACCGATCTGTTCTACTACTGCGGTGCCGACGAGCTGAACCTCGCCATGCTGGCGATCGGCGCAGTCGGCATCGCGAGTGTCGTTGCCCACGTCGCCGGCCCGGAGTACCGGCAGCTGATTGACGCCGTACTGGCCGGCGACCTCGCCCGAGCACAAGAGATTGATCGACGGTTGGTGCCCGCCGTCGAGACGATTATGACCATTACCCAGGGCGCCATCATGGTGAAGGCCGCGCTCCAGCTGGCCGGCGTCATCGAGCACGCGACGTTGCGGTCGCCGTTGGTTGAGGCGACCGCCGAACAGATGGATCGGCTCACCACCGACTTGAAACTGGCAGGACTGATTGCATGAGCCATCCCCATCCACATCTCGACGCGCCCGGACCGCTGGCTCCGGGCGCTTTGCGGGTCATCCCGCTCGGCGGCCTCGGTGAAGTAGGCCGCAACATGACCGTCTTCGAGTACGACGGCAAGCTGCTGATCGTCGACTGCGGAGTGCTGTTCCCGGACGAGAACCAGCCCGGCGTGGACCTGATCCTGCCGGACTTCCAGCCGATCCGGCACCGGCTGAACGACGTCGTCGCGGTGGTGCTGACGCACGGCCACGAGGACCACATCGGCGGGTTGCCCTACCTGCTGCGTGAGCGGGGCGACATCCCGGTGATCGGGTCGCAGCTCACGCTCGCGCTGCTCGAGGGCAAGCTGAAGGAGCACCGGCACCGCAACGTGCCGCAGCAGACCGTGGTCGAGGGCGAGAAGCTGCAGATCGGCCCGTTCGTCTGCGAGTTCGTCGCGGTCAACCACTCGATCCCGGACGCCCTCGCGGTCGCGATCCGGACGCCGGCCGGCATGGTGCTGCACACCGGCGACTTCAAGATGGACCAGCTGCCGCTGGACGGCCGGATCACCGACCTGAACGCGTTCGCGCGGCTGGGCGAGGAGGGCGTCGACCTGTTCTGCGTCGACTCCACCAACTCCGAGGTCCCCGGCTTCACCACGCACGAGCGCGACATCGCGCCGGTGCTGGACGGCGTCTTCACCAAGGCGAAGAACCAGCGCATCATCGTGGCCTGTTTCGCCTCCCACGTGCACCGCGTCCAGCAGGTCATGGACGCGGCGGTCAAGCACCGCCGCAAGGTCGCGTACGTCGGCCGTTCGATGGTGCGCAACATGGCCGTGGCGCGGGACCTGGGCTTCCTGAAGGTGCCCGGCGACACGCTGATCGACATGCGTGAGCTGGAGAACTACCCGCCGGAGCAGGTCGTGCTGGTCTCCACCGGATCCCAGGGCGAGCCGATGTCGGCGCTGTCCCGGATCGCGGCCAACGACCACCACGTCGTCCAGATCCAGCCGGGTGACACCGTCGTCCTGGCGTCCTCGCTGATCCCGGGCAACGAGAACTCGGTCTACCGGGTGATCAACGGCCTGACCCGGCACGGCGCGAACGTGGTCCACAAGGGCAACGCCCTGGTGCACGTCTCCGGGCACGCGAGTGCCGGCGAGCTGCTCTACTGCTACAACATCGTCAAGCCGCGCAACGTGATGCCGGTGCACGGCGAGATCCGGCACCTGCACGCGAACGCCGAGCTGGCGATCCAGACCGGCGTACCGCGGGAGAACGTGGTCGTCGTCGAGGACGGTGTGGTGGTCGACCTGATCGACCGCAAGGTCGTCGTGGCCGGCAAGGTCGACTGCGGCTACGTCTTCGTGGACGGCTCGACGGTGGGCGACATCACCGAGACGTCGCTGAAGGATCGCCGGATTCTGGGCGACGAGGGTTTCATTTCGGTGATCGCCGTGATGGACTCCGTCACCGGGAAGCTGACCGCCGGACCGGAGATCCAGGCCCGCGGGTTCGCCGAGGACGACACCGTCTTCGACGACCTGAAGCCGAAGATCGAGGCGGAGATCGCGAAGGCGATCGGCGGCGGGGTGGACGACATCTACCAGTTGCAGCAGGTGATCCGCCGGGTGGTCGGCAAGTGGGTCAGTGACACCCACCGCCGGCGCCCGATGATCATCCCGATCGTCGTGCAGAGTTAGGGCATCTCTCTTGACTCCCCGCCTACTGCGCTGCACTCGGCACGGCACCTCGCCGCACTGGAGGAAAGGCCACGATGGAAAAGCATCGAGGCCTCCCCTCCAGCGCACCGATGCACCGCGCCGAGCACATGCTCGCTACGGCGCGGACTCAAGAGACATACCCTAAGTACTTCGGTACTGGGACAGACAGGGAGTGGGCCGGCGATGAGCATCAACGGTGTGAACGGCACGGGGCAGCGCCGGCCCACGATGAAGGAGGTCGCGGCCCGGGCCGGCGTGGCGCTGAAGACGGTGTCGCGGGTGGTCAACGAGGAGCCGAACGTCAGCCCCGAGCTGACCGCGAAGGTCCAGGCGGCGATCAAGGAACTGAACTACACGCCGAACGAGTCGGCCCGGATGCTGCGCCGCGGCAAGACCGGGACGATCGCGGTGGTCATCCGCGACATCGGCGACCCGTTCTTCGCCTCGCTCGGCCGCGCGGTCGAGCTGTGGGCCCGCTCGTCGGGCTCGGTCGTGATGATCGGCCTGACCGACGAGGACCCGGAGCGCGAGCGCGACGTCTGCCTGGAGTTCGTCGCTCGCCGCCCGGACGCGCTGATCATGGCGCCGATCGGAGAGACCCAGGAGTACCTGGCGCCGCATGTCGACGCCGGGATGGCGGTCGTCACGATCGACCGTCCCGCGCACGGCATCGAGGCGGACGCCGTACTGGCGGACAACGCCGGCGGCATCGACCAGGCGATCGATCACCTGGTCCGCCAGGGACACCGGCGGATCGCGTACCTCGGCGACGACGAGCGGATCTTCACCGCGCGCGAGCGTGTGGTCGCCTACCGGGCCGCGATGGCCCGGCACCGCATCGACGTGGACGAAGACCTCGTGCACCTGTCCGAGCCGACCACGGAAGGCATCGGCATCACGCTGTCCGCCGTACTGGATCGGCCGGAGCCGGCGACGGCGCTGCTGTCGGCGAACAACATGACCACGGCCGAGGTACTGCGTGGGCTGGCCGGCCGGCGTGATCAGGTGGCGCTGGTCTCGTTCGACGACCTCGCGCTCGGCGACCTGCTCAAGCCCGGTCTGACCGCGGTCGCACAGTCGGCCGACGTGATGGCTCGGACCGCGATCCAGCTGATGACCGAGCGCCTCCCCGAACCGCACCGGCCCGGCCGGACGGTCCGGGTGCCGGTCAAACTGACGATTCGTGGCTCGGGGGAGATCCCGCCGTCCTCGTAGTCTCTGCGCCCGGTTCACCGAACCGGGCCAGTACGACGGCAGCCGCGACCGCGACGAGGAAGCCGCCGACCGCGACGGCACCGAAGCCTGGCCGGGAATGATCTCCGAGTGCCAGCAGCCCGACCAACGCTGGGAAGACGGTCTCGCCGACGACCAGCATGGCCGTCGCCATCGTGACGCCGCCGCGCTGCAGCGCCGACGCGTAGAAGAACATCGCCAACGCACCGCCGACCACGGCTGTGTAGAGGGCCGGGTCGGCGAGCAGCTTGAGCGGGTGGAAGTCGTGGATGATCCGGCCGGAGATCGCCACGACGCCGAACGCCAGCCCCGCGACCAGTCCGAGCAGGGGAGCCCGCAGTCGCTGCGGAGCGCGCTGGGTCGCGAGCCCGGCCAGCCCGAGCAGAATCGTTGCCCCGATCAACCACATTCGGAAGGCGTGACCGACCGCCGTACCGCCCTCGCTGCCGGCCGAGATCCCCAGCAGCGCAAGCCCGCCACAGACCGCGACCACGGCTGTCCACTCCTTCGCCCCAAGCCGTACGCCGAGCAGCCGCGATACGACCGCAGTCACCGCGAGGCTCGCGGCCAGCGCCGCCTGTACGACGAACAGCGGCAGCGACTGCAGGGCAACCATCTGCAGCCCGAACCCGAGCAGGTCCATCCCGATACCCACCAGAAACCGCCACTGACCGACGATCCGAACGACTCCGCGCGCACTGACATCAGGGCTGGTCCGGGCCGCCGCAGCCTGCAGCACCGACGCCAATCCATAGGCGACCGCCGCAGCCAACGCACAAATCAACCCCAGCACCATGCGGCCACACTACTTGCGGTAAGCGCTCACCAGTGGGCACTGGAACGGGTCGCGGGCGTGCAGGCCGACGTTGTTCAGGTACTCGACGACGATGCGGTACGACGCGAACAGGCCGACCTCAGTGTATTTCACGCCGTGCAGTTCGCAGTACTCGCGGACAATCGGGCGCACGCGGCGCAGCGTCGGGCGCGGCATGCTCGGGAAGAGGTGGTGCTCGATCTGGTAGTTGAGTCCGCCCATGGCGAAGTCGACGAGCACACCGCCGCGGATGTTGCGTGACATCAGCACCTGGCGGCGGAGGAAGTCGAGCTTCATGCCGGCAGGTACCAGCGGCATGCCTTTGTGGTTCGGTGCGAAGGCAGCGCCCAGGAACACTCCGAAGACGGCGAGCTGCACAGCCAGGAACGCAGTGGCCTTGGCGGGTGGCAGCAGCACGTACAGCGCGGCGACGTACAGGGTGAGGCGGGTGATCACGACCGCTAGCTCGACCCGCTCTAGTTTGCCGGCGTCACGGCGACACAGGTGCCGGATGCTCGACGCGTGCAGTCCGAGGCCTTCCAGTGTCAGCAGGGGGAAGAACAGCCAGCCCTGGCGTGCGGCGATCCACCGGCCGAGCGGTCCGCGGCTCAGCACCGCATCCGGTGTGAAGGCGACCGCCTTCAGTTGCACATCGGGGTCTTTGTCCACCTGGTTCGGTGCGGCGTGATGACGTGAGTGTTTGGTGCGCCACCACGTCACGCTCATCCCGGCGAGCGCACCGGCCAGCACCCGAGCCGTCCAGTCGTTCCACGCCGCAGAGTCGAAGATCTGCCGGTGCGCACTGTCATGGCTCAGAAAAGCGACCTGAACGAGCACCAGCGCCAGCACCACAGCCAGCACCAGCTGGAACCACGAATTGCCCAGTACGACGACGCCTACCGTGACACCGGCCAGCGCAACGAGCACCAGGCCGATCCGCGTGAAGTAGTAGCCGTACCGCCGTCGTAACAGCCCGAGCTCCTGCACTGTCCGCAGTAGGTCGGTGTAGAGGCTGGTGTACTGCTGCGGCGGACGCACTCGTTCAGGATCGAGACCTGTCACCAACTACCCCCGGTAGGCCGAGACAAGCGGACACTGCCACGGGTCCCGCGCCCGCAGCCCGACGTTGTTGAGATAGTCCACGATGACCTTGTACGACGCCAGCAGGGACACCTCGGTGTAGTTCACACCGTGCCGTTCGCAGTACTCGCGGACGATCGGCTGGACCGTCTTGAGCGTCGGCCGCGGCATGCTCGGGAAGAGATGGTGCTCGATCTGGTAGTTCAGTCCGCCCATCACGAAGTCGATCAGCAGACCGCCCCGGATGTTGCGCGACATCAGCACCTGGCGACGCAGGAAGTCCACCTTCATCGATGCCGGCACCAACGGCATGCCGGTGTGGTTCGGTGCGAACGATCCGCCGAGGCAGACGCCGAAGACGGCGAGCTGCAGGCCGAGGAACGCGAACGCCTTACCGGGCGGCAACAGGTAGAACAGCAGCGCGAGATAGCTGCCGATGCGGGTCAGCACCAGGGCGCCCTCGACTCGCTCGACCTTCTTCGCGCCCCGGCGGAACACGTGCCCCACGCTGGACACGTACAGGCTCAGGCCTTCCAGCGTCAGCAGCGGGAAGAACAGCCAGCCCTGCCGGGCGGTCAGCCAGGCCTGGAACCCGGTCCGGCGAGCCGCCTGCTCCGGGGTGAAGGCGACCACGCCGATGTCGATGTCCGGGTCGTGCTGCAACTGGTTCGGCGCTGCGTGGTGCCGGCTGTGCTTCGACTTCCACCAGGCCGAGCTGATCCCGATCAGGCCGCCCGCGAGCAGCCGCGCGGTCCAGTCGTTCCATCTGGCCGACTGGAAGATCTGCCGGTGCGAGCTGTCGTGGCTGAGGAACGCGACCTGGGTCAGCACGAGCGCGAAGGCGCCGGCCATCAGGAGCTGGAACCACGAATTGCCGAGCAGGCCGACACCGACCCAGACTCCGGCGAAGGCGGCGAGCACCAGGCCGATCCGGATCCAGTAGTAGCCCGGCCGCCGCCGGAGCAGGCCGAGGTCACGAACGGTGCGCATGAGGTCGGTGTAGAGATTCGTGAAGCGCTGTTGCGGATTACTGTCCGCGACGAGCTGTGACAAGAGAACACCCCGGTCCGGGTAGTACATCGCGTCGATGCGCCACCAGGTTCAGGGCAGCGCCACAACTGTGGCTGATGCCCCCAACGGAACCACGTGAGGCAACCCTTCGCAAGGCGACTCCGATACCGCGCCAAGCAGTCACCACCAGTTCACACGTCAGTCATCCCGCCGGATGACGCTTGGCGCATGAAACTGAGTCGCCGCCAGCTCCTGGCCGCATCCACCGTCGCCGGTGCTTCGCTGGCGTTGCCCGAGGTCGCTGTGGCGGCTCCGAACGTCGTACGGCGTGATCGGCCCGCACTGCCGTCGGGAGTCATGTCGGGTGACGTCAGCTCGAACTCTGCCGTGGTCTGGTCGCGCACCGACCGTGATGCGCGGATGGTCGTCGACCTGACGAGCCATGGTCGCTTCGATCGCGCAGTGCGGCTGTGCGGCCCGGTCACCGGATCGGACCAGGACTTCACCGCTCAGCTGCCGCTGCGGGGCTTGCGCCCCGGTCAGCGGTACGACTACCGGATCGCGTTCGAGGACGCGTACGGCCGGCGTGGTGAGTCCGCCGAGGGCTCCTTCAGTACGCCGGGCCGAAACCGCGGACTGTCGTTCGTCTGGACCGGCGACACCGCCGGCCAGGGGTACGGCATCAACCCGGAGTTCGGCGGGATGATCGCGTACAAGGCCATGCACGAGACCCGCCCGGACTTCTTCCTGCACTCCGGCGACAACATCTACGCCGACGGCCCGATCGCGGCGACGGTGCAGATCCCGGACGGCACGGTGTGGAAGAACGTGGTGACCGAGGAGGTCTCCAAGGTCGCCGAGACGCTGGCGGAGTACCGCGGCCGGTACAAGTACAACCTGCTCGACGACAACGTCCGCGCCCTGTACGCCGACGTACCGATCGTCAGCCAGTGGGACGACCACGAGACGCTGAACAACTGGTACCCCGGCGAGATCCTCACTGATGACCGCTACACCGAGAAGCGGGTCGACGTACTGGCGGCCCGAGCCCGGAAGGCGTTCCTCGAGTACCTCCCGATGGTGCATACCGCCGGCCGCAACCGCATCTACCGCAAGGTGAGCTACGGACCGCTGCTCGACGTCTTCTGCCTCGACATGCGCACGTACCGCGGCGCCAACCCCACACCGGCCACCGTCGGCCCGGTGGCGATGCTGGGCACCGAACAGGCGGAGTGGCTGGTGCGTGAGGTGGCCGCGTCCAAGGCGACCTGGAAGGTGATCGCCAGCGACATGCCACTCGGCCTACTGGTTCCGGACGGCCCGCTGATCGAGGCCGTCGCGAACGGCGTCGGCGGCGCGCCCGGCGGTCGCGAGCACGAGATCGCCTGGGTGCTCAGCCAGTTCAAGAAGCGCAAGGTGCGCAACACGGTCTGGCTGACCGCGGACGTGCACTACTGCGCCGCCCACCACTACGACCCGTCGCGTGCGGCCTTCACCGACTTCGACCCGTTCTGGGAGCTCGTCGCCGGTCCGGTGAACGCAGGCACGTTCGGCCCGAACACCCTGGACCCGACCTTCGGGCCGAAGGCCGAGTTCGTGAAGGCCGCCGACTTCCCCAACCAGCCGCCCAGTGGCGGCAACCAGTTCTTCGGCCACGTCCAGATCGACCCGCGCACCGGCGTCTTCACCGCGTCGCTGCGCAACCTGTTCGGCACAGTCCTCTGGGCCAAGGACCTCGATCCAGCCCACCGCTGACGGCGCTCAGTGCTGCGCGAAGAACTCCAGAGCGTGCTCGATCACGGCGTCCGGCCGGTCGTCGACCAGGAAGTGTGACGCGCCGGCGACCTCGACCACCTCGAGGTCGTCGACGAACGGCTCGTAGCCGTGGATCGAACCGGCCCGTACGACGTGGTCCTCGGCGCCCACGAGGACCCGGGTCGGCGTGGTCAGCCGCTGGCTGTTCTTCGCGCGCATCATCCGCAGACCCTCGGGCTGGATGAAGGTGCGGTACAGCGCCGAGCCGGCCACCGCCCGGGCGCTTTCGGTGAACTGTGACGCGAAGAGCTCGATCGTCTCCTCCGGCATCGCGACCGTGTGACCACGCAGCATCGTCCGGGCCAAGCTCGTCCGATGGAGTGCCCACGGGCCGAGTCCGGGCCAGGGGAGAAGCAGGTTGAACCACCCGTGCCGCAGGACCTTCGGCAGCATGCTGAGCTCGGGCTTCGCGCCAGGCGGCGGAATCGACAGCACCAGGTGATCGCGGACGCGCTCGGGGTTCTGCAGGCACAGCAGGAACCCCAGCATGCCGGACCAGTCGTGCGTCAGCAGATGCACCCGATCGAGTTCGAGCGCGTCCAGCAGGCCGGTGACGTCGCCGAGCAGCGTCTCCCGGTCGTACCCGGTGGGCGGCGCGTCGGACTCACCGGCGCCGCGCAGATCCGGACAGATCACCCGGTACTTCTGCGCGAGCGCCGGAATCACGTCGCGGTACTCCCACCAGTGCTGCGGAAATCCGTGCAGCATCAGCACAGCCTCACCGCTGCCGGCCTCGGTCACGTGCAGACGCACGCCCGCGAGGTCGACGAACCGGTGGCTCACCCCCTGAAGATCCATCATCCGACGGTACTACGAACATAGTACGACCGCTACTACGCTTATAGTGACGCGGTGGATTCTCCGCGTACGCGCGCCCTCCGTGCCGCTGTCGACCTGCTGGGGACCGAAGGCCTCCGGGCATTGACGCACGCCCGGGTCGACGAGCGGGCAGGCCTGCCGAAAGGCTCGACCTCCAACTACTTCCGCAGCCGGGCCGCCTTGCTGACCGGTGTCGCCGACTGGCTCGCGGAGGCGGATCTCCAAGCGGTCGGTCCGGCCTTCCGGCCGACGACGGCGGCGGAGTTCGTGGATGCGATGTGCTGGCTGTTCGACCTCATCACCAGAGTCAATCGCGTGCAGACCACGGCCCGGTTGGTGCTCTTCCTCGAGGGCAGCCATGACGCCGAACTCCGCGAGTCCCTGTCCCGCGGCCGGGCCGCACTGGAGGCCGGCGCCACCGAAGGCCTGACCGCGCTCGGCGCCGCGGATCCTGTCGTGGCGGCTCGCATGGTTGCCGCTGCATCGGAAGGGCTGATCCTGCATCGGATCGCCCGGCACGACGACGTCGACCCACGGCCGATCTTCGAGCTTATTGCGCGGGCGGTGGCTCCGGGCGCGGGTTAGGTTTGTCCCCATGACCTACCCGGACAGCCGCCGCGACGATGTCGTCGAAACCTTGCATGGGCACGAGATCGCGGATCCCTACCGCTGGCTCGAAGACCCTGACGCACCGGAGACGCAGGACTGGGTCCGGCGTCAGAACGAGTACACCGAGGCCGAGCTGGCGAGCTATCCGGAGCGGGAGTGGTTCCAGACCACAATGTCCGCGATCCTGGCGCGGCCGCGGGCCGGAGTGCCGGCCAAGAAGAGCGGCTGGTACTTCGTCGGTCGCAACGACGGCACGCAGGCACAGGATGTCGTGTACGTCGCTGGGTCGCTCGCGGAGCTGCTGGACGGCGGCCGGGTGCTGATCGACCCGAACACGTTGTCCGCCGACGGCACCGACTCGCTGGGCTCGTTCACCGTCAGCCCCGACGGCAAGTACTTCGCGTACGGCATCAACGAGAGTGGTAGCGACTGGACGACGTTCAGGCTGCTCGACATCGCCACTGGGGATCCGGTGGACGACGTGGTGACGGAGGCCAAGTTCTGCGAGGCCACGTGGCTGCCGGACAGCTCGGCGTATCTGTACCTGCACTACGCGTCCAGCGGGCGCAGCGAGGGCACGGAGACCACCACACTTGCTGCTGGGCAGCTGAAGCTGCACCGCGTCGGCACACCGCAGTCCGAAGACGAGCTGGTCCTCAGCTTCCCGGACAACGACCGGTTGTTCATCACACCCGAGGTCTCCGACGACGACCGGTACGTCGTCGTCCACATCACCGAAGGCACCGACCCCGCGTCGCTGCTGTGGCTCTACCCGATCACCACCGATGGTCTCGGCGAGCCGATCAAGGTCGTGGACGAGCTCGCCGACGAGATCTTCTTCGTCCGGATGTCCGGTGACCAGCTGGTGCTGCAGACCGACCGTGACGCTCCGCTCGGGCGCGTGGTGCTGGCCGACCTCGACGGCACGTTCACCGACCTCGTCCCCGAAGGGGAGCACGCCCTGCAGGCTGTCCGCGGGACAGCGTCGGGACTCGCGACCCTGACGCTGGCAGACGCCCAGCCGGTGCTGAAGCTCTACGACCTCGACGGTTCGCGTGAACGCGTGGCCGACGTACAGGGTGGTGGTGTGCTCGCTCTGAACGCCAGCACCAAGCACGACGAGCTCTTCATCGGTTTGTCGACCACTGTCGATCCCACGGTCTCGTACGTCGTCTCCGCATCGACCGCCGAGGTGCGGGCGCTGCCCGAGCTGGTGCAGGGTTCCAGCAGCTACACCTCGCCCGAGGTCACGGTGCTGCGCAAGAAGGCTGGCGAGGTTCCGTACTTCCTGATCAGCCGTTCCGACCTCGACTTCGCCGCACCGCGTCCGACCCTGCTCTACGGGTACGGCGGCTTCCGCATCCCGATCCTGGCCGACTACAAGCCCGGCTGGGCGGGTTGGCTCCAGGCCGGGGGAGTGCTGGCGATCGCCAACCTGCGGGGCGGCGGTGAGTACGGCAGCGACTGGCACGACGCTGGCCGGCTCAAGAACAAACAGCAGGTGTTTGACGACTTCATCGCCGTCGCGGAGCATCTCGCCGAGACCGGTGTGACCACTCCGGAGCAGCTGGCGATTCACGGCCGCAGCAACGGCGGACTGCTCGTCGGTGCGGCCATGACGCAGCGGCCCGACCTCTTCAAGGTCGCGCTGCCCGGTGTCGGCGTACTGGACATGCTGCGGTTCCACCTGTTCACAGTGGGTGCCGCGTGGGCTTCCGACTTCGGGCATCCGGACAACCCGGAGCAGTTCGAGGATCTGCTGGCCTACTCGCCGCTGCACCGCGTGCAGGACGGTACGGCGTACCCGGCCACGCTCGTGGTCACCGGTGACCACGATGACCGGGTGGTGCCGTTGCACAGTCACAAGTTCATCGCTGCGTTGCAGCATGCCCAGTCCGCGGCCGAACCCGTCTTGACCCGAGTGGAGGTCAACACCGGTCACGGCTTCGGCAAACCCGCCGCGATGATCG
Organism: Kribbella sp. NPDC005582; assembly: GCF_040605415.1. NCBI lineage: Bacteria > Bacillati > Actinomycetota > Actinomycetes > Propionibacteriales > Kribbellaceae > Kribbella > Kribbella sp. NPDC005582. The sequence continues at coordinate 65,772 of NZ_JBEXCU010000006.1, forward strand.
CGGCGGAGTGGGCGGACCTACTGGCGTTCGCTGCTCACCATGTAGGTCTGAAGACTCCTGAGCAGTAGGAGGGCCTTGTCACCAGATGCGGGGTGCGTGGAGGTCACGAGGGTCGTCGGCCGGCTGACAGCCGTGGTCGGTGTCCTCGTACTCCGCGCGCGGCCCGTTGGTGGCCAGCGTGCGCACTGCGCCGACCAGCCGGTCCACGTGCTCGCGGGTCGTCCCGAGGCCGAGGCTGGCGCGGACCGCCGTACCGTGTTCGGGTGCGTCGGCGAGCAGGTGGCCGACCAGCGGGTGCGCGCAGAACTTGCCGTCGCGGACGCCGATGCCGTACTCCGCGCTGAGTGCGGCGGAGACCAGCGTCGAGCTCAGACCCTTGATCGTGAAGCAGACGGTGCCGACGCGGTCGGCCTCGGCGCCGAAGATCGAGTACGTCGTGACCTCGGCGATCTGCGCGAGGCCGGTGCGGAGCCGGGCGAGCAGACTGCGCTCGTGCTGCTCGATCGCCTCGCGGTGCCGGCTGATCGTCGCGCAGGCCGAGGCCAGGGCGATCGCGCCGATGACGTTGGGGGAGCCACCCTCGTGCCGGGACGGGCCGGTCGCCCAGACCACGCCGTCGCCGGTGACCGCGGTGGTCGCGCCCCCGCCGTACAGGTAGGGGTCGGCGGCGTCGAGCCAGTCCGCGCGGCCGATCAGCGCACCGGCGCCGTACGGCGCGTAGAGCTTGTGGCCGGAGAGCGCGACCCAGTCGACGTCCAGCTCGGCAATGTCGACGGTGCGGTGCGGTGCCAGCTGGGCAGCATCGAGGCAAATCCGCGCACCGTGCGCCTTGGCGACGGCGGCGAGCTCGGCGATCGGGAAGATCTCGCCGGTGACGTTCGACGCGCCGGTGACGACGACCAGCCGCGGACCCTCCGGAGCGGACCGCAGCGCGTCGGCCACAGCGGTCACGGCCGCACTGGCCGATTCGGGAGCCGCAAGCCGGACGGTGCGCTCCTCGCCCCACGGCAGCAGCGCGGCGTGGTGCTCGGACTCGAAGACGATCACTGTCGCGTCGGCCGGGACCGCGTGTGCCAGCAGGTTCAGTGCGTCGGTGGTCTGCCGGGTGAAGATCACCTGGTCGTCCGCGCGGGCGCCGACGAAGCTGTGCACCTCGGCGCGGGCCCGCTCGTACCACTGGGTGGTGATGCGGGAGGCGTAGCCGTTGCCGCGGTGGACCGACGCGTACGACGGCAGGGCCGCCTCGACGCTGGTGCGCACCGACTCCAGACACGGAGCGCTCGCACCGTGATCGAAGTTCGCGTAGTCCGTCACGCGGCCGTCGGCCAGCGGGACCAGCAGGTCGGCGCCGACGGTGGCAGGGATCGAACCGTTCGCCGGGCGGGTGACCGCCGCGCGCGGGGTGGTCGTGCTGGCCGGCTCGAGGATGGAGAGGATCGACATGGCTTCGCTCCCGGGAAGTCCGCACTTGCCGAACGGGGTATCCGCACGGCCTGGTCCTCACCCGGGGCACCCCACCGCGGAGGAGGGTTGCCGGCCAGCGAGCCGGGGCTTGACGCTGGCGCTCATGACCTGCCGAGAACGGTAACGAACCGGCCACGAGGACGCCAGCCCTAATCTCATGCTATGAGATACACATACACATCGTGAGACGACGCGAGGAGCGGACATGATCGGAAGACTGCATCACCTGGCGTTCGACTGCCCGGATCCGCTCGCACTGGCGGAGTTCTACGCCGCGGTGCTCGGCAAACCGATCACCTACCGCAGCGACGACTGGGTGGTGGTCGCCGACAACGACCGGACCTCGGGGCTGGCCTTCCAGCGGGCCCCGGAGTACCAGCGGCCGCAGTGGCCGGACCCGGCCCATCCGCAGCAGGCGCACTTCGACGTGATGGTCGACGATCTCGAGCCGGCCGCCGCGGCGGTGATCGCGCTCGGCGCGCGCCGACTGGCCGACTCGGTGTTCGAGGATCCGGCGGGGCATCCGTTCTGTCTGATCCGGCGACCGGACTGGGCGCCGCCGGTCAACCCGTAACCGGTTGGCCGCACGCGGGCCTCGCCGTGTTGGATGGGCGGCATGAACAACACCGCGGTCTGGACCGCCCCTGAGGTTGAGCGTCCGGACGGATCGCTGACCGCGCCCGAAGCCGAGCTGCTGCAGGGCTATCTGGACTTCTATCGCAGGACCTTGCTGTTCAAGTGCGCCGGCCTGACCGCCGAGCAGCTCGCCGAGCGGCCGTCCCCGCCCTCGAACCTGTCGCTGCTGGGCCTGATCCGGCATCTGACCAAGGTCGAGCGGATCTGGTTCCGGATCCACTTCGCGGACGGGGACCCGGTCGAGCCGCTGTTCGCGCCGGAGCTGGGCAAGGACGCCGACTTCGAGCTCATCGACCCGGCGGACGCACAGGCGGCGTACGAAGGGCTGATCGCGGAGTGGAAGCTGTCTGATGCGGCGGCCGCCGGACGCTCGCTGGACGAGCGGTTCACGTTCCGGGGGACGGAGTCGACGCTCCGGATGATCTACATCCACATGATCGGCGAGTACGGGCGGCACTGCGGGCACGCGGACCTGCTGCGGGAACAACTCGATGGCGTCACCGGAGCCTGATCGATCTGGTAACAAGTCTTCCGATGGCCCGGAGGCTGTGGTCAACTTCCTGCCATGAAGCGTCCGGCCGCCCTCGTCGCGCTCCTCTTCGCGGTGCTCACCGCGTTGCTGGTCGCGCCCGCGAGTGCGGCGTACGGCGTCCGGATCGAGGTGCTGTCGACGCCGCGTGCGGACTTCGTCAGCGACGGCAACGCGCTGATCGGCATCACCGGACGGAACCTCGAGAACGTCGTCGTCGAGCTGAACGGACGTGATGTCACCGGCGTCTTCACGCGGACCCGCGACCGGCTGATCGGGCTGGTCCGGGGTCTGGTGGTCGGCCGGAACACGGTCACCGCGGGCGAGGCCCGGCTCGGCATCACCAACTATCCGCGGTCCGGCCCGATGCTGGCGGGACCGCACGAGACGCCGTACATCTGCGGGACGGCCGGGTTCACGACGCTCGCGAAGGTGAAGCTCGGGCCCGCGACCGGGCCGAACTGTTCGGTGCCGACCCGGGTCGACTACCTGTACCGCTCGACGGTGGACCGGTCGCTGAAGGTGCTGCCGGCAACGAAACCGGCCGACCTGGCGACGACCACCACGTCGGACGGCCGGCGGGTGCCGTACATCGTCCGCGTCGAGACCGGCGTGATCAACCGCTCGATCTACGAGTACGCCGTACTGCACGATCGCGCCGAGGGTGCGCCGAGCGCGCAGCGGCCGCCGTCGGGCTGGAACGGCCGGCTGGTCTACACGTTCGGCGGCGGTTGCCCGGGTGGGTGGTACCAGCAGGGGAGCACCACCGGCGGGATCAACGACGACGTACTGCTGGGTCGCGGGTACGCCGTTGCTTCGTCGAGCCTGAACGTGTTCGGCGTGAACTGCAACGGGGTGCTCGCCGCCGAGACGATGACGATGACCCGCGAGCACATCGCCGAGACGATCGGCGTACCGCGGCAGACGATCGGCTGGGGCTGCTCGGGCGGTTCGTACCAGGTCTTCCAGATCGCCGACAACTATCCGGGGCTGCTGGACGGGATCATCGCGTCGTGCGTCTTCCCCGAGGTCGGTTTCGCGACGCTGCACACGATCACCGATGCGCTGCTGCTGGATCACTACTTCCGGTCGGCCGGCGGCTGGACCGACGCCGCGAAGCGTGCCGCGGCCGGGTTCGGCAAGGTCGAGACGATCGCCAACCTGGCCGGCGCCGCCCGACGGATCGACCCGCGGGTCTATTGCCCTGAGCAACTACCTGTGGCGCTGCGCTACGACCCGGTGTCGAACCGCGGTGGTGCGCGCTGTGATGTCTACGACCATCAGGTGAACATCTGGGGCAAGAACGCCTCAGGTGTGGTCCGGCGGCCTCTGGACAACGTGGGGATTCAGTACGGCCTGGCCGCGCTGAACGCGGGCAAGATCACCGCGGCGCAGTTCGTCGACCTGAATCGCGCGATCGGCGGCTTCGACACCGACGCCAACTTCGTCCCCGGTCGCACGCAGGCCGATCCTTCGGCGATCAGCACGGCGTACCGGACCGGACAACTGATCAACGGCGGCGGGGGACTGGCGAGCACGCCGATCATCGACTACCGGCAGTACCTGGACGAACTGCCGAACGGTGACATTCACCTGATGTTCCACTCGTTCTCGCTGCGTGAGCGGCTGGTGAAGGCCAACGGTGACGCGGGCAACCAGGTGATGCTGGTGCAGCCGGCCGACGCGCCCGGCGGCTTCAGCTCCGCCAACCCCGTCGTACTGTCCGCGCTGAAGTCCCTGAACCAGTGGATGGACGCGATGGACGCCGACACCGGCCCTGGCTCGCCGCACAGCCGCCTGCTCCGCAATAAGCCGTCGTCGCTCGTCGAGGCCTGCTGGAGTCCGCAGGGCCCCAAGATCGTCGAGAAGCAGGTCAACGGCATCGGTACGACCCGGTGCAACACGCTCTACCCGGTCTGGCCGGCGCCGCGCCAGGTGGCGGGCGCATCTGTTGCCAACGACATCATCAAGTGCCGCCTGCGTCCGCTGTCACCCGCGGACTACCGAGCCGGCTTCACTGCGGGCCAGTGGAAAGCTCTCCGGCAGGCCTTCCCGCGCGGCGTTTGCGACTGGAAGGCACCGGGCATGGGCCAGCAGCGTCCCACTGAGGCGTGGCCCGTCTTCTGAGCCGTGACGCTACGGATGGGGCAGCGTGATCGGCGTGTGACACGTGGGACTCGAGTGGTATTGGAGGTAGCCTGCTAAACATGGCGACCCGCACGTCTTCCCCGGCGCGGGCGCAGAAGTCGGCAGCGAAACGGCCCAGTACGGCCCGAGCCGCTGCCGGTGGACGCACCCGTCCGTCAGCCGCCCAGAAGCGTGGGCAGAGCGCGAAGCGCGGTGGTAGCACTGCCGCGCGGACCAGCACGCCCAAAAACAGCGGGCCAGGGCCGTTCGCGGCCGCCATGCTGGCGATCGGCCGCGGCCTGATCAAGCTGTGGATCGGCATCGCCCACCTGCTCGGCCGGATGGCCCGCGGGATCGGTCACGGTGCTCGCGACCTGGATCCCGAGCACCGTCGCGACGGCGCCGGCCTGTTCCTGATCGGCCTGGCGATCGTCGTGGCCGCCTCGATCTGGTGGCGCCTGCCGGGTGCGGTCGGGAACGGCGTCCGGACCGCGGTCGGCGAAAGCATCGGCATGACCGGCTGGGCCGTCCCGATCCTGCTGCTCGCGATGGCCGTCCGCACGCTGCGGAACCCGGAGCGCAACGGGCCGGCCGGGCGTCAGATCATCGGCTGGACGCTGCTGTCGTTCGGAGTGCTCGGGCTGGTGCACATCGCCCACGGCATTCCGCGGCCGGAGACTCCCGGCGATGCGCCGCTGCACGACGCCGGCGGTGCGATCGGCTACGTCATCTCCGCATCACTCTCGTACCTGATGACGCAGTACGTCGCCGCTCCGCTGCTCGTGCTGCTCTCGATCTTCGGCCTGCTGATCATCACCGGTACGGCGATCTACGCGATCCCGCTCCGGGTGCGCGCGGCGTTCGACGTACTGATGGGGCGGACCGAGCTGCCGGAGGAGGCGGCGCCGGCCACGGAGCCCGCCACCGACGACACCGTGCGGCTCACGCGCAAGGAGCGGCGCGCCAAGGCGGCGCTCGAGGACGACGGCGATCCGACGATCAAGCCGTACGACTCGCCGGTGCTCGAAGGCCGCGAGATCTCCAAGCGCGGCCGCAAGCCGAAGCCCGCACCGCCGGAAGAGGACGCGTACGACGTCGACGCGGAGGCCGCCGCTGCTGCCGCCGCGCCTGCCACGCCGGACTTCAAGGTGCACGACGCACCGCCTGCGGAGCCGCCGCAGCACACTCCGATGCCGCAGCGCGTCGAGCAGTTGAGCCTGTCCGGCGACATCACCTACACGCTGCCCGACGGTCAGATCCTGAAGCCGGGTTCGGTGCACAAAGCCCGGACCAAGGCGTCCGACGCGGTGGTCGACCGGTTGACCGAGGTGTTCGAGCAGTTCGGCATCGATGCGCAGGTCACGGCGTACACGCGCGGCCCGACAGTCACGCGGTACGAGGTCGAGCTCGGCTCCGCGGTCAAGGTCGAGAAGGTCACCGCGCTGTCCAAGAACATCGCGTACGCCGTCGCCTCGGCCGACGTCCGGATCCTGTCCCCGATCCCCGGCAAGTCCGCGATCGGTATCGAGATCCCGAACACCGACAAGGAGATCGTCAGCCTCGGCGACGTGATCCGCTCGGCGACCGCCCGCAACGACCACCACCCGATGGTGGCCGGACTGGGCAAGGACGTCGAGGGCGGCTTCGTGGTCGCGAACATGGCGAAGATGCCGCACCTGCTGGTCGCCGGTGCGACCGGTTCCGGTAAGTCGTCGTTCGTCAACTCGCTCATCACGTCGGTGCTGATGCGGGCCACGCCCGACGAGGTGCGGATGATCCTCGTCGACCCCAAGCGGGTCGAGCTGAACAACTACGAGGGCATCCCGCACCTGATCACGCCGATCATCACCAACGCCAAGAAGGCGGCCGAGGCACTGCAGTGGGTCGTCCGCGAGATGGACATGCGGTACGACGACCTCGCGGCGTTCGGCTTCCGGCACGTCGACGACTTCAACAAGGCGGTCCGCGGCGGCAAGGTGAAGCCGCCACCAGGGTCCGAGCGTGTGCTGACGCCGTACCCGTATCTGCTGGTGATCGTCGACGAGCTGGCCGACCTGATGATGGTGGCTCCGCGCGACGTCGAGGACTCGATCGTCCGGATCACGCAGCTCGCCCGGGCCGCCGGTATCCACCTGGTGCTGGCCACGCAACGGCCGTCGGTCGACGTCGTCACCGGTCTGATCAAGGCGAACGTGCCGTCCCGGCTGGCCTTCGCGACCTCGTCGCTGGCCGACAGCCGGGTCATCCTGGACCAGCCCGGCGCCGAGAAGCTGGTCGGTCAGGGTGACGGCCTGTTCCTGCCGATGGGCGCGAGCAAGCCGATGCGTATCCAGGGTTCGTGGGTCACCGAGTCCGAGATCCGCGCGGTCGTCGAGCACACCAAGACACAGCTGGAGCCGACGTACCGTGAGGACGTCACCGCCGTCGCCGCGCCGAGCAAGGACCTCGACGACGAGATCGGCGACGACATGGACCTGGTGATCCAGGCCGCCGAGCTGATCGTCTCGACCCAGTTCGGCTCGACCTCGATGCTGCAACGCAAGCTGCGGGTCGGCTTCGCCAAGGCCGGCCGATTGATGGACATCCTGGAGAGCCGGGGCGTGGTCGGTCCCAGCGAGGGGTCCAAGGCGCGTGACGTCCTGGTCAAACCGGACGACCTGGAAGACTTCATCACCACCCTCCGAGGAGAGTGACCGTGACCGAAGCGAGCGCCGTGACACATCATCAGCAACGTCATGAGGGTTTCGACCTCGACGACAGACCTGTCCCGTTCACGATCCGTGCGTCCCAGAAGGTCCACGGCGGCATCGCTCTCGGAGCCGCGCTGGTGGCCGTCGGCTTCGCGACCTCCGCCTCCGGTACGGCGACCGGCGTACTGCGCTGGTTCGCCGCGGCAGCGTTCGCCGTACTGGCTGTGGTGTGTGCCCGGGCGCTGACGGTCGGGGACATGCTGGTCGCCGACGACGTCGGGATCCGGTTGCGAATCGGCAACGAATGGATCGGTACCCGCTGGCAGGAGATCGAGGAGGTGACGGTGCTGCAGCGCCGGCACCCGCTCGACGACGGCCGGATCGCCGTCCATCTGCTCGATCCGGGACCGACGCTGGCGGCGATGCCGAGCGCGACGCGCAAGACCACGGATGCGAACCGGCGGCTGACCGGGTCCTCACTCGCGGTACCGTTCGGGTTGACGGCACGTCCGTCGAACGGGGAAGTGGTCCAGGCACTGCATATGCTCGCGGACGCCAGATGTCCGGTGCGCGAGCAACTCTGACTTGTCCGTGACCCCGTCGGGGTACGACCGTTGACTTGGTGTCGACGGCCACGCTGTCGGTACCTGCCGAGAGCGACTGCCCTTCCGGAACGGGCGATGGAGAGGACGGTGACGACGTGAGCATCGGTAGCGAGCTCACGGCGGCCCGCGAACGGGCCGACATGACGATCGAGCAGCTGAGTGCCGCCACCCGGATCAGAACCGGGCTGCTCACCGCCATGGAGGCCGACGACTTCTCCCGCTGCGGTGGCAACTTCTACGCGCGCGGTCACATCCGCGCGATCGCTCGGGTGGTCAAGGCCGATCCCGCCCCGCTGGTGGCGTCGTTCGACGCCGAACACGCCGTGGAGGAGGAGAAGTCCCGCCGCGAGGAGCGTGCCGCGGTCAAGGGCCCGACCCTGCACCCGGCCCGGCCGCGCTGGGGCATCGTGCTCGGCGCCATCCTGGTCGGCCTGATGGGCTGGGGGATGATTCGGCTCTTCACGGTGCCGAGGGATGTCGAGGCCAACGCCTCCAAGACGATCGCCACCACGACGGTCACTACCCAGCCGCCGAAGCCGACCCCGAAGCCGACGGTCACTCCGACGAAGAAGAAGCCCGTCCCGCCGCCGGTCGTGCCGACCAAGACCACGCTCACGCTCACGGCGAAGAACAACGGCTCCTACGTCACGCTGCGCGACAAGTCGGGCAAGCGGCTCTTCCAGGGGCTGGTCGGTCCCGGCTCCGTGCAGACCGTCACCGCGGTCGGAAACATCCGGGTCTCCGCCGGCGCACCTGGCAATCTCGTCATCAAGGTGAACGGGAAACCGCAGGCCACGAAGCTCTACCGGTTCGTCGCTCATCCCAACGGCACGATCGCCAAGAAGTAGCCGGGGTCCACGTGTGGCCCGGCTCACGGGCCCACAGGCCGTGGAGCGGCTGCTGCGGTTAGGTGTGAGGCTGGGCGGCGAGTCATACTCGTAGTGATGACTACGCCACCCGTCACTGTTGCCCTGGTCACGCTGGGCTGTGCCCGCAACGACGTCGACTCCGAGGAACTGGCCGGCCGCCTCGAGGCCGGCGGCTTCCGGCTCGTCGACGACGCCGCCGAAGCCGACACCGTGGTGGTGAACACCTGCGGCTTCGTCGAGGCCGCCAAGAAGGACTCGGTCGACACGCTGCTCGCCGCAGCCGACTACAAGGACTCCGGCCGCACCCAGGCCGTCGTCGCCGTCGGCTGCCTGGCCGAGCGCTACGGCGACCAGCTCGCCGAGGCCCTCCCCGAGACCGACGCAGTCCTCAGCTTCGACGACTACGCCGACATCTCCGACCGCCTTCGCTCCATCCTCTCGGGCGACAAGCACCACCCCCACACCCCGAGGGACCGCCGCAAGCTTCTCCCGTTGTCCCCGGCAGCCCGCCAGTCCGCCGCTCCAGTAGCAACGCCCGGCCACGGCACCACCCCGGCCGCCCCAGGCCATGGCGACGACGCCACCCCGGGCCTGGCCGACACCCCGAGCCACGGCGACAGCGCCACTCGGGCCCACGGCGACGACGCCACCTCGGCAGCTTCGGGCAGCACCTCCGGCTCCGGCGACCACGGTGTCACCCTCGGGGACCACATTCCCTCGGCGCTCAAGCCGCTCGGCGACAGCGCCTCGGAGGCTGCTTCCGGCGCCGCGACAGCTCAGCCGTTGAAGGGGCGCATGGTCAGCCCGTCCGGCACGCGCAACGAGCTCAAGATCGACGCGCCGGACCTCGAGTCCGCTCCGGCCAGCGGCCCGCGGGTCGTCCGCCGCCGGCTCGACGGTGGCCCGATGGCGCCGCTGAAGCTGGCCTCCGGCTGCGACCGCCGGTGTGCGTTCTGCGCGATCCCGATGTTCCGCGGCGCGTTCATCTCCCGCCGCCCCACCGAGGTCCTCACCGAAGCGCACTGGCTGGCGGAGAACGGCGTACGCGAACTGTTCCTCGTCTCCGAGAACTCGACCTCCTACGGCAAGGACCTCGGCGACCTCCGCCTCCTGGAGACCCTGGTCGCCGACATCGCCGAGGTCCCCGGCATCACCCGCGTCCGGGTCTCCTACCTGCAGCCCGCCGAGATGCGCCCGACGCTGCTCGCCGCGATGACCTCGACGCCCGGCGTCGTCCCGTACTTCGATCTCTCGTTCCAGCACGCCTCCGGCCCGCTCCTGCGCCGGATGCGCCGCTTCGGCGACTCCGAACGCTTCCTCGAGCTGATCGCCCAGGTCCGCGCCGCCGCCCCCGCCGCCGGCATCCGCAGCAACGTCATCGTCGGCTTCCCCGGTGAGACCGAAGAAGACGTCGACATCCTCTGCGACTTCCTCTCCCAGGCCGGCCTCGACGCGATCGGTGTCTTCGGTTACTCCGACGAGGACGGCACCGAGGCCGAGACCTACGACGGCAAACTCGACGAGGACACCATCGCTGCCCGCCTCGACCGCGTCACCCGCCTCGCCGAAGACCTCACCTCCGCCCGCGCGGAATCCCGCATCGGCGAGCTAGTAGAGGTCCTCGTAGAGTCCCTCGACACGCCCAACGCCGGAACAGACGCAGCCACCGGGCCTTCGGTGGGCTCCGGTGTGGCCGGGCAGACGGGGGAGGGACGGGCCGCGCACCAGGGTCCGGAGGTGGACGGTTCGACGACACTTGTCGGTCTTCCGGCGGACGTCCGGATCGGCGATCTGGTCGCCGCGAAGGTCGTCGGCAGCGACGGTGTCGACCTGATCGCGGAGTTCGCCGCGGTGGTGAATCCCCGAGACGACCGTCCGGCCGCTAACCTGACCGCGTGACCAACCCGCCGAACCCGGTACCGCAGGCCGGGCGGATCCACGCGCCCAGCGCCTGGAACGTCCCCAACGGGCTGACCGTGCTGCGGCTCGTCCTGGTCCCGCTGTTCGTCTGGCTGCTGCTCCGCCATGACGGCATCGACACCGGCACTCGTCTGCTCGCCACCGCCGCGTTCGTCGTCGCGATCGTCACCGACCGTTTCGACGGTGACATCGCCCGCCGCTGGAACCTGGTCACGAACTTCGGCAAGATCGCCGACCCGATCGCCGACAAGGCCCTCACCGGAGCGGCCTTCATCGGCCTCTCCCTGCTCGGCGAGCTCCCGTGGTGGATCACCATCGTCGTCATGGTCCGCGAATGGGGCGTCACCGCCCTCCGCTTCTGGGTCATCCGCCATGGCGTGATGCCCGCCAGCCGCGGCGGCAAACTCAAGACGGTTCTGCAAGCCATCGCCCTCGGCCTCTACCTCCTCCCATGGCAGTCCTTCGCCCTCCTGCACTGGACCGCGATCCTCTTCATGACCGCCGCCGTAGCCGTCACCCTGATCACCGGCGGCGACTACCTGGTCCGCGCCCTCCGCCTCCGCGCCGCCGCCAAACACCCTCTCCCGTAGCCAGGCGTAGCCAGGCGTCGTCAGTCGTCGATCGCCTGGTACACGCTGGTCCAGAAGTCCTTCTGTACCGGCAGCGCCGGGTTACCCGCATGCGCCCGCTGCAGAATCATGATCGCCGTCAGATCCTCGGCCGGATCGTTGTACCAGGTGGTCCCGTAGAACCCGTTCCATCCGTAGCTACCAGCCGACGGACCGAGCTGCGTCCGATCAGTGACGACTCCCACCCCGAGTCCCCAGCTCGTCGTAGCGAAGTACCCCGGCCAGAATCCCGAGACCGCCCGCTGCGCGGACGTCAGCTGACTGCTGGTCATCAGCGCCACCGACGCTCGCGAGAGCACCCGCTCGCCGCGATGCACACCACCGGCAAGCAGTGCCGACCCGAACGCGAGATAGTCGTCCGCAGTCGAGACCAGCCCGCCGCCACCGTCCTCCATCGCCGGCGGAGTGCTCCACGTCGCGTCGGGCTCGTCCGCGACGATCGCCTCACCGGTCGGCGCATTGTCGCGCTGGTACGCCGTCGCCATCCGATCAAGGCGGTCCGCACTCACACTGAACCCGGTGTCCTTCATCCCGAGCGGTCCGAACACCCGCTCCTGCAGAGCCTCCCCGAACGACATCCCCGTGGCCCGCGCGATAAGAGCGCCCGTCACGACCGAGCCGGTCTGGTACAGCCACCGCTCACCCGGCTGATGAACCAACGGAAGCGCACCAAGCCGGCCGACCCACTCGTCCAGCGGAGCGTCATCAAGGGCCAGCGCATCGGCGATCGGCATAGTTCCCGGCTCGCCGACGACCACGCCGCTACCGAAGGTGAAGGTCAGCAGATCTCGCAAGGTGATCGATCGGGCCGCCGGCACGGTGTCGTCCAGCGGCCCGGCAGGATCGGTGAGCACGCGCATGTCCGCCAGCTCCGGGAGAAGATCGTCCACCGGGTCGTCCAGGCGCAGCGTGCAGTCCTCGACCAGTGTCATCGCGCACGCGGCCACGATCGGCTTCGTCATCGACGAGACCCGAACGATCGTGTCGCCTGCCATCGGGATCCTCGACCCGGCACCCTCGAAGGCGAGAGCGCCCGTCGCCTCAACGTGCACGTCGCCATGGCGGGCAAGAACAGCCAGGGCGCCGGGAACGAACCCGGATTCCACCTGACGTTCAAGCAGGTCGCGTACGCGGGTCAGCCGTTTCGACGAGAAGCCGCCACTGGTCACTGTCCACTCCGCATCCTGTTGGTGTTCTGAAGGTCACTCCGCAGACTACGGAACAGAGACCCGCGAGTCGCGATGACCAGTCCGGAGACCGCGCCCCGGCGACCGCTGGCCAAGTGGATCAAGGCCTCAGCGAGCAACCCAGCAACAACTGCCTCTACCTCGGACCAACCCGCGGCGGCCTGATCGGCATCATCACCAGCAAACTCGGCGCCGACAACCCTCTACTCAACCTGACTTGGGTCGCCGTCTCGGGTCTTTACAGCTCGTGTCCTATGGCGGCTGCAGCTGCCACGATGTTGACGTAGTCGCGCAGACGAACGACCTGGCCGTCACGCACGGTGAGTACGACGATGTTGGGAAGCGTGAACTCACCGCTGAACGCGCTCGTTCCGAAGGCTTCCTGTTCGACGACAATCGTTGCGGGATCGCCGGTGTCGTAGATGGCGAGCGTGCGGTAGCCGTCATACCTGGGCAGGTCGGCTTGCCAGCCGGCAGCGATCCAGTTCACGATCTCGTCCCGGCCCTCAAGGCGAGACGGCAAGCCTGGCGCGGTGAAGGGGAACTCGTGGACCGCGTCGACGGCGTACAGAAGGCTCATGTCATCGACGGACTGGTGCACAACGGCCTGATGGAGTCGCTCCAGGACCTCACGAGCACTGGCTGCTTGCTCGTCGAGTGTCATTCCTTTGGTGGTCATTCGAGCGATCCTCCGTGCTCTGGCCACGACAGGCCGATAAGGTGAGACATGGTCCGGTTAGCAGTGACGTTAACGGACCATGTCCCCGGTTAGCAAGAGATGTGGTGGTTGCGTTGGTCGGCCCGGAGCCGCGGTCGCATGCAGGGCGCCCGATGCGCGCAGACGCACGGCGCAACTACAGCCGCTTGATCGAGCAGGCCCGCATTGCGTTCACCGAGTTCGGCGTGGACGCCTCCTTGGATGAGATCGCCAGGCGGGCGGGGGTGGCCAGTGGAACGCTGTATCGGCATTTCCCTACTCGACTGGATCTCGTGGAGGCAGTGCTGGCCGAACAGGTGACTGAGTTGGTCGACCTTGGTCGCAGACTCTTGACGGTCGAAGACGAGAACGACGCACTCTTGACCTGGCTGCGTGCTGCGCTCCTGCATGCCTTGACCTATCGAGGACTCGCCGCCGCAGTCATGAGCTCGGCGCTCGACACCGGGGGTGAGCCGGCATCGACATGGCATGCGGAGATGTTCGAAGTGGGGGCTGCGCTGCTGGCACGAGCGCGGCAGTCAGGGGGTGTAGTCAGTGAGGCTGACGCAGCCGATGTGCTCAAAATGGTCGGTGCCATTGCCTGGGCTGCCCAAGACTCCCCAGACAGCTCGGCTCAAGCTGACCGCCTGTTCAACCTACTAGTGAACGGGCTACGTCGCGCGGACTAAGAACGACGAGCGCAACGGACAAGTTCAGTGAAGGAACCGTCCCACTTCAATTCGTAGCGGGCCCCACCGGGCGCACCGTGCTCGCCGGGCAGCTGCTCGACCGCATCGGCGAGTTCCCGCGCGACCGGCCCGGTCAGATCGGGCGACAAGTTGCCACCCGGAGCGGACCTCGTGGGTGCCCTCGAGTCCCCCTAGACGCGCCCCGGCGCACCACCTCCCGCCTGCGCCGCAGACAGGACGTGGGGTGAAATGGGGGGATGCAGAGCACCGAGTCAGGCGGAGTCGAGTGGTTGGTCGGAACTTTGAAGGCGCGGGGCGAGACTTTGGCGACTGCTGAGTCGTTGACCGGGGGAATGGTTGGTGCGGCTCTGACGGACGTGCCGGGGGTGTCTGCGGTCTACAGGGGTGGTGTGGTGGTTTACGCAACGGATCTGAAGGCCACGCTCGCAGGCGTGCCGCAGGACCTTCTGGACGCTGTGGGGCCGGTGCACCCGGACACTGCGGCAGCGCTTGCCAAAGGCGTCCGGGAGCGTCTGACGGCCACCTACGGGCTTGCCACGACCGGTGTGGCCGGTCCGGACCCGCAGGCTGGGGTCGAAGCCGGCACGGTCTACGTCGCAGCGGCCGGACCGAGCGCGGTACAGGTGCGGAAGTTGCAGTTGAACGGGGATCGCAGTGCGGTCCGGCAGGGCTCCGTGCGGGCCGCACTGGACCTTCTGGCAACACTGGTAGCGGAAGAACTCGACTGAACAGGGCGTTGAGACCAGCATGGGAACAGGTAAGACAGACTGGCGCGGCGCACCGAAGGTGGACATTGCGAGGAGTAGTGACCCGGCAACGGGTACCGTTGGTTCCCACGGTCGGGCTACGGTGCGAGTAGCAACGACCGGACAGGCGGAAGGGAGAAACCTCATGGTGCTGGTTCGTGGCCTGCTGGGCGACGTTCTGCGGCGTAAGCGGCTGCGCCAGGGGCGCACCCTGCGCGAGGTGTCCGCCGACGCGCGCGTCAGTCTCGGCTATCTGTCCGAGGTGGAGCGCGGTCAGAAGGAGGCCTCCAGCGAGCTGCTGGCGGCGATCTGTATGGCGCTGGAAGTGCCGCTCTCGGCCGTCTTCGCCGAGGTGAGCGAAGACCTGGCCCGCGAAGAGGCACTGGTCCTCGCGCACACGGCCATCGAGCCCGAGGTTGTGGCCTCGGCAGCCTGACCGCTGCGTGGATCCGGCCGTCCCGGTAGCTCGGGAGCGGCCGGTTGCCGTGTTCATCGATCGCCCCGACGCAGACTCAGCAGGGGAGTCCGGCGTGGTCGCACCAACCGGAGCGCCGGTAGCGGTGGATCGCCTTCGGCGCGGAACATGGTGTTCGCGGTGAACAGGTGGGTTGCCGAATCGGGGAAGTGCAGCAGCTCGGCCTGGTCCGGTGGCGGGAAGAAGGCGGTCAGGTCGTCGCCCTCATCGAAGGTCTCGCCTTGGAGGACCGCCCAGGCGAGCGGCTTCAGGCTCAGATAGGCCGACTCCGGCAACGGATCGAAGACGATGATCTCGGGATGGCCGTACCGGCTGAGGCCGAGCGTGTAGCCGAAGGCCGGGTTCCGCTCGCCGTCACCTTCGACGAACAGCGAGGTCCAGCCGTAGGTCTGCACGCTCGACTCGATCGACGACAGAACCTCCGGGGCGGTGACACCGCCGCAGATTTCGCACATCAGCTTCTCCTCTCGGTCGAACACATGTTCGATACGGCAGAGAAGATATCCGGGTTCCGGCCGGTCGCCGGAGTTGTCCACAGGTCAGTTCGGCGGGAGATCTGCCGCGGGCTGACAGACCGGGCACCAATAGGTGACGCGGTCCCGCGGTGGTTCGCCGATCATCGCCGTACTGATCGTGGTGTGGCAGCGGCGGCACGGTTTGCCGGCCCGCTCGAAGACCCACGTGCGTTGCCCTGGCCGGTCGATCCCGGTACTGACCTGGGTGCCGTTGCGCAGGTTGGCCTTCAACAGCCGACGACTGAGGTCGACCGCCGCCGGGATGTCGACCGCCGACACTGGCAGCCAGGGATGCAACCCGAGCAGGAAGCAGACCTCGATCCGGTAGAAGTTGCCGATTCCGGCGAGATTGCGCTGATCGAGCAGCGCTTCGCTGATGGTGCGATCCGGCTGGGCCCGCAGATTGGCGATCGCCGTGGCCCGATCGAAGTCGGGTGCCAGCAGATCCGGACCGAGGTGCCCAACAACGGTGTCCTCTGCGTCGGTGGCGACCAGCTCCAGCACTGGCAGGCGATACCCGACGGCCGTCCAGGGCGCCGTCTCGAACACCGCGCGCACTTGATGACCGGGACCGCCACGCCATCGCTCACCCGGCCGGTACAGATGCCAACTGCCGTCCATCCGGAAATGACTGTGCACGGTCAGCCCGCCCGACAAGCGCATCAGCAAGTGCTTGCCGCGAGCAACGACCTCGATCACCGTCCGGCCGCTGAGGTCGGTGGTCGCGAGTGCGGGCACCCGGAAGTCGGTCCGGATCAGCTCCTGCCCGGCGAGCGCCTGATCGAGGCGTTTGCAGGCCCGCCAGACAGTGTCACCCTCAGGCACGGAGCCGAAGTCCCCGGGGAGTGGCGTGGAAGCCGGCCTTCGCCAACGCGTCCCCGAAGGCCGTATGACGGACCTGCTCGCCGTCCGCCGTCTCGACGCTCAGCTTGCCGAGCTGACCGTCCCGGATCGACAGTGCCAGTGCATCAACAGCAGGCTGCAACAGATCGACATCCTCGGTGAAGCTCAGCACCGTCCGCCCGCCACGCTCGACGTACACGATGAGCTGGCCGTCGACCATGACAACCAGAGCACCGGCCTTGCGCCCGGGCCGATGCCCGCTGGCACCTTCACGCTCAGGCCATGGAAGCGCAGCCCCGTAAGGGTTTGCGGGATCGGATGCGGCCAGCACAACAGCTCGCGTCGCCGGTTCCTCGTCGCGACGCCCGCGCCCGCCCGAAGCGCCACCGAAGGTACTTGGCAGCTCAGCCAGCGCGCGGAGTCGATCGACCGCACCGGGCAAGGCGAACTGTGCAGCGCCCAACCCGGCAACGAAGTAGCCGCGCCGGCATCGCCCGGACTCCTCGAACGCACTCAGCACCTTGTAGACGGCCGCGAATCCACCGGGAGTCCGCTCGGTGATCACCGACCCGCGCGTGACGATCCCGTACCGGTCGAGCAAGGTCTCGGCGGCCGCATGAGCCCTCCGGGTCGTGTCCTCGTTGCGGGCCGGGAGCAACGACCATCGGCCACCGGCCGTCGGCGGACCGCTTCGGGCAGGCATCGCCGGCCGGCCAGGCCGCATCGGTCGTCCTGGTCGCGCACGCGGTGTCGCGCGGCGCGTGCGATGGCTCCCTCGGCCGCCGCCGACCAGAGATCGCACAGGCGTCAGGGTGTCGTTGGACAGATGCCCAGCCCAGACCAGATCCCACAGGACGGTCACGAGCGTCTCGTCGTCCACCACGCCCGCTGCCGCCCCGACCGCGTCGCTCAGCTGACGGAAGAAGAATGCGCCTCCGCCGGCCAACGCATCGAGAACGGCCTGATGAGTGTCACCGATCTCGAACGCCGGATCCGGATCGGGCAGCGTCAGGTCGCAGTTGTCGGCCAGATGCAACGACACCCAGCCATCGGTCCCCGGCAACGAGCCCGAGCCGGCCCACACGACTTCGCCGGTGGCCGTCAGCTCGTCCAGCATCGACGGCTGATAGCCGGGCACCCGCGACGGCAGCACGATCGATTCCAGCGCCGACGCCGGCACCGCACATCCGGCCAACTGCTCAACAGCTCCGAGAAGTACGTCGTACCCACGGCCGCGACTGCTGGTGATGCCTTGCCATGCAGGCAGGAAGCGAGCCAGGGCTGACGGATCGACCGGCTCCACTTCCTTGCGCAGCGCGGCCAGCGAACGGCGACGAAGCAGCCGCAGAATCTCACTGTCACACCACTCCATCGCGATGCCGCCAGGCAGGAACTCGCCCTCGACAACCCGACCGGCCGCGGCCAGCCGACGCAACGTGTCGCTGACGACCGCCACGCCGATCCCCAGGTGAGTAGCCAGATCAATAGCCCGGAACGGACCGTGCGTCCGGGCATAGCGAGACACCAGGTCGCCAAGCGGATCCGCGACCGGTTCGGCGTGAGCCTCCGCGATGCCAGGTGGCAGCGGCACGCCGAGCGCATCGCGCAGCCGCGCAACGTCCTCGACGACCGCCCAGCGATGTTCACCAGCGATCCGGACCCGGACGACCCGACGCGCGGCGGCCAGCTCCGTCAACCAGGACTCGGCATCTGCATCGTCGACACATCGCTGCGAGGCCTCGGAGATCGACAGCGGACCGATCAGGCGCAGGACGTCGAACAGTCCCTCGGCGTCGCGCGCTCGCCGATCCTCGGCGAGTCGTTGCAGCTCGGCCTCGGTCCGCAGGACGACTTCGGCGTCGAGCAACTCCCGCAGTTCGGTGCGCCCGAGCAGCTCGGAGAGCAGACTCTGATCCAGTGACAGCGCCGCCGCCCGCTTCTCCGCCAGCGGTGTGTCGCCCTCGTACATGAAGGCGCCGACGTAGCCGAACAGCAGCGACTTCGCGAACGGCGAGGCCTCGGAGGTCTCGACCTCGACCACGGAGATCCGGCGCTCACTAATTCCAGTCAGCAGGTCCTTCAGCGCAGGCAGGTCGTATACATCCTGCAGCACTTCACGCAATGTCTCGAGCACGATCGGGAACGAGCCGTACTTGCTGGCCACACTCAGCAGTTGCGCCGAACGCTGACGCTGCTGCCACAGCGGTGACCGGCGCCCTGGATTCCGCCGGGGGAGCAGCAATGCTCGCGCGGCGCACTCCCGGAACCGCGCCGCGAAGAGCGCCGACCCGCCAACCTCGGTGGTGATCAGGTCCTCGATCTCGGCCGGGTCGAAGAGCACCAGCTCGGCACCAGGCGGTGCCTCGTCGGTCTCGGGCAGCCGCAGCACGATCCCGTCGTCACCGGAGACCGACTGCGCATCCATCCCGTACCGCTCGCGCAGTCGCGCGGCGATCGCCAGCGCCCACGGTCCGTGGACCTGTCCGCCGTACGGCGAGTGAATGCAGACTCGCCAGTCGCCGAGCTCGTCGCGGAACCGCTCGACCAGGATGGTCACGTCGTCCGGAACCCGGCTCGTCGCTTCGCGCTGCTCGGCCAGGTAGGAGACGAGATTGTTCGCCGCGAACTCGTCGAGGCCCGCGGCGCGTGCCCGCTCGATCGCCTTGGCGGCCGGAAGCGATGCCATCTTCCGCACGAAAGCGCCGGTCGCCGCACCGAGCTCGGCCGGCCGGCCGACGGCGTCACCCTTCCAGAACGGCAGTCGCCCCGGCTGCCCGGGGGCGGGGGAGACCAGCACCCGGTCGTGGGTGATGTCCTCGATCCGCCAGCTCGATGCACCCAGAGTGAAGACGTCGCCGACGCGCGACTCGTAGACCATCTCCTCGTCCAGCTCCCCGACGCGGTGATTGGTCGACTCGCCGACCAGGAAAACGCCGAAGAGTCCCCGGTCCGGGATGGTGCCGCCGCTGGTCACCGCCAGTCGCTGTGCACCCGGCCGGCCGGAGATCTCGCCGCTCACCCGGTCGAACACGATCCGGGGCCGCAGCTCGGCGAACTCGTCCGACGGGTAGCGGCCGGAGAGCATGTCGAGAACCCCGTCGTACGCCGAGCGGGGCAGCGTCGCGAACGGCGCACAGCGTCGTACCAAAGTGAACAGCTCGTCGACGTCGATGGTGTCCAGGGCAACGATCGAGACGATCTGTTGGGCCAGCACATCGAGCGGATTGGCCGGGATGTGCAGGCTCTCGATCAGGCCGTCCCGCATTCGCTGCACGACGACCGCGGTGTCGATCAGGTCGCCGCGGAACTTCGGGAAGAGCACGCCACGCGACACCGCACCGACCTGGTGACCGGCGCGGCCGACCCGCTGCAGACCGCTCGCGACCGAAGGCGGCGCCTCGACCTGCACGACCAGGTCGACCGCGCCCATGTCGATGCCGAGCTCGAGGCTGCTGGTCGCCACCACGCACGGCAGGCGGCCCGACTTCAGATCCGCCTCGATCAGGGCGCGCTGCTCCTTGCTGACCGAGCCGTGGTGCGACTTGGCGATCAACGGCGGCGCCGCCAGCGAGGCGCCGGACTGAGCCATCACCTGCGCCGGCGATCCCTCCACCTCCAGCTCGAGCCCGGCCCGCTCGGCGGCGATCTCGTTGAGCCGGGCCGTCAGGCGCTCGGCGAGCCGGCGCGAGTTGGCGAAGACGATCGTCGATCGGTGCTGCTCGATCAGGTTGAAGACCTGCTCCTCGACATGCGGCCAGATCGAAGCGTGCCGCGGTGGACCGGCAGCAGAGCCGGAGGTCTCCACCTCTGTGTTCGCCAGCTCGGCCATGTCCTCGACCGGCACGACGACGCTGAGATCCCACTGTTTGGTGAACTTCGGCTGCACGACCGTCACCGGTCGCTCGCCGCCGAGGAAGCGCGCCACCTCCTCGACCGGCCGGACCGTTGCCGATAGCCCGATTCGCTGCGCCGGCTTCGGCAGCAGCGCGTCGAGCCGCTCCAGGGTCAACGCGAGGTGGGCACCGCGCTTCGTACCGGCGACGGCGTGCACCTCGTCGACGATGACCGTTTCGACACCGCGCAGCGATTCACGGCCCTGTGAGGTCAGCAGCAGGAAGAGTGATTCCGGGGTGGTGATCAGCACGTCGGAGGGCCTGGTGGCGAAGCGGCGCCGATCGGCCGCCGGGGTGTCGCCGGAACG
Organism: Kribbella sp. NPDC005582; assembly: GCF_040605415.1. Classification (NCBI taxonomy): domain Bacteria; kingdom Bacillati; phylum Actinomycetota; class Actinomycetes; order Propionibacteriales; family Kribbellaceae; genus Kribbella; species Kribbella sp. NPDC005582. Next base: position 86,615 of record NZ_JBEXCU010000006.1, read on the forward strand.
CACGGCGACCTCGACGTCGATCGGTGCCTCGCCGAGTCGCCGGGCGGTCTCGCGGATCCCGATCAGCGGCGCCCGCAGGTTGCGCTCGACATCGACGGCCAGCGCCTTCAGCGGCGACACGTACAACACGCGGCAGCGCAGCTTCGGATCCTCCGGCGGCGGCGTCGTCGCTAGCCGGTCGAGCGCCCAGAGGAAGGCCGCCAGCGTCTTGCCCGAGCCCGTCGGGGCGACCACCAGCGCGTCCCGGCCCGCGGTGATCGCGTCCCACGCCTCGAGCTGGGCCGGGGTGGCCGCCTCGAAGACGTCGCCGAACCACGCCCGGGTCGCGGGCGAGAACCGGCTCAACGCGCTGGTTTTCTTCACGACGACCATCTTGCCGGGTGCCTCCGACAGTTTCGAGCAGGCCGAACCCCGCCTCGTCCGATGTGTAGGTTGTCGGAGCGGTCTGGAATGATCCTCACCATGAAGAACCGCGTCCGTGCCGCGATCGTCGTGGCCTGTCTGTTCGCCCTGACCGGGTGCGCGAAGCTCGATGCCGACCTGAAGGTCGGATCGGACGAGACCGTCTCCGGAACCATGCAGATCGGCATCGACAAACAGTTGCTGGAGTCCAGTGGCCAGTCCCTGGACAAGATCCGCGAGCGGATCGATTCGAGTATCAAGCAGCTGACCACGGACGGCGTGAGCTGCAACGCCCTCGACGATGATCAGTACATCGGCTCGAAGTGCACGTTCGAGAGCGTGCCGTTCGAGAAGATGGGTCAGTCCAGCGGCGACGGCGTCGGTTTCCGCAAGCAGGACGGCAACGTCATCGTCACCGTCAAGGCGCCTGATCTCAGTTCGGTCGCCGGTGGTGGTCAGCAGCCGCAGGTGAACTTCAAGATCACCATGCCCGGCAAGATCATCGAGCACGACAGCGGCGCGCGGATCGACGGCCGGACGGCGACGTACGACAGCCTCGACAAGCTGGGCAACATCTCGCTGACCTCGAAGGCCAGTGCCGGTTTCCCAGTCTGGGCGATCCTGCTCATCGTGGTGCTGTTGCTGCTCGCCGCCGGCGGCGTGGTGTTCTTCGTGCTGCGCGGTCGCAAGGCCAAGGCTCAGCAGGGCTACGGGCAGTACCCGGGGCAGTACCCCGGTCAGCCGCAGCAGGGCCAGTGGGGCCCGCAGTACGGCGGTCAGCCGGGCTACGGTCCCGGCCAGCAGCCGCCGCAGCAGGGCCCCGGGCAGTACGGGCAGCCGGGTCAGTACGGCGGGCAGCCAGGCCAGGGCCAGCCCGGACCGTACGGCGGTCAGCCTGGCCAGGGCCAGCCGGGCGGGCCGACGCCCTACCCGGGACCGCAGCAGCCGGGACCGCCGCAGTACCCCGGACAACCGCAGCAGCCTGGGCAGCCGCAGTACCCGGGGCAGCCACAGCCGGGGCAGTGGGGACCGCCGCCCGCCCAGGGGCCGCAGCCGGGTCAGCAGCAGCCGCCGCAGCAGGGCGGCTGGGGACAGCAACCTCCGAGGGACAACAACGGACCCGCATGAGACTGACGGAGTTCTGGACGCGGATGGATCACCATCTCGGTCCTGAGTACGCACGGACCTGGGCCGAGACCCAGGTCGTGGAGGAACTCGACGGCCGCACGGTCGTCGAGGCGCTCGCCGAGGGCGAGGCCGCCAAGACGGTCTGGCGGGCCGTCTGGGCCCACCTGCAACTGCCGCCCAGCGAGCGCTGAGCGCTCAGACGGTCCAGCCGGTCCGGGCCGCCCACTCCTCGGCCGGCAGGTAGATCAGGTCGCAGACCGGGTCCTTCAGATCCGCGTAGTCGCCGACGTTGTCGAACGGCAGAGCGGCCGCTCGGCGCTTGAACTCGCCATATGCCTGGGCGGTGTCCGGGTGACTGCGCAGATAGTCGCGGAACAGCAAGGCATAGCGCTGGTTGGCGCGGCCGGCCACCCGGATGTGGAGGTTCACCCGGCGGCGGTAGGCGGGCTCCATGACCAGGCGCTTGACCCAGTGGTGCTCGTCCTCGGGCAGTCCCGGTACCGGATGGTCGCGTTTGGCGGCCGGGCGGAAGTCCCAGTTCGCGGTGACCATCCGCTCGACCACGTCGTCCAGGTCGGACTCGGCGGCGACCGTCACCTGCAGGTCGAGGATGTCCTTGGCCGGTAGCCCGGGCACCGACGTCGAGCCGATGTGGTCGATCCGCTGCGCGAGATCGCCGAGGATCTGCCGGACCGCATGCGCAGTCTTCTCGAACTGGGCCGGCCAGGTCTCGTCCGGACGGACGATGGCGATCGCATTCATGGGCCGATCATCCCAGCCGAGGAGCCCGGGGTCGATCAGAGCGGCTTGACCCGGAAGGTGCCGTTGGTGAGCAGATCAGCCGCCTCGTACGCCGCCTTGCGGATGCCTTTGCGCTCGTCGAAGAACCCGCCGACCACGCCGATCGCCGGTAGCTTGCCGATGAACCTTGCGCCGAGACTGCCGCGCGGACGCTCCTCGAAGACCTCCCCGAGCCCGGCGAGCAGCTTGCTGATCCGCCACACCAGCCGGATGCCCTTGCGCAGGCCGGCCTCCTCGGTGTCGTCGCCGAAGCCCAGTTGCTTGGCGACGTCCTGGCCGGCGGCGGTCGGGTCGTCGTACCGGAGGACGTCGTCGGGGGTGATCGGGCGATCGGTGAGGACGCGGGCGATCACGGCCGTGCGGTCGGCGTGCGCGTCGACGCCGTACTCGCGGCAGACGGCCCCGATCACCATTGCCTGAACGGAGGCGCCGAGGGTGTCCTTGATCGGCAGCCGATCGGCCGCGGCGCCGCTGATCCGTGGCAGGCCCGCGATCACGGCGGCGAACCCACCGAGCCGCTCGACCCACCAGTCGCAGCGCTTGGCGAGCGGCAGGGTGGGCCACTCGGTGTGGCCGGGCACCTTCATCTGCAGCAACCGGTCGATCGCCAGGATCAGGGCCTTCTCGGCCAGGTTGGGGCGCTCCTGGGCGGAGTACTCGGTGAGCAGGCTGCGGATCCCGAACGGATCCTGGGTCCGGAGTGCGTCCAGGACGGAGTCGATGCCGAACTCGACCCGGCTGAGGGCGAGCACGACGGCGGAATCGGGGACGTCCGGACGGTCGGTCACGCCCGTAAGGGTAGGGAGCGGACGGGCCAGTTCGGTTGCCCGGGCCGCCCTCGGCGTGTCAGTTTGTGATTCGAACACGTGTTCGGGATAGTTTGTGGTCCCGGGAAGGGCGGCGGACGGTCTGGTTGTCCACAGATTCGTGGTGGCAACGAAAACTGTCCGTGGCGCCGAATATCTTCTCTGGCGACATGGAAATCCTCCGGGCGGCTGGGAAGTTCGCCCCGATTACGAGATGGGTCAGGTGGCAGTCAGATGGCTGGTGCAACAGCAAGCGCGGAGCGCAAGGAAGCCGACCGCGAGAAGGCGCTTGCGACTGCGCTGACGCAGATCGAGCGCGCGTGTGGCAAGGGCTCGGTGATGCGCCTGGGTGAGCAGAACAGGCCGCCGATCGAGGTCATCCCGACCGGTTCGATCGCGCTCGACATCGCGCTCGGAATCGGCGGTCTGCCGCGCGGTCGCGTGGTGGAGATCTACGGCCCGGAATCCTCCGGTAAGACGACGGTCGCCCTGCACGCGGTGGCGAACGCCCAGCGCGCCGGCGGCATCGCCGCCTTCATCGACGCCGAGCACGCGCTCGACCCGGAGTATGCGAAGAAGCTGGGCGTCGACACCGACGCGCTGCTGGTCTCGCAGCCCGACTCCGGTGAGCAGGCGCTCGAGATCGCCGACATGCTGGTCCGCTCCGGCGCGATCGACATCGTCGTGATCGACTCGGTGGCCGCGCTGGTGCCGCGCGCCGAGATCGAGGGCGAGATGGGTGACAGCCACGTCGGTCTGCAGGCCCGGCTGATGAGCCAGGCGCTGCGCAAGATGACCGGTGCGGTCAGCGGGACCAACACGACCGCGATCTTCATCAACCAGTTGCGCGAGAAGATCGGCGTCATGTTCGGCTCCCCGGAGACGACGACCGGTGGTAAGGCGCTGAAGTTCTACGCCTCGGTGCGCCTCGACGTGCGCCGGATCGAGTCGCTGAAGGACGGCACCGACGTGGTCGGTAACCGGACCCGCGTCAAGGTCGTGAAGAACAAGGTGGCCCCGCCGTTCAAGCAGGCCGAGTTCGACATCATCTACGGCCAGGGCATCAGCCGCGAGGGCAGCCTGCTCGACCTCGGTGTCGACCAGGGCTTCGTCCGCAAGGCCGGTGCGTGGTTCACCTACGAGAGCGACCAGCTCGGTCAGGGCCGGGAGAACGCGCGGAACTTCCTGCGCGACAACCCCGATCTGGCCAACGAGCTGGAGAAGAAGATCAAGGAGAAGATGGGCATCGGCCCGACCCTCGACGCGCCGGCCGACCCCAAGGCCACGGCCGAGGTCGATGTCGACTTCTGATCGACCCACCGCGGGCGGCAGTACTCCTCGGCGTTCACCCGCCGAAGAGCCTGCCCCCGCGGCGCTGTCTCTGCCCCACGAAGAGCGTCTCGCCTACGCCCGCCGGCTCCTCGCCGAGGGCGTGGCGGCCGGCGGTTCCGGTACGACGTCGCCGGGCGCGGCCGATCGAGTGCGCGGTCGGGGTGAGGCTGATCGGTCGGCGACCTCCGCTGGTCGCACGAGCGGTCTGCCGGGGGAGCCGGACCGTGGGCCGCTGGCGGAAGCCGGTTCAGTCGAGGAACCACCGGGTGTCGGCTCGTCCGGGAACCCGGCCCCGGCCCGGAGTGTTGGCTCGTCCGAGGATGCGGCCCGGACCCGCAGCATTGGCGGGTCCGAGGACTCGGCTCCCGCCCGGAGCGTTGGCTCGTCCGAGAACCCCGCACCGGCTCGAAGCGTCGGCTCGTCCGGGAACCCGGCCCCGGCCCGGAGTGTTGGCTCGTCCGAGAACCCTGCACCAGCTCGGAGTGTTGGCTCGTTCGACGAGCCTGCACCCGGCCGGAGTGGGGGGCGGGCGCGGAAGTCGACGGGGCGTCGTGCGGCGGGTGATTCGGCTGGCACTGGGGTTGGTCGGGGGCGTGGAGCGGGTGCGCGTTCTGGGCGGGATCAGGCGGCCGACGATGGAGCCGGTGACGCGGCTGAGGTGGCTGCGGCGCCGCGGCGGTCCGGTCGTCGGTCTGTGACGCCTGCGGTTGATCCGTGGGGCGAGTTGGATGAGGACTTTGCCGGGGACGACCCGGGGAGTGCGCGGCGGCCCAGTACGGGAATTCGCCGGAGTGTGGCGGCTGACTACTGGGACGAGGCTCAGGCGTTTGCCGGCGGCGACGAGTCTGGTGGCGATGGTGCTGCACCATCGGCTGACGCTCCTGCTCGAAGCTTTGATCCGTGGGGTGATGATGCTGCTGTCCCTAGCCCCAAGCCGAAGCGGCGGGTCCCAGCTGATGCGGCTGACGTGTGGGGGCCCGAGGTAGCTGAGCCTGCTGCGGCGAGCACGGTCGACGCCGAGCTGGATGGGTTCGTTCACGAGGCAGCTGAGGCGACTGAGGCTCCAGCGGTACGCCGGGGGCGGGCTGGTGCGGCTGCACGACCCTCGCGGGATGCCGTGGTGGATGTCTGGGGTGCAGAGCAAGCTGCGGGACCGGAGACGACGGCACCCGACGTGCCTGCTGCGGAATCGAGTGCTGATTCTGAGCGCCCCTCAGAAGGTGCGCGGCAAAGTCGGCGAGGTGCAGCTGCACGCTCGGCTACCCCGAGAGCCAAGGCGAGTGCTGATGCCGCTACCCCGAAAGCCAAGGCGACTGCTGAGGCCGCGCGGCCGATGCCCTACCAGCCGGAGCTCAAGGCGCTCGACCCGGTCGAGTCCGCGGACGGTGAGGCTGAAGGTGTTGAGCCGGAACGGCGTAGTTGGCTTACTGCGCGTCAGAGCGGCGACGAGGCGGAGACTGGTCGACCGGCCAAGACTTCGCGCGGCGGCCGTGGTTCGCGTGGAGCTGGTCGAACAGATGGAGACGGCGGGGGCTGGGGTCCGGGTCCCGGGGAGCGGAGCAAGAAGCGTGGGTTGGCATCCCGGGGGCCAGTAGGGAGTGGGCGCCGGCGGCGGGATGCAGCGGACGAGTTGGGCGAGTCTGCCGTGGCGGACGGTTCCGACCCCACGCAGGTGGCCCGAACGATTTTGCTGGACAAGTTGTCGGGGCAGCCGCGGACTCGGGCGGAGTTGGCGGATGTGCTGGCGGAGCGGGGCATTCCGGACGAGGTGGCTGATGAGGTGCTGGATCGGTTCACTGAGGTTGGGCTGATCGATGATGCGGCGTTCGCGACGGCCTGGGTGGAGTCGCGGCACCGCGGGCGTGGGCTGGGGAAGCGGGCATTGGCGCAGGAGTTGCGGCGGCGCGGGGTGGACGACGAGTTGTCGCGGGATGCGCTGGAGGAGCTCGAGCCGGAGCAGGAAGAGCAGACGGCTCGGGAGCTGGTGCGGAAGAAGCTGCGGTCGATGCGTTCGCTCGATCGGCAGGTGGCGATGCGGCGGCTGCTGGGGATGCTGGCGCGCAAGGGCTATCCCGGTGGGATGGCGATGACCATCATCAAACAAGAGCTGGATGCGTCACACGAAGAGCTTCCACTCCTGGATCCGTCCGGAATCGAGGTCGAGTGATGGTGAGCTTGCAGGATGTCGAGCGGCTGGTCGCGGACCTGCCGGGGACCGAGGAGACGACCCGGCACGGGCATCGGACCTGGGCGGTCGGAGGCAAGGCCTATGCCTGGGAACGCCCGTACAGCAAGGCGGATCTGAAGCGCTTCGGCGACGAGACGCCGCCGCAGGAGCCGATTCTCGCGATCCGGGTCGAGGACCTGGCGGAGAAGGAGGCCGTGCTGGCGGCGCGGTCGGGGGACGGGTTCTTCACGATTCCGCACTTCGACAACTACGCCGCCGTACTGGTCGAGCTGGATCAGGTCTCGGAAGCCGTGCTGAGCGACGCGTTGCTGGACGGCTGGCTGGTGTTTGCGCCGGCGGACCAGGCTCAGGACGTGATCGCGGCGCGAAGACGCCCGGCGAAGGACTGATAGGCGGCGACAAACTCCGGCGGCGCCTCGACGATCTGGAAGTCGGCGTCGAGGAAGGCCAGCGGGAGCAACAGCCAGTGCCAGCTGTCCAGCGCGACGGTGACCTCGGTGGTGGTCGCATCGCCGGCCTGGATCTCCGCGGTCTGGTACTTGAACGCGTCGAGCACTGCCTCGACAGGCGCCTCGATCACGACACGAATCGGGTACTTGTCCTTGTGCAGCCCTTCGCGGAGATAGTCGGTCGCCGAGTCTGCGGGCAGCGATCGTACGGCGAAAGTCGTCGTGCTGCGGCGGAGATCGGCGATGCGGTCGACCCGGAAGACTCGCCAATCGTCGCGGTCGAGATCCCAGGCAAGCAGGTACCAGCGCAGCAAGTGGTGGATCTGCCGGTACGGCTCGACGTGACGGATGCGCTCCGGCCCGCTCGCGGTGCGGTAGGCGAAGGAGATCTGTTCGCGGCGGCCGATGGCCTCGGCGAGTTCGCCGAGCTGGTCCGCGGGGACGCTCGGCGCATCCTGGTGACTGGTCTCAACGCTCGCGCGGACGGCGACGGCTCGCGAGCGCAGCCTAGCCGGCAGGAACTGATCGACCTTGCCGTAGGCGCGCGTGGCCGCGTCGTCGATCCCGCCTTCCGTCGCTGAACCGACCGAACCCAGCGACGCGAGCGCGAGCAACGTCGCGACTGCTTCGTCGTCATCGAGGACCAAAGGCGGCATCGTCCGACCCGCGGTCAGCCGATAGAAACCGCCAGGACCGGGCTGGGTCTGCACCGGATAGCCGTAGCCGCGCAGCCGATCGATGTCTCGCCGCAGCGTGCGCGGGCTGACGCCGAGTCGCTGCACCAGCTCCTCGCCGCTGAACGAGCGCCCAGTCTGCAGCGTCGACAGCAGGGCGAGCATCCGGGCGGTCACATCGGCCATGCGGACCATGATCGCAAAAAATGCGGCCAGAATCCGACCACATCTGCTCGTAGCGTCGATCGCATGACCGATCGACTCATCACGTTGCGCCGAGCCCGGACCAACAACCTCGCCGATATCGACCTCGACGTACCGCGGAACCAGATGGTGGTGTTCGTGGGTCGCTCAGGGTCGGGGAAGTCGTCGCTGGTGTTCGACACGATCGCCGCGGAGGCCGGATTTCAGCTGAACGAGACGTTCCCGCCGTTCGCCCGGAACCGGCTGCCGAAATGGGCCCGCCCCGAGGTTGAACACATCGATGGGCTGACGCCGGTGATCGTGATCGACCAGCGCCGGATCGGCGGGAACGCGCGGTCGACCGTCGGCACCGTCACCGACACCTGGACGTACCTGCGGTTGTTGTTCTCACGGCTCAGCGAGCCGCAGGTCGGCGAGTCCACCCGGTTCTCGTTCAACGACCCGAGCGGGATGTGTCCGATCTGTTCGGGTCTGGGTGAGGTCGTGGTGAGTGCGGTCGACCGGTTCCTGGATCTCGGCAAGTCGCTGGCCGAGGGAGCGATTCTGTTGCCTGGCTTCGGGCCCGGGAAGTACTGGTACGCCCAGTACGCCGACATCGGATCGTTCGCCATCGACACCCCACTGCGCGAGTGGTCGGAGACCGAGCGCCAAGCCCTCCTGTACGGCGGCCGCGCAGCCGCCGAACTCGGCCGCAAGCTGCCGAAGGACTACGAGGGCGTCGTCGAGCGCTTCGAGCGCATCTACCTGCACACCGCGGACAACCTGTCGGAGCGCAAGCAGGCCGCGATCGAGAAGTTCACGCGGGCCGGCACCTGCCCTGAGTGCGCGGGGGACCGGCTCGCGAAGGAGCCACGGACCGCGACCGTGCTCGGGCGGACGATCGGTGAGTTGGCGCGGTGGGAGATCACTGAGCTGCTGGAGTTCGTGCGGACGATCGACGCGCCGGCCGTCGTACCGGTGGTGGCGGCGCTCACAGCTCGCCTGCAGGCGATGGTCACCATCGGGCTCGGCTATCTGGCGCTGGGGCGGGCGACGACGAGCCTGTCCGGTGGTGAGTCGCAGCGGATCAAGACCGTGAAGCAGCTCGGATCGAGCCTGACGGAGCTCACGTATGTCGTCGACGAACCCACCGTGGGGCTGCATCCGACCGACGTCGAGTCGATGATCGCCTTGCTCGAGCAACTGCGGGACAGCGGCAACAGTGTGCTCGTCGTCGAACACGACCCCGCGGTGATGCGGCACGCCGACCAGATCATCGAGGTCGGGCCGGGAGCCGGGGCTGCGGGTGGGCGCGTGGTGTTCCAGGGCACGTACGACGAACTCCGGACGGCCGAGACGCCGACCGGACGCGCGCTGCGACGGCCCGCTGAGCCCGACGACGGCGTACGGCGTCCGAACGGCGAGCTGGTCGTGGCGAACGCCGTACGGAACAACCTGCGGGACGTGACGGTGCGGATCCCGGGTGGGGTGCTGACCGTGCTGACCGGGGTCGCCGGGTCGGGGAAGTCGAGTCTGGCGGCCGAGTTGGTGTCGCAGCATGCTGCGGTGGTGATCGACCAGAAGGCGGTCGGTACGAGCCGGCGGTCGACACCGGTGACGTACACGGGCATCGCGCCGGCGATCCGGAAGTTGTTTGCTCAGCGCAACAAGATGCCGGTGGCGATGTTCAGTGCGAATTCCGCGGGCGCTTGCCCGGAGTGCCGGGGACTTGGCGTGTTGCACACCGATCTCGCATTTATGGAGGGTCAGGAGGTGGTGTGCCCGGTCTGTCATGGGCGGCGTTTTTCGCCGGAATCCCAGTCCTACTTGGTCAACGGGTATTCGATCGCCGATGTCGACGCCCTGACGATCGAGCAGGCGATCACCGAGTTGCCTGATGCCGGAATCGCCCGCGGGCTTGAGCAACTGGCGGCGGTCGGACTGGGATATTTGCGGCTGGGGCAGTCGCTGAGCTCGCTTTCCGGTGGTGAATGTCAGCGCGTGAAAATCGCCAAGGAACTGCGGGTCGCGGAGGGACCGACGACCTACGTGCTGGACGAACCCACGACCGGGCTGCACCTGGACGACATCGCGACGCTGCAGGGCGTGCTGGACCGGCTGGTCGAGCATGGGCACACGGTGGTCGTGGTCGAGCACAATCTGGAGGTGATCCGGCGGGCGGATTGGCTGATCGACCTCGGGCCGGGGCCGGGGCGGCACGGCGGGACGGTGCTGTTCGAGGGGCGGCCGGGGGAGTATCTCGACCGCGGTACGCCGACCAGCCGGGCGCTGGCGGCCGAATCCGTGGCGCTGTCGGCGGCGAGGGGCGTTGACGCCTCGGGTGCGACGGTGTCTTATCCGAAGTAGACCCGGTGTTTTGCCAGGTCCGTACGCTGGGGATTTTCCGTCGATCCGCCCCTGACACACCGCGGAGGGTGCAATGAACGAATTCCAGGAACAGGCGAAGAACTGGCTCCGGAACGTCGTCAAGCAGAACCCGGACAAGATCAAGGCCGGCGTGGCGAAAGCCGGTGATCTGATCGACCAGCAGACCGGCGGGAAGTACGCGGCCAAGGTCGACGCGGTACAGGAAAAGGTCGGCAGTTTCGTCGACAAGCAAGGCGGTGAAGCGGCCGCGCCCTCGCAGCCCGCCGACACGACCGCTGCCGCCGACGGCCCGACCGCCGGCGCAGACGACGCAGCCGGTGCCACGGAGGACCAGGCAGGCGCCGCAGAAGACGCGGCGGGTGCCGCCGAAGACCAGGCAAGCGCAACGCCAACCGCAGCTGACGCACCCGAGGACGAGGTTGCTGCCGCGGAGGAAGCTGCCGAGCAGGACGCGCCCGGCGCTCAGGCCGGCGACGGTGACGAGACCGCCGCGGCGACCGAGGCCGCTGAGCCCTGGGTCGTGGGCGGCGAGACCCCGGAACCTTCCGACGCGGCCTCCGCCGGCTCGTCCACCAAGGGCGCCGAGACCGGCGGCACCGCCACCGGCGGCCTCCCAGGCCCGCGCGAGTAACAGCTACAGAACGTAGTCATCCGACGGCACGACGGGCGGCGTCGCGAGCGCGGCGCACGCCCGTCCCAGGCGGACCAGTCGGCCGCCTGGTCTGTTGCTGCGATCAGGTCGCGAATGCAGTGCCCCGCCGGGCGAGTGTCCGTCTTGACCGGGTGATGGGGCACGCCTAGCCTCGGGAAGACGAAGGGATCACTCCACCTGACGGTGGCGGTTATAGCGAGCTGGCAGTTCTTCCGAGCTGAGCGATCCGACGGCGAGCCGTCGGATCGACAGTGCTCAGGCGGCACTGGTGACGATGCCCCCGTTGCCCGGTGACCGCCCCGTCGCAGGCCGACCCGGCTGCGCGACGGATATCGCCGTACCCGGTGACACCGAGTGACCCCTCCGACCGACTGACATAGTCCCGCCTGGTGCGTGACTCGACGAGGGGAGAGGCCGATGGCACTCGTGGCATTGGCGAGCTCCACCGGGACGACGATCGGGCTGACCGTGGTCGGCCTGGTGATCGCCGGCCTGCTGGCCTGGATCGGCTTCACGCTGTCGCGCCGCAAGGCCGCCGACAACTCGGCCGCGCTGGCGAACGCGCAGCTCGAGGCCTCGACGATCACGGCCGGCGCGAAGTCGCAGGCCGAGCTGATCAAGCGGCAGGCCGAGGAGGAAGCCGCCGTACTGCGGGTCCGGGCCGAGGTCGCCGAGCAGCGCGCCGAGGAGATTCGTCGCGCCGCGGAGGACCGGGCCTCAGAGGTACGGCGGGATGCGGAGCAGCGAGCGTCGGACGTCCGCCGCGAGGCCGAGGCCGAGGCGCAGTCGATTCGTGACGACCTGCGCGAGCAGCGGCTCGAGATGGAGCGTCGCGACCACCGGCTGACCGAGCGCGAGGAGCGGCTCGACGAGCAGCACCGCCAGAGCGAGGAGCGGCAGCTCGAGCTGACCGCGCAGCTGGCCGAGCTCGACCGGCGCAAGGCAGAGATCAAGGATCTCGAGGGCGAACGCCGCCGCATCCTCGAAGGCGTCGCGAACCTGACCACCGAGCAGGCCCGCGCCGAGCTGATCGCGTCGATCGAGGCCGAGGCCAAGCGGCACGCCCACACGATCGTCCGCGACCTCGAGCGGCAGGCGCTCGACGAGGGCGAGACCAAGGCGCGCAAGATCATCACCGGAGCCGTGCAGCGGCTGGCATCGGAGCAGACGAGCGAGTCCGTGGTGTCGGTGGTGCATCTGCCCAGCGACGACATGAAGGGCCGGATCATCGGCCGCGAGGGGCGGAACATCCGCTCCTTCGAGCAGACCACCGGCGTGAACCTGATCATCGACGACACCCCCGAGGCGGTGCTGCTGTCCTGCTTCGACCCGGTCCGCCGGGAGACGGCGCGGCTGACGCTGGACTCGCTGGTGCTGGATGGGCGCATCCATCCGAGCCGGATCGAGGAGATCTACGAGCGCAGCAAGGGCGAGGTCGCGGAGCTGTGCGAGCGGGCCGCCGAGGACGCGATGGTCGAGGTCGGCATCACCGACCTGCATCCGGAGCTGATCCGGACGATGGGTCTGCTGCGCTACCGGACGTCGTACGGGCAGAACGTACTGAAGCACCTGATCGAGTCCGCGCACATCGCGGGGATGATGGCGGCCGAGCTCGGGCTGGATCCGAAGCTGTGCAAGCGTGGCGCGTTCCTGCACGACATCGGCAAGGCGCTCACGCACGAGTCCGAGGGCAGCCACGCGATCGTGGGCGCGGAGCTGGCCCGCAAGTGGGGCGAGACCGACGACGTCGTGCACTGCATCGAGGCGCACCACAACGAGGTCGAGGTTCGGACTGTCGAAGCCGTACTGACCCAGGCCGCGGACGCGGTCAGCGGCGGCCGGCCGGGGGCACGCCGGGAATCGCTGGAGGCCTATGTGCAGCGCCTCGAGCGGCTCGAGGAGATCGCGATGCACCACGACGGAGTCGAGAAGGTGTTCGCCATGCAGGCCGGTCGGGAGATTCGCGTGATGGTGCTTCCGGACACGGTCGACGACATCGCCGCGCAGGTGATGGCGCGCGACATCGCCAAGCAGGTCGAGGAGGAGCTGACCTACCCGGGCCAGATCCGCGTGACCGTTGTGCGCGAGTCCCGCGCTACTGAGGTGGCGAAGTAGCGTATTTCGCACGCCAGGCCGGCGGCTCGAAGGGTGAGCCGTAGATCCGGGTCTCGCGCACGATCCGCCCGTCGCGGAACTCGACGATGTTCGCCACGTAGTACACGTCGCCGCCGTAGTCCGACCGCCCCAGTACGACGAAGTGGTCGCCCGCCCCGGTGATCCGCAGTACCTGGACCGACGGCGGGTTCGGGTACTCGCGCTGCATCGCACGCATCCGCTCCCGCCCGACGATCCGCTCACCCGACTGCGGCATCTCCATCACATAGTCGTCGGCGCGCATCTCGTGCTCCGCCTCCGCCGACAGCGCCAACTGCCCGTCCGACGGCCACAGCCGCTCCAGCAACTCCCGATTCCGGTCCATCTGCCCACCATCCGCCAGGACCTTCATCCAGCCTTAAACCCCGGACGAGTGTGACTACTTGCTCAAGCCGTTGTGATCCTCGCGGAGGTGCGTCGGGGTGACGTCGATGACGGTTTCGGCGACCTTCTCGTGCGGGGCGACGCTGTACTGCTTCTCGACGTCCGGGTTGAGCAGGTGGGTCTCGTCGCGGGTGCGCGGGTTCGCGAGCCGGTAGGACAACCAGAGACCGGCCGCGCCGGCCAGCATGATGATGATGCCGAGCGCCCGCAGGTTCAGGCTGTCCGACGTGTCCCGGACCGCGAACGCGATGATGGCGCCGAGGGTGACGAGTGCGATTCCGACTCCGATCCGCATCTGCGGACTCCTTCCCCGTAACCGCTGCCCCCATGACAAGGAGTAGCTGTTATTACTCCGAGTACCCAAACGCTCACTTGACTATGCGCTGGGCCAGGGTGTCGCGGACGAGGTCGAGTGTTCGCTCGAGCGCCTCCCACTGCGCAGAGCCCCAGGTCACCATTCCCTCGCGCGCCTCGTCGGCATCCGCCGGTGTCAGCCCGCCCTGCGCCAGACGCGATGCTCTGGCCGTGTAGTCAGCGACGTACCGCCGCAGCAAGAAGAACGCGAACCGATCCAAGTGCAGCGGCACGTCGGCCGGGTAGGTCTCCAGCACATGCCGGAGCTGGTAGGCGTCGACGGGCTGCTCCGCCTGCAGCAGGAGGGCCAGCTCACACTCCGGCGGAGCCAGCCGAGCGCCCTCCCAGTCGAGCAGGCTGAGCTCCCCGGCATCGTCCACCAGGATGTTGCTGCCGTGCAGGTCGGTGTGACAGACCACGAGCTGCTGCGGCAATCGCCGTACGGCGGTCTGCAGCCGTAGCAGTCGTTCGCGCTGCGCCTGATGCGGTACGGCGAAGTCCTCGCGCAGCAGTGTCGAAGTCGGAACGACCGAGTGCAGACGAGCCAGCACGTGACCGAACTGGTGGAGCAGCGGAACGGTCCAGTCGTCAGGAGACCTGCCTGGGAGGAGCGGAAAGACTGCGACGACGCCGTCGGAGGTGGTGATGGAGAGGTCACCGCTACCGGTAGGGATCGCGTAGGGCACGCGGAAGCCGGACTCGTGCAGCTGCTTGACCAAGGGGAAGCGGGTGAGCGCGTTGGTCGCGCTCTCCGGGTCCATCCAGAGCTTGACGAAGTACTGGTCGTCCAGGCGGTAGCAGACCGACCCCCAGCCGAGCGGGATGAACGTCAGCTCACCACTGACGCCGTACGCCGATTTGAGAGCAGTGAGGAGTGCTGCGCGGTCAATGCCCGGTTCGGCGAGCACGGCGTTACCGGAACGCGTTCTGGCCGGTCAGGGCTTGGCCGATGACGAGCTGGTGGATCTCGGACGTGCCCTCGTAGGTCAACACAGACTCGAGGTTGTTGGCGTGCCGCATGATCGGGTACTCGCCGCTGATGCCGTTGGCAGCCAGGATGGTGCGGCACTCCCGGGCGATCGCGATGGCCTCGCGGGTGTTGTTCAGCTTGCCGACACTGACCTGCTCGGGGCGCAGCGAGCCCTTCTCCTTCAGCCGGCCGAGGTGGACCGCCAGCAGGATGCCCTTGTTCAGCTCGACCGCCATGTCGGCGATCTTGGCCTGCGTGAGCTGGTAGCCGGTCAGCGGCTTGTCGAACACGGTCCGCTCACCTGCATAGGCGATCGCCGTCTCCAGACAGTCCCGAGCCGCACCCATCGCGCCGAAGATGATGCCGAACCGCGCCTCGTTCAAACAGCCCAGCGGCCCGGACAATCCGCGTGCCTCCGGCAGCATGGCGGAAGCAGGCAGCCGCACATCCGACAGCACGAGCTCCGACGTGACGGACGCCCGCAGCGACATCTTCACCTTGATCTCCGGCGCGGAGAACCCCGGCGTCGCCGTCGGTACGACGAAGCCGCGCACACCGTCGTCGGTCCGCGCCCACACCACCGCGACGTCGGCCACCGAGCCGTTGGTGATCCACATCTTCGAACCGTTCAGCACCCAGTCGTCACCGTCGCGCCGCGCGTTGGTCCGCATCCCGCCCGGGTTCGACCCGAAGTCCGGCTCGGTCAGCCCGAAGCATCCGATCGCCTCACCCGCGGCCATCCGCGGCAGCCACTCGTCCTTCTGCTCCGCACTGCCGTACTTCCAGATCGCGTACATCGCCAGCGACCCCTGCACCGACACCAGTGACCGCATCCCCGAGTCCGCGGCCTCGATCTCCAAACAAGCCAGCCCATAAGCCACCGGCCCCAGCCCCGCACACCCGTACCCGGTCAGGTGCATCCCCAGGAACCCAAGCGCCCCCAGCTCTTTCGCCAGCTCCCGCGCCGGGATCGTCGCGCTCTCGAACCACTCCGGCAACGAAGGCCGCAACCGCTCGTCCGCGAACCGCCGCGCAGCCGCCCGCACGTCGACCTCCTCCGCAGTGAGCAGCGAGTCGACATCAACAAGATCCAGCGAAACGGTCATGGCCAAACGCTAGCCCTAACCAGACCACGGTGAAGGGAGGTTTATGTCACTTCCGGTACCAAGGCCACCACCAGTGGCGTTTGCGTGGGTGCCGGACGGTCAGCGAGCTGTAGCGCGCAGCGCCCTTCACGATCAGATGTACGCCGTTCGGTCCGCCGCCGACTGTCTTGTTCGAAGCGGAGCCGCCGTGGAGCTCGACGTCGTCGAGCGTGACGGACCAACCGGCCGGAACGATCATGGTGATCGAGCTGTGCGTGAGGTTGGCCGTGACGGTCACCTCACGCCAGTGCACCGCGGCGTCGGTGAAGTCGAGCCGAGCGGAGGAGTGCACCAGCTCGGCGGCGACGCGCTCCGGCACGTGCCATGCGCCTTCGCGCTTCTGTGAGCTGTGGGTGGCCCGAATCGTCACCTCAGCCGGCGCATTGGAGTCCCGCGCCGGCACCAGGTCGACAGTCGCGTCACGCAGCTCCAGCTGGGTTTTGGCCGAGTACACCTGCGTCAGTCGCTCGTCCAGTTCCTGGAAGTCGAGGCGTCCGTCGGTGTGCGCTTCCTGGAGTACGGCGGCAGCCCGTTCGCGGTCGTTGTCGGATGCTCGTTGACCGGGCGGCGGCTGCTCCAGACTCATGCGGGCAACGGTACGCCGTACCGGGGTGCCGGGGGACTGCTCAATAGGGCGGGGTGGTGAGTTGCACCGGGGTCGTCACCGCGGGTGGCCACCTGGGATGATGGCGAGGTGAATCCGCGCACCGTCGTCATCCTCGGCTCGACCGGTTCGGTCGGCACCCAGGCGCTCGAGCTGATCGGGCGCAACCGTGATCGGTTCCGGGTGCTCGGCCTGTCGGCCGGTGGGGACAACGTCGGGTTGCTGGCGCAGCAGGCGCTGGAGTTCGGTGTCGAGGTGGTCGCGGTGGCGAAGGCCACAGTGACGCAGGATCTGCAGCTGGCCTTCTACGCCGAGGCACAGCGCCAGGGCTACGCACAGGGCGAGTTCCGGATTCCCAAGATCATCGCCGGTCCGGACGCGTCGAGCGAGCTCGCCGCGACGCCGTGCGACGTCGTACTGAACGGGATCACCGGGTCGGTCGGGCTGCACCCGACGCTGGCCGCGCTCGACGCGGGTAACACGCTGGCCCTGGCGAACAAGGAGTCGCTCGTCATCGGCGGCCCGGTGGTCACCCGGCGCGTGAAGCCCGGCCAGATCGTGCCGGTCGACTCCGAGCACAGCGCGATCGCGCAGTGCCTGCGGGGCGGCTCGGCCGACGAGGTCCGCAAGCTCCTGCTGACGGCGAGCGGCGGGCCGTTCCTCGGGCGCAAACGCAGTGAGCTCGCCGAGGTGACGGTGGAGCAAGCGCTTGCCCACCCGAACTTCGCCATGGGACCGGTCGTCACGATCAACTCCGCGACGCTGGTCAACAAAGGGCTCGAGCTGATTGAGGCGCACCTGCTCTTCGGGATCCCGATGGACCGCGTCGAGGTCGTCGTCCACCCGCAGCAGGCGGTGCACTCGATGGTCGAGTTCCACGACGGTTCGACCATCGCCCAGGTCTCGCCGCCGACCATGACGCTGCCGATCGCGCTGGGACTAGGGTGGCCCGACCGGATAGCGGACGCGTCGCCGCCGTGGGACTGGGCGACCGCCAGCAGCTGGCAGTTCCTGCCGCTCGACGACGAGGCGTTCCCTGCGGTCGGGCTGGCCCGTGAGGCCGGGACCCGCGGCGGGACCGCGCCGGCCGTCTTCAACGCGGCGAACGAGGTCTGCGTCCAGGCGTTCCGCGACGGCCGGCTGCCGTTCCTGGCGATCGTCGACACAGTCGCCCGGGTGCTGACCGATCACGACGTACCCTCGTACGAGGAGCTGTCCGTCGACGACGTCCTGGCCGCGGATGCCTGGGCGCGGACGCGGGCCCGCGAGATCACCGGAGTACAGGAGACCACGAACGCATGACCGTACTGCTCACCATCCTCGGCATCGTGGTCTTCGCCCTGGGCATCATCGCGTCGGTGGCCCTGCACGAGATGGGCCACATGCTCCCGGCGAAGGCCTTCGGGATGAAGGTCACCCAGTTCTTCGTCGGCTTCGGCCGGACGGTCTGGTCGACCAAGCGCGGTGAGACCGAGTACGGCTTCAAGGCGATCCCGGCCGGTGGCTTCGTCCGGATCATCGGGATGCTGCCGCCGAGTAAGGGCCAGGATCCGCAGAAGGTCCGGAAGGCCAGCACCGGCCCGATCCAGTCGATCGCGGAGAACGCCCGGAACGCGGAGTACGAGACGATCGACCCCGCCGACAACGGCCGCCTGTTCTACCAGAAGCCGTGGTGGCAGAAGCTGATCGTGATGGCGTCGGGCCCGCTGGTGAACGTCGTGATCGCGTTCGTCCTGTTCGGCGGCCTCTTCATGCTGTACGGCGCCAACGTCGCGCAGACGACCGTCTCCACGGTCACCGACTGCGTCATCCCGGCCAGCCAGGCCACCGCGGACCGCAAGTGCACCGACGCGGACAAAGTCTCGCCGGCCAAGACCGCGGGCTTCCAGGTCGGCGACAAGATCCTGTCCTTCAACGGCACCCAGATCTCCAGCTGGGACCAGTTGACCCCGCTGATCCGGGCCAACACCGACAAGCCCGCGACGATCGTTGTCGAGCGCAACGGTGCGCAGAAGACCCTTCAGACCAACACGATCGTGAACCAGGTCCCGAAGGAAGCCGGGTCGAACGAGGTCGTCTCGGTCGGCTTCCTCGGCGTCTCGCCGGAGATGAAGCTGGAGCGGCAGGGGCCGGGGTTCGTCGTCGACAAGATGGGCGAGCTGACCGTCGCGACGGTGAAGGCGATCGGTAACTTCCCGCAGAAGCTGGTCGGCGTCGCGAAGTCGATCGTCGGTGGTGAGCGCGACCAGAACAGTCCGATGAGCGTCGTCGGCGCCAGCCGGGTGGCCGGTGAGATCGCGTCGAACAACTCGCTGACCGGCGGTGAGCGGATCGCCTTCCTGGTCTCGCTGCTCGCCTCGCTGAACCTGTTCCTTGCCCTCTTCAACTTCATTCCGCTGCTGCCGCTGGACGGCGGCCACATGATCGGCGCGATCTGGGAAGGCATCCGGCGCGGCTTCGCGCGGCTGTTCGGCCGCCCCGACCCCGGGTACGTCGACGTCGCCAAGCTGCTGCCGATCGCCTACGTGATGGCGAGCGTGATCACGGTGATGGGTGTGCTGCTCGTCATCGCCGACATCGTGAACCCGATCCGTCTGTTCAACGGCTGACCCTCCCACTGATCGAGTAAAGGAACCATGAGCATCTCCCTCGGCATGCCCGCACTGCCGCCGCCCGTCCTGGCCCCGCGCCGCAAGACCCGCCAGATCAAGGTGGGCAAGGTGCTGGTCGGTGGCGACGCGCCGATCTCGGTGCAGTCGATGACGACCACCCTGACCTCGGACGTGAACACGACGCTGCAGCAGATCGCGGAGCTGACCGCGGCCGGCTGTGACATCGTCCGGGTCGCGTGCCCGTCCCAGGACGACGCCGACGCGCTGCCGGAGATCGCGCGGCACTCGCAGATCCCGGTGATCGCCGACATCCACTTCCAGCCGAAGTACGTCTTCGCCGCGATCGAGGCCGGCTGCGCGGCGGTCCGGGTCAACCCGGGCAACATCCGCAAGTTCGACGACCAGGTCAAGGAGATCGCGGCCGCCGCCAAGGACCACGGCACGTCGATCCGGATCGGCGTCAACGCCGGCTCGCTCGACCCGCGGCTGCTGAAGAAGTACGGCAAGGCGACCCCCGAGGCGCTGGTCGAGTCCGCGGTCTGGGAGGCGTCGCTGTTCGAGGAGCACGACTTCCACGACTTCAAGATCTCCGTCAAGCACAACGACCCGGTCATCATGGTCCGCGCCTACGAGCTGCTCTCCGAGCGCGGCGACTGGCCCCTGCACCTCGGCGTCACCGAGGCCGGCCCGGCGTTCCAGGGCACGATCAAGTCCGCCACCGCCTTCGGCGCCCTGCTCTCCAAGGGCATCGGCGACACCATCCGCGTCTCGCTGTCGGCCCCGCCGGTCGAGGAGGTCAAGGTCGGCCTGCAGATCCTGCAGTCCCTGAACCTGCGCGAGCGCAAACTCGAGATCGTCTCCTGCCCCTCCTGCGGCCGCGCCCAGGTCGACGTCTACACCCTCGCCGAGCAGGTCACCGCCGGCCTCGAAGGCATGGAGGTCCCGCTCCGCGTCGCCGTCATGGGCTGCGTCGTCAACGGCCCCGGCGAAGCCCGCGAAGCCGACCTCGGCGTCGCCTCCGGCAACGGCAAGGGCCAGATCTTCGTCAAGGGCGAGGTCATCAAGACCGTCCCCGAGTCCCAGATCGTCGAGACCCTGATCGAAGAAGCGATGCGCATCGCCGAAGAAATGGGCGAAACCACCGCCTCCGGCGAACCCACGGTCACGGTGGGATGACCGACTACCTGGTTGTCAGTGCGGTGGCTGGTGAGGCTCGGTATGTGCCGGAGGAGTTGCCGGTGCTGATTGTGGGGGTCGGCAAGACGCAGGCGGCGGTGGCGGTGAGCCGGGCGTTGGCTGCGCGGGACACGTCGGATCTGGTCGTGCTGAACGTCGGTACGACGGGGGCGCTGCGGGACGGTTTGTCCGGCATCTATCTGCCGAGTGCGGTGGTCAACCACGACCTGAACGCTGATGCGATTCGGGCGCTCGGGCTGGATCCGCAGGAGGAGTTGCCGGTCGACGGCGGTGACGGGACGGTGCTGGCTTCCGGCGACGTGTTCGTGGCCGACCCCGCCGTACGGGATCGGCTCGCGGAGCGCGCGCACCTGGTCGACATGGAGGCGTACGGCGTCGTCTACGCCTGCCGCGAGTTCGGCGTACCGGTGAAGGTCGTCAAGCACGTCTCCGACTCCGCCGACGGCGACGCCTACGACTGGCCCACCCTCGTCGACCACAGTGCCAAAGCTCTCGGCGAGTGGCTCAGCCACTACCTGAAGCAAGCCACCTGAGCACAGCGGTCTCCCGCACCAGCCACCGCATCACGCCGACACCACTGGCAAGCACAGCTTGGTTGGCGGCCAACGCCTGAGCTGCAGTCACCCACTGCGGCACCAGTTCCAGCTCAGCCTCATACGCCTCCAACTGCTGTGCGCCCAGGGCTGTCCCGCCCGAGCAGGCGAAGTAGTACGACGTCATGCCGAACACGTCGTACTCCGGCTCCGCGGCCGGCTGCTCCTCGCGAGTCGTTCCGAGTTCGGCGCCGACCAGCACATCGCCGTACCCGCACTCCTCGCGGAACTCGCGCACCAGTGCTGCCGCGAAGGACTCGCCGTGCTCGACCCCGCCGCCAGGGAACTTGAAGTCGCCGTGCCGCGATCTCAGCAGCAGTAACCGCGGTCCGTCGGACAGCACGCCCCGCACGGCGGTCCGCTCCACCGTGCGACCGTCCGCTGGGAGACCTGGTGCGCTGAACGTGCCGAGGTGTGCGCTCAAGGGTTCTCCTCTGGGTGGACGGGGTGACGAGGTGCGACGGAGAATGCCTGATGTCCGAAACGCAGGCAACCCGTCCATTGTTGTGTCGGTTGGGCTTTCATCGGATGGCGGCGTGGAGCATGCGCGCCGCGGGTGAGCCGTGTGAGCAGGTACGGCGGTGTGAACGCTGCGGGCTCGAGATGGAGGCTGAGGCGTTCCACGAGTGGGGCAGTGTGGCGGACGGGCGGGGCGGGTGCGCGGCCGTGTTGACCTGCGGGGAGTGTGGCGCGAAGAAGGCGGACTACGCGCACGACTTCCGGGCGGTGTCGGCGGAGGAGACGCGCGGGCAGTACTCCGGCCGGAAGCGCTGCGTTCAGGTTGTGAGGTGCACGACCTGCGGTTCGACCGAGCAACGCCCAGGAGCCCACGAGTACACCGACGGCCGGCTGCCGTGCCGGCGCTGCGGCTTGGATGACGACGAGGCTTGACCTTGACCCCAGGGGCAAGGTTTAGCGTGGGGTCACAAGGAGGCGGGATGCGGATCGGGGATCTGGCGGCAGCGGCCGGTGTGACGGTGAAGGCAGTGCGGTACTACGAGTCGCAGGGGCTGCTGAAGCCGCGGCGCGAGGCCAACGGCTACCGCGCGTACGACGCCGAGGACGTGGTGATCGTGCAGGAGGTGAAGGCGTTGCTGAGCCTCGGGCTGACCGCGGAGCAGACGTACCCGTTCATCGAGTGCCTGCGCGCCGGCAACGACCGGGCCGACGTGTGCCCGGCGTCGCTGACGGCGTACCGGATCCGGATCGCCGAGGTGGAGCGGCGGATCGCCGAGCTCACCGATCTGCGGTCGCGGCTGACCGACCTCCTTGCCGATGCCGAGAGCTGGAGGACGAAGCAACGATGACTGATCTGCAAGTGGTTGACGAGAGCACCTTCGACGAGCTGGTACTGAAGGCCGACAAGCCGGTGCTGGTGGACTTCTGGGCGCAGTGGTGCGGCCCCTGCCACCAGCTCGCGCCGATCCTGGCCCAGATCGGTGCCGAGCGCAACGATCAGCTGACGGTCGTCAAACTGAACGCCGACGAGAACCCGGTGATCAGCGCCAACTACAAGGTGATGGCGATGCCCACCCTGATGCTGTTCCACCACGGCGAGCCGATCTGGGCCGTCGTCGGCGCCCGCCCGAAGTCCCGGCTCCTCAAGGAGCTCGACGACGCCCTGCTCGCCGCCGTCTAGAGCGCGGTCTGCTGGTGGAAGACGACGCGCCACTCGCCGGAACCGTTGTTCCACACCGTGCTCGCGTACGACGGGAACTGCGCCTCCTGGCCGTCCAGTAGCACGGTCACCTCGACGCGGTAGGTGACGATCGCGGTGTGGTCGTCGACCACGATCACCTTCTCGTCGGTGCGCGGTGTCTTCAGGTACGGGTTGTGGTTCGCCTGGATGCCGGGGACCGCGGTCGCCTTGTCGAGGATCCCGTACTTGCTGACAGCGAGGGCGTCGTCGCGGAGCCAGTGAGCGTAGAAGGAGCCGTCGCCTTCCCGGTTCGCGCGCCACAGCTGGTCTTCCAGGTCGAGCAAGGTGTCGGTGACAGACATCAGAACTCCTGTAACTGGTCATACCGGTGTCGAACACCGAATATAGTGGTTACATGAAGCCAGGGGCAAGACGTCTGACCGGGTCGGACGGCGTGAGCCACACGTTCGATCCGGGCAGCTTCGCGCTGGAGCTGATCCTCAGCGGCGGCCCGCCGCCCTGGGATCGCTACGAGCAACTGCACACGCCGGAAGAGACCGCGACCTGGCTGGCGCAGTCGTACCTGGCCGCGGACCTGCCGTTCGCCGCCGAGGATGTGCGGATCACGAAGGCGGACCTGACCCGCCTGAAGGAATTCCGCACGATGCTGTGGCACGTCGTACCGGGGTTGATCCCCGACGCGAAGGAGGTCCCGGGCATTCCCGTGCGCCAACTGACGCCGGCCGACCGCGACTACCTCAACGCAACGGTGGGGGAGACGCTCCGCCCCGAGCTGGACGAGCACGGCGCCCTCCGCTGGCGGACCCCGATCACGATGCGCCAGGTCCTGGGCGCAGCCGCCCAGGACCTGGTCGAGATCATCGGCAGCGATCGCGTCTCCAGAGTGCGCATGTGCCAGGGCAGCAACTGCGCCCTGATGTTCTACGACACCTCACGCCCCGGCAACCGCCGCTGGTGCTCGATGCAGCGGTGCGGCAATCGCCACAAGGTAGGCAACTACCGCACCCGCCACTCCGACTGACACCCGATGTGGTGCGTCGTCCGCTGTTGACTGGTAGCTCTCTAGGATGCTAGCAATATAGCCATGGGTGACGACGACAAGAAGGTGCAGTTCAACGTGTATCTGCCGACCGGGCTGGTCCGGCGGGTGAAGCACAAGGCGATCGACGAGGGCGTGAGTTTGTCGGCGCTGGTGGAGCTGGCTTTGACGGAGTATCTCGGGAAGCATGGGGAGGCACGCGGATGAGTGACGTGGTGATTCGGCCGTTGCGGTTCACGGATCGGGTGGCGGAGATGCGGGCGTTTCTGGAGACGCTGGGACTGCAGGCGCGGATCGAGTCCGAGCAGGGCGGCTGGGTGGACATGCTGGCCGGGGACGGGATGGTCGCGTTGCACAGTGCGGCGACGAGTTCGAGCGGGGGCAAGCCTGGGCAGACGAGTCTGTCGTTCGAGGCTGAGGACGTGGACGAGCTGAAGGACCGCTTCGAGCAGGCGGGCTATCCCGACGGTGCGATCTGGGACGAGGCCTACGGCCGGGTGCTGAAGGTGTCTGGTCCTGACGGTGCGCATATCTGGATCGACGAGCGCAGCGACGACCTGTACGGCTACAAGCTGAACGAGACGCGTCCTGACGAGCGCTGGTCGGTCACTCCGCAGCTGGACGCTGGTGAGGAGACCGCGTGGCGTGGGTTTCTGGCTGTTGTCGGTCTGGACTCGCTAGCCCGGTTCGGGAGCGGTATCCGGCTGGACCTCACGACCAGTGAGGACCTCGACGACGTACGCCGTCGGCTGGCTGGGGCCGGCTATCAGGTGACCCGGGTCGGCGACACTCTCGAGATCACCGATCCCGACGGTGAGCCCGTCGTGGTGCACGGATGATCACCGCGCCGCCGCGGCTGCGGGACGACCCGGACTTCCGGCGGTACTTCGCCGCCCGGGCGTTGTCGACGACCGGGTCGATGGCGACGGCGATCGCGCTGCCGGTGCTGGTCTATCGGCTGAGTGGATCGACCGTGCTGACGGCGGCGGTGACTGCGCTCGAGGCGGCGCCGTACCTGCTGACCGGACTGTTCGCCGGGGCGCTGGCCGACCGGTGGAACCGGCGGCGTGTGATGGTGTCGGCCGACCTGGTCAACGCCGTACTGATCGGGTCGGTGCCGGTGGCGCAGCTGCTCGGGATGTTGACGATTGTGCAGGTGCTGGTGGTGGCGTTCGTCGTACAGGCGGTAAATACGTTCTTCGACGGTGCCAACTTCGGGGCGCTGCCAGTGCTCGTCGGCCGGGCCAGAGTGGCGCAGGCGAACTCCGTGGTCTGGTCTGCGTCGAGTCTGATCGAGCTGTTGGTGCCACCGCTGGCCGGACTGGCGCTGGCGGTGCTCAACCCGGCCGGGCTGCTTGCACTGGACGCTCTGAGCTTCGTGGCGTCCGCACTGGCTGTCCGCGGGATCATCCGCGCCATGTCGGAGCCGCGGGCCGGACAGCAGCCGCTCCGGCCGCGCGTGGTGCTGGGCGACATCGCAGAAGGCGTCAGCTATCTGGTGCACCATCCAGGAGTCCGGACGATGACCATCGTCGGCAGCCTGCAGTCCTTTGCCGGCGGCGGCTTCATGGCCCTGATGGTTGTGTGGTGCGACCGCGTCCTGCACGTCGGTACGTCGGGTCTCCGCTTCGGACTGGTGTGGGGGACCTGGGGAATCGGCGGACTGATCGCCGCGCTCGCACTGCCGCGACTGCTGAAGCGACGTGCTCCGGCGGCGATCACGCTGTACGCGCTGCCGGCGTCCGCAGTGGTCGGAGTGCTGACGCCACTGGCGACGAACTGGGTCGTGGCCGCGTTCGCCTTGCTGGTCTGGGGTTCGGCGTACATGTTGGTGATCGTGAACGCGGTGTCCTACCGGCAGCAGGTCACACCGGAGCATTTGCTCGGGCGAGTGAACACGGCCGGCCGGATGCTGTCCTGGGGAGTCGGCTGGACGATCGGTTCGATGGTGGGCGGTCTCCTCGGCAATCAGCTGGGCATCAGGGCCGGCATGGTGCTGGTCGGCCTGGCCGGCTTCGTCGGGGTGATTGTGGCGTGGACCTCACCGCTGCGCCGGATCGCCGCCGCGCACGACGCTGCTGCCACCTGAACCGCCGACATCAGCGCCCCGTTGAGTGCTATACCGCAGTCCATCCGCTAGGTTCTGCGCGTGGGCGTACGGGTTCTCGGTCCTCGTGACCTCGCGGCGGCGCGCGCGGTGATCGCCCGTGACCCGGTCGTCAACGTGTTCGTCGACAGTCTGGTGCAGGCGTCCGGACTCGATCCGCGGCGCGGTGCCGAGGTCTGGGGGTACGTCGACAAGGGTGCGCTCGAGGCGCTGTGCCATGCCGGCGGGAACATGGTTCCGGTCGGTGCGGACGACGCCGCGTTGCGCGCGTTCGCGGCGTACGCGCTGCGTCGGGGCCGCAACTGCTTCCAGATTCTCGGACCGGCGCGCGCGGTCGACCAGTTGTGGTCCGCGCTCGCACCGCACTGGGGTCCGGCGCGCGAGGTGCGCGGGGACCAGCCGTTCATGGTGATCGACGACTCCCCGGTGATCGAACCGGATCCACTGGTCCGGGCGGTCGAGCCGGTCGAGTTGCCGATCCTCTACCCGGCCTGTGTCGCGATGTATACCGAAGAGGTCGGCGTACCGCCGCAGACCGGCCCCGACGGCACGTTCTACCGGTCGCGCGTGGCCGAGCTGATCCGGGCCGGGCGCGCGTTCGCGCGGATCGAGGACGGCCGGGTCGTGTTCAAGGCCGAGGTCGGGTCGGTGGGCACTGGCGTCTGCCAGATCCAGGGCGTCTGGGTGGATCCCGAATACCGCGGGCGGGGGATCGCGGCGCCGGGGATGGCGGCCGTGGTCGAGCTCGCGCGGCAGATCGCGCCGGTGGTGACGCTCTACGTCAACTCCTTCAACACTCCGGCCAAGCGGGCGTACGAGCGAGTGGGCTTCCGGACCGTCGAGACGTTCGCGACGATCCTGTTCTAGGGTGGCGGCCATGGCGTCTCGCAGTAAGACCACGATCGGCTTGTCGGTGCTGTTCGGCGTTCTCGGGACGCTGCATTTCGTGAAGCCCGAACCGTTCGAGAAGATCGTGCCGAAGAGGCTGCCGCGGAAGAAGGAACTCGTTTACGCCTCGGGCGCCGCCGAGCTGGCCTGCGCCGCCGGCCTGCTGCATCCACGCACGCGGAGGCTGGCCGGGCTGGCGAGTGCCGGGCTGCTGGTGGCCGTTTTCCCGGCGAATGTGCAGATGGCGGCGGACGTCCAGCGCAAGGGATCGTCGCAGGCCAAGGCGATGGCGTGGGCGAGGCTGCCGCTGCAGTTACCGCTGATCAGATGGGCGCTGAAGGCTTCGCGCGAAACGCGCTGACCGTGGCCTGGGGATAACTGGTCGGAGCAGGTCGGCGGGACGGATATCCTCTTAGGCGTCCGTTGTTCACCCCCTTTGGAGTTCCCGTGATTCTGCGTATGTCGTCGTTGTTCCTCCGCACCCTTCGCGAGGATCCGGCGGACGCGGAGGTCCCGAGCCACAAGCTGCTCGTCCGCGCCGGCTACATCCGCCGTACGGCGCCCGGTGTCTACACCTGGCTGCCGCTCGGTCTGCGGGTGCTGCGCAAGGTCGAGCGGATCGTCCGCGAGGAGATGGACGCGATCGGCGCCCAGGAGCTGGTCTTCCCGGCGATCCTGCCGCGCGAGCCGTATGAGGCGACCGGCCGCTGGACGGAGTACGGGCCGAACCTGTTCCGGCTCAAGGACCGCAAGGGCGCGGACATGCTGCTCGGTCCGACCCATGAGGAGATGTTCACCCTGGTGGTGAAGGATCTCTACTCGTCGTACAAGGATCTGCCGCTGTCGATCTACCAGATCCAGAACAAGTACCGCGACGAGGCCCGGCCGCGGGCCGGCGTGCTGCGCGGGCGTGAGTTCGTGATGAAGGACTCGTACTCGTTCGACATCGACGACGATGGCCTGGCCAAGTCGTACGACGCGCACCGGGCGGCGTACATCAAGATCTTCGACCGGCTCGGCTTCGACTACGTGATCGTCAAGGCGATGTCCGGAGCGATGGGCGGTTCGCGTTCGGAGGAGTTCCTGGCGATCGCGGAGAACGGCGAGGACACCTTCGTCCGCTCCGCCGGTGGGTACGCCGCCAATGTCGAGGCCGTGGAGGTCCCGCAGGCCGCGCCGGTCGACGCCTCCGGCGTCCCGGCGGCCGAGGTCGTCGACACCCCCGACACCCCGACCATCGACACCCTGGTCGACGCGCTGAACGCGAAGCACCCGCGCACTGACGGTCGCGACTGGACCGCCGCGGACACGCTGAAGAACGTGATCGTGATGCTGGTGAACCCGGACGGCACCCGCGAGCCGCTGGCGATCGGCGTACCGGGGGACCGGGCGATCGACGAGAAGCGGCTGGGCGCGCAGGTCGAGCCGGCCGAGGTGGTCGCGTTCGAGGAGTCCGACTTCGAGAAGTACCCGTCACTGGCCAAGGGCTACATCGGCCCGGGCGTGCTCGGTGCGGAGAACACCTCGAAGATCCGCTACCTCCTGGACCCGCGGGTCGGCGAGGGCTCGGCGTGGGTGACCGGTGCGGACAAGACCGGCTTCCACGTGATCAACCTGGTGCACGGCCGCGACTTCACCGCCGACGGCACGATCCAGGCCGCCGAGGTCCGTGACGGTGACGAGGCGCCGGACGGTTCCGGTCCGTTGGAGTCGGCGCGCGGCATCGAGATGGGGCACATCTTCCAGCTCGGCCGGAAGTACGCCGACGCCCTCGACCTGAAGGTGCTCGACCAGAACGGCAAGCTCGTCACCGTCACCATGGGCTCGTACGGCGTCGGTGTCACCCGCGCGGTGGCCGCGATCGCCGAGGGCAACCACGACGAGCTCGGCCTGGTCTGGCCGCGCGAGATCGCGCCGGCCGACGTGCATCTCGTTGCCACCGGCAAGGACCCGGAGCTGTTCGCGAAGGCCGCCGAGATCGCCGCCGAGCTGGAGTCCCGCGGCCTCACGGTGCTCTACGACGACCGCGAGAAGGTCAGCCCCGGCGTCAAGTTCAAGGACGCCGAGCTGATCGGCGTCCCGACCATCGCCGTCGTCGGCAAGGGCCTGGTCGACGGCACCATCGAGGTCAAGGACCGCCGCTCGAACACCCGGGCCGACGTCCCCGTCGCCGACATCGTCGACCACCTGGTCACCACCGTCCGCGCCTGACCCGCACCACCCACTGCCCGGTCGTCCCCAGGACGGCCGGGCAGCGCCGTCTCTGAGCCACAGCGTGCAATGAATGTTGTACAAGAGATCTTGAGTAACTGCTGAGCGCAGCGGGCATTGGCAGGGAAGACGAAGGCCGCAGCTGGGCCGAGGTCAGGGGCGGACCCAGACCGTCCAGCGTTCGAGGCGGTGGTAGTTGAGGCGGGCATAGACGGGCTGACCGTTGTCGGAGGCTATGACGGCGGCTGGGTGGTCGGGGTGGTGGGTGGTGGCTGTCCAGGTGAGGGCGGCGCCGGCGCCGCGGCCACGGGCGGCGGGCATGACGGCTACGTTCTCGACGACGGTCAGGCCGGCGGCGTTATGAGCGGTCGAGGTGGCCAGGGGGATGTCGCCGTCGTAGCCGACCCAGACGGTGGACCCTTCGAGGAAGGAAGTGTCGTACAGGCAGTGTGGTTCGAAGGGCTGGAGTTCCGGGAACGGGTAGCCCGCGACGAGGACGCGCTCGGCGTCGGCGAGGCCGGCGGCGTCGGTGACCTGGCGGATCTCGAGGCCGGTGGTCGGCGGGGTCGTGGCGGTGCCGGGGAAGCGGACCATGAGCGGCGGGTGGCCGGCCAGGGCGAGGCCGTGCGGGCGGAGGTCACCGGTCGGCCAGGCGCTGACGAAGAGGTACGGAACGCCGGCCGGCAGTTCGCGCGCCGCTTCCGCGATCACCGACGCCGGATCGACGGGCTGCTTCGGGACGACCCAGTTGGTCAGCGGTCCGCGGTCGCCGAGAATCCCTCCGGCCCAGGTGGCGCCGTCGTACCACGGCTTGCCGGCCCGCCGGGGCGCGTCGACGGCCCACGAAGCGCGGGCGAGGACGGCCTGGCGCACGATCGAGTCGGCCGGATCGAGGCCGGGCTCCCAGCCGGTCGCCAGGGCTTCGCCTTCCGGCGGGAGAATCGAGGACGCCATCCTCTGACTGTCGCACCGGCGGTGGTGATTGTCTGCCCTCCGGATGGGATGGGTCACGTAAAGGTTGTTTCGAACAATGGGCTTACTAGATCATTGGGTGTGTGCCTGATATCTCCACCTGGACCCTGATCTTTCTCGTCCTCGCTGCTTTTTCGGCCGGCTGGATCGATGCGGTGGTCGGCGGCGGGGGATTGCTGCAACTACCGGCGATGCTGCTCGGGCTGCCTAACGCTTCACCGGCGCAGATCCTGTCCACCAACAAGATCTCCTCACTGTTCGGTACGACGACCAGCGCCGTCACGTTCGGCGTCAAGGTGCGGCCGGACAAGCGGACCGTGATCCCGCTCGCGATCCTGGCCGGACTCGGGTCGGCGGCCGGCGCCTTGGTGGCGACGCAGATCCCGATGTCGTGGTTCAAGCCCATCGTGCTGGTGCTCCTGATCGGGGTCGCGATCTACACCGCGCTCAAGCCGTCCCTAGGAGCGCGGACCGCGCTGCGCTTCGACGGCCGAGAGCACTATCTCGCAGCCTGTGGCGTCGGCGTCGTGATCGGCTTCTACGACGGCGCGGTCGGACCGGGTACGGGTTCGTTCCTGATCTTCGCGCTGGTCGGCCTGCTCGGCTACAACTTCCTGCAGGCCAGCGCCAAGGCCAAGATCGCGAACGTCGCCACGAACCTCGGCGCCATCGGCATCTTCGCCCTGCACGGCGCCCCGCTCTGGCGGCTCGGCCTGATCATGGGCGCGGCCAACATGGTCGGCGGCCTGCTCGGCGCCCGCACCGCCGTCGCGCGCGGCAGCAAGTTCGTCCGCGTCGTCTTCCTGGTGGTCGTCTCCGGCCTCATCCTCCGCCTCGGCTACGACGTCTTCCTCGGCTGACCAATACGGTTGCCAGCGGCCACTGTGCGCCGCCACACTGATGGCGCAGCACGGTCAGGTCTGCAGCGGGAGCCGGTGTACCGGCAGCCGTTCTGCGCGTCGTCCTGATGAGGTGCACTCTGCTTGCAACGGACAAGCTCTCACCAGGATTCGCCCCGGCACCCAAGTTCTCCCGGAGCGCGGCCAGCAGGCCCGGCAGCTAGGACAGTGCCGGTACCTCCGCCGTCGCGCCGAGTGGGTGCCGGGGCGGATCTCTTTCAGGGGGCACGGGAATCGGGGAGGGTCGTAGTGGCGAAGGTTGTGGTGCAGGCGCACGAGCGGGTGCTCGTGTACCGCGATGGGGTGTTCGAGACGATGCTCGAGCCGGGGCGGCACTCGCTCCGCAAGGTCTGGCGGGTACGCCGGGAGAGCGTTGATGTGCGCGTGCGCCAGCTCGCGGTGTCCGGACAGGAGATCTTCACTGCCGACGGTGTGACGGTTCGGGTGACGGCTGTTGTGCGCTGGCAGGTCAGCGATCCGCGCGCGTTCGTCGAGTACGCCGAACAGCCGCTCGAGCTGCTGCACGTCGCACTGCAGCTCGCGGTTCGCGAGGCTGTTGGTCGGCGCGAGCTCGAGGAGCTGCTGCGGCCCGAGATTCGGTCCGCGATCAGCGCTGAACTGCCGGAGCCGGTGCGCGCCGAGATCGCAGGGCTCGGCATCACCGTCGAGGACGCCTCGATCCGCGACCTCGCGCTGATCGGTGAGCTGCGCGCAGCACTCGCCGAGACCGCACTTGAGCGTCAGCGCGGTCGGGCGGCGCTCGAGCGTGCTCGCGGCGAGGCGGCGGCGCTGCGGTCGCTGGCCAACTCCGCCAAGCTCCTCGACGAGCACCCGGCGCTTGCTGCGCTCAGGATGATTCAGGCGGCTGGTGATGCCGGCGCGACCGTCGTACTGACGCCTGAGGGGTTCACGCCTCCCAGGTCACGTTGAGTGCCGGCACCTTGCGGAACACGAGTCCGCGAGGTGCCGGCGAATCGGGTTCGAGGCGCAAGCCCGGCAACGCCAGTACGGCGGCGACGGCGCTCTGGGTCTCGAGCCGGGTGAGGTGCATGCCCAGGCAGATGTGCGGGCCGCTCGCGAACGCAAGATGGCGGCGCGCGTTGGAGCGCCGTACGTCGAAGGTGTCGGGGTCCGGGAAGACCTCGGGGTCACGACCTGCTCCGGCGAGTGACACCACGACGAGGTCGCCGCGGCGGATGTGCGCGCCGGCGATCTCGATGTCGCGGGTCGCATAGCGGTCGACGACCGCGGCGGCTGGTTCGAGGCGGAGAGACTCCTCCAGTGCGTTCGGGAGCAGGCTTGGATCCGTGCGGACGAGCGCGAGCTGCTCCGGGTGCGTGAGGAGGTGCCAGAGGGCGTTCGTGATCATGCCCTCGGTGGTCTCGATGCCGCCGAACATCAGGACGGCCGCGTTCGCGACCACCTCGTCGACGCTCAGCTGCTGCGCCGCCGCGCCGAGCAACCCGTCGGAGTCGATGCCTGAGGCAACATGTTTGTGCAGTTCGGCGAAGGCGGCCGCCCCCTCGGCGGTCACCGATCGCCCGGCGGCGACCCCGGTGACGGAGTCGGAGATCGCCGTGTACCAGTCGAGCACCGTCGCGGCCGCCGCCTGGGGGAGGCCGAGTGCGTACGCGACGACCGCCACCGACAGCGGTCCGGCCAGACTTGTCCGGAGATCGGCTGGACTTCCTGAAGTCGCGATCAGATCGGCCACCGTGCTCTCGACCGGCTGCTGGAAGCGGCGGCGGGTTTCGGCGAGGCCGAAGGGAGACTCGAAGGGCGTGCGGTGCGCGGCGTGGGCGGGGCCGTCGAGGGAGAGCATGGAGGGGCCGACGACCTGGGCGGTGGAGAAGCGCGGGTCGTCGACGGTGAACGTCCCGGGATCGCGCAGCACGGTGATCGCGAGCGCTCGACCGGTGACCACCCATCCGCCGAGCGCGTCAACCCAGCCGATCGGGCGGATCGCGGCCAGCGCCGGATGCGGGTCGCGGTCGAGCTCCGCCAAGGTCACCATCCGATCAGCGTAATCGAGTAGACCACTTGACCTACTGGTATTGCTGAGACACTTCGAATCACAGTGATTCAGGAGGGCACTGGGTTACGAAACGGTCCATCCAGCCATCTAGGGTGTGCCCCATGTCTGGAAACCTGGTGCTGCTGCCTGCCGTCGATGTGGCGGACGGGCAGGCGGTTCGGCTGGTGCAGGGTGAGGCCGGAAGCGAGACGTCGTACGGGGAGCCGTTGGCTGCTGCGCTGGCGTGGCAGGAGGCCGGGGCGGAGTGGATCCATCTGGTCGACCTGGACGCCGCGTTCGGGCGCGGGAGCAACCGTGAGCTGCTCGCCGAGGTGACCGGGAAGCTGGACGTGCAGGTCGAGTTGTCGGGCGGGATCCGCGACGACGACTCCCTGGCGGCCGCGCTGGCGACCGGCGCTCGCCGGGTCAACATCGGCACTGCCGCGCTCGAGGACCCGGAGTGGTGCGACCGCATCATTCAGCAGTACGGCGACCGCGTGGCGATCGGCCTGGACGTGCGCGGCCGGACGCTGGCCGCGCGCGGCTGGACGAAGGAAGGCGGTGACCTGTACGAGGTGCTCGAGCGGCTGGAGACGGCCGGCTGTGAGCGCTACGTGGTCACCGACGTGACGAAGGACGGCATGCTCCAGGGGCCCAACCTGGACCTGTACCGCGATCTGTGCGCGCGCACGGACAAGCCGATCATCGCCTCCGGCGGCGTCTCCAGCCTCGATGACCTCAAAGCATTGAGCACGCTGGTCGCCGACGGCGTCGAGGGCGTCATCGTGGGCAAGGCCCTGTACGCCGGCGCGTTCACCCTGACCGAGGCACTCGAGCTCACGCGTGGAGGCGACAAGTGAGTCTGGCCGACCAACTGAAGGACAAGAAGGTCCTCGTCACCGGGATCACCGGGTTCGTCGGTGAGGCTCTGCTGCACCGGATGATCGGTGATCTGCCCGGGACGACCGTGGTGGCGATCATCCGGCCGAAAGGCTCGCTGACCGGTGCGAACCGGATGGCCCAACTGCTCAAGAAGGACATCTTCAAGCCGTTCTACGGCGAGGGCACCCCGTACGCCGACGCCGAGGCGCTGACCGCGGCCCGGATCGAGGTGGTCGAGGGCGACCTGTCCGACGTACCGCCGCTGCCGACCGATCTCGACATCGTCGTGCACTGTGCCGGTGACGTCAGCTTCGACCCGCCGATCCACGAGGCGTTCACGACCAACGTGCTCGGCACCAAGAGCCTGCTGGAGCGGATCGACGAGAGCCGGCAGGGCACCGACCGCCGGATCCACTACGTGCACATCTCCACCGCCTACACGGCCGGCCGCCGCCGCGGCGCGATCCCGGAGGCGCCGGTCGACCACACCGTCGACTGGCGGACCGAGGCCGAGGCCGGAATGGCGATGAAGCCGCGGATCGAGGAGCAGTCCCGGTCCGCGCCGATGCTGGCCAAGTTCCGCAAGGAGGCCGAGAAGCTGCACCGCCGGGCCGGTCACCTGACCGCCGCGGCCGACACCGAGCGCCGCCGTACCGAATGGGTCGCGAAGCGGCTCGTCGAGACCGGCACCGAGCGGGCCCGCAGCCTCGGCTGGACCGACTGCTACACGTTCACCAAGGCGCTCGGCGAGCGTGTGGTCGAGGAGTTCTCGGCGAAGTTCCCGACCTCGATCGTCCGCCCGGCCATCATCGAGTCCGCGGTCGAGAGCCCGCACCCGGGCTGGATCGAGGGCTTCAAGATGGCCGAGCCGCTGATCCTGGCCTACGGCCGCGGCGAGCTGCCGGAGTTCCCGGCCAGCCCGGACTCGGTGATCGAGATCGTCGCGGTCGACCACGTGGTCGGCGCGATCTGCGCGGTGATGGCGACCGAGCCCGAGCTGAACAAGCCGGAGTACTACCACGTCGGCTCCGGCGCCCGGAACCCGCTGACCTTCGAGCAGCTCTACACCGGCATCCGCGAGTACTTCTCCAAGCACCCGTTCGACCTGGGGGAGCGCGGCGCGGTCCGGTTGCCGGTCTGGAAGTTCCCCGGCGGCGACTCGGTCGAGTCGATGCTCCGGTACGGCGAACGCGCGCACAAGCTCGCCGACGCCGTGATCACCCGCGTCCCGCGCGGTGAGCGCACCCGCAAGTACGCCCGCGAGCTGGACGTGCAGAAGCGCCGGATCGACTTCCTGCGCCGCTACATGGACCTGTACGCCGAGTACGCGCAGGCCGAGCTGCAGTTCATCGACGACAACGTGCTGGCGCTGCACAACGCGCTCGAGGGTGACGACCGGCAGAAGTTCGCCTGCGACACCTCGGTCGTCGACTGGCAGCACTACGTGCAAGAGGTGCACTGCCCGAGCGTCACCGAGTCGATGCGCCGCCTCGACGTGGTCCGCAAGAAGCGGAACAAGGCACTGGCCGAGTCGGCCGGGACGCTCAAGAAGGTGCAGCCGTCCGACGAGGGCGAGATCATCGCGGCCTTCGACATGGACGGCACGCTGCTCTCGTCGAACGTGATCGAGACCTACCTGTGGATGCGGCTGCCCGAGCTGGACGGCCCGCAGCGGGTCGGCGAGATCGGCCAGATGCTGCGCCGGCTGCCGAAGCTGATCGCCGCCGAGCGCAAGGACCGCGGCACCTTCCTGCGCACGATCTACCGCCGGTACGCCGGTGCCGAGCTCGAGGAGCTCAACCGGATCGTCGACGAGGTGCTGGCCGAGCACGTGCTCGAACGGCTCAGCGGCGCCGCCGTCCGGCGGATCCGTGAGCACAAGGCCGCCGGTCACAAGACGATCCTGATCACCGGCGCCGTGCGGCCGCTGACCCGGCCGTTGGAGCCGCTGTTCGACGAGATCGTCGCGGCCGAGCTGGCCGTCGACGACCGCGGCCGCTGCACCGGCTACCTGTCCGGTCCGCCGCTGGTCGGTGAGTCCCGGGCCGCGTGGATCAAGCATCGCGCGCGGGTCGGCAACATCGACCTGTCGAAGTCCTTCGCGTACGCCGACAGCCACTCGGACCTGCCGATGCTGTCCGTGGTCGGCAACCCGGTCGCGGTCTCGCCGGACGTGTCGCTGTTCCGGGCTGCCCGGGCCGCGCGCTGGCAGATCGTCGAGTGGAAGACACCGTCCACCTCGTCCCGACTGGAGCTCCCGGGGGTGAACGCTCGATGATGCTCGCACTCGAGATGTACCGGTCGCCGGCCAAGTACCTGGCGGCCAAGGCGGTCGGTGGCCGGATCCCCGGCGTACTGACCGGCCCGGCCGCGCCGCTGCGCCTGGTCACGATCAACGAGCCGAAGGCCGATCGCGAGGGCTGGGCGCGGGTCCGCCCGATCCTGTCCGGGATCTGCGGTTCCGACCTCGGCATGGTGTTCGGCTCCACCAAGATGTACTTCTCGGCCGTGGTGTCGATGCCGTTCGTGCCCGGGCACGAGATCGTGGGCGAACTGCTGGACGACTGCGAGGACCTGCCGAAGGGCACGCGAGTGGTCATGGACAGCGTCCTGACCTGCGCGACCCGCGGGGTCGAGCTGTGCGAAGGCTGCGCGTCGGGCCACACCAACCGGTGCGACCGGATCACCGTCGGCCACCTCAAGCCCGGTCTCCAGACCGGCTTCTGCCAGGACACCGGCGGCGGCTGGGGCAACCTGATGGTCGCTCACCGCAGCCAGCTGTACGCCGTACCGGAGGGGCTGACCGACGAGCGCGCTGTGCTCGTGGAGCCGCTGGCCGGTGCTGTGCATGCCGCGTTCCGCGCCAACGTCCAGCCTGGACAGTCGGTTCTGGTCAGTGGCGCCGGCGCGGTCGGCCTGTTCGCCACACTCGCGATTCGCGAGCTGACGCAGGCCGGGCGGATCACAGTCGTGGCCAAGCACCCCAAGCAGCGTGAGCTGGCTCGGGCGTTCGGCGCGAGCGATGTGGTCGCACCCGACGAGGTGTTCCGCGGCGTCCGCCGGTCGACCGGCGCGTTCCGCCTCAAGCCTGACCTCGGCGCCAAGGAGTTCCTGCTCGGCGGTGTCGACATCGCCGTCGACGCGGTCGGCAGCAAGGACTCGATCGACACCGTGCTGCGGGTCACCAAGGCCGGTGGCCGAGTGGTCCTGTCGGGCATGCCGTCGACCGGCGTCGACCTGTCGCCGGTGTGGTTCCGCGAGCTCGACGTCGCCGGGACCTACGCCTCCGCGACGTCGGAACCGAACGGCCGCCCGGCGTTCGAGACCGCGCTCGAGCTGGCCGCCAAGGCTCCGCTGGACGGGGTCGTCGGCGCGAAGTACCCGCTGTACCGCTGGCGTGAGGCACTCGACCACGCGCATTCGGCCGGCCGCCTCGGCACGGTCAAGGTTGCTTTCGATGTGAGGGCCTCGTGAGGGCCGTGACAGTTCCGCAGGACGTACGACGAGAGGGTTTCTGACATGTCTCGGCCAGGATTCGTGCTTGAGGTGGACGACCGGACTCCGCCGCTGATCGTGCACAACGGTGAGGGTTTCCTGCTGGAGCGGTTCCCGCTCGGCACCCGGGTCGTCTACCCGCCGGAGGCACTGCCGGCGGTGCGCGACGTGGAGGAGGCGATCCAGAACGCGTTGCTGAACCCGATCGACGCCGAACCGCTGCCGGAGCTCCTGCACGCGGGGATGCGGCTGACGATCGCGTTCGACGACATCTCGCTGCCGCTGCCCCCGATGAAGAAGCCGGACATCCGGCAGCGCGTCATCGAGGCCGTGCTCGAGCTGGCCGCGCAGGCCGGCGTCGACGACGTCGAGATCATCTCGGCCAACGCGCTGCACCGGCGGCTGACGCCGAACGAGCTGCGCGAGATCGTCGGCGAGCGGGTCTTCCGGTCGTTCTTCCCCGAGGGCAAGCTCTACAACTTCGACGCCGAGGACCGCGACAACCTCACCCACCTGGGCCAGACCCGGCACGGCGAGGACGTCGAGATCTCCAAGCGGGCGGCCGAGTCCGACCTGCTGGTCTACGTGAACGTGAACCTGGTCGCGATGGACGGTGGCCACAAGTCCACCTCGATCGGGCTGGCGTCGTACAAGTCGCTGAAGCACCACCACAACAGCCACACGATGATCCACTCGCGGTCCTTCATGGACCACAAGGCCTCGAAGATGCATCACTCGGCCTGGCGGATGGGTGAGGTGCTGACCGAGCACGTCAAGGTCTTCCAGATCGAGACCACGCTCAACAACAACGTCTTCGGCGGCGGCCTGGAGTTCCTGCAGAAGCGGGAGTGGGAGTGGTCGCTCAAGGACCAGGCTTCGATGCTCGCGACCAAGCGCGGTCTCGCGGCGGCCCCGGCCAAGGTGCGGCACAAGATCTTCACCGACATCCGGTCGCCGTACCAGCTGACCGGGATCAACGCCGGCGCGATCGAGCCGGTGCACGAGAAGACGCTGGAGATGGTGCACCGCCAGCACATGGTCGAGGTACAGGGCCAGGCCGACGTCGGCGTCATCGGCGTGCCGTACCTGAGCCCGTACAACGTGAACTCGGTGATGAACCCGATCCTCGCCGCGGTGATGGGGATGGGCTACCACTTCAACGCGTACCGGGGGAACCCGATCGTCCGCAAGGACGGCGCACTGATCCTCTATCACCCGGTGCCGTACGAGTTCAGCCAGCTGCACCACCCGTCGTACGTCGACTTCTTCGAGGAAGTGCTGTCGGAGTCGACCGACCCGGCCACCATCGAGGCGAAGTTCGAGAAGCAGTACGCCGAGGACCCGTGGTACATCCACCTGTACCGGACGTCGTACGCGTACCACGGCGTGCACCCGTTCTACATGTGGTACTGGATCAGCCACGCGCTGGACCACTGCGGCGACATCGTCTGGGTCGGCGCCAACCGCAAGACGGTGGAGCGGATGGGCTTCCGGTCCGCGACGACGCTGCAGGACGCGCTCGACATGGTCAGCCACTCGGTCGGCCGGTCGCCGTCGATCACCTACCTGCACAACCCGCCGCACCTGCTCGCGGACGTGCGCTGATGGGGAACAGCCTGGTGAAGTTCGGCCGTGAGACCGTGCGCGACGTGAAGGTGGTCGCGCGCGGCTGGCGCTGGGGCCGGCGGCCGCAGGTCCCGCGCTCGGCCGAGGCGTACGTCGTACCGAAGGAGACCTCGGTCTTCCCGACCCGCTGGGCCCGGACGCCGGCCGCGATCGCGGTCCGCGACCTGCTGCAGAAGGGCCCGCTGAACGCGGTCCTCAACTTCGAGGTCAAGCCCGAGGTCAGCGGCCTGGACTCGCTGCGCAAGCTCGACGGCCCGGCCCTGATCGTGGCGAACCACTCGTCGCACCTCGACACCCCGCTGCTGCTCCTGTCGCTGCCGGACGCGATGCGCCGCCGGACAGCGTTCGCGGCCGCGGCCGACTACTTCTTCGACACCTGGTGGCGGGCGGCCGGTTCGGCGATCGTGTTCAACACGTTCCCGATCGAGCGCCGCGGCGGCAAGCTCAGCGCGACCCCGGGCGACCTGCTCGCGGACGGCTGGAACGTCGTCGTCTTCCCCGAAGGCACCCGCTCACCTGATGGCTGGCTGCAACGCTTCCGCATGGGCGCGGCGTACCTGGCCGTCGAGCACAACGTCCCGGTGATCCCGGTCGGCATCAAGGGCTCCTTCGCCGCCATGCCCCGCGGCCGCGGCTGGCCGGTCCCCGGCCGCCCCACGGTCGCAGTCCGGTACGGCGACCCGCTCCGCCCCGCCGAAGGCGAAAGCCCACGCGACTTCGCCCCGCGCATCGCCCAGGCGGTAGCCGCTCTCCTCGACGAGGAATCGACCAACTGGTACGAGTCCCGCCGCCGAGTGGCCGCCGGCACCTCACCCACCCAAACCGGCCCCGACACCTCCGCCCGCTGGCGCCGCGTCTGGGAGTCCACCCGCCCGGTCCAAGCAGCAGACTCCCGCCGCAAAGCCTGGAAGTGATGCAACGGCCAACCTGGCGGTAAGGGTTGACTCGGGTCGATCGCCTCGCGAGGGGCGGTTGAGAAGGCCAGGAAGTAGACCTCGGTCCTCCGCCGGTGCATCTCCCGCAGGAAGGGGCTGACGGTTGCCGTCAGCCCCTTCTTTGGTGTTCAGTCGCCGCGGCGGTCCGACTGGAGGTCGGCGGTGCTGAGTGCCTTGGCGGTGGGTGGGGTGACGGTCCAGTCCGGGTGGTTGGGCATGGGCGGGGTCTTGGTGCCGTAGAGCCAGTCCTCGAGGAAGGGCTTGACAGTCGGGTCACCGGAGACGCGGGTGGCCAGCGCGATGTACTGGTCGGTGGTGATCGTGCTGTTGTGGTGCTCGGTCAGGATCGCCTGCTCGATCTGCTGGAACTTCTCGGCGCCGATCTTCTGGCCGAGCGCGTACAGGACGAGGACGCCGCCGGTGTAGCGCTGGTTGTCGTAGAGGTTCTGCAGGTTCGGCTTGGCGACGGGGCCGGACTTCTGCCGCCAGATGTCGCCCTGGCTGTAAAGGATCTTCGCGCGCTCGTCCAGGCTGCGGGCACCGCTGCTGTCCGGCCAGCCGCGGTCGTAGCGGTAGAGCAGGCCGTAGTAGTCGGCGTGGCCCTCGTTGAACCACAGGTCGCTCCAGGACGCGGGTCCGACGCTGTTGCCGTACCAGCTGTGCACCAGCTCGTGCATCATGTGCGAAGCGATCTTGTCCTCGGCCTGCGCGAGATAGTTCGGCTTGTAGATCGTCAGTGTCTGCGTCTCGAGCCCGGTGAAGTCGAACGCGTCGGATGCGTCGTTGTTGGCCGGCAGGATGCCGTACGCCTCCAGCGGGAACGCTCCGAGCCGCTGCTGGATCCACGCCAGCTGACCGGCCGTCAGCTTCAGCGCCGCGTCCACCTTCGGCAACCGGGCAGTCGGTACGACGTCGCGCAGCACCGGGTCGGTGGCCGGCGCATCGGGGTTGCGCCGGACGATCGTGTAGTCGCCGACACTGGCCTGGACGAGCTCGGTGGCCATCGGGTTCACGGTCTGGTACGTCGACGTCGTACTGCCGTCGGCATTGACCTGATCGCCGAGATGCTTGCCGCTGGCAACACCGATCGTTCCCTGCGGTGCAGTAATCCGGAAGACGTAGTCGGCCTTGTCGGACGGATGGTCGTTGCTCGGGAAGATCGTGTGCGCGCCGGCCGGCTGCGGTGCGGTGGCGAAACCGTCCGGGGTCGCGACCCAGCCGCCGGCCGGGGGCTTGATCTTGCGCGGGTCGGCCGTGTAGCTGACATCGACGACGAACTTCGTGGCCGTGCGGAGCGGCCACTCCAGTGACACGACCAGCTCTTCGCCGTCCTGTTTGTACAGCTCGGTGCTGCCGTCGACCCGCAGCTCGGTGATGTCGAGGCCGAACGAGTCCAGGTCGAACGCGGACAGGTTCTGCGTGGTGGTGGCGAAGATCTTCACGTGACCGGCGACCAGCTTCGTGGCCGCGTCGTACTTCAGGTCGAGCTCGTAGCGGTCGACCTGGTAGCCGCCGTTGCCGAGGTTGGGGTAGATCGCGTCGCCGAGGCCGGGAGCGCCGGGCGAGGCGGGGAAGGTGCCGCCGTCGGCCTGTGCGCCGAGCGACGGGCCGAGGACGAGAGCGGTGGACAGGAGCGCGATTGCCGCGGTACCGGCAGCGATGCGGCCGGGGCGTCGGACCATCAAGGTGGGTTCCTCCAGGGGAGTCAGGATAGATCTGGTCTGGACCGATTCTGGCCGATCAGGGGTTCGTCCGCCGGATATCCTGTGCGGGTGACTCTCGCCGTGCGTGTGATCCCCTGCTTGGACGTCGATGCCGGGCGGGTGGTCAAGGGTGTCAACTTCACCGGGCTGCGCGATGCCGGCGATCCGGTCGAGATGGCGCAGGTCTACGACGCCGAAGGCGCCGACGAGCTCACGTTCCTCGACATCACCGCCTCGTCGGGCTCGCGCGAGACGACGTACGACGTGGTCGGGCGGACCGCCGAGCAGGTCTTCATCCCGTTGACCGTGGGCGGCGGAGTGCGGGAGGCGTCCGACGTGGACCGGCTGCTGCGGGCCGGAGCCGACAAGGTGGGGATCAACACCGGCGCCATCGCACGGCCTGACGTGATCAAGGAGATCGCGCACCGGTTCGGCAACCAGGTGCTGGTCCTTTCCCTCGACGTACGGCGCTCGCCGGAGCAGCCGAGTGGTTTCGAGGTGACGACGCACGGCGGCCGGCGGTCGGCCGGACTGGACGCGATCGAGTGGGCCCGGCGCGGGTGTGAGCTCGGTGCGGGCGAGATCCTGCTGAACTCGATGGATGCCGACGGCACCAAAAAGGGCTTCGACCTGGAGCTCATCCGGGCGGTCCGCGAGGTGGTCGACGTACCGTTGATCGCGAGTGGGGGAGCGGGCGCGCCCGAGCACTTCCCGCCCGCGGTCGAGGCCGGGGCGGACGCCGTACTGGCGGCGAGTGTTTTCCACTTCGGTGACTTCCGGATCGCAGACGTGAAGAAGGCGCTGCGCGACGCGGGGATGGTGGTTCGGTGACCGAGGTGACCCCGACCACGCGGCCGACCGAGCCGCTGGTCGCCGAGATCGAGCAGCAGTTGTCGGCGCTCTTCCGGCGGGCCCGCTCCGCGTCGATGATGATGGCGCGCCGGGTGCACCCGGACATGGACGCCGCCGGCTACGCGCTGATCTCACAGATCGAGTTCGCCGGTGGCGCCGGAACCGGCGTCCGGGCGTCCGAGGTCGCGCAGGCGCTCGGCCTCGACAAGTCCACGGTCAGCCGCGGGATCACCCAGCTGGAGACCCTCGGCCTGATCGAGCGCGTCGGCGACCCCGACGACGGCCGCGCCCGCCTGCTCAAGCTCACCCCGCTCGGCGCCGAGCGGTTCTCGGCCCTGCGCGCGCAGCGCCAGCAGGAGTTCCGCGCGATCTTCGACCGCTGGCAGGCCGCCGACCTCGCCGATCTCGGCCGCCTCCTCGGTCACCTCAACAGCGACCTGAGCTGACCTCACTCCGAGTAGCCAAAAGGGCGCTCTCCGCACATATGGTTGCAGAAACCAACTAATCATGTATATAGTTGGGTTATGCAACTAGCTCAGGAACCCCTCGTCCCGGGGGTTGAGCGGGACTCGTCGGCGCAGGAACTGCTCGAGGGAGTCAGCTCGCTGATCCGGGCCGTGCGCTGTATCGACCACAAGCACCTGATGCCGGGGAACGGCCTGCGCCGGTCCGACGCGAGCGTGCTCAAGGTCCTGATGCGGGACGGGGAGCAGCGCGGCGGGGAGATCGCCGCGAAGCTCGGCGTCGACGCGTCCGTGGTGAGCCGCCAGCTGACCGCGCTGGAGGCCGACGGCCTGGTGAGCCGTCGGCCCGATCCGGCCGACGCCCGCGTCGGCCTGGTGCGCGTGTCCGACGCCGGCCGGGTCCGCCTGCAGGACCTGTACGCCGCCTATACCAAGCAACTCCGCGCCGCCTTGGCGGACTTCGACGACGACGCGCTCGGGGAGGCCGCGCAGGTACTGCAGCGGCTCGCCCGCGCGGTCACCGAGGCCGCCGACTCCGTGCGGCGTTCCAATTCAACGGGAGACTGATGACCGCCACTGCGGAAATCCGGAGGCAAGCGCCCAGCGCTCCGGAGCTGACCCACCGCGAGATTCTCGAGATTCTGATCGGCCTGCTGGCCGCGCTGTTCACGGCGATGCTCAGCTCGACGATCGTCAGCAATGCCCTGCCGACGATCATCGCCGATCTCCAGGGCTCGCAGACCCAGTACACCTGGGTCCTGACCGCGAGCCTGCTGGCCACCACGGTCTCGACGCCGATCTGGGGCAAGCTCTCCGACCTGATGAGCAAGAAGCTGCTGGTCCAGCTCGCGATCTCGCTCTTCGTGGTCGGGTCCGCCCTGGCCGGCATGGCCCACAACATGCCGTTCCTGATTGGCGCTCGGGCGCTGCAGGGACTCGCAATGGGTGGTCTGATGGCCCTCGCCCAGGCGATCATCGGCGCCGCCATTCCGCCGCGCAACCGCGGCCGGTACTCCGGATACATGGGTGCCGTGATGGCGGTCGCGACCGTCTCCGGTCCGCTCATCGGCGGCGTCATCGTCGACACGTCGTGGCTCGGTTGGCGCTGGTGTTTCTACGTCTGTGTCCCGCTGGCCGTGATCAGCCTGGTCATTCTGCAGAAGTACCTGCACCTGCCGCTGCTCAAGCGCAAGGTCAAGGTCGACTACCTCGGCGCGATCCTGATCAGCATCGCGGCCAGCCTGCCGCTGCTGTGGGTCACCTTCGCCGGTCACGACTTCGCCTGGATGTCGTGGCAGTCGGCGCTCTTCGTCGGCGGCACGCTGGTGTTCGGGGCGCTCGCCGTACTGGTTGAGAGTCGGGTCTCGGAGCCGCTGGTTCCGCTGAAGGTCGTCCGCGAGCGGACCACCGCGCTGGCGATCGTGGCCAGCCTCGCGGTCGGTGTCGCGATGTTCGGCAGCGCGCTGTTCCTCGGGCAGTACTTCCAGATCGCTCGCGGCTACAGCCCGACCGAGGCCGGTCTGCTCACGATCCCGATGATGCTCGGCTCGTTCATCGGTTCGGTCGGCTCCGGTCAGCTGATCACCCGGTTCGGCAAGTGGAAGCGGTACCTGGTCCTCGGCGGCGTTCTGCTGATCGCCGGTCTGCTCGTCCTCGGCACGATCGACCACCAGACGCCGTACTGGTACGTCGGCCTCGGCATGCTCTCGATGGGCATCGGCATGGGCATGATGAT
Source organism: Kribbella sp. NPDC005582 (assembly GCF_040605415.1). Classification (NCBI taxonomy): domain Bacteria; kingdom Bacillati; phylum Actinomycetota; class Actinomycetes; order Propionibacteriales; family Kribbellaceae; genus Kribbella; species Kribbella sp. NPDC005582. The sequence goes on from NZ_JBEXCU010000006.1 coordinate 131,113, forward strand.
GCAGAACCTGGTGCTCGCCGTACAGAACACTGTGGACGTCTCGCAGATCGGCGCCTCCAGCGCGACCGTCTCGTTCTTCCGCAGCCTCGGCGGTGCGGTCGGCGTCGCCGCCCTCGGTGCGGTTCTCGCGGCGCGGGTCAAGGACCTGATCCTCGCCGGCCTACCGCCGAGCGCACGCGGGCAAGCCTCCGGAGGCGGTCAGAGCCTGCTCGACGTCAACCACCTCCCGCCGCAACTGGCCGAGCTGGTCCGGCACGCGTACGGCGATGCAACCGGACGGATCTTCCTGATCGCGGCGGTCTGTGGAGTGGTCAGCCTGATCGCCGTCCTCTTCATCAAGGAGGTCCCGCTGCGGACCACCGTGCAGAAGCCCGTCGACGTCGAGGAGCTCGCCGATCGGGCCGTCCACGACTGATGCGTGAACCGGTCAGTGGCTAACTTTGCGGTACAGACCACTGACCGGAAGGGCATCATGAGCTCGGGGTACCAGCAGCAGCCGCCGTGGAGCGTTCCGCCGCCGCCGAAGCGGCGGAACACCGGTTTGATCGTCTCCTCGGTGGCGTTCGGAATCATGCTGATCGTGTTCGTCGTGACCGCGTTCGTTGCCCCCGGTTTTCTGGTCGAAGGCGACGCGGACACCGCCGCTCCGACACCCTCGGCGTCCTCTTCCTCCTCCTCCTCGACGCCGCCGCGCTCCGAACCCACCGAGCCGGCCGAGCCGACGCCGTCGGTCCCGATGTCGTCGACGGGCATTGAGCAGGACCCGGCGTACATGAAGCCGATGGAGGCGTTCGTCGCCAAAGTGAACGCCCGCAAGGCCGCCGCCGCGAACGCGATGACGTGCAAGGACGACAAGAGCCAGCGGCTGACGATCCCGCGGGTGAACGCGGCGGTGGCCCAGGGTCCGCACTACGTGATCGAGTACGACAACTCCGGCAAGTCGGTGCTGAACCTGGCCGGTCTTGAGCTTGGCGGCAAACTTGGCAAGCGCGTCGTCCCGAAGGTCGCCGCTGTCGGCAACGAGACACACCTGATCCACACCGGTGCCGTCTCCGCCCGCCGCGACCCGTCCGGTTGGTGCATCAACGCCTTCTACTCCGGCTTCCCCGACATCGACAAAAGCTGAGGCCCGCACCCCGCCACCACTTGGTCGACAAGCCGCCGGAGGAAGTTCAGGATGTGATGGAACCTGGTGGGGGCGTGGCGCGTGTTACCACCAGACGCGGCAGGGGAGGGGCTCGGGTGGATCGGGATCAGGTGCCGGATGTGGCTGTGCTGTACCGGCGGAGTTGGCCGCGGTTGATCGGTGTGCTGGTGTCGATCGGCGGGTCGCGGGCCGACGCCGAGGAGGTCGCGCAGGACGCCTACGTGAAGCTGCTCGGGCGGTGGGAGTCGATCAGCCGGTACGAGGATCCGGAGGCGTGGGTTCGGTCGGTGGCGGTGCGGACGTTGATCAGCCGGTTGCGGCGGCAGCAGGTGGCGGCGAAGGCGCTGACCAAGCTGACTGGGCGCCGGGCCGAGGTGGTCGCGCCGCCGGATGGTGAGTCGCTCGATGTGGCGGCGGCGCTGGCGGTGCTGCCGGCAGCGCAGCGGGCGGTCGTCGTACTGCATCACGTGATGGATCTGCCGGTGGATCAGATCGCTGAGGAATTGCAGGTGCCGGTGGGCACGGTGAAGTCCCGGCTGGCCCGCGCGCGGCAGGCGCTGCAGCCGCTGCTGGAGGTCAAGGAGGTGCCTGAGAATGCATGAGCTACTGAACCGGTACGTCGACGAGCAGACGCCGTCGGAGGCACCGCCGTTCGAGTACGTCGAGCGCGCCGCCCGAGGCCGGAAGGCCCGGAACCGGATGACGGCGGCGGTGGTGACCGGGGTGGTCGTGGCCGGTGCGGCGACGCTCGCCGTGGTGGACCGGCCGCGAGCCGACCAGGCGCCGGCCGGACCCAGGACGACCATCACCCAACCTGTGCAGGGCATTCTGGACGACGGTCCGCCGCCCGATCGGTTCCGGTACGGCCGGACGGAGATGCTGCTCAGAGGCGAGGTCCGGATCACCTCGGTGAAGTACGACCCCGCGCAGCCGACGGTGCTCACGGTGACAGTCCCCAAGGATCTGACCTCGTCGTACGCGTGCTTGCCCGACACGATCGTGCGGATCCTGTCCCAGGACGACAAGTCGGTGCGGATCGCCGCCTACCGGTACCGGCTGGGTGGGGAGCAGGACGAGAACCAGACCTGCGATGAGGTGTGGATGGCTGCCGCCCAGGCGACCGTCCCGCTGAACCTCCGCAGCCCGGTCGGCATCCGCACCGTGTACGCCGGTGCCGCCGGCAAGCGCACTCTCCAGTACTGACGGCTAGCCGGGGCGGACCGCGACCGCCCCGGCCGGCCGGCCGCTCAGACGGTGACCGTGCAACGCAGCGAGTCGATGACGAGCGACTCCCTCATGCCGACGGACAGGTACAGGCCGAGTGCCGGGGTCGGGTTGTTGGTGTCGACGTGCAGGATCGTGCCGGTGCGTCCGGCCGCCGCATCCAGAGCGAACTGGTCGCGCAGCAGGAACTTGGCCAGTCCTCGACCGCGGGCTTCCTCGAGGACAGCCAGTCGGCCGATGTAGTTGCAGTTCTCGTCCTCGATGAACGCGTCGGTGCATTCGCGGACGGCAACTGCCTGACCGTCGATCTCGAGCAGGGTCTCGCCGGACCAGTCGAAAGTCGACTGAGCGTCCCGTGCGGCTTTCCAGTCCTCGAACGGGCGCTGCTCGAAGCCGTACTGCCCGGCGAAGGCCTGAGTCAGCACCTGGTGCGCGGCGCGCTGCGACTGCTCGTCCGGCGTGCCTCGGCGAATCACCACGCCGGCTGGTGTCTCCGGTGCCGGCACCGGCCCATCGTGGTCGATGCGCATCCGGTGGAACGTCGTACCCCTGGCGTAGCCGTGCGACTCGAGTCGCTCGCGGCGTGCCGTGTCGAGGCGGTAGACACCGGTGTCGAGTTGCACGGACGGATGTCCCTGAGCGGCGGCGACCTCGCGCCCGCGCCGGGCGATCTGACCCAGCAGGTAGGCCTCGACGTCCGGATCGCTCGTCACTGCGTCCATGTGGAAGACCTCGTCGCCCTTGGCGAAGATCGAGCCGTAACCAACCAGTCGGTTGCCTTCGAAGACGAGCCAGCCGTCCGTCGTCGGGTCGAACCCCGGTTCGGTCAGCTCGTCGACGGCGTCGTCCAAGGTGTAGTCAGCGAAACCGACCACGGAGTTGTTGTACTCGGCGACCAGGTCGAAGACGGCTTTCGCGTCGGCCGCGGTCGGTGGTCGCACGGTGCAGGTGTCAGGCAGTACGGCGGTCATGTCCACATCGTGGAGAACGACCGCCGTACTGTCGACAGGTTTAACAGGCCTTGACCCACTCCGACTCACAGGCCGGCTGGTTGCTCTGACGGGTCTTCGGTGCGACGGCCGCCGCCGGGGGAGTCTGGTCGCTCCAGGAAGCGAGCAGCACACCCACCTGGTCTTCCACGGGACGTGGCGAGGTCAGGTAGTTGTTGCTGATCATCGAGAAGACCAGCTTGCGACCGTCCTTGTTGGTGACGTAGCCGGACAGTGCGGTCACACCGGTCAGCGAACCGGTCTTGCCGTGCAGGTTGTTGGCTGCCGGGGTGTTGCGCATCCGCGAGCTCAACGTGCCCCCGGTGAACCGGTCCGGGTTGCCGGCGATCGGCAGCGCGTCGTACCACTGCTGGAACCACGGCTCCTGCTGTACGGCGAGCAGCAGCGTGGTGATCGCGTTCGAGGTCACGTTGACCTTGCGGGCCAGTCCGGAGCCGTCGCTGAGCCGGATCGTGCTGGTGTCGACGCCCTTGCTCTTGACGTACTCGTTGACCACGGACAGGCCGGCCGCCCAGGTGCCCTGGCCCTTCTTGACCGCGCCCATGGTCTTCACCAGGTGCTCGGCGTGCATGTTGTTCGACAGCTTGAGGAACGGGTTCATCAGCTCGCCGACGGTCATCGACTCGTCCTTGGCGAGCACGGTGGCGCCGGCCGGGGTGGTGGCGTTCTTGATCCGGCCGTGCACGGTGATGCCCTGTGCGGTGAGCGCCCGGCGGAAGACGTCGGCGGCGTACAGCTCGGGCTCCCAGACGGTCACCCACTTGCTGGACTTGGCCGCACCGAGCGGGAACGAGCCGCTGACCCGGACGGTGTTGGTGCCGTGCTCACGCTCGACGACCAGAGTGCTCGCCGAACCGGCCGCACCGGTGGTGGCGGTGTTCACCACCTTCAGTACGTCGTTGGCCGGGACCGTGTTCAGCTTGACCGGGTCACCGGCCGCGGCGCCGGGCAGCGTCTCGATGATCGCCGTACCGGAGTCGAGGTCGCCGTTGGGAGCAAGCGTCAGTGCGGAGATCTGGGCGGAGTAGTACGACGACTCGTCGTCGCCGGCCCAGCCGTCGCCCAGGCGGACGTGATCGAAGTAGGAGTCGTCGGCGACCAGATTGCCGCTCACCCGGGTGACACCGGCCGCCTTGAGCTGCTTGGCCAGGTCGGCGTAGTCCGCCTCCAGCGTGGTCGGGTCGCCGTACCCCTTCAGGTACAGGTCGCCCTTGACCTTGCCGTCCTTGACCGGAGTGCCCGCCAGTACGTCGGTGTGGAAGCGGAACGACGGGCCGAGCACTCCGAGCGCGGCGGTCGAACTGAAGAACTTGGTGTTCGACGCCGGCACCAGACGGTTGCCGCCGTTGCGGTTGTACAGCGTCTCGCCGGTGGTGGCGTCCCGAACCACCAGGTCGACCTGCGAGCCGGTGAAGGCGCTGTTGGTCAGCAGCTGGTCCAGCTGCGTCTGCAGCGGGGTCTCCTCGGCCGCCGCCTTCGAGCCGGTCGCCTGCGAAACCAGCGCTCCCGCCGCCACGGCGAACACTGCCGCCGCCGCGATCAGCTTGGGCCTTGAAACCCAGGATGAATACCTCACTCAACACTCCCTTGACCAGGCACAATTCCGGACTAGCAGAGTCTCCACCCTTGACGGGGTCTCGCGCAGCAGGTGAATCGATGTAAAACTGCAGATCCCGCCCCCACTCCCAAGGAGTGCAGATGCTTCGACGACTCTTCGCGACCGCGGTCACGGTCGCCGCCGTCGGTTTCTCCGCCGTCCAGGCCGCCCCGACACAAGCCGCTCCCACGCAGGCCGCCGTACCGGAAGCTGCTGGTGCGGTGTTCCCGTCCGACATCGTCAGGCAGGACTTCCCCGACCCTGACGTGTTCGAGCAGGACGGCACTTGGTACGCGTACTCGACCAACACCCCCGACCTGGGGCACGTCCCAGTGGCGACTGCGCCGAGTGCCGAGGGACCGTGGACCACGCGCGGCGACGCGATGCCCGGCGGCCCAGCAGCCTCCTGGGCGCAGTCCGGCCGCACCTGGGCGCCGGATGTCTACCCGAACTCCGACGGCACCTACACGCTGACCTACACCGCCTGGCACAAGGCCTCCGGCCGCGAGTGCATCGGGGTTGCAACGGCTACTGCGCCGCGCGGACCGTTCACTCCGGTCGGTACCGAACCGCTGATCTGCCCGCTCGACCTCGGCGGCGCGATCGACGCCAACACCTTCGTCGACCGCGACGGGACGCGCTACCTGGTCTGGAAGAACGACGGCAACGCGGTCGGCAAGCCGTCGACGCTGTGGCTGACCAAGACGACCGACAACGGCAAGACGCTGGCCGGCGGCAATGTGGCGCTGCTGAGCTCGAACGGGATCGCCGAGGCGCCCGACCTTGTCCAGCGCGACGGCCGGTACCTGCTGTTCTTCTCGACCAACGGCTACAACGACTGCAACTACCGGACCACCTATGCGACCGCGAGTACCTTGGCCGGGCCCTGGAGCGTCGCCCAGCGGCCATTGCTGACGACGCAGTCGTTCGACGGCAACGTGTGTGGTCCGGGTGGCGCCGACTTCGTCGGTGACAAGGTGTTTCTGCACGGCTGGGTGAACGGCTCCCGCCACCTGTACGTCGGCGATGTCGGCTGGGCGAACGACTGGCCGATCGTGCGCGGCAGCCGGGTGCGCACCGAGGCCGAGAGCGGTCAACTGAACCACTGCGTGCTGCGCGAGAACTCCGCGGGCGCATCCGACGGCAAGGCGGTCGGCTACATCGACTTCGCCGACTCCTGGGTGGAGAACCGGGTGTTCGCGCCGGTCGCCGGCGGCTACACGCTGCATGTCGGGTACGCGAACGGCTCGCAGGGCACTGCCAGTCACGGACTGTCGATCAACGGCACACCGCAGGGCTCGGTGAGCTACCCGTTCACCGGCTGGAACCAGTGGCGCGAGTCCTCGGTTCGCGTGACGTTGCAGGCCGGCTGGAACACGGTCCGGCTCAGCAAGGGCACGCTCTACACAGAGGTGGACTACCTGGAACTGCAGTAGCAGGCCGTCCGGTGCGTGGCGCGATGCGGCCGGACCGGACCGCGCCTCGTACGCTCGGCACATGGCGAAACCACCGGAACAGGTCTCCGGCGACAGGCGGGCGCGCAAACCCTTCTGGCTGGACCTGCGGCGTACCGGCCGCGGCCTGCAGGCGATGCTGTACGGCGGCATGGCGTCGCTGGTCTCGCTGATTATCACGTTCTGGACGCTGCCGCAGATCAGTAGTGACGGACGGTTGCCGATCCTGCGGCTAGTGGTCCTGCTGGCGGTCTTCGGCGTGGTGATGCGGTGGGTGCTGGCCGGAGTCGCGATCCTGATCGGTTCGGTCGGCGTACTGGTCGGTGGGCTGCTCTCGCAGTTCGGAGTGGTGTACCTCGGCGTCACGGCCGACCCCGGCGTGAACCTGCACGGCGGTCCCGAGGCAGTGCTCGTGGTGTCGATCGTGATGTCGTCGGTCAGCGTCTTCGTCGGCTGGGTCGCTTATGCCGGCAGTGACGACGCGTACGTCGCCGAACTGATGCGGGTGGTGCGCCGCCGAGCCCGCAAGATGGCGGCCGCGCCGAAGACCGGGATGCTGATCATCCAGATCGACGGTCTGTCCGCACCGCTGCTGAACTGGATGGTGATGTCGGGCAACCTGCCGCATCTGGGTGGCTGGATCCGCGACGGCAAGCACTCGATGGTGGAGTGGCACACCGGCGTACCGGCGACCACTCCGGCCAGCCAGGCCGGAATCCTGCACGGCGGCTCCGGCCAGATCCCCGCGTTCCGGTGGTACGAGAAGGAGACCGGCCGGGTGATGGTGACGAACCGGGGCCGGGACGCCGCCGAGATCGAGGGGCGGATGTCGACCGGCCGCGGACTGCTCGCGGACGGCGGTGTCAGCATCAGCAACAACTGGTCCGGTGACGCCGAGCACTGTGAGTTGGTGTTCAGCCGGGCCTCGCTGCCGAACAGCCGCAGCCGGGGGTACGTGCGGTTCTTCTCCAGTCCCCAGGGCGCTGCGCGCGGACTGGTGCTCTGCGTCGGCGAGATGGTCAAGGAGCTGTTCCAGGCCCGCAGGCAGCGTCGGCGCAACCTGGTGCCGCGGGTGAAGCGTGGCGGCAGCTACATCTTCCTGCGCGCGATCGCCAACGTGCTGTTGCGCGATCTGAACGTCTCGCTGATCACTGACGAGCTGGTGAAGGGTACGCCGGTCATCTACTGCGATTTCGTCGACTACGACGAGGTAGCGCATCACGCCGGTCCGACCCGGCCGGAGTCCCTGCAGACCTTGGAGGGTCTCGACCGGGTGCTCGGTGCGCTGCAGCGGATCATCGACATCCTGCCGCACTCGTACGAGATCGTCGTACTGTCCGACCATGGTCAGAGTCAGGGATCGACGTTCCTGCAGCGCTACGGGCGGACGCTGACCGAGGTTGTCGACGAACTGGTCGACACGGCCAGTGAGCCGGTTGCTGCGGTCGGCAAGTCCGAGGGCTGGGGCCCCGTGAACGCGTTCCTGACCGAGCTGGCGCTGCGCCGCAGTGTGGCGGGCACGGTGACCCGCAAGGCGTTGCACCTCAAGGCTGACGGTGAGGTGGAGCTCGGTCCCAAGGACTGTGAGCCGCCGGTCAGCTCTGACCAGCAGATGCTGGTCACCGCATCGGGGAACCTGGCTCTGATCTACCTGGCGAGTACGCCGGGCCGGGTGCCGCTGGAGGAGATCGAGCTGCAGCACCCCAAACTGATTCCGGGACTGGCGACGCACCCGGGCATCGGGTTCGTCGTGGTCGACTCGCTGGCTGAGGGGCCGGTGGCGATCGGCCGGGCCGGCGTTCGGGTGCTCAAGTCCGGCCGGGTCGAGGGCGAGGACCCGCTGGCGCGCTACGGACCGTACGCACCGGCGTCGATCCTGCGCCAGGCGGAGCTGCCGCACAACGGAGATGTCGTAGTGGTCAGCCGGGTCGACGACTACACCCGCGAGGTGGCCGCGTTCGAGGAGCTCGTCGGCTGTCACGGCGGCATCGGCGGCTGGCAGACCGAGGCGGTGCTCGTGCACCCGGCTCGTTGGGAGCTCAAGGAGTCTCCCGTAGGCTCCGACGCGATCCACGCGTTGCTGATCAGCTGGCTCGAGAAGCTCGGGCAGCGCAAGGACATCGAGGAGCCGGTCGAGACGAAGGTAGAGGCCTGAAGCGTGCGGATCACCTGGTGGGGGCATGCGACCACCACCATCGAGGCGGACGGCACCCGGCTGCTGACCGATCCGGTGCTGACGTCGCGGATCGCGCACCTTCGGCGCCGTCGCGGTCCCGCTCCGACTCCGGAGGCGGGTCAGTGCGACGCGGTGCTCGTTTCACATATGCACGCCGACCACCTGCATCTGACCTCGTTGCCATTGATCGCTCCGGAGGCGGCACTCGTCGTACCGCGTGGTGCGGCCCGGCTGATCCACCATGACTACGGCGCCGCGTATTCAGACCGCTGTATCGAGGTAGCGCCCGGTCATCAGCTCCGGATCGGCTCCGTCGAGATCACCGTGATCACGGCTCACCATGACGGTCGACGTCTGCCCTGGTCGTCGTACAGCGGTCCGGCTGTGGGCTACCGCGTCGACAGCTCGCCGAGCGTCTGGTTCGCCGGCGACACGGACCTGTACGACGACCTGGCGGCCGAGGCCGGTCCGGTCGACGTGGCGCTAGTTCCAGTGGGTGGTTGGGGACCCTCGCTCGGACCGGGGCATTTGAACCCAGAGCGGGCCGCCGAGGCAGTCCAGCGAGTCGGCGCGAGTGTGGCGATCCCGGTGCACTTCGGGACCTTCTGGCCGATCGGCTTCGACCGGGTGCGGCCTGAGCTGTTCCTGCCGCCGGGGGACCAGTTCCGAGCCGCCATGGCGGAGCTGGAGCCCGCTGTGAAGGTGAATCTGTTGGTACCAGGAGAGTCGATCGAGGTGGCCGGATGACGGGTAATGCGGACTTCGACCTCTGGTACCTCTTCGCGCTCGCCGGTGCCGTCCTGATCGGTGCCGTACTGCCGGTGCTACCGACCGGCGCTGCCGTGTCGGCGGGTGCAGTGCTCGCCTCCCACAGCACTCCGATCGGACTGCTCGGCGTACTCATCGCCGGTGCCGCAGGTGCCTATGTCGGCGACCTGATCGTGTACGCCGGGTGCCGGTTCGGCGGGGAGAAGCTGGCCAAGCGCATCGGGTGGCTGCGGGACAACGACAAGCTGGACGCGCTCCGGGACCGCCTGTCCGAGCATGAGATCGGCGTACTGCTCACGTCACGGCTCATCCCTGGTGGGCGAGTGCCGGTGCTGCTGGCCGCCGGACTGGCCGGCTACCGCTGGGAGCGGTTCGCACTGGTCGACCTGGCCGCGTCCTCGCTGTGGGCCGCGGTCTACATGGCGATCGGGCTCCTCGGCTACGCCCTCTTCCCTGAGCCATGGCAGGGAGTGGTGGCGGCGATCGCGCTGGTGCTGCTGACCACTGTGGTCAGCAGCCTGGTCCAGAAGTACCGGCACAAGCGGGCGGCCGCGGCTGCCTCGTCAGATGCCGAATGAGGTGCTCTTCAGCTCGTCGATGACCGCCGGGTCGCCCTCGAGCTGAACGTCGGCCACCTGCTGCCGACCGAAGCAGAAGAGCACCAGCTCGGCCGCCTCACCGATCACTGTGACCGAGCGGCCGTTCACGGGCTGCTTCGCGACGATCGACTGACCGGTGGGCCGCTGGAGCACAATGCCGACCGGCGCCTTCCGGGTCATCGTGCGGCCGGCGACCTTCAGGCCCTTCCACAGACCGGCCTGCTGCTCGGCGGGCAGGGTGCGCACGGTGAAGTCCGGCTGTGCCCGGCGGACGTCCTCGTGGTGCACCAGGTACTCGGTGGTGTTCAGCTGGTGCCCGATCAGCGGGAGCCCGTAGATCGAGGCGCGCGGCGGCCCGTTGCGGACCTTGTCCACCACGCCGGCGAACCCGTACTTCGCCTTCGCGCGCTCCATCCGCTTCTCGGTGGTGTCGGCGAGCGCGGAGATCATGATCCCAGGCCCGGCCATCGGGTCGGACTCCCGCACGTACAGGTGCACCGCCAGGTCGTACGTCGTCCAGCCGTCACACAGCGTCGGCTGGTCCGGCCCTAGCTCATCGAAGAGGTCACACAGAGCAAGTCGTTCCACCCGGCTGTAGTCAGTCACATTCCTGATCGTAGTTGTCGGTCCGCAATGGCAGAATGTCAATCGTTGTCATGATTGTGACTGCTGTTCGCACCTGACTGTCCTGGAGTGTCTCTTGCCCGTGCCGAAAGTCCCCGACAAAGGGAGCGCGACCCGGCGTGGGTTCGCGGTCCTGCGCGTCGCCATCTGGGAGGAGCCGTGGGTCTTCGCGCTCTCGGTGGCCGCCAGCATGCTGTACGGCGCGATGACCGTGGCCGACGGCTGGGCGCTGGGCTGGGCCACCGACCACGTGATCCGGCCGGCCCTGGAGCGCGGTGACACCACCTTCGGTGCGCTGGCCGCGCTCATCTCGATCTTCCTCGGCATCGCGATCCTGCGCGCCATCGGCGTCGTCGGCCGGCGGGTCGGGGCCGGCGTGATGCAGTTCCGGCTCCAGGCGACGTACCGGCGCCGGGTCACCCGGCAGTACCAGAAGCTGCCGCTGGAGTGGCACCACCAGCACCCGACCGGCCAGCTGCTCTCCAACGCGAACGCCGATGTCGAGTCGATCTGGTTCGTGATCGCACCGCTGCCGATGGCGATCGGTGTGCTCGCCATGCTGGCCTTCGCGACGGTTGCGATGTTCATGGCCGACGTGTGGCTCGCTCTGGTCGGCTGTCTGGTGTTCCCGCTCGTCTTCGTCGCCAATGTGATCTTCCAGCGGATTCTGCAGCCGCTGGCCACCCGGGCGCAGCAGTTGCGCGCAGACGTCTCCGAGGTCGCGCACGAGTCGTTCGACGGCGCACTGGTGGTCAAGACGCTCGGCCGCGAGGCTGCGGAGACCGAGCGCTTCCGCGCGCCGACGTACGCGCTGCGGGACGCGAACATCGCGGTGAACAAGGCCCGCGGCATGTTCGATCCGGTGATCGACGCGCTGCCCCGGATCGGCGTGCTGATCGTGCTGCTGGTCGGTGTCGGCCGAGTGCGCTCCGGCGCCGCCGATGCGGGTGACGTGGTGCAGGTCGCGTTCCTCTTCACGCTGATCGGGTTCCCGATCCGGGCGCTCGGCTGGGTGCTCGGTGAGCTGCCGCGCTCCGTGGTCGGCTGGGACCGCGTGCAGCGCGTGCTCACCGCCGAGGGCGGCATGGAGTACGGCGAGGCGCAGCTGACCTCGAAGACCGCAGCCAAGCTGGACGTGTCCGGACTGCGGTTCGGCTACCTGCCGGATCGCGACGTACTGAGCGGGATGGAGTTCACCGTCCAGCCCGGCCGCACAGTCGCGGTGGTGGGACCGACCGGGGCTGGCAAGTCGACGATGACGACGCTGCTGACCCGGCTGATCGATCCGGAAGAGGGATCGGTCAAGATCGACGGCATTGATCTTCGCGAGCTGGCCAGGGGCGAGCTGGCGGACTCGGTCGCGCTGGTGGCGCAGACGGCGTTCCTGTTCGACGACAGCATCCGCGGCAACATCACGCTGGGCGGCGACTACAGCGACGAGGACATCTGGGACGCACTGCGGATCGCGCAGGGCGACGGCTTCGTGAAGAGCCTTCCGGACGGTCTGGACACCAAGGTCGGCGAGCGCGGTACGACGCTGTCCGGTGGGCAGCGGCAGCGGATCGCCCTGGCTCGTGCGCTGGTACGCCGGCCTCGGCTGCTGATCCTGGACGACGCCACCAGCGCGGTCGACCCGCAGGTGGAGGCGCGCATCCTGGCCGGACTGCGGTCGGTGGTGCAGGAGGACGCGAGCGCTGCGACCACAGTGCTCGTCATCGCCTACCGCAAGGCGACCATCTCGCTCGCCGACGAGGTGCTGTTCCTCGACGAGGGCCGAGTCGCCGCGCAAGGCACGCACAGCGAGCTGCAGGAGACATCGGCGGCGTACCGGGATCTGGTGGACGCGTACGAGAAGGACGCCGAGCGCAGGCTCGAAGAAGCCGAGCTGGACAAAGAGCTTGATGATCTGGACGGGGTGAAGGCATGAGCGCGGCTGAGGCTACGCGGCTCGACCATGGTGATGATGCCGGTGGTCTGGAGACGCTGCGGCAAGGCCTGCGGATCTCTCCCGAGCTCGCACAAGGCTGGTGGATCACCGCGCTGCTGGCGCTGACCATGACCGCCGGGCGGATCGTGATTCCGATCGCTGTCCAGCAGACCATCGACAAAGGCCTGTCCGGTCCCGGTGGGCCGAACATGTCGTTCGTGGCCTGGATGGTCGTGGTGTGCGCGGTGGGCGTGGCTGTGACCGCCGGAGCGTCGTACCTGACGACTGTGCGGCTCGCGGTCAACTCCGAGCGTGGACTGGCGACCATGCGGATCAAGGCGTTCCGCCATGTGCACGATCTGCCGGTGCTGACGCAGAGCACCGAGCGCCGCGGCGCACTGGTCAGCCGCGTGACGTCGGACGTGGACACCGTCTCGCAGTTCCTGCAGTTCGGTGGCTTCATCTTCTTGGTGAGTCTCGGGCAGATGCTGCTTGCCACCGTGGTGATGTTCTTCTACTCGTGGCAGTTGGCGCTGGTGGTGCTGGTCTGCTTCATCCCGCTGTTCGCATCGCTCAGGGCCTTGCAGAAGCGCATGTCTGCCGCGTACGGCGTCGTCCGGGCGAAGGTCGGCGAGATGCTCTCCGCGGTCGCCGAGCCGGTCGTCGGTGCGCAGGTGGTGCGCGCGTACGCGATCGAAGGACGCACACAGGCCCGGATCGACCGCACAGTCGACGACTACCGCCGTACGGCGACCAGTGCGCAGACGCTGACCGGAATCACGTTCTCGATCGGCGGTCTGGCGGCCGGACTGGCGAATGCCGGAGTCCTCACGGCCGGTGTGCTGCTCGGAGTGGACGGCCACGCGACACTGGGGGAGATCCTGGCGTTCATGTTCCTGGTCGCGTTGTTCTCCGACCCAGTGCAGATCGCGACGCAGGTGCTGACCGACGCGCAGAGCGCCTTCGCCGGCTGGCGGCGGGTGCTGGGTGTGATCAACACTCCGGCCGACGTGGTCGACCCGGGTGAGGCAGGGGTGAAGCAGACGCGCGGACCGATCTCGGTCGAGTTCGCCGACGTGAACTTCGCCTACCCCGAAGGCGAGTTGGTACTGCGTGATGTCAACGTCCGGCTGGAACCGCACCGGCGGGTCGCAGTCGTCGGGGAGACCGGGTCCGGCAAGACGACGTTCGCAAAGCTGCTCACGCGACTGATGGACCCGACCTCAGGCGCTGTCCTGCTGGACGGAGTCGACGCGCGCGAGATCTCGTTCGAGTCACTGCGCGAGCGGGTCGTGATGGTGCCGCAGGACGGCTACCTGTTCGACGCGTCACTCGCCGAGAACGTGCGATTCGGCCGGCCCGAGGTGACGGACGAGCAGTTGCTCGCCGCCTTCGAATCGCTCGGCCTCACCGACTGGCTGGAGTCGCTGCCGGACGGTCTGCAGTCGCCAGTGGGTCAGCGGGGCGAGTCCCTGTCGGCCGGAGAGCGTCAGTTGGTCGCACTGGTCCGGGCGAACATCGCCGACCCCGATCTGCTCGTCCTCGACGAGGCGACCTCGGCCGTCGACCCTGGCACCGAGGTCCGGGTCAACGCGGCGCTGGAGCGGCTGATGACCGGCCGTACGTCGGTCACGATCGCGCACCGGCTGTCCACCGCCGAAGCGGCCGACGAGGTGCTGGTCTTCGACAACGGCGAGGTCGTGGAGCGCGGACCGCACGCGGACCTCGTCAACGCGGGCGGCGTCTACTCGAGACTGCACCAGAGCTGGATCGCTCAACGGGGTGCGGTCTAGGAGGACAACCCGGGGCGCGGCCAGTCCCTGGGAGGGTCGAACTGGCCGCGTCCGGATCAGGTACTCCGCGGCACCACAGTCAGGTTGGTGCCCCGTCGTACCCGGTCATCAGGGAGTCGCAGCGGTACCTGCCTGCGGCACCAGCAGGAACTCCACACCGCCCTTGTCGTCCACGGCGGCATCGAGGATCTTGTCGTCCAGCGCGTTCGCCGCGTTCTCTTCCAGGAAGACCCGCGCCCCGGCGTCCTCGACCACCTGGTCGCCGGGCTGCGGCGCCTCCGTCGTGGTCACCGCCAGCGCCGGATCCGCCGGGTTCTCCTGCGAGATCCGCACACCGGCACCTTCCGGCGCGCCCTCGACCCCCGTGATGCTCTTGATCACCAGAGTCGCGTTCTCAGTCAGGGTAAGCACAACAGCTCCAACCTCTAGATAACACTGAACCCGCCCCGTGCCCCTTCGCCTGTATCGCAAACCCCGACTTTGAGCGCCGGCGCGGATGGTGTGGGATTGGGGGATGGCATGGGAGCTGGCTACACCGACGGTTGACGGTCTGGGCGAGGTGGTGGCCGCGCTGCGGGAGTGGCAGGGGGAGGAGACTCCGCATCAGCTGCACCCGGGGGACATCGGGTGGTACTGGCGGTTCGGGGCGGAGCAGACCGCGGCGGCGGTCCGGACGTGGCGGCGGGACGGCGAGATCGTGGCGCTGGGGTTGCTGGACGAGGCGGATCTGGTGCGGATCGCGTTTGATCCGGTTGCGTTGCACGACGCTGAGCTGGCCGAGCAGATGGCTGCCGATGTCGCCGACCCGGCGCGCGGCGTACTGGTCGAGGGACAGGTGTACGTCGAGGCGCCGCCTGGGGCTGTGGTGAAGGACCTGCTGGTGAAGGCCGGTTGGCAACTCGACGACCCGTGGGTGCCATTGCGGCGGGACCTGAGCGAGCCAGTGCCGGCACCGGCGCTGCGGGTGGATGTGATTGGTGCCGAAGAGGCGCATGAGCGCGTGACCGTGCAGCGGGAGTCGTTTGACGGGTCGACGTTCACCAATGCGCGTTGGTTCGCCATGGCGGACGGCATCCCGTACGCCGATGCGCGCTGCCTCGTCGGTCGCAACGAGCTCGGCGAGTCCGTGGCAGCCGTGACGGTGTGGTCCGCAGGTGAAGGCAAGCCGGGCTACCTGGAGCCGATGGGTGTGCACCGCATGCACCGCGGCCGGGGCTACGGCGAGGCGATCACCGTGGCCGCCGCGCGGGCGCTGCAGGAGATGGGCGCGTCGAGCGCCTACACCTGCACACCCGCCTTCAACGTCGGCGCTGTCGCGACCTACGAGGCGGCCGGCTTCGTCCGCGGCGCTGACCTACGCGACGCCCGCCGCCCAGCCTAGACAGCGACGTCGTCGGCGGCGCGTAGCACGCGCAGAATGTTGCCCCCGGCAAGCTTGTCGAGGTCCTCGTCGCTCCACTTGCGCTCGGCCAGCGCCTCGAACAACCGCGGGTACGACGAGACATCCGGCAGATCAACGGGTGTCTCCGGTACGCCGTCGTAGTCGCCGCCGAGACCGATGTGGTCGATACCCGCCACCTCGCGGACGTGCTCCAGGTGCTCGACCACATCGGCCATGGTGACTGCCGGCTTCGGCTCGTCGTAGTCCGCGTTCTCCTGCACGGCCGCCGTCCAGTCGACGTACTGCTGAGAGACGAAGTACGGCACGAACGTGACCATGCACACGCCCTCGTTGCCGGCCAGGGTCTCCAGTACGTCGTCAGGTGCGTTCCGCGGTACGTCGCAGACCGCGCGAGCGGACGAGTGGCTGAAGATCACCGGCGCACTGGTCACCCGGAGCGCGTGGCGCATCGTGTCGGCCGAGACATGCGACAGGTCGACCAGCATGCCGATCCGGTTCATCTCCCGAACCACCTGCTCGCCGAAGTCGTTCAGCCCGCCCAGCACCGGCTCGTCGGTCGCCGAGTCCGCCCAGCTGACGTTGTTGTTGTGCGTGAGCGTCATGTAGCGAACACCCAGCGTGCGCATGGTCCGCAGGACACCGAGCGACTCGCCGATCGAGTGGCCGCCCTCCATCCCCATGAGTGATGCGACCTTGCCGGCCTTGATCGCCGCCTCCACGTCATCGGCCGTCGTCGCCAGCTGCAGCGCGTCCGGGAAACGCGCCACGAGCTGATGCACGAAGTCGAGCTGCTCGAACGTCCGCCGTACGGCGTGCTCGTCCTGCGGCACCCACAGCGACCAGAACTGCCCACCGACGTTCCCCGCCCGCAGCCGCGGCAGATCGGTGTGCAACTGCGGCACCGACCCGCTCAGGTCATGCGCGTCCAGGTCGTACTCGCACAGCTCGTAGAACGCGATCGGCAGATCGTTGTGCCCGTCGATCACCAGGTGCGGAGAAGTCATGCGGTCATCCTGTCAGGTCCATCCCCAGCCCTGCTGGTCAGAAGTGTCCGTGGCATCGGTGACAATAGGTGAGTGAGTATCGACGAGCTGACCTTCGATGCGGCCGGGCTGATCCCGGCGGTGGTCCAGCAGTACGACACGCGTGAGGTCCTGATGGTCGGCTGGATGAACGCCGAGGCGGTCCGCCGGACCGCGGCCACGGGCCGGAGCACGTTCTGGTCGCGCAGCCGCCAGGAGTTCTGGGTGAAGGGCGAGACCAGCGGTCACCGCCAGCACGTCAAGGAGATCCTCGTCGACTGCGACGCGGACACCTTGCTGGTCCTGGTCGACCAGGAGGGCCCGGCCTGTCACACCGGCACCCGGAGCTGCTTCGAGCACGGAACGATCGAGGTGCAGCGATGAACACCCCGACCCTGGAGACCTTCCGCGACTACGCCAAGGACCGCCGGGTGATCCCGGTGACGCGTCGGCTGCTCGCCGACGCCGAGACGCCGATCGGGGTCTACGGCAAGCTCGCCGCGGAGCGCGAAGGCACCTTCCTGCTCGAGTCCGCGGAGAACGGCGGCGTCTGGTCGCGGTACTCGTTCATCGGCGTCCGCTCGGCCGCGACACTGACCGAGCGCGACGGCCAGGCGGTGTGGACCGGCAACCCGCCGGTCGGCCTGCCGCAGACCGGTGACCCGCTGAAGGCGCTGCGCGAGACCGTCGAGATCCTGCACACCCCTCGGCTGCCGGACCTGCCCCCGCTCACCGGTGGCATGGTCGGCTTCCTCGGGTACGACGCGGTCCGCCGGCTGGAGAGGTTGCCGGACACAACGACCGACGACCTCGGCCTGCCCGAGCTGACGTTCCTGTTCGCGACCGACCTGGCCGCCCTCGACCACGAGACCGGTGAGATCTGGCTGATCGCCAACGCGATCAACTGGGACGACACCGACGAGCGGGTCGACGAGGCGTATGCCGATGCCGTTCGCCGGCTGGACGCGATGGAGGCCGACCTCGCGCGGCCCACCCCGTCGTACGTCGTCCGTGCGGACCGCGACGCGCAGCCGGACCCGCACCGGCAGCGGTCGAGCGCGGCGTACCGGGAGGCCGTCGAGACGGCCAAGGAGGAGATCCGGGCCGGCGAGGCGTTCCAGATCGTCGTGTCCCAGCGCTTCGAGCTGCAGACCACCGCGTCCGCGCTGGACATCTACCGTGTGCTCCGCCGCTCGAACCCGAGCCCCTACATGTACCTGGTGCGCCTGGACGGCTTCGACATCGTCGGCTCCAGCCCCGAAGCGCTGGTGAAGGTCACCGACAACAAGGTGATCCTGCACCCGATCGCCGGCACCCGCCGCCGCGGCGCGACGCCGGAGGAGGACCACGCCCTCGAGGAGGAGCTGCGCGCCGACGCCAAGGAGCGCGCCGAGCACCTGATGCTGGTCGACCTCGGCCGCAACGACGTCGGCAAGGTCTGCGCGCCCGGCACCGTCGAGGTGATCGACTTCATGGACGTGCGCCGCTACAGCCACGTCATGCACCTCGAGTCGACCGTCACCGGTCAGCTGGCGGCCGGCAAGACCGCCTTCGACGCCCTCACCGCGGCCTTCCCGGCCGGCACCTTGTCGGGCGCCCCGAAGCCGCGCGCGATGGAGATCATCGACAAGCTCGAGGTCACCCGCCGCGGGGTGTACGGCGGTGTCGTCGGTTACCTCGACTTCGCCGGTGACGCCGACACCGCGATCGCCATCCGGACAGCGGTCCTACGCGGCTCAACGGCGTACGTGCAGGCCGGAGCAGGCATCGTCGCCGACTCCGACCCGGTCGCCGAAGACGCCGAGTGCCGCACCAAGGCAGCCGCCGTACTGAACGCGATCGCCGTCGCAGGAACGTTCAACGAGGTTTAGGGCATGTCTCCCATCCCCCCGCCTACTGCGCGGCACTCGGCACGGCACCTCGCCGCACGGGTGCAAAGGGCTAGATGCTCCGCATCGAACCCTCCGCCCCCGCGCACCGATGCACCGCACCGAGCACCTGCTCGCTACGGCGCGGAGATGGGAGACATGCCCTGATGCGCCCACAGCGACTAGCAGACCTGCTCACCCTCGGCGCCTTGGCGCTGCTGGCTCTGTCGGCCTATCTGACCTGGGTCACGGCCGATCCGGGCAAGGGGCGGTCTGTGGTCGACTTCAACGGTTACAGCATCACCAGAGCGCCGGTGACGCTGGCTCTGGCCGGGCTGGTGGCGATCGTGGTCACCAAGCTCGCCGGTACGGCGCTTCGTCGCGTCCTCGGCATTCTGATCGCGTTGCTGGGTGCGGCGGCGATCGGCGTGGCACTGCAGGTGCGGCCGGGCACAGCCGAGCTGAGCAGGCAGCGGCCCGAGCTGAGCCAGGTGGTCACCGACAACGTCGTGGTGAGCACCGGTCCGGCGCCGTGGCTCGCGCTGGCCGGGGGAGTGGCGCTACTGCTCGCCGGGCTGCTCGCAGTCTTCACCGCACAGCGCTGGAAGCGGCCTACCGATCGGTATGAGCGTGAACCGGCCGTGACCGCAACGAGCAAGGCCCCGGATCACGGGGCCGATCAGTGGAAGGCGATCGACGCGGGAGAGGACCCGACTCTCTGATCGCGGCGGGCAACCGCCACAATAGGACAGGACGACGACGAGGAGTGGCGGCAACCATGGACAATACGACTGCCGATCAAGCGGTGACCCGGGCGGGCAACGAGGCCCATGCCGTGGCACATCACGACGCGCACGGCAACAGCACCGCGGCCTGGACCGCGGTCGCGATCATCCTGGTGGGGTTCACCGTCGGTGCCATCGCGATGGTGCTCGGCCCGAACTGGCTGCTGTTCTGGATCTCGGTCGGGATCGTCGTGCTGGGCGCACTGGCCGGCAAGGTGCTCCAACTGCTGGGCTTCGGCGTCCCCGCCGACGACCACTGAAGGGCGGACAGACCATGACTGTGCTTGACGACATTCTCGCCGGGGTTCGCGAGGACCTCGCGGAGCGCCAGGCTCTAGTCAGCCTGGACGACCTCAAGCTGGAGGCGCAGCGCAAGCCCGACGCCAAGGACCCGATGCCGGTGTTCCGCGGCGACGGGATCGCGGTGATCGCCGAGGTGAAGCGGTCCAGCCCCTCCAAGGGCGAGCTGGCCGAGATCACCGACCCGGCCGCGCTGTCGGGGGAGTACGAGCTGGGCGGCGCCGCGGCGATCTCGGTGCTGACCGAGAAGCGCCGGTTCAACGGCAGCCTGGACGACCTGCGTGCGGTCCGCGGCCGGGTCGACGTACCGGTGCTGTGCAAGGACTTCATCGTCTCCTCGTACCAGCTCTGGGAAGCCCGGGCGGCCGGCGCCGACATGGCGCTGCTGATCGTGGCGGCCCTGGAGCAGGAGGCGCTGGTCTCGCTGATCGAGCGGGCGCACTCGATCGGGCTCTGCCCGCTGGTCGAGGTTCACGACGAGGAGGAGACGCGGCGTGCGGTGGACGCCGGCGCCCAGCTGATCGGCGTGAACAACCGCAACCTGAAGACCCTCGAGGTCGACCGGGACACCTTCGCCCGGGTCGCCCCGACCATCCCGACCGAACTGGTCCGGGTGGCGGAGTCCGGCGTCCGGGGTCCGCATGATGTAATCGAGTTCGCGCGCGCCGGGGCCGATGTCGTCCTCGTCGGTGAAACTCTGGTGACCGGCCGCGATCCTCGGGCCTCGGTCGCCGACCTCGTCGCCGCCGGATCGCACCCCGCCATCCAGCAGCGGCACTAGAGTGCTTCAGGTGTGACGTAGGTCGGCGCTACCGGCGCCCAGGCACGCACCTCGCGGCACTTGAGAAGCACCCGAGATGCTCCGCATCGAGGGCACTCCTCAAGCACCACGATGCACGCACCTGGACACCGCTATCGCTCGACCTACGCCACACCTGAAGCACTGACCTCCCCTGCCGGTCCAAACGGCCTGGGGCAGTAACTCTCCCCGGGCCGTGGGCCTGGGTTTGGAAGGTTTGTCGGATGAGTACTGTGCTGCCCGACCAGCTCGGGCACTTCGGCCGTTTCGGCGGCAGGTTCATGCCGGAGGCGCTGATCGCGCCGCTCGACGAGCTCACGCAGGCCTGGCGCGGTGCCATGGCCGACCCGGAGTTCACCGGTGAGTTCGACCGGATGCTGCGCGAGTGGGCCGGCGTCCCGAGCCTGCTGTACGACGCGACCCGGCTGTCCGAGGTCGCCGGGGCGCGCATCCTGCTCAAGCGCGAGGACCTGAACCACACCGGCGCGCACAAGGTCCGCAACGCGCTCGGCCAGGCGTTGCTGACCAAGCGGATGGGCAAGCCGCGGGTGATCGCCGAGACCGGCGCCGGTCAGCACGGCGTCGCGACCGCGACAGCGTGCGCCTACCTGGATCTCGAGTGCGTGGTCTACATGGGCGAGGTCGACACCCAGCGCCAGGCGCTGAACGTGGCCCGGATGAAGCTGCTCGGCGCCGAGGTGATCCCGGTGACGAGCGGCAGCCGCACGCTCAAGGACGCGATCAACGAGGCGCTGCGCGACTGGGTCGCCAGCGTCGACAAGACCCACTACCTGCTCGGTACGGCGGCCGGCGCGCACCCGTTCCCGGCGATGGTGCGCGACTTCGTCCGCGGTATCGGTGACGAGGCGCGGGCCCAGTCGCTCGAGCTGCTGGGCAAGCTGCCCGACGCCGCGGTCGCCGCGGTCGGCGGTGGCTCGAACGCGATCGGTCTGTTCGCCGCGTTCATCCCCGATGCCGACGTGAAGCTGTACGGCATCGAGCCGGGCGGCGACGGCTTCGAGACCGGTCGGCACGCGGCCACGATCTCGGCCGGGCAGATCGGCGTACTGCATGGGGCGCGGTCGTACCTGCTGCAGGACGAGGACGGTCAGACCATCGAGTCGCACTCGATCTCGGCCGGGCTGGACTACCCCGGAGTCGGCCCCGAGCACTCGTGGCTCGCGGAGACGAAGCGGGCGACGTACCGGCCGGTGAGCGATGCCGACGCGATGGAAGCCTTCAAGCTGCTGGCCAAGACCGAGGGCATCATCCCCGCGATCGAGTCGGCGCACGCCGTCGCCGGTGCGCTGGAGATCGCCAAGGAGCTGGGCCCGGACGCCACCATCCTGGTGAACCTGTCCGGTCGCGGCGACAAGGACATGGACACCGCGAGCACGTGGTTCGGGCTGATCGAATCCGGAGACCAGGCATGAGCGAAATGGTTGCCCTGGGCAAGGCTGGGACCGCGATCCGGAAGGCCAACGAAGCCGGTCGCGCGGGTCTGGTCGGCTACCTGCCGGCCGGCTACCCGACGTACGCCGGTGGCGTGGACGCGATCAAGGCGCTGGTCGACGGTGGCGTCGACGTGCTCGAGATCGGCTTGCCGTACAGCGATCCGGTGATGGACGGTCCCGCGATCCAGCGCGCCGCCGAGGCTGCGCTGGCCGGCGGATTCCGCGTCAAGGACTTGCTTCGCACGGTCGAGGAGATCGCGGCGTACTCCGACGTACCAGTGCTGGTGATGACGTACTGGAACCCCATCGAGCGGTACGGCGTCGATCGCTGGGCCACCGATTTCGCCGCGGCCGGGGGAGCAGGGCTGATCACGCCCGACCTGATCCCGGAGGAGGCCGCGGAGTGGATCGCGGCCGCGGACAAGAACGAGCTGGACAAGGTGTTCCTGGTCTCGCCGTCGTCGACCGACGAGCGGATCCGGCTGACCACGGCCGCGTGCCGCGGATTCGTCTACGCGACCGCGGTGATGGGTGTCACCGGCATCCGGTCGGCCGCGTCGGATCTGGCCGAACCGCTGGTGGCCCGGACCAAGGCCACCACCGAGTTGCCGGTCGGCGTCGGGATCGGCGTCTCGAACGCGGAGCAGGCGGCGGCGATCGGTGCGTTCACCGACGCGGTCATCGTCGGGTCGGCGTTCGTGAAGCGGCTGCTCGACGGTGAAGGTCCGGCCGGTGTGCGATCGCTCACGGAGAGCCTGGCCGAGGGCGTCCGCCGGGAACCGACGACGGCGGCCGGACGTTGAGCCTGCTGTGAGTCGAACCAGGAACGCAGGCCTGCTGCTGGCCGTGGTGGGCCTGCTCGCCCTCGCGGGCTGCAGTGGCGGCAAGGAAGAGAAACCCGACAACCCCGGTGGTGCGATCATCCGCACCAGCCAGGACCCGAACGGGATGCGGGGAGCGACGCTCGACCAGCCGTACAAGTTGCCCGCGGCCACCTTGACCGACACGGGCGGGAATGCGTTCAACCTGGTCACGTCGACCAAGAAGCCGGTCACGCTGATCTTCTTCGGGTACACGAACTGCCCGGACGTGTGCCCGACGGTGATGGCCGACATCGCCTCGGCGCTGACCAAGCTCGACGACTCGGTGCGCAAGCAGGTGCAGGTGCTGTTCATCACCACCGACCCGGCACGCGACACCGGCCCGGCGATGCGGAAATACCTGGACCGCTTCGACCCGTCGTTCGTCGGCCTGACCGGTACGTTGCCGTCGATCAAGAACGTCGCGCAGGCCGTCGGCGTACCGGTCGAAGGGATGAAGAAGCTGCCCTCGGGTGGCTACGAGGTCGGCCACGGCGCGCAGGTGCTCGGCTTCGGCAAGGACGACAAGGCCACCGTGCTCTGGATGTCGAACGCCGCCATCGGCGACATGGCGCACGACTTCGGGAAGCTGGTGGAGGCCAACCAGTGAAGCCTTGGTGGCCTTGGGTCTCATTGGCGGCGCGGCTGGTGCTCGGTGGCGTGATGCTGGTCGCCGGTGGGCTCAAGGTCTCCGATCCGGAGACCGCGGCGCAGGCGGTGCGCGCCTACGAGATCCTGCCGCCCGGGCTCGCCGATCCGGTCGGCTGGGGGCTGCCGTTCCTGGAGATCGCGATCGGATTGCTGTTGATCCTCGGTTTCGGTGTCCGGCACACCGCGGCCGCCGCAGGTGTTTTCATGGTCGTGTTCATCGCCGCCGTGGCCTCTGCCTGGGCCCGCGGCCTGGCCATCGACTGCGGCTGCTTCGGCGGCGGCGGACGAGTCGATCCCGGCCAGACGAAGTACCTGGAGGAGATCCTCCGCGATGCGGGCCTGCTGCTGCTGGCGATCTGGCTGTGCGTCCGGCCCGCGAGCAGGTTCGCCCTCGAAACCGATCCGAACACCACGACAGGAGTCACCGCACCGTGAGCAACACCAATCCGCTGCTGGAGCAGAAGAAGCGGGTCCCGCCCGGCATCGTCGTGGTGATCGTGCTGGTGCTGGCCCTCGCGGCCGGTGTCGGCTTCCAGTACCTGCGCGGGCACTCCAAGGTCGACGCCGGTGACCAGCCCCGCGTCGAGCCGGCCGTCATCACCGGACCCGGCCAGGACGGCAAGGGCGTCACGGTCGGCAAGGCCGGCGCGAAGGCGCAGATCGACCTGTACCTGGACTTCCGCTGCCCGCACTGCGCGGAGTTCGAGGAGATGACCGGGGCAACGGTTGACAAGCTCGTCCAGGACGGTACGGCGACGCTCACGTACTGGCCGCTGGCCTTCGTGAACCCGGACGCGTCCCCGCGGCTGGCGAACGCGTTCGCCGCGGCGGCGGCCAACGGCAAGGCGCTGACGTACGCCGACGAGATGTACGGCGACTTCAGCAAGTCGTGGACCAGCGACCAGCTGATCGAGCTCGGCAAGCAGCTCGGGGTCGGGGACGCGAAGTTCCAGCAGGCGATCCAGAACAACACCTACGGTGGCTGGGTCCAGTCGGTCGGCAAGGCTGCGGATGCCCGTGGCGTGACCGGTACGCCGACGGTCTTCGTCAACGGCAAGCAGCTGGAGACGAAGGACCTGACGCCGGACGGGCTGCAGAAGGCGGTCGACGACGCGGTGAAGGCAGCGGGCTGACCCGTGTCTAACCCACCGAGTCCCCATCGTGACCCTGGGTTCCTGGCCGGTTCCCGGGGCGGTCGAGTAGCGTTCCCGATGCCATGTCTAGTCTGATCCCCGCCGTGATCGTGCCGGCGTTCATTCCCAGTCCCAGCCAGGGTGTCTGGCATGTCCTCGGCCTGCCGATCCGCGCGTACGCGCTCTGCATCCTGGCCGGGATCTTCGCCGGCTACTGGCTGACCCGTCGGCGGTGGGTCGCCCGCGGCGGATCGCCGACGGTGCTGTCCGACGTCATGTTCTGGGCGATCCCGTTCGGTCTGGTCGGCGCGCGGATCTACCACGTCATCACCGACGCCGAGCTGTACTTCGGCGAGGGCCGGCACCCGATCGACGCGCTGAAGATCTGGCACGGCGGTCTCGGCATCTGGGGCGCGGTCGGCTTCGGCGCCCTCGGCGCCTACCTGGCCTGCCGCCGCGCCAAGGTGCCGTTCGCGGCCTTCGCCGACGCGATCGCGCCCGGGATCGCGCTCGCCCAGGTCTTCGGCCGGTTCGGCAACTACTTCAACCAGGAACTCTTCGGCAAGCCGACCACCCGGCCCTGGGGCCTCGAGATCGACCCGGCGCACCGCCCCGAAGGCTTCGCCGACTTCGCCACCTTCCACCCGACGTTCCTCTACGAAGCCGTCTGGAACCTCGGCGTGATGGCGCTGATCATCCTCGTCGGCCGCCGGGTCACCCTCGGCCATGGCCGCGCGTTCTTCCTCTACGTCGCCGCCTACTGCGCCGGCCGCGCCTGGATCGAGAACATGCGCATCGACACGGTGAACCACTTCCTCGGCCTGCGCCTGAACGTCTGGACGGCGATCATCCTCTTCGTTCTCGCCGTGGCTGCCTTCATCGTCAGCTACCGCACCCGCCCGGGTGAACAGGACATCTCCACCGGCCCGGCCGCCGGGCAGCCGTCCGAGGACGAGGCCACCGAACCGAAGCCGGAGGACGCCGGTACGGCGATTGCCGACGAACCCGCCAAGGCTGAAGAAGCTGTCGTGGTCGAGAACGCCGACCCGGCAAGCGACCTGCCCGCACCCAGTGGCGAACGCACGAGCGCCGAGACGACTCCCGCCGTACCGAGTGACGGGGCTCGTGACTGACGGAGCGCAGGTATCGGCGGAGCATCACGGAGATCACAAACACCGGGATGTGAACGGCGGCTGGCTGCGGCCGGCGGTGTTCGGCGCGATGGACGGCCTGGTGTCGAACTTCGCGCTGATCGCCGGGATGGACGGCGGTACCGAGTCCGGCTCGAAGTTCATCGTGCTCGCCGGGCTCGCGGGTCTGGCCGCGGGTGCGTTCTCGATGGCGGCGGGGGAGTACACCTCGGTCGCCTCGCAGCGTGAGCTCGCCCGCGCGGAGATCGAGGTCGAGCGCCAGGAGATCGCCCGGCACCCGATCGACGAGGAGATCGAGCTCGCCGAGACGTACCGGGCCAAGGGACTCGACCCCGATCTGGCCGAGAAGGTCGCGAAGCAGTTCCACGCCAACCCCGAGCAGGCGCTCGACGAACACGTCCGCGAAGAGCTCGGCATCGACCCGAACGACCTCCCGAACCCGTTGCTCGCGGCCGGATCGTCGTTCGTCTGCTTCGCGGTCGGAGCGTTCATCCCGCTGCTGCCGTATCTCCTCGGTGCGACCACCGTCGTACCGGCGTTGATCATGAGCCTGACCGCCCTCTTCGCCGCCGGCGCGGTCGTCTCCCGCGTCACCAGCCGCTCCTGGTGGTACTCGGGCCTCCGCCAGCTGATCCTCGGCGGCGCGGCCGCCGCGCTCACGTACTTCGTCGGTTCCCTCGTCGGCCCAGGCATCGGCTAGCGTCGGCGCGTGTTCCCCGCGAAGATCGACGAGCTGCCTGCCGACTACCTGAAGAGCGTCGGCGAGATCTTCGCCGTCTTCGACACGCAGGACTCCGGCAACATCTCGTACGGCGTCTCGGTCGACGGCCGGCGGTACTTCGTCAAAACCGCCGGCGACCCTGAGAAGACCCCGGCGCCCGCCCGGCAGGAGGCGATTCGCCGCGCCGGCCGGTTGGCGGCGGAGGTCGAGCACGACGTCCTCCCGGCGTACCACGGGCTGATCGAGACACCGTGGGGACCGGCGCTCGTCTTCGACTGGCGCGAGGGCGAGCACCTCCGCACTCAGCTCGCACGCTTCCAGGCCCTGTCCGCGGACGAGATCACCGAGGCGCTGAACCAGCTCTACGACCTCCACGACGTCCTGAGCTCCGCAGGCTGGGTCGAAGGCGACTTCTACGACGGTTCGCTGCTCTACGACTTCGCCACCTGGCAGCTGACCGTCGTGGACCTCGACGACTACCGACCCGGTGCCTACCGCAACGACATGGGCCGCATGTTCGGCTCCAGCCGCTTCATGGCCCCCGAACAGTTCGAGCTCGGCGCCGACATCGACGACCGCACCACGGCGTACGTGATGGCCCGCGCCGGCCTGGTCCTCCTCGCCGACGGTGCCCTCGACCGCCCCGCCTTCCGCGGCACGGACGCCCAGTACGCCGTACTCCACGAAGCCGTAACCACCCGCTACCCCAGCTACCAAGCCTTCTACAGCGCCTGGCTCGAAGCCTCCTCGATGTAGTCCGCGAGCGCCTCGAGCCGCTCCAGGTGATCACCGCGCTCGGGCTGTCCGAGCGCCCATGCAGCCCGAGAAGCAGCCGTCAGCACCGCAGTCAGCACCGCCCCACGCCGTACGACGGAGTCGACCGCCAGCAAGCTCTCCGCCTGATCCGGCAGCGCGACCACCAGATACCCAAGGTCGAACCCGGCCGGGCCGAGCCCGAACTGTTCCCAGTCGAGTGCGACAACATTCTCCCCGTCCCAGCCGAGCAGATTGCCCGGATGAGCATCGCCGTGCGTCGGCACCCGCGGCAGCTCGTCGAGCGCCGCCAACACCGCCGCCCGCCGCACCCACAACTCTTGCAACGTCTCCCGCAGCGACGCGGACACGTGCCCCCACAGCACCTTCCACCCACCCCGCGCCTCGACGGTTGCCATCCGGTCTCGCAGCACATCGCGCGCACCCCACGCCGGTTCCTCCACCCCCGCCCGCGCAAAGCGCCCCAGCGCCTCCGCCAGCCGAGCAGCGTCCACCGGCACCGGCTCGACATACTCCGACACCATCGTGATCCCGTCCGCACCCCGCCGTACGTCGAGATAGCGCGGCGACCGCAGCCCCGGTGTCTGCGCGACGATGCCGGACTCAGCAACGAGGGCCTGCCGCTCCCAGTACGCGTGATGCCGCACATCCGTCACGCCGGGGACAAGGCGCTTCATCACGTGTCCCTCGGCTGTCACCCACACCCCGCCGTTGGACTGACCTGTGCCGGATTCGAGTCGTCTCACCCCCAGATTTAACCCGACGGTGTCACCATGGGTAGAGAAGGAGTGAGCGCTTGCTTACGTGCTGTGACTGTGAAGTGTGAACGGCGTGCTGACGGTGGAATGTCTGTCCACCTGTCGGGCGTCATGAGGTAGTCTCGGGACACCCGGCTTGGGCCAATGTTGTCCCGCGGCCAGTTGTTGACCGTAGGACGACGGGAGCCCCTGAATGTTTGGTCGCGCCCCCAAAGCAATCCAGCACAGGCCGAGTGAGGGTCTGTACGACGGACGTCACGAACATGACGCCTGTGGTGTTGCTTTTGTAGCCACCCTCACCGGTGAACCCAGCCATGACATCGTGGCGAAGGCTTTGACCGCCCTGCGCAACCTCGAGCATCGTGGTGCCTCCGGCGCGGAGCCGGATTCCGGCGACGGCGCCGGCATCCTGATCCAGGTGCCGGACGCGTACTACCGCAAGGTGTGCGACTTCGAGCTGCCGGTACCGCGCAGCTATGCGACCGGGATCGCGTTCCTCCCGGCCGACCCGGACGACGCCGCGAAGGCGATCGCGCGGATCGAGGAGCTCGCCGCCGAGGAGAAGCTGACCGTTCTGGGCTGGCGCGACGTGCCGACCACGCCGGAGCTGCTCGGCAGTACGGCGCGTTCGGTGATGCCGACGTTCAAGCAGCTGTTCGTGGCCGCGAGCGCGGGTCGCGTGCTGGGCCTGGCGCTGGAGCGGATGGCGTTCCGGCTGCGGAAGCGGGCCGAGAAGGAGACCGAGACCTACTTCCCGTCGCTGTCCGGCCGGACCATCACCTACAAGGGGATGCTCACCACCGACCAGCTGGACAAGTTCTTCCCCGAGCTGACCGACCCCGACCTCGCCTCGGCGATCGGCGTCGTGCACAGCCGGTTCTCCACCAACACGTTCCCGTCCTGGCCGCTCGCGCACCCGTACCGGTACATCGCCCACAACGGTGAGATCAACACCGTCCAGGGCAACCGGAACTGGATGCGCGCCCGCGAGGCGCTGCTCTCCAGCGACCTGATCCCCGGTGACCTCGAGCAGCTCTACCCGATCTGTACGCCGGGCGCATCGGACTCCGCGTCGTTCGACGAGGTGCTCGAACTCCTGCACCTGGGCGGTCGTTCACTGCCGCACGCGATGCTGATGATGATCCCGGAGGCGTGGGAGAACGCCACCACGATGGATCCGAAGCGGCGGGCGTTCTACGAGTTCCACTCGACCATGATGGAGCCCTGGGACGGACCGGCGTCGGTCGTCTTCTCCGACGGCACCAAGGTCGGCGCGGTTCTCGACCGCAACGGTCTGCGGCCCTCGCGGTACTGGGTGACCGAGGACGGCCTGGTCGTCCTGGCCTCCGAGGCCGGTGTCCTGGACATCGACCCCGCGACGGTGACCGAGAAGGGCCGGCTCGAGCCGGGCCGGATCTTCCTCGTCGACGTCGAGGCGCACCGGATCGTCACCGACGCCGAGGTGAAGAACGCGCTCGCAGGAGAGGCGCCGTACGACGAATGGTTGCACGGCGGCCTGATCCGGTTCGAGGATCTGCACGAGCGTGAGCACGTCGTGCACAGCCACGCGTCGGTGACGCGTCGCCAGCAGGTCTTCGGCTACACCGAGGAAGAGCTGCGGCTGATCCTCACGCCGATGGCCAAGGCCGGCACCGAGCCGATCGGCTCGATGGGCACCGACACGCCGATGGCGATGCTCAGCGACCGGTCCCGGCCGCTGTTCGACTACTTCGCGCAGTTGTTCGCCCAGGTCACCAACCCGCCGCTGGACGCGATCCGCGAGGAGCTCGTCACCTCGCTGTCGTCGAGCCTCGGCCCGGAGTCGAACCTGCTGGACCCGAGCCCGGCGTCCTGCCGGCAGGTGGTGATCCCGTTCCCGGTGATCACCAACGACGAGCTCGCCAAGCTCCGCCACATCAACCTCGACGGCGACATGCCCGGCCTGGCCACCACGGTCCTGCGCGGTGTGTACGACGTCGAAGGCGGCGGCGAAGCCCTCAAGGCACGGCTCGACGAGATCTGCGCCGAGGCCGACGCCGCGATCGAGGACGGCGCGCGCATCGTCGTACTGTCCGACCGGCACTCGAACGCCGACAGCGCACCGATCCCGTCGCTGCTGCTGACCGCTGCCGTGCACCACCACCTGGTCCGCGAGAAGACCCGCACCCAGGTCGGGCTGGTCGTCGAGGCCGGTGACGTCCGCGAGGTCCACCACGTCGCGCTCCTGATGGGGTACGGCGCAGCCGCGATCAACCCGTACCTCGCCCTGGAGTCGGTCGAGGACCTGTGCCGTCGCGGCACCTACCTGCCGGGCATCGAGCCCGAGCAGGCCGTCCGCAACGTCGTGAAGTCGCTCGGCAAGGGCGTCCTCAAGGTGATGTCGAAGATGGGCGTCTCGACGGTCGCGTCGTACACGGGTGCGCAGATCTTCGAGGCCAACGGCCTGTCGCCGGAGCTGGTCGACAAGTACTTCACCGGTACGTCGTCCAAGCTCGGCGGGATCGGCCTGGACACCATCGCCGAGGAGGTTCGCCAGCGGCACCTGAAGGCCTACCCGGCCGACGGCATCCTGAGCGCGCACCGCAAGCTCGAGATCGGCGGCGAGTACCAGTGGCGGCGTGAGGGTGAGCCGCACCTGTTCGACCCTGAGACCGTGTTCCGGCTGCAGCACAGCACCCGCAGCGGGCGGTACGACATCTTCAAGCAGTACACGGCGCGCGTCGACGAGCAGTCCGAGCGGCTGATGACGCTGCGCGGTCTGTTCGGCTTCAAGAGCGACCGGCAGCCGATCTCGATCGACGAGGTCGAGCCGGTCAGCGCGATCGTCAAGCGGTTCTCCACCGGTGCGATGAGCTACGGCTCGATCAGCGCCGAGGCGCACACCACGCTCGCGATCGCGATGAACCAGCTCGGCGCCAAGTCGAACACCGGTGAGGGCGGCGAGGACTCCGAGCGTCTGCACGACCCGGCCCGCCGGAGCTCGATCAAGCAGGTCGCGTCGGGGCGCTTCGGCGTCACGGCGGAGTACCTGACGAACTCCGACGACATCCAGATCAAGATGGCGCAGGGCGCCAAGCCCGGTGAGGGTGGTCAGCTCCCCGGGAACAAGGTCTACCCGTGGGTGGCGAGCACCCGGCACTCGACGCCCGGCGTCGGCCTGATCTCGCCGCCGCCGCACCACGACATCTACTCGATCGAGGATCTGGCTCAGCTGATCCACGACCTCAAGAACGCCAACCCGAAGGCCCGCATCCACGTGAAGCTGGTCTCCGAGGTCGGCGTCGGCACCATCGCGGCCGGCGTCTCGAAGGCGCACGCGGACGTCGTACTGATCTCTGGTCACGACGGTGGTACCGGTGCGGCGCCGCTGACCTCGCTCAAGCACGCCGGTGGTCCGTGGGAGCTCGGCCTGGCCGAGACGCAGCAGACGCTGCTGCTCAACGGGCTGCGCGACCGGATCGTCGTACAGACCGATGGTCAGCTGAAGACCGGCCGGGACGTGGTCATCGCGGCCCTGCTGGGCGCGGAGGAGTACGGGTTCGCCAGCGCTCCGCTGGTGGTCTCGGGCTGCATCATGATGCGCGTCTGCCACCTCGACACCTGCCCGGTCGGCGTCGCCACCCAGAACCCGGTCCTGCGTGAGCGGTACTCCGGGAAGCCGGAGTTCGTGGTGAACTTCTTCGAGTTCATCGCCGAAGAGGTCCGCGAATACCTTGCGGAGCTGGGCTTCCGGACCCTGGATGAGGCGATCGGCCACGCCGAGGTGCTGGACATCAAGCGCGCGGTCGACCACTGGAAGGCCGACGGTCTCGACCTGACGCCGATCCTGCACGTGCCGGCGCTGCCGGAAGGCGCTTCGCGGCACCAGGTGATCGAGCAGGACCACGGCCTCGACAAGGCCCTGGACAACGAGCTGATCCGGATCTGCCAACCGGCCATCGAGAACGGCGAACCGGTCCGGGCCCAGCTCGCGATCCGCAACGTCAACCGCACCGTCGGCACGATGCTCGGTCACGAGATCACCAAGAAGTACCGGGCCGCCGGGCTGCCCGATGGCACGATCGACCTGACCTTCACCGGCTCGGCGGGGAACTCGTTCGCCGCCTTCGTCCCGAAGGGTGTGACGCTGCGCCTCGAGGGCGACGCGAACGACTACGTCGGCAAGGGACTGTCCGGTGGCCGCGTGGTCATCCGGCCGGACCGGCGGGCGCGGTTCGACGCGGCCGACCAGATCATCGCCGGCAACGTCATCGCGTACGGCGCGACCTCCGGTGAACTGTTCATCAGTGGTGGCGCCGGGCAACGGTTCTGTGTCCGGAACTCGGGCGCCACCGCGGTCGTGGAGGCAGTCGGCGACCACGCCTGCGAGTACATGACCGGCGGGCGCGTCGTCGTACTGGGCGCCGTCGGACGGAACTTCGCAGCGGGCATGTCGGGCGGCGTGGCC
The DNA here is from genome assembly GCF_040605415.1 of Kribbella sp. NPDC005582. Classification (NCBI taxonomy): domain Bacteria; kingdom Bacillati; phylum Actinomycetota; class Actinomycetes; order Propionibacteriales; family Kribbellaceae; genus Kribbella; species Kribbella sp. NPDC005582. Next base: position 163,557 of record NZ_JBEXCU010000006.1, read on the forward strand.
CACGTGCTCGACCTGGACCGCGCCCTGGTGAACCCGGAGCTGGTCGACCTGCTCCCGCTCACCGAGGCCGAGTCCGACCTGTTGCAGGACCTGGTCCGGCGTCACCACGAGGAGACCGGTTCGGAGCGGGCGGCGAAGCTGCTCGGCGACTGGACCTCAGCGGCCGCCAGGTTCACCACGGTGATGCCCCGCGACTACGCCCGCGTCCTGGCAGCCAAGGCGGCTGCCGAGCGCGACGGGCTGGACGAGGACGCCACCACGCGAGCGATGATGGAGGCCATCTGATGGCTGACCCGAAGGGTTTTCTCACCACCGGCCGGGAGGTCGCCGAGCGGCGGCCGGTCGCGGAGCGGCTGCAGGACTGGAAAGAGGTCTACCCCGGTGGACCGGGCAAGGCGCTGCTGCCGATCATCACCAAGCAGGCCGGCCGCTGCATGGACTGCGGGATCCCGTTCTGCCACAGCGGCTGCCCGCTGGGCAACCTGATCCCGGAGTGGAACGACCTGGTCTGGCGCGACGACTGGTCGTCGGCGATCGAGCGCCTGCACGCGACCAACAACTTCCCGGAGTTCACCGGGCGGCTGTGCCCGGCGCCGTGCGAGACCTCGTGCGTGCTCGGCATCAACCAGGACCCGGTCACGATCAAGAACGTCGAGGTCGCGATCATCGACAAGGCCTGGGAGACCGGCCACGTCAACCCGCAGCCGCCGGAATGGCTGACCGGTAAGACGATCGCGGTCGTCGGTTCCGGCCCGGCCGGCCTGTCGGTGGCTCAGCAGCTGACCCGCGCCGGCCACACGGTCGCCGTCTACGAACGCGCCGAGGCGCCCGGCGGTCTGCTCCGCTTCGGTATTCCCGAGTTCAAGATGGAGAAGGTCCAGGTCGACCGCCGGATCCAGCAGATGAAGGAGGAGGGGACCGTCTTCCGCTCCGGCGTCAACGTCGGCGTGGACGTCACCGGGACCCAGCTCAAGCAGCGGTACGACGCCGTCGTGATCGCGACCGGGGCCACCGCGGCCCGGGATCTGCCGGTGCCCGGGCGGGAGTTCGGCGGGATCCACCAGGCGATGGAGTACCTGCCGCAGGCCAACCGGGTCGCGCTCGGCCAGACCGTCGAGGACCAGATCGTTGCCACCGGCAAGGACGTCGTGATCATCGGCGGCGGTGACACCGGCGCCGACTGCCTCGGTACCGCACACCGCCAGGGCGCCCGCTCGGTGACCCAGCTGGAGATCATGCCGCGACCCGGTGACGATCGCCCCGCCGGCCAGCCGTGGCCGACGTACCCGATGATCTACCGGGTCGCCTCGGCGCACGAGGAGGGCGGCGAGCGCGTGTACGCCGTCTCCACGGTGAACTTCGAAGCCGATGCCGACGGCAACGTGTCGGGGCTGAACCTGGTCGAGGTGAAGTTCGAGGGCGGCAAGTTCAACCCGGTCGAGGGCTCGGAGCGGACCATCCCGGCGCAGCTCGTGCTGCTCGCGATGGGCTTCCTCGGTCCGGAGCGCGAGGGCTTCCTCGAGCAGCTCGGTGTCGAGCTCGACGAGCGTGGCAACGTGAAACGCGACAAGAACTACCACACGTCGGTCGAAGGCGTCTTCGCCTGCGGCGACGCCGGCCGCGGCCAGTCGCTGATCGTCTGGGCCATCGCCGAAGGCCGTTCCTGCGCCAACGGCGTCGACGCCCACCTCACCGGGTCCTCCACCCTCCCCACCCCCATCCCACCCACCGCCCGCCCCCTCGCCGTCTGACGCCGTACCAGCGCTCGCGCTCTGACAACACCAGCGGATATCCCCCCGTGTCACCCGTTCTCCCCCCTCACACGAGGAGGAGAACGGGCAACACCAGCGGATATCCGTCCTGGTGCTTGTCACGGGCACTCACCCGGCCGGAGAAGGATGCACGGGAACGGATATCCCTTCGGGGTGCCCGTTCTCGCCCCTTCACCGTGGGGGAGAAGGGGCGACGGTGGGGGTTATCCGTGCGGGTTGTCGGGTACGGCGCGGAGGTTGGTTGATGGGATGGGGTGTGCCGATAGGTTGGTGGTGTGGTTAGGCGGTTGGTGACTAGGCAGCGGGTCCGGGCGGTGGCGCCTTGGGCCGCGTTGGTCGTGCTGTGGGCGCTGACGACGATGGTGGTCGGGGCGCTCGGGTTCTCGAACGACTCCGAGCGGGTCACGATCGGGGCGCACGCGGCAACGATCTCGCCGACGTTCGACGGGCATGCGACAGTCGACCTCGGGGCGGTGCTGCCACGGTTGCGGATCGCAACCGATACGCCGGGTGGCGTCGGCGTGAACGTCGACGTCCAGGAGACCGACGCCGAGAACCTCACCGAACTGCTCAACCGCGATGCGCTGATCGCGTCGCAACCCGACGGTGAGATCGCCCGGATCCAGCAGGTCATCCAGGAGATGGCCGTCGACAACCTCGTCGCCGGAGCCGGTTCGGGGTTGCTCGTGGTCGTCGTGGTGGCGACCTTGTGGACCTCACTCGGCAAGGTCCGGCGTCGCGAGCTGTGGGATCTCGTCCACAGCCACGAGCGGCGGTTCGAGCACCGCATGATCGTCGTACTGGTGGCGATGCTGATCACGATCGCTTCGATCTTCGGACCCGCCCAGATCCGTACGGCGGAGGTCCCGCCGACCGAATGGCGGCCGCTGACCGAGCTGCTGCCGCAGCTGTCGCTCGATCCGCGGCTGAAGCGGGTCGAGGTTGCCTCCGGGTTCTCCACCACCGGCGGCATCGGCGTGATCAAGACGGCGGTCCAGACGTACGAGCGTTCCACGGAGTTCTACGGGCGGTTGCGGGAGCAGGTTCCGCGGGTCGGCGGCCGGATCCATCAGGCGACCGAGAACGAGACGGTCGCGCTGCTGGTCTCGGACCGGCACGACAACATCGGGATGGACCCGGTCGCGGCCGAGGTCGCCAAGGTGGCCGGCGCGAAGGTGCTGATCGACGCCGGCGACGACTCGTCCTCCGGGCAGTCGTGGGAGGTGTTCAGCATCCACTCGCTGCGGCAGCACTTCAAGGACCTCAAGGTGGTCGCGGTGGCCGGGAACCACGACGCCGGCGGGCACATCGAGGACGCGATGCGGAAGAACGGCTTCACCGTGCTCGACAGCAAGCCGGTCGAGGTCGAGGGAATCCGCTTTCTGGGCGACAGCGACCCGACCAGGACCGGGCTCGGCAGCGCGGACAGCCCCGGCGACGAGACGATCGCCGACCAGTCCAAGCGGCTCGCCGACGTCGCCTGCGGGCAGCCCGAGGACAAGCGGATCTCGACGATGGTCGTCCACGACCCGTCGTCGTTCGCCGAGACGGCCACCCGGGGCTGCGCGACGCTGCTGCTGTCCGGCCATCTGCACCGGCAGGTCGGTCCGGAGACCAAGGTCGTCGAGGAGCGCCCGGTCACGACGTACACGAACGGCACGACCGGGGGAGCGGCGTACGCGTTCGCGCTCGGCTACACGTTGCGGCGGCCGGGTGAGATGACGCTGGTCACCTACACCGATGGAAAGCCGATCGGCCTTCAGACGGTAACCGCCGGTCTGTCCGGCGAGATCACCGTCGGGCCCTACACCCCCTTGCCTTCCTGACGTTTCAGGGTTCGCGGCCGGTCGTCACGAGGTGTTAACCCGCCAGTAACGGGGGTGGACCAGCGGCGCAGTGGTCTTGTAGGAGTAGGGTTTTGTGACGTGCGTCGCGCAAAGATCGTTTGTACGCTCGGCCCGGCTACGGCCGCCCCCGAGCGCATCCTGGAACTCGTCCAAGCCGGTATGGACGTGGCTCGTCTCAACCTGAGCCACGGTGCCCATGCCGAGCACGAGCGGATCTATCAGCGGATCCGCACCGCCGCCGCGGAGACCGGCAAGAACGTCGGCATCCTGGTCGACCTGCAGGGTCCGAAGATCCGGCTGGCCGAGTTCGCCGAGGGGAAGGTCACCCTGACCTACGGCGAGCGCTTCACGATCACCACCCGGGAGGTGCCCGGCGACGTCACCATCTGCGGAACGACGTACGACGGCCTGCCGGGTGACGTGAAGCCCGGCGACCAGCTGCTGATCGACGACGGCCGGATCGCCCTGGTCGCCGAGGAGGTGACCGAGACCGACGTGGTCTGCCGGGTCACCGTCGGCGGGCCGGTGTCGAACCACAAGGGCATCAACCTGCCCGGCGTCGCGGTGAGCGTGCCGGCGATGTCGGAGAAGGATGCCGAGGACCTGCGCTGGGCCTTGCACCTGCCGGCCGACATGATCGCGCTGTCGTTCGTCCGGGACGCGGCCGACATCCAGCTGGTGCACAAGATCATGGACGAGGAGGGCCTGCGGGTCCCCGTCATCGCCAAGATCGAGAAGCCGCAGGCGGTCGCCAACCTCGACGAGATCATCGAGGCCTTCGACGGTTTCATGGTCGCCCGCGGTGACCTCGGCGTCGAGCTCCCGCTCGAAGAGGTCCCGCTGGTCCAGAAGCTGATCATCGACCAGGCCCGGCTGAACGCGAAGCCGGTGATCGTCGCCACCCAGATGCTGGAGTCGATGATCTCCGCCCCGCGCCCGACCCGGGCCGAGGCCTCCGACGTCGCCAACGCCGTCCTCGACGGCGCCGACGCGGTGATGCTGTCCGGCGAGACCAGCGTCGGCCGGTTCCCGATCGAGACCGTCAACACGATGGCCCGGATCGTCGAGTCGACCGAGGAGCACGGCCTGTCGCGGGTCAAGGAAATCGAGTGGGAGCCGCGCACCAAGGGCGGCGTCATCGCCCGCGCCGCGGCCGACGTCGCGGAACGCCTCGACGCCAAGCTCCTGGTCGCCTTCACCCAGTCCGGTGACACAGCGCTCCGCCTGGCCCGCTACCGCACCGAGATCCCCGTCCTGGCGTTCACCCCCGTCCCGTCGGTCAGCTCCTGGCTGTCGGTCGTCTGGGGCATCGAGACCCACATCGTCCCCACCGTCGACCACACCGACGAGATGGTCCGCCAGGTAGACCAGCGCCTGCTGGAGCTCGGCACCGTCAAGAAGGGCGACCTGGTCGTCATCGTCGCCGGCTCCCCGCCCTCGATCCCCGGCTCCACCAACGCCCTCCGCGTCCACCGCATCGGCGACGCCATCGAAGGCATCGCCCCGGCGTACCGCACGTCGTAGGACGAACGAGGTCCGGGCCGGCGATCGATCGCCGGCCCGGCAGTTCGTGCGGGTCGATGAGCGGAATGAACAGCCGAACAGCTACAGTTCTTCTGCACCCTTTGCCGGGTTGGTGGAATGGCAGACACGACGGACTCAAAATCCGTTGCTCGCAAGGGCGTGTGGGTTCGAATCCCACACCCGGCACAATTTTGTCCGTAGGCTTCGCGATCATGTGGCATGGGGCACATCAGGTCGCAGGAGACGGTTGATTCGGCGTTGCGGATGTCGGACGCCGGCGTTCCTGATCGGGTGAACGCCGAGATCCACGGCGTGGCCGTCAAAACGATCCGGCGGTGGCGGCGGGTCTACCAGCGCCTCGGCCTTCCGCGCGGGACCGGCTTCCAGCCGACGCCGTGTCCGCGGTGTGACGGCGCTGAACTGGACGAGGCGGCGTACGCGTTGCTGCTGGGCTGGTACCTCGGTGACGGGCACCTGGCGCGCGCCCGGCGCGGCGTGTTCACGCTGCAGATCGCGAACGACGCGAAGTACGTCGACCTCAACCGGGAGATCGCCGAGACGATCGTACGAGTGAAGCCGACGGCGAGCCCGTGCCCACGGAAGGGGCCGGGCATGATTCGGACCGAGGCGCGATGGAAGCACTGGCCCTGCCTGTTTCCGCAGCACGGCGTGGGGCGCAAGCATGAGCGGACGATCGCGTTGGCGGACTGGCAGGCCGCGATTGTTGCCAAGTACCCCGAACAGTTGCTGCGAGGGTTGTTCCACTCGGACGGCTGCCGCTTCGTCAACTGGGCAGGCAAGGCCGACGGGCGACGGTACGAGTACGTGCGGTACATGTTCTCCAACGAGTCGGCGGACATCCGGAAGATCCTGACGGACACGTTGGACCGGTTGGGGATTCTCTGGCGGCAGCCGCGGCGGAACGTCGTCGCCGTGAGCCGGCGAGAGGGCGTGGAGAGGCTCGACACGTTTGTGGGGCCGAAGTCTTGAGAGGCGGATCGATACAGTGGGGCCTGTGACTGCTAAGCGTGTGGTGATCGCTGAGGACGAGGCGCTGATCCGGATGGATCTGGCCGAGATGCTGGCCGAGGAGGGGTACGACGTCGTCGGGCAGGCGGGCGACGGGGAAGAGGCCATTCGGCTGGCGACCGAGCTTCGGCCGGATCTGGTGATCCTGGATGTGAAGATGCCGAAGCTGGACGGGCTGAGCGCGGCGGAGAAGATCGCGGGGGAGCGGATCGCGCCGGTGCTGATGCTGACGGCGTTCTCGCAGCGGGAGCTGGTGGAGCGGGCGCGGGACGCGGGGGCGATGGCGTACCTGGTGAAGCCGTTCTCCAAGACGGACCTGTTGCCGGCGATCGAGATCGCGGCGTCGCGGTACGTCGAGCTGGCGGAGCTGGAGCGTGAGGTCGCGGATCTGGCGGAGCGGCTGGAGACGCGCAAGCTGGTGGACCGGGCGAAGTCCGTGCTGCAGACGAAGTTCGGGCTGTCGGAGCCGGACTCGTTCCGGTGGATCCAGAAGACCGCGATGGACAAGCGGGTGTCGATGCGGCAGGTGGCGGAGCTGGTGGTCGACGAGGCCGGCGGCAACTGAACCGGCTGGTTGCCGACGGCATCCATCCGCGCACGGGTACGGATTGTCACCCGAAGGTGATGACTCGTGAAGATTTGTCACGGACCGTACCGGAGTGCCCGATTCCGAACCCGTGATTTCTCACGCAACCGGACGACGTACTGACGCTGCGTCATCAACCAGCCGCTCGGACAGTTCTCAGAATGCAAGATGGTCCTTACAGCTGTAACGACCTCACAACACAGGCAGTGCGCTGTTCGCTTGGGAGCATCAGGCGGTCTAACCTGCGGATGCTCGCGGCAAACGCGGGAGTCCGGGGATCGGCCGGACTATCCAGACATGGGAGGAACAGTGCACCAGCGTTCCGTAGTAAGGGTCGGCGCGTCGCTGATCGTTGCGTCGTTGGCCCTGACTGCCTGCGGTTCCCGCAGCGGTGGCGACAACGCCGGGGGGAGTGGCGGCAGCACCAAGACCGCCAAGATCGGCATCATCGCGCCGTTGTCGGGTGATCTGTCGGCGCTGGGCCTCGGTATCCAGCACTCCGTCGAGCTGGCCATCAAGCAGGCCAACGACAGCAACGCGATCCCGGGCTGGAAGCTCGAGGCCGTGGCGAAGGACGACGAGGGCAAGACCGAGCCGGGCAAGAACGCGGCCACCGCGCTGGCCGGCGACAAGGACGTCATCGGCGTCGTCGGCACGCTGAACACCAGCGTCGCCCAGCAGGTGCAGCCGGTGCTCGACCCGAAGCACATCGTGCAGGTCTCGCCGGCCAACACCGGCCCCGGCCTGACCCAGGGTGCGGACTGGCAGACGGCCCCGAAGCGCCCGTACACGAACTACTTCCGTACCTGCACCACGGACGCGGTCCAGGGCCCGTTCGCGGCCCGGTACCTGTACGAGACGGCGAAGATCACCAAGGTCGCCACGATCCACGACAAGAAGGCGTACGGCCAGGGTCTGGTCGGCACCTTCACCGACGAGTTCAAGCGGCTCGGCGGCCAGGTCGTCACGGCGCAGACGGTGAACCCGGACGACGTCAACTACAGCGCGGTCGTCTCGGCGATCAAGCCGTTCGGCCCGCAGGCCGTGTACTACGGCGGTGAGTACCCGCAGGCCGGTCCGCTCTCGCAGCAGATGAAGGCCGCCGGCCTGAACGTCCCGCTGATGGGCGGCGACGGCATCAAGGACCCGAAGTACATCACGCTGGCCGGTAAGGACAGCACCAACGACCTCTCGACCTCGGTGGGTGCCCCGACGGACTCCACCGACGCCGGCAAGAAGTTCCTCGCCGACTACAAGACCGAGGGTTACAAGGAGGACTCCGCCGCGTACGGCGGTTACTCCTACGACGCGGCCAACGCGATCATCAACGCCCTGAAGACGTCGCTGAAGGACGCCAAGGACGTGGAATCGGCCCGTCAGGCCACCGTCGACGCGCTCGGCAAGGTCTCCTTCGACGGCGTGACCGGCAAGGTCGCGTTCGACCAGTACGGCGACAGCACCTCCAAGGTGCTGACCGTCTACAAGGTCGACGCGGGTGCCTGGGCCACCGTGGAGACCAAGGCGTTCGAGACCAAGTAAGCAAGGTCGACCTCATGTGCTCGGGGGTGGGAGTGATCCTCCCGCCCCCGAGGCATGTCGGAACAGAGGTAGTTGGGAGGTCGACGTGGACCAGTTCTTCCAGCAGCTCGTCAACGGGCTGACGCTGGGATCGCTGTACGCCCTGATCGCCGTCGGGTACACCGTCGTCTACGGCATCGTGCAGCTCATCAACTTCGCCCATGGCGAGGTGTTCATGATCGGTGCGTTCGGCGCACTGACCACTTATCTGTTGTTCTTCGAGGGCCAGACGTCGGTCTGGATCCTGCCGGTGATGATCATCGGAGCCATCGTCGCGTCGGTCAGCACCGCGGTGCTGATGGAGCGTGTCGCGTACCGTCCCCTGCGGAACGCGCCACGACTCGCGCCGCTGATCACCGCGATCGGCATCTCGGTGTTCCTCCAGGAGTTCATCCGGCTGATGTACGACCAGCCGTGGTGGACCGTCATCGTCTTCGCCGGTGGCGCGCTCGCGCTCGGGTACTTCCTGGGCAGCCGGCCGGGCCGGCCGAACCTCGACCACCCGGTGACCAAGTGGTACGACCGGGCCCCGCTGCTCGGTGCGGCCGGTGGCGCCGTACTGCTGTGGATCGTGGCTCGTCTGGTCGTGCGTGAGCTGGGCGTCATGACGGTCGGTGTGATCGTCGTCGGTGCCGCGGTCGGCACGGGTGCCGGTCTGCTGGCGGCGTCGGCGGCCAAGAAGAAGGCCCGCGTCACGTTCAGCCTGCAGACGATCGCGACGGCCGCGGCCGGTGCCGCGGTGGCGGCCGAGATCGGCTGGGTGCTGTGGCGGACGCTGATCACCCACGTCGAGTGGCCCAGCGCCAAGCTGAGCATCCCGTTCCCGCAGCTCGACGTGGTCTCCGGCAAGGCGATCGACGTCGGCGGCGTGACCATCCAGCGGTCGGCGATCTTCACGATCGCGGCGCTCGCGATCTGCGCCGTACTGCTGTGGTTCTTCATCAACCGGACCCGGATCGGCCGCGGTATGCAGGCCGTTTCGCAGGACCCGGACACGGCCCGCCTGATGGGTATCAACGTCGACCGGATCATCGTGGTCGCGTTCGCTCTCGGTGCGGTGCTCGCTGCGATCGCAGGTGTATCGCAGGGGCTGCAGAACAGCCAGATCCAGTACCGGATGGGCTTCCTGGCCGGTCTGAAGGCGTTCACCGCCGCCGTCCTGGGTGGTATCGGCAACATCTACGGTGCGGTCGTCGGTGGTCTCGTCCTCGGTGTGGTCGAGGCGATGGCGACGCAGTACATCCCGGGCCAGTTCGGTGGTAGCACCTGGAAGGACGTCTGGGCGTTCGTGATCCTGATTCTGGTTCTGGTGTTCAGGCCGCAGGGCCTGCTGGGCGCGAGGGTGGTGGACCGCGCATGACCGACGTACAGACGGCAACTCCGGCAGCGCCGGAGGTTGTGGGGCCCCAGAAGGCCAAGCCGATCGCCTGGCCGCTCGGCCTGGCCGGCGCGGTGCTGGTGATCGCCGGAGCGTTCCTGTCCTGGAGCTACGACGGCTCGATCCTGAACGACCTGTCGATCAACTTCTACCCCGGCGGCCTGCAGATCCTGGCGATCATCGTCGCCGTGCTCGCGCTGGTGCTGCTGCTGGCCGAGAAGGGCCCGCTGGCCCGGCTCGGCGCCTGGCTGGACGTGACGGCCGGCCTGCGGTCGCTCGGTACCGGCCTGTCGCTGTTCATGATCCTGGTCCTGGCCGCGATCAGCGTCGAGTCCGACGGTCTGATCAACGTCAACCCCGGCGGGTACGTCGCTCTGGTCGGTGCGCTGCTGATCGCCGTGTCGGGGTGGCTGCTGCCGCTGCGGCAACTGCGTGACCTGAGCAAGGCGAAGGCTCCGGCCTGGGCCGAGATCCTGGCGATCGCGCTGCTGATGGCGGCGCTGCTGTTCGTGGCGGCGTACGCGCTCGGCCTGGACGACGCCTGGCTGTTCATCCTGTGCCTGGTGTTCATCGCGACGATCACGTTCGGGCTGTTCCGGACCGGCGCGATGTCGTGGGTCGGGCATGTCGGCCAGCGCCACAAGAAGGTGCTCACGCTGGCCTCGTTCGCGGTCGCGTTCCTGTTCCCGTTCACGCAGAACGGGTCGGACGCGAACATGTCGATCGCGACCTCGGTGCTGGTCTTCGCGGCCACCGCGATGGGCCTGAACATCGTGGTCGGCCTGGCCGGCCTGCTCGACCTCGGGTACATCGCGTTCCTGGGTTCGGGTGCGTACGTCGCGGCGACGCTGTCGCAGTCGGCGTTCGCGACGATCGGCTGGAAGCCGCCGTTCCTGGTGGTCGTGCTGGTCGGCGCCTGTGTGGCCGCCCTGCTCGGCCTGGTGATCGGTTCGCCGACGCTGCGGGTCTCGGGTGACTACCTGGCCATCGTGACGCTGGGCTTCGGTGAGATCTTCCGGTTCGCGATGTTCAACCTGGACGGCAACAACGGCCCGAACCTGACCAACGGCCCGAACGGCGTCCCCGGCATCCCGGACCTGGAGCTGTTCGGCTTCGACTTCGGGGCGACGCACGCGCCGCTCGGGATCGAGCTCGGCCGGTTCTCGAACTACTACTTCCTGCTGCTGGTCCTCACCGGTGGCGTCATCCTGGTCTTCTCCCGGCTGAACAACAGCCGGATCGGACGCGGCTGGGTGGCGATCCGGGAGGACGAGAAGGCCGCCGAGGCGATGGGCGTGAACGTCTTCGGCCTGAAGCTGCTGGCGTTCGCGGTCGGTGCGTTCCTGGCCGGTCTGGCCGGCACCATCAAGGCCCACCAGGACGGCGCGGTCAGCCCGGACCAGTACATCTTCCTGGAGTCGGCGTTCCTGCTCGCCGCGATCGTGCTCGGCGGTATGGGCACCATCGCCGGTGTGTTGCTGGGAGCAACGATCCTGAAGCTGCTGCCGGAGAAGCTGCGGTTCTTCTCGGAGTACCGGCTGCTGCTGTTCGGCATCACGCTGGTGCTGATGATGCGCTTCCGGCCCGAGGGGCTGGTGGCGAGCAAGCGGCGGCAGCTCGAGTTCCACGAAGAGGACGAGCAACTGGCCGAGTCGGTCGAGAACCAGCTCGTCGAGGAGGCGAAATGACCGTCACGGACACGGTGCACACAGGCGGTATGCCGGTGCTCGAGGCGACCGGTGTGACGATGCGGTTCGGCGGTCTGCTGGCGGTCAACGACGTCAACCTGACCGTCCGGCAGGGCGAGATCGTCGGCCTGATCGGGCCGAACGGCGCCGGCAAGACGACGTTCTTCAACTGCCTGACCGGCCTGTACAAGCCGACCAGCGGCCAGGTGCGGTTCGCGCCGTCACCGCGGCAGAAGGGGTCGGGGGCGCCGAGCCGCAAGGTCGCGATCAACGGCCAGGTGACGACGCTGACCGAGCTCGACGAGCCGGAGCCGACGCTCGGGAACGCCGTACTCACCCCGCCGGTGGCCAGCGCGCTCGCGTCGCTGCCGCCGAAGCCGCGGGCGGTCGTCCGGGCCGGCATGGCGCGGACGTTCCAGAACATCCGGCTGTTCGCGAACATGACGGCGCTGGAGAACGTGATGGTGGGCCGGTACTGCCGGACCTCCGCGGGCGCGCTCACCTCGGTGCTGCGCGGACCGAAGTTCCGGCGCGAGGAAGCGGCCACCCGGGCCCGGGCCCAGGAGTTGCTCGAGTTCGTCGGCCTCGGCCGCTCGACCGAGCACCTGGCCCGGAACATGCCGTACGGCGACCAGCGCCGGCTCGAGATCGCGCGGGCACTGGCCACCGACCCGAAGCTCATCCTGCTGGACGAGCCGACGGCGGGCATGAACCCGCAGGAGACCAAGCAGGCGATGGACCTGATCTTCAAGATCCGGGACTCGGGCCTGGCGGTCGTGGTGATCGAGCACGACATGCGGTTCATCTTCAACCTCTGCGACCGGGTGCTCTGCCTGGTCCGCGGTGAGGCCCTGATCGAGGGCACCCCGGCCGAGGTGCAGTCCGACCCGCGCGTCATCGAGGCCTACATCGGCTCCGGTGAGGACGACGAGGACGACGAGGACGACCGCCCGCAGGACGTCACCTCAGAGGAGGCGAAGTCATGACCGATTCCACTGCGGACAAGCCGCTCGAGGCGATGCTCGAGGTCCGGGACCTGGAAGTTGCCTACGGCAAGATCGTGGCCGTGAAGAAGATCAGCTTCAGCGTGCAGCAGGGGCAGGTGGTGTCGCTGATCGGCACCAACGGCGCCGGCAAGACCACCACGCTGCGGACGATCTCCGGGCTGCTGCGGCCGACCCACGGCGAGATCTGGTTCCAGGGCGAGCGGATCGACAACGTCGCGGCGCACGACATCGTGACCCGCGGCCTGGCGCACTCACCGGAAGGCCGCCGGATCTTCCCGCGGCTGACCGTCGAGGAGAACCTGCTGCTCGGCGCGTTCGCGCGCCGGGACGCGGCCGGGATCCGCACCGACCTGGACTCGGCGTACGACCTGTTCCCGATCCTGGGGGAGCGGCGCAAGCAGCCGGCCGGCACGTTCTCCGGCGGTGAGCAGCAGATGCTGGCGATGGGCCGGGCGATGATGAGCCGGCCGAAGCTGATGATGCTCGACGAGCCGTCGATGGGTCTGTCGCCGATCATGATGAAGCGGATCATGTCGACGGTGACCGAGCTGCAGAAGCAGGGCACCACGATCCTGCTGGTGGAGCAGAACGCCCAGGCCGCCCTGAAGCGGGCGGACTACGGCTACGTGCTGGAGGTCGGGCAGATCAAACTGTCGGGCACCGGACGCGAGCTCCTGGTCAACGACGATGTACGTAAGGCGTACCTCGGCGAGGACTGAATCGCTGCGCCCTCCTCGTTCAGCTGCGGATCACTACCAGCAGCTGAACGAGGAGGGGCGCGACGATCAACGCGGGCAGCATGTCCGCGACAGCGATCTGCTTGATCTTCAGCAATCGCAGGGCGACACCGATCAGCATCACGCCACCGGTGGCCCCGAGCGCGGTCACGTGCGCCTCGGGCAGCACATCACCCAGTACGGCGCCGACCGCGGTCATCAGCCCCTGCACGACCAGTACGACGAGCGCCGACGCCATCACGCCCCAGCCCAAGGACGCGGCGAACGCGATCGAGGCGAACCCGTCCAGCACGGCCTTGAGGAACAGCTGGTCGGCGCCCCGGCCGAGGCCGTCGGACAACGCGCCGAGGAACGTCAGCGGGCCGACGCAGAAGACCATCGACGCGGTCACGAAGCCTTCCACGAAGGTGCTCTCGCCGTCGCTGCGGCGGAACCGATGCTGTAGCCAGGCTCCGAATCCCTCCAGCCGCTGCTCGATCCGAAGCAGTGATCCGGTGATGCCGCCGATCAGCATCGCGCCGAGCACGATGAGCACCGGTGCGCTGCTGCCGACCGCGTCACTGAGTGCCTTGGCGCCCACGGTCAGTGCCGAGCTGATCGCGATCAGCAGGGTGACCAGGCCGAGCGCGTCGGTGACCAGATCACGGGTCCGGTGACTGAGCCGGTGGCCGACGAGCACACCGAGTGTTGAACCGATCAGAACCGTTGCAACGTTGACAACTGTGCCGATTCCGACGAACAAGGCAGCTCTCCGCTCAGTGACCAGGGCGCAGCTTTGCAAGTGACCCTGGAGGGCCTACTGTTGCGCGAGGACGAGCGTATCGGGCCCGTCCCGTTCACCTCGGGGGTGGACCGAACCAGGAGGTCGCCGTGGCTGCTGCCATTGCGGTGCGGGACGCCCAGCGAGGTGATGCAGCCGCTCTGGTCGCGCTGTGGCGCGAGATGACCACGGCCGGTGCCGGTCATCATCCCTCCCGGTTGCCGGGAATCCCGACGGTGGCCGCGGTGGAGGTTGCCGTCGGCAAGCATCTGGCCGACCCGTGGGGCCGGCTGGTGGTCGGCGAGCTCGACGGCCAGGTGCACGCGATGGCGTACCTGCGCCGGGCGGCGGTCAGTCCGCTGCACGACGACACCACGCTCACGGTGGAGTATCTGCACGTCAGCGACGCCGCGCGCCGGCACGGCCTCGGCAAGGCGATGATCACCGAGGCGGTCGCCTGGGCCGAGCACGAGGGCTGCCCGCACCTGGCCGTGGTCGCGCCCTCGATCGCCCGCGAGGCGAACCGGTTCCTGGCCCGCCTCGGTCTGGGGCAGGCCGGCGTACTGCGCTTCGCGAACACGCACACGGTGGCCCGCCGGCTCGCCGCCGAGCACGCGCCGAACCTGCTGGCGCTGCTCTCGTCGCGACGCTCGGTGCTCGCCCGCCGGGCCCAGCTGGCCCGGCCGGTCAGCTCCCCGCCGGAGCCTGAATCAGCTGGCACGTGATCCGCGCCGTGCAGACCCGCTTGTCCCGGTCGTCGGTGATGACGATCTCGTACGACGTCGTGGTCCGGCCGAGGTAGATCGGCGTCGCGACCCCGGTGACGGTGCCCTCGCGGACGGCCCGGTGGTGGGTCGCGTTGATGTCGACACCGACCGCGACCTTCCCGTACGCCGCGGCGTGCAACGCGGAACCGATCGAGCCGAGGCTCTCGGCGAGCACGCAGGACGCGCCGCCGTGCAGCAGCCCGTACGGCTGGGTGTTGCCCTTCACCGGCATGGTCGCGACCACCCGCTCGGGTGCTGCTTCGCTGACAACGATGCCCATGAGTTGCAGCAGGGTGCCCTCGACGTCCATGCCTGGCAGGAGCGCGCTGTTATCTGTCACATCAGGAGCCTAGCCGCCGGGTCGGAAACTGTCCCAGGGAACCACTAGAGTCGGTGTGTGGCTCCAGATACCGACACTTCGACGATGACCAAGGACAAGCAGGAGACTGCTGCGACGGCAGGCACCGGCCGACCGCGGGTCCTGCTGCTGGACGGGCACTCGCTGGCCTACCGCGCGTTCTACGCGCTGCCCGTGGAGAACTTCTCCACCTCGACCGGGCAGCACACCAACGCGGTCTACGGCTTCACCTCGATGCTGATCAACATGCTGCGCGACGAGCAGCCGACGCACGTCTGCGTCGCGTTCGACGTGTCCCGCAAGACCTTCCGCTCCGAGCAGTACACGGAGTACAAGGCCGGCCGGTCGAAGTCGCCGGACGAGTTCAAGGGTCAGGTGTCGCTGGTCAAGGAGGTGCTGGACGCGCTCCGCATCCCGACCACGGAGATCGACGGCTGGGAGGCCGACGACATCATCGCCACCCTCGCGACGCAGGCCGCGGACCAGGGTTTCGAGGTGCTGATCAGCTCCGGCGACCGCGACGCGTTCCAGCTCGTCAGCGAGAACGTCACGGTGCTCTACCCGAAGCGCGGTGTCTCCGAGATCGCCCGGATGGACCCGGCCGCGGTCGAGGCGAAGTACGGCGTACCGCCGCGGTTGTACCCGGATCTGGCCGCGCTGGTGGGGGAGAAGAGCGACAACCTGCCCGGTGTGCCGGGCGTCGGGGACAAGACCGCGGCGAAGTGGCTGAACCAGTTCGGCTCGCTGAACGACGTGATCGACCGGGTCAACGAGATCAAGGGCAAGGCCGGTGAGTCGCTGCGCGAGCACCTGTCCGACGTGATCCGGAACCGGCAGATCAACGAGCTGATCCGCGACCTGACGCTGGATGTCACCGTCGACGACCTGGTCCGGGTGCCGTGGGACCGCGAGCAGGTGCACACGCTGTTCGACAGCCTGGAGTTCCGGGTGCTGCGCGAGCGGCTGGTCGCGGAGCACGAGGAGGTCGACGCCACGGTCGAGCAGGGCTTCGAGCTGGACGGTGTGCAGCTGAAGCCCGGCGAGGTCGCGGCCTGGCTGAGCAAGCACGTCAGCTCCGGCGAGCGGGTCGGCGTCGCGGTGCAGGGCAGCTGGGGGCGTGGTACCGGTGAGATCACCGGGCTGGCGCTGGCCAACACCTCGGGTGCGGCGGCGTGGTTCGACCCGACCGCACTGACTCCGGAGGACGCGACCGCCTGGCAGGTCTGGCTCGCGGACCCGAAGCAGCCGAAGGCCTTGCACGACGCGAAGGGGCCGCTGCTCGGCTTCCTGGAGCGCGGCTGGACGCTGGCCGGCCTGAGCTCCGACACCCAGCTGAGCGCGTATCTGGCCCGGCCGGATCAGCGGTCGTACGATCTGGCCGACCTGACCGTCCGCTATCTGAAGCGTGAGCTCCGCACCGAAGAGGTGGAGAACGGTCAGCTCAGTTTCGACGACGTCGAGGGCGGGCCGGCCGCGGATCACACGATGCTGCGCGCCCGCGCGATCGCCGACCTGGCCGACACCCTGGACGCCGAGCTCGAGAAGCAGGCCGGTACGGCGCTGCTCGCGGATGTCGAGCTGCCGCTGATCGACGTGATCGCGGGCCTGGAGCGGGACGGGATCGCGGTCGACCGGCCGTATCTCGAGGAGCTGGAAGAGCGGTTCGCGACCGGCGTCCGCGAGGCGGCCACGGCGGCGTACGAGGTGATCGGCAAGGAGATCAACCTCGGTTCGCCCAAGCAGTTGCAGGTCGTGCTGTTCGACGAGTTGCAGATGCCGAAGACCAAGCGCACCAAGACCGGCTACACCACCGACGCGGATTCGCTGCAGGCGCTGTTCGAGAAGACCGAGCACCCGTTCCTGGCGTACCTGCTGGCACACCGCGACGCGACCCGGCTGCGGCAGACGGTCGAGGGCCTGCTGAAGACGATCAGCCCGCGCGACGCCCGGATCCACACGACCTTCAACCAGACGATCGCCGCCACCGGCCGGCTCAGCTCCACCGACCCGAACCTGCAGAACATCCCGATCCGCACCGAGGAGGGCCGCCGGATCCGGCAGGCCTTCGTCGTCGGCGACGGCTACGAGTCGCTGATGTCGGCCGACTACAGCCAGATCGAGATGCGGATCATGGCCCACGTCTCCAAGGACGAGGGCCTGATCGCGGCGTTCAACTCCGGGATGGACTTCCACTCGGTGACCGCGTCCCGCGTCTTCTCGGTCGAGCCGGCCGAGGTCAGCCAGGAGCAGCGCGCCAAGATCAAGGCGATGAACTACGGCCTCGCCTACGGCCTGTCGGCGTACGGGTTGAGTCAGCAGCTGAAGATCGGCGTCGACGAGGCCAAGGGCCTGATGGACGAGTACTTCGAGGGCTTCGGCGGCGTCCGCGACTACCTGCGCAGCATCGTCCTGGAGGCCGGCAAGAGCGGCTACACCGAGACCATCCTCGGCCGCCGCCGCTACCTGCCCGACCTCACCAGCGACAACCGCCAGCGCCGCGAGATGGCCGAGCGGATGGCCCTGAACGCCCCCATCCAGGGCTCGGCCGCCGACGTCATCAAGATGGCCATGCTCAAGGTCGATGCCTCCCTCAAGGCCTCCGGCCTCCAGTCCCGCATGCTCCTCCAGGTCCACGACGAACTCGTCTTCGAAGTGGCCCCCGGCGAGCGCGAGGCTCTCGAAGAGCTGGTCCGCCGCGACATGGGCGCCGCCGTCGAGATGGACGTCCCGCTGGACGTCTCCGTAGGGGTAGGCCGCACCTGGCACGAAGCCGCCCACTAGCCTGGCGCGGCTTCGGGCGAGGGGATCAGGGCTGCGTTTGCCGGGCCTGCAGTGCGCGGTCGAGGGCGGCTGCGCAGTGCAGGGCGGTGGTGGGGAAGACGGGGACGGTCAGGTCGGCGGCTGTCAGGCTGAGCTCCAGTTCGGTGCAGCCGAGGACGATCCCCTCCGCGCCCTGGGCGACCAGCTTGTTGGCGATCTCGATGAGGGATTGCCGCGAGGGCTCCGAGACGAGGCCGACGCACAGCTCGTCGTAGATGATGCGTTGGACCTCGGCGCGGTCGGCGGCGTCCGGGACGAGGGTCTGGACGCCGTGACCGCGGAGCCGGTCGGTGTAGAAGGTCTGTTCCATCGTGTAGCGGGTTGCGAGCAGGCCGATCCGGCTGAGGCCCTGGTGGCGGACCGCTTCGGCCGTCACATCGCCGAGATGGATGACCGGCACGGTGACGGCGGCCGCGACGACGTCGTACACCTTGTGCATCGTGTTGGTCGCGATCAGGATCAGCGCGGCACCGGCCGCTTCGAGGTCAGCGGCCTCACGGGCCAGCAGCGCTCCGGCGGCCGTCCAGTCGCCGGTGGCCTGGAACCGTTCGACCTGCGCGAAGTCGACGGTTGCCACCCGGAGCCGGGCTGAGTGCAGGCCACCGAGGCGTTCCCGAACGCCTTCGTTGAGCAACCGCAGGTACTCCGTGGTCGATTCCCAGCTCATCCCGCCCAGTACGCCGATGATCTCCATGGATCCGATCATGGCCAGCCTGAGGTGGTAGCAGAAGAGCGATCTGGTGACCGGACCTGTCAGCATTGGTGACATGTCCGAGCTGGAACCAGATTCCCGCAGCTTGCTGGTCTTCCACGTCGTGGTCGAGGAAGGGTCGATGTCCGCGGCGGCCCGCCGGCTCGGCTGGACGCACCCGGCGATCAGCCAGCACATCCAACGGCTGGAGCGAGCAGCCGGTACGGCGCTCCTGATCCGCTACGGACGTGGGGTCCGGCCCACCGCGGCCGGCGCGGAGCTGGCCGCGGCGACCGCGATGCTGGCCTCGGCGCAGTCGGTGGCAGCGGCGACGCTCCGACGATTGGGTGCGGCGGGCAGCGCCGTCGTACGGGTGGCTGCTTTTCCAACGGCCTGTGCAACCTTTCTCGTCGACGCCGTATCGGCGGTGGCGCCGGTCCGGGTGCAGCTGACGCAGGCCGAACCAGAGGCCGCGCTGGCGATGCTGGCCGAGCGGAAGGCCGATCTCGCGGTCGTCTTCGACGATGAGCCCGCGCTGGTTCCGGTGGATCGGGTCCAGCTTCTCGACGACGCGCTGGTCCTCGTCGTACCGGAAGGACACGAGCTGGCCTCGATGCCATCGGTGGCCGTCGCGCGACTCGGCGAGTACACGGTGGTTGCCGGGTGCAACCGTTGCCGGCGGCGGTTGTGGCAGCACGGCCTGCGCGCGGGGGTGCGCCTCGAACTGCACCATCAGGACACCGACGACTATGTCGTGATGCAGGCGATGGTCGCGGCCGGCCAAGGCCCGGCGGTCCTGCCCGCGCTGGCGCTGCGGGCGCACCATCGAGCCGGGCTGGTCGCCGTGCCGTTGGAGCCGCCGCTGACCCGGCGGATCTCGGTGTGCCGGCCAGCTGGTCGCGCGGCTCCGGACGAGGTGTCCCGCGTGCTGGAGGAGATCGTTGCTCAGGTGACGTAGTGGGGCAATGGGTCAGGGGAGAGGGCCCGCTCCAGAAAGCGGAGCTCTTCGTCGCGCAGCGGTGGGAGGTTGTCGAGGGGCCACCAGCGGACGTCGGTGGACTCGTCGTCGTTGACCTTCGCCTCGCCGCTGATCGGGCGGCAGCGGAAGCAGAGGTCGAGGAACTGGACCTGGTCGCCGTTGGGATAGGTGTGCGGCTCGAAGGACTCGACGTTGAGCAGGCGCTCGACCTCGGCCACGACGGCGGTCTCTTCGAGGATCTCGCGGACGACGGCGACGGCGGGTTGTTCGCCGGGTTCGAGGATGCCGGCGACCAGTGACCACTGGCCGCTGTCGGCGCGCCGGACGAGCAGGACCTGGTCGTGGTCGTCGAGGACGACGGCAGTCAGGCAGGTCAGCCACAACGGGTCGTGACCGATCTTCGCGCGCAGCTCGAGGATGAACTTCGGGGTGGGCATGGGGCGAGCCTAGCCAATCCGCGGAGGACTTTCTTTCTGAAGGAAAGTTGCAGCCGGTGCCCGCTCACCCCTTTCGGACAGATCCGATCTCTGCCATCCTGCGGGGCATCCAATCGTAGATCCTATCGGATATCTCACAATCCGTAGTGGGAGGCGGGATGCGCACAGTGAAGCGAAGGTCGTTCGTCGCGGGGGCTCTGGGGATCGCCGCGGCAGGTGGCAGTGGCCTGCTGAGCGGGTGCAGTTCCGGTACGGCGGAGGCGGGCGCCGCGCCGGAGAGCCTGACCCAGCCGCCCGTGGAGCCGGCGCCGCTGAAGTCCGGCGTGAACTACCCGCCCGGGTACGTCGGGCCGAAGGCGCGGCGGCAGCAGACGATCGTGAAGGAACCGGTGACGTTCACCGTCGTGGTTCCGCAGAGCCTGACGGTCGGTGACTGGTCGACGAACGAGTTCACCCGCTGGATGGAGCAGCAGACCGGGATCCGGATCCAGTGGCGGCAGGTGGCCGGCAAGGGCAACGACCCGGAGACGATGACGAAGATCAACGCGATGATGGCGGCCGGTGACATCCCGGACGCGTTCCTCGGCATCACCTTCACCCGCTCGCAGCTCTACCTGTACGGAACCCAGAACCTCTTCGTCGACCTCAATCCGTACCTGGAGCGCTACGCGCCGAACCTCCAGCTCGCGATGAAGGACTACCCGGAAGCGCCGAAGCTGATGGTCTCGCCGGACCGCGGCATCTACAGCTTCCCCGACATCAACGACTGCTACCACTGCCGCGCCTCCAACGGCCGCGCCCTGCTGAACACCGAGTGGCTGCGCAAGGTCGGGCTCGCGATGCCACAGACCACCGATGAATTCCGCGAAGTACTGCAGGCGTTCAAGAAGGCCGACCTCGCCGGCGGTGGCAAGACGATCCCGTTCGGCGGCTACAAGGACGCGCCGCTGGACACGTTCTTCATGAACTCGTTCCTCTACAACGCAGGCGACCCGTGGCTGGCCGTCAACGACGGCAAGGTCGAGGCCAACTACGTCAAGGACGAGTGGCGCGAGGGCCTGAAGTACCTGCACGGCCTGTACGCCGACGGCCTGCTGGCGCGCGACATCTTCACCGCGACCGAGGACCAGATCAAGCGGTACGGCGACAACCCCGGTACGCCGGTCCTCGGCGGCGCCCGCGTGTACTACTGGGGCACGCTGATGACGCTCGACCTTGTCGACCCCGACGCGCGCTGGCACCAGTACCAGACGATGGACCCGCTGAAGGGGCCGAACGGCGTACAGGTCGCGCCGTGGGACTACCTCAAGGTCGGCCTCGAGGTCTCCACCCTGGTCGTGACGCGCAAGTGCCGGCGCCCCGACCTGCTGGTCCGCTGGGCCGACTACCAGCTCGATCTCGAGGTCATCCTGCGCTCGTACGCCGGCCCGGACTTCCGCTGGTCGGCCAAGGGTGACAAGGGCATCAACGGCAAGCAGTCGATCTACGGCATGGACTCGTGGAACACCGACGAGACCAAGGGCAAGACCTGGGACCAGTACGGCGTGATGTACCGCTCCGGCGATTTCCGCCTGGCCGAGCGGGTGGACCCGAAGAAGCCGACGTTCGAGTCGCCGCTGTACGAGCAGACCCGGGACCACCTGTTCCCGCACCGGCAGCCGATGGAGCAGCAGTTCCCGCCGGTCACGCTCGAGGCCGACCAGGCCGCGCTGGACGCCGAGATCGGGCTGAACCTCAAGACCGAGGTGACCACGTCGCTGGCCAAGTTCGTCACCGGCCGGCTCGACCCGTCCGACGACGGGCAGTGGAACGACTACAAGGCGCGGATCGCCGCGATCGGGCTGAATCCGTACCTGGAGATCCAGCAAGCCGCCTACGAGACCTACCAGGGGTGATGACCGTGGCAACCGAGACCGTGAGCGCACCCGCCCCGGTGCAGGAGACCCGGGCCGACCGGATCGTGATGATCTGCAACTACACCGCGCTCGGCCTGTTCACGCTGGCCGTCCTCTACCCGCTCGTCTACGTGGCGAGCGCCTCGCTGAGCGATCCGAAGAACGTTGTCTCCGGCAAGGTCTGGCTCTGGCCGGTCGGCCTGAGCATCGAGTCGTTCAAGGCCGTCTTCGACTACGACTCGATCGTCAGCGGCTTCTCGAACTCCGTCCTCTACGCCGTCGGCGGGGCGCTGCTCGCGACGGTGCTGACCCTGTTCGCGGCGTACCCGCTGTCCCGCAAGGGATTGCCGGGCAAGGGCCTGATCATGGCGCTGTTCGTCTTCACGATGATGTTCTCCGGCGGCCTGATCCCGTCGTACCTGGTGGTCGATCGGCTCGGCCTGCTGAACACGCGGTGGGCGATCATCCTGCCGGCCGCGCTGGCGGTCTGGAACATGATCATCACCCGGACCTTCTTCCAGTCCACGATCCCCGAGGAGCTGGTCGAGGCGGCGAAGGTCGACGGCTGCACCGACTTCGGCTTCTTCTGGCGCGTCGTACTGCCGCTGAGCAAACCGATCATCGCGGTCAATCTGCTCTTCTACGCCGTCGCCCAGTGGAACTCGTGGTTCAGCGCGCTGATCTACCTGACCAACGAGCACCTGTTCCCGCTGCAGCTGGTGCTGCGCCAGATCCTGCTGCAGAACCAGTTCGACCCGTCCCAGGTCCGCGACACCGCCGAGCTGATCCGGATGAAGGAACTCCAGGAGCAGCTCAAGTACTCGCTGATCGTGATCGCCACCATTCCGCCACTGCTGATCTACCCCTTCGTGCAGAAGCACTTCGTCAAGGGGGCCATGGTCGGCTCACTGAAGGGTTGACGTCATGGCTACCGACACCTTGGTACGACGGACGCCGGCCCGCGCCGGTGCCCGGCCGCGGAAGCAGGCGGTCGGGCTGGGGACGCGGATGCGGCGCAACTGGCAGCTCTACGCGATGCTGGCGATTCCGCTGGTCTGGCTGGCGATCTTCGCCTACTGGCCGATGTACGGCGCGATCATCGCGTTCAAGGACTACAACGTCGTGGACGGCATCCTGGGCAGTCGCTGGGTCGGGTTCAAGCACTTCGAGCGGTTCGTGGAGTCGTACCAGTTCGGGCGACTGATCAAGAACACGCTGGTGCTACAGGTCTACGAGCTGTTCGCCACGTTCTGGCCGCCGATCCTGCTCGCCCTCGGCCTGAACATGGCCCGCCGCAAGTGGTACCGCCGCTCCGTGCAGCTGATCACCTACGCACCGCACTTCATCTCCACCGTGGTCGTGGTCGGCATCATCGTGGTCCTCGTCGACCCGAACACCGGCGTCCTGACCCAGCTCCTCGGCCTCTTCGGGGCCGGGCCGATCGACGTACTGAGCAACCCGGACTACTTCCGGCACCTGTACGTCTGGTCCAGCTCGTGGCAGACGATGGGCTTCTCGGCGATCATCTACCTGGCCGCGCTGACCAGCGTCTCCCCGGAGCTGCACGAGGCGGCGATCGTCGACGGCGCGTCCAGGCTGCGCCGCGTCTGGCACATCGACCTCCCGGCGATCCGGCCGGTGGCGGTGATCCTGATGATCCTCAACATCGGCACGATCATGACCGCCGGCTTCGAAAAGGTCCTGCTACTGCAGAACACGCTGAACCTGCAGACGTCGGAGGTGCTCGACACCTACGTCTACAAGCTCGGCTTCGCCTCCCAGGTCCCGCAGTTCAGCTACGCCGCCGCGATCGGGCTCTTCCGATCCGTCATCGGCCTGGTGCTGCTGGTCCTCGCCAACACCCTGGCCCGCAAGTTCGCGAAATCAAGCCTCTGGTGAGGGCGTGAGCGCCTGGCCGGTCTCCTGGACGCCGGCCGGGCGCTGCCCGCGGTGCAGGCCCGCGGCCAGGGCGACCGACAGGACGAGCGCGCAGCCGCTGGTCAGGGCCACGAGGGTTTTGACGCCGGTCATGCCTTCGGCGAGGACGAGTGCGGCGGTCACCGCGAGGACCATCAGGCCGGCCCAGATCGCCAATGCGGCGCGCTTCTCCTGTTGCGCGATGGCGGCGTACACGACCATCTGCAGTACGGCGTAGGCCGAGCCGGCGATCGCGAACATCCAGGTGTAGGGCCCGAGGGCGGAGTACTTCTCGGGGCCGCCGATGACGGTGACGACCAGGTCCGGCAGGACCAGTGTGCCGACGACTGTGCAGACGCCGAGCCCGGCCACCGCGAGGATCGCGCGGCGGAGCTTGGCCGTGTCGCCGGGGGAGCTGGCGAGCGACGGGAAGACGATGACGATCACGAACTGCGGGAGGAACAGGCAGGCCTTCGCCACGATCACTCCGGCGGCGTAGTAGCCGCTGTGCCGGCCGTCGAGCAGGCTGCGCGCCAGCAGTACGTCGGCGTTCGCGATCACGAAGAACGCGAGCAGGGTGTGCGTGCCGTGCGCGGTCTCCCGCAGGAGGCTGTTGGTGAGGGCACGGGTGCCGCCACTGGCTTTCCGCACATAGCGGCTGCCCAGGACGGGAGGTACGACGGCGGCCAGCGCGAGCCCGGCCATCGCCCACTCGAGTGACGGATGCACGAGGAGTGCGCCGCCTCCGAGGACCAGTCGGGCGAGTCCGAGCGAGGTATAGACCGACGCCAGCGCGGTCCAGCGCTGGGTGCCCTGGAGGATGCCGAGTTGGGCGCCCATCAGGGTCAGCCCACCGAGCGTCGGTGCGAGCAGGAGCACGGCGACCACCGAGTCGATGTGCAGCAGCCACCTGATGAGCGGCGTCGCGAGCAGACAGAGCACCATCAAAGCAATCGCGGTCCGGCGTCCGGCCAGGAGTATCGAGTGCGCCAGCGAGCCGTCGTCGGTGTGCGTGGCCAGCCGGCGCGCGCCGGTGGCCTGGAGCCCGAGGGACGCGACATTGCCGATCAGCAGCAGCCCGAGCAGTGCGGTGATCGCCCCGAACTGCTCCGGGACGAGCCGGTGCGTCCCGATCAGCGTGAAGCCGTAGGCGGCGACGTTCATGATCGCCATGCCGACCGCGACCACGGTGGCACTGCGCAGGAAGCTGAGCCGCGGCTCTGTGACGGAATTCATCGCGTTCACCGTACGGCGCTGGGAGTTCGATATCACTATGGCCACGCCCGGCGATTGCGCGCTCGTGATCCGTTAAGGTCCGCCTGTGCTGAAGGCAGGAACGTCCGAGCAGGTGGTCTGGCGAGCGAGGCTCGTGCTGGGCTGTCTGTTGCTGTCGGCACTTTGTTTTCAGCGGGCGCCGGGACCGGTCGCGCCCGGCTCGCGGCTCGACGATCCGAGTGCGTTGCTGCGGGGTTCCCTGCACCTGTGGGACCCGGACAGCGCGCTGGGACAACTGCAGAGCCAGTCCTTCGGCTACCTGCTGCCGATCGGCCCGTTCCAGTGGCTGATGCACGCGCTGTCGATGCCCGAGTGGGTGGCGCAACGCCTCTGGTGGTGCGTGGTGCTGTGCGTTGCGTTCCTCGGCGTCTGGAAGCTGGCCAACGCCTGGCGGTACGGCGTGCCCTGGACCCGCTTCGCGGTCGCACTCCTGTACGGCGCCAGCCCGCTGCTCCTCAGCGGGATGTCGATCAGCTCGGCGGAGGTCTGGCCGCTGGCCATGGCCCCCTGGGTGCTACTGCCGCTGGTGACGCCGCGGGCGCGGTCCGGCTGGTGGCGCGTCGGCTGGTCGGCCATGGCGTTCGCACTGATCGGCGGTGCGGACCCACTGGCCGCCGGACTGACGCTCATCCTGCCGATCGTCTGGTTGCTCACGCGGCGTCGTGATCGCTGGACGCTCAAGGTCGCCGCGGGCTGGATCGGCTGCGTACTGGCCGTGTCGGTCTGGTGGCTCGTACCGCTACTACTGGTCTTCCACTACGGCACCCCGGCGGATCGCTCGGCCGCGCTGGCGCAGCCTCGGGGCGAGACAGATGACCTGGACGCCGCGCAGTGGCGTCCGTGGGTCGACAAGCAGAACACGAGCGGCAACGTGCTCGTCCTCCCGACCGCGCATCCGAGCTGGCTGGACGATGAGATCGAGCGCCGCCTCGCATCCGGCGTCGGCGACCGCACGCTGCCGCAGGCCCTCGCCCACGCCGGCGTCCGGTACGTCGTCCTTCGCAATGACCGGGCGGCCGACGTACCGCCTGCTGCCGCGGTCCACGAGACGCTGGACGAGGCAGGACTGAAGCGTGTCGCGCACTTTGGTCCGACGGTCGGCGAGTACCCCAGTGTGGAGATCTACGACGTCGGCAGCGCGAACGTCGCCCGGCTGATTCCGGAGTCGCGTTTCGTCGAGGTGCGTGGGGCCACAAGCGACGTACCGGCTGTGCTCTCGGCGCTGGGTGGTGACCGGGAGGCAGTCACCGCCGCCGATGTGAGCAGCGGGCAGGGACTGCTGCCGTTGATCCAGACCGACGGGCTGGAGCGTCGACAGCTCGGCGTGGACCAGCCGGCGGGGAGCCGGGCCGAGCGCGTGGAGCTGCCGCCCGCGGGCCGACAGCCGAGTGCTCTCGTGTTCAGGAACCCGCAGATCGGACGCTCCGCCTGCCTGCATGTGGCCAGTCGGTCGCAGTGCCGGCCGAGTACGGCGCGCGACGCCGACGAACCGGGTGGGCTGCTGCGGACCGTGGACCTGCCGCAGACCGCGTCGTACGAGTTGAAGGGTATGGCGCTGCCGCAGGACGGACCTGCGCTCGAGCGGCTGTTGTCAGGCCCGATCGGGGTCAGCGCCTCGTCGCGTGCAGTCGCAGCGCCTGAAGGACGGCCGGCTGCGGTCGTCGACCAGGACATCACCACCACTTGGGTCGCAGACGCTGCCGACCGCGACCCGAGTCTCACCCTGACCTTGCCGACCGCCCGGAAGCTCAGCGGTCTGCAGTTCCGGACTGATTCGGCGCTCGCATCAGGAGCGCCCACAGAGGTCACGCTCAGCCTCGACGGCGGTCCGGCCACGGCTCACAAGCTCGATGCAGACGGTTATGTGCGGTTCGGAGAGCAGCTCGCACGAACCGTTGAGGTGCGGTTCGTGAACCCGGTAGCGGTCTCGGAGATCCGCGTGGTCGGCGCCGACGAACTGCGGCAGGCTCTGCGACTGGACTCCGGGGTGGGGGAGTCCTGTGGCTCCGGACCGGTCGTCAAGGTGGACGGCAAGCCGACCATGACCCGAGTGACCGCCACGATGCGGGACCTCTTGCAGCGGCGACCGGTCAGCTTCACCAGCTGCGACTCAGGTCCCGTCGTCCTGCAGGCCGGCCGGCACGAGGTCGATGTGCTGACGAACGGCGGTCTGGTCCCGACCGAGGCCACGCTGACGAAGGCAGGCTTCGGCGACGTCTCCGTCACTCCGGTGCAGGGTGTCAACGTGTGGCGGTCGAACCCGGCCGCGCTGACCCTCGAGGTCCCCGCCTCGAGCAAGCAGTCGGTGGTGACCGTCGCGCAGAACTACAGCAAGGGCTGGGTCGCGTACGACGGCAGCGGGCGCAAGCTGGCGCCGATCCGCGTCGCCGGGTGGCAGCAGGGCTGGGTGCTGCCCGCAGGCGAAGAGCAGTTGGTCAACGCACGCTTCATGCCGGACCGGGCGTATCGGGCCGGCCTCCTGGTCGGCTCGCTTGCAGTGCTTGCGGTGATGGCGATGGCGCTGTTCTACCGGCGCCGGACCCGCCGCTCCGGACACCAGCTAAAGGCCGCTCCATGGTGTAGAAGCTGGCTGCAGCGAGCCCGATGGACGCGACCAGCGTCGTAGCGAACAGAAACACGAACTGCGTGCTGATGCGCGCTAGCAGTGTCAGCGCGACGACCTGGTAGGCGAAGACGCCGTACGTGAGGTTGCTGGCCAGTCGAGCCGGTCTGCCACCCAGGTACTGAGCGGTGCGTTCGCTGGGCGCCAACGCCGGGAACAGCACACACGCTGCGATAGCTGTGTAGAGCAAGCTCTTGACCGCAGCCTGCCCGGGTGTGGCGGTCGCCAAGTCGTACGGACCGGCTAGCGGGGTCGCGGCGAGCAGCAAGAGCGCGGCGGCGATACCCCAGACCGTTCCGGGGATCTTGGTGAGGATGTCCAGTGCCGAGGCGCCGAGCCGGCCGGTACTGCGGGCGACCTGCCAGAGCGCCAAGCCCATGCCGACGGCGAACCAGCCGATGTAGCCGGGCAGCCAGAGGCCGGCGTTCGGGTGATGCGTCGCGGTCATCACAGTTAGCCAGGCCGGGCCGACCACGGTCAGCGCCGCGAGGACACTGAGCCGCCAGCGGACACTGCGTCGAGTTGGACGCTCGTATCCGGTCAGAAGCTTCGCCAGTGCCGGCAGCAGCACGTAGAACGCAGCTATCGCCGACAGGCGCCACAGCTGCGTCAGACCGGCAGCGGGCTCGCCTTCGAAGTAGACCTGGGTGAGGGTGGCGTGCTGCAGGTAGGTCAACCAGTCCGCCGAGTGCAGCAGCACCACAGCCAGCAGTACGGCGACCCACAGCACAGGCACGATCCGCAGCGCCCGGTTGCGCAGGTACGGCAGTGTCAAAGGTGGTGTGGTGCCTTCGAACCACGCGACCACATGCGGCCGGTAGAGCAGGAAGCCGGAGATCGCGCAGAACACCGCGGCGCCAACGTCCAGCCGGGACAGCAGACCGGAGAGGGCACCGGCGTCACTGTGCAGGGCGACCTGTGCGGTCAGCATCGCCAGCGCGGCCAGAACACGCAGACCGTCCAGTGCGGGAAACCTGTGCCGCGTCATCCCAACCCCTCCTTGCGGGCCGACCAGATCGCCGTACCGGGGACGTAGCGGCCGCGATGCGGTCCCCAGCCACCCCAGACGAGCGTGTGACCGGCCGGCCACTCCGGCTCGAACAGGTCGTCGATGGCGAAGCCGGACTCGGTCAGCGCGCGGATCCAGTCGCCGATCGTGCGGTGGTGTTCGACGTAGATCGGCGTACCGGCGTCGTCGACCTCGACGTACGGCGTGCGGTCGAAGTAGGACTTGTCGATCCGCAGACCGGCGGCGGACGGATCGTCCGGCATCGTCCAGCGGAACGGGTGGGTCACCGAGAAGACCAGCAACCCACCAGGCTTGAGCGTCCGGGCGATCTCGCGCAGCGCGGTCCCGGCGTCGGCCACGAACGGCAGCGCGCCGAAGGCCGAGCAGACGATGTCGAACGTGTTGCTCGGATAAGGAAGCGCGGTCGCGTCCGCGGCGACTGTCCGGACGGCTGTACCGGTGCGGGCGTCGAGCTGCCGGGAGATCCGCAGTTGCTCCAGCGAGATGTCGAAGGCAGCGACATCCGCGCCCTGACCGACGAGCCAGCGCGAGCACTGGGCCGCGCCGCAGCCGACCTCGAGGATGCGCTTGCCGCGGACCGGTCCGAGCAGCTGGGCGCTCTCCTCGTCGACGCCTTCGGGACCCCAGATGAACCGGTCGTCGCCGAGGAACTCGCCATGGTCGGTGAGGTACTCGGCGGCGGCGGAGTTCCAGTAGGTGCGGCTGGCCTGCGAGCTCTCGGCCTCGGTCAGCTCAATACGTTGCGGCTCAACCACGCCGGTCACCCTAGCGAGCGGTGGCCGCCCGCGTCGCGATCGCCTGGTTCATCGCGCGGAACTGTGGCTCGATCGTGTCGCGCAGCATCCCGGCGGTGAACGGAACCACCGCGCCGCGGAAGACCTCTTCCTGGATCAGCTTGGACCGGCCGTCCGGCAGGGCCTCGATCCGGAAGCTGTGCTCGCCGTCGAAGACGCCGCCGAACCCGAGCCGGCCGATCCAGCGCAGCTCACGGCCGGGCTGCACGGCCAGCAGCTTCGGCGTGAAGGTCGTCTCCGCACCCTTGGTGTCGCGCAGGACGTTGGTGATCTTCGCGCCGACGGTGAGCTCGCCGGTCGAGGAGACGATGAACGGGTTCCAGGCCGGGTAGTTCGCGCGGTCGGTCAGCACCGTCCAGACCTGGTCGGGGGAGGCGTTGATCTCGATCTCGGTGCGCAGCGTCGTCGGCCGGACGATCGAGTAGGTGGTGTAGCCGACGAGCAGCAGGACGAAGGCGCCGAGGCCGATCAGCAGGCGGCGTTTCATAGGGACTCCTCAGGTCCTAGGACGCTCACGACGAGCGTCCGGGCGTAGTCAGGGGTTAATGGCTCACCGGTGACGAGGAGCCGGTAGTAGAGCGGGCCGACCAATTGGTCGACCAGCACGGCCGGTGCGACGTGGTCGAGCACCACTCCGGCCTGCTGCGCCTTCGCGACGACAGCGGTGACGGCTCGATGGCGCTCCGACCAGAGCGCACGGACGCTCTCGCCGACGCGTGGATCACGGGCCGCCGCGGCCGCCAGGTCGGCGACCAGGCTGGTCGGCGTCGAGGCCAGTCCGGCGGCGATCGTGCTGACCAGACGAGTCAGGTCGGCCCGCGGATCGCCGGACGGCTCGAACGGAACCTCCTCGCGCATGGCGCCGATCAGCGCGACCACGAGCTCGGCCTTCGAGGCCCAGCGCCGGTACAGCGTGGTCTTGGCGACGCCGGCCCGGTCCGCGACCCGGTCGATCGACAGTCCGTCGTACCCGCCGTGCCGCAGCTCTTCGGCCGCGGCGGCCAGCAGCCTGCCTTCGATCGCGGTGTCCCGGGGACGTCCTCGCTGCGCCATGCCATTTACGCTACTGCAGTTTCGTAAATGAGGCAAACGGTTCCGAGCTCTTGCCAAAAGATGAACTCTCGTCACTACTAACGGTATGCAGATGAACTCACTACGTGCGCGAACGGTGGCGGCGCTGGCCGCGACAGGCCTGCTCGCCGGGGCCCTCATTCCTGCTCAGGCGTCGGCTTCCGAGGCGCCGATGGTGTACGTCGCGATGGGCGACTCGTTCGCCGCCGGATCGCTCGTGCTGCCGGCCAAGGAGGTGCTGACCTGCGCGCGGTCCGCGGTCAACTACGCCTCTTTGATCGCCGCGGAGCTGAAGCCAGCGAAGTTTCGCGACGTCACCTGCGGAGGCGCGACGACGACGCACTTCGCGAACCCCCAGCCCGGCATCGTCCTCGGCCAGGCCGCACCCCAGTACGACGCCTTGAGCGCGGACACCACCGTGGTCTCGGTCGGGATCGGCGGCAACGACATCGGCCTGGTCGGACTGGCGTTCTCGTGCGTGAACCTGCTGCCGCCAGGCGTCGGAACGTCCTGCAAGGCGACCAACACCTCGGGTGGCGTGGACAAGCTGGCGCAGAAGATCGACGCGTTCGCCCCGACCTACGGCACCGTGATCGAGCAGATCCGGCAGCGGGCGCCGCACGCGAAGATCCTGATGGTCGGCTACCCGACCGGCATCAGGAAGGGCGGTTGCTGGCCGGTCGTGCCGGTCTGGCCCACCGATGCCGACTACCTACAGGCGGCGCTGACCCGGCTCAACCTGCGGATGGCGCAACAAGCGAGCGCGCACGGCGCGACGTACGTCGACCTGGCCACGCCGAGCGTCGGTCACGACATGTGCAAGCCCGCCGGGACGCGGTGGATCGAAGGGCTGATCCCGAGTGTGACGACGAACGGCCTGGTCCCGCTGCACCCGAACGCCGCCGGCCTGCGCAACGCCGTACCGGCCGTCCGGGCGGCGATGGCAGGATCAGGTGGGTGGAAGGACTAGAAGCAAGCGCAGTTCCGCTGGCCGGTGGGTACGGCGGTCAGACCTTCGCGGTGACGGCAGGCGGCGAGGACGCCGTACTGAAGTTGTACGTGAAGGACCCTGACCGTGCGGTCGTCGACGCGGCACTGCTGCAGCTCGTTCGTGGACTGCTGCCGGTGCCGCGGGTGCTCGACCTCAAGCGCGAGGGGTCGTTCGAGGACCCGCCGTACCTGTTGATGGAGCGGTTGCCCGGCGTGAACCTGCAGGCCTTCCTGGAGACGGCCGGTCCCGACGAGCGGCGGAAGGTCGGAGCGCAGCTCGGGGAGCTGCTGGCCCGGCTGAGCGGGATGCCGTACCTGACCGCCGGCCTGTTCCGCGGCGGCGACCTGACGGTCGAGCCGTTCGGTGTTGGTGACCTGGAGCAGTTCGCCGCCGAGCTGGGCCTGCAGATCCCGTGGGAGATCGTGGACCAGGCCGAGGGCCTGCTGGCCGACGTCGATCGGTTCTGTCTGGTGCACAGCGATTTCAACCCCAAGAACCTGCTGATCGACCCCGAGACGGTTCGCATCACCGGGCTGATCGACTGGGAGTTCGCGCACGCCGGATCGCCGTACGCCGATCTCGGTAACCTCCTGCGGTTCGAGACCGACCCGGTGCTGGCGGGCGCCGTACTGGATGTCCTGCGGCCGAGGCTGCCCGGACCGCTCGTGGAGCGCGGCCGGGCGGCTGATCTGTGGGCGCTGCTCGACCTCGCCGCCCGGGCCGATCAGAACCCGGTGGCGGCCGCCGCGGCGGCGCTCGTCGCCCGGATGGCGGACACGCGAGAGCTCTCCGGCGGCCGTCCTGACCTGGACGTCGTAGATTGAGCTGAGTGGCACGTCGGGACACCTCGGCGGGCAGCCGGTGCCTACCGGGTGCCCCAGGTTGTGTTGCCTCCGTCAAGACCGGTATTCTGTGAGATGCGCTATGAGCCTGCGCGACCTCGGACGGAGCAGGCTCGTGCTCGCAGCTTGTCGGTGGTGAATCTGTGCTCTTCAGGCAGTCCAGCGGTGTGATGCGATCCAACGGCTCATGACGCAACCTGACGAGACCACCAGTCCACGGAGCAACCCACCACATGACGGCCAGCATCGAGGCACCTCTCGACCCCGCAGTTCGCAGCACCCCGCAGGTAGCGGTCAATGACATCGGGTCGGAGGAAGACTTCCTCGCGGCGATCGATCTGACCATCAAGTACTTCAACGACGGCGACATCGTTGAGGGCACCATCGTCAAGGTCGACCGGGACGAGGTCCTCCTCGACATCGGTTACAAGACCGAAGGCGTGATCCCCTCCCGCGAGCTGTCGATCAAGCACGACGTCGACCCGAACGAGGTCGTCAACGTCGGCGACCACGTCGAGGCCCTGGTTCTCCAGAAGGAGGACAAAGAAGGCCGCCTGATCCTCTCGAAGAAGCGCGCCCAGTACGAGAAGGCCTGGGGCACGATCGAGAAGATAAAGGAAGAAGACGGCGTCGTCACCGGTACCGTCATCGAGGTCGTCAAGGGTGGTCTCATCCTGGACATCGGCCTCCGTGGCTTCCTGCCGGCCTCGCTCGTCGAGATGCGTCGCGTCCGCGACCTCCAGCCGTACGTCGGCCAGGAGATCGAGGCCAAGATCATCGAGCTCGACAAGAACCGCAACAACGTGGTCCTGTCGCGTCGCGCCTGGCTCGAGCAGACGCAGTCCGAGGTGCGGATGAACTTCCTCACCCAGCTGCAGAAGGGCCAGATCCGCAAGGGTGTCGTCTCCTCGATCGTCAACTTCGGTGCGTTCGTGGACCTCGGCGGCGTCGACGGTCTGGTGCACGTCTCGGAGCTGTCCTGGAAGCACATCGACCACCCGACCGAGGTCGTCGAGGTCGGCCAGGAGGTCACCGTCGAGGTGCTGGACGTCGACATGGACCGCGAGCGCGTCTCGCTGTCGCTGAAGGCGACCCAGGAAGACCCGTGGCAGCAGTTCGCCCGGACCCACCAGATGGGCCAGATCGTGCCCGGCAAGGTCACCAAGCTGGTTCCGTTCGGTGCGTTCGTCCGCGTGGAGGAGGGCATCGAGGGTCTGGTGCACATCTCCGAGCTGGCCGAGCGTCACGTCGAGATCCCGGAGCAGGTCGTTCAGGTGAACGACGACGTGATGGTCAAGATCATCGACATCGACCTCGAGCGGCGCCGGATCTCGCTGTCGCTGAAGCAGGCCAACGAGGGTGTCGACCCGGTCTCCGACGACTTCGACCCCACGCTCTACGGCATGGCGGCGACGTACGACGAGCAGGGCAACTACATCTACCCCGACGGCTTCGACCCGGAGACGGGCGAGTGGCTCGAGGGCTTCGATGCTCAGCGTGAGGAGTGGGAGCGGCAGTACGCCGAGGCCCACACGCGCTGGGAGGCCCACAAGAAGCAGATCGAGGACGCCAAGACGGCGGACGTCGAGGCCGGCGAGGCCTCCACGTACTCCTCGGCCACCGGTGGCAGCACCAGCGCCGCTCCGAAGGACGACGCTCCCGCCGAGGGTGCGCTCGCTTCCGACGAGGCGCTTCAGGCACTGCGTGAGAAGCTGACCGGCCAGGGCTGATCATCTCTCGGTAGTTCTGCCGAGACCCCCGCATCCCCTTGGGGTGCGGGGGTCTCGCACGTTATGGACCGCGGCGGTTGGAGTTGCTGAAGCCGTTGCCCCAGTCGCCGCCGCCTTCGCCCTTCAGCCGCGTCTTCAGCTCGATCACCACGGCCCGGGCGCTGCTCGACGTGAAGAAGCCGATCCGGTACGGCTCGTTCGGCGCACCCGCCTCCCACGCCGGCACCTGCTGCTCGCCGTACCTGATCATGCGCACCGGCGGATCCTCACCGGCCTTGATCCGCGCGGCATCCTGCGCGCAGGCCGGGACCTTGCGCGTCGGTCCGCTGCGCGGCGTCCACACCACGTCTCCCGTTGCCGGTCCGTGCTGCGGGTTGAAGAAGCACGGCGTACGGCGCTCTGGCAGTGGAAGCCCGTCAACCCGGGCCCGCGCACAGGCCAGCGCGTAGCGGCCGGCGGTCAACGTGTCGATCACTGCGCTGATCGACTCGACGGTCCGCAGCTTGTCGACGAGCCGCTTGGCGCTTTCGTAAGCATCCAAGGCGGTCTGATAGTCGTGCCGGGCATCAGCATCGAGTTCGTGAGCGTCGCCGAACCGCGTCAGTTCCTCGCCGAACACAATGGCGTCCTCTTCCGCCATCAGGCGAACGTGTTCCAGCTCTCGGAGGTCCTTGCGTCGTCGTCTCCACCCCATAAGCCATAGTAGGTCCCGTGCTACGAGTTGGACTGACCGGCGGAATCGGATCCGGCAAGAGTGCGGTGTCGTCGCGGCTGGCGGCGCGGGGTGCGATCGTGATCGATTCCGACGTGCTGGCGCGCGAAGTGGTGGCCAAGGGGACCGACGGGCTGGCCGAGGTGGTGGCCGCGTTCGGGACCGAGGTGCTGACCGCCGAGGGCGAGATGGATCGGCCCGCGGTCGGGCGGATCGTCTTCGGTGATGCCGACGCTCGGCGCCGGCTGGAGGCGATCATCCATCCGCGCGTGCGCGCGCGGGCCGCCGAGATCGAGGCGGCGGCGACGGACGACGCGATCGTGGTGCACGACATTCCGTTGCTGGTCGAGACCGGTCAGGCCGGCACATTCGACGTGGTGCTGGTGGTCGACGTACCGGCTGACATCCAGCTGGACAGGCTGACCGGGCAACGAAAGATGGCGGCCGCCGAGGCGGAGCAGCGGATCGCCAGCCAGGCCACGCGCGAGCAGCGCCTGGCCGTCGCGGACGTGGTGGTCGAGAACGCCGGAACGCTGGCCGAGCTGGATGCCCGGCTGGATGAGGTGTGGGCCACTCTGCGGCAGCGCGCAGGGCACGGTCCGGACACGAAAGCGTGACCCCTGCGCGGTAAATGATGTTTCCGGGATCGGTTGTACGACAATCTGTCCGGTCCGAAAGCCCCGAAGTAGGGAGGATGGCGTGGTGTGTCCGCGCTGCAACTCTGACGTCCCCGAGGTCTCGCGGTTCTGCCATCACTGTGGCAACGACCTGCGGTCCGGGGACACGGAGCGCAAGAACGCGTACGCGGCGAGGCCGGATGAGCCGGTGGCGTCGTTCAAGCTGGTCTCCACGATCATGCCGCAGGGGTCGGGCAAACAGCCCTCCACCTACAAGATCGCCCTCGGAGCCGCGCTGCTGCTGACCGTCATCACGGCCGCACTCGGCGCGCTGCCGGTGGCGATCATGGTGGCGGCCTTCTCGGTGCCGATCGTCTACATCCTCTATCTGTACGACGTGAACCTGTGGGAGGACGAGCCGATCCCGGTCGTCGCGGCGGCCTTCGTGCTGACCGGCGTGCTGGCGGCGGTCTTCACCTGGCTGTGGTCGGACAGCATGGCGCTGTCCACCGACACCATCGGGTCGAACGACATCGGCCCGTCCGGGCGCGACCTGTTGATCCTGCTCCTGCTGGTGCCGGTCGTCTCGGAGCTGATCCGTCAGCTCGGTCCGCTCTACCTGGCCTCACGGCCGCGGTACGACGACCTGATGGACGGCTTCACCTTCGGAGTCGTAGCCGGTGTCGGCTATGCGTGCTTCGAGACGCTCGTTCTGCACTGGGGCTGGATCAGCGGCGGGTTCGCGGGTCCGGGCAGCAGTGCCGGCACCTGGATCTCGATCGTGGTGCTGCACGGTTTCATCAAGCCGCTGATCTACGGTTCCGCGACCGGTCTGGCCGGTGCGGAGTTCTCCGGCCTCGGCGCCGGGTACGACGGCTTCACGCCGCGCTGGGTGGCCGGACTGCTGCAGGCGATCGTGGTGAACGCGCTGTTCCAGGGTGGTGTCTACCTGCTCGGCTTCGTCGGCGGTCACGGCTCGACGATCGGCGCCGTGCTCGGTGCCGTCTGGGGCTTGCTGATCCTGGGCGCGCTGATCATCCGGGTCCGGACCGTGCTGCACAAGGGCCTGCTCGAGGCCGCACTGGAGTCCGCCGCGCGCGGTGGTTCCAACCACGCCTCCGGCGACCAGGCCTTCTGCTCCCGCTGTGAGATGCCGCTGCTGCCGCACTCGGACTTCTGCTCCGCCTGTGGCAACTCGGTCCGCTCGGTGCCGAAGTCGGCCCGTGGTGTGACCGCGGCGACGGCCAGTGGGTACGACGCGACGACTGGGGAGACGCAGGCATGAGCAACCAGCAACCTCCGTACGGCCAGCCTCAGCCGCCGCAGGGTCGGCCGCCGCAGGGTCCGCCGCCGGGCTACGGCCCGCAGGGTCAGCCGCCGCAGGCTCCGCCTCCTGGGTACGGTCCGCCTCCGCAGGGTCCGCCTCCTGGGTATGGCCAGCCGCAGCAGCCGCCGCAGGGTCCTCCGCCCGGTTACGGGCAGCAGCCGCCGCAGGGTCCGCCGCCTGGTTACGGCCAGCCGCCGCAGGGTCCTCCGCCGGGATACGGCCAGCAGCCGGGACAACCGCCGTACGGGCAGCCGCAGGGTCAGCCCTACCCGGGTCAGCAGCAGGGGTTCCCCGGGCAGCAGCAGTTCCCGCAGCAGGGCTACCCCGGTCAGCCGCAGTACGGCGGCGGTGCGCCGCGCGGCAAGGGCAGCAACAAGATCCTGTACCTGGCCGGTGGCGGTCTGGTCGTCGTCGCGGTGATCGGCATCGTGCTCGCGCTGATCTTCGGCGGGGACGACAAGAAGCAGGTCCAGCCGCCGCCGCCGACGACCGGTGGCGGTGGTGACGGCACCAACCAGCCGGCCGCCGACGAGGGCATCGAGGTCGGTGAAGGCGTCTTCGTGAAGCCGGCGTCCGGCTACGTCCGCAAGGAGCTGAAGGACTTCAAGGGCGTCTACCTGCTCAAGTCGGGTGAGGCCTACTTCATGGTCCAGGTGTTCAAGGCGCAGGGCGAGACGGCCGACACCGTCCTGCCGAAGCTGCTGACCGCCGAGACCAAGAGCCTCACCTCGGTGAAGTCCAAGGACCCGATCCGGGTCACCCCGGGCCCGAACGACAAGACCCCGGTCAAGGTCGCGATCACGCAGTCCTACTCCGGTCTGTCGGCCGGTCAGCAGGGCAGCACCGAGGTCGTCGGGTACGTCGGCGTGATCGAGCGCAACGACGGCGTCATCACGCTGGTCCGGGTGCTGGCCCGTAAGGACAAGGCCTCGACCGCCCAGCCGGACAGCACCGCGATGCTGCAGTCGGTGCTCAAGAGCCAGTGAGCGGCAAACGTGACAAAGGGGCCGGGGACAGCAACCCGTGGGTGAGCAAACCCGGCCCCGGCGAGGACCCCGCGGCAGCGCCTGCTCCGGCGCTGCCGCCGTCCCCGTGGAACCTCGAGGTCCCGCCCGCCGAGCAGGCTCCCGGTGGTCCGGCGACGCAGACGTCGTCCGCGTGGGGTGACAAGGTCGGGCCGCCGTCGCTGCGCCGGCCGGTGCCCGAGAAGAAGCGGCCGAAGCTCCCGCCGGTGCTGCTGCCGATCGGCGCCGGCCTGATCGTGGTCGTGCTGGTCGCGGTCGCGCTCGTGCTGCTGTCCGGTGGCGACGACAAAGGCGCCGACCCGGGCCCCGGTCCGTCGACGACTCCGAGTGCCACGCCGACGACGCCGTACACGCCGCCGGCCGGCGCGATCCCGGTCGCGTACGGCGTCTCCGTCGTACCGGTGCCGGGGTGGAGCGTGCTGGAGACCGAGAAGCAGGGCAAGGAACTCGTCACCTACGCGCCGAACGGCGAGGCCCGCGCGTTCTTCTGGGTCCGCCAGAAGGAGAACGTGACGGCGAAGGCCTATCTGCTCGCGATCGTCGAGGGCGAGACCGAGAACGAGATCGCCAAACTCGGCGACGAGCGGAACCTGCCGTGCCCCAAGGACGTCCTGGAGGAGTGCATCGCGATGAGCTACACCTCCACGGCCAAGGACAAGGCCGGTGCGGACGTCGCGGTCCAGGGCTACGTGGAGGTCTACCTGCGCAAGGACAAGGTCGCCACCGCGGTGGACTTCCGGACCCGGACCGACTTCGCGCCGAAGGCCGAGGCGGACGCCGCCCAGATGAAGACGTCGGTTCTCGACAGTTTCTGAAACCTTCCCCGCCCCACCACCCCGGTCTTGTGACGAGCCCCCGACACCACGAGGAACAGCTATGAGTCAGCAGTACGGACCACCTCCGGGCCCGCCGCCCGCCGCCGCACCCGGTGGCTGGGGAACGGGCCCCGGTGGCGCCGGACCGGCCGGTCCCGGCGGCTGGGGCCCTGGTCCGATCCGGCCGCAGGGCCGGCCGGCCAAGTCGAACCGCTCGCAGCTGATCATCATCGGCTGCGCGGTCCTCGCGATCGTGCTGGTCGCGGTCGGCGTCGTTCTGCTGGTGACCGGTGGCGGCGACGAGAAGCAGCCGGTCGCGGCTCAGACCCCGGACGCCCCGGGCACGCTCTACACGCCGCCGGCGGGTTCGAAGCCGGACGACTCCAAGGGCCCGAACGACGTCGGCGTCGAGGTCGGCCGCGGGATCTGGTTCACCCCGGCCAAGGGCTGGCTGCCGGACCCGAGGTCGAAGTCGGGCAAGAACTACATCCTGCAGCAGTTCAACGTCCGCGGCCTGATCGACGGGTACTTCTGGGTCCGGCAGACCGAGCTGTACGACGCGAAGGGGTTCGCCGAGCACCTGGTCGACGTGGAGTCGAACGGGATGCAGAACGTGGTGATCGGCAAGGGTGAGGTCTGCAAGCCGGCCAACGAGGCGATCAAGGCCTGCTACCGGCTGAACTACACCGCCAAGATCAAGACCGCCAAGAACGGGCTGATCGATTACCAGGGCTTCGTCACGGCGTACTCGGACAAGTGGGACCGGATCACGGCGACCGACGTCGGGCTGGAGACGCGGGTGTACGAGCGCCGCAAGGACAACCTCAAGTCGATGAACGAAAGCGTGGAAAAGAGCTTCTGACCTGCGCTTTCAGTTTTTGTCGGCGGCGCCACGTACCTTTGGTGACATGAGACAGGTCACGGATCTCCAGCGTATGGTGGCGCCGCTCAAGGTGGTGTCCGACTTCGAGCCGGCCGGTGACCAGCCGGCCGCGATCGCCGAGCTCGAGCGGCGGATCAACTCCGGCGAGCAGGACGTCGTCCTGCTGGGCGCCACGGGTACCGGTAAGACGGCGACGATCGCCTGGCTGGCCGAGAAGATCCAGCGCCCGATGCTGATCCTGCAGCCGAACAAGACGCTGGCCGCGCAGTTCGCGACCGAGCTCCGGCACTTCTTCCCCGAGAACGCCGTCGAGTACTTCGTCTCGTACTACGACTACTACCAGCCCGAGGCGTATGTCCCGCAGACGGACACCTACATCGAGAAGGACTCCTCGATCAACGAGGAGGTCGAGCGGCTGCGGCACTCGGCGACCTGGTCGCTGCTGACCCGGCGCGACGTGATCGTGGTGGCGACCGTCTCCTGTATCTACGGCCTGGGCTCCGCCGACGAGTACCTGAACCGGATGATCCACGTGAAGGTCGGCGACGAGATGGACCGCGACGGTCTGCTCCGCAAGCTGGTCGGCGTGCAGTACGCGCGCAACGACCTGGCCGGCACCCGCGGCACCTTCCGGGTCCGCGGCGACACGCTCGAGGTCTTCCCGGTCTACCAGGAGCTCGCCGTCCGGGTGGAGTTCTTCGGTGACGAGATCGAGCGGCTGATGACGCTGCACCCGCTCACCGGCGAGGTGCTCAGCGAGGAGACCGAGCTCTACATCGGCGCCGCGACGCACTACGTGACCGCGCCGGAGAAGATGGAGCGCGCGATCAACTCGATCGAGGCCGAGCTGGCCGAGCGGCTGGCCGAGCTCGAGCGCGGCGGTCAGTTGCTGGAGGCTCAGCGGCTGCGGATGCGCACGACGTACGACAT
The DNA here is from genome assembly GCF_040605415.1 of Kribbella sp. NPDC005582. Lineage (NCBI taxonomy): Bacteria > Bacillati > Actinomycetota > Actinomycetes > Propionibacteriales > Kribbellaceae > Kribbella > Kribbella sp. NPDC005582. The sequence continues at coordinate 203,992 of NZ_JBEXCU010000006.1, forward strand.
CGAGATGATGCGCCAGATCGGCACCTGCTCGGGGATCGAGAACTACTCCCGGCACACCGACGGCCGCGAGGCCGGGACGGCGCCGCACTGTCTGCTCGACTACTTCCCGGAGGACTTCCTGCTCGTCATCGACGAGTCGCACGTGACGGTCCCGCAGATCGGCGGGATGTACGAGGGCGACATGTCGCGCAAGCGGACCCTGGTCGAGCATGGCTTCCGGCTGCCGTCGGCGATGGACAACCGGCCGCTGCGCTGGGAGGAGTTCCTGGAGCGGATCGGCCAGACCGTCTACCTGTCCGCGACCCCGGGGCAGTACGAGCAGGACAAGTCCGACGGCTTCGTCGAGCAGATCATCCGCCCGACGGGTCTGATCGACCCCGAGGTGATCGTGAAGCCCACCAAGGGCCAGATCGACGACCTGATCCACGAGATCCGGCTCCGGGTCGAGCGCGACGAGCGGGTCCTGGTCACCACGCTGACCAAGAAGATGTCCGAGGACCTGACCGACTACCTGCTGGAGATGGGCATCCGGACCAGGTATCTGCACAGCGAGGTCGACACCCTGCGCCGGGTCGAGCTGCTCCGCGAGCTCCGGATGGGGGAGTACGACGTTCTCGTCGGCATCAACCTGCTCCGGGAAGGCCTGGACCTGCCCGAGGTCTCGCTGGTCGCGATCCTCGACGCCGACAAGGAAGGCTTCCTGCGCTCCGGCCGTTCCCTGATCCAGACCATCGGTCGTGCGGCCCGAAACGTCTCCGGCCAGGTCTTCATGTACGCGGACAAGATCACCCCGTCGATGGAGCAGGCGATCGACGAGACCAACCGCCGTCGCGCGAAACAGATCGCCTACAACCTGGAGAAGGGCGTCGACCCGCAGCCCCTGCGGAAGAAGATCGCCGACATCACCGACATGCTCGCCCGCGAGGACGCCGACACCGCCGAGCTCCTCGGCTCCGGCCGCACCCAGTCTCGCGGCAAAGCACCGGTGCCCGGCGGCGGCAAGGGCCGCGCCGGCGAGAAGGCCCGCGAACTGGCCGGCGGCCTGCCGTCCTCCGACCTGGCCGACCTGATCCAGCAACTCACCGACCAGATGCACAACGCCGCCGCCGAGCTCCAGTTCGAGGTCGCGGCCCGCTACCGCGACGAAATCTCCGAGCTCAAGAAGGAACTCCGCCAAATGACCAACGCCGGCGCGAAGTAGAACCTTGGTGACCCGGCGGCGCGACGATCGCCGCACCGCCGGGTGTTCGGGGGTCTGGTTCAGCCCCGCTTGCGGTCGTAGACGAGGCAGAGCGCGCCGGTGTCGGTCTGGGCCGATTCGGTCAGCGTCCACGAGCCCGGGGTGAGGGTCTCGTCGAAAAAGTGGACGCCGCCGCCGACCAGCTCGGGGCACAGGGTGATCGACAGCCGGTCGACCTCGTCGGCCGCGAGCAGTGCCTTGATCACGCTCGTGCTGGCCAGGACGATGATGTCGCCGCCGTCTTGCTCGCGCAGCTCTTTCACCATGGCCGCGGGGTCACCGGCGGCGATCCGGCTGTTGTTCCAGTCGGCGCTCTTCAGCGTGGTCGAGAAGACGACCTTCTCCACCTCGTTGAGCCACCGTGAGAAGGCCCGGCTGTCGGCCGGCGCCGTCTCGTCGTCGGCCACGGCCGGCCAATAGCCGCCGAAGCCCTCGTAGTTCTTCCGGCCGAGCAGAGCCGTGGTGGCCGGCGCGGTCACCTTGGTCATGTGGGCCAGTGCGACCGAGCTGATGACGTGCGGTACGACCCAGCTCTGGTCGTAGTCGCCGCCCGGACCACTGACCCGCCCGTCGAGGGTGAGGGAGATGTTCGCGACGACGGTCCGGGATGGGGTGGTGGTCATTTCTGGTTCCTCCTGAGGTTGTGCCGATGTCTCAACCCTGGCTCGTGACCCCGGTCCCGGGCGTCACCTGATCTGATGACAATCGATCCCGGCCTCCGTGGATGCGACGATGACGCCATGCCGACAACGATCGTCAGCCCGCACCTGATCGGGCGCAGCGACGAGCTCGCCGAGATCCTCGCGGCTTACGAGAAGGCGGCCGGTGGCGAATCGGTGACGGTGCTCGTCTCCGGCGAGGCCGGGATCGGCAAGTCCCGGCTGACGGCGACCGCGATCGACTCGCTCCCCGGCGACCCGCTCGTCCTCACCGGCGGTTGTCTCGAGCTCGGCGCGGGCGGGACACCGTGGGTTCCGTTCGTCGCCGTACTGCGCGATCTGTTGCGTGCCTGGGGACCTGACCGGTTGCGTGCCGAACTGCCCTCCGACGGGACCGCGCTCGCGTCATGGCTGCCCGAGCTCGGAGTGGCCCCGGCTGGAGGCGGTCAGATCAGGCTCTTCGAAGAGCTGATGGCGTTGCTCGACCAGGCGTCGCGGGCCCGGCCCGTCGTCGTACTGATCGAGGACCTGCAGTGGGCCGACGCGTCCAGTCGCGAGCTGTTCGTCTACCTGGCGCGTGGCCTCGGGACGCGAGCCGTCCTTCTCGTCGGCACCGTGCGGACCGGCGACCTCGTCAGGCGCCATCCGACGCGGCAGCTGCTCGGCGAACTCGGGCGGCGGGCAGAGGTCGTCGAACTGGAGCTGCGGCCGCTGAGCCGGCAGCAGGTCGGCGCGTTGCTGTCGGCCATCGAAGGTCGTCCGTCGCATCCGGTGGTGAGCAGCGAGATCCATCGGCGGAGCGGCGGAAACCCGTTGTTCGTCGAGGCTTTGCGCGCCTCCGGTACCTCACCGGCCGGGATGACCAGCTTGATCGCCCTGCTGCTGGACCGGGTGGCAGATCTGTCGCCGGCGGCTCGCGACCTGCTGGCCACGATCGCGGTCGCCGGGGCCGAAGTGACAGACGAGTTGCTGTCAGAGGTGTCGGACGGGCTGCCGCCGGACGAGGCTCTGCGTGAGCTGATCGAGCGCAACCAGGTGCTCGCAACTCCGGACGGCTACGCGATCCGGCACGATCTGATCCGGGAGGCGGTGTACGGGTCGTTACTACCCGGCCGGCGCCGTCGGCTGCATGCGCGCTACGCAGAGGCCATCTCGCGCCGCAGCCGTACGGCGGCAGTGCTCGCGGAGCACTGGGCCGCCGCCGGTGAGGCGGCCTTGGCGCTGCAATCCGCGTGGCAAGCAGCGGCGACGGCGTTGACGCAGCACGCCTACGACGAGCAACTGCATCTGGTCGAGCGCGTCCTGACCTGGTGGGACGACACCGGCGAACCGGCGGCGCTGATCGGCGCCGAGCGGGTCGAGGTGCTGCTCGTCGCGGTCGAGGCGGCGTATGCGGCCGGACGAGCGAAGTCCGGGGTCGCGTGGGCGACCGAGGCGCTGGCGCTGCTCGACCCGGCGGCGGATCCGGACCGGGTGGCGCGACTGCTGGGATACCGGGGCCTGCTGCGCAACCGGATCGACAACAGCGGAATCGAGGATCTCAGCAGCGCGGTCGCGCTGGTGCCGGACGGTTCCCTGCGGAGCCGGCTGCTGTCCTCGCTGGCCTACTTGTACTGCATTCAGGGCGCGAAGCCGGAGGCACTGGAGTGCGCCACGGCGGCCTACGAGATCGCTGAACGACTCGGCGACGACGGCTTGCGAGCAGCGGCGCTGCTGGGGCTCGGCTGGGTCGACGATCGCAATGGCGACGTTCCGTCGGCCCTGCGCCGGTACGCCGATGCTCGGCAGGCGGCAGCAGCCGCGGGTGAGCACTCGACGTATCTGACCGCCCTCCAGTGGGAGGGGCTGATGCTGAACCAGGCCGGCCGACGGGCGGAAGCGGTCGACCTGATCAGTGCCGGACAGCAGCAGGCCGAGGCCTGGGGGCTTGGTCGTGCCCGGGGCAGCATGCTCGCGCAGAACCGTGCCTACGCGTTGTTCTACCTGGGCCGCTGGGACGAGGCCCTCGATGTCGTCGACGATTCCCTCGCGGATGCGCCGCCGTCGCGGATCGAGGCCGGGCTGCGGTTCGTCGTGGCCCAGATCGCCGCTCGGCGCGGTGACTTCGGGACGGCGAGCGAACTGATCGTCCAGGCCCAGGAGACCTTCGGCGACCGGCGGCCGATCGCGTTCGAGCACTTCCTCAGCAGTCTGCAGATCCTGGTCAAGGCCGGCCACGGCGATCTCGACGGCGCCGAGAAGGTGCTCAACGATCACGTGGACAAGGTGCTGGCCGCCAAGGACGTGCTGTACTACGAAACCGCCCGGGTCCTGCTCGCCGGCGTCTACTTCGAACGGCAGTCGCGGGCGCAGCGCAGACCGGTCGCAACCCGGCTGAACGACGTACGGACGCTGCTGTCTGACGGTGGTCAGCGGTGGCCGACGGTCGCCGCGACGGTGCTCACTGCCGAGGCGGCCGCGAGCGGCACGCTGCCGTTGTGGGACATCGCTGCCAACGCTTGGCGAGAGCTCGACGATCCCTTCGAGCTCGCCATGGCGCTGACCGCCGCGGCAGCCACAGCGCTGGCCAACAGCAACAAACCTGGCGCCCGCAACCGGCTGGCCGAGGCTCAGGTGCTGGCCGCCGCTCTTGGCGCCGCGCCGCTGCTCGCGGAGATCGACAGTCTGTCCAGGCGGGCCGGACTGGCCGCGACGCCGGTCGTCAACGACTACGGGCTGACGAATCGCGAACTCGTCGTTCTGCAGGTGCTGGCACGTGGTCTGTCCAACGCCGAGATCGCCCGCGAGCTGTTCGTCTCGACCAATACCGTGGCCACTCACGTCGCCCGCATCCTTCGCAAACTCGGGGTCAGCACCCGAACCGAGGCCGGCGCTGTGGCCCACCACCAAGGGTTGCTCACCTGAGCAGTTTCGGGGTGCTGGTCGGCGAGTCGGGACGGTAATCGGGTGGTGACTCTAACCTCAGGGCATGACTGAGCTGTGGGGGAAGAAGGCGCTCGTGACCGGGGCGACGTCAGGGATCGGACGGGCCATCGCGCAGAGCTTCGCGGCGGCCGGGGCCGAGGTTGTGGTGACCGGGCGCCGAGCCGAGCAGGGCGCGGAGACGGTCGACCTGATCACCGGGGCAGGCGGGAAGGCGACATACATCCAGGCTGATCTCGCCGAGATGGCGGAGGTCGACCGGCTGGCGGAGTTGGTCGGCGAGGTGGACATCCTGGCCAACAACGCCGGGTACTACCCGATGGTCCCGACGGCAGCGCTCACGCCGGACGAGTACCAGCGCATCTACGACGTGAATCTGCGCAGCGCCTACTTTCTGACCTCCGCGCTCGCCGGCCGGATGGCGGCGAACGGCGGCGGGACCATCGTCAACACCTCGTCGATCGGCGCGCGGATCGGCATGCCGGTCGCGGCCGCCTACAGCGGGACCAAAGCGGCGCTGGAGTCGATGACTCGGTCGTGGGCGGTCGAGTTCGGGCCGTCCGGCGTGCGGGTCAATGCCGTCTGCGCCGGCGCGGTCCGGACCGACACCCTGCTGGCGATCGTCCCGGAGGAGGTGCTGCAGGTGACCAGCGCACCCGCACCGCTGGGCCGGGTCGGTACGCCGGAGGAGATCGCCGAGGTGGTGCTGTTCCTCGCGTCGCCGCGCTCGAGCTTCGTGACCGGTGCGGTGATTGTCGCCGATGGTGGATACAGCGTTCCGTAACAGTTGGTAACTATTCCCGGACCGCCTTGTGATCATTCCGACGGGCGGACACGGTGTCCCGGATTTGGTATCCGGGACGGCGACCCGTCAGACTAGAGGCGAAGAAGGGGAGTATTCCTTCGCGGCGGCATCGTCATCACGGCCGTGGGTTCAGTCCCACGCCCGGTGCCCCCGGTCGGCCAGCGGGTCGGCGGAAGAGACCTTCGGAGTCCTGTTTCGTCTGCGCTCCGGAGGTTTCGTATGCACGTCGCTGACTACGTTTGGTACATCACGGTCGGACTGCTGCTCGCGCTGCTGGCCTTCGACGTCTTCATCATCGGCCGCCGCCCGCACGAACCCACGACCCGGGAGTCGGCCACTGCGATCGCGTTCTATGTCGGTCTGGCGGTCATCTTCGGGCTCGGCGTCTGGGTCTTCTCCGGCGGGCAGTACGCCGGTGAGTTCTTCGCCGGCTGGCTGACCGAGTACAGCCTGAGCGTCGACAACCTCTTCATCTTCCTGATCATCATGTCCAGGTTCAGTGTGCCGAGGAAGTACCAGCAGACCGCACTGCTGATCGGCATCATCCTGGCGCTGGTCTTCCGCGGTGTCTTCATCGCCGTCGGTGCGGCCGCGATCAACGAGTTCTCCTGGGTCTTCTACATCTTCGGCGCGTTCCTGGTCTACACCGCGATCCACCTGGCCTCGCAGGGTGAGAACGACGACGAGGACTACAAGGAGAACGCGGTCATCCGGTTCGCGAAGAAGCGGCTGAACGCGACCGACGAGTACAACGGCGTCAAGCTGACCGTGGTGAAGAACGGCAAGCGCCTCGTCACCCCGATGGCGATCGTGATCATCGCGCTCGGCACTACCGACCTGCTCTTCGCGCTGGACTCGATCCCGGCGATCTACGGCCTCACCCAGGAGCCGTTCCTGGTCTTCACCGCGAACGTCTTCGCCCTGATGGGTCTGCGGCAGCTGTACTTCCTGCTCGGCGACCTGCTGAAGCGCCTGGTGTACCTGTCGATCGGTCTCTCGGTGGTGCTCGCGTTCATCGGTGTGAAGCTGGTCCTGCACGCGATGCACGTCAACGAACTGCCGTTCATCAACGGCGGTCACCACATCGAGTGGGCGCCGGAGATCCCGATCTGGTTCTCGCTCGGCTTCATCATCGTCACGCTCGGCATCACCACCGTCCTGAGCCTGCGCAAGTCCGGCAAGCAGGCCATCACGCAGCCCGCCGACGAGCCGGCCGCCGAGCGCGTCCAGGACGACGCCAACAAGAACGCCTGAGTCAGAACCGCGCTGCCGCGACCAACGTCGTACGGCGCTCGTCGGGAAGCGGCGCGTCCTCGAGCCGCTTCCCGGTCTCGGAGGCGTGCAGCATCCCGGTGGGGGAGACGAACCCGACGTGATGGACTTCCTTGCCCGGCCGGGCGAAGAAGTACAGATCGCCGGGCCGCGCCTCCTCGATCGGAATGTTCTCCAGCGTGTCGGCCTGGTCGTGCGCGTCCCGCGGGATCCGCAGACCGAGCACCCGGCTCACGGCGTGCGTCAGCCCCGAGCAGTCCAGCCCGTACGCCGACGTACCGCCCCAGAGGTACTCCAGCCCGAGGAACTGACCGCCGAGCCGCAACCGGTCTTCTGGGGTCGAAGGCTCCGCCGCAGAACGCAGTACGTCGTTCGCCAGCCAGCCTGACCCGCCGTCCGGAGTGGCAACCCGCGTGTACCCGTCAGCCTGCTCAACCGAGGCCAGCACCGTGCCGAACGACAGTGTCATCAGCGGCGCACCGACAGCAGGCTCTGCGAGCAGAGGCGCGGTCGGAACCATCACAGCGACCGGATCGGTCGCGCTGCCGGGCAGCTCGCCCAGATGGCTCGACGGAACCCAGCCCGGGTAGCCGAGCGGGTCTCCGGACGACGGCTGCCACGGTGCAACGATCTCCGACCAGCCTTCGCGCTCGGAGCGCACCAGGACCGGCTCGGCGAACAGCAACTGCGACAGCGTCCGGCCGTGCAGCCCGAGGCGGCTTTCCACATCCATCGACTTCGCCCAGGCGGCCACATCGGGCTGAGCGGCGGTAGCGGGCGCGTCGACCTCGCGGGGCGCGTCCGGCTCGGTCCACACCGTGCTGATCGGGACCTTGGCGGCAACAAGCTTCATACCGACAAGCCTGTCACTCCGAGACCAGCCTCAAACGGAAGTCTGATCAAATCGCCGTCGTACCGGATCCCGCCGGTCACCGGTGCGTCACGCAGCCACCACGCCGCGTCGAGATCGTTGACCGCGGAGGTCGGATAGGCCGCGACGAGTGCGGCCGCGGCACCGACTCCGACGTGGCTTTCCATCATCGATCCGACGATCGTCTTGAGGCCGTGTTCACGGGCGAGCTCCAGGAGTGTCCGGGCCGGTGCGAGTCCACCGCACTTGGCCAGCTTCACGTTCACCATGTCGGCCGCGCCGTGCCGGATCACCGCCACCAGGTCGCGGACGCCGTACACGGATTCGTCGGCGAGGATCGGCGTGTTCACCCGGTCGGTGACCCAGGCCATCCCTTCGAGGTCGGCGGCCACGACCGGTTGCTCGACCAGCTCGAGATCGCAGTCCTCCAACGCGCGGATGGCGGTCACCGCGTCCCGGCGGGACCAGCCCTGGTTGGCGTCCAGCCGCAACCGCGGCTCCGGCCCGATCGCCTCCCGGACCTGCCGGACGCGCTGCACGTCGGCGACGGCGTCGGTGCCGACCTTCACCTTCAGTACGCCGAACCCGTCGGCGACCCGTGCCTTGGCGGCGGCCGCGAGTGCGTCGGCATCGCCGACCGACAGCGTCACATCGGTCTGGACCGTGTCGACGGTTGAGCCGAGGAAGCCGTGCAGACTCACACCGAGCCGCCGCGCGACCAGGTCGTGCAGCGCGACGTCCACGGCACCCTTCGCGCCGAAGTTCCCGGCGGTGGCGTTCTGCACGCGACGCAAAGCCTCGGTGAGGTCGTCCGGGCCAAGCCCCTCCAGAGCAGTGGCGATCGGTCCCTCGACACAGGCTTGAGCACCGGCGAGCGACTCACCGGTGACCTTCCAGACCTGCGGAGCCTCGCCCCAGCCGCTGAGCGAGCCGTCGCTGACCTCGACCAGGAGTGACTCGGCGTGGGTCGCCGTCCGCAGCGCCGTCACGAACGGCGTGTGCAGCGGCGCGGAGATGCGGTGGGTGGTGAGCTTCATCGGATCGCTCCCAGGTCGTGCCGGTGGTTCCAGGCCTCCAGAGCGATCTCCGCGATCAGTTGCTGGGCTCGCGCATCCGGCAGGTCGGACGTCGTACAGACGACCAGGACGAACGGATCCGCGTCCGGCGGCCGGATGATCCCGCCGTCGTGCCGGATGCGAGCGTCCCAGCCGTTCTTGTGCTCGACCCGGGTCCCGGCCGGCAGCAGCGCGGGGATCTCGCCGTTCCACTGGTTGCCCGCGAGCAGATCGCGCAGGTACTGGTTGTCTACGGCAACGAGTACGCCGGCCAGCCCGGCCGGGCTCATCTCGTTGCTGATCCCGGCCGCCTGGGCCGCACGGTCGTCGATCCCGCGGCGGATCGCGCTGGCGCCGTCGCCGTACTCGGCCAGTACGGCGTGCGCCGCGTCGATCCCGACCTGCTCGAGGACGAGGTCGGTGGCGAGGTTGCTGGACACTGTGATCATCTCGGTCGCGAGCCAGCCCAGCGGCACCGTGGAACCGAGCTTGGTCCACGTCGCGGGCGCCTCGTCCTCGTCCGGGTTCACGCCGAATCGCCCACCGGCCTGCGACGCGAAGTCGTTGTGCACCAGCACCGGCCGATCCAGCGACAGTTCACCTGCCTCGATCTTGCGCTGCATCGCCATCGCCACCGGCAGCTTCATCGTGCTCGCCGAGTAGTGCGTCCGCTCCGCTTCGTGCTCGAACACCGACGTACCGTCGGTCCGCCCCAGCCACACCCCGAACTGGCCGCTCCCGCCGACTGCTCGGAGCAGTTCCGCAATACCCATACGCTCAGCCTCGCATATATGTTTCGTGGTCCACACTCGACCCCGCACATTTATTACCTGGCACACTTCTCCGGGTGTCCACACCTTTCGGGCTCGTGCTCGGGTTCGTCGCCGACCGTGTCCTCGGCGATCCGCGGCGTTTCCATCCGGTCGCCGGGTTCGGGCAGACCGCGTCCCGGCTGGAGCAGTCGCTGTACGCCGATTCCCGCGCGGCCGGTACGGCGTACACGACCGCACTGGTCGGTTCGACGCTACTCGTCGGCGTCGCTGCGGAGCGGCTGACGCGCGGACGGCCGATCGCGCACACGCTGGTGACAGCGGCCACCACGTGGGCCGTGCTGGGAGCCCGGAGCCTCGAGCGTGAGGCGGAGACCATGGCCTGCCTGCTGGAGGACAAGGACATCCCCGCGGCACGCGATCGGCTCAGCCACCTGTGCGCGCGTGATGCGACCCATCTGGAAGCGGATGAGCTCGCCCGGGCGACCGTGGAGTCGATTGCGGAGAACACCTCCGATGCCTGTGTGGCACCCCTGCTCTGGGGCGGACTGCTCGGAGTACCGGGGCTCCTGGCCTATCGGGCGATCAACACGCTGGATGCGATGGTCGGGTACCTCTCACCGAAGTACGCGAAGTTCGGCTGGGCGTCGGCGCGACTGGACGACCTGGTGAACCTCCTGCCCGCGCGGGTGTGCGCCGTACTGACCGGGGTCGCGGCTGGCCGACTGAGCGAGGCACGGCGGGTGTGGAAGCGCGATGCGCCGCAGCACCCGAGTCCCAACGCCGGTCCGGTCGAGGCGGCCTTCGCCGGTGCGCTCGGCTTGTCACTTGGTGGCACCAACGACTATGGCTCGTACCAGGAGGACCGCGGCACGCTGGGCGACGGCCCGACACCGACAGTCGCCGACGTACGACGTACTGCCGTGCTGGCGCGGCGAGTCGGAGTAGCCGCGGTCGGTGTGGCGGCAATGCTTGCAGTGGCCAGGAAGGGGCGACCATGGGGCTGAGCAAGCGGCCGGTGCGGATTGCGTTGATCCGGCACGGCGAGTCCGAAGCGAACCTGGACAAGTCGATCTACGAGCGGGTTCCGGACCACGCCGTCGCGTTGACCGACCACGGGTGGGAGCAGGCGGCCAAGGCCGGGCACGAGCTGCGGGAGCTGTTCGAGAACGAGCCGATCCGGGTCTACGTCTCGCCGTACCTGCGGACGCTGCAGACGCTCAAAGGGCTCGCACTCGACGACCTGATCGGCGTCGCCCGGGAGGAGCCGCGGCTGCGCGAGCAGGACTGGGCGAACTTCCAGGACACCGAGGACATCGAGCGGCAGGAGCAGTTGCGCGACTCGTACGGGCACTTCTTCTACCGGTTCACTCACGGCGAGTCGGGTTCGGATGTGTACGACCGGGTATCGAGCTTTCTGGAGACGATGCACCGGGACTTCGAGCAGGCGGATGCCCCGCGCAACGTCCTGCTGGTGTCGCACGGGCTGACCATGCGCTTGTTCTGCATGCGCTGGTTCCACTGGTCGGTGAAGTACTTCGAGACGCTGCGGAACCCGGCGAACGCGGAGACCCGGGTCCTGCTGCGGCAGCCCGACTACCGGTACAAACTGGACCGACCCTTCGAACACTGGACGACGGCGTACGAACCGACGGAGAGAGAGCGATCGGCGTGGTTGTAGAGCAGACCCGGGAAGCGGCCATCGACCTGCTGCGGAGCCTGAGCGCGGAGCAGCGCGGGCTGATGCAGGCGCCGTTCGACACTCCCGATCACCAGGAGTGGACCTACCTGCCGGGGGAGCGGCCGGGACTGCCGTTGTCCGCGCTGAATCCCGCACAGCAGCAGTTGGCGCTCCGGCTGCTCGCGCTGGGCTGCAGTGAACGCGGACTGGCCGATTCACTCGCCGTACTGGACGCAGAGGTGATTCTGCGCGGTATCCCGGCGTTGCCGGAGTCGGGGGACTGGGAGGGCACTGTCCTGGGCGGGCGCTACTACCTGCGGATCCTGGGGGACCCTGCTGACTTCGAGCCTTGGGCCTACCGACTGAACGGCCACCACCTGGCCATCCACGTCACCCTGGTCGACGGTGCGATCTCGTTCACACCGTCGTTCATCGGCTCCAACCCAGCGGTGGCGCCGTCGGGCCGCCGCTTCCTGGCCGCCGAGACCGACCTGGGCTTCCAGCTCCTCAACGCGCTCGACGACAGCCAGCGCGCCGTCGCCGTCGTCTCACCTGACGCCCCGGACGACATCCTCACCCGCCACGACCCGGTGGCCGACCCGGCCCTGCTGCACCGCGGCCTCGCCTACGGCGACATGACCGCCGAGCAGCGCCAGCTTCTCAGCCTGCTCGTCGGCCAGTACGTCGGTCGCGCAGCCGGCCCCATCGGCCTCCAGACCTGGCAGGACCTGACCGAGCAGGGTATCGAGAACCTCACCTTCGCCTGGGCCGGCGAAACCACGCCCGGCATCGGTCACCGCCACTACTACTCGCTGGCCGCCCCCACGTTCCTGGCGGAGTACGACAACACCCAGGACAACGCCAACCACATCCACTCCGTCTGGCGCTCCCACCGGTCCGACTGGGGCACCGACCTGCTCGCGGCCCACTACGCCCAGCACCGCTGAGATAGGGTTCAGGCGTTCAAGCGACAGCTGTGCAGGAACCCGGTGTGAGTCCGGGACGGTCCCGCCACTGTGACCCACGCCAGTAAAGACACTGCTGTGGGGAGTCAGGAACTGCTGCTGCCGCACCTCCGGACGAGGCGTGGATACCTCGAGGAAGGACTGGTTCAGCGTGCCCGCGAACCTTTTGCTCTTGTCTACTGCCGACACTGACCTCTTGGCCGCGGCGGAGGCGGGGGCCGGCTGGAAGGTCGCTAACCCCGCACGCCTCGAGCTGGCCGAGCTGACGCCCTTGCTGGCGGCCGCGGATGTGGTGGTCGTCCGGCTGCTGGGCGGCAAGCGTGCCTGGGAGGACGGCCTGGTGGCGGTGCTCGCGTCCGGGAAGCCCGCTGTGGTGGTCAGCGGTGAGGCGGCTCCGGATGCGGAGCTGATGTCGCTGTCGACCGTGCCTGCCGGTGCGGTGACCGAGGCGCTGGCCTACCTGCGTGAGGGTGGCGCGGACAATCTCCGGAACCTCGCCGGCTTCCTCAGCGACACCATCCTGCTCACCGGCGACGCATTCGACCCGCCGGCCGCACTCCCGGCGTACGGGGTGCGGGGGAGTTTCACCGAGGACGACCGGCCGGTGGTCGGGATCGTGTACTACCGCGCGCACGAGATCGCCGGGAACACGGCGTTCGTCGACTCACTCGCGGCTGCGGTCGAGGCGGCTGGAGCACAACCGCTGCCCGTGTACTGCGGGACGCTGCGCGGGCTCGACCCGACGAGCGCTGAGAACGCCGGACTGTTCGAGCTGCTGCGCAAGTGCGACGTACTGGTCACGACGCTGCTCGCAGCCGGTGGATCCGTCGCGGCCAACGCCAGCGCCGGTGGTGCCGACGATGCCTGGGATGCGGGCGCGTTGGCGTCGCTCGACATCCCGCTGATCCAGGGTCTCGCGCTCACCTCGACCCGCGAGCAGTGGCTGGCCAGCGACGCGGCGATCAGCCCGCTCGACGCCGCCACCCAGGTCGCGATCCCGGAGTTCGACGGCCGGATCATCACGATCCCGTTCTCCTTCAAGGCGTACGACGCCGACGGGCTGGCGCGCTACGCGCCGGACCCCGAACGCTGTGCCCGGCTGGCGGGAATCGCGGTCGCTCACGCGCGGCTGCGGCATGTTCCGGTGGCCGAGAAGAAGCTCGCGCTGGTGCTGTCGTCGTACCCGACCAAGCACGCGCGGATCGGCAACGCCGTCGGTCTGGACACGCCGGCCTCAGCAGTCCAGCTGCTCGGCAAGCTCGAAGAGGCCGGCTACGACCTCGGTGGGCTCGACCTGGCCGAACTGCAGGGCGCTGATGGCGCCGACGGTCTGATTCATCGGCTGATCGCGGCCGGCGGTCACGATGTCGACTGGCTGACCGACGAGCAGCTCGAGAACGCCGTCGCGAAGGTCCCGCTGTCGACGTACGCCAAGTGGTTCGGGCAGGTGCCGGAGACGTTGCGTGCGGCAATGACCGAGGCCTGGGGCGAGGCGCCCGGTTCCCTGTACGTCGACACCTCCGGACCCGAGCCGGCGATCGCGCTGGCCGCGCTCCGGTTCGGCAACGTCGTACTGATGATTCAGCCGCCGCGTGGTTTCGGCGAGAACCCGGTCGCGATCTACCACGACCCGGATATGGCGCCGTCGCACCACTACCTGGCGGCGTACCGGTGGCTCGAGAACGCTCCGGCCGACGGTGGTTTCGGCGCGCACGCCGTGGTCCACCTCGGCAAGCACGGGACGCTGGAATGGCTTCCTGGTAAGGGCATTGGGATGGCCGCGGACTGTGCGCCGGACGCCGTGCTCGGCAACCTGCCGATGGTCTACCCGTTCATCGTCAACGACCCCGGCGAGGGGACGCAGGCCAAGCGGCGCGCCCACGCTGTCGTCGTCGACCACCTGGTGCCGCCGATGGCGCGGGCCGAGACGTACGGCGACATGGCCAAGCTGGAGTACCTGCTCGACGAGTACGCGACCGTGCAGGCGCTCGACCCGGAGAAGGTCCCGACGCTGCGGGCGCAGATCTGGACGCTGATCCAGGCGGCCCAGCTGCACCACGATCTGCACACCGACGAGAAGCCTGACGACGAGGCGTTCGACGAGTTCGTGCTGCATCTCGATGGCTATCTGTGCGAGATCAAGGACGTGCAGATCCGCGACGGTCTGCACATTCTCGGTGGCGTCCCGGCTGACGAGGCCCGGGTCAACCTGGTCCTCGCCGTACTGCGGGCGCGGCAACTGTGGGGCGGTTCGTACTCGATCCCGGGCCTGCGCGCCGCGCTCGGCGAGACGTTCGGCGTCGACGAGGCCGAGCTGCTGGCGAACCCCGGCCTGGCCGCCGAGCTGACCGATCTCGCGACGCTCGCCGACCTGCCGGCGGTCAGTGGCGCCGACGGCGTCGACATCCTGGAAGCGGTCGCCCGCAAACTGGTCGTCGCGATGGAGACGCTGAGTTGGGACGCGGCCAAGGTTCCGGTCGTCGTCGCCGAGGTGATCGGTCGGCAGTCGGTCGGCGTCGAGTCGTCGCTGACCTTCGCCGCCACCGAGGTGGTGCCGCGGCTGGCGCGAACCACCGATGAGCTGACGAACGTGCTGCGCGCGCTGGATGGGCGCTTCGTCGAGGCCGGTCCCTCGGGTTCGCCGACCCGCGGCCTGGTGAACGTGCTGCCGACCGGCCGCAACTTCTACGCCGTCGATCCGAAGGCGATCCCGAGCCGGAACGCCTGGGACGTCGGTGTCGCGCTGGCCGACTCGCTATTGGCCCGGCACAAGACCGAGACGGGGGAGTGGCCACGCTCGGTCGGCCTCACGGTCTGGGGTACGTCGGCGATGCGGACCCAGGGCGACGACCTGGCCGAGGTGCTGTGGCTGCTCGGCTGCCGCCCGGTCTGGGACGAGGCATCCCGCCGTGTCACCGGCTTCGAGGTGGTCGATCTGGCTGAGCTCGGCCGGCCGCGGATCGATGTGACGATCCGGATCTCCGGCTTCTTCCGGGACGCGTTCCCGCACGTCGTCGCGATGCTCGACGAAGCGGTCCGCACAGTCGCCGCGCTGGACGAAGATGCCGCCGACAACTACCTCCGCGCGCACGTCGACGCTGACGTTGCCGCGGGCAACGACGTACGGTCGGCGACGGCGCGGGTCTTCGGGTCGAAGCCGGGGTCTTACGGGGCTGGGTTGTTGCCGCTCGTCGACGCGCGGAACTGGCGCACCGACGCCGAGCTGGCCGAGGTCTACGCGGTCTGGGGCGGCTACGCGTACGGCAAGGGCCTGGACGGCGCCGAGGCGCGCGGCTCGATGGAGCGGGCCTACGCCCGGATCCAGGTCGCGGCCAAGAACGCGGACACCCGTGAGCACGACATCATGGATTCCGACGACTACTTCCAGTACCACGGCGGCATGATCGCGATGGTCCGGCACCTGACCGGTTCCAACCCGAAGGCCTATGTCGGGGACTCCGCCGTACCGGCGCAGGTTCGGACCCGGACGCTGGAAGAGGAGACCAAGCGCGTCTTCCGGGCGCGCGTCGTGAACCCGCGCTGGATGGCAGCGATGCGGCGGCACGGCTACAAGGGCGCCTTCGAGATGGCGGCGACCGTCGACTACCTCTTCGGATACGACGCGACCGCCGGCGTGGTCGACGACTGGATGTACGAGACGCTCACCACCGAGTACGTCGCGGATCCGGAGATGGCGGAGTTCTTCCGCAAGTCCAACCCATGGGCCCGGCACGGGATCGCCGAGCGCCTGCTCGAGGCGGCCCAGCGCGGGTTGTGGGCCGAGCCTTCGCCCGAGGCGTTGGAGACCCTGCGGAACGCAGTCCTTGAGACAGAGGGTGACATCGAGGACCGCGGCTGATTGGGTAAAACCATGGCGCGGATCCTGATCACCAACGACGACGGCTACCAGGCACCCGGCATCCGCGCGCTTGCGCCGGTGATCGCCGAGCTGGGGCACGACGTACTCGTGGTCGCCCCGCTGGACGACCAGAGCGGCGTCGGCTCCGCCCGGGCCGGCATGGTCGATCGCCCGATCCGCACTGTGACCGAAGACGAGCACGGCATCGCGTACTGCGGGGTCGCCGGGACACCGGCCCTCGCAGTGACGCTCGCGACCCTCGGTTCCTTCGGGCCGCCGCCGGACCTGGTGCTGTCCGGGATCAACCGTGGCGCCAATCTCGGCGTACCGATCTTTCACTCGGGCACAGTGGCCGCAGCGCTCACCGCAGCCGCGCAGGGTGTGTCGGCGATCGCGGTCAGCATCGACAGCGAGGTCCCGGAGCACTGGAAGACGGCAGCCACGATGGCCGCCGAGGCTCTGAACTGGATCGCCTCCGAACCGGCCGGGACCGTCCTGACCTTGAACGTCCCGGACCGCCCACTCGACGCACTCGCGGGCGTCCGCCACGCGACGCTGGCCCCGATCAAGTACTCGCGCCTGATCGGTACCACGGCCCCGACCGGCGAACCGATGGTCACTCTGGAGCCGACCCGCTCCGACCTCCCCGCCGCCAGCGACATGGCCCTGCTCCAAGCCGGCTACGTCACCGTCAGCCCCTTGACCGGCATCGGCGTACTCCCCGACGAGGACGCCGCCAACGCACTGGCCAAACGACTGTCGTCGTACCGGTGAATCTGTACGTCGAGCAGTACAGCGAGGCGGGATCACCGCGATGGTGACTGGAAGTCAGCAGACGCCGCCGGAGTTACAGGTCTCCTACCGACAGGACGTATACGCCCACTGTGGCCGATGGAGCGCCGGCGTCAGGCTCCGGGGGCCAGGTAGCGGGGTTATACGTCCTGTTCTTCGGAAGATCAGAGGTAGCTGAAGAGGTGGGCGGTGGAGGTGGCTGGGTCGCCGTGGGGGGTGGTGAGGGTGTCTTCGAGGCCTAGGCGGAGGTGGTGGCCTTGGGTGCGGGCCCAGTGGAGGGTGGGCCAGGTCCAGTGGGCTTCGCCGTGGACCAGGACGGGGATGTCGGTGGTGGGGAGGGCGGCGAGGATGGTTTGGGCGGCGGTGGGGCCGTCGGGGCCGGGGGAGATGCCGGGGATGGCTTCGATCAGGATGCGGTGGGTGGGGCCGGACCAGGCGAGGTAGGTGGCGGCGGCTTCGGGGGTGAAGAGGCCGGCCTCGACGGCGATGCCGCGGGCGAGGAGGAGGTCGGCGACCTGGGTGGCGCCGGGTTCGTGGAAGTTGACGCTGGCGAAGTCGGGGCCGGGCTGCCAGTCGGCGATCAGGCGGAGGCGTTCGGTGAGGTCGGGGACGATCGGCTCGCGGGTCGAGACGCCGAGCGGGACGCCTGGGCAGGCTGCCTGGACTGCTTCGACGGCGGCGCGGATGTCGGGCCAGTGCAGACTCTCCAGCTCGTCGGCTCCGCGCGGGTGCAGATGGAGTGCGTCCGCTCCAGCCTGTACGGCGGCCGCCGCGGCATCGGCGAGTTCGGCCGGGGTGATGGGGACACCGGGGTTGTCGGCGCGGGTGCGGTCACCGTTCAGACAGGCCTTGATCATGGAGCCGACCCTATAAAGACGAGGGTGTGACCTCGTCGCTGAGCAGCCGGGCCGGGTGTGCCATGATCGGGCCGACAGGTGTGGAGGAACACCGGTGACCGGGAAACCGGGATTCCGGGGCGGTCCCGCCACTGTGACCGGGAAACCGGAAGCCAGGACATCCACACCCTGTCCGCCGCGGTCCTGCGGCGTACCAGCTGCCGAAGCGGGCGCGGACACCCGCTGACGAAGGGATTCCCCGCTGATGCGGCCTGCGCCACCCTCGACCGGCTTTCCGTTCACCGCGGTGGTCGGCATGGAAGACCTTCAGCTCGCGCTGATCCTCGCGACGATCTCACCCGCGATCGGCGGGGTCCTGATCCGCGGCGAGAAGGGTACGGCGAAGTCGACCGCCGTCCGCGCCCTGACCGAGATCCTGCCCCCGGTCGACGTCGTACCGGGGTGCCGCTTCTCCTGTGACCCCGAGGCCCCTGCGGCGGACTGCCCCGATGGACCGCACGATGCACCGGAGACGGTGAGCCGGGCGGCACGGCTGGTGGAGCTGCCGGTGGGCGCGACCGAGGACCGTGTGCTCGGATCGCTGCATCTGGAGAAGGCGCTGGCCGAGGGAGTCACGGCGTACGAGCCGGGACTGCTGGCGGCCGCGCACCGCGGCCTGCTGTACGTCGACGAGGTCAACCTGCTGCACGACCACCTGGTGGATGTGCTGCTGGACGCCGCCGCGATGGGCCGCGCGACCGTCGAGCGCGACGGGGTGTCGGTGACGCACCCGGCACGCTTCGTGCTGGTCGGCACCATGAACCCGGAGGAGGGCGAACTGCGCCCGCAGCTGCTCGACCGGTTCGGGCTGACCGTCGACGTGGTCGCCAGCCGGGACCCCGCCGTACGCGTCGAGGTGATGCGCGCGCGACTGTCCTACGAGGCCGACCCGGCCGCCTTCGTCACCCGGTACGACGGCCCGCAGCGCGAGCTCGCCGAGCGGATCGTGAAAGCACGTGACCTGCTGAGCGAGGTCATCCTGACCGACTCGGCGCTGCGGCAGATCGCCGAGATCTGTGCGTCGTTCGACGTGGACGGCATGCGCGCCGACCTGGTCACCGCGCGGACCGCGGTCGCCCACGCGGCGTGGTCCGGGCGGACGGTCGTCGAGGTCGAGGACGTCCGCGCGGCGGCCAAGCTCGCGCTCCCGCACCGCCGCCGGCGCAACCCGTTCGATGCTCCCGGCATGGACGAAGACCAGCTCGAGCAAGCGATCCAAGACAGTACGCCGCCTCCGCCGGACCCGGACGACGATCCCGACGGCGGTCCGGACGATGGTGGACCGGGCGGCGGCATCGACCCCGAGCCGACGGACTCCTCCGACGGACCGGACGCGGCGAGCACCGAGCAGTCGGTTCCCGGGCAAGCGCCGAGTGGTGACGTTGCGGGCAGCTCGGAGCCGTACAAAGCGCGGCTGCTGAGCGTGCAAGCCGCAGGTGCAGGCGTAGCTGGTAGGCGGTCGCGCGCGATCACCGAGGTCGGGCGAGTGGTGGGTGATCGGGCACGCGTGGGACGTGAGTCGGGTCGGCCGCACCTGCTGGCCACGATCCGAGCCGCAGCACCACATCAGCACGCTCGAGGTAGGCACGGTTTTGAAGGCGGCGCGGGTGGTGCCGGTCGGAGGCGGCGTGGGCTGGTGGTGCGGGCGGGTGACGTGCGGTTGTCGGTGCGCGAAGGGCGGGAGGGGAACCTCGTGCTGTTCTGCGTGGACGCTTCCGGGTCGATGGGCACCAAGCGCCGGATGAGCGAGGTGAAGACGGCGATCGTCTCCCTCCTCCTCGACGCGTACCAGCGCCGCGACACCGTCGGCCTCGTGACCTTCGCCGGTGCGGAGGCGACCGTCGCGTTGCCGCCGACGGGCAGCGTCGAGACCGCCGTACGGCGCCTTGAGTCGTTGCCGACCGGTGGCCGTACGCCGCTCGCCGAGGGACTGTTGCAGGCCGCGGAAGTACTGCGGATCGCGGCGATCCGCGACCCACGCCGACGCCCGCTGCTCGTGCTGGTCACGGATGGCCGGGCGACCCATGGGGACCAGGCGTTCGCCCGCGCGAAGCAGGCGGCCGGTTGGCTGGCTCAGCGTGGGATCGCGACCGTGGTCGTCGACTGCGAGCCGCGGCGCGGAGTGCGGCTCGGACTGGCCGGTGAGCTCGCCGGTGACCTCGGAGCGGAGTACCTCGATCTCGGCGATGTTGCCGCCGGCAACCTTGTACGCGCGGTGACGGATCGGAAGGCGGCCTGATGCCGAAGGGACAACCGGAGGTCGTGCCGCAGGACGGCCTGACCACTCGCCAGCGCCGGAACCGGCCGCTGCTGATGGTGCACACCGGTGAGATGAAGGGGAAGTCGACCGCCGCCTTCGGGATGGCGCTGCGCGGCTGGAACCAGGGCTGGAACATCGGGGTCTTCCAGTTCGTGAAGAGCGCGAAGTGGAAGGTCGGCGAGGAGAGTGCCTTCAAGGCGCTCGGCCAGTTGCACGAGGCAACCGGTCAGGGCGGGCCGGTCGAGTGGCACAAGATGGGTGAGGGCTGGAGCTGGTCGCGCAAGGCCGGTACCGAGGAGGACCACGCCGCCGATGCCGTCGAAGGCTGGCGCGAGATCCAGCGCCGGATCGCTGCGGAGACCCACGACCTCTACGTGCTCGACGAGTTCACCTACCCGATGAAGTGGGGCTGGATCGACGTCGACGAGGTCGTCGAGACGCTCGTCAACCGCCCCGGACACCAGTACGTCGTGATCACCGGTCGCAACGCCGACCAGCGCCTGATCGACGCGGCGGACCTGGTCACGGAGATGACGAAGGTCAAGCACCCGATGGATGCCGGCCAAAAGGGTCAGCGAGGTATCGAGTGGTAGCCGCAGGGAGCCGGCCGTGGTGATTCCGCGGATAGTGGTGGCGGCGCCTTCTTCCGGTGCCGGCAAGACGACAGTTGCCGTCGGCTTGATGGCGGCGCTGCGGCGAGCCGGGCATGTGGTGGCCGGGTTCAAGGTGGGGCCGGACTACATCGACCCCGGCTTCCACGCGGTTGCCACCGGCCGCCCCGGACGGAATCTCGACGCGATGCTGAGTGGCGAGGAGCGTGTCGCGCCGCTGTTCGCCCACGGCGCGCGGGGTGCAGACCTGGCAGTCGTCGAGGGCGTCATGGGCTTGTACGACGGCGCGCTCGGTACCGAGGGTTTCTCGTCGACCGCGCACGTGGCGAAGTTGCTGAAGGCACCGGTCGTGCTCGTGGTCGACGCGTCGGCGGCGGGACGCAGCGTAGGCGCGGTCGTTCAGGGCTTCGTTGCCTTCGACACCGAAGTGCGGATTGTCGGCGTGATCCTCAATAAGGTCGGGTCGGATCGGCACGAGGCCGAAGTGCGAGCCGGTGTGGCGCCGACCGGCGTACCGGTGCTGGGGGTGCTGCGGCGGGACACTCGGCTGACGGTGCCCAGCCGGCACCTGGGGTTGGTCCCGGCTGATGAGCAACGCGAGCAGGCGGAGAACGCGGTCGAGGCGGCAGCCGAGTTGGTGCGCGCCGGAGTCGATCTCGAAGCCTTCGTCGCGGCGGCCCGCGCTGCCTCCGACCTGGAGACCGAAGCCTGGGACCCGACCGAGGAGGTGACGCCGGCCGAGGATGGCCGGCCCGTCGTCGCGGTCGCCGGGGGACCCGTGTTTTCCTTCCACTACACCGAGACGACAGAGTTGCTGACCGCGGCCGGCGCCGATGTGGTGCGGTTCGATCCGCTGCACGAGCCGTTGCCGGAGGCAACTGCTGCGCTGTATCTCGGCGGTGGGTTCCCGGAGCTGCACGCCGAGGCGCTGGCTGCCAATGAAGCGTTGCGGAGACAGGTCGCGACCGAGATCGCGGCCGGGCTGCCGGTGATCGCGGAGTGCGCCGGGCTGCTGTATCTCTGCCGCGAACTCGACGGTCACCCGATGACCGGCGTACTCCCGGCGACCGCTCGCATGACCGGCAAGCTGACGCTCGGCTACCGGACCGCGATCGCGGCCACGACCACGTCGTTCTTCGACGAAGGTCGCCGGGTGCGCGGGCATGAGTTCCACCGGACTGCGGTCGAGCTGGACAGTGAGGTAGCTCCGGCTTGGTACCTGCCTGGCGGAGTCGAAGGGATCGCTGAGCCGCGCGTGCACGCGTCGTACCTTCATCTGCACTGGACCGCGACTCCGGACGTACCGGCTCGGCTGGTCGCCGCGGCTCGGGTGCACGCTGGGTTGGAGAAGTGAACCTGGTCGTCGGCGTCGGCCTGCGCGCCGGTACGTCGTACCGCGAACTCCGGGCGTTGGTGACGGAAGCTGTCGCCGCGGCCGGTGGTGGCAAGGTGCGGATCCTGATCACGGCCGACGGTCGCGAGACCGAACCGGCGGTGCAGCGGGTCGCGGCGTACCTGGATGCTGAACTGCAGACGGTCGCTCCCGCCGAGCTGCGGCGGCAGAACGTTCCGAGTCCGAGTGAACAGGTCGAGCGGCTCGCCGGCACGCCGAGTGTCGCGGAGGCCGCCGTGTTGAGCACGGGGGCCGAGCTCGTGGTTCCGAAACGAAGCTCGGGCGGCCGTCGTGAGGTGCGAGGGCGGGCGACTGTCGCGGTAGGACTGCTGCGTTCGGCACCGGGGTATGCGCCAGCGGAGCGGCACGTCGTGCATCGCGTGCTGGCCGAGCGGCGGGATGTCCGGCGGGGGTTCGTCGACTTGCCGATTCCGGACGACGTACTGACTCGGGTGCTGGAGTCCGCGCATCGGGCGCCGAGTGTCGGGCTGAGCCAGCCCTGGGACTTCCTGCTGATCCGCGACATCGCGACGCGACGGAAGATTCATGATCTGGCGGCCGCGCAGCGGGATGCGTTCGCGGCGTCGTTGCCGGAGTCGCGGCGCAGGCAGTTCGACGGGTTGAAGATCGAGGCAATTCTCGACACCCCGCTGAACATCGCGGTCACGTGTGACGCCGGGCGTGGCGGGCGGCACGTGCTCGGCCGGCATGCGGATCCGCGGACGACGTGGTTCTCGGTGGCGATCGCGATTCAGAATCTGTGGCTGGCGGCGCGGGCCGAGGGGCTCGGGGTCGGCTGGGTCTCGTTCTTCGAGCCGGGCGAGGTCGCCGCGGTGCTCGATCTGCCGACGCACATCGAGCTGGTCGGCTACCTCTGTGTCGGGTACGTCGACGAGTTCGCGCCCGCACCTGAGCTCGTGCGCTCGGGCTGGGCGTCGCGGCGCCCGCTCAGCTGGTCGGTGCACCAGGAGTCGTGGGGGAAACGAGGGCTCCCGGGTGCCGAACCAACCTCAATCGTCGAAGACGCCGAGCGAGCTGCACAGGCTGAGCCGGTACGCCGAGGACCGGGGCAGGTCGTCCGAATCGTCATCGGCGGCGATCCCGCGGACTACCTCGGGCGGGCTGAAACGCTTGTCGTGCAGCTGGGCGCGAAGCCGGCGGCCGACTTCGGGGTGATCTGGCGGCCGACCGACGATCCCGTCACCGCGGTCGAGATGGGCGTCGAGCTGGTGCGGGATCTCGCGCTGCAGGGTGCCACGGAGATCGTCGTACAGGTGGTCGATGGCGGTGAGGTGGCACCTGCGGTGGCGCGTGGGCTGCGGGTCGGGGCAAGTGCGTGCGGGGTTGGGTGGCGCGATGAGCCGGGGGAGATGTCAGACTCCTCCGCATGACTGTGCCACCCGGAGGGGGAGCCATGTACGTGCCCGCGTTCTCGATGAAGCAGCGGATCACGTTGATGGCCAACAAGTACGAACTGATCACGACCAACCCGGACGGGTCCGACGGGCAGCTGCTGGCGTTCGCGCAGCAGAAGCGGATGGCGTTCAAGGAAGAAGTCACGTTCTACACCGACGACACCAAGTCGCAGGTGGTGTTCTCGTTCAAGGCGCGCAAGCGGATCGACCTCGGTTCGGGGTACGACGTCTTCGACGCGAGCGGCCAGCCGATCGGCTGGTTCAAGAAGGAGTTCGGCAAGAGCCTGCTGCGGTCGAGCTGGCAGCTGTCGGGGGCCGGCTTCGAGTCGTCGGGGACCGAGCGGAGCGCCGGAATCGCGATCCTGCGCCGGGTCTGGGACTTCGTCCCGGTCGTCGGTGACATTCCGTTGCCGTTCATCTTCCACTTCGACTTCACCGACAACGCGACCCAGCAGCCGATCCTGTCGGTCGAGCGGAAGATGTCGATCCGGGACCGGTACCGCGTCTCGGTGCACGACCAGCGCGTCGACTTCCGGGTCGCCGCCGCGATGACGGTGGCGCTGGACGCGCTCCAGAGCCGCTGATCCACCGCTCTCGGGCCCGCCGTACGCCTCATGTACTACTGGGGTCGTACGGCGGGCTCACTCTTTCGGGTGAACTGACCCTGAAGGCCCTTGGCTGGGCTTGTGGACGGTGCGAGTCTTGAAGGCATGGGTGCAGCGCAGCGCAGTCGACGGTGGTTGGTTCCGGTAACAGCAGTGGCCGTGGTGGCCGGAGTGGGGACGCTCGGGCCGGTGGTCGCGGACGCCTCGCCGAAGTTGCCGGGGATCTCCGCGCAGGAGCTGCTGGCCAAGGTGCAGACCGCGAAGGTCGACGGGCTGAGTGGCACGGTGCACTCGTCCGCGGACCTCGGCCTGCCCGCGCTCCCCGGTGTCACCGGCGGTAGCGATTCCGCGAGCGGTCAGGTGACCGAGATGCTGAGCGGTGAGCACACCGCCCGGGTCGCGTTCGCCGCGCCGGACAAGGCGCGGGTCTCGGTGCTCGACAACATGGCCGAGCGGGTCTGGACGACGGACGGCAAGTCCGCCTGGGCCTACGACTCGGGCAAGCGCGAGGCCGTCAAGCTGCAGGTCCCCGAGCACAGCACGAGCGGCAAGCCGGAGAAGGCGCCGCAGAACTACGACCCGCAGGCCGTGGCCAAGCAGTTCCTGGCCGCGATCGACCCGACCACGAAGGTCGACGTCAGCGGCACCGAGAAGGTCGCCGGGCGGGACGCCTACAAGCTGAGGCTGACGCCGAAGACGGACAAGACGACGGTCGGTTCGGTGACGCTGGCGGTCGACTCCAAGACCTGGGTCCCGCTGCAGGTCACCGTGCTGCCGAGGACGGGCAAGGACCCGGCGGTCGAGATCGGCTTCACCCAGGTCTCGTTCGCGGTGCCGGCGGCGAGCACGTTCGCGTTCACGCCGCCGAAGGGTGTCGAGGTCACGCAGCCGAAGCTCCCGACGACGCGGCCCGACCACCCCAAGTCCCTTCCCAGCAAGCCTGAAGCCGGCAAGAAGCCCGGTACGGCGAACGAGCCGACCGTGCTCGGTGAAGGCTGGAGCTCGGTCGTCATGGTCCGCGGCGTCAAGCTGACCGGCGCCGGTGGTCCCGTCGACCAGTTGCTCGCGAGCGCACCGACGGTCCAGGGTTCGTGGGGCAAGGGCAAGCTCGTCTCGAGCAAGATGATCAACGCGCTCATCACGGATGACGGCAGAGTCTTCGCCGGCCTGGTCACCGCGCAAACTCTCCAGGACGCCGCCGCCAAGGCACCCCGCTGACCGTGACAAACACACAGGAGCCGGCGCCCGGGGTAGCTGGGCAGAAGTCGGCGCGGGGGGTAGCTGGGCAGGAGTCGGCGCAGGGGGGATCCAACGGGAACCCGGCGCCGGTGGGAGCTGGTGGGAGCCGGGCGCAGGTGGGAGCTGGCGAGGAGTTGGTGCATGGGGGAGCTGACGGGGAGTTGGCATCCGGGCGGTCTGCCGGGGAGACGGGCCGTGGGGGTTCAAGTCGCCCCTCGGACGCAGGCACTCCCGCGACTCGGGCCAGCGGCGCTCCGCTCGCGACTTCGACCGGCGGCTCTCCGCTCGTTACCCCGACGGGCGGCTCGCCGCTTGTCACTCGTGGGCTCACCAAGCGGTTTCGGGGCGGTCAGATCGCGGTCGACTCGGTTGATCTTGAGGTACCAGCCGGCAGCGTCTTCGGGTTTCTCGGGCCGAACGGGTCCGGCAAGACCACCACGATCCGGATGGTGCTCGGTCTGATCGCGCCGACCTCGGGTGAGGTTCAGCTGCTCGGGCAGCCGATGCCGAAGGCACAGTTGCGGGTGCTGCCGCAGGTTGGTGCGCTCGTGGAAGGCCCAGCGTTCTATCCGTTCTGGAGCGGTCAGGCGAACCTGCTCCGCTTCGATGCGGCCGACCGCACCGCTGACCCGCGCACTCGCAAGGCTCGCGCCGGTGAGGCGCTCGAGCGGGTCGGCCTGTCGAACGCGGCCGGCAAGAAGGTCCGCGCGTACTCGCTCGGTATGAAGCAGCGGCTCGCGATCGCGGTAGCGCTGATGCAGCGCCGCGAGCTGCTTGTCCTCGACGAACCGACCAACGGTCTCGACCCGCAGGGCACCCGCGAGGTGCGCAACCTGATCCGCGAGCTGGCCGACGACGGCACCACGATCTTTACCTCGACCCATCTCCTGGCCGAGGTCGAGCAGGTCTGCACGCATGCCGCGGTGATGAGCCGCGGCCGCCTGATCCGGCAGTCCAGCATGGCCGAGCTGCGGTCCGAGCTGCGTCCGCGCCTGGTCGTCCGTACGCCGGATGTCGGCGCCGCCGCCGAGACCCTGAAGAGTCTCGGCGTCACCGACCTGCGCACCACCGAGGAGACCGTCGAGGGTGACGCGGGGGACCTCCCGATCGAGAAGTTCGCCGTCGGCCTGGTCGCCGCGGATGTCCGGATCCACGGCTTCGGCCTGGAGCGTCCCAGCCTCGAAGAAGCCTTCGTCGCACTCACCGGGGAGGGGTTCGATGTCGCCGAGTAATGCGGTCGCCGAGGTTGCCGTCGCACGGCCGAGCGCCGGCCGGCACACCGTGGCCTTGTTCCAGTCGGAGCTGAAGCTCGTCTTCGGCCGGGCCCGGACCTGGGTCCTGCTCGCGGTGCTCGCCGCCGTTCCGCTGATGATCGGGATCGCGATCAAGCTGTCCGGCACCGAAGGCGGTGCCGAGGGCTTCCTGGGGCAGGTCGCGGGCAACGGCCTGTTCCTGATCGTGGCCAGTCTCGGCCTTTCCCTGCCGTTCTTCCTGCCGACCGCGGTCACCGTGATCTCGGGGGAGTCCCTGGCCGGCGAGTCCAGCCTCGGCACCCTGCGGAATCTGCTCACCGCACCGGCCGGCCGGTCCCGGCTGCTGGCCGCGAAGATGGTCGCGCTCGCGATCTTCTGCCTGGCCGCGACCCTCACGATCTGGCTCGCCGGCCTGATCGTCGGGTTCGTGCTGTTCCCGGTCGGCGATGTCCTGCTGCTCTCCGGCTCGACCATTTCGCTGGGCGAGGGCCTGCTCCGCGCGCTCGCGATCGCCGTACTGATCGCGCTCTCGCTGCTCGGCCTGGCCGGCATCGGCCTGTTCGTGTCGTCGCTGACCTCGACCCCGCTGGCGGCGATGGCGGCCACCTTCGGCACGTTCATCGTGCTCGGCATCCTGTCGGCGATCCCGCAGATCGACGTGATCCACCCGTGGCTGCTGATGTACGGCTGGACGTCGTTCGCCGACCTGCTCCGCGACCCGCCGTACTGGGATGCGATCGTCCGCAACCTGCTGCTGCAGGCCGGCTACCTGGCGGTCTTCTACGCCGCGGCCTGGGCCCGGATCACCAGCCGCGACATCGTCTGAGGAGACAATGGCCCGGTGGATCCCGAGCTGGTCGCCGTCCTGCGCTGTCCCGTCTGTGCCGACGCCTTGGCGCCGGACGGGCGGTCGGCGCGCTGCGCCCAGGGCCACGCGTACGACGTCGCCAAGCAGGGCTACCTCAATCTGTTGCCCTCGGCATCGACCGGGATCGAGGGCGACACCGCCGGGATGATCGGCGCCCGGACGGTGTTCCTCGGCGGCGGCCACTACGCCCCGATCCGGGACGCGCTGATCCTGCGCGCGGCCGAGTACCTCCGCCCGGACAGCGCCGAACTGGTCGTCGAGGTCGGCGCCGGCACCGGCTACTACCTGGCCGGTGTCACCGGCCGATCGCGCCCCGGTCTCGCCCTCGACGTCTCCCGGTACGCCGCTCGCCGAGCCGCCAAGGTCGACCCGAGAATCGGCTCGGTCGTGTGTGACGCCTGGCGGGAGCTACCCGTGGTGGACGCCGCGGCGCAGGTGGTGCTGAACGTGTTCGCCCCCCGCAACGCAACCGAGATGGCGCGCATCCTCCGTCCGGACGGCGCGCTGCTGGTGGTGACTCCGAATCCGGAGCACCTCGCCGAGCTGGTCGGCGTACTGGGGATGGTGTCGGTCGACGGGGACAAGGAGCGGCGCCTGCAGGACGCGCTCGGTGGAACCTTCGTCGAGACCGGACGGGAGCTGATCGAGGAGCCGATGCGGCTCGACCGGTCCGCGGTGGAGCAGTTGGTGCTGATGACGCCGAGTGCGCGGCACATCCCGCCGCACGAGCTGGCAAACCGGATCTCGTTGCTTCCCGAGCCGGCGCTCGTCACGCTCTCGGTCACGCTGACCACCTGGCGACAGAACTGATTCGACGCCGGCTAGCACGGCATCGGATCAGCAGCGCCGGGGGTCAGGCAGCCTTGGCGACGAGCTCCTTCGCCACCACGACGCCGTGCTCCTCGGCCTGGGCGTGCGCCTCGGTCTCGGACACCTTGGACAGGCCGATCAGCTCCTCCATCCCCGGCGTGACCGAGGCCAGTGTGAGTTCGGCGGCGGCGGTCCGGATCTTCATCCCGAGCACGTCACCGAAGATCCGCTCCAGGTACGCCGTCGAGTGGTCCCAGCCGTGCTTCGGCGTACCGGGCTGGTAGCCGCCGCCGCGGGCGAACGTGAAGATGACGGGCCGGCCGACCAGCGGGTTCACACCGCGCAGGTAAGGCTCGTCGGTGAGCAGCAAGTCGATCCAGACCTTCAGGTGCTGCGGGATCCCGTAGTTGTACAGCGGTACGGCGAGCAGGATCGCGTCGGCGTTCTTGACCTCGGAGCTGATCTCGTCGACCAGCGCGAGAGCCTCGGTCAGCTGGTCCCGCTCGGTGTCGGTGGCCGGCTGCTCGCCGACCGCGACCCGGGCGATGGCCGGCCAGGCGGTGGCCGGCAGCGGGTTCCGGCCGAGGTCGCGGCGGACCACGACGCCGTCCGGGTGCTCGGCCCGCCAGGCCGCCTCGGCACTGTCGGCGAGCGCCCGGCTGACCGATCCGTTCAGGCGCACGCTGGCGTCGACGCGTAGCAAGGTCGTCATAGTCGTTCTTCTCCCTGGAGATGAGTTCCTGAGCTCAGTCGAGCTGCTATGAAGATAATCTGTTGAACAGAACATATTCAAGTCAGAACGTATTCCGGGTGGCGTAGACCACGTAGACTGGGCTTGTGACCAGCACTTCGGCGGATGTGAGTGGCCAGACGGCGCGTGGCGTGTCGCCACGGGTGGCCAGTGGCGCGCCCGTCGAGGCTGACCTGGGCTGGGCGCTGGGCGTCGTGTTCCGCCGGTATGCGAAAGCGTCCGGTGCCGCGCTCGACGGCGTACCAGGTGGGCCGCGGGGCTATCAGGTGCTCGCGACGGTGACGTCCGAAGGCCCGAAGCGGCAGCTCGATCTGGCCGCGCAGCTCGGCGTCGACCGGACCGTGATGACGTATCTGCTCGACGACCTGGAGAAGGCCGGCCTGGTGCAGCG
Source organism: Kribbella sp. NPDC005582 (assembly GCF_040605415.1). NCBI lineage: Bacteria > Bacillati > Actinomycetota > Actinomycetes > Propionibacteriales > Kribbellaceae > Kribbella > Kribbella sp. NPDC005582. The sequence continues at coordinate 233,375 of NZ_JBEXCU010000006.1, forward strand.
GCAGCCGGACCCGGCCGATCGGCGAGCCCGGCTGATCGTGCCGACTGAGCAGGCCCGCGAGACACTCTGCGACCTCGAGCGCCGGCTGACGGCCACCGAGGACGAGGTGCTCGGCAGTCTGGACGAGGACGAGCGGGCGAGCTTCCGTCGACTCCTGCAGCGCGTCGCGCTCAAGGCGGACGCGATCGACCCGCTGCACAACGCCTGCACACTGGCCGACGAAACCGTCGACCCGGCCACGACTTAGGGCGTGTCCTAGTGGTTCAGCGGCACGAAGCCTGATTCGTAGGCTTTGATGACCGCCTGGGTGCGGTCACGCGCGTGCAGTTTGGCCAGCACGTTCGCCACGTGGGTCTTGACCGTCTGCAGCCCGAGGATCAGCTCGCTCGCGATCTCCGCGTTCGACAGCCCGCGGGCCATCAGCCGGAGGACCTCCCGCTCGCGGTCGGTCAGCTGATACTCGTCGAGTCCGGTCGGCTGCGGCTGTGCTCCGGCATGGGCCAGCGCGAGCGCCCGGATCGCCTCCGGGAAGAGCAGGGACTCGCTGCTCGCGACCGTGCGGATCGCCGCGATGATGTCGTCCGGCGGGGTTCGCTTCAGGAGGAACCCGGATGCGCCGGCGCGGAGGGCCTCGTACACGTAGTCGTCGTTCTCGAAGGTCGTCACGACCAGGACGCGCGGCGCCGGGTCGAGGCTGTCGAGCAGTAGCCGGGTGGCCTGGATGCCGTCGACTGCGGGCATCCGGACATCCATCAGGACGACGTCGGGATTGGTCCGGCGGACCACCGGCAGCACCTCGGCGCCGTCGCCCGCCTCGCCGACCACGCTCAGGTCCGGCTCGGCGTTGATGATCGCGCGCAGCCCACTGCGGATCAGCGGCTCGTCGTCGACCACCACCACGGACAGCGTCATGCCTGTCATCCCTTCGTCGTCACTGCGATCGGCAGCGTCACGGTGAGCCGCCAGTCCTGCTCGTCCCGGCCGGCCGCCACCGCGCCACGCAGTACGGCGACTCTTTCACGGATACCGGCCAAGCCCCGGCCGCCACCGGCCTTGCCCAGGTCACCGCTGTCTCCGCGGACCGGATTGGTCACCGTCAACCGGAGCCCGGCGGTGTCGAGCCGGATCTCGATCGCCACAGTCAGTTGGTCGTCCGGGTGCCCGGCATGCCGGATGGCGTTGGTCAGGCCTTCCTGGAGAATCCGGTACGCCTCGCGTGAGACCGCGGACGGCAGCCGGTCGAGCTCACCGGAGCGCTCGATCGTGACGGTGATGCCACCCGCCCGAGTGGCCTCGACCAGCCGCTCGAGATCGTCGAGGGTCGCCTGCGGTGCCGTCGCGGACCCCGGCCGCCGATCGTCGCGCAGCAGCCCGAGCACGTGGTCGAGATCAGCAAGCGCCGACCGCGCGGAGGTCTCGATGGCGCCCAGTGCGGTCTCCGCGAACTCCGGATCACTGGCCAGCACTCGACGCGCAGCGGCTGCCTGGATGGTCACCAGGCTGAGGGCGTGGCCGACACTGTCGTGCAGTTCGCGGGCGAGACGGTTGCGTTCGGCAAGCATCGCCGTACGGCGCTCGAGCAGTTCGATGCGCTCGGCCGCGGTCGGACCGAGGATGCGCGGTGCCAGGTGGGCGAGCAGCGCGCCGACGGCTGACGAGATCAGGAAGAGCACAGCGAGTGCGACCAGGACCGCGAGCGGCATCCACAGGTCGGTCCAGCCGCCGCTGACGTCGTACGAGACTTTCGGCACGAGTTCGTGCGGACCGTCCGAGCGGAAGGGGGCCGCGAGCAACACCGGGCCGGCGCCGAAGACGATCGTGCTGAGCACACCGACGAGACCGCCGGCGATCAGATGCAGGGTCAACCAGGCGGCGGTACGGCGGCGTTGGGCCCACGTCCGCGCCGGACCGAGCGGTCGCTCCTCGAACCGGACGCCGAGCAGCGACGAGACCGCGATGCCCTCCACCTCGCGCACCGCGGGCAGCAGACCGATCGCGAGCGTCGGCGCGATGCCGAGCAGCACGAAGATGACGACGCTCGCCGGACCCGGCAGCCGCAGTTCCTGGGTGAGCGCGCCGACCGCGCTGCCGACCAGCAGGACGGCGAGAACCAGAGCCGCGCCGATCAGAAGATAGATCCAGCGCAGGTACGTCGACGCCCGGCCGAGCGACCTGATTGCGTTGACCACTCCCACATGGTGTCAAACCCCGGCGGACCGGGCATCCCTCGCCGGAGGGAGCCCCGTCAAGTAGCTGACACCGACACAAAGAGTGCTCGGAATCACAAGAGGTTGAGGGTTTACGTAAATTTGATGCCGAAGTCCCCGATCGGCACTCCGCGGGCGTCGCGATCTGCTGTCCGGACGGGTACGGTCTGTGGTCGGGGCGGGTGACCGGGTCGGGAAGGGCCGGGTCAGGGGAACGGCTCCAGGACGGGTGGCACAGGCGGAACCTTGCGGGAAAGCACAGTGATGTCGCCGGTCGGCGCCGGCAGGTAAAGTCACGGTGAAGTCCCCGAGGGCCGATTGACCACCCCTCCATATTTGATGTTTGATCAAATATCGGATGAGAGAGGTCGATATGACGTTGAGGCGTTCCGTCGTCGCGCTGACGGCGGTCCTGGGGCTCGCCCTGGTCAGCGCGTGCAACAACGGGAACGACAAGGGCGGCGAGGGTGGTGACAGTGGTAGCGGCCTGCAGAAGGTCAGCTACCTGACCTCGTTCGGCCAGTTCGGCCGCGAGGCCTATGCGTACGTCGCGCTCGAGAAGGGCTACTTCAAGGACGCCGGTTTCGACGTCAAGATCACTCCCGGCAGCGGCACGGTCGATGTCATGAAGCAGGTGGCCGGCGGTCAGGCCGACTACGGCATCGGTGACTTCACCGCGTTCACGATCACGTTGGGCAAGCAGAAGCTGCCGGTGACCACGGTCGGCATGATCCACCAGTCGTCGCTGGCGGCGATCGTGTCCCTGCAGGGACTCGGGATCGAGAAGGCCAAGGACCTGGAAGGCAAGAACATCGGTGATCAGCCGGGTTCGACCAACCAGGTGACGTTCCCGGTCTACGCCGAGCGCGCCCACATCGACGACAAGAAGGTCAACTTCGTCCCGTCGCCGCCGCCGGCGCTGCCGCAGTTGCTGTCCAGCGGCAAGGTGCAGGGCATCGGCCAGTTCGTGGTCGGCGTACCGCTGGTCGAGAAGGCCGACAACCAGCACCGTAAGGCCGTCGTCCTTCCGTACCGCGATCTGCTGCCGGAGCTCTACGGCAACGCGATCCTGACCCGGACCGACCTGGCCAAGGATCACCCGGACCAGGTGAAGAAGTTCACCGGTGCGCTGCTCAAGGGTCTGCAGGACGCCATCGACGACCCGGCCGCGGCGGCCGAGACGCTGAAGAAGTACGTGCCGACGACCGACGTCGAGGTGGCCAAGCAGGAGCTCGTGCTGATGGCGCCGTACAGCAAGACGGCCGCCGGCGAACCGCTGGGTGCGGTCGATCCCGAGCGGGTCCAGAAGATCATCGACATCCTGAAGGTGGGCATGAAGCCCGCCGACATCGTCAGCGTCGACCTGGCGCCCAAGGGGTAGTCACGATGATCCGGCTGGACGGTGTGGGTCAGGTCTTCGACGGACGCGAGGGCTCCATCACGGCCCTCGAGAAGATCGACCTGCACGTCCGCGCCGGCGAGTTCGTCACGCTGATCGGCCGGTCCGGGTGTGGCAAGTCCACCATGCTCCGGCTGATCGCGGGGCTGTTGTCACCGACTTCCGGCACGGTCGAGGTGGCGGGTCAGCCCGTCACCGGACCGCGCCAGGACGTCTCGTTCATGTTCCAGCGCCCGGCCTTGCTGCCGTGGCGGTCGGTGCTGTCCAACGTGCTGCTGCCGGTCGAGCTGGATCGGTCGGCCCGCGACAAGGCGGCGTACCAGGATCGGGCGCACGAGTTGCTCGAACTGGTCGGCCTGCAAGGCTTCGAACGGCGGTTGCCGCACGAGCTGTCCGGCGGCATGCAGCAACGGGTGTCGCTGTGCCGGTCGCTGATCCGCGACCCGCAGGTGATGCTGATGGACGAGCCGTTCTCCGCGCTCGACGCGCTCACCCGGACCGAGCTGTCCGAGGAGTTGCAGCGGATCAAGATGGAGCTCTCCACCACGATCGTGTTCGTCACGCACTCGATCGAGGAAGCGATCGTGCTGGCCGACCGCGCCGTCGTCCTGTCCCCGCGTCCCGGGCGGTTGCGGGAGGTCGTCGACATCGAGATCCCGCGGCCGCGCAGCCTTGGTCAGCACGGCCATCTGGAGGAGGTCGCCCGGATCAGTGCGCGGTTGCACGCGCTGCTCGCGGACCGCACGCCACCGGTCGCCGAGCGGCTGGTCGACGAGGTGTGGCCGCGATGACCAGTCGCTCCTGGTGGACCGATTCCCGAGGCTCGGCGATCCTGCTTCCGGCCGGTGGCCTGATCGCGGCGATCGGCCTGTGGTGGCTGGCCACGGTGGTGTTCTCGATCCCGGCGTACCTGGTGCCGAGCCCGGCCGATGTCGCGGCCCGGTTCGCCGAGGACCCGGCGATGCTGCTGGAGAACACCTGGGTCTCGCTGCTGGAGACGATGGAAGGCTTCCTGCTCGCGATCGTGATCGGCGTCCCGATCGCGTTGCTGATCGTGCGGTCGGCGATTCTCGAGCGGCTGGTCTATCCGTTGCTGCTGATGGTGAACGCGATCCCGAAGATCGCGGTCGCGCCGCTGCTGGTGGTGTGGATGGGCTTCGGCCAGGGACCGAAGGTCCTGATGGTGCTGCTGATGTGCTTCTTCCCGATCGTGATCTCGACCGCGCAGGGGATGAAGTCGACCCCGGCCGAGCTGGTCGAGCTGCTCCGGTCGCTGAACGCGAGCCGCACCCAGGAGTTCTTCAAGCTCCGGCTCTGGCACGCGATGCCGCAGATCTTCACCGGCCTCAAGGTGGCGATCTCGCTGGCCGTGATCGGTTCGGTGATCGGCGAGTTCGTCGGCGCCACGCAGGGCCTGGGATACCTGATCCAGCAGTCCGGCGCGAGCGCGGACACCGCCTTGGCGTTCGCCGCGATCACGCTGCTCAGCATCATGAGCATCGTCTTGTTCTACGGCCTGGTGCTGCTGGAGCACCTGCTGCTGCCCTGGGCCCAGGAGAGCCGGTGACCACTCAGGCATCCGACGCCGATCGCCGCGTCCTGGTTCGGCCTTCGTGGCTGGAGGCAACGGTCTCGGCCATCTTCAGCGCGGCCGGTTTCGAGCCGGGCGACGCCGCGTCGATCGCGGTCGCGCTGGTCGAGGCAGATCTGCGGGGCGTCAGCTCGCACGGCATCATGCTCGTTCCGATGTACGTCGACCGCCTGAACGCCGGCGGGGTCACCCGCGAGCGCGAGCTGGACGTGATCTCCGACGCGGGTGCCGCGCTGATCGCCGATGCCCGCGGCGGAATGGGCCAGCTGTCCAGCCCGCAGGCGATGGGGCAGGCGATCGAGCGGGCCGGGCGCTACGGCATCGGCCTGGTCTCGGTCCGCAACGCGCATCACTTCGGTGCGGCCAGCCGGTGGGCGATGCAGGCCGCACAAGCCGGCTGCATCGGCATCGCGATGTCGAACACCACCCCGCTGATGCCCGCGCCCGGCGGCGCTGAACGGCTGGTCGGCAACAATCCGCTGGCGATCGCCGTACCGACTTCCGCCGGTGCGGAGATCGTGCTCGACATGGCGCTGTCAGCCGTTGCCCTGGGCAAGATCCGGCTCGCGGCCTCGGCCGGGGAACAGATCCCGGACACCTGGGCCACCGATCCGGACGGCCGCCCGACCACCGACCCGGAAGAGGCTGTGCTCGGCATGCTGCTGCCGGCCGCCGGGCACAAGGGGTTCGGGCTGGCGCTGATGATCGACGTACTGACCGGGGTGCTGAGCGGCGGCGGCTGGGGCGACCAGGTGCGCCCGCTGTACCGCGAGCCGGGCCGGCCGAACGACTGCGCGCACCTGTTCCTGGCCATCGATCCGGAGCTGCTCGGCGGGATCGACGACTTCCGCCGCCGCTCGTCCGGGCTGGCGGCCCGGGTCCGCGGCAGTGCGACCGCTCCGGGAGTGGAGCGGCTCTACCTGCCGGGGGAGATCGAGGCGGAACGCGCCGCTCACCAACGACGTAACGGCGTACTGATCGAGAGGTCGGGACTGGACGGACTACTGGCGGCCGCGCGTGCGGTCGGCGCCGTCGTCCCGGCCGGAGGAGTGCTGAACTGATGGTGAAGGCCCAGGTCACGACGACCGAACTGCACAGCCCGAACGGCGTGTTCTCCCAGGCGACCACGGTCGCGGCGACCGGGCGGCTGGTGTTCGTCTCCGGGATGACCGCGCGCCGTCCGGACGGCAGCATCGCCGGCGTCGGCGACATCTCCGAGCAGACCCGGCAGGTCTGCGAGAACGTCTCCAGCGCGGTCCGGGCGGCCGGCGGAACCCTCGCGGACGTCTGCCGGGTGGACGTGTACGTGCGCAACATGGAGGACTTCGCGAAGATCCACGAGGTCCGGGCGCAGTACTTCAGCGAGCCGCTGCCGGCCTCGACGATGGTCGAGGTCAGCAAGCTGGCCGATCCCGACTATCTGATCGAGATCAGCGCGATCGCGGTGATCGCACCGACCGGAGGTGATTCCATGCGTGGCGTCGAGTGGACCTGAGATGCGGTACGTGATGGTCTCGGACGCCGGAGCCGAGAAGCCCGGCGTCCTCGACGGGGACTCGGTTCTGTTGCTAGCAGCAACTGACTTGACCGAGGTGGTGCTTGCTGGCGCGGAGCTGTCGGGCGAGAAGATCCCTTACCGGGAAGAGCTTCTGCGCCCGCCGCTGCGGCGTTTCCGGCGCGACATCCTCTGCACGGGGTGGAACTACTGGGACCACTTCGAGGAGAGCAAGGGCAAGCGTGAGGGTCAGGACGTCGAGCGGCCGCTGCATCCGACGTTCTTCACCAAGGGGCCGGACGTGGTGATCGGCCCGTACGACGACATCGCGTGGGACCCGTCGATCTCGGCGAAATGGGACTACGAGGCCGAGGTCGCGCTCGTGATCGGCAAGACCGGCCGGAACATCGCGGTGGCCGACGCGCTGTCGCATGTCTGGGGCTACACGCTGGCCAACGACGTCTCGCAACGCGATCTGCAGCGTGCGCACGGTGGTCAGTGGCTGAAGGGCAAGAGCATCGACAACACCATGCCGCTCGGGCCGTGGATCGTCACGGCCGACGAGTTCGGCGATCCGCAGGACGTGCACCTGCAGTGTCTGGTGAACGACGAGGTGCGGCAGGACGCGTCGACGCGGCAGATGGCCTTCGACGTCGCCACGCTGATCAGTGAGCTCTCGTTCGGTATGACACTGCGGCCGGGCGATCTGCTGCTGACCGGCACACCCGCCGGCATCGGCAACGCCCGTGAACCACAGGTGTTCCTGCAGGACGGCGATGTGGTGATCACCCGCTCCGACAAGCTCGGTGAACTGCGGAATCGGGTGGTGCGGGTATGACAGGCCCCTTGGACCTGATGACCGGTGGCGGTCGCGGCGGGCGCCGGACATTGGCCGAGCATGCGGCCGCGGAGCTGCACCAGCTGATCCTCTCCGGCGAGCTGCCCAGCGGTACGCCGTTGCGGCTCGTGGAGCTGGCCAACCGGCTCGAGATGAGCCAGATGCCAGTGCGGGAAGGGCTTCGGCGTCTTGAGGCGCTCGGACTGGTCGAGATCATCCCGCACCGCGGTGCCTGGGTGCGTGACCTGTCGCTGGAGGATCTGCGCGACACTCACGAGACCCGGCTGGCACTGGAGTCGCTTGCGGTCCGCGCGGCGGCCGAGCGGTTCACCGAAGCCGATGCAGAGAAGGCCGCGGCTGCACTGGCCGACCACCTGCGGTTGTCGCAGGCACAGGATCTGGCCGGTGCGCGGGACGCGCATGCGGAGTTCCACTTCGCGTTGTATCGGGCCAGTGGTTCGCAGTGGTTGCCGAGGGCCATCGAACCGGTGTGGCAGAACAGCGAGCGCTATCGGTTCGGCAGCCGGCTCACCGCGGCGATGATCGAGCAGAACCGGCGGGAGCACCAGGCGATCCTGGATGCCTGTGTCGCCCGAGATGTTGACCGTGCTGAGACTGCATTGCACGATCACCTGGCTGGTGCGTTCCAGCGAATCACCGAGACTATGACGAGGCGGGCCGAGGGAAGCCAGCACAGTCCTTCGAGACAGAAGGAGCAGTCGTGAAGGTGACCTTTGACGCGACAGGGGTGGTCGTCGTGATCACCGGTGGCGCTCAGGGCATCGGTGCGGCGCTGGCGACGGCGATCACGTCGTACGGCGGGACTGCTGTGGTGTTCGACGTGGTGCGGCCGGCCGGGGTCGTGTGCGAGTACGTCGAGGTGGATGTGGCGGACCGGGCGGCGGTTGACCGTGCGGTGGCCGGAGTGGTCTCGCAGTACGGGCGCATCGACGGGCTGGTCGCCGGTGCGGCAGTGCAGCCGCGGTCTGCCGTTCTGGAGCTCGACCCGTCCGAGTGGACTCGCACGTTGCAGGTGAACCTGGACGGCGTGGTGTGGGCGTGTCAGGCCGTCGTACCGCACATGGTCGCGCAGCGGTCGGGTTCGGTGGTCGTGTTCACCTCCGGGATGGCGGCGACGGGCTACCCGGGCGCAGCGGCGTACGCGACGAGCAAGGCCGGACTGGTCGCCTTCGCGAAGTCCCTCGCGGCGGAGGTGGCGCCGGACCGGGTGCGGGTGAACGTGGTGGCGCCGGGGGTGATCGACACCGAGCAGTTCCGCAGTGCGAACCAGGGCGCGGACCGGGAGCACTGGCGGGAGACGATAGGAATCGGCGACCCCGAGGACGTGGTCGGCCCGTTGCTGTTCCTGCTGTCCGATGCGGCCACGATGACCGGGTCCACGCTGACCCGCGAGCGTGCATTTTCGAGGGGTGACTCTCTTGACTGACCAGCTCCCTGTTGTCGTCGTAGGTGCCGGACCGATCGGTCTGACCACGGCGCTCGGTCTCGCGCACTACGGCGTACCGTTCGTGCTCCTCGAGGAGGACGCCACGCTGTCGTCGGACACCAAGGCCGGTACGACGCTCAGCCGCACCCTGGAGATCTGGAACCGGTACGGCGCGGTGGAGGAGATCCTGAACGCCGCCGTCCGGATCGACGAGATCGGTGACATCGACCGGGCCACCAACACGCCGCGGGCGTCGGTGCGGCTGGCCGAGCTGGTGAACGACACCCAGTTCCCGTTCGTGATCAACCTGCCGCAGCAGCGGATGGAACCGATCCTGGCGGCGGCACTGGAGCGTGCCGGGCACACCGTGCGGTTGAAGCATCGGCTGACGTCGTTCGAGGTGCTGGACGATCGTGTGGTGCTGCAGGTGGAGACACCGGACGGCCCGCAGACGCTGGAGGCCGCTCAGCTGCTCGCCTGCGACGGCGGCCGAAGCAAGATTCGCGATGCGCTTGGTGTGCCAGTCGTGGGCGAGACGCTGCCCGAGCGCTACATGCTGATCGATGTCGCGGTCGACCTGGACGTCGATAACGCCCGTGACTACCCGTACCTCGCGTACTTCGCGGACCGGACCGAGTGGATGGTCCTGATCCGGCAGCCGGACAACTGGCGGTTCCTGTTCCCGCTGGCGCCGGGGGCGGAGACACCGGGTGATGTGGACCTGCTGGTGAAGGTGAAGCAGTTCATCGGTGAGGTGGACCGGATCGAGCTGCTCGGCACGGTCATCTACAACGTGCACCACCGGGTCGCTGAGACGTGGACTGTCGACCGCAAGGTGTTCCTGATGGGCGATGCCGCGCATCTGATCACCCCGATGTGGGCGCTGGGTCTGAACACCGGTGCGCTCGATGCGTCCAACCTGCCGTGGCGGTTGGCGTGGGTGTTGCGTGGCTGGGCCGATCCGGCGTTGCTGGACGGGTACGAGCAGGAGCAACGACCGGTCGCGGTCAACGGCTCCGGCGAGATGGCCGAGGCTGCTCGCAAGTACATGTCGCACCAACTGGGTGCGGTGACCGCTGACACGAGTGACTGGGCGACGGCGTACACGAGGACTTTGCTGGGTGTGCGGCTGGACGTGGACGGCGTTGGGGACTGGTCGATGGTGGCTACGACCGCCGAGCCGCCCGCCGTACGGGCTGGGGACCGGGCGCCTGACCTGGCCCTGCAGGGGCCGACGGGTCGGGTGACCGTTCACGACTTGGTGCGGGAGTCGTTCGTCGCGCTGTACTTCACCGACGTGCGGCGGCGGCCGGACATCCCGGTCAACGACTCACCTGCGCTGCGCCACTACGCGGTGTCTCGCTGGGACGCGCCGCACGACTCCGGGCTCCGCGACCGGTCGCTCTTCGATCCGGGCAGCGTTGCCACGAACCGGTACGGCGTACCGCCGGAGAGCGTCGTACTGCTGCGACCGGATGGGCATGTGGCTGCAGTGGCGCCGCTCTCGGCCGGAGTGGCGGAGGAGCTGTACACGCGCGTCACTGGCCGCCCGGTACCGCGGGAGGCGAGCTGATGGGGTCGTTCGACGAGCCGCTGCGTGAGCTGTTGCTGCAGACCGACGACCTGGAGTGGGTCGAGAAGTCCTTGGGCGGGCTGTCGCACAAGATGCTCTGGCGTGATCCGGAGACCGAGGCGTCGATCGCGCTGGTGCGTTTCGAGAAGGGGTCGGGGATCCCGTCCGAGCACCGGCATGCGTCGAACCAGTTCATGTTCTGTCTGAGCGGGCGGTACGTGTACGTGCCGACCGGTGTCACGTTGGTCAAGGGCAGCTTCTACTGGAACCCCAAGGGCCACGTGCACGGACCGACGCTGGCCGAGGAGACCTCGGTGCTGCTGGAGGTGTACGACGGTCCGCACTACCCGGAGCGGCCGTCGTTCTACGACAACGACGAGGATGCGCGCTGACATGCCCGGCTGGGACGTCCACACGCATCTGATTCCGCCGACCGTGCTGACTGCGGCGTACCGGGGTGAGCACGGGCTGTCCGTCGACAGCGGCTCGCTGCTGGTCGACGGACAGCGGCTGCCGCTCAAGCGGCTGGCGGACCCGGCCGCACTGCTGCAGTGGGTTGCTGACCAGGACCTGGACGGCGCAGTGGTCTCAGTGCCGCCAGCACTGTTCAGGTACGACGCCGGCGTCGAGTGGGCCGAGCTGGTGAACCAGGGGCTGCGTGAGCTCGCCACTCCGCAGCTGCGGGTGCTCGGTCACCTGCCACTGCTCGATCCGGCCGCACCTGCTGTGGCTGCAGGACTTGCTCAAGAGGGCGTGTTCAGTGGCTTCGCCCTCGGTACGCCGGACTACACCGGGCTGGATCTGGTGTGGCAGGTACTGCATGAGCTGGAAGCCTTCACCCTGATTCATCCGGGACACAGTGACGACAAGCGGCTCCGGTCGTTCTACTTGTCGAACCTGTTGGGAAATCCGTTCGAGACCGGGCTGGCCGCGGCCGCACTGGTCTTCGCGGATGTGCCGGGCCGGTTCCCGGGGATCCGGTTCTGTTTGTGTCATGGGGGAGGGGTGACTGCGGCTGTGGCCGGACGATGGCAGCGCGGTGTGCAGACGGCTCGGCCGGGCATCGAGGAGCTCTCGATGCCGGTCACCGAGGCAGTGCGGAGTTTCTACGTCGACGACCTCGTGCACGACGAGGCGATGCTGCAGCTGCTCACCAAGACCTTCGGCGCGGCGCACGTGCTGGCCGGGAGCGACTGGCCGTTCCCGATGGGCAGCGATGCGGTGGCGACGGAGCGTGCGGCGGCTGCCGGCGAGCTGACCGCCCCGCTGGCCAAGGAGGTTTCCGTCCGGTGAGGTGGCTGTTTCGGCCGGACGGTGGCGTGATCACATATCAAACACGGGGAGTGGACGGATGAGGTCGCAGGAAGGGACCGTGCTGCGCAGTCACGGTCCAGGACCGGAGCTCGCGGTCGAGGAGATCGAGCAGACCGCCGGACCGGGGGAGACGCTGGTCGAGATGCGACTGGCCGCGGTGACGTCTCAGGACCGTACCGTGCTGAGCGGCAAGCAGCCGGCACCGTCGTTCACACCGGGCTCCGAGGGGTTCGGTGTGGTGGTGAGCTCGGCAGTCGCCGCCACCGGCGCCGGAGTGGTGCTGCGTGGCGAAGGGGTCGGCGTGACGCGACCTGGACTGTGGGGCCGGTACGCCGTCGTACCTGACGCGGCTGTCCATCCGGTACCTGAGTCGATGGAGCCGGCGACGGCGCTGGCCTTGCTCACCCCGGCTTTGACGGCACACACCGCCGTACGGCGTGTTGGGCAGGTGCTCGCTGGTGAGACGGTCGTCGTCACCGGTATCACCGGACTGGTCGCGCGACTCTGCGCAGCCGTCGCCCGGTCAGCCGGTGCGGCGCGAGTGATCGGTCTGGCCGGAGTCGTCGAGCCCGTGGAGCTGGTGGGTGATCTGGTCGACCAGATCGTGCGGGTGGACGAGCTCGGTCAAGTTGGTCGCGACCTGCCGTGGTGCGACCTGGCCGTCGACACTCTGGGCGGTCCGGTGACCAGTGGCGTGCTCGGGCACATCACACCGGGCGGACGGATCGCCCTGCTGGGTTACAAGACTGGCGAGTTCACAACACTCGATCTGCATCAGCTGATCGGCCGTGACCTGCGAGTGCTGCCGGTCAACGTGCAACGGACGACACTCGAACCCGGTGCGATCGGTCAGGCTTTGGCGGACATCGCACCGGCGCGACTGCGGCCGGAGGTCGAGTTGTTGCCGGCAGCCCGGGTCAGTGAAGTTCTGGACCGATCCGCTTCCGGTGCACGGTTTTTGCTGGATCTCACCGCCCTCGGCTGAACTTTGGCCCCACCTGCCGTACGGTTACCTCCCAGAGCTGTTCTGTGTGGAGGAGAGAGGCAGCCCGCCCCAATGACCCGACGTCTCGAGCTCACGCCTGGGGGACCGACCGGCCGTCGTACTCTCGCCGAGGAAGCCGCCGCCGAGCTGCACGAGCTGATCCTGTCCGGTGAACTGCCCAGTGGTACCGCGCTCCGGCTCGAGGAGCTCGCCAAGCGCCTCGACATGAGCCAGATGCCGATCCGCGAAGGGCTGCGCCGGATGGCCGCGCTCGGACTGGTCGAGATCGTGCCCCACAAGGGCGCCTGGGTCCGCGAGCTGTCCGTCGAGGACCTCCGCGACACCCACCAGACCCGCCTGGCCCTGGAGTCGCTGGCAGTCCGCGCCGCCGCCACCCGCTTCACCGAGGCCGACGCGGCCGCCGCCCGCGCCGCCCTCGCCGAACACGTCCGCCTGTCCAAGCTCGGCGACAACATCGCCTCCCGCCAGGCGCACACCGAGTTCCACTTCGCGATCTACCGCGCCGGCGGCTCCCGCTGGCTCCCGCGCGCGATCGAACCCGTCTGGCAGAACAGCGAGCGCTATCGCTTCGGCTCCCGCCAGACCAAGGCCCGCATCGAACAGACCCGCCGCGAACACCAGGCCATCCTCGACGCCTGCACCGCCCACGACGAAGCCGGCGCCGAAACCGCGCTGCGCGATCACCTCGAAGGCGCGATGAAGCGCATCACCGAAACCATGGAACGCCGCAACGCCACCGCCAACCACTGACGAGGTCAGACCGGGAGTTCGCCCCAGTGCAGATAGCCGTCCGTCACCTGAGGAAGATCCGGCGAGTGGTATCTCGTCGGAGCGGGACGTCCGTCCACGAAGGCGCCGGCAATCTCGGCGAGCATCTCGCCGACGCCTCTCCAGTACGGCGCTGACTCGACATTCCACTCGTGCCACTCCCAGACACAGCCGAACTGGTCGCCGTCGCGCAGATCGACGTACAGGAGACCGCCGTCGTACGCGAGCGCGATCGGAAGGAAGCAGTCGAGCCACTCGTGCGGCGGATGCCCGGCCGGATCGCTGTCGCCGAGCAACGGGCCGGCCTCACCGATTCCGCGCTGGATGTCCCGCAGCATCTTCCGCGACGACAGCATCTCCATCACTGGAAGCAGGTTGTAGAACGGCGGGACGAGCGCGCCCCGGATGTAGCGGTGCTCGGTCCCGTTGGCGATCTCCAGGTATTCGACCAGCTCCGTCGGCAGCGGACGGTTCATCGCAGCCTGCAGATAGCGCAGATCGACGGTCGTCGCCGGTGGATTGATCCGGGTGGCTGTGGCTGGGTCGTTGGCTTCGAGCCAGCTGACGATGCGCGACCACGAAGTGGCAACGCTCACCTCGTCAGTCAGCAAGGTGGGCGGGGAAGCCGCCGGTGGCGATGGGGCTCCAGCGGGTGGGGGTGATGCGGATGAGGCACTTGCCTTGGGTGCGCATGGCTTCGCGGTACTCGTCCCAGTCGGGGTGCTCGCCGGAGATGGAGCGGTAGTAGTCGACGAGCGGCTCTACGGCGTCGGGGAGCTGGATGACCTCGCCTTCGCCGTCGACCTGGACCCAGGCGCCGTTCCAGTCGTCGGAGAGGACCAGGACGCTGGTCTGGGGGTTGCGCTCGACGTTGGTGCTCTTGGCGCGCTGCGGGTACGACGAGATGACGATGCGGCCCTCGGGGTCGACACCGCCGGAGACGGGCGAGGCCTGCGGCGTACCGTCGGCGCGGGTGGTGATCAGCAGCATGTGATGACGCGGCCGCACGAACTCCAGCAGCCCCTCGAGATCAACCTTGGTATTCGTAGCAACAGTCCTGGCCATGCCACCACCCTAGTCCGCCACCGAAGCCACCGTGCGCCGCCACCGAAGCCACCGTGCGCCGCCACCGAAGCCACCGTGCGAGTGTGAGGAGTCGTCCAGCGAGTGTGAGGATCGGGTCGTCGGTAAAGGGTTTCCGACGCCCCGGTCGTCACACTCGAGGGGACGTCGGGGTGTGTGCGGAGGTCAGGCGACGTGGGGGAGCCAGCGGCGAGCAGGGGAAGGCTTGGCCAGGCAGGCGCGGTGAGCCTCTTGGATGCGTGTGATCAGGGCGGGCGGGTTCCGCAGGTCCAGAGCTGTGACTCGGAGGACTGTCAGACCGTTGCGTTCGAGACCCTCTTCACGGTAGTTGTCCCGGGTTTGCTGGCCGAGCTCCCAGTGGTACTCGCCGTCGTACTCGAGAGCGAGACCGGCAAACCCCTCCAGCAGGTCGACGATGCCGAGGAATCTCCCGTCGAGGTCGTGAACCGGCGCGTTGACGAGGAGTTGCGTCAGGCCCGCGGCACGACAGATCATCCGCAGCCTCGACTCGGGCGGCGACGCCGCCCGCTCGTTGAGCAAAGGCAGAGCCTCGCGCAACTGGCGGACACCACGACGCCGGGAGTGAGCAGCTTCGTACGCCGCGATCGAGGCCGGATCCGCGAGTCCGGCGTGGAGGAGACAGTCGCCCGCAACCACCGCCTCGGTCAGGTCGGGCGCGAACCTCATCAGGTCGTACGCCGTCCGAACGCCGGCTGTGCACGGTATGCCGACCACCTGGGTGATGTCCTGGGGTTCCAATGCTGCACGCAAGGACCGGATACCTGCACGATTCACCACGCTGTTCGGCGGGATCGCCACCAGGACGGGTTCACCGAGGCGGCCGTGCGCGGCGATGGCCGATCCCCAGCCACCGTCCAGCACGGTGACGCCTTGCAGGTATGCGGAAGCCCAGCCGCCGACAACTCCGCCGTACGGCATGACTGCGACCGCATCCAGGATGCGCTGCCTGATGGGGTCTCTGACCTGCGTGGACCGGTGATAGCCGAAATGCGGCGAGATCCAGGATGCCGACTCCAGTTGTGCCCGCGTGACTCCGGCAGAGAGCAGGTCCATTCTGCGCCGAGGCAGGAACCCGCGACCGATGTATTCCATCAGCCCACGATGCCTGAAGCAGTACTTCACCCCACTGAGTTATCCACAGCCCCACCCGCCACTGAAGCCACCGTGCGCTCGCGCTCCACCGAAGCCAGCGTGTCAGGGGGCGGCGACTTCAACGAGTGTGAGGACCAGGTCGCTGGAAACCCCTTACCGACGCCTTGGTCCTCACACTCGGCGGCCGACTCCTCGCATTCGCACGGTGGCTTCGGTGGCGGGGGCGGTCAGAGGACTGCGGTTTCGTGGACGCTCAGCCACTGCGTGCCGACCAGTACGGCGGTTGTCCGGCGGGCTGTGCCGATCGAGTGCTGCTCTAGGAAGCGGCAGACCACCGTGTCCCCGGACTGCGTGAGCACCTCGAACTGCTCGATGCCGATCGTCAACCCCGGTACGGCGTTGTGCGCGGTACCCAACGCGCCCATCAGCTCATCGAGTGTGAGCTTGACGCCGTCGATCGTGACCAGCGTGAACTCCGGCCGGTGAGCAGCCCGGAAACGCTCAAGCACCTCCGGACCGGCCTGACCGCCGAGCCAGGCCGCCAGATCGTTGTGGTGCCGGACCACTGCGTCGATCACAGGAGGACCTCCGGGTCGATCAGCTGGTCCAGCTCCTGGTCGCTGAGCTGGTTGATGCGGTCCTTGGCGCGCTGGGCCTGGGGAGTGGTGGGGATCTGGCCGGCCAGCAGGCCAGGCAACGCGATCTCGTAGCCGGCCCGGGCGCGCGGGGTGTAGCGGTGCCGGGTGCGGGCGACGGCCGAGGCCACCCGGACTGCGTGCTCGTTGTTGGGTGCGGCACCCGGCCGGTCGGTCTCCCGGGCGGCGAAGCGGAAGCCGTTCGCGAGGTCGCAGGCGGTGCAGCCGAGCGGGCCGGCGCCGAGGCCGGATCCGCACTCGGTGCAGGTCAGCTGCTTGAGCGCTCCGTCCACGACCCGCCAGTCGAACTCAGAGGTGTCCTGGAGCACGACCGCGGCCAGGTCGCGGGCTTCCGGCGTACCGGGGGTGACGTCGGACTCCGCGCAGAGCGTCTTCCAGGCGGCGTCGAGGCTGTCCTCGATCTCCCGCAGGGCGCTCTGGAAGCGGGGGTGGTCGACACGGAGCATGGTCGGACGATAACTGTTCGAGGGGGCGCGGTCAGCCGGATTGACACGGTCGAACAGGTGTTCGAACATGGGTTCATGACGGGGATCACGGCGCTCGACGAGGCTCGTGCCTTCCTGTCCAAAACCAAGGCCCGAGGAGCCAAAGCACGGGTTCAGCAGGCGCTGGACACGGCCACGGTGGACCGGGCGCTGCCGACGTCTCCCGTGGTCTCCGAGCTGCTGGCCGGCGCTTCGCTACGCGGCGGCGCGGCGTACTCGGTGCAGGGGTCGACCGCGCTGGTGATGGCGCTGATGGCAGGCCCGTCCGCGGAGGGCGCCTGGTGCGGGGTGGTCGGGCTGCCGTCGTTCGGCGCGGAGGCGGCGCAGGCGCTGGGGGTCGACGTGGAGCGCCTGGTGCTGGTGCCGGATCCCGGCTCCGAGTGGCTCAACGTGGTCGCCGCATTGGTCGACGCCCTGACCGTCGTCGTGGTCCGGCCGCCCGGTGTGGTCACCCCTGGTGAGGCCTCTCGCCTCGCGGCCCGCTTGCGCACCCGTGGCGCCCTCCTGATCGCCGCCGGCTCCTGGCCGGGCAGTGAAGCCCGCCTTCAGATCGAGAGCAGCACCTGGACCGGCCTAGGCGACGGTGAAGGCATCCTCACCGCCCGCCAAGCCACCGTCGCCGTCACCACTCGCCGAGCAGGCACTACTCCTATCCGCCATCACCTCTGGCTCCCAGCCCCCGACGGCACCCTCCAGACCATCACCCCGCCCGCCCTCACCACAGCGCCAACCTGGCAGCAGGAGGCAGTCGGATGAGAGTGATGGTGGTCTGGGTCCCGGACTGGCCGGTGGTGGCGGCCGGGCTGGGGGAGGGACCTGCTGCGGTGCTGGAGAAGGGACGAGTGCTGGCTACCTCGGCGGCTGCTCGCCGGGAGGGAGTGCGACGAGGACAGCGCGCTCGGGAAGCCCAGGCGCGGTGCCCAGAGCTCGCAGTGGTGAAGTACGACGAAGTGGCGGACGCACGCGCGTTCGAGCCAGTGGTGGAGTGCCTGGAGGCGCTGACACCGGGAGTGCAGGTGATCCGCCCAGGGATGTGTGCGGTGAAGGCACGTGGGCCGGCCCGGTTCTACGGGAGTGAGGCCGCGGCGGCGGAGAAGCTGCTTGATCGGCTCGAGACGTTCGAGGTGCCGGGCGGGCGGATCGGGGTGGCGGACGGCCCGTTCGCTGCTGAGCAGGCAGCTCGAACGAGTTCCGAGCAGACCCGCGTGCTGGTGATACCGCCCGGCGAATCACCGAAGTTCCTCGCGCCGCTCAGCGTCGACGTACTGGAGCAACCGACGCTCACCGGTCTGCTCCGCAGGCTCGGACTCCGCTCGCTCGGAGCGTTCGCGGGGCTGTCCGCCACCGAAGTGCTGAGCAGGTTCGGCCCGGACGGCGCGTTCGCGCATCAGCTGGCCCGCGGCGCGGACGACCGGTCGGTGGTGGCGCGAGAGGTGCCGCCGGAGCTCACCCGCACACTCGAGTTCGAGCCGCCGGTGGACCGCGTCGACCAGGTGGCGTTCGCCGTCCGGTCGGTCGCCGACGAGTTGGTCGCCCGGCTGACCGAGATCGGCGGAGTCTGTACGACGCTGCGGGTCGAGGTCGGCACCGAGTCCGGCCGGATCCACGAGCGGGAGTGGTTGCACCCCCGCTGGTTCACCGCGGCCGATGTGGTCGACCGGGTCCGCTGGCAGCTCCAAGGCAGCGGTACGGCGACCAGTGACCTGACCTCACCGGTCACCCGGATCCGGCTCGTCCCGGAGCAGGTCGACCCGGTCGGTGCCCAGGCCGACGGACTGTGGGGCGGCGGTCCGGACGAGCGGATCCACCGCGCCCTGACCAGGGTGCAGAGCATGCTCGGGCACGGCGCCGTCGTGTCCGTGGTGATCGGCGGCGGCCGCGACTTCGCCGAGCGTCAGACCATGGTTCCCTGGGGTGACCGCCCGATCCCGGCTCGCCCACCGGACCAGCCCTGGCCCGGCGCGATCACCGCACTCGCCCCCAGCACCGTCTTCACCGACCCGCTCCCGGCCCAGGTCTACGGCGACGATGGTGTCCAGGTCTCGGTGACCGCTCGCGGCGACCTCACCGCCGTACCGACTGCCTTCCGCCTCGCTCCCGGCCGCCGCGTCGCCGACAGCAACAAGCTGCACCCGATCACCGCCTGGGCCGGCCCCTGGACCACCGACGAACGCTGGTGGGACCCCGACGGCACCACCCGCCAAGCCCGCTTCCAGTTCGTCACCGCCGACACTCGTGCCTGGCTCTTCACCCTCCGCCAAGCCACCTGGCACCTCCAGGCCACCTACGACTGAAGTGCGTCGGCCCGGGACTGCAGGTAGTGGCGCTCGGGGGTGCTTTGGGTTTGGCGGGCGGCCAGGAGGTAGGCGTCACGGGCGGCGGCCGTATCACCGGCCAGGTCGAGCAGGTGGGCTCGGACGGCCGAGACGCGGTGATGATTGGTGAGAGTCGGGTCGATGTCGTCCAGTAGGGCCAGGCCTGCGGCGGGGCCGTGGACCATGGCTACGGCGACTATGCGGTTGAGGGTGACCATGGGGCCGGGGGCGGTGGATTCGAGGAGTTCGTAGAGCATCAGGATCTGGCGCCAGTCGGTGGCGTCGGCCGTCGCTGCCTGATCATGTACGGCGGCGATCGCCGCCTGAAGCTGGTATGGACCGACCGGGGCGCTGGCAAGGGTGGCGCTGATCAGCTCGGTGCCCTCAGCAATAGCCTCCGCGTTCCACAGTGAGCGGTCCTGATCAGGCAGCGGAACCAGCTGACCCTCAGCAGTAGCCCGGGCCGGACGCCGAGCATCGGTGAGCAGCATCAACGCCAGCAGCCCCGCAACCTCGCCTTCGTCCGGCAGCTGTTCACGCAGTTGCCGCGTGAGCCGAAGAGCCTCCGCGCTGAGCTCAACCCGATGCAGCGCAGCTCCCGACGACGCGGTGTACCCCTCGTTGAAGATCAGATACAGCACATGCAGTACGGCGCTCAACCGCGCCGGCAGCTCGTCGGCCGGCGGCAAGGCGAACCGGGCGCCCTGCAGTTTCGCCTTCGCCCGGCTGATCCGCTGCCCGATAGTTGCCTCCGGCACCAGAAACGCCCGGGCGATCTCACCGGTGGTCAGTCCGCCGACCGCACGCAGCGTGAGCGCCACCTGTGACTGCGTGGTCAGCTCCGGATGGCAGCACAGCATCAGCAGCGTCAACGAGTCGTCGACCGCGCCCGCCGGCTCCGGTGAAGGCTGCCACCCCTCCGCTTCCTCGCGCCGCCGCCGGGCCGCCTCATTGCGCAGTACCTCGATCCGTCGCCGCGAAGCGACCGTAACCAGCCAACTGCGCGGATTCTCCGGTACGCCGTCCGTCGGCCACTGCATCGACGCCGCCAGCAACGCCTCCTGTACGGCGTCCTCGCACGCGTCGAAATCGCCGTACCGGCGGACCAGCGCGCTCAAGACGACAGGCGCCTGCGCGCGCAGTACCTCCTCCATCACCTGTACGCCGACAGGTCTCGCACCGGCCGCACCTCGACGACGCTGTACGGCGCCTCCGGGATCATCGCGACGATCTCAGCAGCGCGCTCCATCGACTCGCAGTCGAGCAGGTAGAACCCGGCCAGCTGTTCCTTCACCTCGGCGAACGGCCCGTCGGTGGTCAGCGGCCGGCCGTCGCGGACCAGCACCTGCTTGGTCGCGGACGGTTCGGCCAGCGACTCGGAGGCGAGGAGCTCGTCGCGCTCGGCCAGCGCCTCGTGCAAGGCGGCGTACCCGGCCATGCCCTCGCGCTTCTGCTCGTCGGACAGTCCGTCCCACACCGCGCGGGACTCCGGGTTGCCGTAGATCAGTACCAGGAACTTCATCGAGGACCTCCCACCCATCTGTCGCCTCAAGGATCACCCTTGCGTATCGATCGGGTCACCGGGGCATGCCCCGCGCGTGGCCGGGCATGGCCCTGTCGGTCCGCCCAAGTACAGTTACGACCGCCCCTCAGGGGTGACCAGAGCCAGGGGTGAGAGAGGAGGGGGCGCGTGCCGGACTTGGAAGTGTCCGACCGGGTGCTCACGATCCCGAACGCGCTCAGCTTCCTCAGGTTGCTGGGAGTGCCGCTGTTCCTGTGGCTGGTGCTCGGGCCGCAGGAGGACGGCTGGGCGTTGCTGGTGCTGGCGATCTCCGGCTTCACCGACTGGGCCGACGGCCAGATCGCGCGCCGGATGAACCAGACCACCCGCCTCGGCCAGATGCTCGACCCGGTGGCCGACCGGCTGTACATCTTCGCCACCGTGATCGGTCTGGCGCTGCGCGACATCATCCCCTGGTGGCTGGCGATCGCGCTGCCGCTGCGGGATCTGCTGCTGACCTTCACCCTGCCGGCGCTGCACCGCCGCGGCTTCAACGCGCTGCCGGTGCACTTCCTCGGCAAGTCGGCGACCTTCTGCCTGCTCTACGCCTTCCCGCTGCTCCTGCTCGGTGACGGCGACAGCACGCTGAACCTGCTGGCCCGCGTCTTCGGCTGGGCCTTCGCGATCTGGGGTACGGCGCTCTACTACTGGGCCGGCGTGCTCTACTTCGAGCAGCTGCGGCACCTGATCCAGACGGTGAAACCAATCGACAAGGCGCGGTAGCCAGTGACCGAGCCCGCTACCAAGCCGCGTCGCGTCGACGCCTCGATGTCGCTGCTGAACAACCTGATGGCGCACCCGATCGACGAGGGGTACGCCGTCGCCGCCCGGACCCAGCAGGACGGCAAGCCGGTCCGGTCGCGGCACAAGGTGCTGCTCGCCGCGGCGGCACTGGTGCTCGGCTTCCTGCTCGCCGTTGCCGCCGCGCAGAACTACCGCAGCGCGCCGGAGGCGGAGAAGCAGCGCAAGGAGCTGATCACCCGGATCACCCAGGCCGACACCCGGCTGAACGGTTTGCGCACCGACCAGGTCCGGCTGGCCGACGAGGTCCGCGGGTTGCAGGCCGGGGGACTGACCAGCGCGGACGACGGCGCGGCGCTGCAGCAGAAGCTCGACGACCTGGAACTGCAGACCGGCGCGATCGCGGTCACCGGTCCCGGCCTCAAGGTCGTCGTCAACGACGCCAAGGACGCGGACAAGGAGGGCCGGCTGCTCGACGTCGACCTCCAGCAGCTCGTCAACGGGTTGTGGACGGCCGGCGCGGAGGCGATCGCGGTGAACGGTCACCGGCTCACCTCGATGACCGCGATCCGCAGCGCGGGCAGCGCGATCACGGTCGACTACAGCTCGCTGACCCCGCCGTACACGGTGCTGGCGATCGGTGACACCGGGACGCTGCCGGCCCGGTTCGCGCAGAGCTCGGGCGGCCAGTGGGTGCAGTACCTGGTCAGCAACTTCGATGTCCGGATGACGATCACGACGGAGGATTCCTTGCTGGTGCCGGCGGATGCGACCATCGCGCTGCGATACGCGAAGGTCGGTGGCTCGAAATGATCGCCGTTCTCGGACTGGTCATCGGTGTGGTGGTCGGCCTGCTGGTCGCCCCGGACGTGCCCGAATGGGCGCAGCCGTACCTGCCGATCGCGGTGGTCGCGGCGCTGGACGCGGTCTTCGGCGCCCTGCGCGCGTTCCTGGACGGAATCTTCGACGACAAGGTCTTCGTCGTCTCGTTCGTCTCCAACGTGCTGATCGCCGCCCTGATCGTCTACCTGGGCGACCAGCTCGGCGTCGGCTCCCAGCTCTCCACCGGTGTGGTCGTCGTCCTCGGCATCCGCATCTTCACCAACATGGCCGCCATCCGCCGGCACATCTTCCGGGCCTGACATGACCGACGAGAAACCAGAGCAGGCGCATCCGGTGGAACCGACACCGATGCCGAAGAAGCCGCGGACGCCCAACCTCGCTCTGCGGCGGCTGAAGGCCGGTTTCAAACCGTCCCGCGGCCAGGCGATCGTCGCGGTCGTACTGGCCCTCGTCGCCTGTACGGCGGTCGTCCAGGTGCGGGTGAACCGCGCCGACGACGGCTACCAGAACGCGCGCCGTGAAGACCTGATCGCGATCCTCGACGGCCTCGGCCAGAACACCCGGCGGCTCGAGGGCGAGATTGCCGAGCTGGAGGAGCGGAAGAACACGCTGTCGTCCAGCGCCGACAAGGCCGAGACGGCCAAGCAGCAGGCGGAGGCGCAGATCCGCGCGCTCGGCATCCTGGCCGGCACGCTGCCCGCACACGGTCCCGGCGTCCGGATCACGCTCAACGACCCGCAGAGCAAGATGACGTCGAGCAACCTGCTGGACGCGATCGAGGAGCTGCGGGACGCCGGCGCCGAGGCGATCCAGATCAACGGTTCGGTCCGGGTGGTGGCCAGTACCGACTTCGTCGACGACGCTCCCGGCATCAAGATCGACGGTCAGAAGGTGACCTCGCCGTACGTGATCGAGGCGATCGGCGACTCGCACAGCCTGGCCGAGGCATCCAACTTTCCCGGCGGGCTGGTCAGTGAAGTGACCGGTCCCCAGGTCGGCGGCACGGCGGACGTGAACGAGGAGACCAACGTCGCCATCACCGCTTTGCACGCGCAGGAGGAGCATCGCTACGCTCGCCCGGCGCCCAGCCCGTCAAAGTAGCTCCAGATCTCTCCAGAAAGAGGACCGACGGTGTACCCCGAAGACCTGAAGTACACGGCCGAGCACGAGTGGCTGAAGGCCAATGAAGAGGGCCCGGTGCGGGTCGGCATCACCGACTTCGCCCAGGACGCGCTCGGCGACATCGTGTATGTCCAGCTGCCCGAGGTCGGCAGCGCGGTGCGCGCCGGTGACGCCTGCGGCGAGCTGGAGTCGACCAAGAGCGTGAGCGATCTGTTCGCTCCGGTGAACGGCAGGGTCCGCGCCGTCAACGAGGCGCTGGCCGACCAGCCCGACCTGGTCAACACCGACCCGTACGGCGAGGGCTGGCTGCTCGACATCGAGGTCGACGACCCCGCCGAGGTCGAGGCTCTCATGGACGCCGAGACCTATCAGGGTCAACTCGACCCGAGCTGATAGGTTTGCCGGACCTCAACCGCTGGTAGAGGGTTGAGGCCGGGTACACACTTGTTCCACGGGGTTTCATCGGGAGGATTTACAGCATGCCGTTCTGCAACCAGTGCGGGCACGAGAACTCCGAGGGCAGCCGCTTCTGCTCGCAGTGCGGAGCCATGCTCCCTGGGGCGGACCGGCCGGCCCCCGCGACGTCGGCCCCCGGTGTCACCGACACCGCGATGCTGACGCCGATCAGCGTGGAGCCGGAGACCGAGCGCTTCGACCAGGGCGAGCCGTTGTCGGCCGACGACCAGGCCGCGGTCGGCGCGCTGCCGGCCGGCTCGGCGCTGCTGATCGTCCAGCGAGGCCCGAACGCGGGCAGCCGGTTCCTGCTCGATGTCGACGTGGTCACCGCCGGCCGGCACCCCGACAGCGACATCTTCCTCGACGACGTGACGGTCTCGCGCCGGCACGCCGAGTTCCGCCGCGACGCGTACGGCGTGAAGGTGCGCGACGTCGGCAGCCTGAACGGCACCTACGTGAACCGGGACCGGATCGACGAGGTCCAGCTGACCAACGGTGACGAGGTGCAGATCGGCAAGTACCGGCTGGTCTACTACGCCAGTGGCCAAGCCTGAGCTCTCGATCGGCGAGGTCCTGCAGGTCCTGCAGGCCGAGTTCACCGATGTCACCATCTCCAAGATCAGGTTTCTCGAGGCCGAGGGGCTGGTGACACCGGCGCGCACCGCGTCGGGCTACCGCAAGTTCAGCGCGGGTGATGTGGAGCGGCTGCGCTACGTGCTGACCGCGCAACGCGACCAGTACCTGCCGCTGAAGGTCATCAAGGAGCACCTCGGTGCGATCGACCGCGGACTGCGCCCGGCAGCAGGTGGACCGCCGATCGCTCCCAGTACGCCGGCCGCCGGGCCGGCCGCCGACGACTTCGGTGCCACCGGCACCGATCTGCGGCTGACCCGGGCGGAGCTGTGCGCGGCCGCCGGCGTCAGTACGGCGTTGCTCGCGGAGCTGGAGAGTCACGGCCTGGTCGTGGCCGACGGCAAGCACTACGGCGGCGACGCGATCGTGGTCGCCCAGGTCGCGGCCGAACTGGCGACGTACGGGATCGAGCCGCGGCACCTGCGGCCGTTCCGGACCGCCGCCGACCGCGAGGTCGGCCTGATCGAGCAGGTCACCGGCCCTCGCCGTACCGACCAGACCCAGGAACTGGCCGCCCTCACCGTCCGCCTGCACACCGCCCTCGTCCGCTCCCGCCTCCCACGCTGACCGCAACACCAACGGATATCCGTCCGTGTTGCCCCTTCTCCGCCCTTTGCAAGCCCCCAGAACGGGCAACACGAGCGGATAACCCCTGGTGTTGCTCGTTCTCGGCAGTTCAGAGGGGTGGGAGGGGCGACAAGCGGGGATATCCGTCGGTGTTGCCTGTTCTTGGGGCTGGTGAAGGGGGGAGAAGGGGCGACGGGAGGGGATATCCGTTGGTGTGGTCGGGGAGTGGGACGGGGGGCTGGGGGCGAGGCTGCGGGTGGGTGGGCGGAGTAGGGTTGTGGTGTGCGCGAAGTCGACGTAGTCGGAGTCCGGGTCGAGATGCCCTCGAGTCAGCCCATCGTGCTGCTCCGGGAGGTCGGCGGTGAGCGGTACCTGCCGATCTGGATCGGTGCGGCCGAGGCGAGTGCGATCGCCTTCGCCCAGCAGGGGATGGAGCCGCCGCGGCCGTTGACCCACGACCTGTTCGCGGAGACGATCCGGGTGCTCGGGCACACGCTCAGCCAGGTCCGGATCGTGAACCTCACCGACGGCGTCTTCGAGGCGATCCTGGTCTTCGACGACAAGACCGAGATCTCGGCTCGCCCGTCGGACTCGATCGCGATCGCGCTGCGGACCGGCACCCCGGTGTTCTGCACCGAGGAGATCCTGGCCGAGGCCGGCATCCCGGTCCCGGACAGCGAGGCCGACGAGGCCGACGAGGTGCAGGAGGAAGAGGAGGTCGAGCGGTTCCGCGAGTTCCTCGACCAGGTCACCCCCGAGGACTTCGACAAGAGCTGATGCGCTCAAGACCGGGAAGGTAACGATTCGTGCGCGGGCCGCGACACGCTCCCGGCTCGGAGCGGGGGTCGTTGACCCTCCCAGGTCGGCGGCTTACCGTGAAGGAGTCGTGAGGTGCTGTTACTTCACGGTGATGGCTCGTTCCACTCGGTATCCAGGGAGGCTCAGGCGTGACACGCACCGGCGACACGGATCTGACGGCGCAGTCGACGTCCGAAGCACGCGCCGAGGCGGCCGCTACAGCCGGCGTTCAGGGCCTGCTCTTCGACGACGACCTGCGGCCGATGCCGGCCGATGTCGGGTTCCGTGGACCGACCGCCTGCGCCGCGGCGGGGATCACCTACCGTCAGCTCGACTACTGGGCGCGGACCGGGCTGGTCTCGCCGTCCGTCCGCCCGGCGACGGGTTCGGGCACGCAACGGTTGTACGGGTTCCGTGACGTCCTGTTGCTGAAGGTGATCAAGCGGCTGCTCGACGCCGGGATCTCGCTTCAGCAGATCCGGACCGCGATCGCCCACCTGAGCAAGCGCGGGATCGACGACCTGACCCAGATCACGCTGATGAGTGACGGCGCGTCGGTCTACATGTGCACCTCGCCGGACGAGGTGATCGATCTGCTGGCCGGTGGCCAGGGGGTCTTCGGCATCGCTCTCGGCGGTGTCTGGCGCGAGGTCGAGGGGTCGCTGTCCGAGCTGCCGACCGAGCGTGCCGACGGTCACGGCGAAGGCGACGACGAGGCGCACGCGAGTGACGAGCTCGCTGCCCGCCGCCGGGCCCGCATGACCGGCTGAGGTAGGCTCTACCCAGCCGTACACCGCACTCGGGAGAGACCCGTGCAATTCGGGCGCCGAAGGGGCAATTCCTCCCCGGAACCTCTCAGGCCCATGGACCGGGTGCGTCAGGCGACTCTGAAGCGTGCAGTGCATGCGTGACAGAGGGGGAGGCCCCCGGACGCGACTAGCAACGGAGCCTCTTTGATGACCGAAATTTCAGCAATCTTCGCCGACCGGCACATCGGGCCTCGGCCCGACGAGGTCGCGCGGATGGTCGAACTCCTCGGGTACGCCGATGTCGACGCGCTCGCGGACGCCGCCGTACCGGCCTCGATCCGGTCCACCGAGCCGCTGCGGCTGCCGGAACCGGCCTCCGAGGTCGACGCCCTCACCGAGCTGCGCCAGCTGGCGGCGCGCAACAACGTCGCCACCTCGATGATCGGCCAGGGCTACTACGGCACCTTCACGCCGTCGGTGATCGTCCGCCGCCTGGTCGAGAACCCGGCCTGGTACACGGCCTACACGCCGTACCAGCCGGAGATCTCGCAGGGCCGGCTCGAGGCGCTGCTGAACTTCCAGACCGTCGTGTCGGACCTGACCGGGCTGCCGACCGCGAACGCGTCGCTGCTCGACGAGGGCACCGCGGCCGCCGAGGCGATGACGCTGGCGCACCGCTCCAACCGCAAGAACAAGTCGGACCGCTTCCTGGTCGACGCCGACACCTTCGCGCAGACGATCGCGGTCGTGCAGACCCGCGCCGAGGCGCTCGGGATCGAGGTCGTCGTCGCCGACACCACCGACGGTCTGCCCGAGGGTGACTTCTTCGGCTTCCTGGTGCAGTACCCGGGCTCCGGCGGCGCTGTCCGCGACCTGAAGCCGCTGATCGCCGCCGCGCATGAGCGCGAGACGCTGGTTGCCGTCGCCTCCGACCTGCTCGCGTTGACGTTGCTCGAGGCACCGGGAGAGGCCGGGGCCGACATCGTCATCGGTTCGTCGCAGCGCTTCGGCGTCCCGCTCTTCTACGGCGGTCCGCACGCTGGCTTCATCTCGGTCCGCGCCGGTCTCGAGCGGTCGCTGCCCGGTCGGCTGGTCGGCGTCTCGGTCGACGCCGACGGCGCCCCGGCGTACCGGCTCGCGCTGCAGACGCGTGAGCAGCACATCCGTCGCGAGAAGGCGACGTCCAACATCTGTACGGCGCAGGTCCTGCTCGCCGTCGTCGCCTCCATGTACGCCGTGTACCACGGACCGGACGGGCTGAAGGCGATCGCCGGTCGTGTCCACGACTACGCGGGCAAGCTGGCCGCGTCGCTGCGCGCCGGTGGGGTCGAGGTCGTGCACGGCGACTTCTTCGACACCGTGCTGGCCCGCGTTCCGGGCGCCGCCGCGGATGTTGTCGACGCCGCCCGGCAGAACGGGATCTGGCTGCGCCAGGTCGACGCCGACCACGTCGGCATCTCCTGCGACGAGAAGACCGATGCCGCCGCGCTGACCCGCGTCTGCCAGTCCTTCGGCGTCCAGTACGACGACACGCTGGCCGCGCCGGCGATCGCCGCACCGCGGAGCTCGGAGTACCTGACGCACCCGGTCTTCAACACGCACCGGTCCGAGACGGCGATGCTGCGCTACCTGCGCAAGCTGTCCGACAAGGACTACGCGCTCGACCGCGGCATGATCCCGCTCGGCTCCTGCACGATGAAGCTGAACGCGACCACCGAGATGGAAGCGGTCACCTGGCCCGAGTTCGCCGACATGCACCCGCTGGCGCCGATCGAGGACGCGGCCGGGTACGTGAAGCTGATCGGTCAGCTGGAGCGCTGGCTGGCCGAGGTGACCGGCTACGCGAAGGTCTCCATCCAGCCGAACGCCGGCTCCCAGGGTGAGCTCGCCGGACTGCTCGCGATCCGCGGCTACCACCGGGCCCAGGGCAACGAGGACCGCAACGTCTGCCTGATCCCGGCGTCGGCGCACGGCACCAACGCCGCGTCCGCCGTGATGGCCGGGATGAAGGTTGTCGTTGTCAAGGGCAACGATGACGGCACGATCGACCTGGACGACCTGCGCAGCAAGGCGTCTGAGCACGCCGAGAAGCTGGCCGCGATCATGATCACCTACCCGTCCACCCACGGGGTGTACGAGGAGAGCGTGACCGAGGTCTGCCGGATCGTCCACGACCACGGCGGCCAGGTGTACGTCGACGGCGCCAACCTGAACGCGTTGCTCGGCCTCGCGAAGCCGGGGCAGTTCGGCGGCGACGTGAGCCACCTGAACCTGCACAAGACCTTCTGCATCCCGCACGGCGGCGGTGGCCCGGGCGTCGGCCCGGTCGCGGTCGCCGCGCACCTGGCGCCGTACCTGCCGAACCACCCGCTGCTCGACCAGGCCGGCCCGGCGTCCGGTGTCGGCCCGATCAGCGCGGCGCCGTTCGGCTCGGCCGGTGTGCTGGCGATCTCGTGGGCCTACATCCGGATGATGGGCGCCGAGGGCCTGACCGCGGCGACCAAGGCCGCCGTACTGACCGCGAACTACGTCGCCAAGCGGCTCGAGGGCGCCTTCCCGGTGCTCTACACCGGTGAGAACGGCCTGGTCGCGCACGAGTGCATCCTCGACCTGCGGCCGATGACCAAGGAGACCGGCATCACCGTCGACGACGTCGCCAAGCGGCTGGTCGACTACGGCTTCCACGCGCCGACGATGTCCTTCCCGGTGGCCGGCACGCTGATGGTCGAGCCCACGGAATCCGAAGATCTCGGCGAGCTCGACCGGTTCTGCGACGCGATGATCGCGATCCGGCACGAGATCGACCGGGTCGCCGCGAACGAGTGGCCGGCCGGCGACAACCCGCTGGTCAACGCGCCGCACACCGCGGCGTCGGTGATCAACGACAAGTGGGAGCACGCCTACACCCGCGAGGAGGCGGCCTTCCCGCAGTCGGTCGACCGCGCCTCGAAGTACTGGCCGCCGGTGCGCCGCATCGACGGCGCCTACGGCGACCGCAACCTGATCTGCTCCTGCCCGTCGCCGGAGGCCTTCGAATAAGGTGACCGACGTACGCGCTGACACCGCCGCTGCTCTGCTCGCCGATCTCGCAGCCGCCCAGGGTGAAACCAAGGTGCCGTCCCTGACCGCTGGCGTGGTGCGGGACGGCGAGCTGGTGTGGACCGGCGCGCGCGGCCGGTTCGCTGATGCGGCCGGCCTGGCGCCGGGGCCGAACGTGCAGTACCGGATCGGGTCGATCACGAAGACGCTGACGGCGGTGCTGGTGATGCAGTGCCGCGACGACGGGTTGCTCGCGCTGAATGATGCCGTGGGCAAGCACTTGCCCGGGATCGCGTTCGGGGACCGGACCGTTCGGCACCTGCTCGCGCACAGTGGTGGGATGAACGCTGAGCCTGAGGGCCCTTGGTGGGAACGCAATCCGGGGGTTTCGTTCGACGAGCTGGTCGCGGCGATGGACGAGTCGCACGCGACCGGCCCGGCCGATCGGCGGCACCACTACTCGAATCTCGGCTATGCGTTGCTGGCCGAGATCGTGGCGCGGTTGCGCGGCGAATCCTGGCTAGACCTGGTACAGCGCCGCATTCTCGATCCGCTGGAGATGGGCCGTACGTCGTACTTCCCGTTCGGGGCGGCCGCGCAGGGGTATTCGGTGCATCCGTTCAGTGGACAGCTGATCGAGGAACCGGCGTACGACTCGGGCGCGATGGCGCCGGCCGGACAGTTATGGAGCACGGTCGAGGACCTGGCGAAGTACGCGAGCTTCTGGATCGACCCGGTCAGTGAGGTGCTCAGTCGCGACACGATCGACGAGATGGCTGCGCCGGCGGCCGCGGATCCGCGGGAGGCGCTGACCGCGTCGTACGGGCTCGGGCTGCGGTTGATTGCCGACGACCCCTATCTGCTGGCCGGGCACACCGGCTCGATGCCGGGCTTCCTGGCCGGGCTGTTCGTCGACCGGGTACGGCGGATCGGCGCGGTCACGCTCGGGAACGCGACGTACGGGAAGGTCGCCTCGCTGGCGACGGACCTGATCGGAACGCTGGTCCGGCACGAGCCGGTGCTCACTCGGGAGTGGGTGCCGGAGCCGCAGCTCGAGCAGGGCAACGACCTGCTCGGCCACTGGTACTGGGGAAACACACCGCTCACCATCGTGGTCAGCGGCGGCATCCTGCAGATGACGGGCGCGATGAGCTGCCGCTTCACCCCGATCGGGGCCG
The DNA here is from genome assembly GCF_040605415.1 of Kribbella sp. NPDC005582. Classification (NCBI taxonomy): domain Bacteria; kingdom Bacillati; phylum Actinomycetota; class Actinomycetes; order Propionibacteriales; family Kribbellaceae; genus Kribbella; species Kribbella sp. NPDC005582. Next base: position 264,352 of record NZ_JBEXCU010000006.1, read on the forward strand.
ATCTCTATCAGGGGCGCGACGGGTACTTCGCCGGGGAGCGGCTGCGCGTCATCCGCACCGCCGGTGCCATCGACCACCTGAACATCGCGACCTTCGTGCTCACCCGGACGCCGTACGGGGAGTGATGTGACCTCAAGATCCCGAACCCGCTCACGGCGTGACGGGCGGTCCGTGCCGCCAGAGTTGAACCTCCTCGTCGATCAGGACGCCGAGGCTGACCAGCTCGGCCTCACGCTCCGGGAGACCAGCCAGCGACAGTCCGGCGGGCAGGCCGCGGTTGTCGAAGCCTGCCGGCACACTGAGCGCCGGGAAGTCGGCGATCGACCACGGGACCGACAGTCGGATCCGCGGACCCTTCGGCGGCCTGTTGGGGTCGATCAGCGGCGGTGCGGCGTCGATGGTCGGATGGGCGATCGCATCCAGCCGGAGTGTGGTCATAATCGTCCGCCAGTCGGTCGCCCACTGCGTGCGGAGCCGGAGCGCCTCGGCATATCGTTCCGGGCTGACCTGCTCGCCTTTGCGGACCCGCTCGCGGACCTGTGGTGTGTAGAGGTGGCTGTGGAGAACCAGAGCGTCGTGAATCTGGTGTGCTTCGCTTCCGTTCACGGTGTCGAAGACGCCGGTCGACTGCTCCAGCACGACTGTGGCGTTCGGCGGCTGGGCGATGTCGACCAGTTCGGCGCCCTGCGCGACCAGTACGTCGAGGGCTTCGCGACAGACTCCTGCGATCCGGTCGTCGACCGAGTTCCACGACATCGCGGTGGGCAGTCCGATGCGGACGCCGGTCAGGTCGCGAGGAGGTTCGAGCGGGTACGCCGGAATCGGTTCGTGCCGTGATGCCGGATCGCGGGGATCCGCTCCGGCGAGGACCCGCATCAGGATCGAGATGTCGAGCATCCGGCGCGCCATCGGCCCGGCCACGTCGAAGGTCGGGCTGAGCGGGATCACGCCGAAACGGGAGATCCGGCCGCGCGCGCTGCGGAGCGTGCTGACGCCGCAGGCCGCGGCGGGGATGCGCAATGAGCCACCGGTGTCGGTGCCGGTCGCGACTGGCACCATCCGGCTGGCCAGCGCGGCCGCGGATCCGCCGGACGAACCGCCTGGCGTCCGCCGCAGGTCCCAAGGGTTGGCGGTCGGCGAGGACGCCGTACCGTACGCGAACTCGTGCGTCGTGGTCTTGCCGAGCATGCCGGCGCCCGCGGCCGCCAGCCGCTCCCAAACGGCCGCATCCTCTGCCGGGACGTAGCCGGCCAGCACCTGGCTGCCCGCGGTCGTCAGTACGCCTTTGGTCAGGAAGACATCCTTGAGAGCCACCGGTACGCCGGCCAGTGCGCCGATCGGTTCGCCCGCGGCCCGGGCCTGATCGGCGCGCCGGGCGGCGTCCTGGGCGAGCTCGGGGGTGTGGGTGATGAAGGCACGGACGGCCGGTTCGGTTCGTTCGATCCGCCGCAGGCAATCGGCCAGCAGTTCGCGTGCCGAAAGTTTCCGTTCCGTCAGCAAATGCAGCAGCTCGGTCAGACTGAGATCGGCAGCGGAATCACTCACAGGTGTGAGCCTACGAAAAATACCCGCCCGGCGAATCCCGGGCGGGTGTCGAGGTGCCGGCAGTGCGCCGGTGCGCTAGTGCCCCATCGCGGTGGCGACGTTGTAGAGACCGAAGCAGAAGACGGTCACCACGCCGAAGAGCAGGATGAACAGGATCTGTTTCCAGAAGGAAATCAGGAGGACCGCACTGGCGAGTACCACGACGGTCGCGATAAATTCGTTCGGAGACATGGTGATCCCTCTCTTCCTACGTTCACTTCCTTCGGATCTGCTGCTGGTTACGCTTTCAGTGAACGCGACGACAAACGGTTGTCAATCCATTTGGATTGGCATCGCCTGCTTTGTCTGGACATGATTTTGGCAAGCCCGTTGTGATACCAGCGGACACCGGTGCGTACCGGTTCGGCCATTTGGCACCCCGGCGCTGCCAGATGGCAGCCGCCGCCGCGACACGCCGCCAAAACCGGTGGGTTTGGAACGTTGTGGCGCCAGTGCGGCGATCCGCTAGCATTCGGCTGTGGTGATGAATGCCGCGGAACCGGCCCCGTGTCCGGTCCGGCCGCGGCCGACGGCTCCCGCGGTACCGGTCCGGCAGTCTCCGGTCACTGCTCTCCGGCCCGTGCGTGCGCGACTTTCGCTGGATGATTGCCGAGGGCATGCTCCGGAGTTCGCGGCGCTGCTGGCCGCCGCTGCCGGGCGCTACGGCGTCCCGAGCCGGGCCCTGATGGTGCGCACACTGCTCCATCTCCCGCGCCTCGCCCGGCCCGACGGATCGATCGGGGAAAACCAGTTGGTCGCCGAACTGCGCCGCAATGCGGAACGTTTGCGGCGCGATCAGCAGCAGGTCCAGGGACTCGTTTCGAAGAATGAGTTCGAGCTTTCCGCGCTGCGGTTCGTGCGGTTCGGGAATGCCGAGGCGGACCGGATCTTCAGCACTTTGCATTACCTGCGAAGCGCCCGGGCCGGCTCGTTGAACTTCGCTCTGGTCGACCCGGTGCATCGTCTGCCGGTGACCTTGTGCAGCGTTTCACCGTTGGAATGGATGCGGGTCGGCCGGCAACTCGAGTTCCAGTTCGGGGTGCCGATGGACGCGGCCTGGGACGTCTCCCGGGTGTATTCGTTCGACGTGGCCCCGGTGAATGCGATCTCGTACCTGCTGGCCAGGGTCAGGCAGACGGTCCGCCGCGAACTGCCCTCGGCTCAGGTGCTGACCACGGCGGTCGACCCGAACCTCGGGTTCGTCGGCTCCAGTTACCGCGCGGCGAACTGGCAGCAGTGGATGTCGATCCAGGCCCGTCCCTACCTGTATGTCGACGGCCTGTACGCCACCCCGCGGCAACTCCGGACCCGGTTCGGTGGCGCGAACCTGGCGGCCCTGCGGGCGAGTAACCCCCGCGGCCGGTTCGAGCAGAGCCGCGCGACGCTGACCGACTCACTGATCTTCTGCTGCCGAGTACGCGGTGAGACCGAAGCCGTCCCGGAGGCTGATCGGCGTCGGCTGCGTCGCTGAGGCCGCCGGACCTACAACTGCCCGTCGACACTGAACGGTGAGCGGGCGAGCAGCGTCTCGATCCGCTGCCGGTCGGGCATCGAGTTCGACAGCGGGAAGTCGGCGGCCGCGCACGACATCGCCGCGGCCGCCCACAGTGCGACCTGCCCGGAGAACCTGCTGTCGTTGTCGAGCAGCCGGGCCGCGAGCGCCGCACAGAACGCGTCCCGGGCCGCCGACGACTCCTTGTAGATCGACGGAATCGTCGGCACGCTCAGCACGTCGTGGGCCGGGCCCGAGTAGATCGTGCAGCCGCCGTTCACCAGCAGGCACAGGGTTTCGACGCCGACGGCGAGCAGGTTCCGGGCGACCGGATCGGGATCGAACGGCCCGGAGCCGTGCGCGACGAAGTGGCCGATCTCCCACGGGTGGGCGACCAGGTAGTCGATGCGTGGGAAGGAGTCCCGCGAGATCCGTTCGTCGACGTACGGCTGGCCGGGGGTGACGATCACCAGCGGACGGTTTCCGGGGTCGCGGTGCGCCAGCGCGAGGGTGTGCTGCATCGTCTCGCGCGGGACCTCGAAGGTCATCAGCAGCGCGTCGCAGCCGGTGATCTGGTCGGCCCGTTCGTCCATGTCTTCGGTGGACAGGTAGACCTCGGCCTGGTTGCGCCAGTTCACCGCGATGCTGTCGCCGAGCTCCTTCTCGAAGACCCCGGTGAACGGAGTCCGACGGCCGCGGATCCGCTTGATCAGCGACGTGTCGATGCCTTCGTTGCGCAGGTACTGCAGGATCTCGTCACCGAACCGGTCGTCGGTGACCGCGGCGATCAGCGAGGTCTGCAGACCCAGCCGGGCGGCCGCGACCGCCTGGGTCAGCCCCTTGCCGCCGGGGGAGAGATCGAAGCCGTAGGCCTCACTCGACGTCTCCGGGCCCGGCACGGACTTGATCCGGAACGTGGCGTCCATCACGGCTCCGCCGACCACGATCACCCGGCCGGACGATGGGGCGTCGGGCGTCGGCTCCGCCCCGTCCAGCAGCACCATGGCCCGCGAGCCGACCGAGTAGATGTCGCGGCGCACCAACTGGTTCGCCAGCTCACGCAGTACGGCGGGCTCCGTCGTACCGCGGAGTGCGCGGTCGCTCGGGGGTTCGCCGGGCGCGTGGCCGAGGGCTTCGTGCAGGCGGCGCCAGTTGTTCAGAAGGGTCTCGCGGCGGCGGCCGAGCGACGTGCTGTAGAGACCACGAGTGATGCGGTCGTCGAGGCCGGCGTGGCTGTGCACCTCGGCGTACAGACCCAGCGCGAGGATCGCGTCGGCGACCAGTTGCTGGCTGCCGTGCAGGTCGTCGCGGACGCAGCTCGCCACGAGGTCGAAGGCGGCCGTCGGCGGGTCGACATCGTGCACGCTGGCGAACCGTCGGGTCGCGGCGAGATCGAGCAACGGTGCGGCGATCCCCAGACGGCCGGCGGTGAGGCGGGCGACGGTGAGACCGTCGTGGGTGCGGAGCTTCTCGAGCACGCTGGCGAGCAGCAGCACGTCAGCCGGCTGCTTGTCGCTGCGGTTCGTCATGCGGCTCCCGGGGTCGCGAAGCTCTCCGAACCAAGTATGGCGGGCTCAGCTGGTTTTCCGCACTGTAGGCTGGCGCGGTCTGCCGATCGTCCAGACCGGCGAGACGACCACGGGGAGCACTACATGAACACTGGACACGTCGAGCTCGCACGGGCTCAGCAGGAACGGTGGGAGTCCGCTTACGCGCGGCATCCGCACCTGCACGGAGCGGAACCATCGGTGGCGGCCCGCTGGGCAGCGGAGACGTTCGGGGCCGCAGGCATCGATGACGTTCTCGAGCTCGGCTCGGGACATGGGCGGGACGCGCTCTTCCTGGCACGGCAGGGATTCAGCGTGCACGCCACCGACTTCAGCGAGGCCGCCCTCGACCAGCTGCGGCACCAGGCACAGCGCGAAGGTCTCGACGACAGCGTCACCGCCGCCCTGCACGACGTCCGCGATCCGCTGCCACCGGCCGACGCCACCGTCAACGCCGTCTTCGCGAACCTGCTGCTGAACATGGCCTTCACCGCCGACGAGCTCCGCGGCCTGGTCGGCGAGATCCACCGCGTCCTCCGGCCCGGCGGCCTGTTCGTGTACGCCGTCTGGTCCGCCGACGACCCGTGTGCGGCGAACTGGCAGGAGCTGGGCGACGGTCTCTCCGTCTACGACGGCTTCGCGGGGCGTTTCTTCGACCGTCCGCAGCTGGACGAGCTCACCGCCGGATGGCAGTCGATCGACACCACGCCGTACGCCGAAGGCCCGAAACCGCACCGGATGTGGCGGGTCACGGTCGCGAAAAGGTCAAGTTAGCTCGAACTGCGGCGCGCCACGTTGCAGTCTGATCACCAACCCGACACGGTGCATTGACGATGCCGGACAGCTCCGACAGGCTCTGTCCGCGCCTCACCTTCTCATCATCGGAGAGCAGTAATGCACTGGTTCACAGATGTGATCACCAAGCGGTACGCGCAGTTCAGTGGTCGCGCTCGCCGCAAAGAGTTCTGGATGTTCACCCTTTTCAGCGCGGTGATCTCGATCATCCTGAGCATTCTGGATCGGATCCTCGGCCTGGACTTCACGAGCAACGGGGTCAGCAGCGGCGGCTGGCTGCAGACGATCTACGGCCTGGCGGTGCTGGTGCCGTCGCTCGCGGTGGCAATCCGGCGGTTGCACGACGGCGGCCGCAGCGGCTGGTGGATCCTGATCAACCTGATCCCCTGTATCGGCTGGATCTGGTACATCGTCCTGCAGGCGCAGGAGGGTAACCAGGGCGACAACCAGTACGGTCCGGACCCGAAGGCGGCCGAGCGCGGCGCGGGCTTCGGCGGACCGGCTGGTCCGGCCGAGCCGGGCTACCCGACGGTCTGACGTTGGTCAGAACGCCCCGCGAACCTGACAAGGGTTCGCGGGGCGTTCTCGTTGTTCAGCTGGCCTGGCTGACGCTGGACATGTTGAAGTCCGGGATCAGCAACGGCGGCGTCGCCGTCCGGGAGAAGTCGTCGCCCCACTCCCGGGAGAACGACGGCACGGTCGCGCCGGCCGCGCCGATCCTCGAGAGCAGGTCGACCGGGCTCTCGTTGAAGCGGAAGTTGTTGACCGCACCGGTGACCTCGCCGTTCTCGACCAGGTAGACGCCGTCGCGGGTGAGGCCGGTCAGCAGCGAGGTCTGTGGGTCGACCATCCGGATGTACCACAAGCAGGTCAGCAGCAGGCCGTTCTCCAGGCCGGCGACCAGGTCGTCCGTCGTACCGGACGCGCCGTCCACCGACAGCACGTAGTTGTCGATCGCCGGAGTGGCCGTGGGGGCGCCGATCACGTCGGCCGTGTGCCGGCTCGTCATCAGCGTCTCGAGCTTGCCGTCGCGGATCCAGTCGGTCGCGGAGAGCGTGAGGCCGTTGTCGAACACGCTCGCCGACCCACCCGAGGAGCGCGCGACCGCGAACGGGAAGGTCTCCAGACCGGGCAGATTCGGGTCTGACCGCAATTGCACCGGCTTTGTCGACAGGGTCTCGCCGATCCGCGTGCCGCCGGACGGCTTCGCGAACACACTGCGTCCCTCGAACGCTTGCCGACCGTCCAACTGCCAGAACAGGTACGTCGTCAGGTCCGCGACCGCAGCGGGCGGCAGAACGGTCGCGTGCCGACCGGGGTCGACGGCAACGGTCCGGGACGCCCAACCCAGCCGCCGAGTGAGCTCGGCGTCGAGTGCCAACGGGTCGATATCGCTGAAGTCGCGGGTGGCCGCGCCGGCCCAGGCGGACTGGCTCAGGTCGCCGGACTTGCCGGTGGCGCTGACGAAACCGCGCGGCAGGGCCTGCCGGACGCGCAGTCCGGCGGAGGAACCGACGTACAGGGTGACGACCTCGTGGTCGGCGAAACCGTAGAGCCAGCGGCTCTCGCTGGTCGCCCGCCGCAGGGTCTCGCCGAGCGCGGGCGCGAACTTCTCGTAGACGGTGACCGAGGTCTCGGCCGGCTCCTCGTCCCAGTCCGGGCTCGTGGCGCCGTCGATCAGCGGCCGCGCGTCGTCGGCCGGCGCGGCCGCCCGCGCCGTCGCCACCGCAGCCGCGACCTGCTCGCCCAGCGACTCGTCGGTGACCGCGGACCGGCTGATCACGCCGGTCGCAGTCCCTTCGCCCGCGCCGACCGTGGCGATCACGGTGACGTGCGAGCCGCGCATGGAGCCGTTGGTGGTCAGGGTGTTGTTGGCCCAGCGCAGGTTCGCGCTGGAGGTCTCGGCGACGATGACCACGCAGCCGTCGGCGCCTGCGGCCGCGGCGAGGGCGAGCCCGCGCTCGACGGTGTCCTGCGGGGTGAGCTGAATGGCGGTCACCGACCGGCCTCCTGCGTGGTGTTGAGAATGCGGACGCCCCGGAACAGGGCGGACGGGCAACCGTGGCTGACGGCGCCGGACTGCGCGGGCTGGGCCTTGCCACAGTTCAGCGCGCCGTGCAGGACGTACGTCTGCGGACCGCCGACGGCCTCCATCGAACCCCAGAAGTCGGTCGTGGTGGCCTGGTAGGCGATGTCGCGCAGCTGGCCGTCCAGCTTGCCATTGGTGATCTTGTAGAACCGCTGACCGGTGAACTGGAAGTTGTACCGCTGCATGTCGATCGACCAGGACTTGTCGCCGACGATGTAGATCCCGTTCTCGACCCGGCTGATCAGCTCCTCGGTGGAGGGACCGCCTTCCGCCGGTTGCAACGACACGTTGGCCATCCGCTGGATCGGGATGTGCCCGGACGAGTCGGCGTACGCACAGCCGTTGGAGCGGCTGGTACCGAGGAGCTCCTCGTTCACCTTCGCCATCCGGCGGTCGACCTGGTACCCGACCAGTACGCCGTCCTTCACCAGGTCCCACTGCTGACCGGCGACGCCCTCGTCGTCGTACCCGACCGTCGACAGGCCGTGCTCGGCGGTCCGGTCACCGGTGACGTGCATGACCGGCGAACCGTACTTGAGGTTGCCGAGCTTGTCGGTCGTCGCGAAGCTCGTACCGGCGTAGTTGGCCTCGTAGCCGAGTGCACGGTCCAGCTCGGTCGCGTGGCCGATCGACTCGTGGATCGTGAGCCACAGGTTGGTCGGGTCGATCACGAGGTCGTAGACACCGGCCTCGACACTCGGCGCGACCATCTTCTCGGCCAGCCAGCCCGGGATCTGCGCGAGCTCGGCGTCCCAGTCCCAGCCGGTGCCGGTCAGGTACTCCCAGCCGCGGCCGACCGGCGGCGCGCAGCTGGCCATCGAGTCGAACCGGCCGGTCTCGGCGTCGACCGCGAAGGCCGTGATGTCCGGCCCGATCCGCACGCGCTGCTGTGTGTACGACGTACCTTCGGTGTTCGCGTAGAACTTGCACTCGTGCACGGAGGCGACGTGGACGCTCACGTGCGCGACGCCGTCGGCCTTGAGCAGCCGGTCGCTGTAGTCGGTCAGCAGCGCGACCTTCTCGCTCCGCGGCACGCTGAACGGATCGATCTCGTACGACGAGACCCAGGTGACGTCGTCGTACACCGGCTCGTCGGCGAGCTCGATCGGCTCCGCGTTGATCGGCCGCGACACCTGCGCCATGTGCACGGCCGCCTCGGCGACCTGCACGGCCGCATCGGTCGTCAGCGCCACTCCGGCCGCGAATCCCCAGGTGCCGTCGTGGACGACGCGGACGGCGAGCCCGAGGTCCTCACCGTCGCTCGCACTCTCCAGCACGCTGTCGCGGAGCGCGATCGACTCCGACCGGATCCGCTCGAGGCGGAACTCGGCGAACGAGGCTCCGAGATCGCGGGCCCGCTGCAAGGCGGCCTCCGCGAGCTCGTGCCGGGGAAGGGCGAGGAAGGATTCATCGATGTCTGGCACGAAACCGACCTTATACAGGGGAACCGACAGACCGGCTGCGGTGTAGTGACAATGACTGGAACGTGTCAGGAGGTTTCATCAGCGAACCGGACGAAGCGGCGATCCTGGCTCGCGTCCGCGGCGGCGACTCGGCCGCGTACGGCGAGCTGGTGCTGCTGCATGCCCCGATGGCCCACCGTACGGCGATCTTTCTCGGCGCCGGCGCGGATGCCGACGACGTGGTGCAGGAGGCGTTCGTGAAGGCGTACCGGGCGCTGGGCGGGTTTCGTGACGGGTCTGCATTCCGGCCGTGGCTGCTGCGGATCGTCGCCAACGAGACTCGGAATTGCCTGCGGTCGCGCAGTCGTCGCAGTCGGCGCGAGGAGTTCGCTGCGCCGCTGGACGTCGTACTGGATCCGGCTGAGGAGACGGTGTCGCTGGAACGGCGGGCTGAGCTGCTGAGCGCCGTACGGGGGTTGCCAGAGGCGCAGCGGCTGGTGGTGACGTGCCGGTATCTGCTGGAGCTGGATGAGCGGGAGACGGCGGTGGTGCTGGGTTGGCCGCGGGGGACTGTGAAGTCGCGGTTGCACCGGGCGCTGGAGCGGTTGCGGAAGGAGGTACGGCCATGAACCTGGATGACGAGCTGCGCGTGCTGGGGCGGTCGGCTGTCGTACCTCCGATGGATCCGGGGCTGGCGGCTGCGGTGGTGGCGCGAGTGGCCGAGCTGCCGGTACGTCGGCGGCTGCGGGACCGGTGGCGGGCATTCTTGGCCGGACTGTGCGTGCTGCTCGCCGGTCTCGCGCTCACACCGCCGGTCCGGGCGACGGTGGCCGAGTGGTTGCGGATCGGGGGAGTGGAGGCGCAGCCGGTCGGCACTGGTCCTTCGAGTGCGCCTCCGGTGCCCGGTGTTCCGGGGCATCTCTCCTTGACGGAGGCCGCGCGGGTTGCCGGCTTCACTCCGGCGCTGCCTGCGGTGCTGGGTGCTCCTCGTGGGGTTGAGGCTTCGCAGGGGTTTGTGGCGATGAGCTGGGACGGTGTGCGGCTGGAGCAGTTCCAGTCGGGGGTGGAGCCGTTCTACTGGAAGAAGTACTACACCTCGCTCGAGTACGTGCCCGCTGTCAACGGCTACTGGTTCAGCACACCGCATGAGCTGGTGCTCGTGGACCAGCGCGTGGTTCGCATCGCCGGCCCCACACTGGTGTGGGAGCGCGATGGCATCACCTACCGTCTCGAAGTCGCCGACAAGGCCAGAGCGATTCAGCTGGCGGCCGGAACCTCCTGACCCGCAGCGGTGTATCCGGGTATGGTCCGACGCGCTCTAGCTCTGCTCGCCACAGTTCTTGTCGTGGCTGCTTCCACCACGACCCCCGCGGCCGCGGGCGGTCCCACCAGCGTGCTGCTCAGCGCCCCGCCGCAGGTAGTGGCCTTCGGCTACGAAGATCCGCAGTACAGCAAACTGCAGGAGCTCACGCAGGTCACGACACCGCGCGAGCCGGGTGACCTGTCGCATGAGTCCGGACCGTTCGTCCGGGCCACCTGGCTCATCCACGACATGACTGTCTGGCGGGTCGACATCATCTATCCCGATGCGCCCGGTGGACCGTGGATCGCTACGAGCGAAAGCCTGGATGGCCCACTGGATCTCGGTAAGCCGGTCTGGCACACGGGAACGGACTCGGTCGCGCTGGTCAAGCTGCTCAGTGGTTTGAAGCTGCTGCCTGGCGTCCACGACGGTGAACAATTCCAGGGCGGGCCCACGACCCTCGATTCAGCGCCTGCCCCTGCGCCTGCACCCCAGGCGGTGGAGAGCAGCGTCTTCACCGGTTGGCGCTGGCTACTGCCCGGCGTACTCCTCGGCGCCGTGCTCGCTTGGGCAGCGAGCCGATTCCTGCGTCAGCGCCGCTGGGATCTCATCGACGCCGACTAGCGCGGATCGGTGAAGGAGACCGGCTTGCCGGCAGCGCGGGCGTAGGCGATCTCCCTGGTCGTGGACTCGCCGATGTACCCGCCAGGGTTGACGATCAGAACACGGTCAGCCAGGTCGATCTTGCGCAGGTGCAGCGCGCCCAGCGCGGTCTTCTGCTCGTCGGCGATCGGCTCGAACACGCCTGGCGCGAGGACGATGGCGCCGGCGAGTGTCAGCTCCCGGTTTGCCGCACGCATCTCCTGCTCGAAGCGCACCGAGCCGCAGATGCACACGATCTCAGGCACGCCTTCAGTCCTTCGGGTCTTTGCGCTGCCCGTGCAACGAGCCCGCGTGCGCGACAACCGTCGGGTCGTTGCGGGTCTTGAGCAAGCTCGCAACCACCACGATCACCAAGATCCCGATGATCACGCCAAGACTCACCGGTGTGGAGACCTCCGGGATGCTCTTGTGGATATCCACGTGACCCCAGTGCAGGATCAGCTTGACGCCGATGAACGCGAGGATGATCGCCAGCCCAGCCGACAGATACACCAGCCGGTCGAGCAACCCCTTGACGAGGAAGAACAGCGCCCGCAAACCCAGCAACGCAAAGGCATTGGCAGCAAAGACGATGTAGGCCTCGTCCGTGACGCCGAAGACCGCCGGGATCGAGTCCAGCGCGAACAGGAGGTCGACCCCACCGATCGCGACCAGTACGACGAACAGCGGCGTCACCACCTTGCGGCCGTCAATACGAGCCGTCAGCTTGCCTCCGACGTACTCCTCGCTGACCGGGAGCAGCCGGCGAGCGGTCTTCACGATCACGTTGTTCTCGACGTCAGGGTCCTCGTCGCGGTGCCGGAACAGCTGCACCGCGGTGTAAAGCAGCAGCAACCCGAAGATCAAGAACATGAACGAGAACAGCGACAGCAGCGTCGCGCCGAGCGCGATGAAGACCGCGCGCATCAGCAGCGCGAGCACGATGCCGAAGGTGAGCACCTTGTGCTGGTGCTCCTCCGGTACGGCGAACGTCGTCATGATGATGACGAACACGAACAGGTTGTCGACCGACAGACTCTTCTCGACGATGTAGCCGGCGAAGTACTGCGCGCCGAAGTCACCGCCGTACTGACTCATGAACCACAGCCCGAACGCGACCGCGACCGCGACGTAGAAGACCGACCAGGCGGCCGCCTCCTTGAACCCGACCCGGTGCGGCCGGATTGCCGCGAGCAACAGATCGACTGCGAGCAGGACGACGATCAGTCCGATGGTGATCGCCCATGTCGTTCCGCTGAGCTCAAGCATGGGTCGAGCCTACCGACCCGCACCAGCCCCGTTTGTTGCGCCGCGCAACCATCCCAGAATTTCCCGGTACGCCGCGGCCGGCGGCGCGTGGGCGCCGACGTACTGGATGGATTCGGCGTGCGGGATGGCCGCAGCAAGGAAGCCGGCGTGCTTGCCGGCGCGCTCGTCGGCAGTGCCGAACCAGATGCTGGTCGGCACCCGGACGTCGGCCAGATCGAAGCCCCACGGTGTGGCGAAGGCGACAAGGTCGTCGACGAGACCGTCCTGGCTGGTGACGAAGGTCGCCGTCAGCCGAGCCATGGCTTCTGGGTCGTCGCGAGCAGGCGGCGCCGGGGGAGCGGGGTCGTGCGGATCCGGCGGGAACTCCGGCCCGCCGGCCTCGACCGACGCCATGATCCCGGCAAAGCTTTCCGCGATGCCGGGGCGGAGCGCCTCGCTGTCGCGCGCAGCACGCCAGATGCTGCGGTCGCGACGCGGGTCGGCCAACTCTTCGGCCTCGGTCGGCTCGGGATCGTGGGTCAGGGGCGGCGCGATCCCACCGACGACGGCACACCTCACAACGCGATCAGGCAGCAGAGCAGCGCAGGCCAGCGCGTGCGGTCCGCCACCAGAACCACCGGTCAGCGCGAAGGTCGACCATCCGAGTTCATCGGCCAGCCGAGCCACATCGGCCGCGGCGTCGGCGACCGTACGCCCGGGCTGACGCGACGACCCGCCGTACCCGGGTCGATCGGGAATGACCATCCGAAGGCCGGCGGCCGAGATGGCTTCGACCACGGAGGGTCGCTTCCACCGGGTGCTGGGCGAGCCGCCCAGCGACACCACCGGCAGGCCGTCCGACGCGCCGTAAAGGGTGTAGTTGAGAACTCTGGAACCGATCCTCACTTCGCCGTCCATGTGCGGACAGTAGTCGGCCGACAGGAGGTAAACGAATCCGGAGTTATCGAGTCGAGATTCTCAGGATTCAAGATGGTCGGTCCAGGGTGGGAGGATGCGGCCTAGCTTGTGTCGGCTGTTCGAAAACAACCCTCGTCGGGAGTGCTTGTGAGTTCGTCGGTTGCCGGGGCTGTGTCGCCTACCCGGCAGGCCCTCCGCCGGGTACGGCGGGACCGGAGCGCGCGCGTCGGTCTGGTGCTGGTGGTGGCGCTGATCGTGGTCGCGGCGGCCTCGCCGTTGCTGGTGAAGCTGTCCGGGCAGGACGCCTTCACCTACCACATCGATCTGCTCGATCCGGCCCGCGGCAACGGGCCGCGCGGAGCATTGGGTGGCGTGAGCGGTGACCACTGGTTCGGCGTGGAGCCGCTGACCGGGCGCGACCTGTTCTCGATCGTGGTGCTCGGACTGCGGACGTCGCTGGTGATCGCGATCGTGGTCACCGCCGTCACGACAGTGATCGGGACGCTGCTCGGCATCACCGCGGCGTACGTCGGGGGCTGGTTCGACGCGATCCTGTCCCGGCTGCTGGACTTCCTGTTCGGGTTCCCGCAGCTCGTCTTCATGATTGCCCTCGGCATCATCGTGCCGGCGAAGGTGCCGCGGCCGCTGCTGCTGATCGGCGTACTGAGCTTCTTCGGGTGGGCCGGGCTGGCCCGGCTGATCCGCGCGCAGGCCCGTTCGCTGGTCACGCGGGAGTTCGTCGAGGCCGCCCGCAGCGTCGGCTCGACGGGCTGGTGGGTGATCACCCGCGAGCTGCTGCCGAACCTGCTCGGTCCGGTGCTCGTGATCGCGACCTTGGCGATCCCCGGCTACATCGGCGCCGAGGCCGCGCTCTCGTTCCTCGGCGTCGGCGTACCACCGCCGACACCGAGTCTCGGCCGGTCCATCTCGGACTCGATCGCCTGGGTCTACACCGGCAACGACCCGTGGTTCATGGTGTTCCCCGGTATCGCCCTGTTCGTCGCGGTCCTCGGCTTCACGCTGCTCGGCGACGGCGTTCGGGACGCGTTCGACGTACGGCTGCGGAGGACCCACTGATGCCCGACATCCTGTGGTTCATCCTCCGGCGGTTGTTCTCGACCGTGCTCGTCATGCTCGCGCTGAGCCTGGCCGTCTACCTGATCTTCTACGCGATCCCGGCCGACCCCGCGCACCTGGCCTGCGGCAAACCCTGTACGCCGGACCGCCTGGAGCAGGCACGGCATTTCATGCAGCTGGACCAGAGCACGATCCAGCAGTACCTGAACTTCCTCAAGGGCATCTTCGCCGGTCGCACGTACGGCGACGGCGCGGCGGCCGTGCACTGCGACGCGCCCTGCTTCGGGTACTCGTTCCCGCTGGCGCGCCCGGTCACCACGCTGATCGTCGACCGGCTCCCGGTGACCGCCTCGATCGCGTTCGGCGCCGCCGTACTGTGGTTGGTGATCGGCGTTTCGCTCGGAGTCGTTGCCGCCCTCAACAGGGGCCGGTTGCTCGACCGCCTGGCGATCGGCGTGGCGCTGGTCGGGGTGTCGACGCCGTCGTTCCTGCTCGGGCTGCTGGCGATCCTGGTCTTCGGATTCTGGCTGAACATGGTTCCGGTGAGTGGCTATGTGCCGCTGACCGAGAGTCCGGTCGACTGGGCTTGGCACCTGGTCACACCGTGGCTGGTGCTCGCGGTGCTGTCGGCCGCGTCGTACATCCGGCTGACCCGCGCGCAGATGCTCGAGGAGCTCAACCTCGACCACATCACGACCGCCCGGGCGAAGGGCGCCGGCGAGGGTCGCGTCGTCGTAACGCACGGTCTGCGGGGTGCGCTCGTACCGATCGTGACGCTGTTCGGGCTGGACCTCGGCGGTCTGCTCGGCGGTGCGATCCTGACCGAGAAGGTGTTCAGCATGCAGGGGCTCGGTGAGCTGCTGATCAGCGCGGTCGGGCAGCTGGACGTCGCGGTCGTCGTCGGGGTCACCCTGTTCTCGGCGTTCCTGATCATCTTCGCGAACCTGGTGGTGGACATAGTGCACGGCGCGCTCGACCCGAGGGTGAGTCATGGCTGACCCGGTGCTGGAAGTTCACGATCTGCGGGTCACCTTCGACACCGAGGGCGGTCTGGTGCCGGCCGTCGACGGGATCGACTTCTCCGTCGCGCCCGGGCAGACGCTGGCGATCGTCGGCGAGTCCGGTTCGGGCAAGAGCGTCAGCTCGGCGGCCGTGATGGGCATCCTGCCGCCGAATGCCACGGTCACCGGCGAGGTGCTGCTGGACGGCCGTGAGCTGGTCGGCCTGCCCGCGGACGAGCTGCGCAAGATCCGCGGCAACGACATCGCGCTGGTCTTCCAGGACGCGTTGTCGGCGCTGAATCCGTACTACACGGTCGGCTGGCAGGTCGCCGAGGCGTACCGGCTGCACCACGACGTCTCGAAGAAGGTCGCGTTCCGGCGGGCCGTCGAGCTGCTCGACAAGGTCGGCATCCCGGACGCCGCGCGCCGCGCGAAGAGTTACCCGCACGAGTTCTCCGGGGGAATGCGGCAGCGGGTCGTGATTGCTATGGCTCTGGTGAACGACCCGCGGGTGCTGATCGCCGACGAGCCGACGACTGCCCTCGACGTGACCGTGCAGGCGCAGATCATGCAGCTGCTGGCCGACGTCCAGGAAGAGTTCGGTACGGCGCTCGTGCTGATCTCGCACGACCTCGGAGTGGTCGCCGAGGTGGCGGACGACGTACTCGTCATGTACGCCGGTCGGGCGGCCGAGCGGGGGACTGTCCGCGACCTGTTCTACCGTGCCGCGCACCCGTACTCGCTGGGACTGCTCGGCGCGATGCCGCGGATCGACGTACCGCCGAAGCTGCGGCTGACCACGATCCCGGGGTCGCCACCGTCACCTGGATCGATCACCACGGGCTGCCCGTTCCAGCCGCGCTGCGCCTACACCGAGCGGGTGGGGGAGCGCTGCATCACCGAGCGACCCGAGCTCACGCCGCGACCCGGTGAAGGCGATCATGAGGCAGCGTGCCATCTGGGCCGCCGGCCGGAGGCGATCGTATGAGCGGGCCAAGTGACCAGCTGACCGAGCGCCCGAGCGGCGCTGCCGAGGAGCTGCTGCGGCTCGACGGTGTGCGCAAGCACTTCGGTCTGCGCGGGGTGCCGTGGCGTGAAGCCCAGACCGTCAAGGCCGTCGACGGGGTCAGCCTGGTTGTGCGCAAGGGTGAGACGGTCGGCTTGGTCGGCGAATCCGGGTCGGGCAAGTCGACGCTGGCGCGGGTCGCGACGCGGCTGCTCGATCCGACCTCCGGCCGGGTTGAGATCGGCGGGAAGGACGTCACCAAGCTCCGCGGCCGGCGGTTGCGGCCGGTTCGCCGTACGGTGCAGATGGTGTTCCAGGACCCGCAGGCCTCACTGAACCCGCGGCAGTCGGTCGGCACCATCCTCAGTACGCCGTTCCGCGCGCAAGGGATCCGTCCGACGCGGGCCCAGCTGATCGAGCTACTGCAGAAGGTCGGTCTGTCCGAGGAACACCTGGAGCGATACCCGCACGAGTTCTCTGGCGGGCAGCGGCAGCGGATCGGGATCGCCCGGGCGCTCGCCGTCAACCCCGACCTGCTGATCTGCGACGAACCGGTCTCGGCGCTCGACGTCTCCGTCCAGGCCCAGGTGCTGAACCTGCTCGCCGACCTGCGCGACGAGCTCGGCCTCTCGTACGTCGTCGTCGCGCACGACCTGGCCGTGGTCCGGCAGGTCGCGAGCCGGGTCGCGGTCATGTACCTCGGCACGATCGTCGAGGAAGGCCCCGCCGACCAGGTCTACGCGGCGCCGGCCCACCCGTACACGAAGGCGCTGCTCTCCGCGGTGCCGGTGCCCGAGCCTGGCGTGGCGCGCGAGCGGATCGTGCTGACCGGCGACGTACCGACGCCGATCGCCCCGCCGTCGGGCTGTCCGTTCCGGACCCGTTGTTACAAGGCTGAAGACGTCTGCGCCACGAAACGACCTGTACTCGAGGTAGTGAACGGCCAGACTGACCATCGCGCCGCCTGCTACTTCCCCGAGCCCCCACCCTCCTGAGAGGACATGATGAAACACATCACCCGAGCGGTCGCGGTCGCGGCCGTGCTGGCGTTGGCGGCTACCGCCTGCAACGCCAACGACAAGTCCGGTTCGAGCAGTGGTGGCTCGTCCGCGGCCGCCGAACAGGGCGGCACGCTGCAGTTCCTGAGCACCAGCAAGGAGATCAACTTCGACCCGGCGAAGAGCCAGAACCTCGGGACGAGCGCGATCCACCTGATCCTGCGCGGCCTGACCGCGTGGAAGACCTCGCCGGACAAGCCCACCGAGCTGGTCCCCGACCTGGCCACCGACACCGGGCAGACCAGCGACGGCGGCAAGACCTGGACCTACAAGCTCAAGCCGGGCCTGAAGTACGCCGACGGCTCGACGATCGTCGCCGCCGACATCAAGTACGGCATCGAGCGCTCGTTCGCGCCGGAGCTGTCCGGTGGTCTGGGCTACCACAAGTCGCTGCTGATCGGCGGTGACAAGTACACCGGGCCGTACAAGAACGCCTCGCTGGCGTCGGTCGAGACCCCGGACGACACCACGATCATCTTCAAGCTGAACAAGGCGTTCGGTGACTGGCCGTGGATCGCCAGCATGCCGGCGTTCTCGCCGGTGCCGAAGAAGGCCGACACCGACCCGGCCCACTACGGCGAGAAGCCGATGGCCAGCGGTCCGTACCAGGTGAAGACGTACCAGCCGGGCTCGAAGCTCGAGCTGGAGCGCAACCCGAACTGGGACAAGGCCAGCGACCCGGCCCGCACCGGTCTCCCGGACGCCTTCGTCTGGCAGATGGGCCTGGAGGCCAACACCGTCAACCAGCGCCTGATCCAGGACGCGGGCGACGACAAGTTCGCCGCCGCGACCGGCGTCAACATTCCGGCCGCGCTGATCCCGACCGTGACCGGCAACCCCGCGGTCAAGGCCCGGGTCGCCACCTCGCCGTCCGGTGCGCTGCAGTACCTGGCGATGAACAACAAGCGCGGCCCGCTGGCCAAGGCCGAGGTCCGCAAGGCGATCCAGTACGCCGTCGACAAGCAGGCGGTCCAGGTCGCCGAGGGCGGTCCGGAGTTCGGCGGTGAGATCGCGAGCACGCTGATCACCCCCGGCATCGAGGGCTACACGAAGTACAACACCTACGAGGCGCCGCCGGCAGGTGACCCGGACAAGGCCAAGCAGCTGCTGGCCGCGGCGGGTGTCTCGAACCTGCGCCTGACCTTGGTCGCCGACAACGCCAGCGGCCTGCCGGTCGCCCAGGCGATCCAGCAGGGTCTCAAGCGGGCCGGTATCACGGTCGACATCAAGCCGCTGGACAGCGAGCCGCTGACCGACCTGATCACCGGCAACAAGCCCGACTACGACCTGACCGTGTCGAGCTGGCTGCCGGACTTCCCGAGCGCGATCGGCAACATCCAGCCGCTGTTCGCCACCTCGGAGATCGGCAACGGCGGGTACAACATCTCCCGCTACTCCAACCCGGCCGTCGACGCGGCGATCGCCGCGGCCACCGCCGAGCCCGACAAGGCCAAGGCCGGTGCCGCCTGGGCCGCCATCGACAAGCAGATCATGAACGACGCCCCGCTCGTCCCGCTGCTGTACGCGCGCAACGCGTTCCTGCACGGTTCGAAGGTGCAGAGCTTCTACCTGCCGCCGTACCCGCCGTACCCGAACACGCTCATCATGGGCCTCAGCAAGTAGTCAGTGAGCTGCTGAAGGGGGCCGGTCGGCCCCCTTCAACGCGAACAACCTGCCGTAGCCGCCGACCTGGAGCTTCGCTCCGGTCGCGGCCAGGCTCGCCCACAGCAGCAGCTGGTTCGCCTCGAGAACGAGTTGCCCGGTGCGGCGTTCGAGCTCTTCGATCGCCGCCGCCGCCCGGAAGCCGTTACCGGCGATGAACACCGCCTCGGTCGACGAGTCCACCTGATCACTGACGTAATCGACCACCTGCTGGGACCGCACCAGCCCAGGGTCCTTGGGGAGCGGCGTCGCATCGAAGGTGATGGCCTCGATGCCCTGCTCGCCGAAGTATCTCGCACCGAGGGCTGACACCGCTGCCTCGAACCAGGGCGGATGGATCAAAGCAACCCGGCGGATGCCGAACGCCGTCAGGGCCTGTACGGCGGCGAGGCCGCTGGACACCACCGGTACGCCGGCCGCCCGGCGGAGGTCCTCGACCAGGCCGGCCTCGGCCGGTTGACCGATCGCGTAGCCGGAGGTCGTCGAGGCGTAGGCGACGACGTCGACCGCACTCGCACGGAGTGAGCTGACAGCCGGTCGCAGGGCAGCGGGGGTGGCCAATTGGCGAAGCTCGTCAGCCGCGGAAGGTGGCCCTCCGCGCCGCGAGACGCGGGCGAGCTCCACCTCAAGTCCTGCTGACGCCATTTCAGGAAGCTCAACCTCCGGACCCGGAGCGGCATGCGGTGTCAGCACACCAACCTTGAGCATGCTGTCTCCTCCTTCGAAGTACCGGGTCCAGCTCAGGTTCGGCCTTCGGTCTCCTGTGCCTCGAACAAGGTCGGCTGGGTCTCAGGATCGAGTCCCCAGTCGGCCCTCATCACCGTGTAGCCGGCCTTCTCGGCGGCCGCGCAGACCTTGAGATCGTCGTCGACGAGGACGGCGACCGGCCGCTCCGCGGAGAGTCGTTTGAGGCGGTCGAGTTTCATCTGGGCGCCGGCGCGACGGTCGGTGTTGCGGCGCATGTATATGGTGCCCTCGGGGAAGCCGTTGTCCTTCAGCCACTTGAGGGTGTCGCGGCGCAAGCGCTCCGGGCGCCCGGTCAGGTAGACGATCTCGTGGTCGGCCGCGAGCGTGCCGGCGACGGCCAGTCCCTCGTCCAGTACGGCGTCGTCCTTGGCCTCCGCGAAGAACGAGTCCCAGTCCTTCGGCTTCCGCTCCAGGTAGTGGATGCGCCGGCTCGTGTCGGACAAGGTCGCGTCGATGTCGAGAACGGCGTACGGGCGTTGATCGTCAGGCACGAGAACGAGTTTCCCAGGTACGCCGGTCAACGGCGTACTCGACCTCGCCGAACTCGGTCCCCGGCAACGGGTCGTCGAAGTGCTCGTGCCACAGCCGCACGAACCGCAGGCCGCTCCGCCGCATCACCGCTCGGGACCGGTGATTGACCGCCATCGTGTCGGCGATCACCCGGTCGACCTTCAGCTCGGTGAACGCGTAGTCGATCAGCATCCGGGTGCCTTCGGTTGCGTAGCCCTTGCCCCAGGCGGTGCGGCTGAGTCGGTAGCCGACATCGACGGCTGTGGGGTCGGCGGTCGGCTGAAGCCCGAACCACCCGACGAACGCGCCGCTGGTCTTCTCCTCGGCGGCGAAAGTGCCCAGGCCCGGATGCTCGTCGTAAACCTTGAGCATGCGTGGCAGCACCACGTCTTCGACCTCGGACCGCGGAGTCGGCTGACCGGTCAGAAACCGCATCACCTCAGGATCCGAGTCGAGCTCGACCAGCAACTCGAGATCGTCGACCGTGAACTGACGCAGCCGCAGTCGCTCACTCTCCACCCCACAACCCTCCCACCTCACCTTGAGCACCCACCAGCCATTTCCCCACCCCACAGATGGTTGACGTGTGCTCAAGGTGGAGGAGGCCCCCCACCTTGGGCTCCCACCGACCACTCGGCGGCCTCGCGGATGGTCGGTGCGTGCTCAAAGTCGTCTGGCGAGTGGGGGGTTGCCGGTAGCTGGGGGGATTTGGTGTCCGGAGTGTGGGCGGTGTGGGGGTTGGAGGTGTGTTGGGTTGGGTGGTTGTGGCCGGGCGGGTTAGCGTTCTCAGCGCAATGGACGACTCGATCACGTTTCTGCACAGTTCGGACTGGCAGCTGGGGATGCTCCGCCGGTTCCTGGGGCCGGACGGTCAGGCCCGCTGGGGTCAGGCCCGGCTCGATGCTGTCGCGCGGATCGGCGAGGTCGCGGAGCGGACGAAGGCTGCGTTCGTGGTGGTGACCGGGGACGTCTTCGAGCACAACCAGGTCGAGCGGCAGACGATCCTGCGGGCGTGCGAGGCGCTGAAGCGGATTCCGGTGCCGGTGGTGCTGCTGCCGGGCAACCATGACGCGCTCGAGCCGGGATCGCTGTGGACGTCGAGTCAGTGGCAGGCGCATGCGCCGAAGCACGTCACTGTGCTGACCGACACGACGCCGGTGGAGATCGTGCCGGGCGTCGAGGTCGTCGGGGCGCCGTGGCGGTCGCGACGGCCGACGTCGGATCCGGCCGCGGCGGCGTACGCGCACCTCGAACCAGCGCCAGCCGGTACGACGCGGATCCTGCTCGTGCACGGCCAGCTGACGAGCTTGAGCGGCGGGATGTCCGAGGTGCCGCCGATCGACCAGCCGGCCCTCGAAGCAGCAGTCGCCGCCAGCAAAGTCCAGTACGTCGGCCTCGGCGACCGGCACTCGACGACGAAGGTGACCGACCGGATCTGGTTCTCCGGCACGCAGGAGGTCACGACGCCGGAGGAGACCGATCCGGGCAACGTGCTGAAGGTGACGGTCAGCGAGACCGAGATCGACGTCGAGCCGATCCGCGTCGGTGCGTGGCACATGGTCGATCACCGGGTCGAACTGTTCGACGAAGAGTCGCTCACCGCGCTCGAGGACTGGTTCGCCGAGCTGCCCGACAAGGAGCGCACGTATGTGCGGCTGGCCGGCGACGGCTCGCTGAGTCTTCCGTTGCTGAGCCGGCTCGACACGATGCTGGACGCGCAGGGCGAGGTTTTCGCGAGCGTCGAGCGGTGGGCCAAGTTCTGGACCGTGCGGCCCGCACCGGACGCGGCCGACCTGGATGCGTTGCAGCTGAGCGGCCCGGCGCGGGCGGCGATGGAAGAGCTGCGGCAGGCGCTGGCCGGTGGCGACGAGAGCGCGGGTGCCGCATTGTCGTTGATGCACCGATTGGCGCGGGACGCGGGATGAGGCTGCACTCTCTGACGCTGCGGAACTTCCGTGGCGTCAAGGACCGTACTGTTCGCCTGCCCGCCCTCGGTACGACGGTTGTGGTCGGCGACAACGAGGTCGGCAAGTCGAGTCTGGTCGAGGCGTTCGGGCTGATCTTCGACCTGCCGGACGACTCCAAGTCCACCCGGATCCGCGACATCCAGCCGGTCGGCCAGGACGTCGCTCCGGAGGTGACGGCGGAGCTGACCTTGGGCGGTCGCGAGCTCACCTACACCAAGCGCTGGCTGAAGAACCGCTCGACCGAGCTCGCCGTCGTCGAGTCCGACGGGCGCCGTACGGCGTGGACCGGGCGCGAGGCGCACAACGAGGCCGAGCGGCTCTTCCACGAGTACGTCGACCCGGTGCTCTGGCAGACGCTGATGGTCAGCCAGGGCCAGTCACTGGTGCTGCCGACCCCGGCCGACGCCGAGCCGCTGATCACCGCCGTCACCGCCGAATCCGGTACGCCGGTCGATGGCGCCTCGATGCCGTTGGTGAGCGCGGTCGAGCACGAGTACCTCCGGTACTGGACGCGTGGTGGCCGACCGACCGGTGACTTCGCGAAGTCGGAGAAGGCGGTCGCGGCGGCCGAGCTCGGTGCGGCGCAGGCGTTGAAGGCGATGGAGGAGGTCCAGCAGGACATCCGCCGGGCCGAGCGGCTGACGCTCGACCTCGCGGATGTCGACAGCCGGCTGGCCGATCACCTGACCACGGTCGAGGAGGTCCGCGAGCGCAAGCAGGCGACGGACGAGATCCTGCTTCGGCGGGACTCGATCCGGTCGAAGGCCGAGACCGCGCGGGCCCGGCTGGAGAACCACACTCGCACGAGGGTCGAGCGTGAACGGCTGCTCGACGAGGTCGAGCGGTTCACCAAGATCGACGCCGAGCTGGCGGAACGCCGTACCGATGCGGACACGGTGGCCAAGGCTGCGGCGGAGACCGTACAGGCCGCGGAGGCCGCGCTGGCCGAGGTGATCGAGCTCAAGGACCTGCGGCGGACCGAGGTGCAGGAGGCCGAGCGCCGGGTCAGCCAGCTGATGGACCAGGCCGAGCTGGAGCGGCTGATCGGCCAGCAGACCGAGCTGATCGACGTCCGGGCGCGGATCGTGGCGGCCGCGGCGGTACTGGACAAGATCAAGGTCGACGACAGGCTGTTCGCCGCGCTGGAGGACGCGCGGTCCGCTGTGGTCGAGGCGCGTGCGGCGCTGGCGGCCGGCGTACCGGAGGTTCTCGTACGGCGGCTTGGCGCGGAGCCGGTCGAGTTGTCGGGCAAGGGAGTCGAGTCCGCGGCCGGCCGGGTGCCGAAGGAACTGGGCTTTGACGAGTCGGCGGAGCTGCTGGTCTCGGGCGAGCTGGTCGTCGGCGTACCGGGGCAGGTCGAGGTGACCGTGCGCGCGGGCGGTGAGGCGGCCACGCTGCGGTCGCGGGTCGACGAGGCGGTTCGGCGCGAGAAGGAGCTGCTGAAGAAGGCCGGCGTCAAGGACGTCGCGGCCGCGCGGGAGCAGTTGCGGAAGGCCGATACGACGTCGGCGGAGCTGCAGGAGGCTCGCCGCACCGAGAAGTCATTGACGGCGGCGGGCGATCCGGGGGAGCGGATCGCAGTGCTGACCGCGCGGCTCGGGGTCGGTGCGGATGATGAAGACGAGCAGGGCGGCTCGAAGCAGGCGGCCGTCGAGGGCGTGCCTGGGCAGATGTCGCTGTTCGAGGAGTTCGCTTCGCCGCTCGACACGTTGTTCGACGACTACGAGCTGCCGGAGCCGCCGGTCGACGACCTGGCCGCTGCGCAGCGCGCGCTGGACACGGCACGGGATGAGCTGGCCGCCGTGGAGCGGCTGCTGTCCGATGCTGAGTTCGCCGCGGCGCAGGCTCGCAAGGCCGCGGACGAGGATCGGTCTGAGGCGCAGCAGGCACGGGCCCGGTCCGAGATCGCGGGGGAGCGGCTGGCTGCTGCGGTCGATGCGCTCAAGGCTGCTCGGGCGATGCTGGACGACGATGCGGTGACGGCGGCCGAGACCGAAGCGATGGCTGAGGTTGAGGCGGTGCTTGAGGAGTTGACCGCGGTCCAGGAGCAGGCAGATGCGGCCGGCGCGGATCAGGTCGCCGGAGAGCTTGCGGATGCGTTGGCCGTCGCGACGCGGTTGCAGGGGGAGCGGGACACCTTGCGGGACGCACTGCGGACCGCCGAAGGCCGGTTGGAGCAGTCCGGGCGTGACGGCATGGCGACGCGGCGGGATGTCGCCGAGCTGGAGCTGGCCGCGATCCGGTCCGAACACGAGAGTCTGCAGCGACGAGCTGAGGCGGCGCGCCGGGTCTACGAGACGTTGGGCCGGCATCGGGCCGAGGCACAGACCAAGTACTCCGAGCCGCTGCAGACCCGGATCGAGTCGCTGGGGCGCAGTGTCTACGGGCCGTCGTTCAAGGTCTGGCTCGATGACGACCTCGCGGTGGCCGAGCGCGAACTCGACGGTGTGCGGCTGCCGATCGAGGCGCTGTCGACGGGTGCGCAGGAGCAGCTCGCGATCATCACCCGGCTCGCGATCAGCCACCTGGTGAGCACCGGCGACGGCAGTGTTCCGGTGATCTTCGACGACGCGCTCGGTTGGTCCGACAAGGCCCGGCTGCGCGACATGGGCGCACTGCTCGGCCGGGCCGGGGATCACGGGCAGGTCATCATCCTGACCTGTATGCCGGACCGCTACGAGTACGTCCCGAAGGCGACCTTCATCAAGCTGGACGGATGACCCGCTCCGGGGTGCTGTAGAGCACGCATCGCTCGCCGCGCGCGAACCCGGCCACGGTCACGCCGAACTGCCGTGCGAGGTCGACCGCCAGGCTCGAGGGCGCACCGACCGCCACGATCATGCCGATGCCGGCCGCGACTGCCTTCTGGACGATCTCGTAGCCGACGCGGCCGCTGACCGCGAGCACCAGTCCCGTGCGGCTGTGCTGGTTGAGCACGGTCCAGCCGACTACCTTGTCGACCGCGTTGTGCCGACCGACATCCTCGCGGACCACGACCTTGCGGCCGTCCGCGGTGAACAGCCCGGCCGCGTGCAATCCGCCGGTCCGGGAGAACGTTGGCTGGGCTTCGCGGAGCAGTTCCGGCAGACGCCGTACGACGTCGATGTCGACCTCGACCGGGTCGACCGGTGCGTAGTCGCGCTCGGCGAGTTCGTCGAGGGACTGCTGGCCGCAGACCCCGCACGCGGCCGAGGTGACGCCGTACCGCTGGGGTGGTTCGCGATCCGGGGGGCCGTCGAAGGTGACCGTGACGGTGTTGAACTGCTGGTCACGGGTCAGCTTGGTGTCGGTGCAGTAGGCCACGGTCCGGATCGCGCCCGGGCGAACTGCGAACCCCTCACCGAGACAGAAGCCGGCGGCGAGCTCGAAGTCCGATCCCGGCGTCCGCATAGTGACGACGAGCGGCTCCGGCGCGCGGCCAGGCCACTCGAGCCGGAGCTCGAGCGGCTCCTCGGTGACGACGACGTCCTCACGCCGCGAGGTGCGCTCGCCGTCGAGCACCTCGACCTTGAACCGGGACGTCGGAGCTTTGGTCATACTCCGAGGTTAGGCCGTCCAGCCACGGCGGGTCGCCAGCCAGTCCAGGAATGTCCAGGCGGAGAACCGCTGGTGCTCCCGCAGCTCCCGCGTGGTGCCGACCGGCGGCGGGTTGTCGGCGTTCTTCAGCATGTACGCCGCGATCACCGCGATGAAGCAGTCGAGCTCATCAGCCGGTACGTCGGCAGTCAGCGGGCTGCTGCGGATCGCCGTACTGGTGTCGATGCCGTGGTGCTGCGCGACCGGGAGCAGGCCGACCCAGTCGAGCCAGCGTGGACCGAGCGCCAGCCAGTTCCAGTCGACCGTCCAGCAGATGCCGGTGGTGTCGATCAGCAGGTTGTCCGGGCGCAGGTCGGTGTGCGCAGCTGCGTCGCCTGATAGCGCATCGGGTACGGCGTGCATCAGTTCGGCGAGCTCGGGCAGGATTCGCGGCACCCACTCCTGGAGTCCGCGGGGGATCGGACGGTCGCCGGCCAGGATCTGCTCGGGCACCAGCAACGCCGACTCACCGGACTCGAGATCCTTCAGGAAGGTGTCCAGGCCGGCGATCGGGTTGGGGTCCAGGGCGTCGGCCATCGCCTCACACCTCGCTGTCACGACGTCGAAGTCCGCGGCCGTCCACGGCGCGCCGGGCATCCGGGCGTCCACCCACTCCGACACCAACGCGAACCAGTCGTCGGTCCGGGCGGTGGTGATGATCGCGGGAGCCTGGGCGGCGGCCGGGAGCTGAGGAACGATCTCGGCTTCGCGTTGATAAGCGCCGTACGAGTGCAGGGTGCTGTCGGACGCCTTGACGAAGACCCGCCGGCCGTCGGCCAGCCGGACCGGAGCCGCGAATCCACCGGTGAACCCGGACGTGACCGACGGTGCCGCCTCCACAACTTCGGTGCCCAAGGCAACCGTCAGCGCCTGTCTGAGCGCGTCGGGAAGCGCCTCCCACCCAGGACGCAGCGAGGTGGCGCGATAGTCGACAACGGGAGGTCCGCTCATGCCCACAGACGATAGAGGTGCGAGGGGAGTGGGCGCCTGTGGTTTACCGTGCAGGGGTGGCTCTGCACGTGCTGGACCTGGTCGGGATCTTCGTGTTCGGCATC
This sequence comes from Kribbella sp. NPDC005582, assembly GCF_040605415.1. Lineage (NCBI taxonomy): Bacteria > Bacillati > Actinomycetota > Actinomycetes > Propionibacteriales > Kribbellaceae > Kribbella > Kribbella sp. NPDC005582. Next base: position 291,032 of record NZ_JBEXCU010000006.1, read on the forward strand.
ACGGGCGCGCTGGTCGGTGTTCGTAAGCAGTTGGATGTGTTCGGGATTCAGGTGCTGGCGTTGGTGACCGGGCTTGGTGGTGGGTTCATTCGCGACGTACTGATCGGGGCGACGCCGCCGGCCGCGTTGAAGGACTGGCGGTATCTCGTGGTGCCGATCGCCGCCGGGCTGCTCACCTTCTTCCTGCATCCGGGGATCGAGCGGCTCGAGCGGCTGGTGAACATCTTCGACGCGGCCGGTCTCGGCCTGTTCTGTGTGACGGGCGCGTTGAAGGCGATGTCGTACGGGTTGTCGCCGTTGTCGGCGGCACTGCTCGGCATGATCTCCGGGATCGGCGGTGGCGTCATCCGGGACGTGCTCAGCGGTCGCGTCCCCGTCGTACTGCGGCGGGAGATCTATGCCACGCCGGCGTTCCTCGGCGCGAGCATCGTGGTCGTCGCCGCGGCGCTCGACTACGACGCGATGTGGGTCCCGTACGTCGCCGTGCTCACCTGCTTCATCATCAGACTCCTCGCCGTCCGCCGCGGTTGGAACGCACCGCTACCGCGCACCCACTAGCCGGCGTGCTGAAGCGCCTCCCGGGTCCAGTGGTAGATCGGTAACAACGGCTCAGGCGCGTCCCAGCCGTTGACGGCAGCGAGCAGCTGCAGATAGCGGTGCCAGCGCGGATCGCCCGCCGTACCGAGGAGGTTGATCAGCTGCGTGCGCAGCTCATCGTCGGCCGGTCTGCCGACGCGCGCCGCATAGTCCTTGGTGATCTCGCCGATCAGTGCGCCTGCCTCGGGTGACGCCGGATCGACAGCAGCTTCGAGCGCCGGCCCGACTCGCTGCCGCAGCGTCGAGACCACGTCCGGGCGGAAGGCATCTGCGCGGTAGTCGGCGACCATCTGACGCACGGTGGTGCGGAACGTGTCGTCCCGCATCAGCGCGCTCAGCTCCAGCCACGCGCCGAGTTGGTGATCGGTCGCGTCGTCGGGCAGCTCCGGACTGAGCGTCTGCCGGATGCCCCCGAGCTCGGGGTCGTCGCCGATGACGGCGTCCAGGAAGTCGGTGACGAGTGCCTGACGCTGGGCGCCGGTCTGCGTGAGAGTGTCCATGACAGCTATCTCCTCGGGGTGTTGGGCAACCAAGCGCAGCGCTGTCTGCCGCAGCTGCAGAGTGCGGATCTGCACTGCCAGCGCCTCGGCGTGCGCGGTTGCCACGTCTGAGAGTGTGCGTTCGCCGGTGAGCACGGCTTGGACAGTCGGTACGTCGATGCCCAGTGCACGCAGCCGTCGGATCAGCTCGAGCCGGTCCACCGCATCCTCGTCGAACCTGCGGTGCCCGGACGCTGTGCGCCAGGACGGCAGCAGGCCGAGGTCCGAGTAGTAGCGCACGGATTTCACCGTGACACCGACTCGGAGCGCGAGCTCACCGATCGAGTGATCCATGGCCGAAACCCTCACATCTCCCCTAGGAGGAGATGCAAGTCTAGTTGTGGGCGAAGGTGTTCTTGGGCCGCGCGAAGGTGATCGAGGCGGCCGCTATGAGCGCGCAGGCGACGCCGACAACTTCGGGGACCCAGTAGGCGTCGGAAGGGCCCCAGACGTCCACTGCATGGCCGGCAGCAGCGTTGCCGGGGGCAACGCCGAGCAGGATGCCGGTGACGGTCCAGGTGATCGCCTCGGTGAGGCGCTCGGGCGGGACCCACTCCTCGACGCAGGCCGTGACGGCGACCATGGTCGGGGCGATCGTCATACCGCAGCAGAACAGTACGACGCCGAGCAGCCACACACTGTTGACCCAGGGGAGTGGTGCGAGCGTGATGGCGAGCAGGATCGTGCCGATCAGCAGCCGTCGCTCGACCGGAGCTCGCCAGTGCACCGAGCCGTACCAAAGGCCGGCCAGCAGGCTGCCGAACGCCCAGATCGCCAGTACGACGCCGGCCATGCTCGCCTGGCCCTTGAACGTGGCGAAGGCGACCGTGATCACCTCGGCACCGCCGAGAGTCGCGCCGAGGCCGAGACCGATCAGGCTGAGCAGCGCGATCGAGACCCACGGCATCGGGGCCTGTTCCCGGCCGTTCGCCTTGCCGCGGCCGGGCGGGTCCGAGCCGCGCAACAGCGCGAGCCACAACCCACCGGCCAGGCCGAGTACGCCGGCTGTGGCGAGCCCGGCGTACGGGCTGATCTCGGTCGCGAGGAACGTGACGACGACCGGACCGATGATGAAGACGACCTCGTCACCGACCGCCTCCAGCGCGTACGCCGTCTGCAGCGCCCGGCCGCGGCCGAGCAGATGCGTCCAGCGCGCGCGGACGAACGAGCCGACCTGCGGACGGGTGCCACCGGCAACGAATGCGAGGGCGTAAAGCACCCACGTCGGAGCGTCGGCGCGGACGGCGATCAGGAGCCCTGCCAGGCCGACCGTGCAGAGCACCGAGCCGATGATCAGCAGCATCCGCTGGCCGAAGCGATCGACCAGCCGGCCCTGGATCGGCCCGGTCAGCGCGCCGGCGATGACCGCCACGCCGGAGACCGCTCCGGCCAGACCGTACGAGCCGCTCTCGCGGGCGATCAGGATCACCACGCCGAGACCGGTCATCGAGATCGGCATCCGGCCGAGGACTCCGGCACTGAAGAACGCGCCGGCGCCGGGACGGCGCATCAGGTGCAAGTAAGGCTTCAGCATGGCAGTTGCACCTTAGCCTGCCCTGCGGACCGCCGTTTCGCCCGGGCTGAGAGACTGGACCTATGCCCGTGGGTACCACAGATGCCACCCCGTACGACGCCGTCCTCCTGCTGTCCTTCGGAGGACCTGAGAAGCCCGAGGACGTGCTGCCGTTCCTGCAGAACGTGACCCGGGGCCGGGGGATCCCGGACGAGCGGTTGAAGGAAGTCGGCGAGCACTACTACTCGTTCGGCGGCAAGAGCCCGATCAACGACCAGAACCGCGCGCTGCTGACCGCGCTGCGGGAGTCGTTCGCCGAGGCCGGTCTGGAGCTCCCGATCTACTGGGGCAACCGGAACTGGGCGCCGTACCTGACCGACACGCTGCGCGAGATGACCGCCGACGGAATTCGCCGGGCCGTGGTGATCGTGACGTCGGCCTACCCGTCGTACTCGGGGTGTCGCCAGTACCGCGAGAACCTCGAGGACGCGACGCGCGACGTACCGGGCGCGCCGCGGCTGGACAAGCTGCGCCACTACGCGAACCACCCGGGCTTCGTCGGCTCGTTCGTCGAGGCGACCGCCGACGCGCTGGGCACGCTGCCCGAGGGCAGTGCGATCGCCTACGTCACGCACTCGATCCCGACCGCGATGAACGAGACCAGCGGCCCCGACGGCAACGGGTACGTCGCCTGGCACGAGGACGTGGCCGCGGCCATCGACGCGGAGCTGGAGCGCCGTACCGGGAAGCAGCGGCGGACCGACCTGGTCTACTGCTCGCGGTCCGGGCCGCCGCAGGTGCCGTGGCTCGAGCCGGACGTGAACGACCACCTGGAGGCCTTGGCGGCCGACGGGGTACCCGGGGTGGCCGTCGTACCGATCGGGTTCGTCAGCGACCACATGGAGGTCATCTACGACCTCGACACCGAGGGGGCCGCGACCGCCGAGAAGCTCGGGCTGCCGATGGCCCGCGCGGCGACGCCCGGGACCGACGAGCGGTTCGTGACGATGCTGCGCGACCTGGTCGTCGAGCGCGCCGCCGCCGAGCGCGGTGAGCAGCCGGAGCGGCCGTGCGTCGGCACGCTCGGCGCCGGCTGGGACGACTGCCGCCGCGACTGCTGCCCGCCGCTCCGCCGACCGACCCGACCAGCGACGAAGGAAACTGTATGAACCCCCAGGACCTCTTGAAGCTCGCCGTCACGGTCGCCGAGGAAGCGGCGGCGCTGATCGTCGAGCGGCGCCGGGGGACCATCACGGTCGCCGACACCAAGAGCACGATCACCGACGTGGTCACCGCGGTCGACCGCGAGTCCGAGGAGCTGATCCGGGCCCGCGTGCTGCAGGCTCGGCCGGACGACTCGTTCCTCGGCGAGGAGGGGGACGACGTGGTCGGCACCAGCGGCGTGCGCTGGGTCGTCGACCCGATCGACGGCACGGTCAACTACCTCTACGACCACCCGACGTACGCCGTCTCGATCGCGGTCGAGGTCGACGGTACGACGGTCGCCGGGGTGGTCGTGGACGCGCCCAAGGGCGAGGTGTTCACCGCGACGCTCGGCGGCGGCGCGTTCCTCGACGGCAAGCCGATCCAGGCCTCGAACTGCACCGAGCTCTCCACCGCACTGGTCGGGACCGGGTTCGGCTACGACCCGGACCGGCGGCAGGTCCAGGCCGAGGTGATCTCGCACCTGATCGCCAAGGTCCGAGACATCCGCCGGATCGGGGTCGGTGCGATCGACCTCTGCTACGTCGCCTGCGGCCGGCTGGACGCGGTCTACGAGCGCGGCCTGAATCCGTGGGACTACGGCGCGGGGGCATTGATCGCCGCCGAGGCCGGCGCGAAGGTCGGCGGCCTGCACGGCGCCCCGGTGTCGCCGGAAATGTCGATCGCGGCTGCTCCGGAGCTCTTCGGGCCGTTCCACGACCTGCTGGCCGCGGCGGACCCACTGCGCGTCTAACTGCAGATGAGTGCGCGTTACTGCTCGAAGTGCGCAGTAATGAGCATTCTATTGTTCGGTCCTGACAATTGTTGCGACACGCGGGTCACAACTTGGACCCCGGCGCGCGCGAGGTGCCCCCGATAGGGCACAATCCCGTCCTCGGGAGCGGAAGTTACCGCTCCCGGCCTGGCTGTCAAGGGTTTCGGGGGACGAAACGTTCGGCGCTGTACCTCGGCGCGGAATTTCTCGGCCGCTCCACCCGTTCAAGGGCTCAGCAAGGCAACACCACGGGTACGAAGAGGGCAGGGAACACCATGGCGACTGATTACGACGCCCCGCGCAAGACGGACGAGGACGCTTCCGAAGAGTCGATCGAGGAACTGAAGACTCGCCGTCACGACAAGAACTCCGGCAAGGTTGACGAGGACGAGGCGGAGGCGGCCGAGAGTTTCGAGCTGCCTGGTGCCGACCTGAGTCACGAAGAGCTGGCAGTGCGGGTGCTGCCACGCCAGGCCGACGAGTTCACGTGTTCGACCTGCTTCCTGGTGCACCACCGCAGCCAGCTCGCAGAGACGAAGAACGGGCAGCTGATCTGCCGCGATTGCGTCTGATCCAGCGCCCTCTTCTTCGTTAGAACGCCAACGGGACCGTACCCCTGCCGGGGACGGTCCCGTCGTCGTGTCCGAACGGACCTCAGTCCGTGCTTTTCACCAGCCCGCTGCGGGCCTTCGCGTCCTGCTCCCAGCCGGGCGGGGCGTGCCCGGTGGACTTCAGGTAGTACGACGCGGCCTGGCGCTCGGCGAACAGCCTGGCCACCGCCGCAGCCGCACCGCTGGCAGCCGCCCAGGCGACCACCTCGGCGTACCCGCCCTCGCCGTTCTTCGGGGGCTTACCGCCGCGGCCCAGCTTCCAGGCCGTGCCGACCGCCTTGCTCGCGGCCAGGCCCAGCACCACCGTGAACGCGGCCTGCACCAGCTTCCAGCCGATCTTCGCTCCGACCACCACTGCCTCCTAACACAAGTTCCCGTCAGTCAGGATCTTGTCACGCTGTGCCCGCTCAGAGCCGCCGCCAACCGTTCGGGGTGCCGCGTGGCGACCACCCAGTACGGCGCTGGGTCGCGCGGATCGGTGATCGCGACCCGGACCGCGCCGCGCGCGTAGCTGCGCAGCAGCAGGTAGGCCTGCGGGTCGCAGTCGCGGCCGAACGCGTTGCGGGCGTCCTCGCCGGTCAGGGCTTCGGCGGTGCCGAGATACCGGCGCTCGATCGCTGCCCGGCCGGCGTGGAAACGGTCGGCGTCCACCTCGACGCGGGCGGCGCCGTACCGGATCAGGAGCGCCAGCAGCACCAGCAGTGCGACGGCTCCGACGATGGTCCCGGCGAGCGGGCCGGCCGGAACGGCGGTGATGCCGAACAGCGTCACGACCGCGGCGGCGGAGATGATCCACCAGGACACCGGCACGCTCAGTCTTTCGCGGTATTCGCCCATGTAATGACCCACTGTGCCAGCCTGGCATGCGAGGTCTCAGCGCGCGTCGGTAGGGTCGCCTCTCGTGACCGAGGTTCTGATCCAGCGACTCGACCCTGACCTGCCGATCCCGGCGTACGCGCATCCCGGCGATGCCGGCGCGGACCTGGTGGCGGTCTCCGACCTCACCCTCAAGCCCGGCGAGCGCGGCCTGGTCGGCACCGGCATCGCGATCGCCTTGCAGGACGGGTACGCCGCCTTCGTGCACCCGCGGTCCGGCCTGGCCGCCAAGCACGGGGTGTCGATCGTGAACGCACCGGGCACCGTGGATGCGGGCTACCGGGGCGAGATCAAGGTCTGCCTGATCAATCTCGACCCGCACGCCGAAGTGACGCTGAAGCGCGGGGACAGAATCGCGCAGCTGGTCGTTCAGCAGGTGGAGAAGGTGAAGTTCGTCGAGGTGACCACGCTGCCCGGCTCCGACCGCGGCGAGGGCGGGCACGGGTCGACGGGCGGTTTCGGGACTGTGACACGCTGATCAGGTGCGACGGGTGACACCACGAATGCGGGAGACTACCGCCGCTGCACGAAACGACTCAGGAAGTAGGCAAGGACCGTGATTTTCCGCCGTAAGGACAAGAACGAAGAGCTCGAGACCGAGACCGCCGCCGAGACGGCCGGTCCCCGCGCCGAGGGCCCGTTCGACTCCAGCGAGGTGGACCCGGCGCTGCTCGAGGCCGAGGACCGGATCGACCTCGGCGCCCTGGTGATCAGCGGGCTGCCGGGGATGGAGCTGCGGCTGCAGGTCGACGAGCAGTCCGGCGAGGTGCAGGCGATTCTGCTCGTCGTCGAGGACTCGGCGCTGGAGCTGCGCGCCTTCGCCGCGCCGAAGCGCAGCGGCATCTGGGACGAGGTCCGCCAGGAGATCGCCGGTGAGGCGACCCGGATGGGCGGCACCGCGACCGAGAGCGAGAGCGCGTTCGGCACCGACCTGGTGCTGGTCGTGCCGGTCGAGGACCCGGACGGCAAGATCTACAGCCAGACCTCCCGGGTGGTCGGTATCGACGGCCCGCGCTGGCTGCTCCGCGCCACCATTCTCGGCCGTGCCGCGGTCGACCCGGAGGCCGCCGCACCGCTCGAGCAGACGCTGCGCGAGGTGATCGTCGTCCGCGGTGACGAGCCGATGGCCGTGCGTGAGTCGCTGCCGCTCCGGCTGCCCGAGGGCGCCCAGCCGGTCGAGGGATCCGAGCAGGCGTAACCGGACTACAATCAGAGCCATGGGTAGTGACAAACCCGCCGGCCTGTTCCGGCGGGCGTTCCGCGGGCTGGCCGGGGACCGGGACCAGCAGGACGCAGAGGTTCTTCGTGACTACGCGCTCGACTGTGGCGCGCGGTCCATCACCGGCTGCCGCGACCGCGAGGTCGTCACGCTGTACGGCACGTTGCGGACCATCACGTTCAGCCCGCGCGGCGGCGTACCGGCCTTGGAGGGCGAGTTGTACGACGGAACCGGGACGGTGAAGCTGGTCTGGCTGGGCCGGCGCAAGATCGCCGGCATCCACCCAGGCTCGGAGCTGACCGCTTCCGGCCGGATCGGGGTCGTCGACGGCGACCGGGTGATGTTCAACCCGCGCTACGAGCTCCGTCCGACGGCAGCTCATGGCTGAGCCGCTCAAGGCGCCGCCCAAGAGCACTGCGCAGCAGGTCCTCGGCTGGGTCGGCATGCTGGTCGACATCGGCCTGCCCTGGATCGCCTTCACCGTCGTCTACGCGTTCAGCGACCATGACCTGAAGCTGGCCCTGATCGTCGCGATCTCGGCGGCGGCCGTGGTCGGCGTCGTCCGGTTGATCCAGCGCAAGCCGATCGCCAACGTGATCGGCGGTTTCGTCGGTGTCGGCATCTCGGCGTTCACCGCGTCGCGCACCGGCCAGGCGGAAGACGTCTTCCTGCCGGGCATCATCCTGAACTCGTGCTTCTTCGCGCTCTACGCGATCACGCTGATCACGCGGTACCCGTTGTTCGGCCTGCTGTACGGCGCTATCACGCAGACGTGGCTGGCTTGGCGCCAGGATGTCGAGCTCAACCGGGCACTGACCCGGGTCACGATGGTGTTCGCCGCACAAGTGGGCATCCGGCTGGCCATCATGGTGCCGCTCTACCTCACCGACAGCGTCAACGCTCTGGGCGTCGCCAAGATCGCGCTCGGCTTGCCGTTCTACGCGCTCACCCTCTGGGCGGCGTACGCCGTACTGCGGGGGTCGATGTCCGAGGACAAGTGGGACGAGGTGAAGGAGAACTTCACCCATCTCCTCAAGGGCACCCAGCCGCCGCCTCCGGCCACCGCCGAGGAGAAGAAGGAAGAGCCCGCTCGCGAAAGCTGAGCGGGCCCTCCGGGGTCTGGCAGTTGGCTAGCGCTCGCGGCCGCGGTGGTGCGGCGAGAGCATGTCTTCCAGCTGCTCCTCGGTCTCGTCGGCCGCGACGAACAGGAGCTCGTCGTTCAGCTCGAGAGTGCCGTCCGGGTCCGGACGCAGGACGCGGCCTTCGCGGAGGATGACGACCAGAGCAGTATCGAGCGGCCAGTCGATGTCACCGACGCGCAGGCCGATCATGGGGGAGTCCTCGGGGAGCGTGAGCTCGACGAGGTTCGCGTCGCCCTGCCGGAAGGTGAACAGGCGGACGAGGTCGCCGACCGAGACCGCCTCCTCGACCAGCGCGGACATGATCCGCGGGGTGGAGACGGAGACGTCCACCCCCCAGGCCTCGTTGAACATCCACTCGTTGCGCGGATGGTTGACCCGGGCAACGGTCCGGGGAACGCCGAACTCGGTCTTCGCGAGCAGCGAGACGACCAGGTTGACCTTGTCGTCACCGGTGCTGGCGATCGCGACCTGGCAACGCTGCAAGGCGGCCTCCTCCAGGGAGGAGAGCTCGCAGGCATCGGCCAGCAGCCACTCGGCGCGCGGCACCGACTCGGCCTTGATGGCGCGCGGGTCCTTGTCGATCAGCAGGACCTCGTGGCCGTTGTCCAGCAGTTCGCTGGCGATCGACCGGCCGACCTGGCCGGCCCCGGCGATGGCTACCCGCATCACAGCTCCTCAGGCTTGGTGCCGAGCTGGGACTCGATCGCGGCGGCGTCCCGCTCCAGCATCACGACGTGGACCAGGTCGCCCTCCTGGATGACCGTGTCGGCCTTGGGCATGAAGCCCTCGCCGAGCCGGGTCAGGAACGCGACCCGCGCCCCGGTGGCCTTCTCGATGTCGAGGGCCAGCCGGCCAACCCAGTCGGAGTGCACGTGCACCTCGGCGAGCCGGACCGTGCCCGACGGGTCGCGCCACTCCGGCTCCGAGCCCTCGGGCAGCAGCCGGCGCATCATCTGGTCGACCGTCCAGCGCACCGTGCCGACAGTGGGGATACCGAGCCGCTGGTAGACCTCGGCGCGGCCCGGGTCGTAGATGCGGGCCACCACGTTGCTGATGCCGAAGTTCTCCCGGGCGACCCGCGCGGCCAGGATGTTGGAGTTGTCGCCGTTGGAGACGGCGGCGAACGCCTCGGCCTCCTCGATCCCGGCCTCGATCAGTACCTCGCGGTCGAAGCCCATCCCGGTCACCGTGCGACCGGTGTAGTTCGGGCTCAGCCGCCGGAAGGAGTCGGCGGACTGGTCGATGATCGCGACCGTATGGCCGCGCTTCTCGAGGTTTCTCGCCAGCGTCGAGCCGACGCGGCCGCACCCCATGATGACGACGTGCACTCGCTGATCACTCCTTGCCCCCGCGGGGCACAATGGTCGGTTCGGCAGGGATAGACGCTACAGGAGTACCGGTCGCCCTCTAACATCTCCCGTGTGACTCCCGCTCTCGGCGATATCGGCAAACGGCTGCTGCTCGGTCGCAAACTGCGTAGCACCCAGCTGGGTGAGACGCTTTTGCCCAAGCGGCTCGCCCTGCCGGTGTTCGCCAGTGACGCACTGTCCTCGGTCGCCTACGCACCTGACGAGATCTTCCTGACCCTGTCCCTGTCCGGCCTGGCCGCCTACAGCTTCTCCTGGAAGATCGGCCTGCTGGTCGCGTTCGTGATGCTCGTGGTGGTCGCGTCGTACCGGCAGAACGTGCACGCCTACCCGTCGGGTGGCGGCGACTACGAGGTCGCAACGGTCAACATCGGCCCGACGGCCGGTCTGACCGTCGCCAGCGCGCTGATGGTCGACTACGTCCTCACGGTGGCGGTGTCGATCTCGTCCGGCGTCCAGAACGCGAAGTCCGCGCTGCCGTTCCTGGCCGGGCACGAGGTACCGATCGCGGTCGGGCTGGTGTTGTTGCTGACGGCGATGAACCTGCGCGGCGTCCGCGAGTCCGGGGCAGTGTTCGCGATCCCGACGTACATCTTCATGGCGGCGGTGATCGGGATGGCGCTGTGGGGAGTGATCCGGTACGCCGCCGGCGCGCTGCCGCTGGCGGAGAGCGCGAACTTCGAGGTCCGGCCGGAGCCGGGGCACGAGGTGTTCAACGGACTGGCGGCGGTGTTCCTGCTGGCGCGGGCGTTCTCGTCCGGCTGTGCGGCGCTGACCGGTGTCGAGGCGATCAGCAACGGCGTACCGGCGTTCCGGAAGCCGAAGAGCAAGAACGCGGCCACGACGCTGCTGCTGCTCGGGACGATCGCGGTCACGATGCTGATGAGCATCCTGTTCCTGGCCGACAAGATCCGGCTGCGGTTCGCCGAGGATCCCGCGACCCAGCTCACCCAGAACGGTGAACCGATCGGCCCGGGCTACGCGCAGAAGACGGTGATCGCGCAGATCGCCGACTCGGTCTTCTCGAACTTCCCGCCCGGGTTCTACCTGGTCATCGGCGCGACCATGCTGATCCTGGTGCTCGCGGCCAACACCGCGTTCAACGGCTTCCCGGTGCTGGGCTCGATCCTGGCGCGCGACGGCTTCCTGCCGCGGCAGCTGCACACCCGTGGTGACCGGCTCGCCTACAGCAACGGGATCATTCTGCTGGCACTCTGCGCGATCGGGCTGATCGTCGCCTTCGACGCCGAGGTCACCAAGCTGATCCAGCTCTACATCGTCGGGGTGTTCGTCAGCTTCACGCTCAGCCAGTTCGGCATGATCCGGCACTGGACGCGGCACCTGAAGAGCGAGACCGACGGCGGCAAGCGGAACCAGATGATGCGGTCCCGGGTGATCAACACCGTCGGCCTGACGATGACCGGCATCGTGCTGGTGATCGTGCTGCTGACCAAGTTCACCCACGGCGCCTACATCGCGATCATCGCGATGGCCGCGCTGTTCCTGCTGATGAAGGGCATCCGCCGGCACTACGACACGGTCGGCCGGCAGACGGCTGTGGACAGCGACGAGACGCTGATGCTGCCGTCCCGGGTGCACGCGATCGTGCTGGTGTCGAAGCTGCACAAGCCGACTCTGCGCGCACTGGCCTTCGCCAAGGCGTCCCGGCCGTACACGGTCGAGGCGGTCACGGTGGACGTCGACCGCGAGGAGTCCGACGTACTGCAGGCCGAGTGGGACCGGATGGGCATCCCGATCCCGCTGAAGCGCTTGGCGTCGCCGTACCGGGAGATCACGCGGCCGATCCTGCAGTACGTGCGGGACATCCGCAGGCAGTCGCCGCGGGACGTGGTGATGGTCTACATCCCCGAATACGTGGTCGGCCACTGGTGGGAACACGTGCTCCACAACCAGAGCGCACTGCGGCTCAAGGGGCGGCTCTTGTTCACACCTGGTGTGATGGTTACGTCCGTTCCGTACCAGCTGATCTCTTCCCAGGCAGCTGAGGAGCGGCAGGACCGGGAGGAACGAGTGGCCGGACAGGTACGTCGAGGGCCCCGCAAGTCGTCAGGAGATCGGTGACAGCCGAAAGCATTGTTGGGACCGTAGTCGAGGTCGAGGTAGGACCGGTGGCGCACGGTGGCCACTGTGTGGCCAGGTACGAGGGCCAGGTCGTCTTCGTCCGGCACGCGCTCCCCGGCGAGCTGGTGCATGCCCGGATCACCGAGCAGACCGCGAAGTACCTGCGGGCTGATGCCGTCTCCGTGCTGACGCCGTCACCCCAGCGGATCGAGCCACCGTGCCCGTACGCCGGTCCTGGGCTGTGCGGCGGTTGCGACTTCCAGCACGCCAACATCGTCGAGCAGCGCCGTCTGAAGGCCACCGTGGTCTCGGACACGCTGCGGCGGATCGGTGGAATCGAGCGGACCGTGGTCATGGAGTCACCTGGTGACGACGGGCTCGGCTGGCGCACCCGGCAGCGGTACGCCGTTGTCGACGGCCGGCCGGGGATGCGTGCCCACCGCTCGCACGAGCTGATCCAGATCGATCGGTGTCTGATCGCTCACCCGGGGACTCCGGACGTGCTGGGTCGGCGGTGGCCGGATGCGTCGTCTGTGCAGGCTGTCGTGTCGTCGGAGGGTAAGACCGCCGTACTGACTGACTCGACGCCTGCTGGTCGAGTGGTGGAGGTTGTGCGGAACCGGCGGTTCCGGGTGGAGGCCGGTGGATTCTGGCAGGTGCACCCGGCCGCTCCGGAGACGCTGGTGGACGCTGTGATGAGCGGACTCGAGCCTGCGGCGGGGGAGTCGGCTCTGGACCTCTACTCCGGTGTGGGGCTGTTTGCTGCCTTCATGGCGGAAGCTGGGTGCACGGTCCTGGCTGTCGAGGGTGACAAGGACGCGGTCAAGAACGCGCGCCGCAATCTGCACGACCTGCCGAGCGTCCAGCTCGAGGCGGGCGACGTCGATCGGGTGCTGAACACTGCGGCCCGGGAGGGGCTCGAGCACGTCGATCTGGTGGTCCTGGATCCGCCCCGGACGGGTGCCGGGAAGGACGTCGTACGGCGGATTGCGGCGCTGTCGCCCCGGCGGATCGCGTATGTAGCGTGCGACCCGGCGGCACTGGCGCGGGACCTGAAGACCTTCGGGCGGCTCGGCTACGGGATCGCGTCGCTGCGCGCCTTCGATCTCTTCGGGATGACGCACCACATCGAGTGCGTCGCCGTGTTGCAGCCTGTGGACAGTTAAGTGGTGGGTGTCGGAAGGCTCGGGTAGCGTGCTGGGTCTGGATTCCAATGCGCTGGAGACCTTGAATGCCGCTCGTTGACCTCGACGACCCGGAGGAGCTGCGCGCTCGCTGGAGCGCGCTGGCCGCCGTGTCCCACGCCACCGGTTTCGACCGGCGGTGGTACGCCGATGCCGGCGGGTACTACCACCAGGACGAGACCGGCTCCGTCCTGCGTCTCCAGCGTCTCGACGGCGGCCGCGCCGTACTGTTCGGCTACCAGACCCAGCACAGCCAGACCGCCGGCTCCGACCTGCTCGCAGGCTCACCCGAGTGGATCGGCCTGCCCGAGGTGCGCGAGCGGCTCGCCGCGGGGGAGTTGGGCTTCGTGTACGGCGCCTTCAACGGCACCTGGGCGCGCGCGGCGTACCCGGGTGACCCGTGGGAGCCGGTACCGGACGGCTTCCTGGAGATCGGCGGCTGGATCACTTCCGAGGAGGACTCCGCCCGCGAAATGATCGAGTGGGTCGCCGAATGGGCCGACTACCTCGGCGGCCTCGACGAACTCCTCCCGTACGGCGTCGAGCTGATCCGTACCGGCGGAGCCATCACGCCCTCCCAGTTGGCCGCCTTCTTCGAGCCGTTCGCCCTGGACGCGCGATCCCCGGTCCAGCCGAACCTCGCGGCCGGCGTCGCCGCCGCCGCGGCCTTCACGAGCTCGCCCAATCTTGCGGTCGCGGATGACGCACCCGAGGGTTCGGTCGTTGAGCCTGACGTGACTGGAGCACCCGACGGCCCACCGGCGTACGACGAAGAGTCCGTCGTCGTCCCACCCGGTATCAGCCCGTTCACCGGCCAGCCGATCGCCACCGACGCTCCAGCCGCCGGCCCCGACGAGTACGGCGTCGTCAACAAGAAGCAAGGCTGGCTCCGCCGCCGCAAACACGACGACGCCCCACCGCCCGCCGCCGCCCAACCCGCCGCCCCCGGTCCCTACGTCTCCAACAACCGCCTGCCCTCCTCCGAACCCCCACGCGTAGGCGACGGCCGCCACGAAGGCGACGACTTCTACGCCAGCCTCTTCGCGGACACCCCCGCCGCCGCGGCGCCCCCCGCCGCGCAGGACTGGGACACCGCCGCCGCTCCGGAGCAAGACTGGGAAACCGCCGAGCAGCCGGCATGGTCGGACGCGGAAGCCACCAGCGAGTACAACCCGTTCCAGCAAGACGCATCGCCGGCTAGCGCCCCCGAGGCCTGGGATGGCCCGGCCTGGATCAACGGCCAATGGGTCGAGTCGCCTCCCGAGTCGCACTCGCCCGCATCCGCCGCCGCTGCTCCTGCTGCACCCGCATCCGCCGCCGCTGAGCCGCCCGCGCCCGCCGTTGCGCCGCCCACGCCCGCCGCTGCACCTCTCGCTCCCACCGCTGCGCCTCCCGCGCCCGCCGCGGCTGCCGCGGTGCCTCCCGCGCTCGCCGCCACGCCCCCCGCGCCTGCCGCTGTGCCTCCCGCGCCCGCCGACGCACCCTCCACATCTGCCGCCGCACCCGCCGCACCCGCCGCGCTCGCCGACGACGACGAAGCCCCCACCGCCGAGATCGCCGCCGTCCCCGACGATCAAGCCTCGTTCACCGGACCGTCGCCCTTCGCCCCGCCGCCCGACGAGTCGAACGGGCCCACCGCCCACCCCTCGAGCCAACCGGACGACGCCCGCACCGCCCAACCGGCTGCGCTCCCCGCGGACCCTCTAGCCACAACCCAGCCCCACACCAACCCCTTCGCCCCACCGGCCGAGGGATCGAACGGGCCTGCCGCCCACCCCTCGAGCCAACCGGACGACGCCCGCACCGGCCAGCCGGCTGCGCTCCCTGCAGATCCCCTAGCGACAACCCAGCCCCACACCAACCCCTTCGTCACACCGAACGACGCCTCGAGGTCGACCGAGCGATCCCCCTCAACCGAGCCAAGCCGCTCGACCGAGCCCGCCCAGCCAAGCGGACGCTCCCCGTTCGCACCCCAGCCGCCCGCCGACGCCGCCCCGCAGCCCACCAGCCCGTTCGCGCCGCAGGCGGATGGGTCGGTCCAAGCGAGCCCGTTCGCTCCTGAGTCGACCGAGGAGTCTGCTCCGCAGCCTGCAAGCCCGTTCGCGCCCACGACGGGTGGTTCGGAGACCGCAGCAACTGGTAGCCCGTTTGCGCCGCAGGCGGACGATGTCGTGCCGGGTAGTCCATTCGCAGCCCACGCCGGGGACACGGGCGCTGACGTAGAAAGCCCATTCGCGCGCGAGTCCGCTGGTGCCGGTCGTGAGTCGAACGACCAGTTCGCCGAGTCCTCGGAGCAGGACGCACTCGACGACGAGACCGCGGAGATTCCCGCGATCCTCGAAGCCTCGACCGACCTGCACCCTGAAGCTCAGGTCGACCCTCAGCCTTGGCCCCGACCGCAACCCGAACCGTGGCCCCAACCGCAGCCCAACCCCGCGCCCTGGCCACAACCAACAGACCCCCAACCCGCTCCCACGCCCCACCCGTCCCCAGACCCAAGCCCCGAACCACACCCCGCGCCGGACCCGTACCCCGCTCCAGGGCCGGACCCATATCCCGCGCCGGAGCCCAACCCTGTACCGGCTCCCGACCCGCAGCCCTTGCCCGATCCGGAGCCGCACCCTTCACCCGAGCCCGACCCGTACCCCACACCTGCGCCGGATCCAGACCCCGCGCCAGGCCCAGACCCGTATCCCGCACCAGATCCCGACCCGTACCTCGCGCGCGGGTCGCACCGCTCGACCGCGCCGAACCTCGCTGGGACGGAATCGAATGCCGGGCCACGCGCCGACGCGTACCCAGCACCTGCCTCCGACCGGTACGACGTACGCGAGTCGGATCCGTCTGCTGCGCCTGCGCTGGACCACGCCGGCACAAGACCAACCCCCACCTCAGGCACCGACTCGTACGCCGACCCGTACGACGTAGGTGAGCCGAACTCGTCTGCGCTGGACCGCGCCGGGGCGGATCAAAACGCCGCGCCAGGCGCCGACTCGTACGCCGTACGGGACTCCGACCGGTACGACGTAACTGAGCCGAACCCGTCTGCGCTGGACCGCGCTTCACGGCCGGAGCCGGACTTCGCATCAGCGCCGGACCGGGAGCATGGGCCAGGTCAGGATGCGCTCGCACGCGGGGAGGACTCGTACGCGACGCCGGGCGCAACCGCTGACCCCGCACCAGGCCCCGATCGCTATCCCGCGCCTGACGCAGGCCGGTACGCGGACTCCACGCAGGAACCGACGCCTGAGCCTCAGCACAAGCCGGACCCCACACCTGAGCCCAGCCCGGTTCCGAGCCCGGAGCCGATGCCCGATCCGATCCCCGCGCCCGAGCCGATGCCAGGACCGGCGCCCACGCCGGAACCCATTCCGGGACCCGAGCCGATGCCGGGATCGGTGCCGACACCTGAGCCCCTGCCGGGATCCGTTCCGACGCCCGAGCCGATGCCCATGCCCGCCCCTGAGCCCATGCCGGGCTTGATGCCGGCGACCGGGGACGCCGCGCACTGGCCGGGTGAGCAGGCGGACGCGTTTGATGACGACGAGCCGACCGGCTTCGTACCGATGGTTGGCGACGACGAGCCGACTGGCGTTCGTTCGGCGGTTGACGACGACGAGCCCACCGGAGTCGTGCCACCGGTGGGTGGTGATGCGTCGACGGGTGCCCGTCTGGCGGTTGGTGATGAGCGGGCCGGGATCGTGGCGGCGGTTGACGACGACGCGTCGGCTGAGTCCATGGCGGCGGCTGGTGGTGACCGGTCCGAGTCTGCGTCAATGGTTGGCGATGATGAACCGACCGGCTTCGTGCCAGCGTTTAGCGACGACGCGTCGGCTGAGTCCATGGCGGCGGCGGGCGGCGACCGGGCCGAGTCTGCGTCAGCGGTTGGCGATGATGAGCCGACCGGTTCCGTGCCGGCGTTTAGCGACGACGGGCAGACCGGGATTGTGGCGGCGGGCGATGCCGCGCGGACTGAGTCCGTGGCGCCGGCTGGCGGCGACCGGACCGAGTCTGCCTCGGCGGTTGGCGATGATGAGCCGACCGGCTTTGTGCCGGCATTTAGCGACGACGAGCCAACCGGGAGCGTGCCGGCGGTTGGTGACGCGACTGCGCCAGCGGCGGGTGGTGACCGGACCGAGTCCGTGCAGATCGGTGATGGTGAGGCCAACGGGCGGTGGGAGCCTACGGCTGGCTCGGATGCGCTGACCCGCGGCCAGGACCAGCCTCAGGCAGCACCCGAGGACTGGCCGGAGGACGAGCCGACCGGGGTGATCCCGGCGGTGTTCGCCGACGAGCCCGAGCCCGAGTCGGACCTGGCGCCGCAGGCGGCGCCACACGCCGCCCCGCAGCGGGCGGTGGCCCTCGGCGGGATGTCGATCCCAGGACTGGGGATCGTAGGGTCCGACGGCCCCACGCCTGAGCTGGTTCCGGGCTCGCTCGAGGAGGCGATGCGCTCGGAGATCGAGCGTGCCCGCCCCCGCCCACCCCGGACGCCCGCGTTCGACGCGCTGCACGCCTGGTGCCGAGCACGCACCGCGATCGTCCCGTCCGGCTTCACCATCCAGGTGCAGGTGCTCGACCCCGAGGCGCCCTCTTACCGGTTCGACCTGGAGCCACCACACGTCGACGACCCCGAGCAGACTGCCGAGAAACTCAGCGGCCTCCTCGGGGACCTCTGGCTCGCCGAGGCCGAAGGGGAGCACGGCGGTTGGCTCTTCGCGAGGCTCGACGCGGCCGGCCGCACGCTGCGGATCGACCGCTGGTACGACCAGGTTCCCGACTGGTGGGATGCCCCGGTCGAGTCCCGCCTGGACATCGGCAACCTCGCCAGGCGGCTGACGGCTCGCGACCCGCAGTGGCGGCCGTCGTACGTGGAGAGGTTGTACAGCAACGCGAGATAGCGTGGTCCGCATGCTTCTCAGGATCTTCACCGAACCCCAGCAAGGCGCCTCGTACGACGATCTCCTCGCGGTCGCGCAGCAGACCGAGGAGAACGGCTTCGACGCGTTCTTCCGTTCCGACCACTACCTCGTGATGGGCGACAGCGACGGCCTCCCCGGTCCGTCGGACGCCTGGATCACTCTCGCCGGCCTGGCCCGGGAGACGAAGCGGATCAAGCTCGGCACGCTGGTCAGCTCGGCCACGTTCCGCAACCCGGGCGTCCTCGCGATCACCGTCGCGCAGGTCGACCAGATGAGCGGCGGTCGCGCGGAGCTCGGGCTCGGCGCGGGCTGGTACGAGCGGGAGCACCAGGCGTACGGCTTGGACTTCCCGGACACGCCCGGCCGGTTCGACCTGCTGACCGAACAGCTCGAGCTGATCACCGGTCTCTGGGACACGCCGGTGGGGGAGAAGTACAACTTCCAGGGCGAGCACTACCAGCTCACCGACTCCCCGGCACTGCCGAAGCCGATCCAGCAGCCGCACCCGCCGGTCATCGTCGGCGGCGCAGGCAAGAAGCGCACCCCCGCCCTCGCCGCGCAGTACGCGAGCGAGTTCAACGCCGGCTTCCGCTCGCCCGAAGAGACCGCAATCCTGTTCGAGCGCGTCCAAGCAGCCTGTACGGCGGCCGGCCGCGACCCGAAGACGCTCGCCCTCTCGACCGCGCACACCGTCGTCGTCGGCAAGGACGACGCCCAGGTGAAGCAGCGGGCCGAGGCGATCGGCCGCGACGTGGAGGCGCTGAAGCGGGACGCGATCGCCGGTACGCCGGCGGAGGTCGTCGACCGGATCGGTCAGTTCGCGGCTGCGGGCTCGCAGCGCCAGTACGTGCAGATCATGGACCTGAGCGATCTGGACCACCTGGACCTGATCGCCGCGGAGGTTCTGCCGCAGGTGAAGTGAGAAGTGACTCGATGTCGTGTATCTTGATGTCGAGAGACTTCCCCGCCATGAAGTTAGGTTTACCTGACCTCGTGGCCGGGCCGGGGGCCCGGGAGGATGGGCCCAGCGGAACTGGACCGGATAGAGGAGCAGGTTGATGGCGAGCGTCGACAGCTTCGGTGCCCAGGGGGCACTCGAGGTCAACGGACAGTCGTACGAGATCTTCAGGTTGGCGGGTATCGAGGGCGCGGAGACGCTGCCCTACTCCCTCAAGGTGCTGCTGGAGAACCTGCTGCGCACCGAGGACGGCGCGAACATCACCGCCGACCACATCCGCAAGCTGGCGAACTGGGACCAGAACGCGGCTCCCGACACGGAGATCCAGTTCACCCCGGCCCGGGTGATCATGCAGGACTTCACCGGCGTGCCGTGTGTGGTCGACCTGGCCACCATGCGCGAGGCGGTCGCCGAGCTCGGGGGCGACCCGACCAAGATCAACCCGCTGGCGCCGGCCGAGCTGGTCATCGACCACTCGGTCATCATCGACGTCTTCGGCCGTCAGGACGCCTTCGAGCGCAACGTCGAGCTGGAGTACGAGCGCAACCGCGAGCGGTACCAGTTCCTGCGCTGGGGCCAGACGGCGTTCGACGAGTTCAAGGTCGTCCCGCCGGGCACCGGCATCGTGCACCAGGTGAACATCGAGCACCTCGCCCGGACGGTGATGGTCCGCAACGGCCAGGCCTACCCGGACACCTGCGTCGGCACCGACAGCCACACCACGATGGTGAACGGCCTGGGCGTGCTGGGCTGGGGCGTCGGCGGTATCGAGGCCGAGGCCGCGATGCTCGGCCAGCCGGTCAGCATGCTGATCCCGAAGGTCGTCGGCTTCAAGCTGACCGGTTCGGTGCCGGCCGGCGCGACCGCGACCGACGTCGTCCTGACGATCACCCAGATGCTGCGTCAGCACGGTGTGGTCGGCAAGTTCGTCGAGTTCTACGGCGACGGCGTCACCGCGGTGCCGCTGGCCAACCGCGCCACCATCGGCAACATGAGCCCGGAGTTCGGCTCCACCTGCGCGATCTTCCCGATCGACGACGTGACGCTGGAGTACCTGCGGCTGACCGGCCGCTCCGACGACGACGTCGCGCTGGTCGAGGCGTACGCCAAGGAGCAGGGTCTGTGGCACAACCCGGCCGTCGAGCCGCGGTTCTCGGAGTACCTCGAGCTGGACCTGTCGAGCGTCGTACCGTCGATCGCCGGCCCGAAGCGGCCGCAGGACCGGATCGAGCTGAGCAAGGCCAAGGAGTCGTTCCGCGGTGTGCTCGGTGACTACGCGACCGAGGAGCTCGAGGTCGACCCGTCGGAGCTCGGCAGCTTCCCGGGCAGCGACGCTCCCAACGGGCACGGTCACACCGACGACAGCCCGCACGTCGCCCCGGCCGCCAAGGACCGGCCGACCAAGAAGACCACGATCTCGCTGGACGGCCAGGAGATCGAGCTCGACCACGGTCACGTCGTGATCGCGAGCATCACCTCCTGCACCAACACGTCGAACCCGTCGGTGATGATGGCGGCCGCGCTGCTGGCCAAGAACGCCGTCGACAAGGGCCTCGCGTCCAAGCCGTGGGTGAAGACCTCGCTGGCGCCGGGGTCGAAGGTCGTCACGGACTACTACGAGAAGGCCGGCGTCACGCCGTACCTGGAGAAGCTCGGCTTCCACCTGGTCGGCTACGGCTGCACGACCTGCATCGGCAACTCGGGCCCGCTGCCCGAGGCGGTCTCGGCCGGCGTCCAGGAAGCCGACCTGGCGGTCGTGTCGGTGCTGTCCGGCAACCGCAACTTCGAGGGCCGGATCAACCCGGACGTGAAGATGAACTACCTGGCGAGCCCGCCGCTGGTGATCGCGTACGCGCTGGCCGGGTCGATGGACTTCGACTTCGAGACCGATGCCCTGGGCAAGGACACCGACGGCAACGACGTCTTCCTGCGCGACATCTGGCCGACCGCGGCCGACGTCGAGGCCGTGATCGCGACCTCGATCACCAAGGAGATGTTCACCAAGGACTACGCCGACGTGTTCGCCGGTGACGAGCGCTGGCAGTCGCTGCCGACGCCGGAGGGCAAGACCTTCGCCTGGGACGCCGAGTCGACGTACGTGCGCAAGCCTCCGTACTTCGAGGGGATGGCGCACGAGCCGTCGCCGGTGACCGACATCGCCGGGGCGCGGGTGCTGGCCAAGCTCGGCGACTCGGTGACGACCGACCACATCTCGCCGGCCGGCGCGATCAAGGCCGACAGCCCGGCGGGCAAGTACCTGGCCGAGCACAACATCGACCGCAAGGACTTCAACTCCTACGGTTCGCGACGCGGCAACCACGAGGTGATGATCCGCGGCACGTTCGCGAACATCCGGCTGCGCAACCAGATCGCACCGGGCACCGAGGGCGGCTTCACCCGCGACTTCACCAAGCCGGACGCGCCGGTGACCAGCATCTACGAGGCCTCCGAGGCGTACGCCGAGGCCGGCATCCCGCTGGTCATCCTGGCCGGCAAGGAGTACGGCTCGGGGTCGTCGCGCGACTGGGCGGCCAAGGGTACGGCGCTGCTCGGCGCGCGGGCCGTGATCACGGAGTCGTTCGAGCGCATCCACCGCTCGAACCTGATCGGCATGGGCGTGCTGCCGCTGCAGTACCCCGAGGGCGAGAACGCGGAGTCGCTCGGCCTGACCGGCGAGGAGACCTTCGACATCAGCGGCGTCACCGCGCTGAACGACGGCTCGATTCCGCGCACCGTGCACGTCACCGCGACGTCGCCCGCCGGCGACGTCAAGGAGTTCGACGCGGTCGTCCGCATCGACACCCCCGGTGAGGCGGACTACTACCGCAACGGCGGCATCCTGCAGTACGTGCTGCGCTCGCTGATCGCCAACTGAGCAACGCGAAAGGGCCGACCGGGCTGCAATCCGGTCGGCCCTTTCGCCGTTCTCAGCGGCAGCCGAGGCCTTCCTTGTAGCCGTCGGCGGGCTTGCCGGACTTGGACTCCGGCTTCGCCTTGCCGGCGATCTCGTCGGCGTACTGCCAGATCAGCTCAGGCATGTCACCCTCGGCGTTCATCTCCTGGAGGATCTTCCAGGACTTGCTGCCCTGCATGGCCTTCACGGCCTCGGCCGCCTTGGCCTTGTCACCGGACTTCGTCGCCGCGGTCCACTGGTCGAGCCAGGCACACGACGCGGCCGTCGCGACGCGGGCGCCCAGGTGGTACCGCCCGATCACCGTCTCCTTGTACAGCGGCGCCTTGTCGAACCCCTTCGGTACCGTGATCCCGGCGAGAATGCCGTCGACGGCCGCGCGGACCTTCTCCGGCTTCACGACCGATTCGGGCATCGCGCTCAGCCAGGTGTCGACGTCGACCTGCTTCAGCTTGCCGAGCACGTCCCGGTAGGCGGCCTCGGAGCCGAGGTCGGCCCGCAGTTCGACGAAGGTCGCGCCCTTGGCGGGCAGCATGAAGGCGAGGTCCGTGCTGTTCGCGTCGTAGCGGAACAGCGTGCCGCGCTGACCGAGCACCATGACCTCTTCGTGGCTGACGGTGCCCTGGAGCCGGTCCTTGTAGTAGTCCTTGTACGAAGCGCTCGCGTACCACGTGAGCTTGATGATCTTGTCGCCGCTGGCGAACGACATGTCGCCCGAGTCTTTGGTGAACTCGTCGACCTGGGAGATCTTCCAGGCCGGGTCGTCGATCAGGATCCGCTCGTTGGCCTCGGCGACCGCGACGAGCTCGGCCGCGTACGCCCGCTGCGGACCGGCGATCGGCGCGATCGGACTGTCCTTGGGGAGCACGGCCCCCACGACGGCGACGGCTGCCGCGATGGCGACCGCGGCGGCTGCCCCGATGGCGACCCGGCGGCGCCGGCTCGGCCGCAGCCGGGTGGCGGGTTCGGTGGTGGTCAAGATCTCCTCCAGCAGTTCGGACTCGGCGCGATCGGCCGGCAGCTGCCGGACCCGGTCGTCGCCGTACGGGTTGGCCCGTGCGATCAGCCGGTCGAGTTCGCGGTCGTTCATCGCTCCTCCTGAGCTGGTCGCAGTGCTCTGTCATCCCGTTCATGTCCGTGATCGGCGAAGGCGTCTCCCAGCCGTTGCCGCAACCGCCCCCGCGCCCGGTGCAACCGGGTCCGAACCACCCGAGCCGGTACGTCGAGCACCACGGCCGCCTCCTGCGGATCGAGGTTCTCCCACGCGGTGAGCATCAGCAGTTCGCGGTCGTTCTCGCTCAGCCCGGCCATGGCTGCCAGCAGTACGGCGTTCGCCTCGACCTCGCCGGCGTGGTCCGGTACGACGTCGTGCAGCTCCACCCGCAGTCGCTCACCGAGCCGGTCCCGCCGCTGGAGCCCGCGCCGGTGATTCGCGAGCACTCGGCGGGCGACGCCGTACAGCCAGAGCCGGGCTGTCCCGTCCACGGGCACCTGGTCGAACCGGCGCCAGGCGACCAGCATGGTGTCGGCCACGACGTCCGCCGCATCGTCGGCTGATCCGCACCGCCGCAGCGCATAACCGAGCAGCTCCCGGAAGTTCTGCTCGAACAGCGCGCGGAACTCGTCCTGCGGATCCGCCGGTGAGGTCATACCTGGTCCATGTCCGGCAGTATGCGCGGCGTCTCAGGTCATTTCGCGGGGCGGACCTCAGCCACTCACCAACTGTCGTTTCGGCCTCCCGCATCGCCTGCGCTGAGCGTGAGCCGCGCGCTCTGTGCGAGGTTGATGAGTGGTGGCGGTCCGGGCGGCGAAATCGTGTCGCGTCGCGGCGCGGTGCGTGACATTCTCGCCGGATGCCAATCACCGCCGAGCAGGTCGCCGACGCGTTCGGCCTCGGATCCGTCCTGGAGGACCGACCGCTGGCTAACGGCGACCGCCCCGCCGTCACTCGCGTCGTGTCGACCTCGACTGGACGCTGGGTGGTCAAGCACGACCGCCTCGGCTCCGCCGAGCGCTCCGACCTGTCCGAATGGCAGCGTACGAAGGCCTGGACCGTGCACCGGCTGGAGAGTGCCGCCGCGGCGGCGGGCATCCCGATGCCGGCCCCGGTCCAGCCACCCGAGCCCAGTGTGGGCTTCTGGTACGCGCCGCCGGGCAGGGACCTCGTCCGGGTGACCGAGTGGGTGGACGGCCGTGACCTGCGGGAAGCCCACGTCGCCGACGAGGAGCTGGCTGGTTGGCTCGGCGGCGTGCTGGCCAAGATCGCTCGGTTGGATGTTGAGGTCGACGAGGACGCCGATGCGTCTCAGGTCTTCCCGTTGGAGGAGTGGCGCGACTGGGTCCGCCAGGCCGAGCGGATGGCGGACCCAGCGGTCGGCCAGGCCGCTCGCGCCGTACTCGGAGTGGCCGAGGACTCCGCCGACCTGGTCGCCGAGGCGCTGCGGAACCGCCCGCCGCTGACGATGACTCACGGCGATGCCGCCCGAGCCAACATCCTCGCCACTCCGACCGGACTGATGCTGATCGACTGGGAGTCGGCGACGGCCGACGTTGCCTGGTGGGACGCGGCCAACAACGCCGTCCGGCTGGCCGCTCCCAACGAGCGGAGTATTGCCGGCGGCGACCCCCGCATCATCCGCGCGCTGATCGGGTCTTACCGCGATGCCGGTGGCCCGGCCGGGCCCGCCGACGCGACAGCCTTTGCCGGACTGCTCATCGGGCATCTCAGCTTCACTGCTTGGTGCCTGTGGGTGGCGCTCGGGCACCGCGACGAAAGCGCGGAACAGGTTGCCTCCTGCACCCGCTCACTGCTCGACGCCGCCGAGCACCTGCCGCGGATTCTGCGCGAACTGGACGACTGGGCGCTACTGCTGGCCTGAATTGTCGGTGGGTCAGGTTTTACTGAGCTCATGACGGCAGACCGGGCGCATCCGCGAGAGGTAGTGATGGCTGCCTGCGCGGAGCACGGCCGCGACACAGTGATCGACTGGGCGGTCGCGTTCCTGACCGGCGAGATCTCCGGAGAGGCGGCGTACGGCGCTGAGCTGCCGAAGCTGGTCGCGATCACGGGGTCAGCGAATCCGGGTGGCTGGGCGGCTCCCGTTGACCCGGCCAACTACTACTGGATCCGGGTCTGGGCCGCGCGGGTGTTCCTGTACGTCTGGCGGGATGACGTGGTGGACGCGTTGCTGGCGGTGGCAGATGATCCGGCGTGGCGGGTCCGTGAGCACGTCGCGCGGATCACCGCGCAGCGAGAGCTCGGTCAGTTGGTGGATGCGCTGCTGCCAATGCTGGAGCACGAACTGCCGCGCGTGCGCGCGGCCGCCGTACGGGCGATCGGTGCGGCGGGGGAGTTCGAGCATGCCGCGGCCGTTGAGGAGCTGGCCGGCGACCCGGACTCGACAGTCCGGGCCGCCGTCGAGCGTGCGCTGGCCAAACTCGGTGAGCGGCTGGACCGGCCTATGAACTGAGCACGTCTCGCAGCTTGGCGGCGTACTCGGCGGCTTCGGCATCGTCGGCGTACTTCGTCCGCGGCCAGAAGAAGCCGCGCAATCCGTCACCCTTCGTCCGCGGTACGACGTGCACGTGGAGGTGCGGGACCGACTGCGACACAACGTTGTTGACGGCAACGAACGAACCCTGCGCGCCGTACGCCGTGCGGACCGCGGCGGCGACCTGACGCGCGGCACCGAACAGCGGGACGCTCACCTCGTCGGTGAGCTCCACCATCGTCGGCACATGCGCTCGCGGCACGATCAGCGTGTGCCCCTTGAAGACCGGGCGAATGTCGAGGAAGCCGAGCAGCTCCGGCGTGTCCAGGACGATGTGCGCCGGAGTCGTGCCGGCGATGATCGAGCAGAACAGGCAGTCAGCCATCAGCCGAGCTTCTCGTCCACGAAGCACCAGCGCCAGTTCTCACCGGGTTCGAAGCTGCGCATCACCGGGTGCGTGGTCTCGTCGTAGTGCTTGCTCGCGTGCTTCATCTCCGAAGAATCGCAGCAACCGACGTGACCGCAGCCCAGGCACAACCGCAGGTGCACCCACGAGCCGCCTTCGGCCAGGCACTCCTCGCAGCCCTCGGGCGTGTTCGGAGTGACGACGACAGGCGCGTGCACGAGGTGCTCACAGCCGCCGCTCGCCGACGCCGGTGGGCGCAGGTCCTCGGAACGACCGCCGACGTCGTCGTCCTCGTCGCGATCCAGGATCGACTCCTCGATGTCGAGCACCGACTGCGCTCGCTGCAGCACCTCGTCGGCGACCAGGCCGGCGTCGCGGACCTTGAGAATGTGCGACCGCTCCGCCTCCAGCATCGCCATCCGCAACCGCCGGTACGCCTCACTCGGCGTCTCGTACTCGGTTTCAGGACGCCCCAACCGCTCCCACGCGGCCAGCGCACGCGATTCGCCGCGCTGCCGCAGTACGGCGAGCACGCCCTCGGGGTCGTCCGGAGTGGCGATTTCGTCCAGCTTCGCGATCGCGGCGCGATGCGCACCCTGCAGTACGGCGGCCTCCTGCAGCGCGTCCTCCGCGGGATCCGGTCCGGGCAGCTGCAACCGCCGTACCAGCCAGGGGAGCGTGGAGCCCTGAAGCAGCAGCGTGCCACCGGTGACGGCGAGGGCCATGAAGACGAGCACCTCGCGGTGCGGGGTGTCCTCCGGGAGCGTGAAGACCGCGGCCAGCGTGACCACGCCGCGCATACCCGCCCAGCAGACGACGATCAGTGCGCCGAAGGGGACGGGACCGGGACGGGAACGGCCGAGGATCCGGCGGGACAGGTAGGTGGTCGGGACGACCCAGATCGGCCGCAGCAGGACCGTGGCCAGGAAGACAGCGACCGTCGAGAGGGCGATCAGCCAGGCCGGCAGCGGGCTCTCGGCGAGGTCGTCCAGGATCCAGCGGGTCTGCAGGCCGATCAGCAGGAAGACCGTGTTCTCGAGCAGGAACTGGAACGTGCGCCAGTTGGTCCGCTCGGAGATCCGCGACTTGGCCGACTGGATGATCGGCGCCTTGTGGCCGAGGATCAGACCGCTGACCACGACCGCCAGGACGCCGGACGCGTGCACCCAGTGGTTCTCGGCGGCGACGTACGCGATGAACGGCGCGGTCAGGCTGAGCGTGGTGTCCAGCACCGGGTCGGTGAACCGCTTGCGGATCTTGGCCAGCACGATCGCCACGATCAGGCCGATCGCGACACCACCGCCGGCCGCGCGGAGGAAGTCGAGTCCGACGTGGAGCACGGTCGGTACGACGAGTGCCGCGCCGAGCGACGTACGGAGAATGACGAGGGCGGTCGCGTCGTTGACCAGGCTCTCGCCCTCGAGAATCGTGACCACGCGGCGGGGGAGACCGACCCGCTTGGCGATCGCGGTCGCGGCGACGGCGTCCGGTGGCGCGATGACGGCACCGATGGCGAACGCGGCCCAGAGGGGGAGCGGCTGGTAGCCGTGGGACGCGGCCACGACGTTGAGCAGCCACCAGGCGACCAGACCGACGCCGATGGCGGTGAAGGCCACCAGCCCGACCGACAGCAGGCCGATCGAGCGGCGGTGCTTGGTGAAGTCGACCAGGCTGGTCTTGATCGCCGCGGAGTAGAGCAGCGGCGGAAGGAAGCCGACCAGAACCACCTCGGGCTCCAGCTCGACCCGGGGAACGAAGGGCAGATAGGACGCGGCGACCCCGATCACCACGAGCAGCAGGGGAGCCGACAACCCGATCCGGCGGGCCAGCGCGGCCCCGCCCGCCACCACGGCGACGAGGGCCACGATCTCGATCGCGATATGCACGGAGCACAGTCTCTCAGCTCGTACTAGCGACACTGGCCACCGTCGTCTAGCGTGTGCGGAGCGAGATCCGTCCACCACGCGGAGTGATCACATGCGACGTACTGCTTCTGTCGTCTCAGGCCTTCTCTTGCTCGCCGCCGCGCTCGTCCCCGCGCCGGCCGCCGCCGTCGTCCGCGAAGACACGGTGACCACCGGCTGCGTGCAGTCGGTCCCCGAGCCGGGGTCCTCGGTGCCGGTGCAGATCTGCTACTCGCTCTTCAAGCCCGCCGTGGCATCCGCGGCGCACACGGTGCCGCTGATCTTCAGCAGCCACGGCTGGGGCGGTTCGCGGACCACCGACATCCGGCAGTTCCGCGCCCACCTCGACGCGGGGTTCGGCGTACTGAGCTTCGACCAGCGCAGCTTCGGCGAGAGCACCGGCGTCGCTCACGTGATGAACCCCGACTACGAGGGCCGCGACGTCATCAAGCTCGTGGACTTCGTCGCCGGCCTGGATTGGGTGACCAAGCAACGACCCGGTGACCCGCTGATCGGCGCCATCGGCGGCTCGTACGGCGGCGGCTACCAGCTCGCCGGCGCGTTCACCGAGCTCCGCGACTTCGGCCGGACCCGCTTCGACGCACTCGCGCCCGAGATCACCTGGTGGGATCTGAAGCGCTCGCTCGCGCCGTCCGAGACCGCGCGAACCATGTGGCTGAGCATCCTCTTCGCCAGCGGCGGCAAGAACCTCCCGCCCTCGATCGGCAAGGCCTGGGCGACGCTGATCGCCACCGGCGCCTGGCCGACCGGCAAGACCGGCCGCGAGCTCACCCGGTTCTTCGCGCACAACGGACCGGCGTGGCACGTGGCCGAAGGCCGCAAGCTCGACATCCCGGTGCTCCTTGAACAGGGCATCACCGACAACCTGTTCAACCTCAACGAGGGCCTGTCCATCTACGACCACGCCCTCACTCCGCGTGCCCGCGCCCGCTCGCTTCTGGTCGGCTACAACGGTGGCCACGCACTGCCCGCCGTCGTACCGCCGGGCTATGGCACCTCCGGCGACCCCTGCTCGATCGCCCTCGGCTCCCCGAACTTCGCCGACCTCGCTCTGCGGTTCCTCCGCCTTCAGTTGCTGGGGGAGTCGACCGGTCTCACCGGATTCGGCAAGTACCACCTGTCCACTGCCGGCGGTCGTTGCCTGACGCAACAGTCCCTGGCG
Organism: Kribbella sp. NPDC005582; assembly: GCF_040605415.1. NCBI lineage: Bacteria > Bacillati > Actinomycetota > Actinomycetes > Propionibacteriales > Kribbellaceae > Kribbella > Kribbella sp. NPDC005582. Next base: position 319,915 of record NZ_JBEXCU010000006.1, read on the forward strand.
GCCAACACCGTCAAGCGCCTGGGCAAGATCGCCACCCCGACCGGCGTCGGCGTCCCGGTCACCGTGAAGGTCGCCACCGGCCCGCTCACCGTCGCCGGCACCCCACATGTCTCCGCGAACGTCTACACGATCGTCCCGCGCACCCCGGCGTTCCTCGCGCTCAGCGTCGGCACCAGCCCACTCACCGCCCGCGTCATCCAGAACAACACCATGCCGCTGCGCGAACACCGCGCCGCCCACGGCGTCCGCCGTACGATCGAACTGCCTGCGATCGCGGTCGACGTACCGGCAGGACAGAACCTCTATCTCACGGTCTCCCCGGTCGCCGACATGTACGCCGGCCAACGCGCACCCCTACCCGGCGCGCTCCTGCTGAAGAACACAACCGTCAGCTACCGCACCATATCCAGGTAGCGCTTGTACACACCGGTGAACGGCTCCTCGTTGACGACCGCCCCCACCAACCAGTCACACGAAGCCTGCGCCTGCTCGATGACCTCGGCCGGATAGTTGTACTTCACCTGGTGCTCCGCGAACTCGTCCTCGTCGTCCACCAGCACCGACCCGTCCCGCTTCTTGATCACATCCAGATCCAGATCGATCATCGTCACCCGATCCTCGCTGAACTCCACCGGGGTCGTGATGTCGCAGTAGATCTCCGTCATCCGCGGCGCATCGTTGAAGATCGCCGTGAACCACTTGTCCCGCGGAAACAACTGCACATGCGCCTCCGCCGCAGTGAGCTTCAACCCCTCACCCCGCTGCATCACAGCCCCCACCCGCCCGCCGAGCCAAACGCCGTACTCGTCCTCCCCGAGCCACTCCATCCACTGATGCCAGTGCAAACTCTCGTCGTACTTCCGGTACACCACCCGCACATCCCGTCCCATGCCCGCACGCTATCGCGCCACCGGCTCGCCACGCGCACCCTTCTGCAGCTTCGTGCAACTTCATGGACACCGTCCGTACGCACACGACAGGATGGCTCGCTGGTCTGAAAGCCGCCCTGGGGAGGGACCAAATGAATCACGCACGCCCGCTGTCAGTTCGCCGTCTGGCCGGAACGCTGCTGGCCGCTTTAGCTCTAGTCATCACGCTCGTGCCCGTCGCGTCCGCCGCCGACCCACCTGTGCCGCCGGCGCCACCGTCGGTCACGGCGACTCATCACGGCGAGCCGCTCGAGAACTGCTGGGTTCTGCCGAAGTGTCCTGAGGGCGTGGTTCTAGGGGACAAGGTGACATTCACCGTCACCTCGACCTCCCCTGATGTCGTGAGCATTCGCTATCGATGGCTTGGCACGAACCCGGTCTCGGTCGACGGCCCGACCGCCACGCTGGACCTGGAGCCGCCGACCGATGGCCGCCTGATTCTGATGGTGCAGAGCGTCAATTCCTTCGGTCAGCCCAGCCAGGACACGTACTTCATGCTGTTCGTCGGCCCAGCGCCCGGCCCGGTCGGTTCGTGGGGGTTCAACGACGGCAGCGGTACGACGGCCGCGGACGGCCCAGGGCTGACGCACCCGCTGGCGCTGACCGGGGCGGCCTTCGAGGCATCCGGCCGCCTCGATGGCGCGCTTGCCCTCGATGGCGCCGACGACTACGCGTCCGCGAGCGAGTCTGTCGTCGACACCACGCAGAGCTTCTCGATCTCGGTGTGGGCCCGGCCCACCAACCCGTCAAAGCTCGGGTCATCGCCTCCGCGAACGGCGCCAACACCGCTGCCGCCGGTCTCGGCTACGACCCGTCGACCAAACGCTGGGTCTTTGCGCGCACCGCAGCCGACGTCGCGATTCCCCAGCTGTACAAGGCATCCTCGAAAGAGTCGCCCGTCAACGGCGCCTGGTCACACCTGCTCGCGACGTACGACGCCCCGACCGGAGCCCTCAGGCTCTACGTCAACGGCCGCCTTCAGCAGGAGACGTCTGCGCCGATCGCCAACGCCTGGAAGGCCACCGGCCCACTGACCGTCGGCCGCAGCTTCCTGGCTGGTGCGGCCGGGGGCTACTTCGGTGGCTCGCTCGACCACCTGCAGATCTGGCAGCGGGTCCTGCGCCCCGAGGAGGTATTGGAGCTTCAGGCGCCGCGCAGCTCGCAAGGCCCGGTAGTGACGGGAGATGCAGCGCACTGGCCGCTCGACACGGCGGTTCGCGGTCAGGACGGTATCTGGCGTTCTCGAGACACCATCCGCGGCGCGGGTTTCACCATCGCGGGCTTCCAAGGCAGCGATCAGTCCAAGGCGTTCGTCAGTGACGCAGAGCGCGGCAAGGTCCTCGAACTCACCGGTGCACGCCGCGAATCGGTCAGCCTCGGCCACCCGGTCGTCGACGCTAGCGCGAGCTTCTCGGTCGCCGTGATGGTGAAGATCGCCGACCCGACCAAGCCCGGCGTGATCATCCGCCAAGGAAGCAGCACGAAGGACACCTGGCGTCTCGCCTACGAGCCCGATGGAACAACCGCCAAGTTCACCTTCGCCCGAGTCAACGCCGACACGAACACCGAAACCGTCGCAACATCGCCGATCTACGACGGCGACGCACTCGACACTTGGCACCTGCTCGTCGGCACCTACCACGTCGATCCTCGCGATCCGAGCAACGACAGGATCGAGCTGACCATGGACCTCCGGTCCCGCGACGGCTCCCAAGCCAGCTTCGCGGCCCCCACCCGGGACGGCGCCGTCGTCGTCGGCAAGCCCGGCCCCACCGGCACCCCCTTCGCCGGCCGCCTCGACGACATCCGCATCTACACCGGCGACCTCTCGCCCATCAAGGCCTGCCAGGACTACCCAGGCCTGGAGGCGTGCGGCGCTTGATCTGAACTGTATGGGTCGTTTGTATGAGTTGTCGCTGGTGGTGATCGACCAGTTGCACCAGAGTGGTCATTCTCGGGATTTGTGAACTAACAGTGGGGTGGGGAACGTGAGGCGGGGATCTCGTGCTGCTCTGGCGCGCCATGGGCGCGGCCGGATTTCAGTGGCCGTAGTGGCTGCAATGGCAGTCCTGACATCAGGTCTGCAGGCAATTCCGGCGGCGGCCGCGCCACCGCCGATTCCGAAGGTGGGCCGCAACACGCAGGAGGCGGCCAAGTTCGCCGCCGCCAGTGGTGCCCCGGTGGAGATCGCCGACCGCACGACCGAGCTGTCACAGACCTTCGCCAATCCGGACGGGTCCCTGACCGCCAAGGTGTCCAATGCCCCGGTGCGGGTGAAGCAGGGCGACACCTGGAGAGCCGTGGATACGACGCTCGAGTTCCGCGTGGACGGAACGGTTGGCCCGAAGGCCGCGGTCTCGCAGATCACGTTGTCCGGTGGCGGGAACACGTCCATCGGCAAGGTCGGTGTGCCCGAGGGCACGTTCGAGCTCAAGTCGCCGTGGCGCCTGCCGCGCCCGACGCTGGCGGGCTCGATCGCGACGTACTCCGAGGTGATGCAAGGGGTGGACCTCGTCATCGAGTCCACTTCAGAGGGGTTGAGCTACAACGTCGTCGTCAAGACTCGTGAGGCCGCCTCGGATCCGGCACTGCGCTCGATCCACTTCCCCGTGACGACCGAGGGCCTGTCACTGCGCACGAACCGTGAGGGCAGTCCGGCGTATGCCGACGCTAACGGCCGGCTGGTCATGACGGCCGGCGACGCGATGATGTGGGATTCTTCGCAGCCGGCTCCGCAAGGCAAGCAGGCTGTCGCGCCGCGTTCCTCGGCGAAACTCGTCGATGACGGTCCCGCTGGTGCGCACGCGGCTGAGATGGAGCTGCGCGGTGACGCGTCCGGCCTGACCCTGGTGCCGGACAGCGGCCTGCTTACCAGCCCGTCGACGGTCTACCCGGTTGTCCTCGACCCGGTCACGACCAAGACCACCAGGTCCGCCTGGGCAGCAGCCTGGCAGCTCTACCCGACGACCTCGTTCTACAAGACGACCCACAGTCTCGGTGTCGGGTACGAGGACTACGAGCAGCACAAGATCGTCCGCTCGTTCTTCCAGTTCGGCGCCGCGATATTCCGGGGCAAGAAGATCCTCAGCTCCAAGCTCCGGACCTACGAGGTTCATTCGGCCAGCTGTTCCGCTCGCTCCGTCAGCGTTACCCGCACGACGACGATCACCGACCGGACGACCTGGAACAACCAGCCCGGAGTTCAGCTCGCGGTCACGAGTCAAAGCTTCGCGAACGGTTACAACTCCTCTTGTCCTGACAAGTACGTCGAGTTCCCGGTGACGAGCTCGATGGTCGACACGGCTGCCAAGGGGTACACCACCACGACCTTCCGGCTCGCGGCCACGGACGAGACCGACGGCATCGCCTGGAAGCAGTTCAGTTCCTTCGGTGAGCTCGAGGTCACGTACGTATCGCCCCCTGCGGTTCCCACCGGGGTCGGCCTGAAGGACCCGAACGTCGGTTGTGACAGCTCCACGTCTTATGTGAATGTCGGCTCGAAGAACCTGCAATTCACGGCTACCCCGAAGCTCACCGCCGCGGACGTCGGCGCGCGGGTCCAGATCGAGTTCTGGTTCTACAGCACCACCGGGAACCCGTTCCTGTCCAAGCGAACCGGGCTCGACAGCCCGAACACACCCCTGACGCTCACCTTGCCGAGCACCACCTTCACTGACCAGGGCCTGTACCACTTCCGCGCCAGAACGATCTATCCCTATGCGACCGGCGCCGAGCTGAAATCAGTGGACTCCGCGTTCTGCTACTTCAAGGTGGATCGATTGGCGCCGGCGCCACCAACAGTTACGGCCAAGTACGGCGCGGATGCGGTGAAGAACTGCGACATCGAGAATCCGTGTGAAGCACTGCCACCGCAGGGTGCGCCCGTCTCCTTCACGATCAAAGGAAGCGCTGCCGACGTCATCAAGCACGAATACTGGTTCCAAGGCGCGTCGTCGAAGACCGCGGTGAGCGGTAATACCGTCACCACGAACATCGTGCCTCCCCAAGAAGGTTTCAACCGTCTGCACGTTCAGAGCTATGACTCAGCCGGACATGGCAGTAGCGGAGTGACCGACTTCGTGGTGAACGTCAAGAGTGCTTCGCCACCGGTTGCCGACTGGTCGTTCGACGACAAGACCGGGACCACAGCCGCGGACAGCGCCAGTTCGCCACATCCGCTCACCTTGTCCAATGGTGCAGCGTTCGACGACGCCGGTCGGAGCGGAGGGTCGCTGCAGCTGGATGGTGTGGACGACTTCGCCCAGACCGCGACGACGCCGGTCGACACTTCCAAGAGCTTCACGGTCTCCGCCTGGGCGCGGTTGACGTCCACCAAGGAGGCTGTAGTCGTGGCCTCGGCCGGCAACATCAGTAGCGCCTTCGAGCTGTACTACTCACAGTCGCTGAACCGCTGGGTGTTCCTGCGATTCAAGACCGACACGATGACCCCTGTCGCGGTTCAGGCGAAGTCGGATGAGCCGGGCGTGCTGGGCGCGTGGACCCACGTGGTCGGTGTCTACGACCAAGGGCTCGGGAAGATCCAGCTGTTCGTCAACGGCCGGCTGCAGGGAGCCGGGAATGTGGCGTATCCCGATTCGGCCTGGAAGGCGACCGGGCCGCTGAGTATCGGACATGGCCAGTACAACGACGTCTTCACCAATCGGTTCATCGGCGGGATCGACTCGGTGCAGATCTGGCAACGAGCCCTGACGGCGGATGCCGTCATGACCGTGGCCGATCCGCGCAAGGACGACAAGGTGGTCACCGGCTCGGCAGCACACTGGCCGCTGAACAGCGCCTACTTGGCCAGTGACCAGGTCTGGCGGACCGGGGACGTCGTGTACGGCGCGAACATGCCGATCAGTGGATTCGGAACGGGCGCGGATCAGTCCGCGGCGTTCGTCACCGACGACGACCGCGGTCAGGTGCTGGCGTTCTCCGGCGCCGCGTCCGAGGCGTTGTCGCTGCCGCGGCCGGTGGTGGACGGCGGGACGAGCTTCTCGGCCGGTGTCTGGGTCAAGGTGGCCGATCCGAACAAGTCGGCAGTGATCCTCCGCCAGGCGGGCCCCGACAGTGACGCCTGGCGACTCGAGTGGCGATCGGTCGACGAGATCAGCGGAGAGTGGGTGTTCACTCGCACCCCGGCGAACTCGACCACACCGGACACCGCGGTGTACCCGGAATCGAAGGATGCCGTGGCAGGCGAGTGGAGGCTGCTCATCGGCAGTTACGACGCTGCCGCACCTGACCAGATCAACAGTGGGGCGCTCGGCAAGATCACGCTGACCGTCGACAAGGGCACGATCGACGGCAGCGAGCACCGCCACACTTCGCCGTACCGGCTGGGAAGCACCGTCATCGGTAAGGGGCGGGAGACCGGTAGTGAGTTCGCCGGCTGGATCGACGACGTCCGCCTGTACACGGGCGCTCTGGACGATCGCGCAACCTGCACGGAGTATCCCGACCTCGGCGAAGACGTCTGCCCGACGAGCACGGAGGGCTGATCGATGACCGCCGCCCCGCGAGTGAGGAAGTTTTCGATGAAGTTCAGCGCAGTGCGCTCCCGGCGTTCTTGGACGTTTGCGGCCGCGCTCACAGCTGGCGCTGTGCTGGTCTCGGGCCTGCAGCCCGGAGCAGCGCCGACCGCGGCCGCCAGTTCGGTCCTCCCGCCGCTGCCGAGGGCTCGCGATGTCGATGCCCGTCCGCTCGATCCAGCGAAGGTTCAGCGGGCGGCGGCCGAGCGCGCCGAGGCCGAGCGTCAGTCAGCGTCGATCCCGGCGCCGGCATGGCCGGCCGCTTCCGAACAAGTTCTTTCCACGACGGCCACAGCTGAGCATTCGACCTTTGGCGTCGGCACTCCGCCCTCGGCCAAGGGCCGCGGAGCGGCGGCCGTACCCAGGGCGGTCCGCCTGCGCGTGTTCGACCATGCGAAGGCCGAGCAGGCCGGCATCGACGGCGTACTGCTCACTGCATCGCGCGCAGACAGCCGACTGGAAAAGGGCACCACGCAGGTCCAGATCGACTACTCCAAGTTCGCGAACGCTTACGGCGGTGACTGGCGCACCCGGCTCAAGCTGGTCGCTCTTCCGGCTTGTGCGCTCACCACGCCCCAGAAGGCCGGATGCCTGACGCAGACCGAGCTCGGTTCGACCAACGATCTGCGGCAGCAGACGTTGTCGGCACCGGTTGCCCTCGACTCGAACGCGCGGCTCCTCGCCGTCACTGCTGCGTCGGAGTCCACCGCCGGCGACTACACGGCGACCAGCCTGGCGGCCGCCTCGAGTTGGGCAGCAGGCGGATCGAGTGGCGACTTCACCTGGTCCTATCCGCTGCGGGTCCCGCCTGCGACCGGAGGTCCGTCGCCCAGTCTGTCGTTCTCGTACTCCGCCCAGTCGGTGGACGGCCGGACCGTTGCCTCGAACAATCAGCCGTCCTGGGTCGGCGAAGGCTTCGAGCTCAGCGAGTCGTACGTCGAGCGCAGGTACGCGAGCTGTGACGACGAGGGGCATGCCGGAAAGTACGACCTGTGCTGGAAGTACGACAACGCCACCCTCGTGATGAACGGCAAGTCGAACGAGTTGGTGAAGTCGGGGAGCGGCTGGAAGCTGAAGGACGAAGACGGCTCCATGGTCGAGAAGGTCGTCTCTCCGGACAACCCCGACAACAACAAGGAAGTCTGGAAGGTCACCACTCAGGACGGAACGCAGTACTTCTTCGGCCAGAACATCGTGCCCGGCGTGACGACGCCGACGAACTCGGTGTTCACGGTTCCCGTCTCCGGCGACACGTCCGGCGAAGAGTGCTACAACGCGACCTTCGCGAGCTCCTTCTGTGACCAGGCCTGGCGCTGGAACCTCGACTACGTCGTCGACCCGCACGGCAACGCGATGACGATGTGGTACGCCAAGGAGACGAACTACTACGCGAAGAACGGCTCGGCGACGGCCAATGCCGCGTACACACGGGGCGGCTACCTGACGTCGATCAAGTACGGCCAGCGGTCGACGGCCCTGGCCACCACCGCGCCGATGCAGGTCGTCTTCGGCACCCAGGAGCGCTGCCTGTCCAACTGCAGCTCGTTCACGAGTACGACGAAAGCGAACTGGCCGGACGTCCCGTTCGACCAGATCTGCGCGTCGGGGGCAGCCTGCAGCAAGCCGGCACCGACGTTCTTTACGCGTCGTCGCCTGGAGACGATCACGACGCAGGTACTGAAAGGAACGACGTACGCGAACGTCGACCGCTGGCAGACGGCGGTCGACTTTCCGGACCCGGGCGACTCCTTCTCGGGCAAGGCTTTGTGGCTGCAGTCGATCACGCACACAGGCTTGGCTGCCGCAGGCGAGACTCCCGCGGCTCCGCTGAAGGTCACCTTCGGGAAGTCCCCGCTCGCCAACCGTGTCGATGACAACGGCGACGGCAGCGACGGCCTCCCGCCGATGACCAAGCTGCGCGTCGGCAACATCTGGACCGAGACCGGAGCGCAGATCACCGTCAACTACTCGGGACCGGAGTGCATCCAGAAGACGAATATGCCCGCGTCCCACGACCGGAACAGCCTGCGCTGCTACCCGGTCAAGTGGACCCCGCCGAAGGAGACGGAGCGAGACGACTGGTTCCACCGGTACGTCGTCAACCAGGTGCGTGTCAACGACCTGACCGGCAACGCGGATGCCTTGGTCACGAACTACACCTACTCGGGCGGCGCTGCCTGGCACTACCAGGAGAACGCCTTCATTCCCAAGAAGAAGCGGGATTGGGCAGAGTGGCGCGGCTACAAGACCGTGACGGTCAGCCAAGGCGATCCAGCCCAGCCGGGTCCGCAGTCCCGTCAGGTGACGACGTACTTCCGAGGCATGAACGGCGACAAGCTGGCTGCCGGCGGGACCAAATCCGAAACCGTCGCCGACACGGCAGGCGGGACTCGCGCCGACGTACCCGCGCTGGCCGGGCAGGTGCGCGAGAGCATCACGTTCCAGGCAGCAGGCAGCAACACCGAGGTCTCGGGCGAGATCACTGACTACTGGGTGAAGCCGACAGCAACTCAACAGGTCGAAGGCGCCGGAACGGAGACGACCTCCGACGACTTGATCCTGACAGCAGGATTCGTGCGTCCGTCGGCCACCCAGAGCCGAACCGCACGCGACGCCGGCCGACCGGACCTGATTCGCACGGTCTCGACGACGTACGACGACACCACAGGTCTGCCGGTGAAGAGCCAGGATGCGGGCGACTCCGCGAAGGTCGACGAGACCTGCACACTCACCAGTTACGCCTCGAACGCGGCCAAGGGGCTGATCGCGTACCCGTCCCGAATCGTCACCTCAAAGGGGCTCTGCGATGCCGGGTCGGACACCCCAGGGGCCGATCGGGTCCTGTCGGACGTCCGGACGATGTATGACGGTGGTGCCTTCGGTGCAGCGCCGACTCTGGGTGAGGTCAGTTCGACGCAGCGGCTGAGCAGCTACAGCTCGACCGGGGTGGCCCAGTACTCGCCCACGATGACCACGACGTACGACGACCTCGGTCGACCACTGTCGACGACCGACGCGCTCGGCCGCGTGACCAGCACGTCGTACACGCCGGCGGGGCAAGGCGCGCTGACGGAGACCGCCGTGCAGACACCGGCCATCTCCGGCACAAACACGACAAGGTTGAAAACGACGACGTCGTACCTGCCTGAATGGGGACTCCCGGCTCGAGTCACCGACCCGAACCTGAAGGTCACCGAGCTCGGCTATGACGCGATGGGCCGGCTGACCGGCGTCTGGCTGCCGAACCGCTCCAAGAGCAAGCCTGAAAGCCCCAACACCAAGTACAGCTACAACCTGTCCGCGACTGCACCTTCATCGGTCCGGACCGACACCCTGAACATCACCGCCAACGGCTACAACACAAGCTACGCGCTCTTCGACTCGCTGCTCCGTGCGAAGCAGACACAGATGCCCGCGGCCAACGGCGGCCGGATCCTCAGTGAGTCGAAGTACAACTCCCGCGGTCAGGTCGTCATCGAGAACCGCGACATGTGGGACGACGACTCCGAGCCGACTGGCACCTTCGTGTCGGTCGATGACGCGTCCGCGCCTGCCGAAACGGAGTCCACGTACGACGGAGTCGGCCGGGTCACCGCATCGACGTTCGCGGTCTACGCCCAGAACAAATGGACGACTCGGAAGGTCTACGGCGGTGACACGGTCACCACCCTGCCGCCGGCCGGAGCGCCCGCGACCGCTGAGATCTCGGATGCGCGTGGTCAGATTGTCGAGCGGCGTGAGTACGACTCGAACGTCGTCACGTCCGGGTTCATCCCGACGAACTACACGTATGACCTCGCGGGCCGGCTGACCAAACTGGTCAGTGGTGGATCGACCTGGACGTATTCGTACGACCTGTTCGGCCGGAAGGTGGGAACCACGGATCCCGACGCGGGCGCATCAACGTATGGGTACGACGAGGTCGACCGGATGGTGTCGACGACGAATGCGAAGCAGGAGACCCTGCTGACGACGTACGACAATCTGGACCGCAAGGTCACCCTGCATCAAGGGGCCAAGACCGACGCCAACCTGCTGGCCAGTTGGTTGTACGACGGATCGGGCAACCTGGGACAGGTGCTCGGGTCGATCCGCTACACGGCGGGTAAGACCGGGCCCCAGTACAAGAACCTCATCGTCTCGCGGAACCTCCTCTACAACCCCATCTCGACGAGCGTCGTCATCCCGGCCACAGAGGGCGACGAGCTCAAGGGTTCGTACACGACGAACACCACCTATTCGCCAGACGACCGGACGCCGAGCTCCTACTACCTGCCCGGCGGCGGCCCGATCGCGACCGAGACGGTCAAGTACACCTACACACGGCTGGGTCAACCGTCGTCACTCATCGGTGGCTACGGCACCTACGCGAAGAATGTGAAGTACACCGAGCTGGGTGATCCGGAGGCGTACGACCTCGGCGACGATCAGGATCTCGTGATCCAGCAACCGCTCGAGGTCGGCACCCGCCGTCTCCTGCAGATCTGGGTCGCTCAAGGAGACACGATCCATTCACAGCGCCGGTTCAGCTACGACCCGGCAGGCAACCTGCTGAAAGACGACAACACCGTCGCACCCGATGTCCAATGCTTCGACTACGACGGCCACCGCCGCCTGACGGGTGCCTGGACCCCTGCGAGCGGCAACTGCGATATGTCTCCCACCGTCTCGAGCCTGGGCGGCGCCGCGCCGTACTGGCAGTCGTGGTCGTACAACACCAACGGATCGCGGAAGACCGAGGTCAATCACACATCCGCCGGCGACACCACCGCGACCTACACCTACGCGGCCACCCAGGATCACGCGGTCTCGAAAGTTGCGACCACCGGAGCCGCGGCCCAGCCCGAGGCAAACTACACCTACGACAACGCCGGCAACACCGCCACGCGCCCAGGCCCCGACAGCCAGCAGCACTCACTCAACTGGAACTCCGAGGGCAAACTCAGCAAGCTCTCCAGCCAGACGGGCGACACCAACTACATCTACGACGCCGAGGGGAACCTCCTCCTCCGCAAGTCCCCGAAGGAGACCACCCTCTACGTTGGCTCCCTCGAGGTCACCGTCGACTCAAGCTCGAGCGTCAAGGCCGTATCGGCCAAACGCACCTACTCGATCGGCGGCAAGGACGTCGCAGTCCGCTCCAATGTCGACAAAATCGACTGGCTGGCGACCGACTACCACAACACCTCACAACTAACCCTGACCAACGACACCCACACCCCCACCGCGCGTTACGCCACCCCCTTCGGGGCCGCGCGCGGTCCAATCCCCACCGCATGGCCCGACACCCACAACTTCCTGGGCAAGCCCGAGGACAAAACAACAGGCCTGACCCACATCGGCGCCCGCGAATACGACCCGACGCTCGGCCACTTCATCAGCGTCGACCCGGTCCTCGAACCCGCAACGCCGCAATCCCTGGTGGGCTACGCCTACGCGAACAACAACCCGACCTCCTTCAGCGACGCCACCGGCCTCTGCGCCCTCGGCGAAGGCGAGACCCGGTGCGGCTCCCACCCCACGCCGACTCCTCCGGCCGACACCTCCGATGACACGCCGACGCCAGTGAGTCCGTCGAACACGAACCAAGGCGACTCGGGCGGCTCGGATCATCGCGAGCATGGATTCGGCGGCAGGGATGGCCACGCCTTCGGCGTCCTGAAGGGGTTCGGTAAGACCGCCCTTGCACAGGTCAAGGGGATTATTCCGGCCGCGCGGGCTGAAGTTGGCAGGGATTACAACTGTGTGAATGGCGTCCTGGAGGAGTGTCTGAACTGGGTGCTCAGCCTCAACCCGGCACAGGCGATGGCAGACGGCCTCATTTCCGCCGGGCAGGGGGTTTGGCGGGATGCTTCCGGTGGGCGGCCCGGCGAAGCTGTTGGAACGGTCGGGTTCTATGGAGCCGAGATATTGCTGGCCCGCAAGGTCCCGCTGGCAAGGAAGTTCTGTAGCTTCGCAGGATCGACCGAGGTCCTCATGGCGGATGGCACTCGCAAACCCATCAAGGAAGTCAAACCCGGTGACGAGGTTCTGGCGAAGGACCCGGAGACCGGAAGGCGTGGCACGAAGACAGTCCTGCGGACCTGGGTCCACGACGACACGGTCATGGACCTGGTTCTCGACGGCGGAAAGCTCACCACGACCGAAGACCACCCATTCTGGTCAGTCACAGATGGCCGCTTTGAGCGTGCAGACGACCTAGCGCCAGGTGAGCTCGTCCTCAGCGTGGGCAACCGACCGGTTCGTGTCTTGGGCCTCGTGCCACGAACCGCGCATCGTGCCGCAGCCTATAACCTCTCAGTGGCAGACATCCATACATACTATGTGATAGCGGGCAAGGTGCCCGTCCTGGTCCATAATGATGGTGGGCCGGGTGAAGGTCAGATTTACCTCTGGCGAGGAGTTACTGATAAAGAACTGGCGGACATATCAGCGAATAGGTCGTGGAATAGTCCTTCTGGAGTCAAGTACTTCTCCTTCACCGAGAGAGGCGCCTCTGAATATGCCCGCCGGGCGTACGCGGCATTCCCAGGAGATAGCCCCTACACCATGATTCGCACGACAGTGAAGATTGCAGATCTGCCCGAGAAGGCGTACATGCCTCACACTGCCGACGTTATTGACAGTGGTGTCGCTCTTAGGAACCATGAACTGAAGATCCTAGGCCGGCCGTCGATCATGACAAAGATGAGTATTGGTGGCGTGATGTGTAAATGAGGTACGTAATTGCGGCATCCACTGAACGCATGGTGGAAACCTGCAGGCAAGGATTGCGGGATCTTTCAAATGTCGAGTTCCGTGTCGGGTCGGTGCCGGAGACAGGCAAAGACTGCGATGCTGCCATTCTGAGTTCGCCGCTAGCTCATGAGCGTTACGGCGGCATCCCGCGGATGGGGGTCGCGCAGGTCTTGGCGAACACGCGCGGCGACGGGGCGCCTGGCATTATTCTGGCCACACCTCTGAGCCCTGTCTCAGCGGTAGGAGTTACTGCGGGACGCCTGGAGGTCGAGGAGCATGTGGTTTATGTGCTCAGTGCATGCCTCGAAGCATTTCTGAACCAGTATTCTGAATGCAACAACGAATCTTCAGTCTTGATTCATCTTGAAGCGGCCGCTATTGATCAGAGAGATCTTTCCGCGCCGATCAGAGGAATCCGAAGAGTGCTGTCGAGGTCAGCTGTCAACGACGAGTAGGTTGGCTGCCGGAGTGGGTTCCGGCATGGTCGAACAGGTCGATCTTTTATGCAAGGGAGTGGAGCGGTTGACCGTTGACGACGACTCGCTGGGACCTGCTCTTCTGGAGGTCAAGGAGCTTGTATGCGATGGCTGGTAGCGAGGTCAAGGGGCGCTGATGGAGTACGTGAAAGTCTTCCGGGCGGATGAGCGAGATGCTCCGGTCATCGTGGATCCCGAGCCGTACTTGGTCGAGTTGCCCCGTCTGGCTGAGCGGTTGCCCAGTGGTGCGCGTGCTTTTGTGACGGAGCCTGGGCACTACGACTTCGGCAGCCTGCGGTGTGTCAAGGATCTGCAGTTTGCGGAGCTGGTGACCAAGGAAGCGGGTCGTGCGCAGGTCGAAATTCTTCTGACCCTTCGCGGGAGCAAGTGGAAGCATTCCGACGATCTGGTGCTTCGGTATGTGGATGTTGTTCAGATTCGTGCGGAGGTCACTCCGTTGTCGAAATATGCTCGGGTCTGGCCCGCGAGTCGCCGCTTCGGGGATCTGCAGTTGGACGAGATCCTCCCGACAGACGTCGGCTGTTCACATGAGCTGAAGCTGACTGGCGGCGTGATCTTCGTCGAGAGCGCCGACCTGATCGCCGAGTGGCATGCGTTTGATCCGGCGGAGCGGTAGACCTGGTCGAGATCATGGCCGTTGCAGGAAGGTGCAAGTTTGCTGTTAGGGGTGGAACAAGTACGGAGGGTGGTTGAGGATGGGTGGGTCGCGCTCCGAGAGGGCGTGAGTTGATCGGCCCTTGTCGGCTCAGGGGGGCTCCTAGCCGGCGGGGGCCGGTTGCTGTCTAGAGGGACTTGAGGGCGGCGAGGTAGGGCTTGTAGGCGGTGGTGAAGGGTTCGGCGGTGGGGATGTTGGCGGCTAGCCAGGTGCAGGTGGCACGGGCGGTGGCGGTCACCTGCGGGGGGTAGTTGTACTTGACCCGGTGCAGCTCGAACTCGTCTTCGTCCATGACCCGCACGGCGCCCGTGCGGAGCAGGCGGATGTCGAGGTCGAGGTCGACGAGGGTGACGGTGTCGACGCCGAAGACGGCGGGCATGGTGACGTCGCAGTAGATGTGGGTGGGGTGGGGGAGGTCGTTGAAGAGGGCGGACCACCATTGGCCGCGGGGGAAGAGGCGGACGCGGTGGTGGTCGACGGTGATCCAGGTGCCGTTCGCGCGGCGGGCGCGCTGGCCGGGGAGGGAGCCGACCCAGAGGCCGTGTTCGTCTTCGCCGAGGTGGACGGCCTCCATCAGGCGGTGCGGGGTGCCGTCGTACTTGGTGAACAGGGTGGTCACCTGGTGCATGCGGTCACTGTAGGGGAGACCCCGAACCAATCACTGGCAGTGAGCGTCTCAGGCAGTGAGATTCACCGCACGTGCGCTCCGGGTTCGGATTCGCCGGGGCGGAGTGCATAGACTCAAGCATTCGAGGAAGACCTGCGGAAGGGGCTCGATGCGCGTGCTGGAGACGGTCGGCGGTCCGGCGGATCTGAAGAAGCTGACGCCGGGGGAGCTCACCGATCTCGCGACGGAGATCCGGGACGTGCTGGTGGAGACCGTGTCGCGGACGGGCGGTCACCTCGGGCCCAATCTGGGCATGGTGGAGATCACGCTGGCGATGCACCGCGTGTTCGACTCGCCGACGGACCGGCTGATCTACGACACCGGCCACCAGACGTACGTGCACAAGCTGCTGACCGGCCGGGCGCCGAAGTTCGACAGCCTGCGGCAGGAGGGTGGCCTGAGCGGCTACCCGAGCCAGGCCGAGTCCGAGCACGACATCGTGGAGAACAGCCACGCCAGCACCAGCCTGTCGTACGCCGACGGCCTGGCCAAGGCGTACCGGTTGCGCAAGGAGAACCGGCACGTGGTCGCGCTGATCGGCGACGGCGGCCTGACCGGCGGGATGGCGTGGGAAGCGCTGAACAACATCGCCGCCGAGAAGGACCTGAAGCTGGTCATCATCGTCAACGACAACGGCCGGTCGTACAGCCCGACCGTCGGCGGGCTGGCGACGCACCTGACCGCGCTGCGCACGAACCCGCGGTACGAGAAGATCCTCGACCTGATCAAGAAGAACCTCGGCCGCACGCCGTACGTCGGCCCGCCGATGTACGAGGTGCTGCACGGCGTGAAGAAGGGGCTGAAGGACATGCTCGCCCCGCAGGGCATGTTCGAGGACCTCGGCCTCAAGTACGTCGGCCCTGTCGACGGTCACGACCGCGAGGCGATGGAGGACGCGCTGCACAAGGCGAAGGCGTTCGGGGGCCCGGTGATCGTCCACGCGGTCACCCAGAAGGGCTTCGGGTACGCCGCGGCCGTGGCGGACGAGGAGGACAACTTCCACCAGGTCCGCCCGCCGAACAAGCCGCGCGGCTGGACGGACGTGTTCGCCGAGGAGCTGGTGCAGATCGGTCACCGCCGGCCGGACGTGGTCGCGATCACCGCCGCGATGCTGAACCCGACCGGGCTGAACGAGTTCGCCAAGGTCTTCCCGGACCGGACGTTCGACGTCGGGATCGCCGAGCAGCACGCGGTCACCAGTGCCGCCGGGCTCGCGATGGGCGGGATGCACCCGGTGGTCGGGCTGTACGCGACGTTCCTCAACCGGGCCTTCGACCAGCTGTTGCTCGATGTCGCGCTGCACAAGTGCGGCGTGACGTTCGTGCTCGACCGCGCCGGGGTGACCGGTGACGACGGCGCGAGTCACAACGGCATGTGGGACATGTCGATCGTCCAGGTGGTGCCGGGCCTCCGGCTGGCCGCGCCGCGGGACAGCACCCGCCTGGTCGAGCTGCTGAACGAGGCAGTCGAGGTGAGCGACGCCCCGACCGTGGTGCGCTTCGCCAAGGGCGAGGTGTTCCCGGACATCGACCCGATCGACAAGGTCGGCGGGCTCGACGTGCTGCACCGCTCCGGCACCGACGTTCTGGTGGTTGGGATCGGCTCGATGGCCGCCACGGCGATGGACGTCGCGCAGCGGCTGCAGGCGCAGGGGATCGGCGTCACCGTGGTCGACCCGCGCTGGGTGAAGCCGGTCGATCCGAAGCTCGTCGAGCTGGCGCCGAAGTTCAAGCTGGTCGTGACCGTCGAGGACAACGGCCGCGCCGGTGGCTGCGGCGCGATGATCGCCCAGGCCTTCCGTGACCACAACATCGGGACGCCGGTGCGTGACTTCGGCATCCCGCAGCAGTTCTTGGAGCATGCGAAGCGTGCGGCGGTGTTGCAGCAGATCGGCCTCACCGGCCAGCAGATCGCGCGGGACGTCATCGAGACGATCGCGCAGCTGGGCGAGGAGATCGGCGAGCCGGCGACCGGTCGCCCAGGCGGAGCCTGAGCAGGCGGCCTGAGTGGGCCGCCACGCGGCACCCGCACGGCGTCGGGCGGCGGGACGAGCTCGTACGCCGCTCTGGCCGTTCCTGCTGTCGTTCGTGCTGGTCGCGGCGGCGATCGGCGGCGGCCTGGCGCTGCACCAGTCGACCACCCAGGCCGAGCAGCCGTCGGCGACCGGCCCGAAGACGCCGGACATCGATCTGGTCGCGCGCGCCGCGGCCGTCGACAAGGTTCTGAAGCGCCGCGCCCAGGCGGTTCTGACCGATGACGAGGCCGCCTTTCTCGCCGATGTCGATCCGGCCAACCAGGCCCTGATCGCGCGGCAGCGCATGCTGTTCGTCAACCTGACGCAGTTCGGCTTCGCGAAGCTCGCGTACCAGCAGCTCTCCCAGCAGTACGACGACGCCGTGGCCCGCAAGCACGGCCCCTCGACGTACATCGTGGCGATCGCGATGACGTACCAGATCCGCGGTATCGACACCGTTCCGATCCGCTCGATGCTCGGCTACACGTTCAGCGAGCGCACTGCCGGCCGTTGGACGCTCGTCTCCGACCGAGACATCGACAAGCGCTTGCCCCGGGGATCGCACGAGGAGGCTTGGGACACCGGCGAAGTGCTGGTCAAACGCGCCGCACGGGTGCTTGTGGTGGTCGAGAAGGGCCAGCAGCAGCTGGCGAGCAGGCTCACCGGGATCGCGACCAGCGCGGTGAAGGCGGTCAGCAAGAGCTGGCCGGGCGGCTGGACCGGTTCCGGGGTGGTGATCGCGCTCGACGACAAGATCGTCCGCGGCGCCGACTACACCGTCCCGAAGAACGCCGAGGACGCGCTCGCGATGGCGACCTGGGTCTACCGGACGCTGCCCGGCGAGGTCAGCGGCGCCGGTGAGCGCGCCGACTCGTACGTCGTGATCAATCCACGCAACCGCGACCGCATCGACGCCCGCACCCTCGCGCACGAGTTCACCCACGTGGCCACCGCCCCGTACGGCGCCTATGCGCCGCGGTGGCTGGTCGAGGGCGCCGCGACGTACGTCGAGTTCCTGCCGATGGACGGCGCGCAGGACCTCGCACTGCCGAAGTACCGGCAGGAGGTCCGGACGAAGTACCTGGCGAAGGCGAAGAGCCTGCCGGCCGATGCGGTCTTCTTCCAGCACGCCGACAGCTCGTACCCGCTGTCGTGGCTCGCCGTCGACTACTTGTTCGAGCGGTTCGGCGGTACCGAGGTCGCGACGCTCTACCAGGAGCTGGCCGCGCTTGGCTCGAGCCAGGCGGAGCGGGACCGGATCATGACCGAGCACCTCGGGCTCAGCGAGACTGCCCTGTTCCGGGCGTTGAGGGCCGCCGCGAACTCCTGACCGGCGTGTCGGTGGTGGAATCCGGCGGAACGAGTAAGGTGGCCGGGCTGTAGACAGACGTGTACTCGGAGGAACGTCCCTACGTGAGTGCGACCATCCCTAGCGCCCCGCCGCCAGGCGCTCCGGCAGGTCCCGGCCGATGGCTGGGGTTACTGCTGGCGGTAGCGCTCGTGTCCGGCGGTGTGGTCTATGCCGTCGACGAGCGGTCCGAGGACGCCCGGGCCCGGGTGGCGGCCGCCGCTGCCGCCAACCCCACCAGTACGCCGCGCACGCCGTCGAAGGCCGCGATCGCGGCGACCGCCCGCCGGGTGGCGATCGACACGATCCTGATCCGCCGCGCGCAGGCCGTCCAGACCGGGAACCTGACGCTGTTCCTCAAGGACCTCGATCCGTCGAACACCAAGCTGATCGCCCGGCAGAAGGTGCTGTTCGCGAACCTGGTCGAGATGGGCTTCGCCGAGCTCGGGTACAGCCAGGCCGAGGAACGCTTCGACCCGGCGGTCGTCAAGGCGCGCGGACGAGCGACGTACCTGGTCCGGATCCTGATGCGGTACCAGATCCCGAAGGTCGACGTCGCGCCGGCGACGACCGAGCTCGGCTACACGTTCATCAGCCGGGCCGGCCGCTGGGTGCTGACCGATGACGACGATCTGGACAAGGACCTTGGGCCCGGCGCCCATCGCGAAGCCTGGGACCTGGGCCGGATCGAGGTGCTGCGCGGACCGCGCGTCCTGGTGGTGGTCGAGAAGGGTGACCACGTCCGCGGCCGGGCGATCCTGAACGAGGCGGCCGAGGGTCTGGTCGAGGTGCACGACTACTGGCCGCGCCGCTGGCGTGGTTCGGCCCTCATCATCGCCCTCGACGACACCGAGGTCCGCGACGCGCGGTTCGCCGACGAGGACGTCGAGTCCGCGGCGAGCGCCGGGTCGACGTTCTCGTCGCTGCCCGGTCAGGACACGGCCGACGGGACCGTGGCCGGCGCCTACATCGTGATCAACCCCAACCAGCGCGATCAGGTCGACGAGATCCTGCTCTCGCACGAGCTCACCCATGTGGCGACCGCCGACCTCGGCGGGTACGAGCCGCTGTGGCTGGCCGAGGGCGCCGCGGAGTACGTCTCCTGGCGCGGCATCGAGGCGCTCGGCGGTGGTCCTGGCGAGGTCGCGAAGTGGGAGCAGGAGGTCATCGACCAGGCGCTGCCGGCGCTGCACTCGCTGCCGACCGATGCCGGCTTCTACGAGAGTTCCGCCGACGTGTACGGCGTGAGCTGGCTGGCCGTCCGCTACCTGGTGCAGCGGATCGGTCTGGACGCGGTCGAGGAGCTTTACGAGGACATGGCTGCCCACGGCACCGATCAGGTATCGCGCGACCGCATCCTGCTCAGCCGTAGCGGTCTCACCGAGGTCACGTTATGGACATCTTTACAGACGTACCGGCCACAACGCTGAGTGCCGAATTGACCTCGCGGTGTCAGAGGGGCAGGCTCGGAGAGTTCCGTCCCGTCCTTTTCAGGACGCTGTCGAGGAGGCGCAGATGAGTCTTGTGCGGAAGAAGACGATCGAACAGTCGATCGCCGACACCGACGAGCCGGAGTACCAGCTCAAGAAACGCCTCACCGCCTTGGACCTGACGGTCTTCGGTATCGGCGTCATCATCGGCGCCGGCATCTTCACCCTCACCGGCCGGGCCGCCAAGGCCTACGCCGGCCCGGGAATCGCCCTGTCCTTCGTGCTGGCCGCGGTCTGCTGCGCGCTGGCCGCGCTGTGCTACGCCGAGTTCTCCTCGACCGTCCCGGTGTCGGGATCGGCGTACACGTTCTCGTACTTCTCCCTCGGTGAGATCTTCGCCTGGATCATCGGCTGGGACCTGTTGCTCGAGTTGATGCTCGGGGCAAGCGTCGTCGCGCAGGGCTGGTCGACGTACGCCGCCTTGTTCCTGGAACAGATCGGCTTGGGCTGGCCCGAGTCGATCGGGCCGGACAGTCACGTGAACGTGCTGGCGATGCTGCTGGTGCTGGTCCTGGCGACGCTGGCGACGATCGGCATCAAGGAGTCGCTGCGGGTCAACCTGGTGCTGGTCGCGATCAAGCTGTTCGTGGTGCTGTTCGTGATCGTCGCCGGCCTGTTCTACATCAAGGGCTCGAACCTGACCCCGTTCATCCCGCCGAGCGTGCCGGCCGCAAGCGGTGACGTGACGATCACGACGCCGTTGTTCCAGGCCCTGTTCGGGTTCACCCCGTCGACGTACGGGGTGATGGGGCTGGTCTCCGGTGCGTCGCTGGTGTTCTTCGCGTTCATCGGGTTCGACGTGGTCGCCACCACCGCCGAGGAGGCGAACAACCCGCAGCGCGACCTGCCGCGCGGCATCATCGGTTCGCTGGCGATCTGCACCGTCCTGTACGTCGCGGTCTGCATCGTGATCACCGGCATGGTGAAGTACACCGACATCAGCGGTGAGGCCGCGCTGGCCGAGGCGTTCCGGTCGGTCGGCCGGGGCGGGTTCGCGACGCTGATCTCGGCGGGTGCGGTGGCCGGTCTGACCACCGTCGTACTGACGCTGATGATCGGTGCGGCGCGGGTCGTGTTCGCGATGAGCCGCGACCACCTGATGCCGCGTCAGCTCGGCAAGACGCACCCGAAGTGGGGTACGCCGTACCGGTTGACGATCGGGATCGGGATCGTCGTCGCGATCGTGGCCGGTGTGACGCCGATCGGCAAGCTGGAAGAGATGGTGAACATCGGCACGCTGGCCGCGTTCACCCTGGTCTCGATCGCGGTGCCGCTGCTGCGCAAGAGCCGGCCCGACATCAAGCGCTCGTTCCGGGTGCCGGGCAACCCGGTGATCCCGATCCTGGCGGCGGTGATCTGCGTCTACCTGATGCTGAACCTGTCCCTGGAGACCTGGCTGCGGTTCGCGATCTGGATGGTGCTCGGCTTCGTGATCTACGCGCTCTACGGCTATCGCAAGAGCCGGGTCGGCATCGAGCAGAAGACCGGCCAGCAGATCAAGGCCTGAAGTCCCCCGAAGGTCGGCTGCCGGTAGGATCAGCCGACCTTCGGAGGGGGACACCGGAATGAAGCACAAGAAGCGCCTGGTCGCGGGCGTTGCCGCGCTGGCGGTGGCGTCGGCCGCAGGCGTGGCCGTCGTATGGAACCGGCAGAGCGGAGCGGTGGCGCCGCCCGGTGCCGTGGCGGTGGCCGCGGAGGCGACCGCGACGCCTGCGGAGCTGACCGATGCGCTGAAGAAGGTACGCAGGACCGAGGTCGACGCGCTCCTCGCGACCCGGGCGACCGCGGTCCTGAAGGGCGATCTGCGGGGCTTCCTGGCCGCCGTCGACCCCAAGCAGCCGAAGCTGGTCGCCCGGCAGAGGATGCTGTTCACCAACCTGCAGAAGTTCGGTCTGCGGCAGCTGGCCTACACGGTCGCCGAGGAGCGGCACTCGCCGGAGGTGGCCCAGAAGTTCGGCGCCACGGGGTTCCGGACCCGCGTGATGATGCGGTACCAGCTGACCGGCCTGGACCCGAAGCCGGTGCGGACCGACCTCGGCTACACCTTCGTGAAGCGCGATGGTCGCTGGATCCTGGTCGAGGACAACGCGATCGACACCGAACTGAGCCGGGACGGCCACCGGCAGCCGTGGGACTACCAGGAGGTCGCGGTCGTCCGCAACGGCAAGGTCGTCGTCGTGGTGGACAAGCGGGAGCTCGCGCTCGGCCAGAAGATCGCGAAGATCTCGAAGGCCTCGGTCGACGGTGTCCGGCGGCACTGGGCGGGCGGCTGGGACGGCTCGGTGATGGTGGTCGCGATGCCGGAGGCGCGGGTGCTCTCGGTGTTGTGGGTGTCCGGCAACGGCCGCGGCTGGACGATCGCGGGCACCGCGGTTCCGACGTACGACGAGGACCCGGTCAGCCCGGGCCGGACCGCGGCGGTGAGTACCCGGATCGTGATCAACCCGCAGGTCCGCAAGGGGCTCACCAAGGACCTGCTGGTGCACGAGATGACGCACGCGGCGACGCAACGAGTCGGCCGGCAGGGGCCGATGTGGCTGGTCGAGGGGTTCGCGGAGTATGTGCGGTGCGCGGTGATCGAGGACGATCCGCACTGGACGGTCGATCCGTACCGCAAGCGGGTGCGCACGACGCTGGCCTCGATGAAGGCACTGCCGGGCCCTGCCGAGTTCGCCGCGGCCGGAGACCGCTCGTACGGCCAGAGCTGGTGGGTCCTGGAGTACCTGGTCGACCGGCTGGGCGAGAAGAAGGTCGCCGCCCTGTACGCCGACCTGGCCGCGCACGCGACCGGGGCCGACGCCATCCTGAAGAAGCACACGCAGATGACGCCGGCCCAGTTGCTCGCGGCCGTCAGGAAGTTCAGAGGCTAGCGACGCCCCGCGGCAGACTAGCCAGTCCCGCCGGGAGGAAGGGGCTACCGTTCACCTTCTCGGCGATGCCGGACCGGTCCAGGTACGGCGTGATCCCGCCGAGGTGGAACGGCCAGCCGGCGCCGAGCAGCAGGCACAGGTCGATGTCCTGCGCCTCGGCCACGACACCCTCGTCGAGCATGATCTTGATCTCCTCGGCGAGTGCGGTGAGCACGCGCGTGCGGAGCTCGTCGGCGGTCGACGGCTTGTCGCCGACGGTGACGAGCGCCTCGATCTCCGGGGCGACGACCGGCTTGCCCTCGGGCCAGACGTAGAACGACGGCTTGCCGGCGGCAACGACCTTGGCGAGGTTCTCCGACACCTGGAACCGGTCCGGGTAGGCCCGGTTCATGGTCTCGGCGACGTGCAGCGCGACCGGGAGACCGACCAGCTGCAGCAGCACGAACGGCGGCATCGGCAGACCGAGCGCCGAGAGTGCCTTGTCCGCCTCGGGAATCGGGGTGCCCTCGTCGACCGCCGCGCTGACCTCACCGAGGAAGCGCGTCAGCAGCCGGTTCACCACGAAGGCCGGGGCGTCCTTGACCAGCACGCAGGACTTCTTCAGCTTCTTGCCGACCGCGAACGCGGTGGCCAGCGTCGCGTCGTCGGTCTGCGCGGCGCGGATGATCTCCAGCAGCGGCAGCACGGCGACCGGGTTGAAGAAGTGGAACCCGACCACGCGCTCCGGGTGCTCCAGGTCGGCCGCCATCTCGGTGATCGACAGCGACGAGGTGTTGGTCGCGAGGATAGCGTCCGGCCGGACGATCTTCTCCAGGTCGGCGAAGATCGTCTTCTTCAGCTGCAGCTCCTCGAAGACGGCCTCGATCACGAAGTCGGCGTCGGCGAAGACCGAGCGGTCCACCGAACCGGTGACGAGTGCCTTCAGCTGGTTCGCCTTGTCGGGGTTGATCCGGCCCTTGCCGAGCAGCTTGTCGATCTCACCGTGCACGTAGCCGACACCGCGGTCGACCCGCTCCTGGTCGAGGTCGGTCAGCACGACCGGGACCTCGAGCCGGCGGGCGAACAGCAGCGCCAGCTGGCCTGCCATCAGGCCCGCGCCGACGACGCCGACCTTCGACACCGGGCGCGCCAGCGACTTGTCCGGCGCACCGGCCGGCCGCTTGGCCCGCTTGTTGACCAGGTCGAAGGCGTAGAGGCCGCTGCGCAGCTCCTCGCTCATGATCAGGTCGGCGAGCGCCTCGTCCTCGGCCGCGAAGCCGCGGTCGCGGTCGTTGTCCTTGGCCGCCGCGATCAGGTCCAGCGCCCGGTACGGCGCGGGGGCCGCGCCACTCACCTTGACGTCGGCAAATCCCTTGCCGCGGGCAACTGCTGCGTCCCAGGCCTCGCCGCGGTCGATCTCCGGCCGCTCGACGACGATCTCGCCGGTCAGCACCTTCGACGCCCACAGCAGCGACTGCTCGAGGAAGTCGGCCGAGTCCAGCAGGACGTCACCGATCCCGAGCTTGACCGCCTCCGGGCCGCTGAGCATCTTGTTCTGGTTCAGCGCGTTCTCGACGACGACCTTGACGGCCTTGTCGGCCCCGATCAGGTTCGGCAGCAGGAAGTTGCCGCCCCAGCCCGGGATCAGGCCGAGGAAGACCTCGGGCGTCGACAGCATCCCGGCCGCGACCGAGACGGTCCGGTACGTCGCGTGCAGCGCGACCTCGAGACCGCCGCCGAGCGCGACGCCGTTCACGAACGCGAACGACGGCTTGCCGCCGTCCACCAGCTTGCGCATCACGCCGTGCCCGATCTTGCCGAGCGCCAGCGCCTGCTCGCGCCCGGCCAGCTTCGGTACGCCGGTCAGATCGGCGCCGGCCGCGAGGATGAACGGCTTGCCGGTGACGCCGATCGCGACGACCTCGTCACGGGCCAGTGCCGCGTCGATGGCGGCGTTCAGCGAGCCGAGGCCCTTCGGGCCGAAGGTGTTCGGCTTGGTGTGGTCGTGCCCGTTGTCGAGCGTGATGAGGGCGAGCGTGCCCGCCTTGTTCGGCAGGACGACGTCCCGGGAGTGCGCCAGCGTGACGACCTCGTCGGTCGAGAGTTCGGATGCGCTGTCGATCAGTTCCTGCAAGCTCATGCGGCTGCGCCTTCCCAGTTCGGGTTCTCCCAGATGACCGTTCCACCCATGCCGAGGCCGACGCACATCGTGGTCAGGCCGTAGCGCACCTCGGGCTTGAGCTCGAACTGCTTGGCCAGCTGCGTCATCAGCCGGATGCCGGAGGAGGCGAGCGGGTGGCCGTAGGCGATCGCGCCGCCGTACGGGTTGACCCGCGGGTCGTCGTCGGCGATGCCGTAGTGCTCGAGGAACGCCAGCACCTGCACGGCGAACGCCTCGTTCACCTCGAAGGCCTGGATGTCGTCGATGGTCAGGCCGGCCAGCTTCAGCGCCTTCTCGGTCGCCGGCACCGGGCCGAAGCCCATCACCTCGGGCTCGACGCCGACGAAGCCGTACGAGACCAGCTTCATCTTCGGCTTCAGGCCCAGCTCCGCGGCCGCCTCGGCCGAGGTGAGCAGCGCCGCGGTGGCGCCGTCGTTGACGCCGGAGGAGTTGCCGGCCGTCACCCGGCCGTGCGGGCGGAACGGCGTCTTGAGCTTGGCCAGGTCCTCCAGCGTGGTGCCCGGGCGCATCGGCTCGTCGGTGGTCGCGAGGCCCCAGCCGAGCTCGGCCGAGCGGATCGCGATCGGGACCAGGTCCGGCTGGATCAGGTCGTTCGCGTACGCCTTGGCGGCGCGCTCCTGGGACAGGACGGCGAAGGCGTCGGTCCGCGCCTTCGTGATGGAGGGGTACCGGTCGTGCAGGTTCTCGGCGGTCGACCCCATCACCAGCGCGCTGGTGTCGACGAGCTTCTCGGAGATGATCCGCGGGTTCGGGTCGACGCCCTCGCCCATCGGGTGCCGGCCCATGTGCTCGACACCGCCGGCCACGACCACGTCGTACGCGCCGTAGGCGATACCGGAGGCGAGCGTGGTGACGGCGGTCATCGCGCCGGCGCACATCCGGTCGATCGCGTAGCCCGGGGTGGTGTTCGGCAGACCGGCCAGCAAGGCGGCGGTCCGGCCGATGGTCAGACCCTGGTCACCGATCTGGGTGGTGGCCGCGATCGCGACCTCCTCGACCTTCTCCGGGGGCAGCGCCGGATTACGGCGCAGCAGCTCCCGGATGCACTTGATCACCAAGTCGTCGGCGCGGGTTTCGGCGTACTGGCCCTTGGCCTTGCCGAACGGGGTGCGAACGCCGTCGACGAACACGACATCGCGGATCTCACGGGGCACGAGGGCGCTCCTCTGGGGTTGGGAAAGCTACCCCTAGGCTACCCGTGAGTAACAGAACAGCCCAACCGCCACGCGTTGTGCGGCTGCTCACACAGGCGCATGCTGAGACGACAGGTACTTATCGGGAGCTGTTCAATGAACAACTTTGATCTCTCAGTCCCGGTTCTGAGCCGGGGGAAGCATCGCAATCCACGCAAGGGCGCCTGTTTCATGGAGTTCGCGTCCTACCTGGCCGGGGAACCGTGGTCCGACCATCCGGCCTGCACCCATCCGCTGCTGGCGGGGGTCGCGCGCGACGTCAACGACTGTACGTCGGACGCCGGGCGGACCCGCCTGGCGCCGTTGATCCCGTCGGTGATCGGGCTGACGCCGGACGACCCGCACGTCGTACCGCGGGTGACGGCCCGGTGCATTCAGCACGCGCTGCCGGTGGTGTCCCAGGAGCGGCAGTACATCCTCGCCGTGGCCTTACTGGTGGGGGAGCGGCAGTTGGCGCTGCTCGACGGGCGGCCGCTGGACGACCTGGAACCGGAGTCGCGCGACGTACTGGAGTCGGTTCCGGCCGCGACCAAGTGGGCGCGTTCGTTCACTTCGCGAGCACATCGCGGTACGCCGGACTTCGCGCGCCGGACGGCGCCCAGAGCGGTGTCGTGTGCGGTCGAGGGGATCTCGCAGGCCTGCGTGCCGAATCCGGATGAGCGGCTGTTCGATCTGCTGACGGCTGCCATCGAGGAGACGAAGCGCTGGGTGCCCGCACCCGTGGAGCGTTCCGTTCGGCAGGAGGTCGTACCCTTCACCGTGTGACGTTGGAGATCGATACCGGTACAGGGTTGATGCCAGTTCACGAGTGGGGAGATCCCGACTCGTCAGCACCCGGAATCCTGCTGCTGCAGGAGATCTTCGGGGTCTCGCCGTACATCGAGCAGCGTGCTGCTGAGCTGTCGGCGCTCGGGTACTACGTGATCGCGCCGGAGGTCTACTGGCGGCTCGACGACGTCGACCTGGACGAGGACGCCGACGATCTGCTGGAGCGTGCGATCGGCACGGTGCAGCGACTCGACTGGGATCAGGCGGTCACGGATTGCGTGGCCGCCCTGGAGTACCTGCGCGGCCGCGATCGGCGTACCGGGGTGGTCGGGTTCTGCTTCGGTGGCGGCCTGGCCTTCAACGTGGCCGCGGTGTCGTCGCCTGATGCGCTCGTCAGCTACTACGGCTCCGCCTTGCCGAACCTGTTGCATCTTGTGCCTGATGTGACTGCGCCGAGCCTGCACCACTTCGGCGACGCCGACGAGTACCTGCCGGTGGATGACGTGGTGGCCGCGCTGGCCGGCGCCGAGGTCTACCGCTATCCGAAGGCCGGCCACGCCTTCGACAATCCGATGCCGGCCTTCCACGACACCGACGCCTCGGCGCTCGCCTGGGAGCGCACGGTCGAGTTCCTCAACCGCAACCTGCAAGGAGCCGCATGAGTCTGTTCGACATCCCGCTGACCACTCTGTCCGGTGCGCCGACGTCGCTCGGTGAGTACAAGGGCAAGGCTGTCCTCGTGGTGAACGTCGCGTCCAAGTGCGGCCTGACCCCGCAGTACGAGGGCCTGGAGAACCTGCAGAAGACCTACGCGTCACGCGGCTTCACCGTGCTCGGCGCGCCGTGCAACCAGTTCGGCGGCCAGGAGCCGGGGACGGCGGAGGAGATCGACACCTTCTGCTCCACGACGTACGGCGTCACCTTCCCGATGCTGGACAAGCTCGAGGTGAACGGCGACGACCGCCACCCCCTGTACGCCGAGCTCACGCAGACCGCCGACGCGGCCGGCGAGGCCGGTGACATCCAGTGGAACTTCGAGAAGTTCCTGATCAGCCCCGAGGGCGCGGTCGCCGCGCGGTTCCGCCCGCAGACCACCCCGGAGTCGCCCGAGGTCGTCGCGGCAATCGAAGCCCAACTCCCGAAGTAGCGGACGAATATTGGCCGCTTCTCCTCCTAGCGTGGTGATCACCAACCCACCAGGAGGAGAAGCCCATGAGCGTCGCCCCGGCCCCGCGGCCCGTTAGCCCGATCCCCGACGGGTATCACTCCGTGACCCCGTGGATCATCGGGCACGACACCGCCGCCCTGATGGACTTCCTGGCCGCCGCCTTCGGAGCTGTCGATCTCGGCGACCGCGTCGTCGACGAACACGGTCGCATCGGTCACGCCGAAATGCGGATCGGCGACTCGGTCGTGATGATGTTCGACCAGCCGGACTGGCCGCCGACGCCGGCCTTCCTGCGGCTCTACGTGCCGGACACCGAGCTCGCCCTGCAGAACGCGGTCGCCGCCGGTGGCACCGTCGTCACCAAACCCACGCACATGTTCTGGGGCGACGTCATCGCGCGCGTCAGCGACCCGTTCGGCAACCTCTACTGGCTGCACACCCGCATCGAGCACGTCGACGAAGCCGAACTCACCCGCCGCTACACCGACCCCAAGTTCCTCGACGCCATGACCTACGTCCAGAACTCGCTCTACCGCCCCCAGGTCTGACCCGGGGCAACACGAGCGGATATCCGCTGCTGTCGCTCGTTCTGCTGCCTGTAGACGGACGGAGAAGGGGCAACACGGACGGATTCCGTTCTTGTGCGCGGAGGGTGCTAGGGCGCGGGTACGGCGGGGGCGAGGTCAGTCGAGCGGGGTTGCGGGCTGTACGGCGATGGCGGCGGTCAGCGCGTCGGCGGTGAGGCCGATCTGCCATTCGCGGGCGTGGTGGTCGCGCAGGAACGTCGAGACTGCGGCCAGGTCGGCGTCGGCGGGCGGAGCCCAGGCGAGGCGGCGGATGGTGTCGGGGGAGAGCAGGTTCTCCGTCGGCAGCCGGTGCGCCTCGGCGATCTCGGAGACGGCGGCGCGGGCGGCCGACAGCCTCGCTGCGGCCTCGGGGTCGCGGTCGGCCCAGGCGCGGGCCGGCGGCGGGCCGTCGTACCGGGGGCCTTGTTTGGGGAGTTCGGTGTCCGGCAGTCGCCGGGCGTGGTCGATCGCCTCCCACCAGACACGCATGTGGCGGTGAGCTCCGCGACCCTTGAACGCGGTGAGCTTCTGCAGGGTGTCGCGGTCGGCGGGCATCGCGGCCGCGGCCTCGACGATCGCCGCGTCGGGCAGGATCCGCCCGGGGGAGATGTCGGCGGAGGCGGCGATCTGGTCGCGAGCCTCCCACAGCGCCCGTACGACGGCCAGGCTGCGGCGATTGCGGACGCGGTGCATGCCCGAGGTCCGGCGCCAGGGGTCCGGCTTCGGTTCGCGCGGCGGTGCAGCCAGGATCGCGGCGAACTCCTGCTCGGCCCACTCCCATTTGCCCTCGCGCCGCAGCTCGGCCTCGATGGCGTCTCGGAGCTCGATCAGCATCTCGACGTCCAGAGCGGCGTACACGAGCCAGGGCGCCGGGAGCGGCCGGGTGGACCAGTCGGCCGCCGAGTGCTCCTTGCGCATCCGGTAGCCGAGGACCTCGCTGACCAGCGAGGCCAGACCGACCTTCGGGTAGCCGAGCAGCCGGCCGGCCAGCTCGGTGTCGAAGACCTTGCGCGGAACCATGCCGACCTCGGCGAGGCAGGCCAGGTCCTGGTTCGCGGCGTGGATGATCCACTCCGCGTCGATGATCGCGTCACCGAGCGCGGACAGGTCACCGAACGGGATCGGGTCGACCAGCGCGGAGCCGGAGCCCTCGCGACGCAGCTGGACCAGATAGGCGCGGTGCGAGTAGCGGTAGCCGGACGCGCGCTCGGCGTCGACGGCGACCGGGCCGCTCCCGGCGCGGAAAGCGTCGATGACTTCGGTCAGCGCAGGCTCGGCATCGACGACGTCGGACAGGCCGTCGCGCAGTTCGAGGAGAGGCAGCTCTACGGCCGGTTCTTCGGCGATCGGCGGCTGCTGGGCTTCGGGCTGGCTCATCGGCCCCGCTGACCGCGCCGGGTCGGCATCGCGACCACGCCCGGCGGAACCGGCGGCAGTCCGGCCGCCGTACAGAGCACTTCGCCCCACGCCTCCGCGTGCTTCGTCACGTCCACCAGTCCACCAGGTCCGGGCACGGGACTCCAGGACGCACGGATCTCGATCTCCGCCGTCGCCTCGTCGTCGGCCATGCCGCCGAAGCTCTCCGACACCACGCGAGTGACGGTACCGCTCGGGGCCAGGTACTCCGCACCCCGGTCGGCCAGCGCCTCGATCAGCCAGGTCCAGCCCACGCCGCCAAGCAGCGCGTCCGTCACCATCTCCGGTTCGACGGCAGCGCGCACGTACGCGACACAGCGGAAGGTCGACTGCCAGGCGTCGTTCCCGGCCGGGTCGTAGAGGACGACGAGCCGACCGGTGGCGACATCGTCGCCCTCGATCGTCACATCGGCGCTGACCGCGGCCGCATGCGGAGCGATCCGTTGCGGTGCGGGCATCTCCTCGACGAACACCTCTGGCCGGAACCGGGCACCGCGTAACTGCGTCACGGCCTCGGCGAACTCCGCGGGTGGCGCGTCGACCTGCTTGCGGGCACCCATGCTTCGCAGCCTACGACTGATTACGCACCGACGCCCGCGACGACGCGCCGGTAACCGAGTGCGAGCGGGCGGAAACCGGCACCGGCCGGGCCCGGAAAAGTCGTTGTGTGCAGCGTGGGATCATCAACAGGTGCCTTCGATGCTTGCCCGTTCCCCCTTCTTGCTCGCCGCTCGCGGTGAGCCCGGTCCGCACACTCCGGTGTGGTTCATGCGGCAGGCCGGCCGCGCGCTGCCCGAGTACCGCGCGGTCCGCGAAGGGACCACGATGCTCGAGTCCTGCATGCGCCCCGACCTCGTTGTCGAGATAACGCTGCAGCCGGTACGCCGTTACGGCGTCGACGCGGCGATCTTCTACTCCGACATCGTGACGCCGCTGAAGGCGACCGGCTTCGGGGTGGAGATCAAGCCCGGTGTCGGGCCCGTGGTGGCGGACCCGATCCGGGACCACGCGGGACTGGAGGCGGTGCGGCCGGTGACGCCGGCCGAGGTGTCGTATCTCACGGAGTCGGTGCAGCAGCTCGCGGCGGAGCTGGGGGAGACCCCGCTGATCGGATTCGCGGGCGCGCCGTTCACGGTGGCGTCGTACCTGGTCGAGGGCGGGCCGAGCAAGGACCACGCCAAGACCAAGGCGCTGATGCACAGCGACCCGAAGCTGTGGCACGCGCTGGCCGACCGGCTCGCCGATGTGGCGATCGCCTATCTGGTCGCGCAGGTCGAGGCGGGCGCGTCGGCCATCCAGCTGTTCGACTCGTGGGCCGGTGCGTTGTCGCCGCGCGACTACGAGCAGTTCGTGCAGCCGCACTCGGCGAAGGTCTTCGAGGCCCTCTCCGCGTACGACGTACCGAAGATCCACTTCGGGGTGAACACCGGAGAGCTGCTCGGCCTGATGAGTGCGGCCGGTGCGGACGTGGTCGGTGCCGACTGGCGGGTGCCGCTCGACGAGGCCACCCGGCGGATCGGTGGGAAGCCAGTGCAGGGCAACCTCGATCCGGCCCTGCTGCACGCGGGCTGGGAGGTGCTGGAGGCGGAGATCGACCGGATTCTCGCCGAGGGCCAAGCGGCACCGGGGCACATCTTCAACCTCGGTCACGGCGTCCCTCCGGATGCCGACCCGGAGGTGCTGACCCGCATCGTCAAGTACGTCCAGTCGACGTCTGCCCGTGCAGTCTGAGACCCCGCTGCCCGGGTACGGCGTCGCTCTCGCGCGGTTGACCCCGGATCACGCCGACGCGCTGCTCGACTTCGAACGCGAGAACCGCGCGTACTTCGCCGCCTCGATCGCCGACCGCGGTGACGAGTTCTTCGCGAACTTCAGCGAGATGCTGCAGGCCCGCCTCGCGGAGCAGACGGAAGGCGTCTGCCAGTTCCACGTGCTGGTAGCCGACGACGGCACCGTGGTCGGCCGGGTGAACCTGGTCGATATCGAGGACGGGTCGGCTGAGCTGGGCTACCGGATCGCCGAGCGTGCTGCGGGACGCGGGTTGGCTACGGCCGCAGTGCGGGCGATCGCGCGGATCGCGGCGAAGGAGTACGGCCTGCGCCAATTGACCGCGGGCGCAGCAAAGGCCAACGTCGCGTCGTGGACCGTCATGGAGCGCGCCGGCTTCCGCCGGGTCGGTGAATCGCGGGGAGACGCGCCTGCGGGTGATGCACGCGGTGCGAGGCCCCAAGTGCAGTACGTGTTGACGTTGGAGGATCTGTGAGCCGGGTGGTTGTGGTTGGTGGCGGAATTGCTGGGCTGGCGGCTGCGCATGCGCTGGCCAGTGGGCCCAATCCGCCGCAGATCACCGTGCTCGAAGGTTCGCCGCGGCTCGGCGGGAAGCTCGCGGGCGCCGAGGTCGAGGGCGTGCCGGTGGACCTGGGGGCCGAGTCGGTGCTGGCTCGCCGGCCCGAGGCGATCGACTTGATCAAGGCGGTCGGGCTCGGCGCTGACCTGGTGCATCCGGCCACGACTTCGGCCGGCTTGTGGGTCGGTGACCGGATCCGGTCGATTCCGCCGACGGTGATGGGTGTCCCGGTCGACCCGGCTGCCACGGCCGACGTACTGGGAGCTGCGGCTGCCGAGCAGGTCGCACACGAGACGGAGTTGCCGCCGCCTGCGCTCGAAGAGGACGTGGCGATCGGTCGGTTCGTTGCCGAGCGCATGGGTTCGGCGGTGACCGACAAGCTGATCGACCCGCTGCTGGGCGGGGTGTACGCGGGTAAGGCGGACGAGATCTCGCTGGCTGCCGCCGTACCGGATCTGTATGCGAAGTTGCGGACGGCGCCGAGCCTGCTCGCCGCCACGGCCGAGCTGCGCGAAGCTGGGCAGAAGCGAGCCGGCCAGCCGGTGTTCGCTGGAATCGTCGGTGGTGTGAACCGGCTGATCGCCGCGCTGGAGCAGGACCTGCTCGCCCGCGGTGTCGTGATCCAGCGCCAACTCACCGTACGGCGAATCACCCGCACCCCAGACGGCTATGCGTTGGAAGCAGGCCCGGTTCCGGCGCCGACGCATCTGACCGCGGACGCGGTGATCGTCGCGACGCCGGCCGCGCCCGCGAGCCGGATGCTGGCCGAATTGGTGCCCACGGCATCGACCGAACTGGCCGCGATCGAGTACGCGAGTATGGCGATCATCACGCTCGCCGTCCGCAAGACCGACTGGCCGGCCGACGCGACCGGCTCCGGCTTCCTGGTCCCGTCGGTCGAGGAGCGGACCATCAAGGCGTCGACGTACTCACATGCCAAGTGGCAGTGGTCGACCGACGCCGGGGGAGAGCTCGCCGTACTGCGGACCTCGGTCGGCCGGCTCGGCGAGGAGTACGTGCTGCAACGGTCGGACGAGGAGCTTGTGCGGTTGGCTGCGGCCGACCTGAAGCGGGCGATCGGCCTCGAGGGACCGATCGTCGGCTCGATCGTCACCCGGTGGGGCGGTGGCCTTCCGCAGTACGCCGTGGGTCACCTCGACCGGGTCGCGCGGGTCGAGGCAGCGGTCGACGAGCTCCCGGGGCTGGCCGTCTGCGGGGCGGCGTACCGGGGTGTCGGGATCGCGGCCTGCGTGGCCTCGGGTGTGAGAGCGGCCACCCGGGTGCGTGGTTTCACCGATTCATTGGAGAGAATGGTCCCGTGACGGAGAAGCCGAAGGCCCGCGAGCTCAACAATGTGATCCGCTACACGATGTGGTCGGTCTTCAAAGTGGAGACCCCGCTCGGTGACGCGGACCGCGACGAGCTGACCGCGGAGCTGTCCGAGCTGGTCGGCAAGCTGGCCGCCGACGACGTGGTGATCCGCGGGATCTACGACGTCGAGGGCTTCCGCGCCGACGCCGACTTCCTGGTCTGGTGGCACGCTCCGACCTCGGACGCGCTGCAGAAGGCGTACCACGCGCTGCGCCGCTCGCGCCTCGGCCGGCACCTGGCACCGGTCTGGTCGCAGCTCGCGCTGCACCGCCCGGCCGAGTTCAACAAGAGCCACATCCCGGCCTTCCTGGCCGACGAGGAGCCGCGGGCGTACGTCTGCGTCTACCCGTTCGTCCGCTCCTACGAGTGGTACCTGCTCCCCGACGAGGAGCGCCGGTTCATGCTCGCCGAGCACGGCAAAATGGCGCGCGGCTACCCGGACGTCCGGGCCAACACGGTCGCCTCGTTCGCCCTCGGCGACTACGAGTGGATGCTGGCCTTCGAGGCCGACGAGCTGCACCGGATGGTCGACCTGATGCGCGACCTGCGCGCCTCCACCGCCCGCCGGCACGTCCGCGAGGAAGTGCCGTTCTACACCGGCAAGCGGACCGAGCTGGGCGAGCTGATCGCCAACCTGGCCTGACATGCAGCGCAAGGCG
Organism: Kribbella sp. NPDC005582; assembly: GCF_040605415.1. NCBI lineage: Bacteria > Bacillati > Actinomycetota > Actinomycetes > Propionibacteriales > Kribbellaceae > Kribbella > Kribbella sp. NPDC005582. The sequence goes on from NZ_JBEXCU010000006.1 coordinate 354,306, forward strand.
TTCCCGGTGCTCTACGTGAGCAATGTCCGGCGGTCGGTCGAGTTCTACGCGCTCCTCGGCTACGAGATGACGTACCAGTTCCCGCTCGAGGGCGACCCGCACTACGTCGGTCTGGAGCGCGGCGACTCCTCACTGGGAATCGCCGACTCCAGCTGGCCGGAGGCGACTCTCGGCATCACCGTCGGTACGGCGCCGCGCTTCGAGCTCTTCGTGTACGTCGACGACGTCGAGGCCGAGGTCGCGGTCTTCCGCGCGGCCGGGCACCCGGTGCTCCAGGAGCCGGCCACGATGCCGTGGGGCGAGCGCCAGGCTTACCTGGCCGATCCCGAGGGCAACCCGGTAGCGCTCGCCACCCCGATTTAAGTGCCGGGCTTCTGGAAGAGGTAGTCCTCGGCGCGCATCGACATCGGCGGACGGACGTCCTCGGGCAGTAGCTCGCGGAGGTCCTTCTCGGTCAGGCTGTCGGGGTCGCGGGCGGACAACCGGGTCGCCTGGTTCGAGATCGCCTCTTCGAGCACGTTGCGGATGAAGCGGCCGTTGCCGAAGTTGTGACCTCGCGGCGACGGCGGAATGATCGACCGGACCACGTCCAGTACGTCGTCGCTGTACGTCATGCCCTTGTACCGCGCCTGCAGCTCGAAGATCGCGACCAGCTGGTTGGTGTCGTACTCGGCGAACGACAGCAGCTTCGGGAACCGTGACGCCAGACCGGTGTTCGACTCCATGAACCGCTGCATCTCGCGGTGATACCCAGCGACGATCACGATGCAGTCGTTGCGGTGGTCCTCCATCAGCTTCAGGATCGTCGCGATGGCCTCCAGGCCGTAGTCACCCGGGCTGTTCTCCGGGACCAGCGTGTACGCCTCGTCGACGAACAGCACGCCACCGATCGCCTCGCGGAACTTCTCCGCGGTCATCGGCGCCGTCGTACCGGTGCTGGAGCCGACCAGGTCGGAGCGGTCGACCTCGACCACGTGCCCCTTCTCCAGGACGCCGAGCTGGTGGTAGATCCGGCTCAGCAGCCGCGCGATCGTCGTCTTCGCCGTACCGGGTTTGCCGACGAAGACCATGTGCCGGGCCCGCTCGTGACTCGGCAGGCCGAGCTCCTGGCGGCGCAGGTTGGTCTTCACCTCGGCGACCATCTTGCGCACCGAGTCCTTCACCGACTCCAGCCCGACCAGCGAGTCGAGCTCGGCGAGCGGGTCGTTGGTGAAGTCAACCGGCCCGAGTACGGCGGGCTTCGGCTTCTCCGCGGGGTTGCTCGGCTGTGCGTTGTCCCAGGCGGACGAGAGCGAGACCTCGGTCTGCTCGACCGCCGCCATCGGCCGACGGTCCCGGTCGAGGAGCCGGAAGAGCGCGTCGAGATCGGGGATCTGCGGGTCCGGCCACGGCCCGTCGTTTAGCGCGCCGGACAGGTGCATCGAGACCCGGGTGGCCGCCGCGGCCCACATGCGGGCGGTCGCGCGCTGATCATGCCGTACGGCGCGCGCCAGCCAATCAGTGTTGGTCGACAGCCAGGCCTGCGGCCGGAAGCCGGTCCGCGCGGAGGCGAAGGCCTTTTCGACGTCTTGTGCGGCCGGGCCGAGGATCTGCGCGACGGCCGGCGGCAGGCTGCTCAGCCGACCGGCCAGGACCATCCCGGCCATCAGCTGCGCAAAGTCACCGGCATCGTCATCCGGAATCGCCATCAGCAGCTTGGCGTGCGCGTCCCGCAGGGAGTTGAGCGAATAGCGCAGCGCAGCGTTCGGGCCGGACAGCTCCGGCAGTACGACGCGCTCCGCCTCCGTGAGCGCCGACGTCCGCCAGTACTGCACGATCGCCGGATAGTCCGCGGTCGTGTGCAGGTGGATCGCCTCGCGGTCCGCGAGGATTCGGTCGAACACGGCAGTCAGCGCCTTCGCGCGTGCGGCCAGCGGCGGCGCGTCCAGGAACATCGCGACGACGTCCCGGGACACCTCGACCGCGTGCCGCCGGTTGGGCTCGCGGAATCCTTGCGCGCCCGCGATCACCTGCAGCGGCCAGTCGGTCGCGGCGATCTGGACGATGTGCCCGGCTCCGCCGACCCGGTACGTCGGCCGCTGGAACTCACGCGTCAGTTCGGCGCCGAGATCGGCGTACGGGCCGTGCAGCACCGGGATCCACCCCGCGAGCAGCGGGGCGACCTGGTGGGTGAACCACACCGCGGCCGGGGTCCCCTTCGCGAACCCCGCGAAGGCATCCGGGCGCAGCGGCCGCAACGACCGCGCGTCGTGACCCCAGCCGTGCAACCTCTGCCGGACGGCCGTCACCCAGGCCCCCGGCACCTCCCACGCCTGCTCAGCACCCAGGACATCCAGCACCGCAGCAGTCTACTGGGGAGCGAGAGTCAGGCTGACGCTGTTGATGCAGTAGCGCTGGTCGGTCGGGGTGCCGTAGCCCTCGCCCTCGAACACGTGGCCCAAGTGCGAGCCGCAGTTCGCGCAGCGCACCTCGACGCGCTTCATCCCGAGCGTGGTGTCGGTGATGTACTCGACTCGGTCCTCGGCGAGCGGGGCGAAGAACGACGGCCAGCCGCAGTGCGAGTCGAACTTCGTCTCGCTCCGGAACAGCTCGGCGTCACACGCCCGGCACTTGTAGACACCGACGGTCTTGGTGTCGGTGTACTCACCGGTGAAGGGTCGCTCCGTACCGGCCTTGCGCAGCACCTGGAACTCCGCGGGGGACAGCTGCGCCTTCCACTCCGCTTCGGACTTCTGAACGGCGTACTGCTTGGTGGAATCAGTCACCTCATAAGTATCGGCGGTAGCGCAAGGAAAACCCCGCGCCACCGCCGACACGTAAGACTGCGGCAATACCTACCGGATCCAGGACGGCAGCGGGATCACCCGCACCACCTGGGGGTCGTGGTCGCTGATCTGGTCGGGGAACTCCGCGTTCATGTGCACCACGTCGTACGACGAGGCCGGCTGCAGGTTCTTCGAGATCAGGATCTGGTCGAGGATCTGGCTGTTGCCCTCGAACACGTAGCTGTAGCGCTCCTTGAGCGGCAGCGTCCGGGGCATGTCGATCAGCGCGGTCTTGCCCGAGCCGACCAGGATGTCGGTGGTCTCGGAGAAGTCGAAGTCGTTCAGGTCACCGAGCACGATCACGTTCGCGCCCTTGTCGTGAGCGAAGATCTGGTCGACGAAGCCGCGGACGGCCTGCGCCTGCTGGTGCCGCTTCGGCGCGGACGACTGGACCGGCGGCTGGGTCCGGCCCCACAGCGGCGTGTCGCCGCCCTTGGAGCTGAAGTGGTTGACCACCACGAACAGGCTCTGCCCGTGCCAGGTGAACTCGCCCGCGAGCGGGACCCGGGTGGCGGCCCAGGCCGGGTTGGCCGGGTCGACGCGGCCGGGAGAGGCGCTCAGGTGCGGCCGGCCGAACCGGTCGGTCGTGATCGTGGTCGCGACCGTGGAACCGCCGCCGGCGCGGTCGACGAACTTGACCGGCTTGTCGGTGCGGTAGAGGAACGCGACCCGGATGTTGCCGCCCGGCTCGCCGCCCTCGGCGTTGTTCACCGGATCGATCTGGCGATACGCGTACGTCGGTCCGCCGGCCTTCACGATCGCCGCGGTCAGCATGTCGAGGGTGAGGTTGGCGGCCGTCGTACCGGAGTTGGTCGCGCCGTCGTTGTCCTGGACCTCTTCCAGCCCGATGATGTCGGGCGAGGCGAGGTTCTTCACCACGGCCTGGGCGAGTCCGTCGAACTTGGCGTCGCCGTCGGACGGGTCCAGGTTCTCCACGTTGAAGGTCGCGACCGAGACCTGCAGCGGCGAGGACGCCTTGGTCGTCTCGCGCTTCACACCGCCGTCGATCACGGTCGGCGTCGTGGTCGGCAGCAGCTTGAAGTTGCCGAAGCCGTAGTCGACGATGCCCGCCACGGTTCCGGCCAGCTTGTCACCGGTCTTCGCATCCGGGATCGGCGTCAGCAGGTCGTCGAGCAGGATCCGCTCCGGGTTGCTGTCGGTCTTCTGCGACACGATGCCGCCCCGAACAGTGCGGACACCCGAACCCGCCGGTACGACGGACAGCTCGCGGAAGGAGCTGGTCGGCCCGGTCACCTCGGGGTTGGCGATGCCGGTCCACATGCCCTCGAGCGACTCCCAGAAGTCCAGGCCGTCCTCGGCGGGATCGAATGTGCCGGTGGTCTCGACGTCACCGGACGAGTCGTTGTCGATCACGGTCGACGGCGGCACCCGGCCACCCGGGCCGACCAGCGTCGGAGCCGGTACGGCGGCAGTCCCGGTGACCGTGATCTTGGCCTGCGTCAGCTCGGTCGTGGTGAGGTTCGTGGTACCGCCGGAGCCGCCCGGCCGGAACTCGGCCACGGTGCCCTGCACCGTCACCGCGTCGCCCACGGCGACTGTCGGCGCGGAGCTCGTGAAGACGAACAGGCCCTCGCTGGTCGCCGGGTTGTCGTCCGGCTGCGGGTCCTGGAACCAGAAGCCGTTGCTGCTCTTGGCGCTGACCACGCCGGTGACGTTGCCGACGAGCTTGCCGGCCAGCGGCGACAGGTGCGCGGCGCCCTGGATGTCATGGATCTTCGCGTCGATCGGGTCCGGCGGCGGCGGAGTGTTGGTCAGCAGCTTCGGCGACGGCGCTACCTCGGCGAACTCGGTGCTGTTGTTGTCGGCGTCCGTGGTCGGCACCTTGCGGGTGGCTGACGTCGTGTTCGAGGTGCCTGGCGCGGCAGCGGTCTCGAAGTCGTTGGCGGCGCCGTACCCGACGAAGTCGACCACGCCGGGCGCGGTGGCGCAGCCCGTCGTACAGGTCAGGCTGGCGGTCGCGGAGACCAGGGCGACCTTGCCGGAGGCGGCGGACATGTTCACGCTGCCGGTGGCGTCCGGCGTCGGCAGCGGCTGCCCGTTGGCGCCGCCGGACGCGCCCTGGGCGAGGTAGACCCCGCCGGGCGCGATCGAGCCGGTGAGCGTGATCTTGTTGGTCCACGAAGTGCCGGCCGCGGAGGCGTACTGGATCGTCCAGCCGGTCAGGTCGACCGGAGCGGAACTGTTGTTGGTCAGCTCGACGAAGTCGTTCGTGTACGGCGCTCCGCTGTTGCCGCCGCCGCCGTACACCTCGGTGATGACGACCGAGGTGGAGGCGGCGCCCGCCGGGGCGGCCGCGATGACGGCCGCGCCGGAGGCGATAAGTGTGGAACTGATGACCAGCGCGCCCAGGCGGCGGCTCGGTCGAAGATGGGCAGACATGTCGCGGATTCTCACACCCGCGCAGGTCCGCCGGAAGGTCCAGTACGTGAACAGCTGAAACCACACGGGGGATCATTCGCCGGTCCTGCCCGCCCCAGTGGGGCAGGACCGGCGAACTCACCAGCTGCTAGTTGACGCTGACGGCCGTCCAGGTGGCGGCCACCGCGGCCCGCTCGGGGCTGCTCGCGCCGTACAGGTCGGTGGCCGCGTTCAGCGTCGCGGTCCGGGCCTGCGCGTAGTTGGTGCTGGTCGTCATGTAGACGGTCAGCGCGCGGTACCAGATCTTGCCGAGCTTGTCGTGACCGATGCCGGTCAGCGACGTGTTGTTGCAGGTGCTGCCGTTGTGCGGCAGGTTGCCGATGGTCTTCGGGCCGGTGCCCTCGGCGAGCAGGTACGCGAAGTGGTTCGCGACGCCGGAGGAGTAGTGCACGTCGAGGTTGCCGACTCCGGACGACCAGCAGTCGGCCGACTTGCCGTCCTTGCTCGGCTTGTCCATGTAGCGCAGCGCCGGGCGGTCCTTCATGATCCGCTCGCCGATGTAGTAGTCGCCGGGGTCGGCGGCCTTGTTGGAGTAGAACTCGACCAGCGTGCCGAAGATGTCGCTGGTGGCCTCGTTCAGGCCGCCGGACTCACCGGAGTAGGTCAGGTTCGCGGTGGCCGAGGTGACGCCGTGGGACATCTCGTGGCCGGCCACGTCGATCGAGACCAGCGGTCCCGCCATCACGTTGTCGCCGTCGCCGTACGTCATCTGCTTGCCGTCCCAGAAGGCGTTGACGTAGTTCGAGCCGTAGTGCACGCGGCTCGGAACACCCTTGCCGTCGTTGAAGATGCCGTTCCGGCCGTGCGTGTTCTTGTAGTAGTCGAACGTCGTCGCGGCGCCGTAGTGGGCGTCGACGGCCGCGGTGGCGCGGTCGGCGTTGGCGCCGGTGCCCCAGTGGTTGTCCGCGTCGGTGAACTTTGTCGGGACGATGCAGCCGAAGCCGAACAGCTGGCACAGGATCGACTCGGTCTTGTTGTTCGCGTCACCGGTGAAGCCGTTGCCGCGGGCCGGGTCGGTCAGCGTGAAGCCGCCGGTGGCCGCGGTGGTGTCCAGCGGCACGGTGCCGGAGTACAGGCTTTGGCCATCGCCGGTCGCGGTCTCGATGTGCTGCTCGCTGACCAGCTTGGCGCCGGTGAGGGCGTCGATGGTGGTCGTGATGTGGCTCGGCGTCCCGTCGGCCTGGGTGCCGGTCGTGGTGACCAGGTAGGCCAGGCGCGGCGCGCCCTTGCGGGCCTCGATCACCAGGGCGGGCTTGCCTTCGGCCTTCTGGCCCTTCGCGAGCGCCTTGCCGGTGGCGGTGGCGATGCTGACCTTCGGCGTCCGGTCGACGTTCGCGCTCTTGGTCAGGGTCACACTCGCGCCCTTCCAGGCGCCGTCGGCGGCCTGGTGGACGACGACGTCGCCACCGAGGACCTTCAACCCACCGATCGTGCGGTCCATCCGGACGTGGGTGGCGCCGGACTTGTCGACGATCACGTCCCGGACGGCGAACGCGTCGGCGGCGGTGGCCTTGAGCCCGGCGAGGTTGTCGCCGACGGCTGCCTTGGCCCGGGCGACGGCGGCTGCCGGAGTGGGGAGAGGGGCTGCCGTGGGCGCACCGGTGGCGGTGGTGGCCGAGGTCAGCCCGAGGGCGGTAGTGGTCGCAACTGCGGTGGCAGCGGCGAACAGGGCGGATCTGTTCATCCTCGCGCTCCTTCAAGAAGCGTCCCGGAGGCCTCACGCCCCAGGAACGAAGTGCGTGTACGTTACCGCCCAGTTACCCGGCGTGGCCAGGGTTTGCGAAAAGTTGCCTTTCCGCCGTAATTCCCTCGATTGTCCGTCCTGGGCGGTAGCGTCACCGCATGGCGGCGACCAAGGCGATCGAGCTCGAGATCGGCGGGCGGCAGGTGCGGGTGAGCAACCCGGACAAGCCGTACTTCGCGGACCGCGGGCTGACCAAACTCGACATCGTGAACTACTTCGTCGCGGTCGGCGACGGCATCCTGGGCGCGCTCCGGGACCGGCCGACCACGCTGGAGCGCTGGCCCGGCGGCTGGTTCGAGGGCGCGAAGCTCTCCACCCGGGCCGACAACCGCGGCGACGCGTTCTATCAGAAGCGGGTCGCCAAGGGAGCGCCCGAGTGGGTGGAGACGGCGACCATCAAGTTCCCGAGTGGCCGGCCGGCCGACGAGGTCTGCCCGACCGAGCTGGCCGTGGTGGCCTGGGCGGTCAACCTGGGGACGCTGACCTTCCACCCCTGGCCGGTCCGCCGGCCGAACCTCGACAATCCCGACCAGCTGCGGATCGACCTCGACCCGCAACCGGGGACGGACTTCAAGAGTGCGGTCGCTGTTGCCCCGGCGCTGCGTGAGCTGCTCGCGGAGCACGGCCTGGAAGGGTTCCCGAAGACCTCGGGTGGCCGCGGTCTGCACGTCTACGTGCCGATCGAGCCGCGCTGGGACTTCGTCCAGGCGCGCCGGGCCGTGATCGCGCTCGGGCGCGAGCTGTCCAAGCGGCTACCCGACCAGGTCACGGTCAACTGGTGGAAGGAAGAACGCGGCGAGCGCATCTTCATCGACTACAACCAGATGGCCCGGGACCGGACCATCGCCTCGGCCTATTCGGTCCGTCCCAACGCGCGCGCCCGGGTCTCGGCGCCACTGCGCTGGGAGGAGCTCGAGGACGTCGTACCGGACGATTTCGATGTGCTCACGATGCCGGCCCGGTTCGCCGAGGTCGGTGACCTGCACGCCGCGGTCGGCGAGCAGGCCTTCTCGCTGGAATCGCTGCTGGAGCTGTCGGCCAAGCACGAGCGTGACCACGGCGAGGCCGACCTGCCCTACCCGCCGGAGTATCCGAAGATGCCCGGCGAGCCCAAGCGCGTCCAACCCTCCAAGGACAAAGACCGCCCGAAGGACTAGGCGGTGCCGTCCTTGTACACCGGGTGGTAGTCGGTGGTGCCGTTGACCTTCACGACCCAGACCCGGACCGGGGTGCCCTCAGGGATGTCGCCGCTGGCCCAGCCCGAACACCACTCGGCGGCATGGCCTCGGGTGCTGATCTTGCGGTCGATGGTGCCGTTGCGGCCGATGTCCAGCCGCACCTCGATTCCCCACCCGTCCGCCTCTATGTCGCACGCGGCGATCGCGTCCCCGGGGGCAGTCCCGCTGTGGAACGGCCGCGGGTCTTCTCCCGGGTCCTGCTGCCAGAGCCCGTAGCCGCCGCCCTCGTAGGCGCCGTAGCTGAAGGAGGCGGCGTTCGCGACGCCGGTCATGGTGACCATCAGAGTCAGGGTGCCGAGCAGTACGCCGGCCGTGCGGATCTTGGTTCGTCGCATAGGTCAGTTCCCTCCAAAGGGGGCGAATGAGGTTGTTAGAAGATAACAGCGCCTCTGTGATCTACGCGAGGAATTACCAAGAACTGGTGTGAAGATCTCACTTCCTACAGGGAGCGGAGGGCGCCGCCGTCGACGGGGATGACGGCGCCGGTCAGGTACGACGCGGCGGGGGAGAGGACGAAGGCGGCCACACGGCCGAACTCGTCGGGGTCGCCGTAGCGGCGCAGCGGGATGGTGCGCTCGGCGCTGCGGCGGGCCACCTCGGGATCGCCGCCCTTGCCGTCGAGCTCGCGCAGCCGGTCGGTGGCGATCCGGCCGGGCAGCAGGCTGTTGACGCGGACGCCGTTCGGGCCGAGTTCGTCGGCCAGGGTCTTGGCGACCATCGCCAGGCCGGGGCGCAGACCGTTGGAGATGGCCAGGCCGGGGATCGGGGCCTTCACCGACGTGGACAAGACGAAGGCGATCGACGTACCGTCCGAGCCCGCGCGGGCCACCGACTTGGCGATCCGCAGCCCACCGAGGAAGACGCTGTTGAAGGCCGCCGTCCAGTCGGACTCGTCGGAGTCGAGCGCGCTGCCGGGCTTCGGTCCGCCGACGCTGATCAGGGCGCCGTGCAGGGCGCCCCACTTGGCGATCGCGGTGGCGGCGAGCCGCTCGGCGCTCTCCGGGTCGGCGTTGTCGACCGGGATGCCGACCACGTTCTCGCCGAGCTCGGCGGCGGCCCGGTTGATGTTCTCCTCGCTCCGGCTGGAGATGACGAGCCGGGCGCCGTCGGCGGCCAGTGCCTTCGCGGTGGCGAAGCCGAGGCCGGTGCTGGCACCGGTGACGATGTAGATACGGTCGCGCAGTCCAAGGTCCACGGCACCATCCTGCCTCACCCCCGCAAGCTCCGCACCTCGAGAAGTTCGGGGCCGACGGCAAGCGTTCGATTCATTCCCGGGGCGCGGCGGGTTCCGGGGTTTCGTTGCGCTCGGCAACAACCTCGCCGGCCGCGTCGACGGCCGGGCGGCGGGTGAAGTAGATCAGCCCGCCGACCGCGAGGATCGCGAACAGGAACCACTGCAGGGCGTAGAAGAAGTGCGGTCCGCTGTCGATCTCGGGTCCGGGGAACTTCCCGAACGCCGGGTCGTTGGCCGGTACCTGGCTGTCCACGGTCAGATACCCGTCGTACAGGTTCAGGTTGAGAGCTTTGGCGTACTCGGGTCCGTTGATCAGCCGCGCGGTGCCGTTGTCCGGCGTACCGCCGTTGGTGTGCCCGCCGCGCTCGCTGCGCCGCAGCCGCCCGGTGACCGTCACCTCACCAGCCGGTACGGCGGGGATGTGGTTCGGCGCGAGCTCCGCGGCCTGGCGGGCGAGGAAGCCTCGGTCGACCAGGATCGCCTTCCCGTCGGGAAGGACGAGCGGTGTGACGATCTCGAATCCGGGCCGGTCGTTCACGTTCCGATAGCGCAGAACTATCTGCTGGGAAGCGTCGAAGCGGCCGGTGACGACCGCGGTCCGCCAGGCGTGCTGGTCGCCGACGACGGCCTGTGGGCCGACGATCTGGTCGAGCGGCGCCGGCGGAGCGGCCAGGTTGGACCGGGTCACCTCGTTGCGTGCTTCCCGGTCGTGCAGCCGATGCAGCTGCCAGCGGCCGAGCTGAATACAGACCGCGGCCAGAACCAGGATCGTCAGCGCGGCGCCGAGCCACCGGACGTTCATCAGTCGACGCACGTCTCGAACTTAAGCCATGGCCTGAAACCCCTGGCGTCCGGCACGTACTCTGGGCCGTGTGACGGCGACCGAGGAGACGACGCAGACAGGCCTGGCTGACACCTATGGCCGGGTCGCGACGGACCTGCGGGTCTCGCTGACCGACCGTTGCAACCTGCGCTGCACCTATTGCATGCCGGAAGAGGGCCTCGACTGGCTCGCCAAGCCGGAGCTCCTGACCGACGACGAGATCGTTCGCCTGGTCGGGATCGCGGTGACGCGGCTCGGTGTCCGGGAGATCCGCTTCACCGGCGGTGAGCCGCTGCTGCGCCGCGGCCTCGTCGGCATCGTCGAGCAGACAACGGCACTCGAGCCACGGCCCGAGGTGTCACTGACGACGAACGGAATCGGGCTGGCCCGCCAGGCGGTGGCCTTGAAGGCCGCCGGGCTGGATCGGGTGAATGTGAGTCTGGACACCATCCGGCCCGATACTTTCGTGGAGCTGACTCGGCGGGATCGTCTGAAGGATGTGCTGGCCGGGATGGCCGCCGCGCAGGAGGCCGGACTGAAGCCGGTGAAGGTGAACGCCGTCCTGATGCGGGGTATCAACGACACCCACGCGCCGGAGTTGCTGGAGTTCTGCCTGGAGCACGGCTACGAGCTGCGGTTCATCGAGCAGATGCCGCTGGACGCGCAGCACGGCTGGGACCGGGCCACGATGGTGACGGCGGACGAGATCCTCGAGCAACTCAGTGTGCCGTTCGGCCTGCAGCCCACCGACGCGGCGGCCCGCGGTAGTGCGCCGGCCGAGATCTTCAGCGTCCGCGGCGGCCCGCAGACGGTCGGCATCATCGCGTCGGTCACCCGGCCGTTCTGTGGTGACTGCGACCGCGTCCGGCTGACGGCCGATGGTCAGATCCGGGATTGTTTGTTCGCCCGGACCGAATCCGATCTGCGCGCCGCGCTGCGCTCCGGCGCCGACGACGCGGAACTCGCCGATCGCTGGCGGCGGGCGATGTGGAAGAAACTCCCCGGGCACGGGATCAACGATCCCGCGTTCCTGCAACCGGTGCGCCCGATGTCCGCCATCGGCGGATAAGCGGAAATTCTCTTTTTCTCTACGAGTTCGTGAATGGCTCGACGTCGCGCAGGAATCCGCGCCGGTCGAGGAAGTCCGACAAGCTCGCCTTGTGCTCGTCGCACGCCAGCCAGGTCTTGCGCCGGTCCGGCGTGTGGATCTTCGGGTTGTTCCACAGCAACGCCCAGGTCGCAGCGGTACGGCAGTCCTTCGCGGAACAGATCTCGGGCATGGATTCCTGATCCCTCAACAATCAAAAGCCTGGGTAAAGATTTGTCCCGGGCACAAATGAAGCGACGTCGGACAGCCACGGGGGGAGCCGTCCGACGCCGCATCAAGAGGCTGAATTCCAACGGTGAACTTCAGCGCACGCGGGAGATTCTGACACGGAACCCGGCGAACTTTCCAGTCCCGGCACAGATCACTTTTCGGTGTCGGTCTGTTGCACCGGTTCGGGGTCCGGATCGACGGTGATCACCGGGCCCGGGGCGACGTCCAGCGCCGGCCGTTGCGGAGCGACGTACGGCGTGCCGCTGTCCTGGGTCGCGGTCTTCGCGACGTTGGCCAGCACCACCGCGAAGTACGGCAGGAACACGGCTCCGACGACGAACAGCCAGCGCCACGGCGAGGGCGTGAAGACGGCCAGCACGAAGCAGGCGACCCGCAGTCCCATCATCGCGGCGTACCGGACGATGCGGGTGTCCAGGTCCTCGGAACGGCCGGGCTGCGCACTCGTCACCGAAATGACCGTTTCGCCGGACCGTTCACGACGTTTCGACATCTATCCTCCTCACCATCACCCACGGTACGCCGCTACGGAAGGAAGCCTGATGACGGATCGGACCTACAGAGTCACGGAGATCGTCGGTACGTCGAAGGAGGGCGTCGACGAGGCGATCACGAACGCGATCACCCGGGCCGGCGAGACCCTGCGGCACCTGGACTGGTTCGAGGTGACCCAGATCCGCGGCCACATCGTCGACAACCGGATCGACCACTACCAGGTCGGACTGAAGGTCGGTTTCCGGCTCGAAGACTCCTGAGGATAGCGTTCGGCTACGACTGGCGACGGGTGAGGAGTCTTTGTGAGCAGGTCTGTGCTGGTGACCGGTGGCAACCGCGGGATCGGGCTGGCGATCGCGACAGCGTTCAAGGAAGCCGGTGACCAGGTCGCTGTCACCTACAACAGCAGCCCGCCGCCGGAAGGCTTCTTCGGCGTCAAGTGCGACATCACCGACCAGGAGCAGGTCGACGCCGCGTTCGAGGCGATCCAGGAGGAGCAGGGTCCGGTCGAGGTGCTGGTGGCCAACGCCGGCATCACTCGCGACACCCTGCTGCTGCGGATGTCCGACGACGACTGGGACGCCGTCATCGACACCAACCTGACCGGGTCGTTCCGGGTCGCCCGGCGCGCGGCCAAGGGCATGCTGCGGCTGCGCAAGGGCCGGATCGTCTTCATCTCCTCGGTGGTCGGTCTGCTCGGCCAGGCCGGGCAGGTGAACTACGCGGCCAGCAAGTCCGGTCTGGTCGGGATGGCCCGGTCGATCGCGCGCGAGCTCGGCAGCCGCGGCATCACGGCCAACGTGGTCGCGCCGGGATTCGTCGAGACCGACATGACCGCCGTACTGCCGGAAGAGACCTCCAAGCAGTACCTGAGCCAGATCCCGCTCGGCCGGTTCGGCCTGACCGAGGAGATCGCGCACGCGGTCCGCTGGCTCGCCTCCGAGGAGGCCGGGTACATCACCGGTGCGGTGATCCCGGTCGACGGCGGCATCGGCATGGGCAACTGACACCACTCTTGAGAAGGGGGACGCCGGTGGGCATCCTCGACGGCAAGCGGATCCTGGTCGCCGGGGTCACGCTGGATTCCTCGATCGGCTTCGCGACGGCCAAGGTGGCGCAGGAACAGGGCGCCACCGTGCTGATCTCGAACTTCGGCCGCGCGCTGAGCATCACCAAACGGATCGCGAAACGCCTGCCGACCGAGCCGCCGGTGCTCGAGCTGGACGTCACGAACCCCGAGCACCTGGCCGCGCTGCCGGACGCCGTGCGCGAGCACGTCGACGGTCTCGACGGCGTCGTGCACTCGATCGCGTACGGGAACCCGGAGACGATTCTCGGCGGCAAGTTCCTCGACGGCCCGTGGGAGGACGTGGCGCAGGCGGTGCACGTCTCGGCGTACTCGCTGAAGTCGCTGGCCACCACCTGCGCGCCGTTGATGCCCCGCGGTAGCAGTGTCGTCGGGATGACCTTCGACGCGACCGTGGCCTGGCCGGGTTACGACTGGATGGGCGTGGCCAAGGCAGCGCTGGAGTCGACGAGCCGGTACCTGGCCCGCGACCTCGGCGCCCAGGGCATCCGCTGCAACCTGGTCTCGGCCGGCCCGCTGAAAACGCTGGCCGCGAAGGCGATCCCCGGCTTCGAGAAGTTCGAGGAGCCGTGGCTCGAGCGCGCCCCGCTCGGCTGGGACCCGACCGACCTGGAACCCACCGGCCGCACCATCGTCGCCCTGCTCAGTGACTTCTTCCCCTCCACCACCGGCGAGATCATTCACGTCGACGGCGGCTACCACGCGATGGGAGCGTGAGGGGGTGCCCACCTCCCTTGTTGAGCTCCGTGTCCTGGACGGCGCCAACCTCTACTTCAGCCGTGCGGCGATCAAGCTCACGCTCGATGTGACCACGCTGGTGGACGCTCCGGCGCCGGCCGCGAAGGCGTACGCGCAGGCGGTCGGTCTGGGCAGCACCCGGCCGGGGCGGATCGGCTCCGGCTTCCGGCAGCGGTTCGCGATCCGCGTCACCGGTCACGTCGTACGGCGGATCGCGCGCGAGGCCGGGATCGGCCGGATCGGTGTCCGGGTCCGGCCGGAGGCGGACAACCATCGGCTCGTGGTCGCGTTCCCGTGGGCGCACGAGCAGCGCGCTCGGGCGTTGGCCGCGGCGATCGTCGAGGTGCTGGACGCGTTCGGCGCCGAGCACCTGCCGGAGCTGATGGCGTCCGTCGGTGAGCGGGTTCGCAACGAACCGCCCGGCAAGGTACCGCCGACCATCCGGCCCAAGGTGCCGGTCGTCGCGGTCACCGGGACCAACGGCAAGACCACGACCTCCCGGATGATCGCCCACATCGGGCGCGCGGCCGGGCTGCACGTCGGCTGGTCGAGCACCGACGGCGTGTACTTCGACGGCGAACTGGTCAAGTACGGCGACTTCTCCGGCCCGAGCGGCGCCGAGCAGGTACTGTCCCAGCCGGGGATCCAGCTCGCGGTCACCGAGACCGCCCGCGGTGGCATCCTGCGGCGCGGGGTCGGCGTCGTCTCGAACGACGTCTCGGTCGTCACCAATGTCACCGCGGACCACCTCGGCCTGGGCGGAATCGACACCGTCGACCAGCTCGCCGAGGTGAAGGCGGTCATCACCCACATCACCCGCCCGCGCGGCTGGTGCGTGGTGAACGGCGACGACCCGCGCACGTTCGCGATGCGACTCGGTTCACCAGCCAAGTGCTGGGTGTTCTCACGCGATCCCGACTCGCCGTCGATCCGTACGGTCCTCGACGAGGGCGGCCGGGCGACCACGGTGCTCGACGGGTTCATCACGGTGCTCGACCAGGCCAGTGATCCGGAACCGCTGCTGAAGGTCGTCGACGTACCGATGACGTTGTCGGGGTTGTCGCACTACAACGTGGAGAACGCGCTCGCGGCCGCGTCAGCGGCGCTCGGGCTCGGGCTGCCGCGCGGGGCGGTCATCGACGGGCTCAGCTCGTTCGCGCCGAACGAGAACAACCCCGGCCGGATGAACATGTACTCGCTGCGCGGCTTCACCGTGGTGATCGACCTCGCGCACAACGAGGCCGGCCTGGAAGCGCTGCTCGAGATCATGAACGGCGTCCGCCACGAAGGCAGCCGGTTGCTGCTCGCGCTCGGCTCGCCGGGCGACCGCGCCGACGACATGGTCTCCGCGCTGGGTGCGATCGGTGCGCGGGGTGCCGACCAGGTCGCAATCGGGCACAAGAGCGAGTACCTGCGCGGGCGGCCGCCGTCGGAGCTCGAGGCGGTCTTCCGCGAGGGAGCCGCGTCGGTCGGCGTCGACGACGTACCGGCCTTCCCGACCGAGCTCGAGGCGGCGCAGTCGCTGGTCGCCCAGGCGCAGCCGGGTGACGTGGTCGCGGTGATGTCTCTGCAGGATCGGGCGAGTCTTGACGGGTGGTTGCGGTCCGAGGGAGCTACCGTCGACACACCGGAAGATCTGAAGGCAAAGGTCGAGAGAGCCCAGCACTAGCCCCACCGCCCGTGGTTGGGGTGGGACGGGGATGAGAATGCGCTACCTGTGGTCGATCCCGGCTGCTGTGGCCGCCTGGTTCGTGGGTGGCTTCTCCGCCGGATACCTGAAGGGTCTGCCAGGCGGTACGACGCTGTTCGTGCCGCCGCGGCTGGATCTGTTGCTGCTCGGTGGATTCGCCGGGGGAGTGCTGGCGGGTCTGCTGATCGCGCGGATCCGCGTCGCCGTACCGGTCGTGCTGGTCGTTGCCGCGGGCGCCTGGTGGTTGAGCGGAAACCCCTGGCAGGACCGGGATCTGCTGATCTCGTTGCTGGCGGCAAGTGCTCTCGGCGCGATCTTCGGTGCCGTGGGCACCAGAAGTACGGTGGTCGCCGCGTTCGCGCTCGCCCTGCCGATCGCCTGGTACGCCCTGCGCCCAGCCGCCCACCTCACCGACTTCCGTTGGCTGTGGCAACTGAACGGGCTGCTCGTCGGCGTCGGCCTCGCTCTGCTCCTGTACGTCGCCTGCTGGCTGCGCGGGTGGCGTTCGGCGTACTTCTGGGTGCCGTTGGCCGCCTGGTACCTCGCCGCCTTCGGCGTGGTCGCCGCGATCCAGACGATCGAGCGTGCGCCCGACGGTCAGGCCTTCAACCCGACCGTGGACGCCGCGATGGACGCGTTCTTCAACTCGTTCGAACCGATCCTGCGTGAGTACGGCGCCTGGCTCGTGGTCGCCGTCCTGCTCGCGATCCCGATGGTCGCGCTGAAGCTCCGCGCCCTGCCGCCGGTCCCGCCGCCGCCCGACCCGTTCGCCGACCGGCCGAACGACGCCGTACTGGGTGACGACCTGGACTGGATCGACCGCGACGAGCCGCGCCGCCGCCTGCTCTCCCGCCGCAACACGCCGGAAAGCGCAGTCTGAGTGAAGGTTCAACCATAAGCTCGTCGGTGTCGGAGAACCGTCCTTCTCTCACCAGGAGTCTTCCGTGAACCGTCACATCCTGCTCGGCGCCGCTGCCACCACCTTGCTGCTCGCCGCCACCGCGACCCCCGCGTCGGCGTACTCGGAGAGCACTGCTTGCGAGCCCGGCCTGGCCTGCTTCTACGAAACCACCAGCTTCGGTGGCAAGTCGCTGATCTACACCGACGTGCCCGCTGCTTGCACCCAGCTCGCCTTCGCTCCCGGGTCGCTGTTCAACTGGTCGGCCGAGGATGTCCTGCTGTATCGCACCGCCGACTGCAGCGGTCCTGCCTCGCTGGAGCCGGCCAACAACTTCCACAGCTACCCCAGCACGAAGTTCCTGAGCTTCCGCGCGGGCTAACGGATCCCGTCGGCGGTGATCCGCACCTCAGCCGAGAAGTTTTTGCCCCAGCCAGCCGCCGGGCTGGAAGCCGGGCGGGATCGCGAAGACGGCGGAGCCGATCGTCGTGGTCCATTCGTTGAGCGCGTCGGCGGCGTCCAGGCGGGCCAGTAGCGGGAGGAACTGACCGGCGATGTCAGCCTGGTAGCTGAGGAAGATCAGACCGGACTCACGCTTCGTGCCGGTGTCGTGGACGTAATTGAGGCCCTTGCGGAAGATCCGGCGGCCGTCGTTCTCGGAGTGGTGGGACAGTCGCGCGTGGGCGTTCGCGGCGATCAGCGGGCGGCCGTCGGCGTCGCGCGCGTCGAGGTCGAGCTCGTCGTGTTCGGCGGTGCCGGTGAGCGGTGCGCCGGTGCTGAGTTTGCGGCCGACCGCGCGTTCCTGCTCGGAGCGGGTGAGCTCGTCCCAGGTGTCGAGGTTGAGCTGGATCCGCCGTACGACGAGGGTCGTGCCGCCGTCGGCCGTCCACACGGTCGCGTCGAACTCGGGCGTACCGACGGCCGGGTTGCCGGTGCCGTCGACCTGACCGAAGAGGTTGCGGCCGGTCACCGGTTGCCCGTCGGGGCCGGTGCTGTTCCAGAAGCCGCTCTGCCGCCAGACCGGCGTCGCGAACGGCTTCGCGTCCGCGACAAAGCGCCGTACGGCGTGGACGACGCTCAGCTCGTCGTCGGCGCCGACGAAGATGAGCAGGTCACCGCCCGACCACGCCGCCTGCAGCCGGTCATGCCGCATCACCGGTAGATCATCCGGCGCCGCCGCCTTCTGCCCGGCCAACTCGAACACCCGCGCTCCGAACCCGACCGTCGTCGTCAACCGCACGTTGGCTGTCACCAGCTCCGGCGCAGTGTCCCCGGGCGCCGGCCGACCGTTGCCTAGCGCAACGACATCCGCCGACCACAACCGCATCAACCGGGCAAGTGCTGCCTTGTCGGTGGACGGCAACAGCGTGAACGCCACCAACTCGCCATGCCGCGGCGCGGCCGCCACAATCCCCGGCTGGTGGTCGCCGTACGGGGAGATCAGCCGGCTGACCGGTGCGGGTACGGGTGGTTCCTTGTCGAAGGCAACGACCGCGGCGCCGCCGGCCGCAGCGCCGGCGGCGGCTGCACCGGCGTACCCGAAAAGTTGCCGGCGCGATGGCTTCACTTGGGCGTCGGCGTGGGGTGGTAGTGCTCTTCTTCTTCCGTGAATGCCTTCACCGGCACCGTGAGGTCATGCGTGGTGTTGTCGGAGAATGTGAGCCTGAGCGGGACCTCGTCACTGGGCCTCAGCGCCTTCTTCAGGCCCATCAGCATGATGTGGTCGCCGCCGGGGGAGAGATGCGCGTGCGAAGTGGCGGGGACGGTGACGCCGCCTGCCTTCTCCTGCATCACCATCTTGCCGTCCTTCATCGCCATCTCGTGCAGCTGCACCATGCCCGCGACCGGCGACGTTGCCGAGATCAACTTGATGTCGGCGTTGCCGGGGTTGGTCAGCGCCATGAAGGCCGCGGTCATCGTGGTGTCCTTGGTGCCGACCGTCGCCCGCACCCAGGCGTCCTCGACCAGGACGCGCGGAGTCTCCGCAACCGCAGCTTTGGGAGTCTCCGGAGAGCCGCAGGACGAGAGCAGGACCGGGAGAGCGACAGCGATCGTGGCCGCCAGCAACTTCATCTTCACGCAACGGCCAACGACCCTGCACCCTCCCGAGTTCCGCCAGTTGATCACTCCGCCGGTACGTCGGCCTCCTCGGCAGGCTTGACGAAGTCGGGGTCGCCGCCCTCGTCGCCCGAGCGCGCACCGGCCTGGGCGAGATGCGAGACGGACTCGAGCTCGGTCAGGACGGTCTGGTGCTGGTCGACGCACAGGACGACCAGGTCGCCGCGGTTCGACCGAGCCAGCGCATGCCGGATCGCGGTCAGCTCGTCGATCACCGTCTCGACCTGACGGCACCGGGCGCCGTTCTCCATCGCGCGCCGGACGCCGGTCTGGATCAGGTCGGCCAGCTCGCCGCGCTGGCGGCCGCGCAGCCGCGCGTCCTCACGGACGATCAGTACGTCAAAGTGCTGGGCCGCGACCTCCCCGAGCTCGAGGATGTCCTCGTCGCGCCGGTCGCCCGCGGTCGCGATCACGCCGATCCGCGACGGCCGGCCGAGCTCGGACGAGGCGTTCAGGCTCTCGCCGAGCCGGTCCACGAAGTCGCCGAGCATCCGCATCGCGGGCGCGTTGTGGCAGTAGTCGACGATCACGGTGCGGCCGTCAACGTCGATCTCGTTCAGCCGGCCGGGGGAGAGGTAGTACGACGTGTTGAACGTCCGCAGGCCCTGCCGGATGTCGTGCAGCGGCGCGCCGGCCGCGAACGCGGCGGCCGCGGCGGCCATCGCGTTCTGCACGTTCATCATCGCCCGGCCGCCGAAGGTTGCCGGAAGCAAGTGTGTCCAGGCCAGCTGCATCGACCGGCGGCCGTGCTTGACCACGATCATGTCGCCGAGGTCGGAGCGCTCCAGGACGACCGCGCGGCCGCCGCGACGGCAGTGGCCCTCGATGTAGTCGCGGACCTCGCTGCCCGGCTCGGCCATGCTGAACCACACCACCTGGCCCGAGCACTTGCGCCGCATCTTGCGCACCAGCGGGTCGTCGGCGTTCAGTACGGCGTACCCGGTGCGGGGCACGGCCTCGACCAGCACGCCCTTCACGTCGGCGAGCTGCTCGAGGGTGTCGATCCCGCGCAGACCGAGGTGATCGGGCTGCACGTTCAGCACCACGGCGATGTCGTTGCGCTCGTAGCCGAGGCCCTCCCGCAGGATGCCGCCGCGGGCCACCTCGAAGACCGCGAAGTCGACGCGCGGGTTCTGGAGCACCATCCGGGCCGACTTCGGGCCGGACGCGTCGGCGCGGATCACCAGCCGCTCGTCGATCACGATGCCGTCGGTCGAGGTCATGCCGACCTTGCGGCCCATGCCCTTGAAGACGTGGCTGATCATCCGTGAGGTGGTGGTCTTGCCGTTCGTGCCGGTCACCGCGACGATCGGGATCCGGCTGGTCGCGCCGGGCGGGAACAGCATGTCGACGACCGGCTTGGCGATGTACTGCGGCTCGCCGATCGTCGGGTTGGTGTGCATCCGGAAGCCCGGGGCGGCGTTGACCTCACAGATCGCGCCGCCGGTCTCGCGCACCGGCTGGGTGATGTCGGGACAGATGAAGTCGATGCCGGCGATGTCGAGCCCGATCATCCGGGCCGCCTCCTCGGCGATCTCGACGTTCTCCGGGTGCGCCTCCCAGGTCCGGTCGATGGAGATGCCACCGGTGGACATGTTGCCGGTGAGCGTGAGCTTCACCATCACGTCCTCCGGCGGTACGTCGTCCAGCTCGAAACCCTGGTCGCGGACGAGCTGGCGGGCGGCGTTGTTGACCGTGATCCGGGTCAGGATCTTCTCGTGCCCGACGCCGCGGCGCGGGTCGGCGTTGGTGATGTCGACCAGCTCGGCGACCGTGTGCACGCCGTCACCGACGACATGCGCGGGGACGCGCTCGGCGATGGCCTCCATCCGGCCGTTGATGATCAGGCAGCGGTAGTCCTTGCCGACCACCATGTTCTCGACGATCACCCAGCCGCGGCGGGACTGCTCGGCGGCGATCGGGAAGGCCTCGCGGACGTCGTCGGCCGTCTGCAGGTTCAGGCAGACACCGCGGCCGTGGTTGCCGTCGAGCGGCTTGCAGACGACCGGGTAGCCGATCTTGTTCGCGATCGCGACGGCTTCCTCGACGGTGCGGATCGACTCCGACCGCGGGACCGGCAGACCGGCCGACGCGAGCAGCCGGGTGGTCAGGTCCTTGTCGCTGGCCACGTCGACCGCGATCGAGCCGGTCTCGGACGTCATCGTCGCGCGGATGCGCTTCGCGTGCACGCCCTGGCCGAGCTGGACCAGGCTGGCCTTGTTCAACCGGATCCACGGGATGTCGCGGGAGACGGCCTCGTCCACGATCGCCTGCGTCGACGGACCGAACGCGGTCCGCTCCGCCTGCTTGATGAACGTCTCGAGCTGCACGGTGAAGTCGAACTCCGGGTCCGGCTGGACGAGGTTGTTGACGAACCGCACGGCCAGTTCACCGGCGGCCAGTCCGACGGCTTCGTCGGCGTACGCGTAGACGATGTTGTAGCGACCCGGGTGGCCCTTGACCTGGCGGGTCTTGCCGCGCCGCATGTCGTGGCCGGCCTCCTGCTGCAGCTGCAGTGCGACGTGCTCGGCGATGTGACCGAGCCACGTGCCCTCGTTCAGCCGCTCGATGAAGCCGCCGCGGCGACCCCGCGAACAGTGGTGCTGGTCGAGCCGGGGCAGGTGCTCGAGCAGCTTCTCGGTGAACCCGGGAATCGTGTTCGACGGGAAGTTCTCCAGCGAGCCCAGGTCGACGACCAGATGGATCGCCGGCTCGTAGCTCCACACGTTCGGCCCGCGGTAGACGCGGGTCTCGATGATCTTCAGGTCCGGGCTCGGCGTCCCGTGGGTGGCGGTCGTCTCAGTCATGCGGTCCCACTGTCTGGGTCGAAGCGGTCGGGGGTGTCGAGTTCGGCGCCGGCCGTGATCGGCTCGGTCGCCTCCGGTCTGGACTCCCCGGCAGCCACTGGGCGTACGGCCTTCGCCGTCCGCCGTCCGGCGCGTTTCTTCCGATCGGCGTAGTACTTGGGTGAGACGCCCTCAGCCGCGATCTCCGCGGCCAGCTTCCGCAGGTCCGCCTCGGCGGCCTCCAGTCCGGCGATCTCCTCGGCCGGCGGCTGCGCGCCGTACGAGAGCAAGACGCGCGCCTGCAGGTCGAACGTCGCCGTCGCCGGCAGCACATGCAGTACGACGCCGGACGCGAGCAGCGGCTCCGAGCGGCTCGCGTGGTGTGCGTTCGACGTGATGCGGCTGCCGTCGAAGATCGTCACCGCGCCGCGGCCGACCACCTCGAGATGAGTGCCTCGGACGACGGCCGCCGTGTCCTCGTCGACGCCGATGCCGAGCAAGCCGGGGGACTGGGCGACCAGCGACAGCAGTCGCCCGTACCGGTTCCGCTGGGCGAAGTGCTGGTCGACGATCGCGCCTTGCACCAAGCCCAGACCGTTCGACAGCTGGCTCATCCGCTGCCGCGGTGTGGCGCCGGACCGGCCGAAGGCGATCATGTGCTCGGCCAGGATGCTCGCCCCGGCCGACGTACCGCCGACCGCCGCTCCGCGCGCGTGGGCCGCGGTCACGGCCCGGCCGAACGCCGTACCGGTGACGACACCGGCGAGCTTCAGTTGGTTGCCGCCGGTCATGAAGATGCCGGTGGCATCGTGCAGCGGCGCGATGAACGCCGGGTCGTCGGCGTCCTCCCGGTTCTCCGGGCGGACCCCGACGACACTCTGCGCCCCGAGGGCCGCGAACAGCGCGTGGTAGACGTCGACCACATCCGGCCCGAGCGCCGACGCGGTGGGCACCACCACGATCCGCGCCTTCGATCCACCGGCCGCCTCGACGAACTCCTGCAGCACCGTGCGCTTCTTCAGCTTGTCCTCGGCACCACCGATCGCGAACAGAGCCCCGGGACCACCGTGCAGTTCAGACATAGCCGAAGAATAGGTGGTCCCACCCTCAAGAACCGATTCAGTGGCCGAAGGTGAACCAGTTCACGTTGACGAAGTCGGCGGGTTGGCCGCTGGTGAAGGTCAGGTAGACGTCATGAACGCCGGTGACCGCGGAGATGTTGGCCGGGATCGAGCGCCACGACTGCCAGCCGCCGGTGTTGCCGACCGCGAAGCTGCCGATGGGTGCGTTGCTGCGACTGTCCAGCCGGACTTCGACCAGGCCGCTGATGCCGCTGCCGGCACCGGAGGCGACGCGCCCGGTGAACTGGTGGGCAGCTGTGCTGCCGAAGTCGATGGCGCGGTAGAGCGCCCAGTCACCGTTGCCGATCTGCATCAGGTTCTGGCCGCCGCCGGAGTCGGTGGTGGTCTCGACGCCGGTACCGCTCTGCTGCTGGTACGACTCGGCCTGCAGCGTGCTGTAGGCGTTGCCGCCACCGGTCGGCGGGGGAGTGGTCGGCGGAGGCGTCGTACCGCCGCCCTTCTGGGTCACGGCCACGTAGTCGACCACCATCGGCCGGTCAGGGACGGTCTCGGCGCGCGGGGTCGGGCCGTTGAGTGCATCCGGGAACGCCCCGCCGATCGCCAGGTTCAGCAGGATGAAGTAGCCGGCGTGCGAGGTCATGTTCGACCAGGTGTCGGCCGGGAGCTGACTCTGACTGATCGAGTGGAACTGCTGGCCGTCGACGTACCAGCGGAACTGCTGCGGCGAGATGCTCGTGTCCCACTCGAAGCGATAGGTGTGGAAGCCGGACTGGCAGGTCGAGCCGGGGCAGGCGCGGCTGGCGCCGAGGCCGGTCGTCTCGTTGCACGGGCCGCCGGGGTTCACGCCGCAGTGCAGCACGCCCCAGACCGAGTTGATCCCGTTGACGTTCTCCATGATGTCGAACTCGCCGATGCCCGGCCAGTTCCAGTAGTTACCCCGATACGGCGAACCCAGCGCCCAGAACGCCGGCCAATAGCCGAGCGCGGCGTTGCCGGTGACGTTCGGCATCTGGATCCGGCTCTCCATCGCGAGCACTCCACCGGCGGGCGGCTTGAAGTTGCTGCGCTGGGTCTCGATCCGGCCGGACGTCCAGTTGCCGGCGCTGTCGCGGCGCGGCGTGATCTTCAGATTGCCGCTGCCGTCGAGAGCGATGTTGTTGGTGCTGTTCGTGTAGTTCTGGATCTCACCGGTACCCCAGTTGCCGGGGCCGCCGGGATAGCCGTGGCCGGTGTCGATGATCCAGTTCGAGCCCGACGGCAGGGTGTTCGCCGGACCGTCGAAGTCGTCGACCCAGACGGTCGACCAACCGGTCGGCGGCGGTGGAGCGCTGGCCTGCGCGACGACAGTCAGCGACGCGGCGATGAGCAGTGGTGCGGCGAGTGATGCCAACAGCATGGGGCGAGAGCGCACAGCGACCTCCGGGGGCGGGTTGAGGCCTATCGATTGGCTTTAATGTGAGCGCTCTCACGGCATGTGTCAACGGTTCAGAGCATCAGCCGATGAACCGTCGTACTGCGTCGCACGTGGAGGCCGAGATGCTCGTACATCGCGAGCGCGCCGGTCCCGGAGTGCGTCCAGAGGATCAGGTTGTCACGTCCCCGGCGGTGGAATTCGGCAGCCGTGCGGTCGAGCATCGCCCGGGCGATACCCCGGTTGCGGTGGTCGCCGCCGACCGCGAGCTGCTCGACGTACCCTTCGTCGCCGTCGAGTGCGATCACCACGCCGACCAGTACGTCGCCGTCGTACGCGAGTGTCGAGGCCTCGGGCTCGAAGCTGGCCCGCGCGATCGTCAGTTCGGCCCACTCGTCGAACGACTTCCGCCGCGACCCGAACTCGGCGAACGCATCCTCGACCACCTGATGCGCCTGCTCCGCCCGCTCCGAGTCGTAGCCCGCCAGCCGGATCCCCGCTGGGGTCTCCCGGTGCTCTGTGGTCAGCGGCCGCTCCAGCAGCCAGTTGACCGCCAGAACGTCGTACCCGCGCGCCTTCAGCATCGCGGTCCCGTCCTCGTCCGCATCATCAACCGTCTGCGCAATCCACTCGCTCCCCACCGCCCGTGACCGCGCCTCGGCCCAGTCCAGCAACCGAGTCCCAAGCCCCAACCCCCGGTACACCGGATGCACATCAACCTGCGCGCGCTTGCCACCGTGGTTCCAAGCCCACCCAGCCACCTCACCACCAGGCGCCTCCACCACCAGCGTGTCCGCCTCAAGGTCGATCAACGGCCGCCGCAAATCCGCCGCGACCCGATCCACCCCCACCTCAGCCCGCCCATGCCACCCAACCTCCGCGGCCGCGATCACCTCGTAAATCGCCTCAGCATCCCCAGCCCCAGCCGCCCGCTCCCTGAACTCCACAGCCCCAGAGCCTAGGCCGCCCACGGTCCTGCGGACCGCCAGCACTCACCAACCTGCGGATCGCTTGCTGCGCCACGCTCACGGACGGCCCGATAACCCCGTTCGGACCCACTTGGTCAGTGGCGCAGATCCGCCCACGCCGTACACGCTCGGCCGGAGCACACGAGGTCGCCGTACGGCAGGTGCCGGCTCAGGTCGGCTGGTCGGCGTCGGCGGTTTCTACTTCTTCGCGGCTGATGCCGAGGAGGTAGAGGATCGTGTCGAGGTAGGGGACGCTGAGGTGGGTGTCGGCGGCGGCCTGGACGACCGGTTTGGCGTTGAACGCGACGCCGAGGCCGGCGGCGGCGAGCATGTCGAGGTCGTTGGCGCCGTCGCCGATGGCGACCGTCTGCGAGAGCGGGGTGTTCGAGCGCTCGGCGAACTGGCGGAGCGCGGTCGCCTTGCCGGCGCGGTCGACGATCTCGCCGATCACGCGGCCGGTGAGCACCCCGTCGACGATCTCGAGTTCGTTGGCCTTCGCGTAGTCGATGCCGAGTTCGGCGGCGAGCTTGTCGGTGATCTGGCTGAAGCCGCCGCTGACGATCGCGAACTGGTACCCGAGCCGCTTCAGCGTCCGGACCAGCGTCCGCGCACCCGGTGCGAACTGGATCGCGTCGTACACCTCGTCAAGGGCAGACGCCGGCAGCCCGGCCAGCGCCTTGACCCGGTGCTCGAGCGACTCGGCGAAGTCGAGTTCACCGCGCATCGCCTGGTCGGTGACCCGGGCGACCTCCTCGAGCCGGCCGGCGTGCCCGGCGAGCATCTCGATCACCTCGCCCTGGATCAGCGTGGAGTCGACGTCCATCACGATCAGCCGCTTGGCCCGCCGGTACAGCCCGCCATCCTGGACGGCGACGTCGAGTCCCTGCCGCACACCTTCCTGCGCGAGCACAGTCCGCAGCGTCTCCGGCTCCGCACCGGAGACCGCGATCTCCATCGCCGTCACCGGGTACCGCGCCATCCGGCTGATCCGGTCGATGTTCGCGCCGGTGTCCGCGATCCGCCCGGCGATCGCCGCCAGCCCGACCGCCGACAGCGGGTGCCCGATCACAGTCACCTGGCTGCGGCCCTTGCGCCGGGGTTCGTTGTCGCCGACACCCTTCTTCACCGAGATGTCGATATCGAGCGCGCTGGCGAGCGCCTTCAGCTCTTCCTTCAGGTCCTTGTGGTCCCGGGGCGCCGACAGCAGTACGCCGAGGATCAGCCGCCCCCGAAGCACGACCTGCTCCGCGTCGATCACTTCCAGCCCGCGGGTCGCCAGCGTCGACAGTACGGCGGACGTCAGGCCCGGCCGATCCGTCCCGGTCAACGTGACCAGCAACGTCGGGCGATCGGCCGAATGCATCTCGAACTCAGGCTGCGCAGTCATGACACCCCGAACGCTACAGACAACACCTGTCCACCGCTGGTCCGGTCCACATCCCAAACATGAACACCACCCCACCGCCACCCCCGCCGTACCAGCCCCGGCTCCACCACACGAGCGGATATCCCTCCGTCGCACCCGTTCTCCCGCCTGGTGAACGGGGGAGAACGGGCAACGCGGCGGGTTATCCGCTCGGCTTGCCTCTTCTCTGCTCGTATCCGAGGGGGAGCGGCAATTTCAGGGGATATCCGTCCACGTTGCTCCTTCTCTACTCATATTTCGAGGGGAGAAGGAGCAACGTGAGGGGATATCCGTTCAAATTGCGGGAGGGCGGTTGGGCGGGAGGGCGGCGGTCAGTCGAGGACTGGGGGAGCGCAGGCGGCTACCAGGGCTCGGCGGGCGGCGGTGGCCAGGGACAGCAGCGTACGGCGGCGCGCGTCGGCATCGAGGGTGGTGATCGCGGCGCCGTCGTCCTCGAGGGCGGCATCGGCGATGGCGAGCAGACGACGGGCCGTGGCAGCGGACTTGACCGCGCGGGACGGGTAGCCGGGTGCGAGGTCGTCGCCGCGGCCGGTGCCGATCCGGCGGATGTCGATGAGGGCGTCGGCCACCTCGGGCTTCCAGCGCGCGACGTCCATCGCGGCCAGCGAGTCGGCGGCATCGATCAGGGCGAGCCGAAGCGCTCGGTCGGCCTCGCCGAAGTCGGCGGGCTGCGGACTTGTCGCGGGCAGCGCGGTCCACTGCACCGCAGGACCGACGTACGCCGGGACCAGGCCGAGGTCGGGTCCGGTGAAGAGGACCGCCTCGCCGGACTCGAGTGCCACCTCGTTGAACGACGGCGGTCCGGCCAGACCGATCGGGTCACCCGGAATCGGTAGCGCGAGATGCGCCTGCTTGGCGCCGGCGGCGCGGAGCAGATTGAGGGCGACGGGCAACGTCGCGGGCGCCGGATGGCCGGGCAGTCCGGCGACCTGATGACCGACGTCCTCGCCGAGGATCTTCTCCGCGGCGGTGTCGGGATCGCAGGCGCCGGTGAGCATCGCGTTCGTCCACACGGTGAACCGGACGGAGGCGGAGGTGGTCAGCACGCATGCCAGTGTCTCACCCCCGTACGGCACCACGTAGGTTTGCCCGCATGACTGCTGTGGTGGAGCTGGCAGATGTCTCGATCGTGCGCGGTGAGGCAACGCTGCTGGACGGTATCGACCTGACCGTGGACGAGGCCGATCGCTGGGTTGTCATCGGACCGAACGGGGCCGGCAAGACCACCCTGCTGCAGATCCTGGCCGCGCAGATCCATCCGACCTCGGGGGTCGTCGGCCTGCTCGGCGACGTCCTCGGCACGGTCGACGTCTTCGAGCTGCGGCCGCGGATCGGCCTCACGAGTGCGGCACTGGCCGACCGGCTGCCGCGCGGCGAGCGGGTCTCCGACGTCGTCGTCTCCGCGTCGTACGCCGTCCTCGGGCGCTGGCGCGAGGAGTACGACGAGCTCGACCACCAGCGCGCCAAGGAACTGCTCAACGAGCTCGGTATCGCGCACCTCAGCGACCGCACGTTCGGCACGCTGTCCGAGGGCGAGCGCAAGCGCGTCCAGATCGCCCGGGCGCTGATGACGGATCCCGAGCTGATGCTGATGGACGAGCCGGCCGCCGGCCTCGACCTCACCGGCCGCGAGCAGCTGGTCCGCTCACTCAGCTCGATCGCGACCGCCGTCGGCGCCCCCGCGATGATCCTGGTCACCCACCACGTCGAGGAGATCCCGCCCGGCTTCACGCACGCCCTGCTGCTCAAGCAAGGCAAGGTCGTCGCCGCCGGCCCGATCGCCCAGGCCCTCACCGCCGAGACCCTCAGCACCACCTTCGACATGGCCCTCTCCCTCACCCACGAGGACGGCCGCTACACCGCCCGCGCCCTCTGACCGCCGTACGGCATCTGATGGGTTGACCCACGAGGTTGTGGGTTCTGCACCCTCATGCGGGTGGGAAACCCACAAGCTGATGGGTGAACCCACGAGATGGTTCGGGAGCCGGATCGGTAACGGGTGCGTCGAAGGGCCTACCGAATAGCCCGAACGTGGATAGGGTTGGCAGATGGACTGGTTGCGCGAGAACCTCTGGGTCGCCTGGCTGTCGATCGCCGGCGTGCTGGCCCTGGCCGAGCTTGCCTCGCTCGACTTCACGCTGCTGATGCTGGCGGCCGGTGCGTTCACCGCCGCGGGTGTGGCGGCGATCTTCCCCGGGCTGCTCTGGCTGCAGATCGTCGTCGGCCTGGTGACCGCCGCCGCGATGCTGGCCGCGATCCGGCCGATGATCGTCCGCAAGATCCATGACGGCAAGGAGCTGAAGACCGGCTCGGCGCACGTGATCGGCCGCACCGGCACGGTGGTGAAGGAGATCCACCCCGACGGCGGCGGCTCGATCCGGCTCGGCGGCGAGCTCTGGACCGCCCGCCCGTACGACGAGGTGTCGACGATCAAGCCGGGGACCCGGGTCGAGGTGATGTCGATCGACGGCGCGACCGCGGTCGTCTATCCGGTCAGTGAGCCGGTGCGCCATGAGCTCGACACGCACCCCGGGCTGAACGACCCCGAGCCCGGCCCGCCGCCGCCCCAGTCACCCGCGCAGTAGGCTCGACAGCAGGGACGCCGCACACCGTGCCCGAACCGGTACCGACGCGCCGGGAACCGGAACGCCGGATGCCCCGTCGATACGAAAGACTGTCTGTTCTGAGGGTTCTGTCGAGTTGGAGGGTCCAGTGATCGGCTTCCTTGTGGTGCTGGCGATCGTCGCCTTGTTGGTGATCGTCACCCTGGCCAAGTCCGTAAGGGTGGTGCAGCAGCAGACCGTCGGCATCGTCGAGCGGTTCGGCAAGTACAAAACCGGCCTGCAGCCGGGCCTGAACCTGCTCACCCCGTTCGTCGACAAGGTCCGCTACACCATCGACATGCGCGAGCAGGTCGTCTCGTTCCCGCCGCAGGGCGTGATCACCGAGGACAACCTGATGGTGTCGATCGACTCCGTCATCTACTTCCAGGTCAACGACCCGGTGCGGGCGACGTACGAGATCTCGAACTACATCCAGGCGATCGAGCAGCTGACCATGACGACGCTGCGCAACATCATCGGTGGCATGGACCTGGAGCAGACGCTGACCTCTCGTGAGGAGATCAACGAGAAGCTCCGGTACGTGCTGGACGAGGCGACCGGCAAGTGGGGCATCCGGGTGAACCGCGTCGAGCTGCGCTCGATCGACCCGCCGCCCTCGATCCAGGACTCGATGGAGAAGCAGATGCGCGCGGACCGCGACAAGCGCGCCGCGATCCTGACCGCCGAAGGTATGCGGCAGTCGGCCGTCCTGTCGGCCGAGGGCCAGAAGCAGTCCGCGATCCTGACCGCCCAGGGTGACAAGGAGTCCCGCATCCTGCGCGCGCAGGCCGAGCGGGAGGCCCGGATCCTGAAGGCGCAGGGTGAGGCGCAGGCCATCACCACAGTCTTCAACGCGATCCACGCCGGCAAGCCGGACCAGGGTCTGCTGGCCTACCAGTACCTGCAGATGCTGCCGTCGATCGCCCAGGGCGACTCGAACAAGCTCTGGATCATCCCGAGCGAGATCGGCAAGGCGATGGAGGGTCTCGGCAGTGCCGTCGGCCAGATCGCCGGCATCCCGCAGAAGGCCGAAGGCAACTGGCAGGCGCCGGAGATCTCCGACGCCGCCGCCGCGCCGGAGGTCGAGGGTGGTGTTCAGGACAAGGCCGTCGCCGAGGCCGACAACGCCGTCCAGGAGGCGATCGCCGCCGCCCAGAGCGCCGCGGTCAGTGGCCGGACGGCTCCGGCCGCCGCGCCGTCGACCAGCCCGGAGCACACCCTGCCGGAGGCAGAGCCCCCGCTGGAGCGCTGAACAGCCGTCTCACCAGGGCCTCCCAATCACTGGGGGGCCCTGTTGCTGTCTGTAGAGTCAGGCAACGATGACATGGTTCGAGGCGCTGTTCGTCCTGATGGCGGGAATGGGCGCGGGCACGATCAACGCCGTGGTCGGGTCCGGCACGCTGCTGACGTTCCCGGCGCTGCTCGCCGTCGGCATTCCGCCTGTGCTCGCGAACGTGAGCAACAGCGTCGGCCTGGCTCCCGGTACGGCGGCCGGCGCGATCGGCTACCGGCGTGAGCTCGAAGGTCAGCGCGGCCGGATGATCCGGCTGGTGCCGGCCTCGCTGCTCGGCGGTGTCGTCGGGGGAGTGCTGCTCCTCACGACACCCGAGTCCGCGTTCCATGCCGTCGTACCGGTGCTGATCCTGCTCGGCTGTGTCCTGGTCGCCTTCCAGCCGTGGCTGTCGAAGTGGATCAGCGTCCCGTCGCACACGCATCGCGGCGCCTGGTGGGTGCTGCCCGCGGTCTTCGCCACCGGCGTGTACGGCGGGTATTTCGGCGCCGCCCAGGGTGTCCTGCTGATGGCGATCCTCGGCCTCGGCCTGGACCCGAACCTGCAGCGGATGAACGGCCTGAAGAACGTCCTGGCCACCGTCGTGAACACCGTGGCCGCGATCCTGTTCATCATCGTCGCCGACGTGGACTGGCTGGCGGCCGCGCTGATCGCGGTCGGATCCACGATCGGCGGATTCCTCGGCGCCCGCTACGGACGCAAGCTGCCGCCGGTCGCGCTCCGCGGGCTGATCGTCTGCATCGGCATCCTGGCCATCGTCACGATGCTGTTCTAGCGATCAGCCCTTCGAGCAGCAGATCGAGGCCGTAGTCGAACTGCTTCTCGCCACCGGTGGTCCTGGACAGCTCCGGCGCCAGCTCGACCACGGTCGGGAAGTCGCGCGACGACAGCGACTCCATCGAGGCGCGCAGCCGGCGCAGTGCATCCGGATCGAGCTTCTCGTGCGCCATCTGGATCTCCCAGGTCGTCGCGCCGAGCACGTAGGTGAACAGTGTCGTGTGGGTGCGCGCCGCGGTCTCCGGCTCGAAGCCGGCCGATCGCAAGACGCTCAGCAGACCTTCGGCGACCCGGGCGGTCTCGTGGCCGCTCAGTGGCCGGCTCGCGAGTAGTTGCGCAAGGCAAGGATGTTGGAGCATCAGGACGCGCAGGTCGCGGCAGACCGAGCGGACCTGGTCCGGCCAGGGCAGTCCCTCCGGCGGCGGTGGCATCAACCCCATCAGGTGGTCGCGGATGGCGTCGTACAGATCGTCCTTGTTGCGGAAGTAGGTGTAGAGCGCCATCGGGCCGACGCCGAGCTCGGCCGCCACGCCGCGCAGGCTGAACCCGTCGGCGCCCTTCGCCTCCATCAGCTCCAGGGCGGTCCGGACGACCAGCTCGGGATTCAGCGTGTTCCGCGGTGTGCGGGGCATGTGACGTAGCTCCCTTCGATGTCGCTAACGTACAGTGTATAGTACAACGTATGCGAGCAATCGAGATCACTGAGTTCGGTGGACCTGAGGTCCTCAAGGCCGGCGAGGTCGCGGATCCGGTCGCCGGTGACGGCCAGGTGCTGATCACCGTCGATCACGCCGGGATCAACTACGCCGACACCCACCAGGTGGAGAACAGCTACCTGCAGGCGGCCAAGCTGCCGATGATTCCGGGCGGTGAGGTGGTCGGTCACACGGCCGACGGCCGCCGGGTCGTCGCGCTGGTCGGCTCCGGTGGGTACGCCGAGAAGGCCGTCGCCCACGCGCCGTACGCCTGGGACGTTCCGGAGGGCGTCACCGACGGGCAGGCGCTCGCGCTGGTGCTGCAGGGCACGACCGCCTGGCACCTGCTGAAGACCTCGACCCACTTCCGGCCCGGCGAGTCCGTGCTGGTGCACGCCGGTGCCGGCGGCGTCGGATCGCTGGCGATCCAGCTGGCCAAGCACTGGGGCGCCGGCCGCGTGATCGCGACCGCGTCGACCGAGGAGAAGCGCAAGCAGACCCTCGAGCTCGGCGCCGACGTCGCCATCGACGGTACGCCGGAAGGCCTGAAGGACCGCATCATCGAGGCGAACGGCGGCAAGCCCGTCGACATCGTGCTCGAGATGGTCGGCGGACCGACCTTCGACGAATCGTTCGCGGCCCTGGCCAAGTTCGGTCGTCTCGTCACCTTCGGTGCGGCTTCGCGTGAGTCCGCCGCCCCGATCGAGTCGAGCCGCTTGATGAAGGGTTCGAAGACCGTCGTCGGCTTCTGGCTCGCCGACTGCTTCGGCGACCCGCGGCTGCTCGGTGAGCCGCTGACCGAGATGTTCGGTCTGGTCGCCGACGGCACGCT
Organism: Kribbella sp. NPDC005582; assembly: GCF_040605415.1. Classification (NCBI taxonomy): domain Bacteria; kingdom Bacillati; phylum Actinomycetota; class Actinomycetes; order Propionibacteriales; family Kribbellaceae; genus Kribbella; species Kribbella sp. NPDC005582. The sequence goes on from NZ_JBEXCU010000006.1 coordinate 386,842, forward strand.
GCGCCCGATCGTCGGTGGCGAGTACGCGCTGTCCGAGGTCGCGACCGCCCACGAAGACATGCGAGCCCGCCGTACTGTCGGCAAGCTCTTGCTCGACCCCACCCGCTGAAACCTCGAAGGACAACAATCATGGCTACTGCAGTCGAGAAGGTTCTGTACACCGCCAAGGCCACCGCGGAAGGCGGCCGTGACGGCAAGGTCGCGAGCAGCGACGGCAAGCTCGAGGTCATCGTGGCCCCGCCGGCCGAGCTGGGCGGTACCGGCAACGGCACCAACCCGGAGCAGCTGTTCGCGGCCGGCTACGCGGCCTGCTTCCAGAGCGCGATGATGACGGTCGCCCGTAGGCTTCGCGTCGACGTGACCGGCTCGACCGTCACCGCGGAGGTCGGCCTCGGCGCGATCGCCGGTGGCGCCTACGGCCTCCAGGTCGCGCTGGTCGTCAGCCTGCCCGGTCTCGAGCAGGACGTCGCCCAGGACCTGGTCGAGAAGGCCCACCAGGTCTGCCCGTACTCCAACGCCACCCGCGGCAACATCGTCGTGGACCTCAAGCTGGCCTGAGCCTGATCGGTCAGTCGAGCCGCGCCAGGGCCTCTTTCAGCAGGCCCTCGGTCGCGGAGACGGGTGCGGCCGCGATCGTGAGCCCCTCCATGATCGCGGCGTACTCGTCGACCTCCTCGAGCTTGTCGAGGTAGAGCGCGCTCGCCGCGTGCTCGATGTAGACGATGTCCGGCAGGTCCCCGTCGGGGAACCGCAGGATGCTGAACGCGCCGCCCGCGCCGGGATAGCCGACACTGCTGAACGGCATGATCTGCAAGGTGATGTTGGGTTCCTGAGCCAGCTTCATCAGGTGCTCGATCTGGTTCCGCAGAATCTCAGGTCCACCGACCGGCCGGTGCAGCACCGACTCGTCGATCACCACCCACAGCCGCACCGGACTGGTTCGGGTCAGGATCTGCTGCCGGGTCACCCGCAGCGCCACCCGTTGGGCCACCTCGTCGTCCGGCAGGTACGACTTCCCCAGCTGTACGACGGCCCGCGCGTACTCCTCGGTCTGCAGCAGCCCGGGGACGAACATCACCTCGTAGGTCCGGATCAGCGTCGCCGCGACCTCGAGCCCGACGTAGTTGGTGAACCAGGTCGGCATCACATCGCCGTACCGGGACCACCAGCCGGGGTTGTTCGCGGCCCGGGCCAGCTCCATCAGCCGGAACCGCTCGTCCTCGTCCTGCATCCCGTACAGGTCGAGCAGGTCGCTGACGTCGCGCTCCTTGAAGCCGACCCGGCCGAGCTCCATCCGGCTGACCTTCGACTCCGAGGCGCGGATCTGCCAGCCCGCGTCGGCGCGACTGATCCCGGCCTGTTCCCGCATCCGCCGGAGCTGTCCGCCCAGCATGATCCGTAACGCCGTCGGCCCACCGTCTCCGCTGCCGCCGGTCACCGTCACCCCATCACCTGCTACGCCCGTCCACTCACCCATTTCAGCCCGCGATGCTACTCCGTGTCCACGGGCCGGGGCCGGTCGCCGCTCCGTGGACCCGGATCAGCTTTGGGCGAGGGCGAGCACGGACGCGGTCGGCAGCTTCGCGAGCTCCGCGCCGTCGATCAGGATCTTGGAGGCGCGGATGCCGCTCCCGATCACCACCGGACCGGCCGCGACGACCGCTTCGTCGACCAGCACCGGCCACTCCGCCGGCAGGCCGATCGGCGTGATCCCGCCGTACTCCATGCCGGTCGTGCCGACCGCGTCGTCCTGCGCCGCGAACGAGATCTTCCGGACGCCGAGGTGTTTGCGGATCACGCCGTTGACATCGGCCCGGTCGTCGGCCAGCACGAGCACCGCGGCGTACGACGACTCACCGCCGCGCTTGCCGAGCACGATCACGCAGTTGGCCGACGCCGCCATCGGTACGTCGTACTCCGCGCAGAACGCAGCCGTGTCGGCCAGCCCCGGATCGATCGCCGCCGCGTACGCCGGCAGGTCGCCGATCGCCGCGCGGGTCGGCGCCGCCAGCAACTCCGGTACGTCGGCCGCCGGCTGCCAGTCGAGTTTGCCCAGTACCGGGGCGGTCATCCGGCCACCAGGTCGGCGTACTCGGTGTGCTTGGCGAGGTAGTCCTGGTAGTACGGGCAAGCAGGCTTGACTCGCAGCCCCTGCTCGCGGGCGTCGTCGAGCGACTTCACCGCGATCCGGCCGGCCACGCCACGGCCGCGGAACTCGGGCAGCGTCTCCGCGTGCAGGAAGGTGATCCGGCCGGGATGCAGTGCGTAGTCCACGAATCCCATCAGGGCGCCGTCGGCGTCGAGCGCCTCGTACCGGCTGCGCTCCTTGGCGTCCACGACGCTGATCTCGTTCTCCATACCGGCCACTCTAGGTCGGGTTTGGAAAGCGCGGTCCTCGGGGTACGGGCTCCGGTGGGCGTGTCCCATCAGGGGACGCGGGGCTCGGGAGGAGCACGGATGAGTAGCGAGCACGCACTGAACGAAGGCAAAGCGATCCCGAGTCTTGTGCCGGCCCGGATGGACCGATTGCCCTGGACCAGATTCCATTGGATGATCGTCGTCGGCCTCGGCGTCTCCTGGATTCTCGACGGTCTCGAGATCCAGCTGGTCTCCCTGGTCGGCAACACGCTGAAAGAAGGCGCGACCCTCGGGCTGAGCACCGCGGAGGTCGGTCTGCTGGCCTCGATCTATCTGGCCGGTGAAGTGGTCGGTGCGCTCGTCTTCGGCCGGCTGACCGACAAGTGGGGCCGGCGCAGCCTGTTCATCATCACGCTGGTGGTCTACCTGGTCGCGTCCGGCGCGGCCGGTCTGACCTGGGACTTCTGGTCGCTCGCGCTGTGCCGCTTCGTGGCCGGTATGGGCATCGGCGGTGAGTACGCCGCGATCAACTCCGCGATCGACGAGCTGATCCCGTCGAAGTACCGCGGCCGCGTCGATATCGGTGTCAACGGCACCTACTGGGCCGGTGCGCTGATCGGGTCCGCGGTCGGTCTGGTCTTCCTGAACACCGACATCATCCCGATCGAGTGGGGCTGGCGGCTGTGCTTCCTGGTCGGCCCGGTGATGGGTCTGATGATCATCTACCTGCGCCGGCACATCCCGGAGAGCCCGCGCTGGCTGATGACGCACGGCAAGGTCGAAGAGGCCGAGCGGACCGTCGACCGGATCGAGGAGACCGTCCGCTCCCAGGGTGGTCAGCTGCGCGAGGTCAGCGACGACGAGGCGCTGAACGTCGTCGACTACCCGCCGGTGACGTACCGCGAGATCGCCCGGGTGATGCTGCGCGACTACCGCAGCCGCTCGTTCCTCGGTTTCTCGATGATGGTCACCCAGGCCTTCCTCTACAACGCGATCTTCTTCACCTACGCCCTGGTCCTGAAGTCGTACTTCGGCTTGAGCGACTCCGGTGTCGCGCTCTACTTCTTCCCGTTCGCGATCGGCAACCTGGCCGGTCCGCTGCTGCTCGGCCACTGGTTCGACACCATCGGCCGGCGCAAGATGATCTTCGCGACGTACTCGATCGCAGCCGTCGTCCTGTTCATCACGGCGCTGCTGTTCAACGCCGGTTCGCTGAATGCGACCACTCTGACGCTGATGTGGTGCGTGACGTTCTTCTTCGCCTCGGCCGGCGCCTCGTCGGCGTACCTGACGGTGAGCGAGATCTTCCCGATCGAGCTGCGTGGTCAGGCGATCTCGTTCTTCTTCGCGATCTCGCAGCTGACCGGTGGCGTGGTGGCGCCGTTCCTGTTCGCGTCGCTGATCGGTGAGGGTGAGCACCCGGCCCGCGGGCCGCTGGCCGTCGGCTACGTCATCGGTGCGGTGATCATGCTGGTCGGTGGTGTGATCGCGTGGTTCTTCGGTGTCGACGCCGAGGGGCAGTCGCTGGAGAACGTCGCCAAGCCGCTGTCCGCGCGCGAGGGCGGCACCCGCTTCCAGGGGGCGGCCCCGCGGCTGCCGAGTACCGATGCCCAGGGTCGCCGGATCACGCCGGTCAAACCCGAGGCGGAGCAAAGCGCGAAGGAACCGCCCGTCAGCTGAGCGCGCGGCGGATGGCGTCCATCACGTCGGACGCCATCCGCTTGCTCACCTCGGCGCCCGCCACCAGGCCGGACCCGTGGAAAGTACCGCGGTAGTGGTGCAGCTCCGTGCTGACGCCGGCTTCGAGGAGCCGCTGGGCGTAGCTGATCCCTTCGTCGCGCAACGGGTCGAACTCGCAGACCGAGACGAACGCGGGCGGTAGCCCGGACAGATCCTCGGCGCGGGAGGGAGCGGCGTACTGGAGTCCGAGGGTTTCCGGGGTGCCGGAGAGGTAGTACTTCCAGCTGTACTCGGCGTTCGGACGGTTCCACAACGGGGTGTCGACGAACTGCTGCATGGACGGGGTGTCCAGCCGGTCGTCGAGCTCGGGGATCTCCAGGAGCTGGAAGCAGAGCGCCGGGCCCTTCCGATCGCGCGCGAGGAGCGCGACGGCGGCCGAGAGTCCACCGCCCGCGCTGCCGCCGCCGACTGCGATCCGGCCCGGATCTACGCCGAGTTCGGCGGTGTTCGCGGCGAGCCACTCGAGGGTGGCGTAGCAGTCCTCGAGTCCCGCGGGGAAGGGGTGCTCCGGCGCGAGCCGGTAGTCGGGGGAGACGACCACGGCACCGGTCTCGGCCGCGATGTCGACCGACAACTGTTCGGTCATCTCCGGGTCGCCCATCACGAACCCGCCGCCGTGGATGCTGAGGAACCCGGGCCGCGGCCCGTCCTGCGCGGTCGGCGTGTACACCTTCGTGCGGATGGCGTAGCCGTCGTGGCCGCGGATCGTCACCTCGCGGATCTCGATCCCGTCCGGTACGACGACCGGCGGAATCATGCCTTCGAGCTCCCCGGCCCGCTCGCGGACGACGGACATGTCACTGAGGTCGATCTCCGGAAGCATCGCCAGCCAGGGTGTCAGTTCCGGGTCGATCGCGTACTTCGTCATGGTGGTGCCTCTCTGCTCGCCGACCCTTCGAGCATGCCGCTCCAGCCTGACACGCCGCAGCCGCCGGGTGGCGGAGATCCGGGGCCCGCTGTCCGCCGTTCGGCGTAACCTCGCGGTATGAAGGGCCTGTTGCTGCGGCTGTCGTCGCTCGACTCCGATGCGGAGAGTGCCGTCCGCGTGATCGGCTTCTTCGACGCGCTGATGACGGACCGCGCCGAGCTCACCACCTTGCTCCGCAGTACGGCGGCACTCGCCGAATGCCCGGTCGGTGTTGACGCTCCCGGCCGCGGTCTCGTCCTGCGCGCCGACCCTTCCGGCACCATCGATCTCGAGGGACCGCCCGCCGACGCGGATCTTCGTGAGTACGCCGACGCCCGCTTCTGGCTGGCCCGCTCCGGAGCCGCACTGCCGCTCGACGAGATGGTGCTCGAACGCTTTGCGCTGGCCGGCTCGCTGCTGCTCGATCGCACGGTCAGCAACCTTCCGGCGGTCGGCGACCCGGCGTTGGTCGAGCTGGTCGTCTCCGCGACAGCAGGAATCGCCGAACGCTCCCGAGCTTTGCATCTGCTGGGCATCACGCCCACCAGCACCCTGCGCGTCGCGGTGTCGTCGCAGGCTCCTGCTGGGCGCGTGATCTCGGGTCCGGTCGGCGATCACGTGGTGAGCTTGTGGACGGATACGGATGTAAAGCCGGCGGCTGAGGTGCGGACTGGGGTGGGGCCGGTGGTGCCGGCTATTCGGGCGGCTGACTCGTGGCGGGACGCGTGTACGGCGTACCGGCTCACCTCGCCCGAGGCACCCGTCGTACGGGCTGACGAGCTGGGCGGCTTGCTGGTCGTGGTCGAGCGGCTGCGGCCGGAGGACATCGCGGCCTCACCGGATGTCGCCGCGCTGGACCGGATCGCGGCCGAATCCGGCGGCGAGGACCTGCTCGCGATTCTGCGGGCGTTCGCCGTCACGGACTCGGTGCGGAAGGCGGCCGCGCTGGTCTTCCGCCACCACAGCACGGTGGCGTACCGGCTCGAGCAGGCTGAGTCGATGCTCGGGTTCTCGTTCGGCAATGCGAACGGCCGGTTCCGCCTGCAGCTGGCGCTGACGATGCGGGCCTTAGGATCGAGCGCGTGGCAGGACTCCTGATCGCCGGTACGACGTCCGACGCCGGCAAGACGACCGTGGTCACCGGGTTGTGCCGCTGGCTCGCGCGCCAGGGCGTCCGGGTGGCGCCGTACAAGGCACAGAACATGTCGAACAACTCGATGGTCTGCGCGGACGGTACCGAGATCGGTCGGGCCCAGTGGATCCAGGCGATCGCGGCGAACGCCGAGCCCGAGGCCGCGATGAACCCGGTGCTGCTCAAACCTGGCAGCGACCGCCGTAGCCACGTCGTCCTGATGGGTCAGCCCTGGGGCGAGCTCTCCGCGCGCGGCTTCCTGACCGAGCGCGCCGAGCTGGCGAAGGCGGCCTTCGCCGCGTACGACGACCTGGCGTCGCGCTACGACGTGATCATCGCCGAGGGCGCGGGCAGCCCCACCGAGATCAACCTGCGCCAGTCGGACTACGTGAACATGGGTCTCGCGCAGCACATCAAGTCGCCGGTCGTGGTCGTCGGCGACATCGATCGCGGGGGAGTGTTCGCCTCGATGTTCGGCACGGTCGCGCTGCTCGACGCCGCCGACCAGGCGCTGATCAGCGGCTTCCTGGTGAACAAGTTCCGCGGCGACGTCTCGCTGCTTCAGCCCGGGATCGACATGCTCACGTCGGTCACCGGCAGGCCGACGTACGGGATTCTTCCGTGGCTGCCCGAGCTGTGGCTGGATTCCGAGGACGCGCTCGACATCCCGGTACGCCGTACCGCGGGAAGCGCCGACGTGGTCTCGATCGCGGTCGTCCGGTTCCCGCGGATCAGCAACTTCACCGACCTCGACGCTCTCGCCGCCGAGCCGACCAACAGCGTCTTCTTCACCACGAGCGCTGCCGAGATCCGCGATGCCGACCTCGTCGTCCTGCCCGGATCACGCGCCACCGTCGCCGACCTGGAGTGGCTGCGGTCGCTCGGCCTGGACGTCGCGATCACTGCCCGAGCCGCCAAGGGCCGGCCCATCCTGGGCATCTGCGGCGGCTACCAGCTGCTTGGCGGCGCGATCACCGACCCGCACGGCGTCGAAGACGGCGGCACTCACACCGGCCTGAGTTTGTTGCCGGTAGCAACCGAGTTCGAGCGCGCCAAGACGCTCGCGCGGCCGGCGCCGACGGCGTACGAGATCCACCACGGCATCGTCAGCGTCACCGGCGACGCCGATCCCTTCCCCGGCGGCTGCCGCACCGGCAACACCTGGGGCACCATCTGGCACGGCCTCCTCGACGACGACGCCACCCGCCACGCCTTTCTCACCGAGATCGCCACCCTCACCGGCAAACCCGCCCCCGACGGCACCACCTCCTTCACCGCCCTCCGCGAAGACCGCCTCAACCGCCTCGCCGACGCCATCAACGAATACGTCGACACCGACGCTTTGATGCGCCTCATCGAGTCCGGCCCCACCACCGTCCCCTTCATCCCGCCGGGCGCGCCGAAAACTGTCTGAGGGGGCGGATAGCGTGCGGCCATGAAGACGGTGTTGCACGACTACTTGAGGGATACCCGGGCGCTGCTGCTGGCGAAGCTGGAGGGGTTGAGCGACTACGACCAGCGTCGGCCGCTGGTGCCTTCAGGGACGAACCTGCTCGGGCTGGTGAAGCACCTGGCGGGTATCGAGTACGTGTATCTCGGGACGAGCGTCGGGCGGCCGCCGGCGGGGCCGTTGCCGTGGGAGGCGGATGGGTCGGTGTGGGAGGGCGCCGACATGTGGGTGAAGCCGGACGAGAGCGCCGACTACATCACTGGGTTGTACCGCGAGGCTTGTGCGCACAGCGATCGGTCGATCGCCGAGTTGGAGCTGGATGCGCCGGCCGAGGTTCCGCATTGGGCTGCGGAGGAGCGGCGGACGACGTTCGGGGCGTTGCTGGTGCGGGTGGTCGACGAGACCGCGCATCACGCCGGCCATGCCGACATCGTCCGCGAGCTGATCGATGGCCAAGGAGGCAAGGACAGCACGATGCTGGACGAGGCCGGCTGGTCGGAGTACTACACCACGATTCAGCGGGCGGCCGAGACGTTCAAGTAGATCACCAGCCCAGTGGGGTGAGCTCGGCGGCGCTGCTCCACGGGCCTCGGTTGCCGGCTTCGCTCAGTGCGCGGAGGCGGAGGTAGCGAGCGGTGGTGGGCCAGCAGCGGATCGTCTTGGCGGCTGCGGTGTCGGCGAACCGTCCGGTGGCGTGGGCCGAACCCCAGGTGGTGCCGTCGGTGCTGAGGTACAACTCGTACTGACCGATGCGCCCGTTGGCGCCGCCGTCCTGCCGCGGCAGATAGGTGAGTCCGGTGACGGTACGCGCGGAACCCAGATCAAGCTGAATCTCGTGCGGCAGCGGGCTCGCCGGGTCGCTCCACCGGGTGTGCCAGTACGACGAGGTGTTGCCGTCGATCGCCGCACTCGCCGGTGCGTTCTCGCCGACCGTCTCCTGGCTGTCGAACGAGCGGACTGTGCAGGCCAGCCGGCCCGACGACATGACCGGGTCACTGATACTCGCAGTGCCGTTCTCGAGATGTCCCGCGAACCGGCGACTGAAACCGTCGGTCGTGTCGGCGGTGGCGGTGAGGTCGTACCAGCCACCGGCGCCGTTGGCCGTGCTGAACCAGTCCTCGACCGTCGCACCGGCAGCGACGCCGTACGTCCATGGTCCGCCCGCGCGGTTGTTGGTCTGGACCGTGATCACGCACGCCTTGGTCCCGGTGTTGGTCATCTTCAACCAGACCAGGTTGTCGGCCGGCGCGTACCGCAGCGTGACCTCGGGATTGGCGTTGCCGCTCGTCGTCGCCGTGACCCGGTTGCCGGTGAAGCGCCGGACGAAGCCGTTCGGTCCGACGGCGGTCAGGTCGTACGCGCCACTGGGCGTACCGGCTTGCCAGTAGTCGGAAAGGTTGCTTCCGGCACCGACTGTGTAGCGCCAGGGGCCATCGGTACGGAAGGCGTTCGCATAAACGTAGAAGTGGGCTCCGGCGGTTCCGGTGTTGGCGAAGTCGATCCAGAATTTGTCGGCGGCAACTCTGCCGGACGCGGTCAGTGCGTACGGCAACGGCCGGGCCGTCCGCGGCCCGGGCTCCTGAACCGGCAGGGCCTGCACAGCCGGGGGAGCCGGGTACGTCGTCTCCCAGCCCGGCGTCGGCGGTGTCGAGGGCAGCGTCGGGTAACTCGGGTTCGTCGTGGTCAGGTCGAGCGCGGACGTGAGGTCACCGCAGACCGCCCGCCGCCACGGCGAGATGTTCGGCTCGGCGATCCCCGACCACTTCTCGAGGAACTGCAGGACCGAGGTGTGGTCGAAGACCTGGGAGCAGACGTTGCCGCCGCGGCTCCAGGGCGAGACGACCAGCATCGGCACCCGGGTGCCGAGCCCGATCGGCTCGCCGTTGACCAGCTCGTCGGCAACGCCGGGAGTCGACTGACCCTCGCTCGTCGAGACGGGTGGCACCGGCGGCGGCACATGGTCGAAGAAGCCGTCGTTCTCGTCGTACGTGATCAGGACGAGGGTCTTGTTCCAGACTGCCGGATTCGAGGCGAGCTTGTCGAGGATCTCCTTGGTGAAGTTGGCACCCTCCGCCGGACCCCACGCGGGGTGTTCACACTTCGGCTCCGGAGCCACGATCCACGAAACCGCCGGCAGCCGCCCGTTGGCCACGTCGGCGGCGAAGGCAGGCACGAGCTGGTCCGCGGCCACCCGGGCCAGGCCCCGATCGTAGAGCCGGCGCTCGGCCGCGGAGAGCGTCGCGACCCCGTCCGCAAGCTGCTGCAGCAAGGTTGCGCGCTGGGCGGCCGTGCCGGGGCGGATGCCTTTGTCGTAGAAGAACTCGAGCTTGCTGTACGACGTCTTGGCGAGCGCCTTGCGCCCGATGTCGAGGAACGTCTTGAAGAAGTCGAGCGAGTTGTCGCCGTAGTTGTCCCACTCCTGGTACACGCGCCAGCTCTTGCCCGCCGCTTCGAGCCGCTCGGCGTACGTCGTCCAGGTGTAGCCGGTATGGCTCGCGTTCTGCCATGCATCGTTGCCGATGGCACGGGTCGACGTACCGGGTTCGTAGCCGAGCATGCCGGTGAACAGGTAGAACCGGTTCGGATTGGTCGGCCCGAGCTCGGAGCAGTGGTACGCGTCGCAGATCGTGAAGGCGTCGGCGAGCGCGTAGTAGAACGGCAGCTCGGACCGCAGATGCGTCGCCATCGTGTACTTCGTCTTCTGCGGAATCCACTGATCGTTCCGGCCGTGGTTCCAGGCGTTGTGCCCGGAGGCCCAGTCATGCGGAGTGCCGGTCATGTACTGGCTCGCGACCGGATAGGGCAGGACGTAGCCGGTGCCGTTCGGCTGGTGGAAGACCGAGCGGCCGGTGGACAGTGTGCGTGCCAGCGGATCGTTGAAACCGCGGACACCGCGCAGCGTGCCGAAGTAGTGATCGAAGGAGCGGTTCTCCTGCATCAGGATCACCACGTGCTCGATCGTCTCCAGCCCGCCGGTGGCGGCCGGCGCCGCGAGTGCCCGCTGCAGGCTCTCGGGGAGAGCGGAGAAGACGCCGGCGGCCGCAGCCGTGAGTCCGGTCGTGCGGAGGAAGTCACGCCTGTCCATCGTCATGTGCTTACCTGTTCGTTCGGGGCGGTAGCGTGCAGTACTGCGCATCCGGTTCTAGCGGTCGGCCGTGAACCCGTCAAGGCCACGAGAAGAACAGATCATGACTTGACGACTGTGACAGTAGAACTGTCACAATGGCTCCATGGGACCCCTGGAAGGCGTGAAGGTCGTCGAGCTGGCCGGTCTCGGCCCGGCGCCGTTCGCCTGCATGCTGCTGGCCGAGCTCGGCGCCGACGTGCTGCGGATCGAGCGGCCCGGCGGCGGCCTCGCGATGGGACCGCCGGAGCTGGAGCTGGTCAACCGCGGTCGCCGCAGCGTCGCGCTCGACCTCAAGAACCCGGCCGCGATCGACGTCGTACGGCGCTTGGTCGCGGAGGCCGACGTACTGGTCGAGGGGTTCCGGCCCGGGGTTGCCGAGCGGCTCGGGGTCGGTCCGGAGGACTGTCACGCACTCAACCCGCGTCTCGTCTACGGCCGGATGACCGGCTGGGGCCAGGACGGGCCGCTTGCGCAGTCAGCCGGCCACGACATCGACTACCTCGCCTTGTCCGGTGCGCTGCACCTGATCGGCCGGGCCGGTGGACCACCTCAGGTCCCGGCCAACCTGCTCGGTGACTTCGCGGGCGGCTCGCTGTACCTGGTGGTCGGCGTGCTGGCTGCTCTGCACAACGCCCAGCGCACCGGCGAAGGGCAGGTCGTCGATTCCGCGATCGTCGACGGCTCCGCGCACCTGACGACCATGCTGCTCGGCGCGCTCGCCGGGGGAGCGTGGAAGCAGGAGCGCGGGACGAACCTGCTCGACACCGGCGCACCGTTCTACGACGTGTACGAGACCGCCGACGGCAAGCATGTCGCGGTCGGCGCGATCGAGCCGCAGTTCTACGCCGAGCTGATCGACAAGCTCGGCATCGACGCCCCGGACCGCTATGACCCGGCCAACTGGCCGGACCTTCACAAGGTGCTGGCCGAGACGTTCCGCCAGCGCCCGCAGGCCGAGTGGACCGAACTCTTCGACGGCTCTGACGCGTGTGTCGCGCCAGTCCTCCCAATGGCCGGTGACCACCCGCATCTGGAAGCTCGCGGCGTTTTCGTCGACAAGGACGGCGTCCGCCAGGCCGCGCCCGCGCCGCGCTTCTCCCGTACGCCGACCACTCTCGACCGGCCGCCCGCCAGAGCCGGTCAGCACACCCGGGAGGCCTTGGCTGACTGGGGCATCACCGATATCGACGGTCTGTTGCAGACCGGCGCCGCCGTCCAGAACTGAAAGAGGTCCGCCTGTGGAACGTCAGCTCTTCGACGCCGATCACGACGCCTTCCGGGAGACCGTCCGGGCCTTCTGCGACAAGGAGATCGTCCCGCACCACGACAGCTGGGAGGAGGCCGGCATCGTGCCGCCGGAGCTGTGGACTGCGGCCGGCCGGCAGGGACTGCTCGGCTTCATGGTCCCCGAGGAGTACGGCGGTGGTGGTGCGCGCGACTTCCGGTTCAACGCCGTCCTGCTCGAGGAGGCGGCCCGGGCCCACGCCAGTGGAGTTGGCTTCTCGCTGCACACCGACATCGTCTCGGCGTACCTGCTCGATTATGCGAACGACGAGCAGAAGGCACGCTGGCTGCCCGGCTTCTGCTCGGGCGAGATCATCACCGCGATCGCCATGAGCGAGCCCGGCGCCGGTAGCGACCTGCAGGGCATCCAGACCACCGCCCGCCGCGACGGTGACGACTACGTGTTGAACGGCCAGAAGACCTTCATCTCCAACGGCATCCTGGCCGACCTCGTGATCGTGGTCGCCAAGACCGACCCCGACGCCGGCGCCCAAGGCATCTCGTTGATCGTCGTCGAGCGTGGCATGCCCGGGTTCGAGCGCGGCCGCAACCTCGACAAGATCGGCCTGAAGGCCCAGGACACCGCCGAGCTGTTCTTCGACGACGTCCGCGTCCCGGCCGCGAACCTGCTCGGCGAAGAGGGCCAAGGCTTCGTCTACCTGATGCAGAAGCTCCCGCAGGAGCGCCTCGCGATCGCCGTCATCGCCGTCGCCGCCTGCGAGAACGTCCTCGACGAAACCCTGCGCTACGTCAAGGAACGGACCGCGTTCGGCCGCCCGATCGGCTCGTTCCAGAACAGCCGGTTCGTGCTCGCCGAGCTCGCCACCGAGATTCAGATCGCCCGGGTCTTCGTCGACCGCTGCGTCACCGAACTCAACGCCGGCACCCTCACCGTCGCCGAGGCCGCGATGGCCAAATGGTGGACCACCGAGCTCCAGAAGAAGGTCGTCGACCGCTGCCTGCAGCTGTACGGCGGCTACGGCTTCATGACCGAGTACCCGATCGCCAAGGCCTACCTGGACACCCGCGTCCAGACCATCTACGGCGGCACGACCGAAATCATGAAGGAAATCATCGGCAGGACCCTGGGCATCTGACTGGGCATCTGAGAGGTCGAGATGGTTGACTGCCCTCAGGATGCTTGAGGGAGGTCAGCGATGGGGATCGTGTCGCCGGGGTTCACCGGACGCCGCCGGGGTGCGGAAGAGCTCCCGCCGGGGCAGTACCTGACCCATGACTTCCCGGTGCTGTCGGCGGGGCCGACGCCGCAGGTGCGGACCGAGCACTGGGAATTCACCGTGACCACGGAGTCGGGGGAGAAGCACAAGTGGGACTGGGCCGCGCTGCTGGCGTTGCCGGCCGAGGAGATCACCAAGGACATCCACTGTGTGACGCGCTGGTCGAAGCTGCAGACCGAGTGGCAGGGCGTCTCGCTCGACACGCTGCTCGCTGACGTCGAGACGTCGGCCGACTACGCGCTGGTGAGCAGCTATGGCGGATACACGACCAATCTGCCGCTGGACGACCTGCTGGACGGTCAGGCCTGGATCGCCTACGAGTACGAGGGCGAGCCGATCGACCCCGAGCACGGCGGGCCGGCGCGGCTGCTGGTGCCGCATCTGTACTTCTGGAAGAGCGCCAAGTGGGTCCGCGGTCTGACGCTGTCCGACAGCGAGGACCTGGGGTTCTGGGAGACCGCCGGCTATCACGAATACGGAGACCCATGGAAAGAACAGCGGTACGCCGGCGACTGAGCTGGCAGGTCGCCACCGTCGCCGACGTACGACGGGAGACAGCGACCGCCCGCACCATCGTGCTCGACGTTCCGGAGTGGCCGGGACACCTCGCCGGACAGCACCTCGATGTCCGGCTCACCGCGGACGACGGCTACCGCGCGTCGCGGTCGTACTCGATCGCTTCGGCATGGACGAGCCGGGGCGAGGGGATCGAGCACAAGTCCGGTACGACGATCGAGCTGACGGTCGAGTCGGTTCCGGACGGCGAGGTCTCGCCGTACCTGGTCGAGGTCCTGAAACCCGGCGATCCGCTGGAGATCCGCGGCCCGGTCGGCGGCTGGTTCGTCTGGACGCCTGAGCAGGAAGGGCCGGTCCAGCTGATCGGCGGCGGTTCCGGAGTCGTCCCGCTGCGGGCGATGCTGCAGGCCCACGCCTCCAGTACGACGCCGGTCCGGCTGCTGTACTCGGTCCGTCGCCCGACGTCGGTGATCTACGTGGACGACCTTCGCGACCTGGCGACCTCCGACGACGTGCACGTCAGCCTCGTCTACACCCGCGAAGCCCCGCCCGGAGAAACCCGCGTCGGCCGGATCGACGCCGACGTGATCGAGCGGCTCGCGTTCGCCCCGGCCGACCGGCCGACGACGTACGTCTGCGGACCGACGCCGTTCGTCGAGACCGTGGCCGATCTGCTGGTCGCGGCCGGCCACGACCCCGCCCGCATCAGGACCGAACGCTTCGGACCGACAGGAGGCTGAGCGATGACCGACTACCTGGACGGCAACGCCGCCGCCGGCGCGCTGAGCGAGGTGTTCGCGGTCGATGTGACGGCCGCGATCGCTCGCTGCGACGGCTGCGGCCAGACCGGTGTCTTCGCCGACACCCGCCTTTACCTGAACGCACCGGGCATGGTCGCCCGGTGCGCAGGCTGCGATCACGTGCTGCTGCGCGTCGTCACCACGCCGGCCGAGACGTGGGTCGATTTACGCGGCCTGACCTACCTCCGGCTTCCGACGCCCTGATCGACCTTCACGTCGACCGCGAACGGCCGCACGGCGCCGGTCAGCAACGGCATCCCGCTGCGGTCGTTCAGCAGGTAGCGCTTGAAGAACGCCGACGTGTACGCCGTCGCGACAGAGCGCTGCTGCGGTTCGGTCATGCGCTTGTCCGTGCAGTCCGCGGGCGCGTCGTCGTACGCGCCGACCTGGCCGCTCGCCGGTGACCACTGGGTGTTGAAGAAGTCGTGGTTCGCGCCGCGCACAGTCCACTCGTAGAGCGGCTGCTTGTTGTTCGCCTGCAGGTAGTCGTAGACGTTGCCGCGAACCGCGCCGTCACACGTGCCGATGAAGGCGCCGACCGGGATGTTCGTGATCCGGTAGCCATCCAGCTCAGGGTTGTTCGGGTCGTCGTCGGGGGAGTAGGGCTCGGCGGCGGCGAGCGGAATGACCGCCTTGATCCGGACACCGGCCGGCCAGTCCCTCTGGTGCTGATCGGCCGCGTAGAACAGCGTGCCGCGGCCGCCACGCGAGTGACCCATCAGGCCGACGTTCGTCAGATCGGCGTGGCCCTGGAAGTTCACCGGAAGCTTGCCGGCCAGCGGCCCGCGGCCGGTGCTGGACAGTTGCTGCCACATTTTCAGGTGCTGGTTGATCAGTGCGGCGCGGGCCTCGTCCTGCTCCTGGCCCATCCGCGCCTTGGTTCCGTTCGCGCTGATCGAGATGACGATCATGCCTTGCGCGGCGAGCGTCGTACCGAGGTAGTCGTAGCCGCGGTAGTTGGGGATCTCGGGTGTACCGGCGGCGCACGGCCAGGCGTCGAGCTTCTCCCAGTCTTCGTCCTTCCAGGCCTGCTTGTCGGCACAACTGATCCACAACCCGTGCGAGATCAGTACGACGGGATAGCGGTGGCCGGCCAGGTCCTTCGGATAGTGAACGACGGCGGTGAGCTCGCCCTTCGCGGGCGTCCCGTCGGAGCCGGGTGGGAGCTCGAACACCGAGTCTCCCAGGGAATAGGTGGCGACGCCGACCCGATGTGTGGTGGATGCGGTTGCGGCTGTGGTTGCCAAGGGCAAGCAAACCACCGAGAGCAGGAGGGCGGCCGCTGCGGTCAGGATCTTCTTCACGCACCCTCGACGCGCGACCGATCCGTCAGGTTGTCATCCGGTGCTGCGTTTGCTCTGTCCGCGCTTGCTCTGGGTGCGCCGGATGGTCTCGCGCTGGGTCTCGCCGACGGCCCGCTCGTAGGCGATCACGAGCCCTTGGATCGTGACCGGTTTGAACCGCTCGACCAGCTGCTGGATGTGCTCCGGTGCGCCGCCCGAGTCGCGGTAGTGCGGCCAGACCATGGTCCGGAACACCTCGGTCAGCTCCTCGGCGATCGCCCGGCCGTGCTCGGAGAAGACCTTGGTGACGGCGAGCACCGCGTCGACCGGCAGGTCCAGGTCGAGCAGTTCGGCGCCGAGCCCGAGATGCGCCGTCGCAACGTGAAACACGTCCTCGTCGGGGGTCGGCTCGACGACGCCGAGCGCGACCAGGGCGACGATGTCGTCATCGCTCAGCTCGCGGCCGGTACGCCGTACCAGGGCGGCTCGGTCGAGGGTCTCGGGCAGGTCGCGCATCCAGGGAGTCAGCAGGGTCCGGTGCAGCGCGATGTCCTCGGGGGTCGCGTCGGCGGGAATCCGCTCCAGGTAGCCCTCGATCGCCGACAGCGTGAAGCCGTGCGCCTGCAGCTCCCGGACCAGGTCGAGGCGGGCGATGTGCTCGGCGCCGTAGTACCCGACCCGGCCGCGCCGGACCGGCGGCGGGATCAGCCCGCGCCCGGCATAGAACCGCAGGGTGCGCACGGTCATGCCGACCCGGGCCGACAGCTCGTCGACCGTGAGCGTCGCGTCTTCAGGCATGGCGGAGATCATAAACGGTTCCCCTTGACGACCGTGACACCAACACTGTCACAATGCGACCATGACCGAAGCCTTCCTGTACGACGCGATCCGCACGCCGCGCGGCAAGGGCAAGCCGACCGGCGCCCTGCACGAGGTGAAACCGATCCAGCTGATCACCGGGCTGCTGGCGGAGTATCGGGCCCGGAACCCGCAGCTGGATCCGGCCGTGATCGACGACGTGGTGCTCGGCGTGGTGACGCCGATCGGCGACCAGGGGATGGACATCGCCCGCACCGCGGTGCTGATGGCCGGCTACCCGAACACGACCGGCGGCGTCCAGCTGAACCGGTTCTGCGCCTCCGGTCTGGAGGCGGTCAACCAGGCCGCGCAGCGGATTCGCTCCGGCTGGGAGGACCTGATTCTGGCCGGCGGCGTCGAGTCGATGTCGCGGGTGAAGATGGGCTCCGACGGTGGCGCCTGGGCGATGGACCCGGAGACCGCGCTGGCCACCGGCTTCATCCCGCAGGGGATCAGCGCCGACCTGATCGCGACGCTGGACGGCTTCTCCCGCACTGACGTCGACGCGTACGCCGCTGAGTCGCACGCTCGGGCCGCCAAGGCCTGGGCCAACGGCTACTTCGCGCGGTCCGTCGTACCGGTGGTTGATCGGAACGGGCTGCAGATTCTCGACCACGACGAGCTGGTCCGGCCCGGTACGACGGTCGAGACGCTGGCCGGGCTGCCCGCGTCGTTCGCGGCGATCGGTGAGCACGGAGGCTTCGACGCGGTCGCTCTCGAGGAGTACGTCACGGTCGAGCGGATCGAGCACGTCCACCACGCCGGCAACTCGTCCGGCATCGTCGACGGCGCCGGGCTGGTCGCGGTCGGCAGCGCGAAGGCGGGGGAGGCGCTCGGCCAGGCGCCCCGCGGTCGTGTCGTGTCGGTGGGGGTGAGCGGTGCGGATCCGACGATCATGTTGACCGGTCCGGCGCCCGCAGCCCGCAAGGCGCTGGCCAAGGCGGGGCTCGAGCCTGAAGACATCGATCTGTACGAGATGAACGAGGCGTTCGCCGCGGCGGTCCTGCACTTCATGCGCGATCTCGACGTACCGCACGAGAAGGTGAACGTGAACGGCGGCGCGATCGCGCTCGGGCACCCGCTCGGCGCCACCGGCGCGATGCAGATCGGAATCCTGCTGGACGAGTTGGAGCGGCGCGAGCTCCGCTACGGTCTGGCCACCCTGTGCGTCGGCGGCGGCATGGGCGTCGCGACGATCATCGAAAGGCTCGCGGCATGATCGAATGGACTCAGCACGACGACGGCCCAGGAAAATACACAGTCACTCTCACCATCGATGACCCGAACGCGTCCGCGAACACGATGAACGACGCGTACGTCGCTGCGATGGGTCAGACCGTCGAGCGGCTGCAGGCGGAGAGGGCGCTGATCAAGGGCGTCATCGTCACCAGCGCCAAGTCGACCTTCTTCGCCGGCGGCAACCTCGAGCAGCTGATCCAGATCCGGCCCGAGCACGCGCAGCAGGTCTTCGACACCGTCGAGGAGGTCAAGCGGCAACTGCGTGCCCTGGAGACCCTCGGGGTTCCGGTCGTTGCCGCGATCAACGGTACGGCGCTCGGCGGCGGACTGGAGATCGCGCTGGCCTGTCATCACCGGATTGTTGCCGATGACAACCGTATCGAGCTCGGCGTACCGGAGGTGACGCTCGGGCTGCTGCCGGGCGGCGGTGGGGTGACGCGGACCGTGCGGATGCTCGGGCTGCAGGACGCGCTGATGAAGGTGCTGCTGCAGGGTCAGCGGATGAAGCCCGCGCACGCGAAGTCGGTCGGGATCGTCGACGAGGTGGTGCCTGCCGATCAGGTCCTCGACGCGGCCCGCGCCTGGATCGCGGCGTACGAGGGTGATGCCAAGCAGCCGTGGGACCGGGACGGGTACAAGATCCCGGGCGGTACGCCGTCCTCGCCGAAGCTGGCGGCGTTCCTGCCGGCCTTCCCGGCGAACCTGCGCAAGCAGCTGAAGGGCGCGCCGTACCCGGCGCCGCGGGCGATCATGAGCGCCGCGGTCGAGGGTTCGCAGGTCGACTTCGCGACGGCGTCCCGGATCGAGTCGCGGTACTTCGTGTCGCTGGCCACCGGTCAGGTCGCGAAGAACATGATCAAGGCGTTCTTCTTCGACCTCCAGGCGATCAACGCCGGGGCGTCGCGGCCGGCCGGCGTACCGGCGTACAAGGCGCGCAAGGTCGGCGTACTGGGCGCGGGAATGATGGGCGCCGGCATCGCGTATGTCTGCGCCAAGGCCGGGATGGAGGTCGTGCTCAAGGACGTCTCGCTGGAGGCGGCCGAGAAGGGCAAGGCCTACTCGGAGAAGCTGCTGGCCAAGCAGCTGCAGAAGGGCCGCACCACGGCGGCGAAGGTCGAGGAGTTCCTGAGCCGGATCACGCCGACCGCGGATCCGAACGACCTGGCCGGCGCCGACCTGGTGATCGAGGCGGTGTTCGAGAGCGAGGAGCTCAAGCAGAAGGTCTTCGCCGAGATCGCCGGCGTGGTCGAGCCGGACGCGCTGCTCTGCTCGAACACGTCGACGTTGCCGATCACGTCGCTCGCCGACGGCATCGATCGGCCGGACGACTTCGTCGGGATGCACTTCTTCTCGCCGGTCGACCGGATGCCCGCGGTGGAGCTGATCGTGGGGGAGAAGACCTCGGACCGGACGCTGGCCAAGGCGTACGACGTCGTCCGGCAGATCAAGAAGACGCCGATCGTGGTCAACGACAGCCGCGGCTTCTTCACCTCGCGGGTGTTCGGCACGCTGGTGATGGAGGGTGCGGCGATGGTCGGCGAGGGTGTCGACCCGGTCATGATCGAGCGGGCCGCGACCCTGGCGGGCTTCCCGGCGCCGCCGCTGGCGATGCTGGACGAGGTCACGCTGACGCTGCCGCAGAAGATCCGCGACGCGGCCCGCGCGGCCGGCGGGAGTGCGGGCGCGTTCGACGACCACGCCGGGATGGCCGTCACCGACCGGATGGTCAACGAGTTCGACCGCCGCGGCAAGGCGGCCGGCGCGGGCTTCTACGACTATCCGGCCGACGGGCCGAAGCGGCTGTGGCCGGGCTTGCGGGAGCACTTCGCCGGTACGTCGTCGGATGCCACGCTGACCGACCTGCAGGACCGGTTCACGTTCATCATGTCGCTGGAGACTGTGCGCTGCCTGGACGAGGGCGTGCTGCGCTCGGTCGCGGACGCGAACATCGGTTCGATCTTCGGGATCGGGTTCCCGCCGCTGCTCGGGGGCGCGCTGCAGGCGATCAACGCGTACGGCGTGCCGGAGTTCGTCGTACGCGCGCGGGAGCTGGCGGCGACGTACGGGTCGCGCTTCACGCCGACGGAGTCGTTGATCCGGATGGCCGAGGCTGGGAAATCGTTTAACTGATCACAGGCCGGTACCGTCCGCGCAACATTCCACACAATCGAACAAATAGCAGCGCGCCCGGTCTTGCGCCGGGCGCGCTTTTGGGTCAAGGTGCCAAACAGTTCTTCAACGATTCACCCGAGTAACGTCCTCGGATGAAGGCTGTTGCGGTGTTGGTTTTAGTTGTAGCGTGTGCGAAATCGGAGATGCTTAACGTCGTTAAGTAACTCGGAACTCTTGGCGCCTCTACCCCTGCGGCGCTGCTCTTCGGGAAGGTGGAACTCATGCCTGCTCATGTTCCGAACGCTGGCCTGAACCGGCGGGATCTGCTCAAGCGGGCCGGTGGTCTGGCCGCACTCGCCGCGTTCACCGCGGCCTGCGGCGGAAATACCGGACGGCCGCCCGCGAGCGGCGGCAGTGGTGGCGGTGCGAAGGTCAACCTGTCGCAGTGGTACCACCAGTACGGCGAGGCCGGCACCAAGGAGGCCGCGCTCAAGTACGCGAAGGCTTACACCGACGCGAACGTCGCGGTCGAGTGGACGCCCGGCGACTACGCCAGCAAGCTCGCCTCCGGCCTGCTCTCCAACAAGGGCCCGGACGTCTTCGAGAGCCAGCTGAACATCGGCATGGTGAAGAGCAACCAGGTGGTGCCGCTGGACGACATCATCGGCGACGTGAAGAGCGACTTCTCCGAGGGCGACCTGGCCACCAACACGATCGACGGCAAGATCTACGGCATCCGGATGATCGTCGACCCGCAGGTGATCTACTACCGCAAGTCGATGCTCGACAAGGCCGGGATCAAGCCGCCGGAGACGGTCGACGACCTGATCGCCGCCGCCAAGGAGCTCACCACCGACAAGGTGAAGGGCATCTTCGTCGGCAACGACGGCGGCAACGCGCTCGGCGGCCCCGCGCTGTGGTCGTCCGGTGGCACGTACCTGACCGACGACAAGAAGCCCGGCTTCACCAACGACCGGGCCGCTCAGGCCTTCGGCAAGCTGCACCAGCTGTACGCCGACAAGTCCGTCCTGCTGGGCGCCCCGACCGACTGGTGGGATCCGGGCGCCATCAACCAGGGCCTGGTCGCGATGCAGTGGATCGGCATGTGGGCCGTGCCCGGCATGCAGAAGGCGCTCGGCGACGACCTCGGCGTCTTCGCCTTCCCGGCACTCGACGCGCAGGGCAAGCCGGCCGTCTACTCCGGTGGCTGGACCCAGTTCGTCTCCGCGAAGAGCGCGAACGTCGAGGCGGCCAAGAAGTTCGTGAAGTGGCTGTGGATCGACCAGGCGGAGTTCCAGGAGGACTGGTCGCTGAACTACGGCTTCCACATCCCGCCGCGCAAGTCGCTGGCCGCCAAGGCCGCCAAGCTGCAGAGCGGGGTCGCGGCCGAGACCGTCAAGCTGACCACGGACTACGGCCACACCGACAACCCGTCCTGGACGCCGAAGATGGGCACGGCCTTCGCCGATCTGCTCACGAACGTGATCAAGAAGGGAGCCGACCCCTCCGCGGAGATCGCCAAGGCCGAGAAGACGGTCAACGCAGAGCTGTCACGGCTGTTCGGATGAGCAGCAGCACCGGCGTCCGCCGGCCCTCGACGGGCCGGCGGCAGAAGGGTATCGCCGGGACGACGCGGTCGTTCTGGCTGTTCGTCGGCCCGTTCGTGATCGGCCTGCTGATCTTCTCGTACCTGCCGATCATCTGGAGCCTGGTCCTCAGCTTCTTCGAGGCCTACAACACGGTCACGCCGTCGAAGTTCGTCGGGCTGCAGAACTACATCGACATGCTCACCGACTCGAACTTCGTCTCGAGCCTGGGCACGTTCACGATCTTCGCGGTCTTCATCGTGCCGCTCACCTTCGTGATGTCGCTGGCGCTGGCGCTGCTGGTCAACCAGGTGAAGATCGCGCGGGCCTTCTTCCGGTCGGTCTTCTTCCTGCCGACCGCCTGCTCGTACGTCGTCGCGTGTGTGATCTGGCGGTTGTCGATCTTCAACGGCGTTCGGTTCGGTCTGGCCAACACCGTGCTCGGCTGGTTCGGGATCGACAACATCGCGTGGCTGTCCACCGTCGATCCGCCGTGGTACTGGGTCCCGATCATCACCGTCCGGCTGTGGCTGCAGCTCGGCTTCTACATGATCCTGTTCATCGCGGGTCTGCAGCGGATCAACCCGTCGCTGTACGAGGCGGCGTACGTGGACGGGGCGAAGCCCGGCTGGCAGGTGTTCCGCTACATCACGCTGCCGCAGCTGCGCGCGACCTCGGTCTCGGTGCTGATCCTGAACCTGATCGCGGCGTACCAGGCCTTCGACGAGTTCTACAACCTGATCGGCAACGTCAACTACGCGCGGCCGCCGCTGGTCTACCTGTACGGGATCTCGCTCGGCTCGATCCAGGACCTCGGGCACGGCTCGGCCGGCGCGCTGATCCTGGCCGTGATCATCATGCTCGTGACTCTGTTGCAGACAAGGGTCTTCGGCTTCGGAAAGGCAGGTGACTGATGGCCACCGCCGAACGTACCTCGGGCACGCTGGAGCCGATCGGCTACACCCGCAGCCCGCTCGGCCGGGTCGGCGTCGGCCTGCGCTGGGTCGCGCTGTTCATCGCGGTGGTCCTGTTCCTGCTGCCGTTCTACCTGATCCTGCGCAACGCCCTGTCGACCGAGGCCGACATCACCGCACCGGACTGGACGCTGTTCCCGACCGACCTGCAGTGGGGCAACATCAGCGAGCTGTTCAGCGACACCCAGGTGCCGATCGCGCGGGCGATGTACAACTCCGCGGTCGTCGGCGTCCTCGGTACGGGCGGCCAGCTGCTGCTCGCGTCGATGGCCGGCTACGGCCTGGCCAGGATTCCGTACCGGCACGCCGACAAGGTCTTCTACGCGATCGTGGCGACGCTGATGATTCCGGGTGCGGTCACCTTCATCCCGAGCTTCATCGTGGTTTCGTCGCTGGGCTGGGTCAGCACGCTGCGCGGCCTGATCATCCCGACACTGTTCTCGGGATTTGCCGCCTTTCTCTTCCGGCAATATTTTCTGAATTTTCCGAAAGAGCTCGAAGAAGCAGCGCGCGTCGACGGCGCCGGTTATCTGGGCGTGTTCTGGCGGATCGTCGTACCGAACTCGCTGCCGTTCTTCGCGGCGATCGCCGCCATCACCTTCATCGGCAACTGGAACTCGTTCCTGTGGCCGCTGGTGATCGGCCAGGACTCCAGTTCGTGGACCATCCAAGTCGCGATGTCCACGTTCATCACCGCCCAGACCGTCAACATCCATGAGCTCTTCATGGCCGTCGCCGTGTCGATCCTGCCGCTGGTGCTGATCTTCGCCTTCCTCCAGCGCTACCTGATCCAGGGCGTCACCCAGTCCGGCATCAAGGACTGAGACTCCGGCGGGGAGTCCACCAGGCTCCCCGCCGGCCCGCCCCATACTGAGGCGATGGCCTTTCCTACTGCCGAGATGCTGGCCGATCCCGCCTTCGTCCCGCTCACCCGCCGGACGCTTTCCGATGGCTTGCGACGAGTTGGCGTGGCGGCGGGCGGCGTACTGATGGTGCATGTGCGGTTGTCGGCGCTCGGCTGGGTCGTCGGTGGCATCGACGCCGTCGTCCACGCGCTGCGTGATGCCGTCGGTCCGTCCGGGACCTTGCTCGCCTTCTGCGGGTGGGACGACAGTCCGTATCACGTGCAGTTCTGGCCTGAGCTGTGGCAACAGGCCTACCAGGAGCTCCCGGCCTTCGACCCCGCCGTCTCCTCGGCTCGCCGCGACTTCGGCCGCTTCCCCGAGCGCCTCCGCACCTGGCCCGGCGCCCTCCGCAGCTCGCACCCCGAAGTCAGCTTCGCCGCCCTCGGCCCCCACGCTGTGGACCTCTTGCCCGACGTCGACGACCCCTGGGGCTCCGACGGCCCGCTAGGCCGCCTGGTCGCCCACAACGGCTAAGTCCTCCTCCTAGGCGCCCCCCTCAACACCCTCACCCTCTGCCACCACGCCGAAGCCACCGCCGACGTCCCCGGCAAGCGCTACCACTCCTACCGCATGCCCATCCAAACCCCCACCGGCCCCGAATGGCGCACCTACCGCACTCTCGACACCTTCTACGGCGCCCTCCCGTACGACGCCCACGGCATCGAGCACCCAATCGCCGTACTGGCCGCCCACGCCCTGCAGTCCGGCGCCGGCAGCTCGGCCAACGTCGGCCCAGCGCCCACCTACCTCTTCAACGCCCAAGCCACAGTCACCGCAGCCGTCACCTGGCTAGAACAAACCTTCTAGCAGTGTCGGCAAGGACACGTAGTAGTCGGCAGCAGCCCGCACGCTTACGCCCAAGCGAGCCGCCGATCACCCCGAAGCACACACCACCACGTGTCGTTCCCGACGCACGCCAAATGCCGACCGACAGGACGTATACGCCCACCAAGTCCCAGCGCCGCCGGCTCCGAGCGGACGCCCAGCGCCCAGCACACCTATACGTCCTGTCCGTCGGCAGACGCGGTGCAGCAGCCGGCGGCAGCTCGCACGCTCATGCTTCCGCTTGGGCGAATTGCCGAGCGAGCCGTGTACGTCCTGTTCGCTGGCGGGTGCTATTCGGCGGTTTGGTAGGTGGGTGTGAGGATGGCTCGGGCGAGGGTGTGGAAGGCGAGGTTGAAGCTGACTACGGCGGGGGTGGCGGTGTCGTCGACGTCGAGGGGTTCGTCGAGGGCGTGGACGACGAAGTAGTAGCGGTGGGGCTGGTCACCGGCGGGTGGGGCGGCGCCGCCGAAGTTCTTGGTGCCGAAGTCGTTGCGGACGTGGAAGGCGCCGTTGGGGAGGCGTTCGGTGGTGCCGGCGCCGGTGTCGAGGGAGGTGACGTCGGCGGGGAGGTTGACCAGGACCCAGTGCCAGAAGCCGGAGACGATGGGGGCGTCGGGGTCGAAGCAGGTGACGACGAAGCCCGCGGTCTCGGCGGGGAAACCGGACCAGCTGAGCTGCGGCGAGGTGTTGCCGGCGGCGAAGACCTGGGCGTCGGAGAGCTGCTCACCGTCCGTCACGTCGGTGCTCGTGACGGTGAAGGTGCCTACCTCAGGAAGCAGCTGATACGGGTCCGGGGCAACGGGTCGGTCGAGCGACATCGGTGATCCTCCGCGATTGCGACGTGTGGTGAATCCGACATTACTGTCCACGGGATCGCATGCCGCCCCAGGGGAGCCGTCCGGGGATGCGAAGATCGGTGCACGAGCGCGCACGAGACCTGGAGGACATGCGGTGGAGGAGTACCTGGCGCGGATTGCGCCCGCGGACGAGGTGGCGATGCGGGCGGCTGCGGAGCGTCAAGGCCAGCTCACGAAGCCGCCGGGCGCGTTGGGCGTGCTGGAGGACCTGTCGATCCGGGTCGCGGGGATGACCGGCGTCTGTCCGCCGGTGGTGCCGATGCCGGCCGTGGTGACGGTGTTCGCGGCGGATCACGGTGTCCATGCGCAGGGCGTTTCGCCGTGGCCGCAGGAGGTGACCGCCGGGATGCTGGCGAACTTCGCCGCCGGTGGCGCTGCGGTGAACGCGTTCGCGACCAACAACCGGGTGGATGTCCGGGTCGTCGACGTCGGCGTGGCCACGCCGGTCGAGGAGCTCGACATCGTCCACGCCAAGGTTCGCCCGGGCACGCGGGACCTGTCGGTCGAAGCAGCCCTCACGAACGACGAGGTGCGGGCCGCGATCGCGGTCGGCTTCGACCTCGCCGACACGCTGGTCAAGGACGGCTACCACTGCCTGCTGACCGGTGACATGGGCATCGCCAACACGACCGCCTCAGCCGCGCTGATCGCGACCTTCACCGGCTCGACCGCCGAGGTGGTGACCGGGCGCGGCACCGGGATCGACGACGCGACCCTCGCTCACAAGACCGCGATCGTGCAGTCCGCGCTCGCGCTCCACGCCGTACCGGCATCCGACCCGCTCGGCGCACTTCAGGCGTACGGCGGCCTCGAGCACGCTGCGCTCGCCGGCTACATCCTCGGCGGTGCGGCCAACCGCGTACCGGTCATCCTCGACGGCGTCATCGCCGGCGCGGCGGCCCTCGTGGCTCAGGCGCTGCAGCCGCACGCGATCGAGTACTGCGTCGCCGGGCACCGCTCGGCCGAGCCTGGTCACGCGGTCGCATTGAAGACGCTCGGGCTGACCCCGCTGGTCGATCTCGACCTGCGGCTCGGTGAAGGCACCGGCGCTGTGCTCGCGTACCCGATCCTCGCCTGCGCGGTCCGCGCCCTCGGCGAGATGGCGACCTTCGAATCCGCCGGGATCGACTCGTGACCGACCAATACCTGTCCGGCCTCGTCCTCACCGGCCGCCGCGTCGTCGTGGTCGGCGGTGGCGGCGTCGCCCAGCGCCGGCTGCCCCGACTGCTCGAATCCGGTGCGGTGATCGACCTGATCTCCCCGTCGATCACGCCGACCATCGAGGGCCTGCTGGCGAACCCGGCACTGACTTGGCACGAGCGTGGCTACGTCTCCGGCGACCTCGAGAACGCCTGGTACGTCGTCGTGGCCACCGACGATCCCGCGGTGAACGACGAGGTGTCGCGGGAAGCCGAGGAGCGTCGAATCTTCTGCGTTCGTTCGGACGACCGCTCCCGCGCGACCGCCTGGACGCCGGCATCCGGCCAGCACGACAACGTCACGATCGGCGTACTGGGTGGCGGCGATCACCGCCGTTCGGCCGCCGTACGGGATGCGATTCTCGAGGGGCTGCGGACTGGTGAGCTCGGCGCTCGGGACGCGGCGGGCAAGCGGCCTGGCGTGTACTTGGTTGGTGGGGGACCGGGCGACCCGGATCTGATCACCGTGCGCGGACGACGGTTGCTGGCCGAGGCTGAAGTGGTCGTCGCCGACAGGCTCGCGCCGCAGCAGTTGCTCGACGAGTTGTCGCCCGAGGTCGAGTTGTTCGACGCCGCGAAGCTCCCGCGCGGCCGGGCTGCTCAGCAGGAGGAGATCAACCGGATCTTGGTTGAGCGCGGTCTCGAAGGCAAGGTCGTCGTGCGCCTCAAGGGCGGCGATCCGTACGTCTTCGGTCGTGGTTTCGAAGAGGCCATCGCCTGCGCCGAAGCCGGCGTCCCGTGGACCGTCGTACCGGGTATCACCAGCTCGATCTCGGTGCCCGCCGTCGCGGGTATCCCGGTGACGCATCGCGGTGTCACCCACGAGTTCACGGTGGTGTCCGGCCACATCCCGCCGTCGCACCCCGACTCACTGGTGAACTGGGACGCCCTCGCGAAGCTGTCCGGCACCCTGGTCCTCCTGATGGCGGTCGAGAACCTCCCCGCCATCACCGAGCGCCTGATCGCCGCCGGCCGCCCGGCCACCACCCCCGCCGCAGCCGTTGCCGACGGCACCCTTCCCAGCCAGCACTTGGTCACCGCGGACCTCGCCACCATCGCCACCACCATGCGCGACGCCGGCGTCGGCGCCCCCGCCATCGTTGTCATCGGCAACGTCGTCGACGTCGGCAACTCGGTCGGCCCCACGGACACCCCCCAGTGACCCGCACGCCGTCGTTCTCCCACCCGATCACCACCCACCCCCACGTGCCCCGCCCGGTGACCATTTCAGGGGATATCCGTTCAAATGCACGGGGACGGGGAGGCGTACGTGCTGCCCGGGTGGGGCGGGGTGTGGGCGTGAGGGATGGGGTGGCGTGAGTCGGCTGGTTGAGGTGACTAATGCTGCGGATTCGCGGCTGGCGGATTATGTGCAGCTGCGGGAGGTGAACCTGCGGCGGTTGCTGGAGGAGGAGCACGGGCTGTTCATTGCCGAGGGCGACAAAGTCATCCGGCGGGCGGCCGAGGGTGGGTTCGAGCCGCGGTCGTTTCTGCTGGCGCCGCGGTGGCTGGAGTCGCTGGACGACGTCCTGGCCAAGTGGCCCGAGACGCCGGTGTACGTCGTGTCGGAGGAACTGGCCGAGCAGGTCACCGGGTTCCACGTCCACCGGGGTGCGCTCGCGTCGTACCGGCGTACGGCGACCGCGCCGCTGGAGCAGCTGCTGACCCCGTCGGTACGGCGGATCGCGATCTTCGACGACATTGTCGATCACACGAACGTGGGCGCCGGGTTCCGCGCGGCCGCGGCGATGGGTGTGGATCTGGTGCTGGTCACGCCGACCTGCGCGGACCCGCTGTATCGGCGCTCGATCAAGGTATCGATGGGGACTGTGTTCCAGGTGCCGTGGACCCGGCTCGACAGCTGGCCGGGCTCCTTGAGCGTCCTCAAGGAGCAGGGATTTGTGTCCGCCGCGCTGGCGCTCACCGATGAGTCGATCACGTTGGATGACCTGGTGGCGCGCAACGACGAGCGGCTGGCGCTGATCTTCGGGACTGAGGGACACGGGCTGAAGCCGCATGTTCTCGAGCAGGCGGAGCTGACGGTGAAGATCCCGATGGCCGGGGGCGTCGACTCGCTGAACGTCGCCAGCTCGGCCGCCGTCGCCTTCTACGCGACGCGCCCGCAGGAGACGCGGCGCGAGGAGACGCGGCACGAGGAGACGCGGGCTTAGTAGCCGACGGCATCGATCCGCGCGGCGAGCGGTTGCAGGTCGGCGACGAACTGGTCGAGCTCCTCCGAAGTGAGGCTCGCATAAGCTGGCGCGGCCGCGGCGTCGGTCTGCGCTTCGATGCGGTCCTTGAGCTCCCGGCCGGCCACGGTGAAGCTATAGCCGGAGTCGACCAGCCCACGAGCGCGTAGGCCCTCGACGACGGCCTCCAGTTGAGCATCCGTCAGCGGGTCGAGCCGACCGTACTCGCGCGGCTTCATCCCACCGTCCAGAGCGGCGAGGACATGAGCCTCCTGCCCGTCGATGCCAGCGGCGACCAATGCCGCGTTGTGCCCGTCGCCGCGATGCTCGCGCAGCAGCGTGGCCGCGTGCCAGAGCCGGGCCAACGGCTCAGTCGGTACGGCGATCGACCGCAGCCCGGCGTACAGCGGACGGCCTTCGACCGGTGCGCTCATCGCCAACCGCAGGGCCAGGTCGGCCGCCCGAGCGATCGCCGGAGTATCGGCCAGCGGACCGAGGATGCGCCGAAGAGCCGCGACGCAACCGGCCTCCCGCGCAGCGAGGGCGGCGCCAGGAGTGGTGATCTCCCAGACGCCGGTGTAGAACTCGTCGGCCATGCCGGGGGCGAAGTTGTAGAAGATCGCGTCCACGACCGCGGCCGGCACCTGGCCCAGTGGCGCGGCCCGACCGGCGAAGTAGAGCGGCCAGTAGTTGGCCGAGTCGAAGCCGATCGCCTCCATCGCCTCGTTCGGTTCATCGGACATGTAGGCCACCAGGTGGAGCGGCTCCAGCAGATCGCGGCCCAGGTAGCGAGCGAGATTGGTCATCGTGACCTCCGGTGGTCGGCTGGATCCGGCCCGTTGCCGATCCCTCACCCTGGCTACGACGTGGCCCCGCCTGATTCGACACCCACCCCAAAACTTCCCCGATCCATCTCTTGACCCCACTCCGGGAATGCGCAATCCTGCGAGGAAAGCGCATTCCCACAGAACAGTGAGGCCCGCATGGAGTACGAGGCACAGGTGTGGATCGACGGATGGGCCGAGCCGCCGGCGTCGGACTGGTCGCCGGTCCTGGACAAAGCAGCCGGTACGCCGTTCGCCCGGTACGGGACCGCATCCGCCGAACAGGTCGACCGGGCCGTCCGGAGCGCTCGCCGGGCCCAGCCGGGCTGGGCCGGGGTCGACGCGAACACCAAGTGCGAGATCCTGCGGGCCTTCGCCCGCGAGCTGGAGAACCGCCGCGACGAGTTGCTGACGCTGATCATCCGCGAAACCGGCGGCACGAAAGAGAAGGCCGAGGAGGAGCTCGGCCAGTCGATCAACCAGCTGCTGAACTCGGCCACCCAGCTGACCGAGAACGCCGGCGCGATCCTGCCGCCGTACAAGAACGGCAAGATCTCGCTGTCCCGGGCGGTCCCGCTCGGTGTGATCGGGCTGATCGTGCCGTGGAACTATCCGATGAGCCTCGCGATGCGCGCTCTCGCGCCGGGTCTCGCGTACGGGAACGCCGTGGTGCTGAAGCCGGCCGAGCTCACGCCGATCGCGGGCGGCCAGGTGCTGGCCGAGGCGGCGAAGGCGGCCGGCGTCCCGGCGGGTGTTTTCAATGTGGTCCCGGGAGACGGCCCGGAAACCGGGAGAACGCTGTCTGAGCATCCCGATCTCGATCTGATCCACTTCACCGGCTCGTTCGAGGTCGGTCAGCAGATCGCGGCGTTCGCGGGCAAGAACTTCCGCGCCGCGGCGACCGAGCTCGGCGGCGACAACGCGTTCGTCGTACTGGACGACGCGGATCTGGATCAGGCGGCGAGTTGCGCGGTGTGGTCGTCGCTCTGGTACCAGGGCCAGACCTGCATCACCGCCGGCCGGCACATCGTGATGCGCTCGGTCGCCGACGAGTTCACCGCGGCCGTGGTCGAGCGGGTGGCCAAGCTACGCGTCGGCGACCCGCTGCGGGACGACGTCGACCTCGGCCCGATCATCACCGAGACCCAGCTGAAGCGCTTCCACGAGGGTCTCGTCGAGCCGTCGATCGCGGCCGGCGCCAAGCTCGCCACCGGCGGCACGTACGACGGCCTGTTCTACCAACCGGCCGTGCTGACCGGTGTAACGCCGGAGATGCCGGTCTTCACCGAGGAGATCTTCGGCCCGGTGATGCCGATCACCGTCGTCGACTCCGAGGCGGAGGCGCTCGACCTGGTGAATCGCCACCGCACGTTGATGAACTCGGTCTTCACCCAGGACCCGATGCGCGGCCTCGCCTTCGCCGAACAGGTGAAGAGCAACGAGGTGCACGTGAACGACGGCTATGCCCGGCACGGCGGCGAAGGCCAGCTGGCCGGTTACACCCACCGGCAGTGGATCGGGATCCAGACCACGCCGACCGACTACCCGGCCTGGGCCCAGAAGTGAGGACACACATGTACGTACGTATCGGCGCCGGTGTGCTGGCGGCCGCGTTGGCGCTGACCGCTTGCTCGGGCAACGACGCGAAGACGAGCAGTGACACCAAGACGAGCAGCGGACCGATCGAGCTGACCTATGTCAACTGGGACGGCGGGATGGACAAGGTCGTCGACGACTGGAACAAGCTGAACCCGAACATCCAGGTGAAGCTGAGCAAGCCGTCGGGCACTGGCTACACGCTCTACAACAAGCTGATCACCAACAACAAGGCGGGGACCAACCCGGACATCACCGAGGTCGAGTACCAGGCGTTGCCGGCGCTGATCGCGAACCAGGTCGTCGTACCGATCGACGACTACGTGAAGGGTCTGGACACCAAGTACGACAAGGCCTCGCTGTCCCAGGTGCAGTTCGAGGGCAAGACGTACGGCGTACCGCAGAACGTCTGCCCGATGGTGTTCTTCTACCGCAAGGACATCTTCGACAAGCTCGGTCTGAAGGCGCCGGCGACCTGGGCCGAGTACGCGACCACGGCCGCGGCGATCCACAAGGCCGATCCGAAGAAGTACATCGGCAACTTCACCGCCGCCGACCCGGGCTGGTTCGCGGGGCTCGCGCAGCAGGCCGGGGCCAACTGGTGGAAGGCCGACGGCGACACCTGGACGGTCGCGATCAACGACGCGGCCAGCAAGAAGGTCGCCGGCTTCTGGGACGGCCTGATCACGAAGGGCCTGGTCAGCCCGCAGCCGAACTGGTCGGCGCAGTGGAACACCGATATGAACAACGGCACGCTGATCGGCTGGGTCGGCGCCCAGTGGGGGCCGAACCAACTGCCGTCGATCGCCAAGGACACCGCCGGGAAGTGGGCGGCCGCGCCGCTGCCGGCCTGGACCGCGGGCGACACCACTGTCGGCATCTGGGGCGGCGAGACCGAAGCCGTCACCGCCAACTCCAAGCACCCGGCCGAGGCGGCCAAGTTCGTCGAGTGGATGAACTCGTCCGAGGCGGGCATGTCTTCGCTGATCAAGAACGTGCAGGCGTTCCCGGCGTCCCCGGCCGGTCAGCAGTTGCCTGAGCTGAAGACACCGCCGCCGTTCATGTCGAACCAGCCGGACTACAACACACTGATGGCGACCGCGGCCAAGGGCGTGCGCACGTTCGACATCTGGGGCCCGAACGCCAACGTGACCTTCGATGCGTACTCGAACGCCTTCGGTGGCGCGCTGCAGAAGAAGACACCGCTCTCGGGCGCTCTCGACACGATGCAGGACGCGACCGTGAGCGACATGAAGAAGCTCGGCTTCCAGGTCGCCGGCTGAGATGAGCAGGCCCACCAAACAGTACGGCGGGTCGCTGCCCGCCGTACTGGTCACTCCAGCAGTCGCGCTGCTGGCGCTCTTCACGGTCGCCCCGGCGATCTATGCGATCTTCCTCAGCTTCCGCCGGCTCAAGGTCGGCCGCGGTCTGCTCGGCGGCGGCAAACCCACCGAAGTGTGGACCGGCCTGGCCAACTACACGGCCGCTCTGAACGATCACGAGTTCTGGGCGAGCCTCGGCCGGATGCTGCTGATCGCCGCGTTCGGCGTCCCGGCCACCGTCGTACTGGCGACTGTTTTCGCGTTGTGCCTGGATGCCAAGAGGGCCCGGCTGATCGGGTTCGCCCGGCTGGCGATCTTCCTCCCCTACGCCGTTCCTGGTGTCGTCGCGAGCCTGTTGTGGGGCTTCCTGTATCTCCCGGCGACCAGCCCGATCGGCGGCGGCACGATCGACTACTTCGGGACCAAGGGCATCTTCTTCAGCGTCGCGAACGTGGCGGTCTGGGGCGTGGTCGGGTTCAACATGGTGATCCTCTACACCACCGTGCGCAGCCTGCCGCGCGAGCTGTTCGAGGCGGCCGAGCTCGACGGCGCCTCGGAGTTCCAGATCGCCGTCCGGGTCAAGCTGCCGCTGATGGCACCGGCGGTCGCGATGGTGGCGTTGTTCTCCGTCATCGGCGCCCTGCAACTGTTCAACGAGCCAACCACGCTGAAGCCGCTGGCGAACGCGATCTCGTCCACCTGGGTCCCGCTGATGCGCGCGTACACGGACGCGTTCGTCGACAACAGCATCTACGAGGGCGCGGCGACGTCGTTCCTGCTGATCCTGATGACGGTCGCGGCCACCGTGGTCGTGTCGGCGATCGGCCGCCGGATCGGGAGGAGCCGATGAGGCCGGTCACGAGACAGCGGACGCGCTGGGTGCCCACGCTGATCCTGCTGATCGGTGCCCTGTACTGCGTCCTGCCGGTGCTGTGGATCGTGATCGCGGCGACGAAGACGAACGACGAGCTGTTCTCCACGGCGCCGTTCGTGCCGGTCTTCCACGGCGGCTTCTGGTCGAACCTGGACGCCTTGTTCAGCTACAACAACGGCATCTTCGGCCGCTGGGTGCTGAACTCGGTGATCTACGCCGTCGGCGGGGGATTGTTGTCGACGGCAATCGCCGGGGCGGCGGGTTATGCCTTGGGCAAGTACCGGTTCACCGGGAGCGTCGTGCTGTTCCGGACGATTGTGGCCGCGGTACTGCTGCCGCAGATCCTGCTCGCGGTCCCGCAGTTCCTGCTGCTGGCGAAGTTCGGGATGACCAACAACTACGCCGCGGTGCTGCTGCCGCAGCTGGTCAGCCCGTTCGCGATCTACCTGTGCAAGATCTACTCCGAGGCATCGGTCCCGGACGAGATCATGGAGGCGGCCCGGATCGACGGCGGCAGCGAGTGGCGGATCTTCCGGCTGGTCGGTGCGCCCTTGATGCTGCCGGCGCTGGTGACCGTGTTCCTGCTGCAGTTCATCGGGATCTGGAACAACTTCCTGCTCCCGTTCGTGATGATCAACGACGATCACCTGTATCCGCTGACCCTCGGCCTGTACGGGTTGATGATCATCACCGGTGGGCAGGCCGCGCAGTACTCGATCGTGATCGCCGGTGTGCTGGTCTCGATCGTGCCGCTCGCGATCCTGTTCCTCAGCCTGCAGCGCTACTGGAAGCTCGATCTGATCAGCGGCGGGGTCAAGCTCTGAAGTACGCCGCCGTCGCCTCGTCCGCGGGGTAGTAGGACTCGACAGCGAGGTCTTCCAGGGTCAGGTCGAGGGGAGTGCCGAAGGTCGTGATCGTCGAGAACATCCGCAGTTCGACGCCGTCGACGCGGATCACCATCGGGATCACGACCTCGGCCTCCGCCACCTCACCGCCGTCATCCGGTCCGAGGAGTTCCTCGTACAGCGCGGTCAGCCGGTCGTTCGGCGCCGCCGCGAGTTGCCGCCGTACCCGGGAGCGGAAGACGCGCCGGGTGTCGCCGAGGTTGACGACCAGCCCGGCAAGGCCGCGCGGGTCCAGTCCGAGCCGGAGCAGGTTCATCGGCGGTTCGAGCAGCTCCGGCGCGATGCCGGCCAGGAACGGATCGAGTGCCCGGTTGGTCATCACGATGTCCCAGTTGCGGTCAAAGGCCAGTGCTGGATACGGCTCGTGGGCCCGCAGCACTCGTTCGACCGCAGCTCGCGCCATCGACAACGCCGTACTGTCGAGGGGGCGTTCGGCGTACCGGGGTGCGAAGCCGGCCGCGAGCAGCAGGGCGTTGCGTTCCCGCAGCGGTACGTCGAGTTGCTCGGCGAGCCGGAGCACCATCTCGGCGCTGGGCCTCGACTTGCCGGTCTCGACCAGACTGACGTGCCGGGGCGAGACGTCGGCCGCGATCGCGAGATCGAGCTGGCTGAGCTGACGCCGGTGCCGCCACTGCCGCAGGAGTTCGCCGATCGTTGCCATGGTCATCGAGCCTACTCAGCTTGAGCGGGTTGTCGATGAAATGCGAGTTCATCGACAGACACCGAGCACCGCCACGACACTGCTCCGCATGACAACTGAGAACGAACAACTCGTCCAGCAGGCACTCGGCCGGCTCCTGGGCCCTGGCGGTGCCGCAGCCCTGGAACCCTTGCTGAGCAGGGATTTCCGGCATCATCGACCGGACGGTCTGGTCCGCACCAAGAGCGAGTGGCTCGCGGACGTCGGCAAAGCGCTGATCCCGCTCGCGGAGATGAAGGTCGAGATTGTGCACCTGTTCTCCGGTGGCGATCACGTCGTAGTCCACACGCGTCGGCAGTTGCCCGACAGCGGGCCGGCGATCGTGGTCGTCGACATCCTGCGGATCGCCGACGGACTGATCGCCGAGGCCTGGGAGATCATCGAGCCGGTCGCCGAGGCCGCGGCCCACCTGCACTGGTGGGAGCTATAGCTGCGGCGTGCTGGCGCGGATGACTGGATAGGCCGGCACAGTTCGCCGGGTCAGCACCTCGTCGGTGGTGGTCGCGCGGTAGACGGCCTCCTGCGCGACGGCGTTCAGCGCGACATGCACCGTCGTCAGCTTCGGTACGACGTCGCGCAGCGTGCTGATGTCGTCGAAGCCGGCCACCCCGACGTCCTCCGGAACCCGCAGACCGCGCTCGCGCAGACCGGCCAGCGCGCCGAGCGCCATGTCGTCGGTGACCGCGAAGACCAGATCGAGTGCGCGCGCTTCGGCATCGCTCAGGCCGAGGATGTACTCACGGGCGCCGGCCCAGCTGAAGCCGGGTTCGTGGACGCGGGTGCCGGTGACTCCGGACTCGGTCAGCCCGGTCACGAACCCTTCGACCCGCTGCCGCATGGAGAGCAGGGGAGTGTCGCTGCCGAGGACCAGGCAGTTGCGGTAGCCGAGCGCCGCCAGTTCGCGCGCGAGCTGGCGGGAGCCGGCGTGATTGTCGAAGTCGACGGTCTCGAACGGCAGGTCGGACCGGCTGATCAGGACGACTCGGCCGCCGGTCTCCTCGTACCGTTGCAGCTCGTCGATCAACGCCTGCTCCGACGGCGGATCGACGTACCCGGTACCGGCCAGGATGATCGCGCGCGGCTGCTGGCCGCGCAGCTCACGGATCAGGTCGAGCTCGCGCTCGGCCTGGCGTTCGGTGACCGCGATCGAGACGTGCAGCCCGATCGCCTCGGCCTGCTTCATGATCTCGGCGGCCATCGCGGAGAAGTACGGGTCCGAGATCAGGCTGATCACCAGCGCGATCGTGCGCGACGTGCCGCGCGCCATTGCCTGTGCGGGCAGATTCGGGGTGTATCCGAGCTCGCGGGCGGCGCTGAGCACCCGCTCGCGGTAGCTTGGAGCGACCCGGCGGGAGCTGCCGTTCAGCACCCGCGAAGCGGTCGGCTGGGAAACGCCGGCGGCCCGCGCGACATCGTCGAGCGTGACTGGACGCTTCTGCGTAGATTCCCCCGGACCGGTCATCGGGGCAGTTTATCGACTAGGGGGAGACGATGCGTACGACCGAACGCCTGATCCTGCGGCCGTTTCAGGACAGCGACCTGGATGCCTGGGCCGCGCTGAACGCCGACCCCGACGTGATGCGGTACGTCGGCGGTCCGCTCACCCGCGCCGATTCGGACCGGGAAGCCGCCGGAATCAACCGCCAGTGGGAGGCCGAGCACTTCGGTTTCCTGGCCATCGAGCGGATGAGCGACGGCGTCTTTCTAGGGGCCGGCGGACTGTCTCGCGAGCCCTGGACGCCCGACACGCTCGAGGTCGGCTGGCGCCTGGCCCGCGAGCACTGGGGACATGGCTATGCCACCGAAGCCGCTGCCCACTGGCTCGCCTACGGCTTCAACGAGCTGGGGCTCACGCGGATCGTCTCGGTCACCGACACTCCCAACGAGCGCAGCATCGCCGTGATGCGCCGGCTCGGGATGACCTTCGAGCGCACCGCGGACCTCGAGGCCGACGGTGAGCGCTTCAACGCGACGATTTATTCGGTGACGGCCGAGGCCTTCGGCATGATCTGATACCGGCATGCCGAAGGTCGTTCTCGTCACCGGATTACAAGCGTCGGGAAAGTCGACCGTCGCGCCGCTCCTGGCCGCTCGCCTCGGACCGCCGGCCGCGACGCTGGACGGCGACGTGTTCTACCACGGCGTGGTCGCCGGCGCCGAGGTGATGACACCGAACCCGACCGCGGAGGCGGTGCGCCAGCTGGAGCTCCGGTACGCCGCGAGCGCACTTGTGGCCCAGCATTACGCGGACAACGGATTCGACTTCGTGGCCAGCGACATCGTGCTCGGTGAGCACGTCGAGCGCTGGTTCGACCAGCTCCACGGTGTCGACGCGTATCTCGTCGTACTGAGGCCGACGGTCGAGTCGATCGTCGAGCGCGAGCTCGGGCGCGGCGGCAACAACTCCTACCGGGACTGGCAGAACGACGGGTCGCTGGCGGACGCCGTACGGGCGTTGGGGGTGGGGCTGGAGGAGATTCCACGCCGGGGACTGTGGGTGGACACCACCGGTCAGACCCCGGAGCAGACCGTCGACGTGATCCTCGCCGACCTGGAGAAGGCGCGCTGGTAGCGGCCTAGGTCGCGGGGACCTCTTCGTCCTCGTGGTCGACCATCGGGCTGACCGGCCAGTCCTCGGGGTAGTCCGGGGCGAGCTCCTCGGCCTCGTTGAACAGGCGCTTGCGGTACTTGCGGGAGAGGCGATCGCCGAAGACCGTGCCCTGGGTGTGGTCGGTTTCGTGCTGGAGGCAGCGGGCCAGCAGGCCGGTGCCCTCGTAGGAGACCGGGTCGCCGTGCTCGTCGACGCCGGTGACCTTGGCGAAGTCGGGGCGGGCGCACTTGGTGAAGGCGCCGGGCAGCGACAGGCAGCCCTCGTCACCCTCGTCGAGGCGGCGGTCCTTGCCCTCGGGGAGCTCGATGACCGGGTTGCAGACGACGCCCTCGACCCGGTTGCCGTCCTTGTCGGGGCAGTCGAAGATGAACAGCTGCAGGTCGACCCCGACCTGGTTGGCGGCCAGGCCGACCCCCTCGGCGGCGTCCATCGTCGCGAACATGTCGGCGACCAGCGCCTGCAGTTCGGGACCGAAGTCGGTCACCGGCTTGTTGAGGTGGTGCATCACCTCGGTGCCCCAGCGGGTGATCGGCCGGACGGAGCCACGCTCGTACTTCGAAACCATGCGGGAAATCCTATCCGGCCGATCGCTGCTACTTCGCGTTGACCTCGTCACGCCACGCGACCCAGTCGCGGAGCAGGCCGGTGTCGTAGTCCGGGCCGGAGGCCGAGACGGTGAACAGCCGGGTGCCGACGTCGAGCAGGCCCTTGCCGACCTCCTCCGGCGACTTGTCGCCGACCGCGGTCGAGCGCTCGATCTCGCCCGGGTCGCGGCCGATCGTCTTGCAGTGCTCGTCCAGTACGGCGTGCTTGTGCGCGATCGTCTCGGCGTCACCGAAGCCGTGCCAGATGTTGGCGTGCTGCGCGACCAGCTTGAGCGTCTTCTTCTCGCCGCCGCCGCCGATCAGCACCGGGATGTCCCGGGTCGGCTTCGGGTTCAGCTTGGCCCAGCGCGCCTCGATTCGGGGCAGCGCCTCACCGAGGGCGTTCAGCCGGCCGCCCGCCGTACCGAACTCGTAGCCGTACTCGTCGTAGTCACGCTCGAACCAGCCGGAGCCGATGCCGAGGATCAGCCGGCCGTCGCTGATGTGGTCGACGGTGCGGGCCATGTCGGCCAGCAGGTCAGGGTTGCGGTAGCTGTTGCAGGTCACCAGGGCGCCGATCTCGACCCGCTCGGTCGCCTCGGCCCAGGCGGCCAGCATGGTCCAGCACTCGAAGTGCAGGCCGTCCGGCTCCCCGGACAGCGGGTAGAAGTGATCCCAGTTGAAGGCGATGTCGACGCCGATCTCCTCGGCCTGGGCGACGGCACGCCGGATATCGGCGTACTGCGCGTGCTGCGGCTGAATCTGGAAACCGATCCGGACGGGGAAGGCCGCGTACGGACGGTCGGTGGACTCGGAATCTGTCATGGTGGAGAGTCTATCGGGCGTTTCGGAGGACCCTCCGGATCGGGTCGGGGGACGGACAGTGGGAGGGCCTGCCGCGATGCCGGACGAGCACGAGATCGACGAGTTCGCACGCCTGTTCACCGGGTTCCTGGAGCGGATGCAGAACCATCGCGCGGCCGGGATCAACCGGACTGGTCTGCGCGACAAGCTGATGGAGCATCTGGGCGCTGAGCCCGAGCAGGTGCCGGTGGTCTCGTCGAGCTTCGCGCCGTACGACCTGCCGAACGTGCAGCGCGCGATCGAGGCCTGGTTCGACTCCTTCGAGGTGGTCGGTCTGGCCGGTTCGAACCGCGGGCACTACTCGCTCGGCGAGGTGCTCGAGCTCGCCGTCTACGAC
Source organism: Kribbella sp. NPDC005582 (assembly GCF_040605415.1). Lineage (NCBI taxonomy): Bacteria > Bacillati > Actinomycetota > Actinomycetes > Propionibacteriales > Kribbellaceae > Kribbella > Kribbella sp. NPDC005582. The sequence goes on from NZ_JBEXCU010000006.1 coordinate 426,038, forward strand.
CGGTTCGGGATCGGGGCGGTCGACTACGTCCGGGTCCCGGTCGACATCGACGAGGAGATGGACTGCGTCGCCTTCGGCTTCTACCTCGGTGTCCAAGGCAACGACCGGTACGTCGCTCTGTTGCGCGCCCCGAACCAGCAGTACGGCCGATCGACCGTGGACCTGGAGGTGCTGACAGTCGGCGCGGGTGCGGGGGACCGGTTCCTCAGCGCGCTGCCCGAGCTGATCCGCACCCACAACGTGTTCCGTGGCAAGGTCGTGTCGTTCGAGGGCAGCGAGTTCGGTCAGGGGCTGGGGCCGTTCCGGTTGCATCCGCGGCCGGGGATCACGCGCGACGACGTGGTGATGCCGGACGGCGTCCTCGAGCGCGTCGAGCGTGAGGTGGTCGGGATCGCAGAGCACCGCGAGACGCTGCTGGAAGCGGGTCAGCACCTGCGGCGCGGCGTACTGCTCTACGGCCCGCCCGGCACCGGCAAGACGCATACCGTTCGCTATCTGCTGTCCCGGCTGCCCGAGTTCACCGTCGTACTGCTGGCGGGTACGAGCATCCACTTCATCGCCCAGGCCTGCGCGCTGGCGCGGATGCTGCAGCCGGCCCTCGTGGTCCTGGAGGACTGCGACCTGGTCGCCGAGGCTCGCGACTACTCGCGCGGGATGGAGAACCCGCTGCTCTTCCAAGTGCTGAACGAGATGGACGGCCTGGCCCAGGACGCCGACGTCGCCTTCCTGCTCACCACCAACCGCGCCGACCTCTTGGAGCCGGCGCTGGCCCAACGCCCCGGCCGCGTCGACATGGCCGTCGAGGTCCCGCTCCCCGACGCCGACGGCCGCGCCCGCCTCCTCCGCCTCTACGGTCCCGCGCTCGACCTGTCCACCGAGATCGTCGACGAAGTGGTCGCCCGCACCGAAGGCACCACGGCCTCCTTCATGAAGGAGCTGGTCCGCCGTACCGTCCTACTCGCCGCGCAAGCCGGCACCCCACCCGGCCCCGACCACATCCGCACCGCCGCCGACGAGCTCCTCTCGTCCCGAGACGCCCTAACCCGCCGCCTCCTCGGCGCCACCCCCGACGCGCACGCCGCTCGAGCACCCGAGCCAGCTCCGGCACCGGCTCCGGCACCCGCGCCAGGACTTGCCCCGCCCGGCATGGTCGGCACCTACACGTCCAGCCTCCAAATCGCGTACGACGACTAGGCGCCGGCGGCCTCCTGGGCTGCCAGTACGGCGTCGGCGTGGCGGGCGGCCCAGTCGCCGAGGGCGTTGATCGGGACGAGGAGGTCGTGTCCGGCTGGGGTGAGCGAGTACTCGACGCGGGGCGGAGCTTCGGCGTACCGGTGTCGCTCGACCAGGCCGCTGGCCTCGAGCCGGCGCAGCGTCTCGGTGAGCACCTTCTGGCTGATACCGCCGATGCGCCGGCGCAGGTCGACGGGCCGGGTCGGGCCGTGGCTCAGGGCGTAGAGCACGACCATCGGCCAGCGGCCGCTGATGAGTTCGACGGCCACGCGGGCTTGGCAGTCCGAGAAGAAGTTCGGCTCCACGGCGTCCATTGTGCCGGGCTGTTGGGCACCTGTTGGTGCGTTTCGGGCGGTCTAGCGTCCTCGACATGCGAATCGGAATTCTGGGCAACGGCGGAATGGCGGAGGCGCTCGGGCGGCACTGGGTGCAGGCCGGGCACGAGGTGCTGGTCGGCGGGCGAGACCTGTCCCGTGCCGCGGAGACGGCGGAGCGAATCGGTGCGACCTCCGGTTCGTTGCAGGAGGCAACGTCGTACGGCGAGGTGGTGCTGCTCGCCGTACCGGCCGAGGTCGTGGTCGAGGCGGTCACGCGGCTGTCGATCGCCCCCGGCACAGTGCTGATCGACTGCACGAACGCGATCGAGCACAGCGATTTCACGCTCGCACAGCCCGCCGTGGCCGAGGCGATCAGCGAGGCTGTCCCGCATGCCCAGGTGGTGAAGGCGTTCAATCTGGCCGCGGACACGGTGTGGCGAGCTGCGCCGCACGTCTTCGAGGGCGGTCCGCTCGGGGTGCCGCTCTGTGGTGACGAGCCGGCAGCGGTGGAGCGGGTAGCCGGGCTGGTTCGGGACATCGGTTGTGAGCCGGTGCCCTCCGGAGGGCTCGTGCGCGCCGCCCTGCTGGAGGCGACCGCCGCGTTCGCGATCGGTATCTGGGTGACCGGCGGCGATGTCCGGGGCTTGTTCACGCCGCTTGGCGCTGCCTAGCTCTCGCCAAACTTGTCGCGAAGTGTTAGAAGGTGAACACACTTCGTGAGGAAGGTGGGCGCGATGCAGGCCACTGATGCGCGGGTCCGGCATGAGCTGGAGCTGGCGTTGCGGAACGGGCCGTTTCCGGCTGCGCTGCACCTGGCGATCGAGGCCAGCGGACTGACGCTGGAGGAGATCCGGGACTGGCTGGGGGAGCGCGGTGCGCATTTGAGCATCGCGACCCTCAGCTACTGGCGTCGTGGGCGGAGCCGGCCGGAGCGGGCGGCCTCGATGCTGGCGGTCCGGCTGCTCGAGGAACTGCTGGGGCTTCCGCCGAACGCGTTGATGTCGTTGCTGGGACCGCGCCGGGTGCGTGGCCGCTGGATCGGTCATGTGCCGGGGAGTGTTCCGCCGCAGCTGCTCTTCGCTGACTCCCGGCCGGACGCGCTGATGCGGACGGTCGGCGTACCGCAGCAGGGGCGGCTGCGGCGGGTCAGTGTGCATGTGACTGTCGAGCTGGGCGCGGATCGGATGGTCGAGCGGATCCGGATCCGGGAGCTGCTCCGGGCCGCTGCGCATCGGGTTTCCCGGCTGGCGGTGCTGTACTTCGCGGAAGAGCGACCGGATCAGCCGCCCGAGCTCACTGTGGTGTCCAATGCGCGGATCGGTCAGGTGGAGACGGATCGCACGGCCGGCCTGGTCGTGGCCGAGCTGATCCTGGATCGCGTGCTGGAGGTCGGTGAGCCCGCACTGGTCGAGTACGAATGGCGGTTCGCGCCCGGCACGTTGATGGTCAACTACGAGCACCGGTTCGTCGAGCCCGTCCGCGAGTACGTGCTGCAGACGCGGTTCGCGCCAGGCGTCGTACCGGCGCAGTGTCATCGCTACGACCGGCGGACGGTGGCCGCGCCCGAAGGCAACCACACCGAGCTGTGGATCGGTGGCGCGGACTCGGCGCTGCTCGCGGAGACCGACGTACCGTCCGGGATCGTCGGCATGCGCTGGAGCTGGTCTCAACAGAATTGATCCTGACTGTGAAAGCCGCCTTTTAACAGAGGTGTTCGCGCCCTCGGCCCGCTGCCTACCTTCAGTGCGTTCCCCATCGCACAGGAGGAAGCATGAGCAGAGCAGTACGGCGCGCGGCCGCCTCGGTCGTCGCGATCACGGCGGGCCTCGCCGTGATCTCGACGACCCCCGCCGCGTCGGCTCAGGATCCGTCGCCGCCGCGCGCGGTCGTCAACCACGCCAGTCATCCCGTCCCCGGCACCTATCTCGTCACGCTCGCCCCACAACGCAGTGTGGCCGCAGTCACCAGTACGGCGGCCGCCCTCGCCGACCGGTACGGCGGTGACGTCAAAAGCGTGCTGACGGCAACAATGCAGGGCTACGTCGTCAAGAACCTCTCGGCCGGCCAGGCTCGCAAGCTCGCGAACGACCCAGCCGTCGCCGAGGTGCGGCAGAGCGGCCGCGCCTCGATCGGCGGGCCGGGCGGCACGCAGAGCAGCCCGATCAACTGGGGTCTCGACCGCATCGACCAGCGCGACCGGCCGCTCGACCGCAGCTACACCTATCCGAACGACGGCGCGGGCGTGAACATCTACATCGTCGACACCGGCATCCGTTACACGCATCAGGAATTCGAGGGCCGGGCGAAGTTCGGCGCCGACTTCCACGCGACGCCGAACCAGGGCAACGACTGCAACAACCACGGCTCGCACGTCTCCGGGATCGCCGCCGGCAAGACCCGCGGGGTCGCGAAGAAGGCCAACCTGATCTCGGTCCGCATCCTCGGTTGCGACGGGTACGGCGAGGACGCCGACCTGATCACGGCCGCCGAATGGGTGACCAAGAACGCCGTCAAGCCCGCGGTCGTCAACCTGAGCGTCTACACCGACGACAAGGACATCGCGGTCAACGCGATCAAGGCGTCGATCGACTCCGGCGTGCAGTGGTCACTGATCACCGGCAACAACGGCGGCAACGCTTGCAACTACGGCCCGGGCGGTCAGACGCCGGCCGCACTGCAGGTGGCGAATGCGACGAGCAACGACACCCGCGCCGGCGACTCCAACGCGGGCAGCTGCATGGACCTGTTCGCTCCGGGCTCGGGGATCGACTCCGCGTTCAAGGGCAGCGATACGGCGTACGGGCAACTCAGCGGTACGTCGATGGCCGCGCCGCATGTGGCCGGGGCGATGGCGCTGCGTCTGTCCGAGCAGCCGAGCAGCACACCGGCGCAGTTGCAGCAGTGGATCATGGACAACGCCAGCACCGGCAAGATGTCCGGACTCTCCTCGGACACCCCGAACAAGCTGCTCTACATCCCGAACGGGCCGACAACGCCGCCGCCCGGCTGTGACAGCACCGTGCACCCCAACGTCATCGGTGGTACGCCGACGACGGTCTGCAAGTACCCGTTCATCATCTCGCAGCACCGAGCCGGCGGAGCCCGGCCGACCGAGCAGTCGTGCACGGGAACAGTCGTGGCGAAGCGCGTCGTACTGATTGCGGCGCATTGCAAGTTCGCTCAGGGCGACAAGTACCTGATCTACGGGCGTGACGACCTCGCCGACACCTCCAAGGGCACCCGGATCGAGATCCAGGAGTACCGCACGCATCCGAACTACAACTCCAACGACGGTTGGCGAACCGGCTGGGACGTCGCCGTCATCATCACCAAGACCGACATCCCGACCCCGGCGGGCATGGCCTACCCGACGATCGCCAACTCCTCGGACTCGCTGCCGCTCGGCACCCGCGGTACGGCGATCGGCTACGGCAAGACGGACGCGAACGACAACCAGCGCAACACCAAGCTGTACGAGGCAGTCCTGCCCACGGTCGACAAGCAGAACTGCGCCACCATCAACCAGCAGTTCGACGAGCGCTACATGATGTGCAGCGGGTACGGCGATGGCAGCCTCGGTCTGTGCCAGGGTGACAGCGGCGGCCCGTACTACTACCAGGGCAAGGTGTACGGCGTCTTCTCGTGGCTCCGCACCGACTGCGCGTCGTACAACGCGCACGGCAAGCTCTGGGGTGTGATGGGCGACTGGGCCAACGAGCAGCTCGGCAACACCGAGCCGCCGCCCGGTGGTTCGGCCCCGACGGCCAGCCTCAACGTGAACTGCGCCAGCAGCCTGACCTGCACGCTCGACGGCTCCGCGTCCACCGACTCGGACGGCACGATCGCGTCGTACGCGTGGACCTTCGGCGACGGTACGACGGGCTCCGGGGCGAAGACCACACACACCTACCCGAGCAAGAACGGGACCTACACGGTCAAGCTCACCGTCACCGACAACTCCGGCAAGACCGGAAGTGCCGAGAAGCAGCTCCAATGCTGGTCCTTCGGCAGCGGCCAGGGCTTCTGCTTCTAGCTCGAGCAAGACCAGGCCCGCTGTCGCGAGACGGCGGGCCTGCGTTTCAGCTATCGCGCAATTTTGTTGAACGGGCGAAGAGCTCGTTGAGCTCGGCCTGCGGGATCTGGTCCTGCGCGAAGCTGATCGTGCCGTGCGTCGCGAGCTCCTCCGCGCTGCGCCGGATGAACCCGAGGGCGGCGCGGGCGATACTGCCGCCGAGGCTGATCCGCTGGACGCCGGCGGCCAGCAGGTCGGGGACGGTCAGGGTGGAGGAGCCGAGGCCGATCACCACGTTCACCGGGCCGTCGACCTCGCGGACGATCGTGCTGATGGTGTCGAGGTCGTTGACGCCGGGCACGTAGAGGCAGTCGGCGCCGGCTGCGCGGAAGCGGTTCGCGCGGTCGATCGAGTCGGCGAGGGAGGTCGGCGTACGGAGGAGTTGGCCGTCGGTGCGGGCGGTCAGGACGAAGTCGGCGCCCGCGGCCTCGCGCGCCGCGGTGATGCGGTCGACAGCGAGCTCCACGTCGTACAGCTTGTGGCCGTCGTAGTCCTCGATGTTGCCGCCGGCCAGCCCGGCCTCTCGCGCCAGGACGATCGTCTCGGCGACCTGGTCGGGCGCGGCGCCGTACCCGTCCTCGAGGTCACCACTCACCGGTACAGCGACCGCCGCGGCGATCTGCTGGATGCGCTCGAACATGTCCTCCCGGGACACGCCGGGCGCGCCATCGGGCAGTGTGTGGTCGCCCTTGGCCAGCGAGAACGCGATCCCCGCACTCGTCGTCGCGATCGCCGGAAACCCCGCCGCGGCGAGCAGAACCGCACTGCCCGCATCCCACGCGTTCGGCATCACGAACCCGGTCGCCGCCTCATGCAACGCACGAAATTCACTCATCCCCGAATCGTCCCACCACCCACCGACCGTTCTGCGTTTGGTGGGCCGGCCCACGCGGTTGTGGGTGGGCCCACCGCATGCAGTGGGCTGACCCACACTGCCGTGGGTCAGCCCATCAAATGGGGCTACTTGATTTCGGCGGCGGCTTCTTCGTCGAGGAGCCAGAGGGTGCGGTTGCGGCCCTTGGGGGCCGAGGCCGGCAAGGTGCTGGCCTCGGTGAGAGCCTCGGCGACCGCGGACGCCTTGTCCGCGCCGGAGACGACGAACCAGACCTCGCGGGACCGGTTCAGCGCCGGGATCGTGAGCGAGATCCGGGTCGGCGGCGGCTTGGGGGAGTCGTGGACGGCGACAGCCGAGACATCCATGACCTCGAGCTGCGGGTAGCCCGGGAACAACGAGGCCACGTGACCGTCGGGTCCAACGCCCAGCATCAGTACGTCGAACGCCGGTACGGCGCGGCCCTTGACGTCACTGAGCGCCGAGATCGTGGCGGCCAGCTCGGTCGCGTAGGCCTCGGCCGCAGCCTCGGGGGTCTGGCCGGTGTCCGCGGGCATCGGGTGCACGCGGGCCGGATCGAACTCGACCTTCGAGAGCAACGCGTCCCGGGCCTGGGTCTCGTTCCGCTCGGGGTCACCGGGCGGCAGGAACCGCTCGTCGCCCCACCAGAACTCCACCCGGTGCCAGTCGATCGTCGCACTGGCCGGCGATTCCGCCACGGCGCGGTAAACAGCTGCCGCGACCCGGCCACCGGTGAGCACCACCTGAGCGACCCGACCGTTGCTCTGGGCATCGACCAGCGCCGTGACAAACCGAGCCGCCACAGCATGCGCCAACGCGTTGGCGTCGCGGTGGATCAGCAGCTCGGGATCGACGACGCGCTCCGGCGTCGGCCCGCTCATGACCGACCCGCCACGCGCTTGCCCGCAGCCTTCTTCGCGGTCGTCTTCTTCGCAACAGCCTTCGTAGCCGCAGTTTTCTTGGCTGCGGTTTTCTTGGCGGTCGAGCGAGTGGCGGTCGAGCGAGAAGTCGTCGAGCGGGAGGCAGACGAAGACTTGGCAGTCTTCTTGACCGCCGACTTCTTCGCCGCCTTCTTAGCCGGGCTGGCCTTCTTGCCGTCAGCGTGCGCCGCCAGCTCGTCCGACGCAGCCTTGCCCGCAACGGCAGCGGTCTTCGCCGCCGCCCTGCTCACGGCAGCCTGCGTCGACCGCCGGTCCGCCTCGCTGACCGTCTTGGCCGAGGCAGGCATGTTCTCCCGCTCGACCATGCAGGCCAGCGTCTTCGCGTACACGTCGTCCGGGTCGAGTCGCCGCAACTCCTCGCTCAACAGCTCAGACGGCGTACGGCGCTTGAGCGCGACCGGCCGATCCGGCGCACCGGGAATCGTGAACGTCGCGACCGAACCATCCGGACGCGTCAACGCGATCGGTCCCGATCCCGTGAACATGCGTACGGCGGTGATGCCCGGACCACGTGAGTTCTTGTGCTCGACCGGCACACCCAGCCGATCCTGCAGCCAGGCCGCCATCAAGTCTGCCGAAGGGTTGCCCTTCGCCGACACAACCTCCGCCGCCAGCACCTTGGTCGGGTACTGGTCGAGAGCGGCCGCCATCAGCGCACGCCACGGCGTGAGCCGCGTCCAGGCGAAGTCGGTGTCGCCCGGCGCGTAGCCCTCGGCGCGTGCGGTGAAGTCGACCGTCGAGCGGCGGCCCGAGGCCGCGTCGGTCACCCGGCGACGGGCGAGGCGACCCAGCGGGTCCTCGGCCGGGACCTTCGGTCCGCCACCCGGCCACCAGACGATGACGGGGGAGTCCGGCAGCAGCAGCGGCGTGATGACCGACTCGGGAACCCGGGCCAGCTCACCGTGCAGCCGCAGCAGCACGGCCTCGCCCGGAATGCCCTCGCCCACCCGCACCTCGGCGTCCAGACCGGACGCACCGCGACCCGGCCGCAGGATCGCGACCAGGACGCGGGACGGGTGTTCGCGCCCGGCCTCGTTGGCCGCCTTCATCGCGTCGTGGTGGGACGCCTCGTCGACGACCACCACGATGGTCCCGACCATGCCCATGGCCGGTGAACCCGCGCTCCGGCGGGCCTTCAGCAGCGCCGACGCGATCTCGCTCGACGTCGTGTCGGTGAGGTCGATGATCATGGCCGCCTCCAAGCGCGTCCGTCGCGGGCGAGCATCTCGTGCGCCGAGTCCGGTCCCCAGTCACCCGAGGCGTACTGCTCCGGCGTACCGTGCTCGGCCCAGTAGTTGATCACCGGGTCGAGGATCTTCCAGCCCAGCTCGACCTCGGTGTGCTGCGGGAACAGCGGCGGGTCGCCGAGCAGGACGTCGAGGATGAGCCGCTCGTAGGCTTCCGGCGACGACTCGGTGAACGAGCCGCCGTACTGGAAGTCCATGTTGACGTCGCGGATCTCCATCGACGTACCGGGCACCTTGGCGCCGAAGCGCATCGTGATGCCCTCGTCCGGCTGGATCCTCAGGACCAGGGCGTTCTGGCCCAGCTCCTCGGTCTCGGTCTTGGTGAACGGCAGGTGCGGGGCGCGCTTGAACATCACCGCGACCTCGGTGACGCGACGCCCGAGGCGCTTGCCGGTGCGCAGGTAGAACGGGACGCCGGCCCAGCGCCGGGTGTCCACGTCGACCCGCATCGCGGCGAAGGTCTCGGTCGCGGAGTGCGCCGGGATGCCGTCCTCCTGCAGATAACCCTTGACCTTGCTGCCACCGGCCCAGCCGGCGGCGTACTGACCGCGGGCGGTGTGCAGGTCGAGGCGATCGGGCAGCTTGACCGCCGCGAGCACCTTCTTCTTCTCCTGCCGCAGCGACCACGCGTCGAAGCTGACCGGCTCCTCCATCGCGACCAGCGCGAGCAGCTGGAGCAGGTGGTTCTGGATCACGTCGCGGGCCGCGCCGATGCCGTCGTAGTACCCGGCCCGGCCGCCGATGCCGATGTCCTCGGCCATCGTGATCTGGACGTGGTCGACGTAGTGGCTGTTCCAGACCGGCTCGAACATCGCGTTCGCGAACCGGAGCGCCAGCATGTTCTGGACGGTTTCCTTGCCCAGGTAGTGGTCGATCCGGAAGACCGCCTCGGGCGGGAAGACCGACTCGACCACGCGGTTCAGCTCACGAGCACTCTGCAGGTCGTGGCCGAACGGCTTCTCGATGACGACGCGCCGCCACGAGCCCGGCTTCTCCTCGGTGAGGCCGTGCTCGGACAGCTGCTGCACGACCTGCGGGAACAGGCCCGGAGGAATGGACAGGTAGAACGCGTGGTTGCCACCGGTCCCACGGCTGACGTCCAGCTCGTCCACGGTCTCCCGCAGCCGCTTGAACGCCTCGTCGTCGGTGAGGTCACCGGGCACGAACCGGAAGCCCTCGGCCAGCTGCTGCCAGACCTCCTCGCGGAACGGTGTCCGCGCATGCTCCTTGACCGAGTCGTGCACGATCTGCGCGAAGTCCTGGTTGGTGAAGTCGCGCCGGGCGAAGCCGACCAGGGCGAAGCCCGGGGGCAGCAGCCCCCGGTTCGCCAGGTCGTAGACCGCCGGCATCAGCTTCTTCCGGGCCAGGTCGCCGGTGACACCGAAGATCACCAGGCTGCAGGGCCCGGCGATCCGCGGGAGCCGCCGGTCCTGCGGATCCCGCAGCGGGTTCACCGGGCCGACCGGCCCGTCGTCAAGCTCAGCGGTCATCAGCCGCAATCCTCCTGAGTGCTTACTTCGTGAACAGGGACAGCAGTTGCCGTACGCCGCTCGCCGGGTCGGTGAGGTGCAGCCGGAGCACCGGCCGGCCACGCTCGGCGAGTACGTTCGCGTCACCGGCTGCTTGAGCCGAGATCAACGTACCGAAGGTGAACGGGCGATCCGGGATCTCCACGTCGGCCGGGTGTGCCGCGGTGATCTGCAGGAACACGCCCTCGGGGTGACCGCCCTTGTGGTACTGGCCGGTCGAGTGCAGGAACCGCGGTCCCCAGCCGAAGGTGACCGGGCGGCCGGTCTTCGCCGCGAAGGCCGGCCGGATGCCGGTCAGCTCCGCGTCACGCTCGGAGTCGAGGTAGGCCATGACAGCCAGGTACCCCTTCTCGTCGAGCTGTCCCAGCAGCGCGTCGACCGCGCCCTGGAGCGAGTCGACACCGTCGAGCAGCCCCTCGGAACCGCGGACCTCGACGACACCGTCGGTGAAGGCAGCGGCCTCCGGCTCGGGCTGCGCGTCGAGCAGACCGCGGGCGGCCTTCTTCGCGCTCTCGACGTCCGGCTGGTCGAACGGGTCGATGCCCAGCAGGTAGCCGGCCACCGCCGTCGCTACCTCCCAGAGCAGGAACTGCCCGCCCAGCGAACCCGACGTCAGTGCCGTCGGTACGCCGCTGGCCGGCTTCGAGGCCAGCAACGCGTTGGTCAGGTCGGACGCCTCGCTCGTGAGCTCAGGCGCGCCGAGCTCGACGGCCACCGGCAGTACGCCGGTGCCGAGCTTGCCGGTGCTCTCGGCAATCAACTGCTCGGCCCAGTCGGGGAAACCGACGATGTCGGAGCCGTCGGCCGTGATGATCGCCTTGTCGCGACCCTCGGACGCGGCCAGCACCGCACCCAGCCACAGGGCCGGGTTGTCGGTCGAATCGGCCTGCAGGGCCGGAGCGGCCTCGGCGGCCTGCTCCAGGAGTTCGGCGATGTCCGCCCCGGCGAGACCGGACGGCACCAGGCCGAACGCGGTCAGCGCGCTGTAGCGGCCGCCGACGTTCGGGTCGGCGAGGAATGTCTTGCGGTACCCCTCGTCGGCCGCCAGCTTCTCGAACGGCGAACCCGGGTCGGTCACGACCACGATCCGCGAGGCCGCGTCGATTCCGGCGTCGGTGAACGCCTTCACGAAGGTCCGGCGATGGCTGTCGGTCTCGACGGTGCCACCGGACTTGCTGGAGACCACCACGACCGTCTTCGACAGGTCGCCGGCCAGCGCCCGCGCGACCACACTCGGGTCGGTCGAGTCCAGGACGACGAGGTCGACACCCGCCGTACGGGTGATCACCTCGGGCGCGAGAGACGAACCGCCCATGCCGGACAGGACCACCCGGTCGACGCCCTCGGCGCGGAGTGCGGCCTGCAGGGCCTCGATCTCGACCAGCAGCGGCCGCGAGGTCTCGTGCAGGTCCACCCAGCCGAGCCGGATCGCGGCCTCGGACTCGGCGTCCGGCCCCCAGATCGTCGCGTCCTTCGCGGCGATCCGGGAGGCGATCTTCTCCTCGACGAGCTTGTTGACGACCTCGGTCCAGTCGCCGTTGTGAGTCGTTACGGCAGTCACTTGGCGGCGCCCTTCAGGGCCGACGTGACGGTGTCCTGCAGCTCCGACCAGGAAGCGTCGAACTTCGAGACGCCCTCGTCCTCGAGCAGCTGCACGACCTCGTCGTACGAGATGCCCAGCTTCTCCAGGTCGTCGATCACCTTACGGTCGGCGTCGTAGTTGCCGCGGACGGTGTCGCCGGTCACCTCGCTGTGCTCCTCGACCGCCTTGATGGTTGCCTCGGGCATCGTGTTCACCACGCCGTTGGTGACCAGCTGGTCGACGTACAGAGTGGGGGAGTACGACGGGTCCTTGACGCCGGTGGACGCCCAGAGCGGACGCTGCGGCTTGGCGCCGGCGGTCTCGATCTCGCGCCAGCGGTCGGAGCTGAAGATCTCCTCGTAGGCCTGGAAGGCGAGCCGCGCGTTCGCGACGGCCGCCTTGCCCTTGAGGGCCTTGGCCTCGTCGGTGCCGATCGCGTCGAGGCGCTTGTCGATCTCGGTGTCGACCCGGCTGACGAAGAACGACGCCACGCTGGCCAGCTTGGTCACGTCGTGACCGTTGTCGATCGCCTGCTCGACGCCGGACAGGAACGCGTCCGCGACCGCCTTGTAGCGCTCGAGGGAGAAGATCAGCGTCACGTTCACGCTGATCCCGGCGGCCAGCGTCGCGGTGATCGCGGCCAGCCCTTCCTTGGTGGCCGGGATCTTGATGAAGACGTTCTCGCGGCCGACGATCTCCCACAGCTCCTTGGCCTGGTCGATCGTCTTCTGGGTGTCGCGGGCGAAGCCCGGCTCGACCTCGATCGAGACCCGGCCGTCCTGGCCGTCGGTGTCGTCGTAGATCGGCTTGAACAGGTCGGCCGCGTCCCGCACGTCGTCGGTGGTGATCACCCGGATCGCCTCGTCGGTCGAGACGCCCTGCGCGGCCAGCCGGCCGACGATCTCGGCGTACGCGTTCGCGTCCGAGATCGCCTTGGCGAAGATGGTCGGGTTCGTCGTCACGCCGACGACGTGCTTGTCCTCGATCAGGGTCCGCAGGCTGCCGCTGGTCAGCCGCTGCCGGGACAGGTCGTCGAGCCAGATGGAGACACCCGCGTCGGCGAGTGCTTTCAAGCGATCGTTCATTGTCCGATGCCTTCTTCCGGAATCTTCTGTTGTGAGGGTGATCAGGCGGCGTCGGCCGGGCCGACCGGGCCCGACGAGGCGCGCTTCGGCGGTACGCCGGGACCGGAGATACCGGCCGCCGTCGCGATGCTGTCCTTGGCCGCCTGGACGACCGCGGCGGTCGTGATGCCGAACTCGTCGTACAGGGTCTGGTAGGCGGCGGACGCGCCGTAGTGCTCGATGCTGACGCTGCGGCCGGCGTCACCGACGACGGCGTGCCAGCTCTGCGCGATCCCGGCCTCGACCGAGACGCGGGCCCGGACGTCGGCCGGGATGACGCTCTCGCGGTACGCGTCGTCCTGCTCGTCGAACCACTCGCGCGACGGCATCGACACGACCCGGGCGTTGATGCCCTCCTCGGCCAGCTTGGCGCGGGCCTCGACGGCGATCTGCAGCTCGGAGCCGGTGCCGATCAGCACCACGTCCGGCGTGCCCTCGGTGTCGAGGAGCGTGTAGGCGCCCTTCTTGACGTTCTCGGTGGTGGCGTAGCCGTCGGTCCCGCGCGGGAAGGTCGGCACGTTCTGCCGGGTCAGCGCCAGCGCCGCCGGGCGGTCGGTGTGCTCGAGGATCGCGGCCCAAGCGGCCGCCGTCTCGTTGGCGTCACCGGGGCGGACGACGTCCAGACCCGGGATCGCGCGCAGCGCCGACAGGTGCTCGATCGGCTGGTGCGTCGGGCCGTCCTCGCCGAGGCCGATCGAGTCGTGCGTCCAGACGTAGGTGACCGGCAGCTTCATCAGCGCGGCCAGCCGGACCGACGGGCGCATGTAGTCGGAGAAGACCAGGAACGTGCCGCCGTACGGACGGGTGCCGCCGTGCTGGGCGATGCCGTTCAGGATCGCGCCCATGCCGTGCTCGCGGATGCCGAAGTGCAGCACGCGGCCGTACTCGTCGCCCTGGAACTCGTCGGTCGAGCGCTCCGCCGGGATGAACGACGGCTCGCCCTTCGGGGTGGTGTTGTTCGAGCCGGCGAGGTCGGCCGAACCGCCCCACAGCTCGGGCAGCCCGGGGGCCAGCTTGGTGAGCACCTCGCCGGAGGCCGCGCGGGTGGCAACACCCTTGGCGTCCGGCTCCCAGCTCGGGAGGGCGTCCTGCCAGCCGGCCGGCAGCTCGCGCTTGGAGAGCCGGTCGATCAGCTCGGCCTGCTCGGTGTGGCCGACCTTCCACTTCTCGAACTCGGCGTTCCACGCGTCCTGCAGGGCCTGGCCGCGCTCGATCGCCTCGCGGGTGTGCGCGATCACGTCATCGGCGACCTCGAAGTCCTTGGCCGGGTCCCAGCCGAGGATCTCCTTGGTGGCCGCGACCTCCTCGGCGCCGAGCGCGTTGCCGTGCACCTTGCCGGTGCCCTTCTTGGTCGCCGCCGGCCAGCCGATGATCGTGCGCAGCTGGATGAAGCTCGGCTTGTCGGTGACCGCGTTACCGGCCTCGATCGCGTCGTACAGGGCCTGGACGTCTTCTTCGTAGCCGGTGCCGCCGTTGGTCCAGTCGACCGTGCGGACGTCCCAGCCGTACGCCGCGTAGCGGGCGGCGACGTCCTCGGAGAACGCGATGTTGGTGTCGTCCTCGATCGAGATCTTGTTGTCGTCCCAGATCACCGTGAGGTTGCCGAGCTGCTGGTGACCGGCCAGCGACGAGGCCTCGGAGGAGACGCCCTCCTCCAGGTCACCGTCGGAGGCGATCACGTAGATGTGGTGGTCGAACAGGCTCTCGCCCTTCGCGCTCTCGCGGTCGAACAGACCGCGCTCGCGGCGGGCCGCCATCGCCATGCCGACCGCGTTGCCGACACCCTGGCCGAGCGGGCCGGTGGTGGTCTCGACGCCGGGGGTGTGCCGGTACTCCGGGTGGCCCGGGGTCTTGCTGCCCCAGGTGCGCAGCGCCTTCAGGTCGTCGAGCTCCAGGCCGAAACCGGCCAGGTAGAGCTGGATGTAGAGCGTCAGGCTGGAGTGCCCGGCCGACAGCACGAAGCGGTCCCGGCCGGCCCAGTGCGGATCCGCCGGGTTGTGCCGCATCACCTTCTGGAACAACAGGTACGCCGCGGGTGCCAGGCTCATCGCGGTCCCGGGGTGGCCGTTGCCGACCTTCTCCACCGCGTCCATCGCAAGGACCCGCACAGTGTCGACCGCGCGCTTGTCGAGCTCGGTCCATTCAAGCTTGGGGCTGGTCTTCTCCGTCACGCCGGCGGCGCTCCTCTCGATGGCTGCGAACACTGCTGCTGGTTCTCGGTCAGGAGCCTACTCGCCGCTGCGTTTCAGGCGCCTCACAGATGAGCAACCCGGACGTGAACGTCGTTGTTCCCCCCATCACGCAGGGGGGTGGTCGGGCCCTCCTACCGCTCGTCGTAGACTGTCGAACCGTCAGCGCCGGTACCCCGGCGTCAACCTTCTGAGTTCGAGGTGTTCGTGACGGCCGTCGACCCGCGTCCAGCCGCGACGACGTCGTACCCGACGCCGCTGCCGGATCCATCCAGTGCGATGACTCCGTCGGTGCGCGACGTGGTGAAGGCGTACGTCGGTCTGACCAAGCCACGCATCATCGAGCTGCTGCTGATCACCACCGTGCCGGTGATGTTCCTGGCCGCCGGGGGAGTTCCGGGCCTCGGAGTCGTCGCCGCCACCCTGGTCGGCGGCATCCTCGCCTCCGGCAGCGCCAACACGATCAACTGCGTGCTGGACCGCGACATCGACGAGCAGATGCGCCGTACCCGCCGCCGCCCGCTGCCCCGGCACGCGGTCAGCCCGCGCTCGGCGACGATCTTCGGCGTCGTGCTCGGTGTGCTCGCCACGCTGGAGCTCGGCTTCTTCGTGAACTGGCTCTCGTCCGGCCTCGCGCTCGCCGCGAACCTGTTCTACGTCTTCGGCTACACGATGGTGCTGAAGCGCCGTACCGTCCAGAACATCGTCTGGGGCGGAATCGCGGGCTGCTTCCCGACCCTGATCGGCTGGACCGCGGTCACCAACGACATCGCCTGGACCCCGCTCGTCCTGTTCGGCGTCGTCTTCTTCTGGACGCCCCCGCACACCTGGGCCCTGGCCATGCGCTACCGCGAGGACTACGCCTCGGTCGACGTACCGATGCTCCCTGTCGTCGCCACCCCCGTCCAGACGGCCCGCCAGATCTTCGCCTACTCGATCGTCATGGTCCTCACCTCGATCGCGCTGTGGCCGGTCGCCGGCACCGGCTTCGTCTACCCGGTCGCCTCGATCGTCCTCGGCGTCGTCTTCCTCCGCGAAGCCCGCAACCTCCTCCGCCGCGCCCACACCGGCGCCGACGGCGCGGCCCTCCGCCCCATGCGCCTGTTCCACTTCTCCAACATCTACCTGGCGCTCCTCTTCATCGCCGCCGCGATCGACCCCCTCCTCCGCTAAAGGACACCGCCTCCGGCGGCGACAGTTCTTTGGGCGCCTCCGGCGCGGCTGCACGTGGTGCCGCCCTCACATGCTGACGAGCACACCCCCGATCAACCATGTCGGGCGGACGTGCAGCACTCACCAACAGGCGCTTTCGGCGGTCGAGCCGGAGCGCGTGAGCGTGGGGGTGTTGGTGTCGCTCGCGTTGGTGAGTGCTGGCGGTCCGGCTGTCGGTAAGAACACGTGATGGTTGTCCGGCGGGGTGCCGAGCAGGCATGGGTGAGCGTGGCGCGATGGGTGTCGAGGCACCACTACGTGTTGTTGCCTACGTCATCGGGTTGTCCGGGGGTGAGGGGTGGGGTGCAGATAGTTATGCCCTTGTGGACCTTGACCGGGTCGGGGTGCGGTGTTGCGATGTTGGGGTCTGTGGAGTGACTCCGCGTCTGGGGAGACACGAATCCAGGGGGCATGACTGTGGGGGTACGAACACGTATCGCTGCGATGGCAGCGCTCGCGATGGTGGGCTCGGTGCTGGTGGCGGGGCAGGCGGAGGCGACTGGCGTACTGAGGCCGGTGGCAACCAATCTGAACGGTCCACGGGGTGTGGCGACGTACGGACACAAGGTGATCTACAGCGTCACGGACGGGTCGGTCTACGCGACGGACGGGCACCGGCGGTGGAAGCTCGGGCAGGTGCCGGGCGGGTTCCCGCCGGCGATCGACACCAATGCTTGGGGTACGACGTACGCGCTGACCGGCGCGGGTGGTGAGCCGGGGCAGCCGCTGCCGCCGGGTGGGGCGACCTTGTACCGGTTGCGGCCGGGTAGGTCGGCGGTCGTGGTGGCGGACATCGCGAAGTACCAGGCGAAGGATCCCGATCCGTACAACCAGGCCGACCCGCCGACGGAGAGCAACCCGTTCGGGGTGGCGGCGCTGCGGGACGGAACGGTGCTGGTTTCCGATGCCGCGAACAACGATCTGCTCCGGGTCTGGCCGAACGGGACGATCAAGACCGTGGCACGGTTGAAGCCGCGGTGGGTGAAGACGCCGGCCGGACTGGGATCGGAAGCACCACCAGCCGGTACGCCGTTCCTGGCCGAAGCGGTCGCGACGTCGGTCACGGTCGGCTCGGACGGTTACTGGTACGTCGGTGAGCTCCGCGGCTTCCCGGCCACACCAGGGACCTCGGAGATCTGGCGGATCAAGCCCGGCTCGGTCGGCGCGGTCTGCGATCCGGCGAAGCCGTGGAAGGGCAACTGCAAGCGGTACGCCGACGGCTACACGTCGATCGTCGACCTCGCCGGTGGACCGCATCGCCAGCTCGCCGTGGTACAGCTGGCTCGCGAGAGCTGGCTGAAGTTCGAGATGGGCGGTTCGCCGATCGGATCGCTGATCGTGCAGGACAAGTGGGGCCACCGGCGAGAGCTTGCCCGCGGCAAGCTGAACCTTCCCGGCGGCGTCGCCTACAACCGCTGGGGGCAGCTCTTCGTCTCGTCGCCGGTCTTCGGGACGGGCGCGGTCTACCGGGTCAGGTAGCCGGTGTCCCGCGTTCGCCGTACACGGCAGTGACCAAGGCGATCAGCAGCCCGGCGAAGAACATGTGGATCAGTACGAGCACCCAAGGGAGGTGCGTGAAGTACTGAGTGAAGCCGACCGCACCCTGCAGGAGCTCGGCCGCCAACAGCCAGGCCGCAAGCTTCCGCAGGGTGCGGGAGGTCGCGGTCACCCGGGTGGCGATGACCAGGGCGATCGTGATGCCGAGCAGGCCGAACACCACGTCGGCGTGCAGCTGACTGATCAGCTCCTCGTCGAATCCGTTCCGGCCGGTGTCCGGGTCGCCGGAGTGCGGCCCGGCGCCGGTCACCAAGGTGCCGATGGCAACGGTCAGCCAGACGGCCACGACGGACGCGGTGGCCAGGGCCCGGACGACCGGGGGAGTGTGCGGGTAGGGACTGGTGCGCGACCGCCGCATCATCGACACCGTCAGCGTGATGATGATCGGTGAGACCAGGAAGTGCGCGGAGACGATCCACGGGTTCAGGCCCGTGAGGACGCTCACACCGCCGATGACGGCCTGCAGCGGTACGCCGAGCGCGGCTGCGGTGGCGAGCCTCCGCAGGTCCCGGCGGATCGGGCGGTACCGCATCACGGCCAGCCAGGTTCCGATCGCCACGATCGCGACCACGAAGCCGAGCATCCGGTTGCCGAACTCGATCGCGCCGTGCATCCCGAGCGCGGCATGCGGCACGTACGACTCGTCGGTGCACTGCGGCCAGGTCGGGCACCCGAGTCCCGAGCCGGTGAGGCGGACCAGACCGCCGGTGACCACGATGCCGATGTTGACGATCACCGACGCCCAGCCCCAGCGCCGGACCGCGTCCAGGCTCGGTTCGGGCACCAGGCGCCAGAGCCGGCCGACTGGTTCAGTCTGTTGGGGCGGAAGTTCGGTCGTCATCACCGGCACACTCTAAAGGTCAGTCCCATCGGAAGGTTCGGGAGACCAGGTACCCGAGGACTCCCGCCCACAGCGCCAGCGCCAGGGCGGCGGCCCAGGGGATGATCCCCTCGACAGTGGAGTTCGACAGCCCGCTGGCCAGCGCGGCGCTCGGCAGCAGCCGGACCACGCCCCGCATGGCTTCCGGGTACTCGGTGACCGGCGTCATCACCGCACCACCGGCCAGCAGCAGGAGATAGAGCAGGTTCGCGGCGGCGAGAGTCGCCTCGGCGCGCAGTACGCCGGCCATCAGCAGACCGAGGGACGCGAAGGCCGCCGTACCGCAGAGGACTGTCAGTACGACGCCGACGACCGCGTCCACGCCGCCGACCGGCTTCCAGCCGAGGGCGAACCCGGTCCCGATCAGTACGGCGAACTGGATCACCTGCACGATCAGCACCGCGCCGATCTTCCCGGCGAGCAGTCCGCCCCGCGACAGCGGCGATGCGCCGAGCCGCTTGATCACGCCGTACCGGCGTTCGAAGCCGGTGGCGATCGCCAGCGAGGTGAACGACGAGGAGAGCACGGCAAGCGCGAGCACCCGCGGTACGGCGTCATCGATCGGCCGCGCGTCACCCAGTGGCAGCCGATTACCGAGGCCGGTCGCACCGAGCAGCAGAAGCAGCCCAAGCGGGATGACGAGGGCCAGCAGCAGTTGCTCGCCGTTGCGGATCAGAAGCTTGAACTCCATCCGCGTATGCGCCAGCACCTTCTGCGACCACGGCGCACTGCCCGGTTGAGGTGCGTACGTCGTCATGAGTTCTCTCGCTTCGGTGCGGTCAGTTCGAGGTACACGTCCTCCAGCGACTTGGTGCCGTGTTCGGTCAAGGTGTCCGGAGTGCCGGAGGCGATCAGCTTCCCGGCCGCCATCACGTGCACCTGGTCGGACAACTGCTCGGCCTCGTCCATCGCGTGCGTAGTCAGTACGACGGTCACTCCGTCGTCGCGCAGATCGCGGATCAACTGCCAGATCTCACGGCGCCCGTGCGGGTCCAGGCCGGTGGTCGGTTCGTCGAGGAAGGCGATCTCCGGCCGGCCGACGATCGCCAGCGCGAGCGACAGCCGCTGCTTCTGCCCACCCGACAACCGCCGGTACGGCGTCTTGCCGCAGGTACCGAGGTCGAGCCGGTCCACGAGCGTGCCGATGTCGAGCGGATGCGCGTGCAGCGTGGCGACGTACTTGAGCATCTCGAGGGCGCGCACGCCGGACCAGGCGCCACCCTCCTGCAGCATCACGCCGATCCGCGGCATCAGCTCGTCGTGGTCGGCGATCGGGTCCAGGCCGAGCACCCGGACACTGCCCGAGTCCGGCCGCCGGAAGCCCTCGCAACTCTCCACGGTCGTGGTCTTGCCGGCCCCGTTGGGGCCGAGCACGGACGTGACGGCGCCGGCGGTTACGGTGAGGGTGAGTCCGTCGACAGCGGCCTTCTCGCCGTACCGCACGACGAGGTTGTCGATCTCTACCGCGACTGGCACAACCGCAGCATAGAGAACCCCCGGACGTGACCCTGCTCACGCCCACCTCTTCTGCTCAGCGGAGCGGCGTGAACCGGTTAGGGGAGCCTTATTTGAAGGGCACCCTGAATTACGCGACACTGATGTTGTGAAAACTCCCGCCACCTCCAGTGCGGCGCCTGCCGGCACCGGCAGCGCGCGGGACGAGTCCACCCGGGACCGGGTGGCCCGGTCGATCCTGACCAACGGCCCGTCCAGCGCCGCGGTGCTCGCCGAGCGCCTCGAGCTGACCCCGGCCGCCGTCCGGCGGCATCTCGACCACCTGCTCGAGCAGGGCGTGGTCGAGTCCCGCGAGGAGCGTGTTTACGGCCCGCGCGGCCGCGGCCGCCCCGCGAAGGTCTTCGTGCTGACCGACTCCGGCCGGCACGCGTTCCACCAGGCGTACGACGACCTGGCCGCCACCGCGCTGCACTTCATCGCGGAGGCCGGCGGGGAGCAGGCGGTAGCGGAGTTCGCCCGCCGGCGCGCGCTCGAGGTGGGACAGCGGTACCAGGAGCTGATCGACGCGGCTCCGGACAGTGACAAGGCGGAGGTGCTGGCCGAGGCGCTGACGGCCGACGGCTACGCCGCCTCCACCGCGGAGCGGGGCCACGGCGCCCAGCTCTGCCAGCACCATTGCCCGGTCGCGCACGTGGCCGAGCAGTTCCCCCAGCTCTGCGAGGCCGAGACCGAGGTGTTCGCCACCTTGCTCGGCCGGCACGTCCAGCGGCTGGCCACCATCGCCCACGGCGACGGTGTCTGCACCACACATATCCCGGGGCCTGCTCCGGTTTCTTCAGTATCCGACGGCGAATCTGCGAGGACTGCACGATGACGCAAACAGCTCACCCCGAACTGGAAGGCCTCGGCAACTACCAGTACGGCTGGGCCGACTCCGACGCCGCCGGCGCGGTCGCCCAGCGCGGCATCAGCGCCGACGTCGTGCGCGGGATCTCCGCGCTCAAGAGCGAGCCGGAGTGGATGCTCGACCTGCGCCTGAAGGGCCTGAAGCTCTTCGACCGCAAGCCGATGCCGTCGTGGGGCGCCGACCTGTCCGGGATCGACTTCGACAACATCAAGTACTTCGTCCGGTCGACCGAGAAGCAGGCGACCAGCTGGGAAGAGCTGCCCGAGGACATCAAGAACACCTACGACAAGCTCGGCATCCCGGAGGCGGAGAAGCAGCGCCTGGTCGCCGGCGTCGCCGCGCAGTACGAGTCCGAGGTCGTCTACCACCAGATCCGCGAGGACCTGGAGGAGCAAGGTGTCATCTTCGTCGACACCGACACCGGCCTGAAGGAATACCCGGAGCTGTTCCAGGAGTACTTCGGCTCGGTGATCCCGGTCGGCGACAACAAGTTCGCCGCGCTGAACACGGCGGTCTGGTCCGGCGGCTCGTTCATCTACGTGCCCAAGGGCGTCAAGGTGGACATCCCGCTGCAGGCCTACTTCCGGATCAACACCGAGAACATGGGCCAGTTCGAGCGGACGCTGATCATCGTCGACGAGGACGCCTACGTCCACTACGTCGAGGGCTGCACCGCGCCGATCTACAAGTCGGACTCGCTGCACTCCGCGGTGGTCGAGATCATCGTGAAGAAGGGCGCCCGCTGCCGCTACACGACGATCCAGAACTGGTCGAACAACGTCTACAACCTGGTCACCAAGCGCGCCACCTGTGAGGCCGGCGCGACGATGGAGTGGATCGACGGCAACATCGGTTCCAAGGTGACGATGAAGTACCCGGCCGTCTACCTGATGGGTGAGCACGCCAAGGGCGAGACCCTGTCGGTCGCGTTCGCGGGCGAGGGCCAGCACCAGGACGCCGGCTCCAAGATGGTGCACAACGCGCCGTACACGTCGAGCTCGATCGTCTCGAAGTCCGTGGCCCGCGGTGGCGGCCGGACGTCGTACCGCGGTCTGGTCGAGGTGGCGCCGGGTTCGCACCACAGCAAGTCCACGGTGCGCTGTGACGCGCTGCTGGTCGACACGATCAGCCGCTCCGACACCTACCCGTACGTCGACGTCCGCGAGGACGACGTCGCGATGGGACACGAGGCGACCGTCTCCAAGGTCAGCGACGACCAGCTCTTCTACCTGATGAGCCGGGGGATGGCCGAGGACGAGGCGATGGCGATGATCGTCCGCGGCTTCATCGAGCCGATCGCCCGCGAGCTCCCGATGGAGTACGCGCTGGAACTCAACCGGCTCATCGAGCTGCAGATGGAAGGGGCCGTCGGCTGATGTCGACCGAAACTCTGGTTGCCACCGGCAACAAGGCGCACTCGCACGGGCCCGGTTCACCGGTCCCGTTGCAGGCCCGGAGCGAGCGGCCGACGTCGTACGACGTCGAGACCTTCCCGGTGCCGAACGGTCGCGAGGAGGAGTGGCGCTTCACCCCGGTGAAGGCGCTGAAGTCGCTCTTCGAGGACGCCGAAGGCACCGAGACGCCGAAGATCGACGCCTCCGGTCCGGAGCAGGTCACCATCGAGACCGTCGTCGCCGACGCGCTCAAGGTGCTGACCCCGCAGGACCGCCCGTCCGCGATCGCGTGGAAGCAGTCCCCGTCCGCGCTGGCCGTGCGCATCCCGAACGACGCCGAGCTGACCGAGCCGGTGCACGTGAACGTGGCCAGCCTCGGCGGCCGCGGCTACACGCACCTGATCGTCGAGGCCGGCCGGCACAGCCGCGCCCTGGTCATCATCGACCACACCGGCGCCGGCGAGCTGAGCAGCAACGTCGAGATCAAGGTCGGCGACGGCGCGGAGCTGCGCGTCGTGAGCATCCAGCAGGGTGACCACGACTCGCTGCACCTGGCCCAGCACGATTCGCTGGTCGGTCGCGACGCCAAGCTGAAGCACGTCGTCGTGACGCTGGGCGGCAAGGTCGTCCGGATCAACGCCAACGTCCGGTACGCCGGTCCTGGCGGCGACGCCGAGTTCCTCGGGGTGTACTTCGCCGAGTCCGGGCAGCACCACGAGCACCGGCTGTTCGTCGACCACGAGGCCACCAACTGCAAGAGCAACGTGCTCTACAAGGGTGCGCTGGCCGGTGACCACGCCCGCTCGGTGTGGATCGGCGACGTGCTGATCCGGGCCGCGGCCGAGGGCACCGACACCTTCGAGCTGAACCGCAACCTGGTCCTGACCGAGGGCGCCCGCGCCGACTCGGTGCCGAACCTGGAGATCGAGACCGGCGAGATCGAGGGCGCGGGGCACGCGTCCGCGACCGGCCGGTTCGACGACGAGCAGCTGTTCTACCTGCAGGCGCGCGGTATCCCCGAGGACGCCGCCCGCCGGCTGGTCGTGTCCGGCTTCTTCAACGACATCATCGGCAAGATCGGTGTCCCCGAGGTCGTCGACCACCTGCACGAGGTGATCGAGACCAAGCTGGCCCGCACCGCCGAGCTGAGCGCCTCCGCGAAGGTGGCGCTCGGCCAGTGAGCGACAGCTTCGAGCGCGCCTGCGCCGCCGCCGACGTACCGGACGAGGGAGTCGTCTCGGTGGAGATCGCCGGCGTCGAGGTCGCGGTCGTGAAGAGCGAAGGACAGTTCTTCGCGGTGCGGGACGAGTGCTCGCACGCGCAGATCCAGCTGTCCGAGGGTGACGTCGGTGGCTGCGAGATCGAGTGCTGGCTGCACGGATCCCGCTTCGACCTGCGCACCGGCGAGCCGACCAGCCTGCCGGCCTACGACCCGGTGCCGGTCTACCCGGTCCGCGTCGACGGCGACGACGTCCTCGTCGACGTGAAGAACCCCCTGAACCAGCAGTCCCTGTAGACACAGACGGAGATAGAAGAAACCTCATGGCGACACTCGAGATCCGCGACCTGCACGTGTCGGTCGACACCGAGAACGGCCCGAAGGAGATCCTGCGCGGCGTCGACCTGACCATCGCCGGTGGTCAGACGCACGCGATCATGGGCCCGAACGGTTCCGGCAAGTCCACGCTGGCGTACTCGATCGCCGGTCACCCGAAGTACAACGTCACCGGCGGCACCGTGACGCTGGACGGCGAGGACGTGCTCGACATGTCCGTCGACGAGCGCGCCCGGGCCGGCCTGTTCCTGGCCATGCAGTACCCGGTCGAGGTCCCCGGCGTGTCGGTGTCGAACTTCCTGCGCACCGCGAAGACCGCCGTCGACGGCGAGGCGCCGAAGCTGCGCACCTGGGTCAAGGACGTCAACAAGGCGCTCTCCGACCTGGAGATGGACACCGACTTCGGCAACCGGAACGTGAACGAGGGCTTCTCCGGTGGTGAGAAGAAGCGGCACGAGATCGTTCAGCTGGAGCTGCTGAACCCGAAGATCGCGATCCTCGACGAGACCGACTCCGGCCTCGACATCGACGCGCTGAAGATCGTCTCCACCGGCGTCAACCGGTACGCCGAGAAGGGCGACAAGGGCGTTCTGCTGATCACCCACTACACGCGGATCCTGCGCTACATCAAGCCGGACTTCGTGCACGTGTTCGTCGACGGCCGCGTCGCCGAAGAGGGTGGCCCGGAGCTCGCCGACGAGCTCGAGGCCAACGGCTACGAGCGCTTCCTGAAGGCCGGCGCCAAGTGACCGACGCCCGGACGTTCAGCAGTCCCTTGGACCTGCAGTCGGTCCGGGCGGACTTCCCCATCCTGAGCCGTGAGCTCGCGGGTGGATTCCCGTTGGTCTACCTGGACTCGGCGAACTCCTCGCAGAAGCCGGCCCAGGTGGTCCAGGCGATCTCCGACCACTACCTCAAGCACAACGCCAACGTCGCCCGCGCCATGCACCAGCTCGGCGCGGAGGCCACGGCGGCGTACGAGGACGGCCGGGACAAGGTGGCGGCGTTCATCGGCGCGACCAACCGCGACGAGATCGTCTTCACCAAGAACGCCTCCGAGGCGCTCAACCTGGCCGCGCACACGCTCGGCGCGTCGCTGAAGCCGGGCGATGTCGTGGTGATCTCCGAGATGGAGCACCACAGCAACATCGTCCCGTGGCAGCTGGCGTGCGAGCGCAGCGGCGCGACGCTGAAGTGGTTCGGCGTCACCGAGGACGGCCGGCTCGACCTGTCGAACATCGACGAGCTGCTGACCGAGCAGACCAAGGTCGTCTCGCTGACCTGGGTCTCGAACGCACTCGGCACGATCAACCCGATCGCCGACATCGCCGTCAAGGCGAAGGCGGTCGGTGCGACCGTCGTCGTCGACGCCTCGCAGGCGGTGCCGCAGTTCCCGGTCGACGTCTCCACGCTCGGGGTGGACCTGCTCGTCTTCACCGGACACAAGGCGGTCGGCCCGACCGGTATCGGCGTGCTCTGGGGCCGCTACGACCTGCTCGCCGAGCTGCCGCCGTTCCTCGGTGGCGGCGAGATGATCGAGATCGTCCGGATGACCGGTTCGACCTACGCCCCGCCGCCGGCCCGGTTCGAGGCCGGTACGCCGCCGATCGCGCAGGCGGTCGGTCTCGGCGCGGCGCTGGACTACCTGTCCGGGATCGGCATGGACAAGATCGCGGCGCACGAGCACGCGATCGTGGAGTACGCGCTCGAAGGCCTGAAGACGGTTCCCGGTCTGAAGCTGCTCGGCCCGGCCGACGCTGTGGATCACGGTGGCGCGATCAGCTTCGAGCTGGACGGCGTCCACCCGCACGACGTGTCGACCGTGCTGGACACGCGCGGCATCGCCGTCCGGGCCGGTCACCACTGTGCGCGTCCGGTGCACGAGCGGTTCGGAATGCAATCGTCGACCAGAGCGTCTTTCTACCTGTACACGACTCCCGAGGAGATCGACGCGCTCGTCGACGGCCTCGGATTCGTCCGGTCATTCTTCAAGGTGGACTGATAATGCAGCTCGACAGTCTCTACCAGGAGATCATCCTGGATCACTACCGCAGCCCGCACCACGCGGGCCTCGCGGACCCGTACGACGTGGAGGTGCACCACGTGAACCCGTCCTGCGGGGACGAGGTCACGCTCCGGGTCGAGCTCGACGGCGACGTCGTGAAGGGTGTCACCCACCACAGCGTCGGCTGCTCGATCAGCCAGGCGGCGACGTCGGTGATGTCGGACCTCGTGATCGGCAAGCCGGTCACCGAGGGGATGGCGACGTACGAGAAGTTCCTGGAGCTCATGCAGAGCCGCGGGAACATCGAACCCGACGAAGAGGTTCTGGAGGACGGCGTCGCCTTCGCGGGCGTCGCGCAGTTCCCCGCCCGCGTGAAGTGCGCACTGCTGGGCTGGTCCGCCTGGCGCGACGCGACGGCGCAAGCGCTGGCCGCCAACGAAGGAGTGAAGAATGCCTGACCAGACCGACGAGAAGATCGAGCTGCCCGAGGTGGACCTCGAAGCAGCCGCCGCGGGCAAGTCCGGCGTCGGAACCACTCCGCCGCCGGTCGAGGACGTGACCGAGGCGCTCAAGGATGTCGTCGACCCCGAGCTCGGGATCAACGTCGTCGACCTCGGCCTGATCTACGGCGTCACGGTCGACGACACCTCCACGGCGATCATCGACATGACGCTGACCTCGGCGGCCTGCCCGCTGACCGACGTGATCGAGGACCAGACCCGGATGGCGCTCGAGGGCCTGGTCAACGACTTCCGGATCAACTGGGTCTGGATGCCGCCGTGGGGCCCGGAGAAGATCACCGACGACGGCCGCGACCAGCTGCGCGCCCTCGGCTTCAACGTGTGAGCCGACTGATCACAGTCGCACCGGAGCGCTTGGACAGGTGGCTGAGCGGATTCGGTGAACGCCACGGCGACCTCTCGTTCGCCGCAGCACCGCATCAGGTGACGGTGTCTGCGGCGGACGGGGCGGTCGCCGTGGTGTCTGTACCCTTCCAGCCTCTTGCGGATCTCAGCCGCGAGGGGCTGGTCGCGCATGTGCTGGCCGACCACCGCCTCGGTCTCCTGCTAGTACGGCGTGGTGGCTACGGCGCGGGTGTTTTCGTCGGCCCGAAGCTGGTCGACTCGAAGGTGGGCTCACGCCATGTGCAGGGGACGACCAAGGCCGGTGGCTGGTCACAGCAGCGGTTCGCCCGGCGGCGCGACAACCAGGCGCGCGAGGCGTTCGCGGCGGCCACGGAGGTCGCCGTACGGATTCTGGCCGGGGCTCGGCTGGACGCGGTCGTCTGTGGGGGAGACCGGCGCGCGATCGAGACCGTGCTGGAGGATCCCCGGCTCAAGGACGTTGCCAAGCTGGTCCGGCCGCCGTTTCTCGGCGTGGCCGATCCCAAGCAGAAGGTCCTGGAAGCGGCCGGTGCGGACGCCCGCGCGATCCGGATCGAGCTGACCGAGCCTCAGTCCACCGACGGGCCGTAGAGCGCGCGGAAGTCCGACAGCGTGCCCTCGAAGTACTCCAGATCGTCGACGAGCTTCGCGCGGTGGACCAGCTGCGGGCTTTCGGCCAGCCCCCGCCGGCCGAACTCCGACCAGATCGCCGACTCCGGCACTCGGTCGGCATCCTCGGGCAGGAACTTCAACGCCTCCCGTACGGCGTACGCGGCGTACTCCCAGTTGAGCTCGACGAGGTAGCGGTCCTGCCCGGGCTGACCGGTGTAGGCCAGGTCGGCGTCGAGTGCCCGGCGGCCGAAGGTGGCCGCCAGCATCGCCCACTGGGCCGCGTCGAGCAGGCTCGATGCCCCGAGGCCGAACGGCAGACCGAGTTTGCGGGAGGCATCCTCGCTGACGTACGGGATCTCGATGTCGCCGACGGTCGAGTGGAAGGTCCAGGCCGTCTCGCCCTCGTCCACGTTGACCCCGGACTTCGGGCCCAGCGGCGGAACGGACGGCAGGGAGTCGTCCGCGGCGGTCATCACGCTCTCGTAGACCTGCGCCTCGATCAGCGTCCTGGCGGTCAGCATCAGTGAGTTCGCTCCTGTGTCTGCGGTCCGGCTTGCACCTTAGCGTGCGCGGCTGCAGGCGGGGCGGCCCTGGGGCTCAGCTGCTCTGTGGTCGCGGGGCTCAGTTGCTGCGCGGTGGTGCGGTAGTCGAGCCCCTTGAGCATGCTCGCCGGAACGCCCTTCTGCACCAGCGCTTCGGCCACCTTCGCGGTGAAGTCGTCGTCGGGCCCGAGCGAGTTGTAGAGCGCCCGGAGATCGACCCGGCCCTGCGCCATCAGCGGGATCCGCTGGTCGAGGTTCGCGAACGCCGCCCCGAAGCCGCCGTCGCCGCCGATCATCCGGCCGCGGGGCAGCGCGACGTAGGTGTCCTCGCGGCCGTCGCGGTCGCGGACCGACACCACGACCGGGCCGTCCTCGGCGTTCGCCCGGGCCAGCGCGGTCACCAGCGGCTGGTACGGCTCGTACACTTCGTTGCCTGAGGCATCTTTATGGACGGCGTCGGCCCGGATGTCCGGTGGTCCGAAGTCGTCCGGGGTGATCTGCAGCCGGGCGCCGGCCAGCGCCGCGTCCGCGGCGGCGCCGGTCTCCATCGTGCGGAGGGCGTCGAGGTACTCATGTTTGAGCATCTTGACGAAGAACTGGCCCTGGGCGGCGTTCGGAAGCTGCTTGGCGCGCTTCTCCGCCGGGCTGCCGTTCCCGCGGTCGGTGGCCTTGGCGATCGCCACGTCGTAGCTGACCGGGATCCGGACCGTGACGAGCTCGCCTTCCTCGAACTTGCTGGTCTCGAGCCGGCCGCCGGTCGCGTCGGAGTTCTGTTCCTTCACCTGCTGGCCGACCGATGCCCCGACCGAGACCGGTCCGCCGCCGGCCCCGACGTTCGCCGTACCGGGGCCGAGGTGGCTCGCGCTGCTCGCGGACTTCGTGGAAGTCTCGAGCCGGCTGACCGCCCCGGTCTGGGCGTCGCCGATCGGGTCCTCGACCAGCTCGAAGCCGGTCATCCGGGCCCTGACTGTCACCTGCAGGGTGGTCCGGCCGTTGCCGCGGGTCGCCATCGGCGGCAGCCGGAAACCGCCGTCGCTGGTCAGCTCGGCGAAGTTGGCCTTCATCGCGGTCGCCTGGAGGTAGCCGTCGAGCGTGCCCGAGTGCTCGGCGAACCCGGCAGCGCCGAGGCCGTCGGGCCGGCTGAGCTCGGCCTCAAGGACGTCGTACAACTCGTTGGTGCGCGGCGCCCCGGCGGCGTACGGCTGGATGCTCTCCGGTACGGCGCTCTCCGTGACCTGGATCGGTCGATGCTCGGCGACCTGCTGCGCCGGCTGCTCCCGCGTGCCGGGTTCGCGGATCAGCTCCCGTGGCACCAGCAGCGCGACCTCGGCCGCCAGCTCACGCGGCGTCGCCACGGTCATCCGCTCGGTCGGCGTCGTGCGGCCGAGCTTCCGGCCGGTGCTGGTCAGTTCGGCCGCGCCGGCGCCGCGGATCCGGATCACCTCGGAGGTGAAGACCACGGACCGCCGCACCTCGTCCAGATCGAAGTGACCGGACCGGTTGACCGTCACGGCGACCCGTGAGCTGCCGGCCGACGTACCGCGGGCGCGCTCGGCGGCTGCTCCGCCGCTGCCCGACTCGCCGTCGGCCGCGCTGCCGCCGATGCTCGCGCCGTACGCCGAATCCCGTCCGACCGACTGCTCGCGGATGTTGAACGCGTAACCCTGGTCGAGACCGATCGCCGCGACCGCGGGGCTCTCCGGGGTGCCGTTCTTCGTGTACGCGCCGACATAGCGCGCCGTGATCCGGACCTGGTAGAGGTCGGGCAGCTGCCCTTCGACCGGCACCTCGACGGTCGCGACGAAGCCGCGTGGCCCGAGCATGTTCTCGAAGCTGCCCTCGAAAGCGTCCGGGTTCAGGTTCACCCGCAAGGCCGGCGCCAGCAGCTTGCTCTCGGCAAGGACTCCCGGCGCGATCTCCTCGAACTGCGGGCGGACCAGCTCGAACAGGTCGACCTGCTCGTCCGGCCGACCGGCCGGGGTGATCGACTGCAGTTGCCCGGAGGCGACACTCTCGTCGTACGACGGTCCGAGGTCGACCGCGACGCGTTGCGCGGCCAGCTGCTCGGTCGCTTGCAGGGTCTCTTCGACCTTCGTGGTCTGAGTGGTCGGCTGCCCGGTCGTCTCCAAGACCTTGGCGATGAGCTTCTCGGTCTCGTGTTCGGCCGCCAGACCGGTGCTGACGCCGGCGCGCTCCAGGTTGTAGCGCCGCACGAAGCCGGTCGCGACCTGCGGCTCCATCGTCACGCGGTCGGTCAGGTACCGCTCGGCGACATCGGCGACGACCGGCAGCGGCAGGTCGAGTTTGCCGCTCGCGTAGAGCGCCAGCGCGTGCCGCTCGGCCATCGCCTTCTGCGCCAGCGCGTCGTCCAGCTGGATCGTCTGGACGACGGTTCCGTTGCTGTCGACGATGTCGGCCTCGAGCTCGTACCGCTCCAGGAACTCGTAGTGCGTTCCGGTGTCGACCAGCAGCCACTCCTGTCCGCTGGCCCGGCTGATCGTGGTGGACTGCGACGTACCGCCGGTGCGGTTGATCGACGCCGTACCGGTGCCCGAGGAGCCGTCGGCTCCGACCTCGCCGCCGCCACCTTCGACGCCGACGCCGCCCGCGGCCGACGTACCGGAGGTGAACGCTGCGTCGGTCAGGGTGAGGTTGATCTTGGCGGTGTTCTGCTGATTGATCGTCAGGAACTTCTGGTCGACCGCGCGGCCGCGGAGCACCACCTTGTAGTCCTGCGCCCGCACGCTTCCGCCGTGCAACGGATCGGGCGCGGTGACGATCATCGGCACCTCGAAGCTGCCGTTCATCCAGTCCGGATGCGCGACCAGGCTCTCCGACGACAGCGCCGCGTGCAGCTGCAGTACGGCGCTGGAGTCGGCGCGGAAGACCGCCGACTCGGTGAAGATCCGATCGGCCGGATTCCCGGCGTCGACGGCAACCGTGACCGCCGCACGGACAGCCTGCGGATGCGGTGCCTTCGGTGCTGCGGTGAGGTCCGGCGGTTCGGCCCGGGTCATCGAGCGCTCGTACGAGAGGTCGACCCGGCCGCGGACGTCGGCGATCGGCTCGCTGAGGCCCTTGTCGGTGAGCTCGCGCAGGGTGATCCGGATGCCCTGGCGAAGCTCGTCGAGCGGCTCGGAGCTCTCGGTCAGCGTGACCCGGTTGACCCGGCGGCCGCTCGCCCACGAGAAGCTGCGGCCGACGGCGCTCCGGTTGAACTTCGCGCCGAACTTGGCGGCCAGCCCGCGGATGCCCTGGGCGGGCCCGTCGGCGGCGCCGACCCCGCCGGCGATCGGGACCGACCGCGATCGGCTCGACGAGCGGCTGGTCGCGCCCGAGGCGATGCCGAGGCGGACGACGTTCCGGCCGGGCCTCGTGCCGCGGCCGGTGACGTCGTCGAAGTCCTGCTCGACACCGAGCCGGAAGTGGCGGTACTTCGTGGTCCGGCCGGTGTGCTGGTCGACCAGTGTGATCGGGATCCCGCCCTGGCAGGCCTGGTTCATCCCGGCCTGGATCCGATGAGCGGTGATGTTCTCGACGATCCGGTCGTAGTTGGCGGACTGGCCGGCGTACTGCACATCGTCGGCGAGGCGAGGCTTGGGCAGTGGCTGGTAGTCGGCGTCCAGCGGCGGCACCAGGCCCATCCGGCTGAGGTTGGCCAATGCCTGCAGCTGAGCCTCGTCCGCGCCTTGGAGATCATGAGCGAGCGCCTTACCCGGACCACGCAGCTGGTGCGGGCCCGGACCATGCCACGGCGGCAAGGTCTGTGGCCCGGTGGGCGGCTCAGGGTCGCCGCGCAGCAGCGCACGACCGTCCGCATCCAGCCGAATCGCTCCGGCATCATCCCGCCGTACGGCGTCCTTCGCGGCCGGACCGCCGGCGCGGAGCAGGTCGTTCTCGGTGATGCGGAGCCGGCCTTCGCAGACGCTCTCGACGACGACCGGCTCGGCCTTGCGGTCGTGGAGCTTGCGCAGCGTCGCCTTGACCTTGAAGTCGAGCAGCACGCCTTGCGTGGGGCCGTGATCGCGATGCACGACCGGCGTGATGGCGGTCGTGCTGACGCTCTGGCCGCCCGAGTGACTGACGCTGCGGCCGGCGCCGATGTTCGGCGACACGTCGACGCTGGTCGAGCCCACGTCGTACAGGGGAGTGGCGGCGAAGCCGCCGGTCGCGGTCACCGTCGTGGCGTAGGTCTCGCTGGCGTTGATGCCGCTGAAATCGACCTCGACGGCCTCCTTCCAAACCTCGGTGGTCGACTCGCCGCTGAGTCTGGCCGTGCTCCAAACCGGCTCGAGTTCCAGCGTCAGCTCGTACTCCGGGCGGCCGCCGACCGAGATGGAGCGGGTCAGTCCGCCAGGCTTGGTGAACTCGTTCAGCAACCGGGCGGGATCGCCGGTGACCATGTTGTTGAGCTGGTCGTAGCCGACTCGGTCCAGGTCACCCGCTTGGCGGACGAGGCGGTCGCTGACGTCCTGCAGGCCGTTGAACCGGGTGACGGTGTGCGCCGGGAAGCCGGCCTCGACCTCGTCACCGTGGCCGAGATCCGCCAGCGTGACAGTGTCCGGCGGTTTGACCGTGTAGGCACTGGGAACCCAGGTGAGTTGCCGCCCCGCGTCGACGGTCTCGACCGGCGACCACGAATCGGTGGGGGAGTCGCGGACCTCGATCTCCCACTCGCCGGTCCACTCGTAGAGCAGCGACTCGCCGCGGTCGTCGTCGACCTGCCCGAACTGAGCGTGCGTCGACAGGCCCGAGGCCCGGGTCACCGACCGGCCGTGGCTGATGTCACCGCGCGGCGCGATCACCTGGCCGACGGTGTGCACCACGCTGCCGGGTGGCGCGGCGGCGAGGAACGGCTGCAGGTTCACGCCGTACGACGTGCCGGTCGACGACGTACTGGAGGTGCCGACGCCCTGGCCTCCCGCGCCGACGGTTCCGTTCATCTGCTCGGCGAGGTCGTAGTCGCGGTCGCGGCCGGGGATCTCGGTGAAGTCGCGGCGCTTCATCCGCAGCCGCGCCTGCGCGAGCCCGTCGCCGACCGGAACGACCATGCCGTCGGCCGACATCAGCCGCCGGTACTCGGCGGTCGGAACCGGGCGCGGAGCTTTCCCGTCGAGCCGCGGCCGGATGCCGTGTTCGGCCAGCACGCGATTGATGTCCTGGACCGGAACGAGCAGCGGCGGTCCGGTCGGGACGCCGGTCTCGAGCAGGTCCTTGACCGGTATCGCCTGCTCACTGCTCGCCTCGAAGACCTCGACCCGATCGGCCGCCTCGGCGGCCAGCACGGTGAGCTCGGCCTGCGGCGTCTGCGGGTTGTCGAGTGCGGTCTGCAGATCGCGGTATCCGGCGAGCGCGTGTGCAGCGTCGTCGGCTGCCTGCTGATAGCCGGCCGCAAGCTCCGTGTGCCGGTGTGCTTTGTTGCTAGCGGCAACAGCATCGACACGGAAGCCGCGAGCTCGCTCCGGAGCGCCGAGATCCCGCAGGCGCTCCTCTGCGACGGCCTTGGCCTCGAGGTCTGCGGCTTCGCTGGTGGCCTCCGCCGCGCTGGTCACCTTGGCGTCGGCCAGGCCGCTGAGCTGGGTCACCGCGGTCTCGAGCTCGCCGAGTTGCTCACTGACCTGGCGCCGGAGATCGGCCGGTGAGTTGGGCGCCGCCTCGGCCTGCAGCCGCTCGACGGCACGACCGACCGCGGTCGCCTCAGGAGCGATCCGGGCATCGGCCGCCCACGGAAGCTCCGGCAGCGCGCCACCGCGACGCTTGATGGCGCGGGCGAGACCTTCGATGTCGCCACGGATCTCGTCGACCGTGCGCGTTCCGCTCGGCGCGCCGTTCGCGACCGTCTCGGCCTGCGCCTGCCGCCACTCCTTCGACAGCAGCTGGTACGTCGCGAAGTCCGCGCGCAGGCGGATATCGCGGCGCTCTGCCCCGAACGCGGACCGCAGCCGACCGAACACGCCCTCGGGGCGATTGCGTTCGGCGGCCACCTCCTGCGTCATCAGGCTGACCTGGTGGGTCCAGACCTGGCCGAGCTGGGCGTCGGCCACGTCGGGCGAAATCCGCAGTACGTGCGGGTCTTCCGCCGTACCGGCGCCGAGGCGGCCTTGGGCGAGCAGGCTGCCGACGGTCGGGAGGACCTCGACGCGGATGTGCTGTGGCGGCTCGCCCGGCGCGGTCTGCAGGACGGCGAGGCCGGAGTTGAGGGTAGGGGACTCGGTGAGGCCCAGGTCGTCCGCGCTGAGCTGCGTGAGCGCGGCCAGGGCGGTATCGGGCGTGAGCTCGGAGCCGGCCGGGCGGCCGGCTGCGACGAGCCGGGTGGCGTCGACAGCGCGAGTGAGCGTCCGACGGCGGGACAGTCGTCGCTGCGGTGCGACTGGCGGTGGGGCGCCGAGCCGCTGGGTGGTGTCGCTGATTCGGTTGGCGCTCGCGACCACAGCGGTCAGCGAAGCAGGCCTTGCATCGCCCGGGAATGTCTTGAGGCGAGCTGCTGCCTCGGGCGACTCCTCGGAAGCACTCCGCAGCGCGACTCGGAGCATCGCGCGGGCTTCGCCGTACTGCGATTGGTCCAGTCCAGGCACTGCGAGCAGCCGATCGAGCGCGGCCGCGGCGCCGAGCCCGGGCACTTCGTCCCGGCCCCGGGCGGACTCGGCGCCGAGCATGGCGACGGCCTCAGCCAGGATCCGCTCGTCCCGCACCTGATCTCCGGCCCGGCGAGCGAGGTACGTCTGCAGGCCGTCGGCGACGTGAGCGGGCAGGACGTCGTACCGGCTGGTCAGCCAGACGCGGCCGTCCCGCAGCGGAACGGCGGTCGGCCACGCGATTCCCAGCGCGGTCGCGATCGCCGTCCGAGCACGGGTCTGCGGATCGGGCACCACACCTCCAGCAGGGTCGTCTGGCCGGGACGCTAGCAAAGAATCGGTTACTCGCCAGCTACTCGGCGCCACCGTTCTGTTAACGATTTACGCCCCGCCGGGGGTCAAGCACCTGGCTAGACCAGTGACCGCCGCGGGTCGCGAGCCGGTAACAGCCCCGACCGGTTGGCGAAGATGGCACCTCGATGCCATTACGGTAGGGCGCGTGAGTCTCTCGTCCTCCACGCGTCCTCCTGCCCCCAACGCCCGTACCGCGGGCCGGCCGGCGGGCGGCGCGAACCGCCTCCCGAACAGCCGAGAGCGCCGTCCGGCCCTGGCCGCGCTGGCGGTCATCCTGATTCTGCTCGGCGCCGCCGGATCCGCCTTGATCGCCCTGAACAGCGGCAACCGCGAGGCCTACGTCGCGATCAAGGTGAAGTCGGTAGCACCCGGCCATCAGATTGCCGCCGAAGACATCACCAGCGGTGACCTCGCAGGTGAGACCGGAGCGCTGACCAAGTGGTCCGACCGCTCCAAGATCGTCGGCAAGTACGCGACCGGCTGGCTCTACCAGGAGCAGTACATCGGCGAGCTGAACGTGACCGACCTACCGCCGATCCCGAGCGGCGGAGCACAGGTTGGTGTCGTGCTCGACGCCGGCCGGGCTCCGTCCGACGGCGTGAAGGTCGGCGACATCGTGCAGGTCGTCCGCGTTCCGTCCGCGAACCAGGACAGTGTCGGTCCGGCATCGCTGGTCGCGGCGGCCGAGGTGACGGCCCAATCCGGTGGCGTCGTCGCGGACAAGACCAGTACGGTCAACACGCTCAACGTGACCATCCTCGTGCCATCCGGTAAGGCGACCGCGGTGGCTGCGGCGGCTGCTTCGAAGACGCTGGTGCTGGTGAAGCTCAACCCGGCGACCAAGCCGGACGTTGCGCGTACCAACGGGGGTGGCTGATGGCACTCGTAGCCCTTGCGAGTGCGAAGGGGTCGCCCGGCGTCACGACCGCAGGTCTGGTGCTGGGTGCGCTCTGGCCACGGCAGGTGCTGATGGCCGAGTGCGACCCGTCCGGTAGCGACGTGGCGATCCGGATGACCGCACCTGGTGGCACTCCACTGAACTCCGACCGTGGTCTGGTCAGTCTGGCGGCTGCGAGCCGCAAGGGCTTGGGCGACGAGGTGATCCTCGCGCACAGTCAGCAGCTCGACGGTGGTCTCGACGTACTGCTCGGTGTGCGTGCACCTGAGCAGGTCGGCGGTATGGGCGGTCTCTGGCATCCGCTGGGGATTACGTTCAACCAGATGCAGCACGGCGACGTACTGGCTGACTGTGGTCGCATCGGCGCCACCTCGCCGCAGCTGCCGATCATCCAGTCCGCACGGTTGATCGTGATGGTGTGCTCGGCCACTGGTTCGTCGGTGGCGCACCTGCGCGAGCGGCTGGCCGCACTGGTGCACCACGTCGACGCGCAGCTCGGCGTGATCGTCGTGGCCGACCCGAAGAAACGCGACGCGGTGAAGCAGGTGTGGTCCGTGCTGGACGCCATGTCGGTGCCGGTGCGGCACCGGTGGCACCTGGCCTACGACCCGATCGGTGCAGCGTTCTTCGACGGACGTGGGCACGGCCGGCTCGAGAAGACCCAGCTGATTCGTTCCGCCACCGACATCACCGCGGAGCTGGCCGCTCTGGTCGCCGCGCCGCACGACTTCGACATGGCCCACGCCGCGTTCCCACAGGGGGACTGGAATGAGCGCTGACCAGGAGCTGGTCCGCAGGCTGCGTTCCCAGGTCGCCGATCGGCTGAACGAACAACGCCGTCGCGACCAGGTGAACGGCGTACCGCCGATGAGCGCCGAGGACGAGCGGGAGTACGCCCGCTCGCTGATCGTGCAGGTGCTCGAGGACCACGCGCGCTACGAGCTGGCCGAGGGCCGCACGCCGCCGACTCCGGACGACGACGCGCAGATCGCCGGCGCCATCCACTCCGCGCTGTTCGGCGTCGGGCGGCTGCAGCCGCTGATCGACGACCCCGAGGTCGAGAACATCGACATCAACGGCTGCGACCAGGTCTTCGTCCAGTACGGCGACGGCCGCGAAGAGATGCCGGGCCCGGTCGCCGAGAGCGACGACGAGCTGATCGAGCTGATCCAGGTGCTCGCCGCCCACGCCGGTCTGACGAGCCGTCCGTTCGACTCCGCGAACCCGCAGCTCGACCTGCGGCTGCCCGACGGTTCGCGACTCTCCGCCGTGATGGGCGTGACGTCCCGGCCGGCGGTCTCGATCCGGCGTGCGCGGCTCGGCCGGGTCTTCCTCCGCGACCTGGTGGCCAACGCCACCATCTCCCAGGATGTGGCTTCGTTCCTGAGCGCGGCGGTCGCAGCCCGCAAGAACATCATGATCGCGGGCGCGACGAACTCGGGGAAGACGACTCTCCTGCGCGCCCTGGCCAACGAGATCCAGCCGCACGAGCGCCTGATCACCGTCGAGCGGTCGCTCGAGCTCGGCCTCGGCGAGTTCAAGGAGCTGCACCCGAACGTCGTGGCGTTCGAGGAGCGGCTGCCGAACTCGGAAGGCATGGGTGCGGTGCACATGGCCGACCTGGTCCGCCGCTCGCTGCGGATGAACCCGTCGCGGGTGATCGTCGGTGAGGTACTGGGTGACGAGATCGTGACGATGCTGAACGCGATGAGCCAGGGCAACGACGGCTCGCTGTCGACGATCCACTCGAACAGCTCGATGGAGGTGTTCAACCGGATCAGCACCTACGCCATCCAGGCGACCGAGCGGCTGCCGATGGAGGCCACCCAGATGCTGATCGCGGGCGCGCTCGACTTCGTCGTCTTCGTCCGCAAGCAGAACGACTACCAGCACGGCGGCACCCTGACCCGGTACGTCGAGAGCATCCGCGAAGTGACCGGGTGGGACGGCCGAGTGCTGTCCGGCGAGGTGTTCGCCCCGGGACCGGACGGCCGGGCTGCCGCGCATGCGCCGATCGCCTGTATGGACGAGCTCGAGCACTACGGGTACCGGCCGATGGTCCACGGAACGTGGGCGTGACGCGATGAGCGACCAGACCTTGCTGGCCCTGCTCTGCGGAGCGGTCGTGGGCGGCGCCATTCTGCTGCTGGTGATCGCGATCCGCGGCACCGAGCCGCGCGACGAGACGCCGTCGATGTTCCGCCGCGGCGGCAGCGCCGACAACCGGAAGAACCTGATTCGGCTCGGGACCGGCATCGGCGTCGGCCTCGTCGTACTGGCGGTGACGCGCTGGCTGGTACTCGCGGCCGCCCTCGGACTGCTGGCCGCGCTGGCCGACCGCTTCTTCGGCGGCACTGGTGAGGAACGGCGTGCGATCGAGCGGCTCGAAGCGCTGGCCACCTGGACCGAGGCGCTGCGCGACACCATCGCCGGCGCGGTCGGTCTGGAGCAGGCGATTCCGGCCACCGCGGTGAACGCGGCACCGGCGATCAAGCCCGGCCTGAACCTGCTGGTCGACCGGCTGCGGATCCGGGAACCGTTGCCTTCGGCCCTGATGCGGTTCGCCGACGACCTGGACGACCCGTCCGCCGACCTGATCGTGGCGGCGCTGGTCCTCAATGCACGGCTGCGCGGACCCGGTCTGCGCGAGGTGCTCAGTGCGCTCGCCGACTCGGCCCGCGAGGAGCTCGACGTACGGCGGAAGGTCGCGGCCGAACGGCGGTCGACCCGGCGCTCGGTGCAGGTGGTCGTCGCGATCACGCTGCTCGTCGCGGCGGCGCTGGTGCTGTTCAACCCGGCGTACGTGGCGCCGTACACGAGTTTCATCGGGCAGTTCGTGCTCTTCATCGTGATCGCGCTGTACGCGGTCGGGCTGGTCTGGCTGCGCCGGCTGGCCAAGATCGAGGTCCCCGAGCGGTTCTTGATCGGTGGCAGCAGCCGGCGGTCCGGCGACGAGCGGATGGAGGTGGTGGGCCAGTGATGTGGGCCTTCTTCACCGGTGCCCTGGTGGGACTCGGCGCGTACCTGCTGGTGCGGATGCTGATCCGGCCGCGGGCCAACGTGCTCTCCACTATCGCCCGCATCGACGCGGGCCGAGGCGGCGGCGGGGTCACCACGAGCGCGGCCGGCGAGCGGGTGCTCGGCGGTCTCGACAAGGCCCGGCACACACTCGGTCAGCGGCTCGAGGCCGAGGCGAACGCGCGCGGCTGGGCCTTCGGCAAGCTGCGCCGCGACCTCGCGGTGATGAACCAGCCGTTCGCGGCGATGCTGGCCACCAAGGTGTTCTTCGCGCTCGGCGCGATGATCTTCATCCCGTTCGTGCTGTTCATGTTCTCGGCGCTCGGCTTCGGCGCACCGGGGGCGACCCCGGCGATCGTCACGCTGGGCGCGATGGCGTTCGCGTTCTTCCTGCCCGACCTGGCGCTGCGCCAGGAGGCCGAGGCGCGGCGGCGGGACTTCCGGCACGTGGTCGGCAGCTTCCTCGACCTGGTCGCGATGAACCTGGCCGGCGGCCGCGGTCTGCCGGAGGCGCTGAT
Organism: Kribbella sp. NPDC005582; assembly: GCF_040605415.1. NCBI lineage: Bacteria > Bacillati > Actinomycetota > Actinomycetes > Propionibacteriales > Kribbellaceae > Kribbella > Kribbella sp. NPDC005582. The sequence goes on from NZ_JBEXCU010000006.1 coordinate 465,491, forward strand.
GACCGCCTCCACGATCGGCGACCACTGGGCGATGGCCCGGATCCGGCAGGCGCTGGCGAACGCGCGGCTGATCGGCATCACGCCGTGGGACGCGATGGCCCGGCTCGGCGAGGACCTGGGCGTCGAGGAGCTGCGCGACCTGGCGTCGGCGCTCGCGCTGGCCGGTGACGAGGGCGCCAAGATCCGCGCCTCGCTGCTGGCCCGGGCCGCGTCGCTGCGCCGCAAAGAGCTCGCCGACGTGGAAGGCAAGGCGGGTGAGCGGTCGCAGTCGATGCTGGTCGCCCAGCTGGTGATGTGCGCGGCGTTCATGTTGTTCCTCGGATTTCCGGCCGCGATCGCGATCCTCGGCAGCTGATCGCGGGTAGGGATCCGTAGCACGGTTCTGTCCGTCGTACAGGGCATACTGAGGCCAGCCCCGGCCTCGTGAGTGGAAGGCATGCGAATGAACACCGAACTGCAGTTCTGGCGCTCGATGGCCGGTTACGCGGTCGCCCGCGCCCACGCGCAGCGCGCGCGGGCCAAGCAGGGCCGCACGGAGCTCGGCGCCTCCGCACTGGAGTGGGCGATCATCTCGGCGATCCTGGTCGCGGCCGCGCTGGCCATCGGCCTGGTGGTGCGGCGCGTGATCGACAAGCGCACCGGCGAGATCGAGAACGGCTGACCCGTCGTGCCGGTCCGCCCCCCGACCGCCGCGCGCGCCCGCCGGCTGTGCCTGCGTCTGTTCGGGCGCCGGTCCGAGCGTGGGGCGAGCTCGCTGGAGCTCGCCATCCTCGCGCCGACGATCATGGCGCTGATCTTCGTCTCCATCCAGACGGCGCTCTACCTGTACGGCCGCTCGGTCGCGCTGAACGCCGCCCAGGAAGGCGTTTCCCGGCTCCGGCTGGTGCAGCCTCCGGTCTACAGCCCGGCGGTGGGGGAGAAGGTGCGGGTCGACATCGAGGCCTACGTCAACCAATTGGCCGGGACGACGTTGCAGAACGCGAAGGTGGCCTCACCGACGTACAACAACCCGGCCGGGATGGTCTCGTTCACCGTCAGCGGCGACACGGTCTCGCTGGTCCCGGGGCTCGAGCTGCACGTGGAGCGCACGGCCACCGGCCCGATCGAGCAGTTCGAGGCGGACGACAAGTGAGGCGACCTCAACTTCGCGGCGAGCGCGGCACGATGGCGCTGGAGATGGTGGTGCTCGCACCGATTCTCCTGCTGCTGTTCATGTTCCTGCTGGCCGCCGGCCGCTACTTCCAGACCACAGCTCTGGCCGAGAGTGCCGCCCGCGACGGCGCCCGCGCCGCCAGCATGTCCCGGTCCCAAGCCGAAGCCCAGGCACGCGTCAACGACGCCGTCACCCGCACCATGGGGCAGGCGGTCAAGTCCTGCAAGGAAACCGCCTCCGGCGTCATGACCACCACCCTGGCCGCCGGCACCCCGTTGTCCGTCGAGGTCACCTGCACCATCGACTACCGCGACCTGAGCTTCCTCGGCCTCGGCGGCGACACCACCATCACCAAGCGCTTCACCTCCAGCGTGGATCCGTACCGGGGAGTCCGTGATGGCTCCTGAGCAGCACCGCTCCCGCATCGTCGAGTTCCTCCGAATCGATGCCCCCGGCAACCACCGCGTCTTCCCGCGCGGCGCCCTCAGTCCCGCGGTCGCCATCCTCGCGGTGATGATCTTCACCCTGGCCGGCCTCGTCATCGACGGCGGCCGCCAGCTCGGCGCCCGCTCCCGCGCCGTCGGCTACGCCCAGGAAGCCGCCCGCGTCGGCGCCGCCACCATCGAGCTCAACACCTCCGAAGCCAAGATCGACACCGCCAAAGCCGCCACCGCCATCGCCGGCTTCTGCGCCCAGGTAGCCTCCAACGACCCGACGGTCACCTCCTGCGCCCCCACCAAACTCACCACCGACCAGGTGGATATCTCCGTCGGCATCGCCAACAAGACCACCTTCCTGGGCCTGATCGGCAAGTCCACCCTCAAGTCCACCGGCACCGGCACTGCCCACGCCGAACAAGGCGTCGTGAAAAACAACGACAGCCCCACGATCCCGCCGATCTTCGTCAGCACCGGCCCGCAAGGCCCTGGCGCGACGATCTCGAGTACGGCGGTGCCGCCGACCCTCAATGTGCCGTGCCCGAAGTGGACGATCGGTTCGCCGACTCCGATCTGGACTCTCGATCCGCCGATCCCGTTCCCGGCCACCTGTACGCCGAGCATCACGCCGACGCCGAGCCCGACTCCGACCGACGGCGAGGAGAGCCCGACCGGTCCGACCGGGCCGGTGACCAGCAAGCCGCCGGGCGGCGGTGCCCCGGCCGGCATCATGCCGCCGCAGAACTCCCTCCCACCGAGCCTCGGACGTTAAGGACCATGATCGTGCGTAGTGCTTCTCTGACGGTTGCCGCACTGGTAGGTGCAGTGCTGCTGACCAGCTGCGGCGGCAACTCCACCGACGGCGGCCGCCCGGTTCCGGTCGGCGGTGGCGGCTCGGAGTCGTCCAGTACGTCGGCACCGACCGCGAGCAGCGCGACACCGACGACCCAACCGTCCGTGCCGGTAGAGACGAGCTCCGCGCCGTCGAAGAAGGCCAAGGTCATCGTGGTTCCCGGGAACTACGCGAGCAATCCGGCCGTCCAAGGCCTCGTGAAGATGTACCCGGTGTACTTCGACGCGCTGATCGCGCGCGACGGGAACGTCATGATCAAGCAGTTCCCGGCGTACTTCTACGCCGACGTCTCTCAGGTGATGGTCGATGCCAAGCTCAACGGCTGGGTGATGAAACCACCGGGCAGCGTCGTGGTGCGCGGGATCTCGAACCAGCCGCTGGGCGTGGTGCGCGTGAAGACCTGCCGGTCGCAGACGACGCAGTACTGGGACCCGAAGAAGAAGGGCTGGACGCTGATCGCACCGAGCGGCCAGCCGCAGGCGATCGACATGATCAAGACCGGACTGGGCTGGCGGCCGTACCGCGTCGGCCCGTCCGCCGGGATCAGCTGTGCCGGTGTGAAATATCCGGCCTAGACCTGAATAGGCGTTATTCCGAAAAGGTGACGGGGGAGCGATTAACGGGCACAGTGCCCTTGGTCGAAGATAATCTGCCGCTAGGACGACTTCTGGAGTGAGAATGCGCAATCGCGTGGGACGCGGGCTGATCGCCCTGGGTACCGTGCTCACGCTGCTGATTTCCCCTGGCGTCACCACCGCCTTCGCCGGCGGCGGCGAGACGGTGCAGCAGGGGACTCGCAGCTGCAGCATGTACGTGAACGCGGTCGGCTTCGGCGCCTATTGCAGCAACGGCCAAGTGACCTACGGCAGCGGCCTGCCCATTCCGACCTGGAAAGAGCGGCTCGGGAACCACGTCTTCATCCCGTGCCGTGATCTGGAGGTCCCGGCCGGCATCGAGCTGCCGGCTCCGCCGGACGGCAAGAAGTGGAAGCTGCGGCTGACGATCGTCGACTACGACCTGAACACCAAGGACGGCGGCGACAAGGTCCACATCGAGCGGGCGATTGTTCCGGTCGGTGAGCAGGAGCAGAACCAGTGCCCGCAACGCGGGTACATGGACGAGTTCTGGGACGAGTTCCACAACCAGTACGAGGACCCTGAGCTGGTGGTGAAGCCGACCTACACCCCTCGGGTGAACGTGCCGGCGTACTTCTCGCTGACTCCGAAGAGCTCGTACATCCTGCACAACCAGTCCGAAGCGAACTACCAGGACATGTACTGGAGCGGCAGTCACGACTTCGTCATGCGGGGTCTGGTCGGGCAGATGATCGTCGATCCCGGTGACGGCACGCCGCCGTTCACCTGCCCGATGGGAGTGGTGCCGGCTGGTGACACCGATGGGTACGACGAGTCCAGCGACCCGTTCACCCAGATGAGTACCTGCCGCCATACCTATACGCGGTCAAGCGCGAATCAGCCGGACGGGATGTACACGGTCAAGCTGACGATCAGGTGGGACGTGTCGTATTGGATCGGCCCGCCGGACTGGAAGTTCCTCGGTTCGGCGGATGTGCACGCAGTACAGCGGTTGCCTGTGCAGGAAGTGCAGGCTATCGGTGGGTGACGTGGTGGGGACGAGGGAGCGAGCATGGTGAAGACCGGTGAGCCGGTGCGGTCGGCGCGGTTGCCGCAGCAGCGGCAGGCGAGTTCGGGCGCGGATCGGCTGAAGGGGTTCGTGGCGCTGCTGGCGATCGTGGCGATCGTCGGCGGGGTGCCGTATGTGCTGCTGCGTTTCTTCGGTACGCCGTGGCCGGACCAGATGCCGAAGTGGAACGTGCTGTTCGACGAGCTCGACATCCGTGCGGTGCTGGGGATCTTCGCGTTCTTCATCTGGGTGGCGTGGGCGCACTTCGTGGTCTGTCTGCTGGTGGAGGCGATCGCCGAGATCCGTGGGCACGGGTTGTCGCCACGCATTCCGCTCGGCGGCGGTTCGCAGACGCTGGCTCGTCGCCTGATCTCGACCGTCGTGCTGATCGCTGGTGCCGCGAGCGTGAGCTTGCCGGTGGCGAGTGCGGTCACCACGAGTCCTGGCACGGTTCCGACGTCGGTGTCGGTCGTGCAGGGCGGTGAGCACCAGTCGGGTTCGTCGTTCCGGCAGACCGAGCAGCGGAGCAGTGTGCTGTCCGGATCTGTGCAGCAGGGCAAGACGGCGACCGGCGTACGGACGAACAACGACCAGAAGGGTCAGGTCGTCAAGTACACCGAGGTCAAGCCTCCGCAGGGGCGGAACTACGACTGCCTGTGGGATATCGCCGAGCGGTACCTGGGCGAGGGCCGGCGGTACAAGGAGATCTACGACCTCAACAAGAACAAGCTGCAGCCGGACGGTCGCCGGCTCACCAATCCGGACCTGATCATGCCGGGCTGGCAGGTGCGCCTGCCGGCCGACGCCAAGGGCGCCGGTGTGCACACGGTTCGGGTCAACATCGAGCAGCCCGGCAAGTCGCACGAGATCAAGCCGGTCACGACCCAGACACCGCCCAAGGTGCAGACCCCCGCGAAGACGGCCACGAAGCCTTCCGCTGAGGTCAAGCCCGGCCACGGCACCCGGTGGGCCGACCAGGGCATCGAGTCCGGATCGTCGGTCACGATCGGCGGCGTCGCTGGTGACCCGGGCGCCAAGGACATCAAGCCCGGCGACCCGTCCACCGAGATCCCCGCGCACGACCCGAAGGCGGGGGAGTCCCAGCCGGGCGACCCGGCGGCCGGCGGCACTCGCGTGCCGGAGGTTGTTCCGGTGGCGGCGGACCAGGGCTTCGACCTGACGCAAGCCGGCATTTACGGCTTCGGTGGCACGCTGCTCGCGGCCGGTCTCGCGCTGGCGCTGAAGCGCCGCCGCGGCTGGGCACAGGGCCCCGGCCCGAAGGCGGCCGGGCACCGGCAGACCGAGGTCGGTCTGCGGCTTGCCTCGGACATCCCGACCGCACAGTTCGTGGACGCCGCGCTGCGCCAGCTCGGCGCGGACATGGCCAAGACCCAGCGCCCGATGCCGAAGGTCGTCGCCGCTTTGGTGACCGACAGCGCGCTCACGCTGGTCCTCGACCCGTACGAGGCGCAGTCCGCACCTCCCGGCCCGTGGCAGGCCATCGCCGAAGGCACCCGCTGGACGCTGCGCCGCGCCTACGCCCCGACCGGCGAGATCACCGCGCCGGCGCCGTACCCGACGCTGGTCACCATCGGTCAGAACGCCGACGGCGCGACCGTGCTGGTCGACCTCGACACCGCGAACGGCATCGTCAGCTTCGGTGGTGTCACCGAGGCTTCGCGTGACGTCGTCGGTTCGCTGGCGGTCGAGCTCGCGACGAACCTGTGGTCCGAGGGTGCGCACGTGAGCATGGTCGGATTCGGTGACGACCTGTCGTCGCTGGCTCCCGCCCGCCTCAGCTACTGGGTCCGGCTCGACGCCGCTTTGGACGAGGTCACCCGCCGTACCGACGCTCAGGTCCAGGCCTGCGAGCGGCGGAAGGTCGCCTCGGTCGCCGAGGCGCGGACCGCGCACCCGGACGCGGCGCTGTGGGGTGCGGAGATCATCTTCGTCTCCGCGCCGCCGTCACCGGAGGAGCAGGACCAGCTGAACCGGCTGGCCGCCGACACCCGGCGCGGGGTCGCGGTCGTCGTGGTCGGCGACGTGATCAACTCGCCGTGGCGCTTCGTCGTCGACGAGAAGAACCAGGCCGTTTGCCGCCTCCTCGGTCTCGAGGTCGAGGCCCACACCGTCACTCCGGAGCAGGTCACCGAGCTGGTCGCCCTGTTCGACGCGGCCGACTCGGATGCCCGGGACAAGCGCCGTACGGAGCAGAACATGCCGGCGTACGAGTTCTCGACCCAGGACCTCAGCCTGCCGGCGCCGGTCGAGGTCGACCTGCTCGGCCCGGTCGAGGTGGACGCGCGCGGCCCGATCGACGACGGCCGGATCGCCCTCTCGACCGAGATCGTCGCCTTCCTGGCCAGCCAGGACTACGGCGTCCACCCGAACGTGCTGGCCGGAGCCATCTGGCCGCGCGGCATCAGCGACGAACTGCGTGACTCCGCGCTGGAGCACACCCGCCGCTGGGTCGGCAACGACGCCATGTACGCCGACGAGTCCGGCCGCTGGATGCTGAACCGCAGCATCGTCCGCGTCGACTGGGACGTGTTCCGCACGCTCACCAAGCAGGCCACCATGATCGAGGACCCCCGGGCACCGCTCTCCACAGCCCTCAGCCTCGTCCACGGCCCCGCCTGGGCGAACATCCCCGCCGGCCGCTACTCGTGGCTCGCCGCCTCCGGCATCGAGCGCCGCATGGTCGAATCCGTGGTGGACGCGGCCCTCAAGCTCGCCGAAGCCTCCCTCACCCACAACGACGGCCAAACCGCCCGCACAGCCCTCCAGACCGGTCTCAGCTTCTCCCCGGCCTCCGAGGACCTCTGGCGAGCAACCCTGCGCCTGGCCGCCCACTTCGGCACCACCCAGGACGTCACCAACGTGGCCACCCAGCTCTACACCGCCCTGGCCAAGCACGGCGGCCCCCGAGGCCCCGAGCCCGAAACCGACGCCCTAGTCGACGAGCTCCTCCCCGGCTACCACCGCCCAGCCCAAGTCGCCTGACCCAGCACCACCCGAGACCCCCTTCGCCTGCCACCCAGGCAAGGGGGTTTCGCCATCCCCCGCAACAACACGAACGGATATCCGTCCCCAGGCCCCGTTCTCACCCCCGTATACGAGGGGAGAACGGGCACCAAGAGCGGATATCCGTCGCTGTTGTCGGTCGACGGCGGTACGGCGGGGCGTCGCGCTTACAGCGTGGCGGCGGACCAGGTGTCGCAGGCGGTCATGTCGCCGGAGTCGAGGCCGGTCTTGAACCAGCGCATGCGCTGTTCGGCGGTGCCGTGGCTGAAGGACTCGGGGTTGACCTGGCCCTGGGTCTTGGACTGGATGCGGTCGTCGCCGACGGAGGCGGCGGCGTCGAGGCCGCGGGCGATGTCGTCGTCGGTGAGATCGAGGATGTAGGGCTTGCCGTTCTTGGCCGGGACGGTGGTGGCGTGGTTGGTCCAGATGCCGGCCAGGCAGTCGGCCTGGAGCTCGGAGCGGACCGAGTCCGAGGTGGGGCCGGAGCGGGTCTTGATCCGGTCGAGGATGCCGTAGAGGTTCTGGATGTGGTGCCCGTACTCGTGGGCGATCACGTAGGCCTCGGCGAAGTCGCCGCCCTTGGCGCCCAGGTCGGTCTCCAGGGTCTCGAAGAAGCCGAGCTCGAGGTAGACACGTTTGTCAGGCGGGCAGTAGAACGGGCCGACCGCGCTGGTGGCCGCGCCGCAGCCGGTGCTGACCTGGCCGTCGAAGACGCGCATGGGGGCCGGGACGTACTTCTTGCCGCGGCGGGGGAGCTCGGTCGCCCAGAAACCCTCGATGGAGTTCTGGTCGGCCACGAACCGGCAATCCTTATTCGTGTTCACGTTCTTGCAGGCGCTCAGGCTGCCGGGGCCTGTGTTCTGGCTCGTAGGCTCGTCCGAGCCGCCGCTGCCCAGGCCGGGGATGCCGCCGTTCAGCAGGACGATGATCACCAGCAGGATGATGCCGCCGATCCCGCCGCCGACCGGGATCGCCCCGCCCGGTAGCCCACCGCTGCGTCCGCCGCCACTGCCGCGGGTGTCCTCGATACCGCCGGTATCGAGATCCGCGTCCGGATTGAATTTCACACAGACTAGACTAGACCTCAGAGCGAGGGTTGTTGCCGTGTCGTGACTCCGCGCCGCCGACCCAACTGTTCCGACCCCTGAGGACGCCTGCAACTCCATGATCACTGCTTCCAATCTCGAGGTGCGTGTCGGCGCTCGCCAACTGTTGTCCCCGGCGTCGTTCCGGGTCGGTCCGGGGGACAAGGTCGGGCTGGTCGGGCGCAACGGCGCCGGCAAGACGACGTTGACCAAGATCCTGGCCGGTGAGGGGCTGCCGGCCAGCGGATCGGTGACGAAGTCCGGCGAGATCGGCTATCTCCCGCAGGACCCGCGCACGGGGGACCTCGACGTCCTGGCGCGGGACCGGATCCTGTCCGCCCGCGGCCTCGACGAGGTCGTACGCCGGATGCGCAGCGCGGAGAAGTCGATGGCCAGCGCGGACGACAAGGTCCGGGCGAAGGGCATGCGGCGCTACGAGCGGGCCGAGGCGGAGCTGCACGCCGCCGGCGGGTACGCCGCTGAGTCGGAGGCCGCGCGGATCGCGGCGAACCTGGGCCTCCCGGATCGCGTGCTCGGCCAGCCGCTGGGCACGTTGTCGGGTGGTCAGCGGCGGCGGGTCGAGCTGGCGCGGATCCTGTTCGCGCAGGCGGAGACGCTGCTGCTCGACGAGCCGACCAACCACCTCGACGCCGACTCGATCGTGTGGCTGCGCGACTTCCTCAAGTCGTACGCCGGCGGCGTGATCATGATCAGCCACGACGTGAACCTGCTCGAGGAGACCGTCACCCGCGTCTTCCACCTGGACGCGAACCGGGCCGAGATCGACGTGTACAACGTCGGCTGGAAGACGTACCTGATGCAGCGCGAGCAGGACGAGCGCCGGCGCAAGCGGGAGCGGGCGAACGCGGAGAAGAAGGCGACCCAGCTGGTCGACCAGGCGAACAAGATGCGCGCCAAGGCGACCAAGGCGACGGCGGCCCAGCAGATGCTGAAGCGCGCCGAGCAGCTGATGTCGGGGCTCGAGGACGAGCGCCGTACCGACCGCGTCGCGAAGATCTCGTTCCCCACTCCGGCGCCGTGCGGCAAGACGCCGCTGATGGCGAAGGAGCTCTCGAAGTCGTACGGCTCGCTGGAGATCTTCACCGACGTCGACCTGGCGATCGACCGCGGTTCGCGCGTCGTCGTCCTGGGGCTGAACGGCGCCGGCAAGACCACGCTGCTGCGGGTGCTGTCCGGGATCGAGAAGTCGGACACCGGCGAGGTCATCGACGGCCACGGCCTCAAGCTCGGGTACTACGCCCAGGAGCACGAGACCCTGGACGTCAACCGGACGGTCATCGAGAACATGAAGTCCGCCGCCCCGGATCTCAACGAGACCCAGGCGCGCAGCGTGCTGGGCGCGTTCCTGTTCTCCGGGGACGACGCCGACAAGCCGGCCAGTGTGCTGTCGGGTGGCGAGAAGACCCGGCTGGCGCTGGCCACGCTGGTCGTCTCGGCGGCCAACGTCCTGCTTCTCGACGAGCCGACCAACAACCTGGACCCGGCTTCGCGCGAAGAGGTGCTGAACGCGATCCGCTCGTACCAGGGCGCGATCGTGCTGGTCACCCACGACGAGGGCGCGGTCCAGGCGCTCGAGCCGGAGCGGGTCCTGCTGCTGCCCGACGGTGTCGAGGACCTCTGGACCAACGACTACGCCGATCTGGTCTCGCTCGCCTGATTACTCTGCAGTAATGTACGCCGCATGACTGATCTCGGACTGCGGTTCTCGGTGGATGGCCCGGTGGCGCGCGTCGTACTGGACCGGCCGGAGGTGCGCAACGCGCAGACCCCGGCGATGTGGCGCGCGCTGGCCGAGTTCGGCCGGTCGCTGCCGGACGAGGTCCGCGTGGTCGTGCTGTCGGGGGAGGGCCAGTCGTTCTCGGCGGGCCTGGATCGGCGGCTGATCATGGGGGAGAACGACCAGGGTGAGGAGCCGCTGCTCAGCCTCGGGGCGAAGCCGACCGAAGAGGTCTACGAGATCGTCGCCGAGTTCCAGGCCGGCTTCTCGTGGCTGCGGAACCCGAACATCATCAGCATCGCGGCGGTTCAGGGCCACGCGGTCGGCGCCGGCTTCCAGCTCGCGCTCGCCTGCGACCTGCGGGTCGTCACGCCGGATGCCCGGTTCAGCATGCGTGAGCCGGCGCTCGGGCTGGTTCCCGACCTCGGCGGTACGCAGCCGTTGGTGCAGCTCGTCGGCTACTCGAGGGCCCTCGAGATTTGTGCGACCACTCGCTGGGTCGAGGCGGCCGAGGCGAAGGAGATCGGTCTGGCGAACATCGTCGTACCGGCCGAGGAGCTGGCGGGGACGGTGAAGGACCTGACCGACGCCGTCCTGACGCCGCTCGCGGGCGCTGTCCGCGAGACGAAGGCGCTGCTGCTCGGTGCCGCCGATCGCCCGTACGCCGAGCAGCTCAAGGCCGAGGGCGCAGCGCAGGAGCGTCGTTTGAAGGAGCTCCTGGCCGCCTTCGGGTAATCAGTGCCAGTTGCTGACCCGTACGTCGTTCGGTGCCGGGTCGCCGGCGCCGGTCTCGACGAGCTGCTTCAGGCTCATCAGGAACGTCGCCCACTTCGTGCTGCAGTGCGCCATGAACGGCACCTGCTCGCGCCAGCCCTCGTGCCCGAACATGATGATCGCGAACTCGTCCTCCTGGTGGAGGTCGAACCGGACGGTCGTGCCGATCCACTCGTCGGGCCCGCCGACGACCTCCCAGCGGACCACCTTGCCGGGCTCGCTCTCGAGCACCAACATGTCGAACCCGCCTTCGGGGAAGCGGAACTTCAGTACGCCGCCGACCGCGCTGTCGCCGGTCGTGTCCTCGGTCCACCACGCGGCCAGGCCGTCGACGGTGCTGAGGGTCTTGTAGATGTCGTCGACCGAACCCACCGCGCCGACTCTGTGCAGGATGTCCACCATGATCTAAGTCCTCTTTCGGGTTTGCTGACTGGATGCTTTCTGGAGGGCTTCCGCCATCCGCTTGATGCGTTGCAGGCGGCCGTCCCAGGCGTCGCGGACGGTCGAGAGTTGCGTGATCGCGCGGGCGAGCTGGTCCTCGTCGACGGTGTAGACCCGCTCGCGGCCGGCCGTCGTGGCGTGCACGAGGCCGATCCGCTCGAGGACGCCGAGATGTTTGGCGACCGCCTGCCGGGTGACCGGCAACCGGTCGCTGAGCGAGGTCGCCGTACCGCCGCCGGAGGCCAGCAGGAGGTCGAGCATCTCCCGCCGGGTCGGATCGCCGATCGCGGACCAGAGCTCGTTGTCGACGCTCATTACGCGCCGGCCACCCGCGCGGCGTACGGCGTCAGCCGGGGCAGGAAGTAGTCCCAGCCGCTGGTGTGGTCCTTGAACTCGTCGTCGGAGCGCGCGGCCTCGTCGAACCCGGTCTCGGCGAACTTCAGCAGCGTGCCCTCGCCGTCCGGGATCAGGTCGAAGGTCGCGAGCAGCGAGTTCGCCGCCGTGGCCGGCTCGTCCACCGGGTGCGCCCAGCGGAACGAGAACCGCCGCGGCGGGTCGGCCTCGACCACGGTCAGCGGTACGGCCTTGTCCGTGTCGAACGTGACCGTGCCGATCGCGCCCGGCGTGGCCTTCACATCGGCGTCGTCCGGCCACCACTCGCGCAGGTGCTCCGGCGTACTGATCACTGCGTAGACGACCTCGGGCGAGGCGTCGATCCGCAGCTCACGGGTAATACTTCGCGTCATCGGTTCCACCGTTTCTTTCGCAACCTTTTGTTGCACATAACCTTAGGGGAACCGGCGGCGATGTGCAACCTTCAGTTGCAGGTCGGAAGATCGACGCGATCCGCGGTGTTGCTGTGGGGAGACTGGAAGGAGTCCGGATGTCGGGCATGGGTGGCGGGATGCCGATGGGCGGCGGCATGTGGCGCCGGATGGACTCGTCGGTGAAGGACCAGAAGCTGGCCAAAGGGACGTTGCGGCGGATCGCCGCGTTCGCGAAGCCGTACAGGTGGCAGATCACGCTCTTCCTGCTGCTCGTGATCGTGTCGGCGGTGCTGGTGATCGCATCGCCGCTGCTGTTCAAGAAGATCGTTGACGACGGCATCATCAAGGGGAACGGCGGTCTGGTGACCGCGCTCGCGCTGGTCGTCGCCGGGCTGGCCCTGGTCGAGGCGGTGCTCGGTCTGATGCAGCGCTGGTTCTCGGCGCGGATCGGTGAGGGACTGATCTTCGACCTGCGCACCAAGGTGTTCGCGCATGTGCAGCGGATGCCGGTCGCCTTCTTCACCCGGACGCAGACCGGAGCCCTGGTCTCGCGCCTCAACAACGACGTGATCGGTGCGCAGCAAGCCTTCACCTCGACGCTCTCCGGTGTCGTCTCCAACGTGATCAGCCTGATCCTCGTGGTCGGCGCGATGCTCGTGCTGAGCTGGCAGCTGACTCTGGTCGCGATCCTGCTGTTGCCGGTGTTTCTGATCCCGGCTCGCATCCTCGGCCGCCGGCTGGCCTCGATGACCCGCGAGCAGATGAACCTCAATGCCGCGATGTCGACGTCGATGACCGAGCGGTTCAGCGTCGGCGGCGCGCTGCTGGTGACCCTGTTCGGGCAGCCGTCGATCGAGAACCGGGAGTTCGGCCAGCGCGCCGGCCAGGTGCGTGACCTCGGCATCAGGATCGCAATGCTCGGCCGGGTATTTTTCACTGCGCTGACTCTGGTTGCGGCGCTCGCAACAGCCCTCGTGTACGGCGTGGGCGGCAACCTGGCCGTCCGCCAGACGCTAACCGTTGGGACACTGCTCGCTCTCGTGGCGCTGCTCGGCCGGCTCTATGGCCCGCTGACCGCCTTGTCCAACGTCCGCGTCGACGTGATGACGGCGCTGGTCTCCTTCGAGCGCGTCTTCGAGGTGCTCGACCTGGAGCCGATGATCCGCAACGCTCCGGACGCTCGAGATCTGCCGAAGGATGCGGCCAGTGTCGAGTTCGACCACGTCACCTTCGCGTACCCGACCGCCGAGCAGGTCTCACTCGCCAGCCTCGAATCGGTCGCCGTCCTCGACAAGCGCGTCTCGGCGCAAGTCCTCGAGGACGTGAACTTCGTCGTCCAGCCCGGTCAGATGGTCGCGCTGGTCGGCCCGTCCGGTGCCGGCAAGACCACGATCACGAACCTGGTCGCCCGCCTGTACGACGTCAGCGGGGGAGCCGTCCGGATCGGCGGAACCGACGTCCGGGAAGTGACGCTGGAGTCGCTGCACGACCGGATCGGCTACGTCACGCAGGACGCGCACATGTTCCACGACACGATCCGCGCGAACCTCAGCTACGCCAAGCCCGACGCGACCGACGACGAGATGATCGAGGCGCTGCGCGCGGCGCAGGTGTGGGACCTGGTCGAGTCGCTGCCGGACGGCCTCGACACGGTCGTCGGCGACCGCGGTCACCGCTTGTCCGGTGGCGAGCGGCAACGACTGGCGATCGCCCGGTTGTTGCTCAAGGCCCCGCAGATCGTCGTACTGGACGAGGCGACAGCGCACCTTGACTCGGAGTCCGAGGTGCATGTCCAGCGAGCGCTTGATACCGCGCTCGAAGGCCGTACGTCGCTGGTGATCGCGCACCGGTTGTCGACGGTTCGCAACGCCGACCTGATCCTGGTCGTTGACCACGGCAACATCGTCGAACGCGGTACGCACGAGCAGCTGCTCGCGCGCAACGGCGAGTACGCCGAGCTGTACCACACCCAGTTCGCGGAGACCGCGCTACCGTTGACCTGACGCGTCCGGAGGGGAGGCAACCGCGTGATCAAGCTGGCGCTGGTCCTGCTCGCGGGCTACGCGGGTTACAAGGTTGCCTACCACTCCGAAGACGGCGAGCACTACGGCAAGATCGGCGACCGGGTGCTGCGGACGTCCCTGTCACTGCTGATCGGAGCACTGGCCGCGGGGATCACCTACGCGGCCATGCTCCGGCATTGACTACGAGGCCGGCTCCTTCTCCGTCGACTGCTCCAGCAGATGGAGCACCGGCACTTTGAGATGCCGCCGGGCCGAGTTGGTCCAGTCCAGCTGGAAGAACTCCGCGACGACGTGCGGCCGCGTCAGGATGACCACCTCTTGGCCCTTCGTGGCGTCCACGGTCGCGATCAACGCATCGATCGGCCGCTCGTGCGAGATGCCGCCCTCGGCCGCCTTCCCGAGCTCGCGCAGCCGCTGCACACTCCGCCCGCTGCACCCCTTGGCCTCGCTGTCGATCGCCTTCTGCGCCTCGGCCAGATCCTGCCGCTGCGTTGCCAGCCCCGGCCCGTACAGATCCGCGGTCCCCAGTGCGCTGATCGACGCCTCCACCCCGGCCTCCGCGTTGTGACACGGCACGAGCACGTGGTACCTCACCTGCTCAGGCATGTCCTCGTGCAACGCGACCACACGCTTGGCGTCCGGCTCCGAGAGTTCCTGTTCCACGAGCAGTACGACGTCGTACATCGTGCACCTCCGGGTCCTACCAGTCGGTATGCACCCATACTGCCCCTACTCGGTCCCGCATGCCACCATCCCGCCCGACGCGTCGGTCGGCATGTCCATAAAGAGTTTATATAAAGCTGTTATGCTCTGGCCATGAGTCGTGAAGACACCGATCCTGCTGCTATCGGGGCCGCCCTCTACGGCTTGACCCTCAGAGCCGTCCGGCGCCTGCCCCGGGAGATGAGCCTGACGTCCGCCGCCACCCTGGCCACCCTGGACCTGACGGGTCCGCGGCGCATCACCGATCTGGCCGCAGTCCAGGCTGTCACCCAGCCCGCGATGACAGCGCTGGTCCGGGTGCTGGAGGAGTCCGGCCTGGTCGAGCGGTGGGGCGACGCGTCCGACAAGCGGGTCACGCTGGTCTGCCTGACCGAGGCCGGCACCGCCTATGTTCGGGCGCGGCGCGAGGCGGGCGTCCAGGCGTTCGAGCGGCTGATCGGCGAGCTCACCGCCGACGAGATCGAGGCGCTCGCGGCGGCCCTGCCGGCACTGCAGCATCTGGCGGAGCTGGAAAGTCAGGACCAGTGACCCGGGGCGCTTTGCCGGACCAGACCGAGCCGCGGCTGCTGGTCCCTTCCCTGATGTTCATCGCTCTGGTCGTAGCGGCAGTCGCCAGCCTTGGTGCGCCGCTCATCACCAGCGTGGCAACGTCGTACGGCGTCTCGCTCGGTAGCGCGCAGTGGACGCTGACCATCGCCTTGCTGAGCGGCGCTGTCGCCACGCCAGTCCTCGGCCGCCTCGGAGCGGGCCCGCATCGGCGAGCCACGATCCTTGCCACGCTGGCGGTTGTCGTCGCCGGTAGCGCGCTGACCGTTTTGCCGCTGCCGTTCGCGTGGCTGCTCGTCGGCAGGACCGCCCAAGGCGTCGGGCTCGGTCTGACCGCGCTGATGATGGGCGTGGCCCGCGACCATCTCTCCGAGGCGCGCAGCGCGGCCACCGTCGCCACGATCTCGGTGGTCTCGATCATCGGGATCGGCGTTGGTTATCCGCTCGCCGGGCTCCTCACCGAGTTGGGCGGCGTGCGGGCCGCCTACGGTTTCGGTCTGCTGGTCACCGCCGTTGCCCTGCTGACCGCGTCGCGCTCCATACCCGAAGCTCCCGAAGGCCGCTCCGCCCACGTGGACGTGCCCGGCGCGGTCGTCCTCGCCGGTGCGCTGCTCCTGGTGCTGTTCCTCGCCGGTGAACGCAATCTCTGGAGCCGGCACCTCGCCGTGGCTGGGGGCCTCGCCGTCGTTGCGGTGGTGCTGCTCTCCGCCTGGGTAGTTTTGGAGCTTCGCAGTACCGCGCCCCTGGTCGACGTACGGGCGATGCGGCACCCGGCGGTCGCCGGGGCGAACCTCACGATGTTCGTCGGCGGGATCGGCATGTACCTGCTGCTCACGCTCATCACCCGGTACGCACAGACGCCGGACGGCGCCGGGTACGGCTTCGGACTGACGACCTTCGTCGCCGGGCTGATCCTTGTCCCGTTCTCGGTGCTGGGATTCGTTGCCGGCAAGCTCACACCACGGTTCCGGACGCGAGTCGCCGACCCGCTGCTCCTGGCCGGCAGTGCGGTTGTGGTCGGCGGTGGGTTCGCTTTGTTCGCGGTTGCCCGGTCGAACCTCGCCGAACTGTTCTTGGCGATGGGCGTGCTCGGCTTCGGCGTCGGCGGGTTCTCGGCTGCAATGCCCGGTGTCATCCTGGCCGTCACTCCCAAGAGCGAGACGTCGAGCGCGATGAGCTTCAACTACGTCGTCCGCAGCGTCGGGTTCTCGCTGGGCAGCGCGATCGGCGGTCTGATCCTTGCCGCGGGCACCGGCTCCGGCCATCTCCTCCCCGACGACAGTGCGTACACCACCGCGGCGCTGGTCGGTATCGGCGCTGTGACGATCACGACGCTGGCGAGCCTCGTGCTGGCCCGCCGACGCTCTTAAGCTTCTTTCATCCAACACTGGAGGTTCCATGCCCAAGGGCTACTGGGTCAGCGTCTACCGCACCATTTCCGACCCTGAGAAACTTGCCGCCTACAACGAGCTCGCCCGGGCGGCCGTCCAGGCCTTCGGTGGCCGGACGCTGATCCGCGGCGGTCAGGTCGTTGCCTACGACGCCGGACTCGCCGAACGCACCATCCTGGTCGAGTTCGACAGCTTCGAGCAGGCCGTCGCGGCGCGCGAGAGCGCGGCGTACCAGAAGGCCCTGGACGCTCTCGCGGACGCTGTCGAGCGCGACTTCCGGATCGTCGAAGGCGTCGACTAACCGAGATTGTTGCTTGCAGCAACCGCTTTGCGGCGGGCGTAGGTTCGCAGGGCCCGGAGGAGGTCCACCTCGCGGAAGGCGGGCCAGTAGTGGTCGCTGAAGTGGATGTCGGAGCGGGTGGCTTGCCAGAGCAGGAAGTCGGACATGCGGAGTTCGCCGCTGGTGCGGATGACCAGGTCCGGGTCGGGGAGGTCGGGGACGTAGAGGTGGCTGGTGATGTCGGCCTCGGTGAGAGTGGTCGCTACGTCGGTCAGGGAGCGGCCGGAGGCGGCGGCTTCGTCGAGTACGCCGCGGATCGCGTCGATGACCTCCAGCCGGCCGCTGTAGCCGATGGCGATGGTGAGGTCGCCGGCGTTGGTTCGGTCTCGGGTGGCTTCGACGGCTTCTTTCAGCGCGCGGGCCGTGGAGTCGGGGAGCAGGTCGAGTTGGCCGGCGATGTGGAGTCGCCAGCGGTGGTCTCGGCGTACGTGGTCGGCCAGGACCGTCTCGGCCAGTTGCATCAGGTAGTCGACCTCCGCGGAGTCGCGGCGGCGGATGTTGTCGGCCGAGGCTACCCAGGCGGTGACGCAGCGGACGTCGGCGGCGGCGCACCAGCCGAGGAACTGCTCCAGGTGCTGGGCTCCGAAGCGGTGACCGAGGCGTACGTCGTCCAGGCCGGCTCGGCGGGCCCAGCGGCGGTTGCCGTCCATCACGATGGCGATGTGGCGTGGGCGGGGGAGGCCAACGAGTTGGCGACGCAGTCGGCGGGTGTACAGCCGGTACAGCGGGTTCATCAGCTGGTCGCACTCGTCAGTACGTCGGCCAGGTCGAACTTCACCGGCTCTTCGAGCTGCTCGTAGGTGCAAGACTCCGGCGTACGGTCCGGGCGCCAGCGCACGAACTGGGCCGTGTGCCGGAAGCGGATGCCTTCCATGTGGTCGTAGCGGACCTCGACGACGCGTTCGGGGCGCAGGGGCGTGAACGAGAGGTCCTTGCCGGCCTGCCAGCGGCTGCCTTCGGCATTGCGCGGCGTACGGACGCCGTCCTCCTGCTTGGCCCAGGCCCACGGGTGGTCGTCGAAGGTGGTGACGAGTTCCTGCATCTCGACGAAGAGTTCCTTGCGCCGTTCGAGCGGGAACGCGCCGATGACGCCGACGCTGGCCAGCGTGCCGTCGGAGTTGTAGAGGCCGAGCAGCAGCGAGCCGATCCGGTCGGGGCCGCTCTTGTGCAGGCGGTAGCCAGCGACCACGCAGTCCGCCGTACGCTCCGGCTTCACCTTGAACATCGTCCGCTTGTCCGGCAGGTACAGCCCGTCGAGCGGCTTCGCGATCAGCCCGTCCAGGCCCGCGCCCTCGAACTGCTCGAACCACTGCCCGGCGGTCTCGTGGTTGGTCGTGGCCGGCGTGATGTGGATCGGCTCCTTGACGTCGGCGAGCGCGGACAGCAGCGCCGTACGGCGTTCGCTGAACGGGCGCTCGGTGAAGTCCTCGTCGCCCAGTGCCAGCAGGTCGAAGGCGACGAACCGCGCCGGCGTCTTCTCCGACAACATGTTCACCCGGCTCGCGGCCGGATGGATCCGCTGCTGCAACGCCTCGAAGTCGAGACGATCGCCGGACTCGCCGATCACCACGATCTCGCCGTCGATCGCGCAGCGCTCCGGCAGGTTCGCCTTGATCGCCTCGACGAGCTCGGGGAAGTACCGCGTCATCGGCTTCTCGTTGCGGCTGCCGATCTCGACCTCGTCACCGTCGCGGAAGATGATCGAGCGGAATCCGTCCCACTTGGGCTCGTAGCTCAGGTCCCCGTGCGGGATCCCCTTCACGGGCTTCGCGAGCATCGGCTTCACCGGCGGCATCACAGGCAGGTCCATATGGCCATTCTCACCCAGCCTCAACTCTGGAGCGATGAACCGCGTCCTACCGGGTGAACAGATGTTGACCAACTCGGGAGGTTGATCATGCGCATCAACGGTCAGAAGAAGCTCCTTGGTACGGCGGCCGCACTCGCTGTGACCGTGCCGTTCGTGCTCGGCGGTGCCGCGCCGGCGACGGCCGCGCCAGCCTGCGGGAAGTCTGTGGCGAAGGTCGACGCGGTGACGTACGCCGACCGGCTCGTGCGGGCGTGGGGCAGCGGCGAGCAGACGGCCACGTCCTGCTACGCCAGTACGGCGACCGCCCGGGCGCTCACGGCGCAGGCGAACCCCGGTGGCATCCACTGGCGTCGTACCGGCGCGGAAGGTGCAGCCGGAACGATCTACGTGACATACCACGATGACGCGCGCGGCGGAGATCTGACGATCGGCGTACAGAACGTCGGCCTGCGGGGAAGCGGAGGCTGGCATGCAGCGACGAGTGCGAAGTTCCTGAAAGAGCCGAAGGCGTGGGGCGCGGTGGACTGGTCGGACAACCTGATCCGTGCCTGGGGCCGCGGTGACACGAAGTGGATGGCGTACTACGCCACGCCGGACGTCACGAAGGCGTTGACGAAGATTTCCCCGACCGGTGGTTCGGCCTGGCGCCGGATCGCGGCCGACGCGGGCGGCGGGTCGACGTACGTGACCTATCGGAACGACGTCACCGGGCACCAGTTGGTGGTTGGCGTTTCGAACATCGGACTGAGCCAAGGTGACGCCCACGCGGCCGATCGGGTGCAGTACAAGTAGGGCTTCTGTGGACAGTGAGCCGGTCGGCGTCGACAATTTCCGTTATGGGTCCGCTTCCGCTGGTGAACGCGCGTCCGTCCGACGCAGAGCGCGATCGGGCGCTCGCCGTGCTGCGGGAGGGTGCGGGTTCGGGGCGGTTGTCGCACGACACGTTCATCCGGCGGATGAACTTCGTGCTGGGCGCGCAGAGTCGCGGGGAGCTCGACTCGGTTCTGACTGACCTGCCGCGGCCCGAACCGCGGATCGCCGGCTGGATGCGCACGACGCGCACCCGGCTGGCGCGGGTCGACGTGTGGCGGCGGCTCGAGGACGTGTTCGGGATTCCGCTGGCCCGGCGCGAGCGCCCCGCCGTACCGGTGACGAATCTTGCGCTGCCGCCGGCTGGGTCGCCGACCGTCCGGATCGGTCGGGGGCCGGGCGCGACGCTTCGGTTGGGCGACATCTCGGTTTCGCGCTTTCACGCCGAACTGCGGCATGTCGGCGACGGCTGGATGGTCCGCGACCTCGGCTCGATGAACGGCACCGAGCACAACGGCCGCCGCATCACGACGCCGGTTCGCGTTCGCCCCGGTGACCGGCTCAGTTTCGGCGCCGTGCCGTTCACGCTCACCTGGTCGGACGAACCCGAGTAGTCAGTCCGGATCGATGACGGTGGGATGCGACTCGGGGTGTGCGCTCCACCAGGGGCGGGCCAACGAGTTTTCGGCGATGGTTTCGCGGTAGGTCTCGACGAAGGCGCGGTGGATTGTGTTGACGGTTTCCTGGGGCACGTTGTCGACGCGCCACCGCAGCGTACGGCGCCACGAGAAGGGCTGGCCGGCCAGCGGCTTCACGATTGTCCGAGGGAGCTCGCGGACGGTCGGCGCGCAGAGGCAGATACCGCGGCCGGCGCCGATCAGCTGCTCGATCTCGGTCGTGTCGAGGTTCCCGTACCGGAACTGCGGGGTGAAGCCGGCGTCCTCGCAGACCTCGCGCAGGTAGGCGAGCTCGCCGTCTTCCTTGCCGGCCGGCGGGCAGATCCAGATGTCGTCGGCCAGGTCGGCGAGTTTCACCTCGTCGGCGGCGGCCAGGTGGTGGTCGGCGGGGAGCGCGATCCCGAACGGTTCGGGGAAGACCATCGTCTGCTCGCGGATGCCGGGCGGGCACTGCGGCGCATAGGCGTCCTCGGCGCGGCCGATCATCGCGATGTCCAGTACGTCGGCGGCCAGCAGATCGGTCAGTACGGCGCTCGACGAGTCGACCTGGGTCGCGATCTCCCGGTCGGCGAGCACTCCCTCGAGCCGCGCCAGCCAGGCACCGAACATGACCGTGCGCGACGAACCCAGCCGCAGCGTGCCCGAGCCGGAGGTATAACGCCGGCTCGATCCGATCAGCTCGTCCATGTCCGCGAGCATCGCCCGCGACCGGCTCAGCACGTGCTTGCCCAGCGGAGTCGGTACGACGCCGGTCGACGCGCGCTCGAACAGCGATCCGCCGACCGCCTCCTCGATCCGGTGCAGCTGGGCGGTCAGTGACGGCTGTGAGACGCCCAGTGCGGCGGCGGCCTTGGAGACGCTGCCGGTGTCCGCAAGGCGGCAGACCACGCGCAGATGGCGAAGTTCGAGCTCCATAGCGGCGAGGTTATGCCCTGCTGGGATATCACAGCCATCACGTGCAGGTGTCAATCTCAACGGACAGAGGACATCGGACGTTCACCTGCCTGCCCTGCCGGTTCCGGTCTCCTCTGCATCCGCCACCGGCCGGCCCGGACTGCAGCCCCAGCGGCCGGTGGCGGATGCTCCGCCCCCATCCAGTGAGGACGTGTCCCAGTGAAACGCACTGCCCTGCGTACGGCGACGGTCGGAGGCGTGCTCAGTCTCGCGCTCCTGGCCACCGCCGTGGTCACCACCAAGCTCCCGTCGGCCGACGCCGACGCGAGCGCCGCACCGAAGCCCGATCCCCGGGCGGCCGCGATCCGCACCGCCGACCGCCTGGTCGGCGGCCGGGCCGCCGAGCTGAAGGCCGGTTCCGGGGACCGGTTCATCCGTCAGCAGGAGATCAGCACGCCGTGGGGTCTGCAGTACGTCGCCTACCAGCGCACGTACCAGGACCTGGCCGTGATCGGCGGCGACTTCGTCGTCACCACCGACGCCGCCGGGAACGCGAAGGGCATCACGGTCGCCCAGAAGCAGCCCATCGGCGTCGACCGCACCCCCACGGTGACGAAGGCGGCCGCCCAGAAGGCGGCGCGGAAGACGATCCAGAAGGCCGACGCGACGCCTGGTGAGCCGACGCTGGTCGTGTACGCCGGTGGCGCCAAGCCGGTGCTCGCCTGGGAGGCCCGCGTCCAGGGCCACGACCACGGTACGGCGACCCGCCAGAAGGTGTACGTCGACGCCCACACCGGCAAGGTCGTCCACGCGATCGAGGAGAGCGCGGCCGGCACCGGTACCGGTATCTGGAACGGCTCGAACCTGACCATCGGTACGACGCAGTCCGGCTCGACGTACACGATGACCGACCCGGCCCGCCCGTCCCTGCGGTGCGGCAACCAGTCCAACGGCACGACGTACTCCGGACCGGACGACACCTGGGGCAGCACGTCGAAGACCGACCGCGAAGCCGGATGCGTCGATGTCATGAACATCGCCGCCGGCGAGTGGGATCTGCTGAAGAACTGGTACGGGCGCAACGGCCTGGACAACCAGGGCAAGTGGGCCGACGCGCTCGTCGGTCTCGGCGACGTGAACGCCTACTGGGGTTCGCAGTACAACCCCGACGGTGTCGTCTTCGGCTACAACAACGCCCGCGAGTGGATCACCGCGACCGACGTGGTGGCCCACGAGTACGGCCACGGGCTGGACGCGAACACGCCCGGCGGCATCTCGGGCTATCCCTCACAGGAGGCCGTCGCGGACATCTGGGGAGCGCTCACCGAGGCGTACCTGAACAACCCCAACGACGCCCCCGACTACGAGGTCGGCGAGAAGATCGACCTGACCGGCAACGGCCCGATCCGGGTCATGTACAAACCGTCCAACGTCTCCGGCCACCCCGACTGCAACTCCAGCAGCCTGCCGAACGAGATCCACGCCTCGGCCGGTCCGATGAACCACTGGTTCTACTTGCTTGCCGAGGGCACCAACCCCGGCAACGGCAAGCCGGACAGCCCGACCTGCAACAACACCACGCTGACCGGGATCGGGATCAAGGACGCCGGCAAGATCGTCTACAACGCGATGCTGTCGAAGACCTCCGGGATGTCCTACGGCAAGTGGCGCTCGGTGACCCTGACCGCCGCGAAGAACCTGGACAGCAGCTGCGCCTGGCACGGGAAGGTCAAGGCCGCCTGGGACGCCGTCTCGGTCCCGGCCCAGTCCGGTGAGGCGACCTGCGCCCCGACCGGCAACGACTTCACGATGTCGGTCTCGCCCGCGAGCGGCACGGTGAAGCCCGGCGAGAGCGCTTCCGCGACGATCAACACCGTGATCGGCAGCGGTTCGGCCCAGTCGATCCAGCTGACCGCCAGCGGGCTGCCGTCCGGCGCCACCGCGTCGTTCGACCCCGCTTCGATCCAGTCCGGCAACTCGTCGACGCTGAAGATCACCACCACCTCGAGTACGCCGGAAGGCGCGTACGACGTGCGGATCACCGGTGACGGCGCGAACGTCGACCGGACCGCGACGTACCGGTTGACCGTCGGCGGTTCCACCCCGCCCGCCGACGTACCGAACATCGATGTCGAGAAGGTGAAGGCGCACCTGCAGGCGCTCCAGACGGCAGCGGACAACAACGGCGGTAACCGCCGGGCCGGTAGCGCGGGCCACACCGCGTCGGTCAGCTACATCGAAGGCAAGCTGCGCGACGCCGGCTACACGGTGGCCAAGCAGCGCTGCACGAACTGCCAGTACCCGTCGGACAACCTGATCGCCGACTTCCCGGGTGGGGACGCGAACCAGGTCGTCATGCTGGGTGCGCACCTGGACAGCGTGAGCGCCGGTCCGGGCAGCAACGACAACGGTTCGGGATCGGCCACGATCCTCGAGGTGGCGCTGGCGCTGGCACAGCAGAAGCCGACCCTGGCCAAGCACGTGCGGTTCGCGTGGTGGACCGATGAGGAGCAGGGCCTGAACGGCTCGGAGTTCTACGTCGGCCAGCTGTCGTCGACCGACAAGTCGAAGATCAAGGCCTACCTGAACTTCGACATGGTCGCCTCGACCAACGCCGGGTACTTCATCAACAACATCACCTCGGACACCGGCAAGGTGCTCAAGGCGTTCTACGACGGGCTGAACCTGGCGCCGGAGGAGAACACCGAAGGTGCGGGACGTTCGGACGACGCGTCCTTCAAGAATGCCGGGATCCCGACCAGCGGTGTCGCCGCCGGGGCAAGTGCCCGCAAGACGAGCGCGCAGGCACAGAAGTGGGGCGGCACCGCTGGCTCGGCCTACGATTCCTGCTACCACTCGGCGTGTGACAAGTACCCGTCGAACATCGCCACGACGGTGCTCGACCGCAGCGCCGACGCGACGGCGTACGGGCTGTGGAAGCTGGCCGTCGGCGATCAGCCGCCGGCCGGGAACGACTTCAGCCTGAGCCTCGACCCGGCCAACGGATCGGTTGCCCCGGGCAACTCGGTGCAGACGACCGTGAAGACGGCCACCACGAGCGGTGACGCGCAGTCGGTGCAACTGGCCGCCAGCGGGCTGCCGAGCGGAGTGACCGCGACGTTCTCGCCGACCAGCGTGACGTCGGGCTCGTCGTCGACGCTGACGATCGCCGCGTCGGCGTCAACGGCGGCCGGCTCGTACGACGTCGTGGTCAAGGGCACCGGCGCGGTCAGCCACCAGTCGACGTACCGGCTGACGGTGACCGGGACGCAGACCGGCACCGTGACCGTGGAGAACCCGGGCAGCCAGTTCGGATTCGTCGGCTGGTCGAGCTTCCCGCTGCAGTTGCGGGCCACCTCGAGCGCCGGCCTGCCGGTGACGTTCACCGCCACCGGTCTGCCGCCCGGCCTGACGATCAGCTCCTCGGGCTCGATCTCCGGGATGCCGACGACCCGTGGCAACTACTCCGTGACCGCTACCGGGAAGGACTCCAGCGGCGCCACCGGCAAGGCGACCTTCAGCTACACCATCTATTAACAAGCGGGGCCGCGGCGGAACCCACCAGGTCTTCCGCGGCCCGTCCCCGCACCGGGCCTTCTCCTGATGAGGTGGGAGAAGGCTCCGGTGTGTGCGGATTACGGCAGGAGAACGACCTTGCCCACGGTTCGCCGTTCTTCGAGGGCCCGGTGAGCGGAGGGTGCCTCGGAGAGCGGGAACGTGGTCGAGAGCGTTCTCCAGCGGCCCTCGACGACTTCGTCGAGGGCCGCACCCTCGAATTCCCGGAGCCGGCTGCGGATGTCACCGAGCGGCGCGGTCACCGAGACGCGGCGGGTGGACAGATCAGGGGAGTCCACCGGCAGCGGTTCACCACCCGACCACCCGAACGTGAGGACCCGTCCGCCATCCGCGACCAGGTCCAGCGCCTGCAGTCCGTTCGGCCCGGCCACCCCGTCGAGCAACACTGTGACCGGACGCTCGCCGCCGAGATCCTTCCGGAGAGCGCTCGCCCAGTCCGGATCGCGATAGTCGACGGCGTACTGCGCGCCGAGGTCACGCACGAGCTGAACCTTGTCCGGTCCACCGGCGAGCCCGATCACCGTGGCGCCGACATTGCGCGCCGCCTGGACGATGTAGTTGCCGATCCCACCCGCGGCCGCAGTCACCAGTACGACGTCCTCCGCGGTCAGAGCCGCCTCCGCCAGGATCCCCGCGGTGGTCCGCCCGGTCCCGATCGCCGCCACCGCCTGTACGCCGTCGACGTGGTCCGGCAACTCGTACAGCGACTCCACCTTGGCCACCGCGAGCTCGGCGTACCCGCCCGGCACCATCCCGAGATGCACGACGACCCGCTTGCCAACCCAACTCTCGTCGACGTCAGGCCCGACCTCACGCACGATCCCAGCGACCTCGCGCCCGGGGATAGTCGGCAACTCCGGTTTGGCGAAAGCTGTGCCTGACACGTCGCCGGCCCGCAGGAACGTGTCGAGCAGATGGACCCCGGCCGCCTCCACCTGAATCAGCACCATCCCGGATCCCGGCACCGGATCGGGCGCCTCTTCGTAGCGCAGATTCTCCGGCGGTCCGAACGCATGCAGCTGAATACTCTTCATGCCGAGCAAGCTATGACCTCAACCAAGCTTGAGGTCAATCATTGCTGACAGACTGGTCACCGTGCAGCGTGTTGTGGTCATCGGTTGTGCCGGCAGTGGCAAGTCAACACTGTGTCGTGAACTGGCGGCCCGGACCGGCTTGCCGCTGACAGAGCGGGACGCCCTTGGCGTCATGGGGTCGCCCGAGTATCGCCAGGCACTCGTCGGGCTGGCCGACCAGCCGGCCTGGATCCTGGACGGCGCGCCCTATTACGAGGACGACCTCATCTACGCGGCGGCCGACACTGTCATCGTCCTCGACTACCCCAGGTGGTTCGTGATGTGGCGAGTCCTGCGACGCACATTCGCCGTCGAAGTCCTTCGCCGAACGGTGGGTGCGCACCGCCCCGGTGGCTTCGGCGCGTGGCGCGACCGGACGCATCCGCTGCGCTGGGCGTGGAGCTCACATCCGGAGCGCCGCCGCGAGGGCCGCGAGGTCATGCAGCGAGCGGACCTCGCGGACTCCGCGATCTGGCACTTCAGGCGGGCATCGTGCGCGAGGGACTGGGGTCGAGCCAGTACTGCGAGTTCGGAAGGAGGGCGTCGAGTTGGGTGGTAAGGGCCTCGGGCAAGTCGACGGCCAGCGCGGTCAGCAGGGCGTCGACGCGGGCTGGTTTGGTGATGCCGACGACTGTGCCGGTGATGGCGGGGTTGTCGACCGAGTGGCGTAGCGCGGCGGTGGCGAGGTCGACGCCGTACTCGCGGCAGGCGGCGTCCATCTTGGTGACTGCGTCGAGTACGGCGGCGGGGGCTTCGCGGTAGCCGTACTTGGTGCTGGCCTGCGGGTTGGCGAGGATGCCGCCGCCGTAGATCGCGGCGTTGACCACGGCGACATCATCCTTGAGCGCCCTCTGGATCAACACTTCGGCGGAGTGGTCGACGAGGCTCCAACGGTTGTGGACCAGCAGCACCTCGAACCCGCCGAGATCCAGGTAGCGGGCGAGCTCGGTCGGGTTGCCACCGGCCAGGCCGACGTGACCGATTTCGCCGTCGGCGCGCAGCTGCATGAGCGTGTCGACCGCTTCGCGCATGGAGTCGAAGTCGTGGAACTCGGGGTCGTGCAGGTAGACCAGCGGCAGGTCGTCGAGGCCGAGACGTTCCTTGCTCTCGGCAACGCTCGCGCGGACCCGCGCGCCAGAGTAGTCCGCGCCGTCGGCGTCGACCTTGGTCGCGACCAGGAAGCCGTCGGGGAGGCCGCCGTACTGGCGGATGGCGGCGCCGATCCGGCGCTCGCTCTCGCCGTCGCTGTAGCCGTTCGAGGTGTCGATCCAGCTGATCGGGCTGTCGAAGATCCGGAGGACGACCTCGATCGCCTGCTCGGCCGGTACGTCGTACCCGAAGACGGCGGGCATACTGCCCAGCCCGCTGCCGCCGGCGCAGACGGGGGAGACGGTCAGTCCGGTGCTGCCCAGTGGTCGTAGGTCCATGCCGACGAGCCTACGACTAGGGTTGGCTGCATGGTGATTCGGCTGAGCGAGCGGTGGCCGGAGGTCAGCTCGGATCGGCTGCTCTCCGAGTGCGTCCCGCCGCCACGGTTCGCGGATGCGCGGTTCGCGACGTACCGGCCGAATCCGGCGGAGCCGTCCCAGGCCGAAGCGCTGGGTGTGCTGACCGAGCGCGCCGAGTTGCTGGCCAAGCCACGGCAAGCGCCGACCCTGTGGTCGAGGCTGCGCGGCCGTACGCCGGACCCGGGCAAGCCTGGCATCTATCTCGACGGTGGGTTCGGTGTCGGCAAGACGCACCTGCTCGCTTCGCTGTGGCACGAAGCGGCCGGGCCGAAGATGTACTGCACGTTCGTCGAGCTCACCAACCTCGTCGGCGCGCTCGGACTGCGAGCAGCGGTCGAGGCGTTGTCGTCGTACCGGTTGATCTGTATCGACGAGTTCGAGCTCGACGATCCCGGCGACACGATGCTGATCAGCCGTCTCCTCGGTCAACTCGTCGCGGCCGGCGTCCAGCTCGCCGCGACCTCGAATACGTTGCCCGACAAACTGGGGGAGGGCCGCTTCCAGGCGGTCGACTTCCTCCGCGAGATCCAGGCGCTCGCCGCCAACTTCGACGTACGGCGGATCGACGGGCCCGACTACCGTCATCGCGGCCTGCCGGAAGCGCCCGAGCCGTGGACCGACGAGCGTGTCGAGCAGGCCGCGGCCGAGCGTCCAGCGGCGTCGTGCGACCACTTCGTCGACCTGCACCATCACTTGGCCGAGCTCCACCCCAGCCGGTACGGCGCTCTGCTCGACGGCATCGAGGCGGTCGCGATCACCGACATCCGGCCGCTCGACGACGAGAACGTCGCGTTGCGGATGGTGGTCCTGGCGGACCGGATGTACGACCGCGATCTGCCGTTGCTCGCGAGCGGCGTGCCGCTGGATCAGTTGTTCTCGCCGGCCATGCTCAAGGGCGGCTACCGGAAGAAGTACCTCCGGGCTTTGTCTCGATTGATCGCCCTGTCACGCTGAGCACATGGTGAAGAACCGTGGGTTAGTGGGTTCCGCGCTCCTCGTGATCGGTCTCGTGCTGCTCGCCGTCGGTGGTTTCGTCCAGTTCGACGACGCCTCGGGTTTCGGCTCCGAGCAATGGAACCTGCCGCTGGGCTATCTCGCGGCCGTGCTCGGGATCGCAGCGCCGGCCGTCGCCTGGCCGTTGCCGAAGGCCCGTATCTGGCTAGGGGCCGAGCTGGCCGCGTTGAGCGTGCTGCTGATCGTGATCGGGATTGCCAGCGCCGGCTTCAGGTTCGTCTGGGCACGCGACGAGTTCGAGCTCGCCGCCTTCGAGTTCCTGTTGCTCGTGCTGGCGGTGATCCTGATCGGTACCGCGTTGTCGGTGCGGCTGCGCGCCGGCTGGCCGTCGCGGATCGTCGCCTATGTGTGCGGTACGACTCTGGTCGGCTACCTCGCGGTCCGCGTCGGTACGGCGTACTACGACAAGACCATGTGCTCGCCCGAGGACAGCGGCGACTGCCTCGCGCTGCTCGGCGGGATGTTCTGGGGTGCCGGTGCCGTCGTGGTCTGCCTGGTCGCGATCGTGGTGATCGAGGTCGTGCTGTGGCGGCGCCGTCGCTCCTCCGTGATGCCGGTCGCTCGATAGGGCAGGATAGGCAGATGGCGAAGCAGAAGAAGGCGAAGGCAGCGGCCGGGGGGCTGCTCGAACAGTTGCGCGTCCCAGTCGGCCCGGTGGATCTGACCACCTACGATCCGGGCGCGACGACCGGGTTCGCCGGCACCAAGGACGAAGGCAAGGCCGCGCTGGAAACGCTCGGCGCCGAGGTCTCCGACTGGCAGGAACGGCTGTTCGCCGAAGGCCGCAAGGGCGGCCAGCGCAGCGTGCTGCTGGTGCTGCAGGGGATGGACACCTCCGGTAAGGGTGGCGTGATCCGCCACGGCGCCGGCCTGATGGACCCGCAGGGCCTGAAGATCACGTCCTTCAAGGCGCCGACGCCGGCCGAGAAGCGCCGCGGGTTCCTCTGGCGGATCCGGCAAGCCACGCCCGGCCCCGGCATGATCGGAATCTTCGACCGCTCGCACTACGAGGACGTGCTGATCGCGCGCGTCCGCAACCTGGTCGCACCGAATGTCTGGGACAAGCGGTACGACCAGATCAACGACTTCGAGGCAGAGCTCGCCGAGAGCGGTGTGACGGTGCTGAAGTGCTACCTGCACATCTCACCGGAGGAGCAGAAGATCCGCCTGGAGGAGCGCCTCGACAACCCCACCAAGCACTGGAAGTACAACCCCGGCGACGTCGACGAGCGCCAGCTCTGGCCGGACTACATGGACGCCTACCACGCCGCGATCGAGCGCTGCAACGGCCCGCAGGCCCCATGGTTCGTGATCCCCAGTGACCGCAAGTGGTATCGCAACTGGGCGGTCACCACCCTCCTGCTGGAGACCCTGAAGTCGCTCGACCCGCAGTGGCCGACCGCCGACTTCGACGTCGCCGGCGAGAAGAAGCGCCTCGCCGCGACCTGAGGTCAGGCTTCTGGGTCGATGTCGTTCTTGCGGAGCAGGTCGCGGAGGCGGGCGACCTGCTCGTGCAGGCGCTCGTTCTCGTCGAGGACGGCGTGCAGTTCGGCGATCAGGTGATGCCTGCGCCCGTACGTCGTCCAGTCCGGATCGCCGGCCACCATCGCCTCGACCGCTGTCCGGGACCGCTGGCGCCGATCGAGTCGCTGCTCGGCGAGACCCCGGACCTCGTCGAGGTCGATGCCGAGCCGGGAGAGCACCTGGGCCGCGACGCCTTCGGTGTCCTTGAGCAGGCCGAGCAGCAGGTGCTCGGTGTCGATGTGGTCGCAACCGAGGCGGCGGGCTTCGTTGTTGGCCTCTTCGAGAATGGACTTGGCGCGCGGGGTGAACGGGACGAACCCGTCCGGTGAGCGCTGGCCACGACCGACGATCTCGATCACGAGTTCACGCACCGTCGGTGCGCTTGCTCCGGAGAGCAGCTTCGACGCGCCGCCTTCCGCCGTACCGATCAGGCCGAGCAGGACGTGCTCGGTGCCGATGTAGCTGTGATCGAGTTGCCGGGCTTCTTCTTGTGCGAGGACGACGACCTTGCGCGCCGTCTCGGTGAACCGTTCGTACATACCGACTCGCCTCCAGATCCAGTTGCCGATCTCGTCTTCGAGATTCAGGTCGAGCCGTAGGTGTTCTTCGAGCGCTGCCGTCACATCGGGCAGCACCAGTCGTTCACGGACGAAGTCCGCTGCTCCGCTGCTGTCACCAGCGGCGATCCGATCCAGTACGTCGTCGACCTCCGCGACCGGTTCGAGCCGGAGGTCGGCGTGGTTGAGCGTGACGAACTGCAGCACGACCGCCACCGCGACCACCCGGTTCGCGCCGCTGAACGGCCGGTCGCGGACCAGTCCGGCGAGCAGCACCGCCGCCGCTTCCGCCAGACCGCGAGCACGCCGTACGTCGGACAGCACCCGCTGGACGCAGTCGAGATCGGTACGGCGGACCGCCTCCTCGGACTCGCAGCGCAACACCCTCGCGGCGACCGCGAGGACGTCGTACAGGTCGAGGTGACGCATCAGTCGTCCCCGCGCAGGCGGCGCAAGGACTCCTCGTGCCGGGACAGGTTCTCCTCCAGCAGCCGGCTGAACCCGCTGTCGGTACGGCGCCGGTCGACCAGCTCGGCGATCGCCTCGCGGGCGACGTCCGACACCGAGCGGCCCTCGACCGCGGCCACCGTCTGCAGGTGCTCAGCCAGCTCCGGGTCGAGCCGGAGCAGGATGTTCTTGGTTGCCTCTTTCGCCATGGCTACCAAGATAGCGTGATATCACGCTATCGCAAGATGTCAGAGCTCCCGATCGTGGCGGCAAGCGGCGACGCGGGCCGCGACGGCGGCGGCTGCGGGGGAGTCCTGGGCCGGTTTCGCCGACCCGGCCGGCGCCACACCGCTGTGTGCCGCGATGAGCGACTGGTAGAGCGCCTTGGAGTCCGAGCTGGCGTACTGCGCTTCGAGTTGGGTGATCAACGACTGTGCGGGCTCGGCAGCTCCGTCGGGGCCCAGCGCCGTCTCGATCGCACGCTTGACGTGGAAAACCTCGGGCGGCGGTACGAGCTTGGGCAGCTTGCTGCCGGCGTACAGGTCGGCGGCGGCGCGCTCCCACTGACCTTCCCGCACGGGTCCGGACTCGAACTCGGGCGTCGGCTGGGCGACACCGGCGCCGGTCAGGCGCGACTCGTACAGCGCTTGAGCCGTGGGACTGCTGTAGAGCTTCTCGAAGGACTCGACCGTGTAGACGCCGGCCTGGAACGCCTGCTGGCCGCGCAGCGTGCTGAGCGCCCGGGTCTGCTCGACGTTGCCGCGCCCGGTGTTCTCGTCCAGCCAGGCGAAGTGGGTCCGCATGGCCTCGCCGATCTCGCGCTTCACCAACGCGACGTCCGGCGCGGGCACGAGCTCCGGCAGCTTGCTGCTCTCGAACATCTGGTCGGCCAACGCGTCCCACTGCCCGCGCGGCGAGGCCGCCGCTTGCCGTCGCAGGGCTTCGCCGATCATCCCGGTTCGGCTGTCGAGGCCTTGGGCAACGGCTCGGGCAGCCGGCGCGAACGACTCGTAAGTCTCCGGCGATTCGACCTCGAGGATGCCGGGGGCAACCTTGTCGATCCCGGTCTCCTTGATGAACTGGTCCAGATAGGCGCTGTTGAACGCCTCGACGAAGCCCTCCTCACCCCAGCGCAACCACTTGCGATCGCCGAACGGCTGCGCCGACAGTTGGTAGTTCTCCTTGTCCGGAATCGCGAAGTGCGCGTTCTCGTGCAGTACGACGCCCACCGCCCACCGGAATCTGCGCAGCGTCTGCTCGTCGTGCTGCTGCCCGGGGTTGGCGAACATCTCCCGCAGCTGCTGCACGACAGCCTTGTTGTGCAGGTGCATCCGGCCGTCCCAGGCAGCGATGCCCCCGGCAACCTTCGTCTCGTCCAGTGCCTTGTTGTGCGCGGACTGGCCGGCCTTGGTGATCTTGAGTACGGCGGCCTGCGCGTCCTTGGTCAGGAACGCCATCAGCGCCGGATTGTCGTACTCCTTGCGCATCGCCGCGAGCTCGGCCTCGAGCCCGCGAACCGCTTGCTCGCCATGCGCCTGACACGCGGTGAACACCTTGAGCGGATCCTCGCCGCGGACGTCGTCGATCTTGTCGAGCTGGTCCCGGACGACCTTCTCGGCCCGCCCGATCGTCACGTGCTGGGAATGCGGCGGGACCAGGAACTCGAGCTCCTCGCTCTCGTACCAGAGCTTGCTGGCCCATTCGAGCTTCTGGTGCGGCGGGCGCCGGTGGACCTCCTCGACGATCCGCTCGGTGCGCCACTTCCAGGTGGTCGCCAAGGTACTGACGTAGCCGACGGCCGCGGCGCCCTCCTTGGTGAACTCAGGATCGGCCTTCACAGACTTGAGGCCGGGGGCAACCTGTTCCAGCCCGAGCCGGTCGATGAAGTCGTCGACGTTCCACGCCGCCCAGAGTTCGGAGACGCCCTGGTCCAGCACACGCGCCCAGGTGTGATCGGCGATGGCCTCGGCGCGCTTCCCGTCGTACCCGGCGCGGTTGAGCAGTCGGCTGTGTTCACGCAGCAGCGATTGGAGCGCTCCGCGGTAGCGAGTCAGGGCCGAGGGGTCAGTCTGCGGATTGTCGAACATCTCACGCAGCGCCTGGATGCGCTCAGGCGCGAGGTGGATCGAGCCCTCGGTCCAGCGCGAGCTGCGCGCCCACTTGTCCATGGCAACGGTTGTGCCGGCGGCCGAACGCACCAACGCGTCGAAAGACTTCACCTGCTCGGACAAGGGTTGCACCTCCAGAAGCTACGGCTCGCCTGTTGCGCGAAACCGTAGCTCCCGGAGGGTCCAGCTTTAGGCCGACTGCACGAGCACCGGGCGTGGGGCCGGGGCGAGCGTGAGCAGGTCGAGCCCGGCGACGCCGTACCGGAGGAGGACCAGGCGCGCGACCTCGGCGCTGACGCCGAGGGGCTGCGAGACCGCGACCGCGCCGGCCTTGCGCGCCATCGACTCGGCGCGGTCCGGCAGTACGCCGGGTGCCAGGAACAGCGAGCCGACCGCGACGTGCCGGCGACCCTCGAGCCGCCACTGCAGGACAGCCTCGGCCGGTGACGGCGTCGCGGCGCAGACGAAGGCGGCGGTGACCGGCAACTTGTGCCGCTGACCCCACAGGCGGGCCAGGCGGGTCACGCTGGCGTTGGCCTGCGAGTCGCTGGAACCGGCCGCGGCCAGGACGAGCGCGTCGAGCTCACGCACCCGGCCGTCCTTGAGCTCGGCGCGCATCCGCCGGTCCAGGACGTCGAGCAGCGTGTCGTCGTACCCGAGGACGTCGGAGGCGATGATCCGCAGGTGCGGGAACCGGCTGCGCGACTCGTCGATCACGGCCGGTACGTCGATCCGGGCGTGGAAGGCGGACGACAGCAGCAGCGGCAGGACGACGACCTCTTCGACGCCCTCGGCGGCGAGCTTGCCGAGCACCTGGTACGGCGTGGGCGGGCAGTGGTCGAGGAAGGAGGCTTCGATCCGCAGGTCGTCACGCATCTCGCGCAGGCACTTCACGAGCGAGTGGACGGTGGCGGCCGAGCGCGGGTCACGGCTGCCGTGGGCGAGGATCACAAGAGCTGGAGCAGTCACAGCAGTTCCCCTTCTTCGTCGTCGATCATGCCTGCGGCCAGCGTCCATCCGTCGTGGGCGTCGATGAGCAGGAAGGATCCAGTGATGTTGTTACTGGAGTACGGGTCGGCCGCCAAGGGTGCAGCGATCTTGAGCTGCACCTTGCCGATGTCGTTCAGGTCCAGCCCGGCGGCGTCGATGACGCCGAGCGTGTCCAGGTCGAGCACCCCGGCGATCTTGGTGACGATCGCTTGGGCCGTTGTGGTGGTGTGTTTGATCAGCAGCCTCGCGCCGACGGTGAGTGGGCGGTCCGACAGCCAGGCCACGGTCGCGGACAGTTCCCGGCGGGTGCCGGGAGAGGACTCGGCCGCGACGATGACCGAGCCGCGGGCGACGTCGAGGTTGTCGGCGAGCCGGACGGTGACGGCTTCCCCGGCGACCGCGCTGGGCCGTTCGGCGACTGCGGTCGCGGTCGCGGACACGACTGCGTGATCGATGCCGGCGACCGTCGTACGACGTCCTGCCGGAAGCACGATGACCTGGTCGCCGACCGTGACGGTGCCGGAGGCAACGGTTCCGGAGTAGCCGCGGTAGTCGCGGTACTGGTCGTCGGTCTGTGGGCGGATGACGTACTGGACCGGGAACCGTAGTGGCTGGTTCGAGGTGTCGGTGCGGCCGGTCGCGTTCTCGAGGACCTCGAGCAGCGCGGGACCTGCGTACCAGGGCGTGTTCTCGGAGCGCTGCACGATGTTGTCGCCGACGAGGGCGGAGACGGGGATGGTTTTGAGGTCGGTGATGCCGAGCTGCTCGGCGAGTTCTTGGACCTGTTTGGTGATCGCGGTGTAGACGGCCTCGTCGTAGTTGACGAGGTCGATCTTGTTGACCGCGAGGACGACGTGCGGGACCCGGAGCAGGCCCGCGACGGCCAAGTGCCGCCGTGTCTGTTCCAGGACACCGTGCCGGGCGTCGACGAGGATGATGACGACGTCCGCGGTCGAGGCCCCGGTGACGGTATTGCGGGTGTACTGCACGTGTCCGGGGCAGTCGGCCAGGATGAACGAGCGCTTGTCGGTCGCGAAGTACCGGTAGGCGACATCGATCGTGATGCCCTGTTCGCGTTCGGCCCGCAGCCCGTCGGTCAGCAGCGCGAAGTCGAAGTCACCACCGCGGGCTTCGGACACGGTCTTCACGTGCGCGATCTGGTCGGCCAGGATCGCCTTGCAGTCGTGCAGCAGCCGTCCGACCAGCGTGGATTTGCCGTCGTCGACCGAACCGGCCGTGGCCAGTCTCAGAAGAGTGCTCATCAGAAGTACCCCTCTCGTTTGCGGTCTTCCATGGCGGCCTCGCTGGCCCGGTCGTCGGCGCGGGTCGCGCCGCGTTCGGTGATGGTGGAGGCGGCGACCTCGACAACAACCTCAGCCGCCGTGGCCGCGGTGGAGGCGACGGCGCCAGTGCAGGACATGTCGCCGACGGTGCGGTAGCGGACGGTGCGTTCGGTGACGGTTTCGCCGTCGCGGGGCTGGGAGTAGGGGCCGACGGCCAGCAGCATGCCGTCGCGTTCGAACACGTCGCGTTCGTGGGCGTAGTAGATCGAGGGGAGCGGGATCTGCTCGCGTTCGATGTAGTTCCACACGTCGAGCTCGGTCCAGTTCGACAGCGGGAAGACCCGCACGTGCTCGCCGGGCTTGTGTTTGCCGTTGTAGAGCGACCACAGCTCGGGGCGCTGGTTGCGTGGGTCCCACTGGCCGAACTCGTCACGCAGGCTGAAGATGCGCTCCTTGGCGCGCGCGCGTTCCTCGTCGCGCCGGCCGCCGCCGAAGACCGCGTCGAAGCGGTGCTCGTTGATCGCGTCCAGCAACGGCACCGTCTGCAACTGGTTCCGCGTCCCGTCGGAGCGCTCGCGCAGGCGGCCGTCGGCCAGGTAGTCCTCGACCTTGGCGACCTCGAGCCGCAGACCCAACTGCTGCACCACAGAGTCGCGGTAGGCCAGGACCTCGGGGAAGTTGTGGCCGGTGTCGACGTGCAGCAGGGTGAACGGCACCCCGGCCGGCGCGAACGCCTTGCGAGCCAGGTGCAGCATCACGATCGAGTCCTTGCCACCGGAGAACAAGACCACCGGCCGCTCGAACTCCGCCGCCACCTCACGGAACACGAAGATGGACTCGCTCTCGAGTGCGTCCAGCTCGGTCACCGTGTGCGTGTTCAGGGGAGCCTCCGTTGTCTCAAGTACGGCGGTCATGTGTGCAGCCCGCATTCGACCTTGCCGGTGCCGGACCAGCGGCCGCTGCGCGGGTCCTCGCCCGGCGCGACCCGCTGGGTGCACGGCTCGCAGCCGATCGACGGATAGCCGTCGTACTGGAGCAGGTTGACCAGTACGCCGTTGTCGGTGATGTAGGAGTCGAGGTCCTCCTG
The DNA here is from genome assembly GCF_040605415.1 of Kribbella sp. NPDC005582. Taxonomy (NCBI): domain Bacteria; kingdom Bacillati; phylum Actinomycetota; class Actinomycetes; order Propionibacteriales; family Kribbellaceae; genus Kribbella; species Kribbella sp. NPDC005582. The sequence continues at coordinate 501,789 of NZ_JBEXCU010000006.1, forward strand.
CGTCCACGGCGCGATCGGGTTGAGCTTGACCATGTCGCGCTTCTCGTCGTACTCGACGACGGGGGTGTTCGCGCGGGTCGGTGCCTCTTCGCGGCGGATGCCGGTGACCCAGGCCTTGTAGTGCGACAGGTGCCGGTTCAGCGGCTCCACCTTGCGGAGTGCGCAGCACTTGTCCGGCTGACGCTCGTACAGCTTCTCGCCGTACTCGGCGTCCTGCTCCGCGACGGTCTGCTTGGGCGTGGCGTTGATCAGGTTGATCGGCAGCATCGAGGCGACCGCGTCCCGGGTGCCGATCGTCTCGACGAAGTGGTAGCCGGTGTCCAGGAACAGTACGTCGACCCCCGGCGCGGCCTCGGCCGCCAGGTGGGGGAGTGCGCCGTCAGCCATCGAGGCGGTGACGACCAGGTCGTCGCCGAAGGTCTCGCGTGCCCACGCCAGCACCTCTTGCGGCGAGGCATCGGCCAGCCGCTCGTTCGCCTCCTCGGCGATCGTCTTCAGATCCGTACTCATTCCACACTCACCCGCAGTCCGATCAGTTTCAGCGAGAACACCCGTGCACACGGCCGGCACTCCCACGCGCCATGGCCTTCTTCGGAAGGACGAAGGTCCTCGTCCCCGCAGTACGGGCAGTACAGAGGTGCAGCTCGTTCGCTCACTGGAGGGCTCCTTCCTCGGCACGGACGACCCACTGGGCGAAGCGCTCGCCCTCGGACCGCTCTTTCAGGTAGTTCTGGGTGACGCGCTCGACGTAGTCGGTGAGGCCGGCCGAGGTCACCTTGTGACCGCGCAGCTTGCGACCGAAGCCGGCGTCCAGGCCGAGCCCGCCGCCGAGGTGCACCTGGTAGCCGGGCACCTGGTTGCCCTCGGCATCCAGTACCAGCTGGCCCTTGAGGCCGATGTCGGCGACCTGGATCCGGGCGCAGGAGTTCGGGCAGCCGTTCACGTTGACGGTGATCGGTACGTCGAGGTCGGGGATCCGCTCCTCGAGCTCGGTGATCAGCTCGGCCGCGCGGGCCTTGGTCTCGACGATCGCCAGCTTGCAGAACTCGATCCCGGTGCAGGCCATCGTGTTCCGCCGCCAGGCCGACGGCCGGGCCTGGTAGCCCAGGTCGGCGAGCGCGGCGACCAGCGACTCGACCTTCGACTCCTCGACGTCCAGCACGATGAACTTCTGCTGGGCGGTGGTCCGGATCCGGTCCGAGCCGTGGGCGGCGACAACATCGGCCACCTTGGCCAGCGAACTCCCCGAGACCCGGCCGACGACGGGAGCGACCCCGACGTAGTACCGGCCGTCCTTCTGCTGGTGGACGCCGACGTGGTCACCCTGGACGGCGGGGATCTCCGGCGCGGGGCCGTCGATCAGCTTGTAGCCGAGGTACTTGTCGCTCTCCAGGATCTCGCGGAACTTCTCCATGCCCCAGTCGGCGACCAGGTACTTCAGCCGGGCGCGGTTGCGCAGCCGGCGGTAGCCGTAGTCGCGGAAGATGCCGACGACGCCCTTCCAGACCAGGTGCACCTCGTCGAGCGGGACCCACGCACCGACGCGCTGAGCGAGCATCGGTGTGGTGGACAGGCCGCCGCCGACCCAGACGTCGAAGCCGGGGCCGTGCTCGGGGTGCACGACGCCGACGAAGCTGATGTCGTTCACTTCCGGTACGACGTCGTGCGACGGGTGGCCGGTCATCGCGGTCTTGAACTTGCGCGGCAGGTTCGAGAACTCGGTGCTGCCGATGTACCGCTCGACGATCTCGTCGATGGCCGGGGTCGGGTCGATGATCTCGTCCGCGGCGATCCCGGCGACCGGGCTGGAGATGATGACCCGCGGGACGTCACCGCAGGCCTCGGTCGTGTAGAGACCGACCGCCTCGAGCTTCTGCCAGATCGCCGGCACATCCTCGACCCGGATCCAGTGCAGCTGGATGTTCTGCCGGTCGGTGATGTCGGCGGTGTCGCGGGCATAGGTGCTGGAGATCTCGGCGATCACCCGGAGCTGTTCGGCGCTGAGCTGGCCGCCTTCGATCCGGACCCGGAGCATGAAGTACTTGTCGTCCAGCTCCTCCGGCTCCAGGGTCGCGGTCTTGCCGCCGTCGATCCCGGGCTTGCGCTGCGTGTACAGGCCCCACCAGCGGAACCGGCCGCGCAGGTCGGCGGGGTCGATCGAGTCGAAGCCGCGGTGCGCGTAGACGTTCTCGATCCGGGCCCGGACGTTCAGGCCGTCGTCGTTCTTCTTGTTCTCTTCGTTCTTGTTCAAGGGCTCGCGGTAGCCGAGCGCCCACTGACCTTCACCCTTGCCCTTGCGGGGGCGGGCGGGCTTGCGGGGGGTACCGGCCTGCGGTGAGGAGACGCCAGTCATCCGGAACGGTGTCCTTGTCCTAGAGACAGGTGCGTCCGCGGGGGCCTAGCTCGAAGCGTCGTCGATTCGACCTGGTCTGCGCGGTGCGCACCCAGCTGATGTTTCGAGCAGGGTGGCTGTCAGAGCATCGAAGGACGACAGATGGCGCTGCGCATCCGCCCGAGGTCGACGTGAATCCGACCTACGAGGTGAGTGGAGCGGGCAGCGAGCATGTCCACAAGAGTCAGCGGGAACGGCTGACAAATCAACCCATCATCCTGCATCGCGAGACGCAATCTCACGATGTGGCTATCTCTACCAGTCTGGTGGGTATTGTTTCGCGCTCGGGAACACGCTGGCAATAGAGCTTGTACAAGAAATCTTGTCTAACTACCCTGGAGCCATGACCCCGAAAAAGACCCGGTCGCCGGGAGCTTCTCGAGTGCAGGCCGTAGACCATCCGCTACGGCGCCGCCTGCTGGACATCCTGGCAGTCGACGGGCCGTCCACCGTGTCGGTGCTCGCTGCGCGGACGGGGGAGATGGTCGGCAACATCAGTCATCACCTGAAGGTGCTCGCGACCGCGGGCGTGATCGAGGAAGTCCCCGAGCTGGCCAAGGATCGGCGCGAGCGGTGGTGGAAGAGCGTCTGGTCGTCGTACTCGTGGCGCGTCGGCGACGACGAGCCGGGGGCTGAGCTGATCGGCGGAGTGGCCGAGGAGAGCAATGTCACGTACCGCGCCGGCAAGATCCGGGACTGGGTCGCCAAGCGGCCGGAGTACGGGGCGGCCTGGGGTGAGGCCGAGTTGTCGATCGACGTCTGGCTGAAGCTCACGCCCGAGCGGCTGGTCGAGCTGCGCGAGCGGATCCAGGAGGTCCTCGAGGACTACGTCGACCAACCGTCGACCGAGCCGGAGGCTGAGCCGGTGTACGTCTTCGCCCAGGGTGTGCCCGCCCAGCCCTGAGGCCTGTACTTTTCCGCGAAAGGACAGGAAACTTTCCTAACTGTTCTTCGAGGAGGCTGCGGTGAAGGCGATGCGCCGGGTGGGGTCGGTTGTGGTGGCGGCGGGGCTGGTGCTGGGGTTCGTCGGTCCCGTGGAGGCGGCGACGGGCGGCGCGGTCCGGGTCAACCAGCTCGGGTACGGCGCCTTCGACGGCAAAGCGGCGTACGTGCTGAGCCAGGGCGCGGTGACCGGTAAGTCGTTTCGAGTGGTCGACAGCCGCGGCCGGCGAGTGCTGACCGGTCGGGTCGGCGCGGAGTTGGGGGAGTGGAACGCGAAGTACCAGCACGTCTCGCAGCTGGACCTGACGCGGCTGTGGGTTCCGGGGACATATCGGGTCGAGGTGCCGGGAGTGGCGGCCTCACCGCCGTTCGTTGTCCGCGCCGACGGGGACGCGCTGGCGACGTCGGCCAAGGACAAGGCGGTCACGTTCTTCACCGAGCAGCGGGACGGCGCGAACGTCGTACCGGGGTCGCTGGGACGCAAGCCCGCGCACCTGACCGATCGGGCGGCGCAGGTCTACGAGACGCCGACCTTCGTCGACCCGGACACCGATCAGACGGTCGGTGAGCTGCGCCGGATCGGCGGTCCGGTGGATGTCGAGGGCGGCTGGTACGACGCCGGTGACTACCTGAAGTTCACGCACATCGCGGCGTACTCGGAATCGTTGCTGTGGGCATCGGCTCGGGACGCCAAGCGGCCGGATCGTCAAGTGACCAACGAAGCTCGGCACGGGCTGAAGTGGCTGGACAAGATGTGGGACGAGCGGTCGAAGACGCTCTACATCCAGGTCGGCGTCGGTACCGGGAACGTCGAGGAAACGTTCATCGGTGATCACGATGTCTGGCGATTGCCGGAGGTGGACGACCACCTGACCGACCCGTCCGAGCGGCATCTGCGCAACCGGCCGGTCTTCCGGGCCGCTGCGCCGGGGCAGCCGATCAGCCCGAACCTGGCCGGCCGCACCGCGGCGGCCTTCGCGCTCGCGGCGCAGGTCGAGGCGCGGACCGATCGTCGGCTGGCGCGCAAGCACCTCGAGACGGCCGCGCAGATCTTCGCGCAGGCCAAGACGCGTGATGTCGGGCAGTTGGTGACGTCGCTGCCGTTCGCGTTCTATCCGGAGTCGGCGTGGCGCGACGACTTGGAGTTGGGGGCGACCGAGCTCGCACTGGCCGCACAGCGGCTCGGCGATCGGCGGGCATCCGGCTGGGTGCGGCAGGCGGCGTACTGGGCTGGGCAATACCTGGAGCACGAAGCCGGTGGGGACACGCTGAACCTGTACGACGTGAGCGCGCTGGCGCATGCGGATCTGATCCGGGCAGCGCGTGCTGATCGAGCGCTGGTCGCCAAGCTCACCGGCGATCTGCGGGCCCAGCTCGCGATCGGCACGCAGCGGGCAGCCGGCGATCCCTTCCGCGCGGGGGCGCAGTACGACAACTTCGACGCCGTACCGCACACGTTCGGTCTGGCGGCGACCGCGCGGCTCTACCGGAAGGCGACCGGCGACCGCCGCTACGACACCTTCGGCGCGCAACAGCTCGACTGGGCCTTCGGCGCCAACGCCTGGGGTGTCTCGTTCATGGTCGGCGTCGGCGCCAACGCGGGACGCTGCCCGCATCACCAGATCGGCAACATCGCCGGCAAGCAGGTGATCGGCGCGGTCGTCAACGGCCCGAACTCGGCTTCTCTGTTTGACGAAGGACTCGGCGACCACCTCGACGGCATGAACCCCTGCCCGGCCAACGGCGTCGACCAGTACGCCGAGTTCACCGGCCGCGGCTCGCGCTACGTCGACGACGTCCGCTCCTGGCAAGCCTCCGAACCGGCCGACGACTTCGCCGCCATCGCCGTCTACGCCCTCACCCGCTGACAAACCGCGGCCGGTGGAGACTGGGTCCATGCCAGCCCAAACCCTGACCCTCCTCCGGCCGCGCTTCACGATCACCCACGTCACCGACGGCGTACCGGCTGTCCCGTCCGGCGACTGGTGGGCGATGTCCCGAACCCCTCTCGGTACCACGGTCATCGCCGAGTCCCTTGATGCGGTCGAGCCCTGGCGAGCCTTCTACAACAACGAACCGCATGCTCTGGACCAGCCCGGCATGCTCGCCGCCATCGTCCAGCCGCTGGCCGCCGTCGGACTCTCCGTCTGCGCCGCCTCGACCTACCAGGCCGACCTCGTCCTGGTCGCCGAGCCTGATCTGGACGCAGCCATCCAAACCCTCCAAGCCGCCGGCCACACGATCATCGTGGTGGCGGCGTGCTGAGTGCGGGGGAGATTGCGGCTGGGGTTCGGGCGGGGGCGTTGTCGGCGGTGGCCGTGGTCGAGGAGGCGTTGGAGGCGGCTCGGCGGTTGGATCCGATACTACATTTTCTCGACGAGCTTGACGCCGGTACGGCGTTGCGGCTGGCTCGGGAGGTGGATCCGGGCGGCCCGTTGGCCGGGGTGCCGTTTGTGGTGAAGGCGCGGACGCCGCCGGAGTCGCCGATTCTGGAGCGGTTGCTGGCGGCCGGCGCGATCCCGATCGGTACGGCGACTCGCGCGCGGCCGGGACCGGGGTCGCAGACCTACGGGTGGAACGGGCGTGAGTACACCCGGAATCCCTGGGACGTCTCGAGGTCACCGGGTGGGTCGACGGCCGGGGGAGCAGCGGCGATCGCGGCGGGGGTCGTGCCGTTGGCGACCGGTGGGGACAGCGGTGGGTCGCTGCGGATTCCGGCGTCGTTCTGTGGATTGGTGGGGTTGAAAGGCACCTACGGCCGGGTGCCGCGGGCAGTGGGACGGTCGCTCGGCGGACTGACCACAGCAGGTGTGATCGGCGCGAACCTCGATGACGTGATGCTGGCAACGAGTGTGGTGAGCGGCCCGCATCGGCTCGATCCGACGGCGTTGCCGCAGTGGCCGGAGCCGATCCTTGCCGAGGGCCCCTTTCGGGTGGCGTATCTGCCCACGCTCAACACCCAGTACGCCGTGGATCCGGGCGTCGACCAGGTGATTCGCGACCGGCTCTCGGTGGTCGAGGTGGTCGACGTACCGCTGAAGCTGTTGCCGACCGATGACGCCTGGCAGGTGTTGTCCGCGCTTGACGCAGGCCGGGGAGCCAGCGCTGCCGAGGCGCAGCGGGCTCGTGAAGTGCGGGATCACAACCACACCGCGCTCGCCGACCTCTTCGAGGTGGTCGACGCGCTGGTTACGCCGACCACGCTGACCGTTGCCCACGGCTACGACCAGCACAACGAGAACATCATCGTCGGCGACCCGTGCTGGGCCTTCAACGTGACCGGGCATCCTGCGGTCAGCGTCCCGGTCGGGCTCCTGGACGGTCTGCCGGTCGGCGCGCAGGTGGTGACGCCGTACGGCGACGACGCGACGGCGCTCGCGGTGGCGAAGCGGTTGATGGTCCAGCTGCGTTAGCTGGGGTTCTTGGCGCGCCAGTCCTTCATCGTCTGCTCGAGATCGTTGTGCACGAAGGTGAAGAAGTCCGCCGCCTCCGCGAGCCGGCGACCGACGGTCGTGTCAGGCCCGAACAGCGCAGCGCCGTAGCTGCTGCTCGCGGCCCATTCAGTCAGGGCCTGGTTGCGGCGCTCGAGAATCGCGGCGAAGACGTCCTCGCGGATCCGGTAGTGGTCCTTGCGCGAACCGGGCATCCGCTCCCGGGAGATGAACGACATCTGGATCAGCTGCCGCACCGCGCCGGAGACCGCGGGCTGGCTGATCTGCAGCGTCTCGGCGAGCTCGGCCGCGGTCATCGTCCCGTTCGGGCTGACCAGCATCCGGCCCATCACCCGGGCCGACATCGTCGGTACGCCGCTGCTCGCCATCACACCCGCGAAGCGCTCGACGTACTGACTGATCTCTTCCGTGGTGGGCGCCATGATTGAACCCTACACAAACCGAGCGCCCGCTCCCGGTGACCAGGAACGGGCGCTCGCAGGCGTGATCAGCTGAGCTCGAGGCCCGGGTAGAGCGGGTGCTTATCGAGGATCTCGGCCGAGGCCGCACGGGTCTTGTCGGCGACGCCGTCGGCCAGCACGTACTTCGCCTTCGACGGGGCGCCGGCCGCGGTGGTGGTGGGCGTGGTCGCGGACAGTACGTCGACGATCAGCTCGGCCACCCGGTCGAACTCGTCGGCGCCGAACCCGCGCGTGGTCAGCGCCGGCGTACCGATCCGGACGCCCGATGTGTACCAGGCGCCGTTCGGGTCGCGCGGAACCGCGTTGCGGTTGGTGACGATGCCCGCGTCGAGCAGCGCCGACTCGGCCTGCCGGCCGGTGATCCCGTACGACGAGACGTCGAGCAGAACGAGGTGGTTCTCGGTGCCGTCGGTGACAAGCTTCACGCCGCGCTTCATCAGGCCCTCGGCGAGGGTGACCGCGTTGTCGGCGACAGCCTGCGCGTAGGTCTGGAACGAGGGCTGCCGGGCCTCGGCCAGCGCGACCGCCTTGGCGGCCATCGTCTGGCTGAGCGGGCCGCCCAGCACCATCGGGCAACCGCGGTCGACGGCGTCGGCGTACTCGGGCTGGCACAGCACCATGCCGCCCCGCGGGCCGCGCAGCGACTTGTGGGTGGTGGTCGTGGTGACGTGCGCGTGCGGTACCGGGTCGAAGTCGCCGGTGAAGACCTTGCCCGCGACCAGACCGGCGAAGTGCGCCATGTCGACCATCAGGGTCGCGCCGACCTCGTCGGCGATCTCACGCATCTTGGCGAAGTTCACCTTGCGCGGGTACGCCGAGTAGCCGGCGATCAGGATCAGCGGCTTGAACTCGCGGGCGGCCTCGGCGACCTTGTCGTAGTCGAGCAGGCCGGTCTCGGGGTCGGTGCCGTAGGAGTGCTGGTTGAACATCTTGCCGGAGATGTTCGGCCGGAAGCCGTGCGTCAGGTGACCGCCGGCGTCCAGCGACATGCCGAGCATCTTCTGGTCGCCGAGCGCCTTGCGGAGCTTGTCCCAGTCCTCGTCGGACAGGTCGTTGACGTGCTTCGCGCTCGCCTCGGCCAGCGCCGGGGCCTCGATCCGGTTGGCCAGGATGGCCCAGAAGGCGACCAGGTTCGCGTCGATCCCGGAGTGCGGCTGGACGTAGGCGTGCGGCGCGTTGAACAGGGCCTTGGCGTGGTCGGCCGCGGTCTGCTCGACGGTGTCGACGTTCTGGCAGCCGGCGTAGAAACGGTGCCCGACGGTGCCCTCGGCGTACTTGTCCGAGAGCCAGTTGCCCATCGTGAGCAGGGTCGCCGGGGAGGCGTAGTTCTCGCTCGCGATCAGCTTCAGCGAGGAGCGCTGGTCGGCCAGCTCGGCCTTGATCGCACCGGCGATGGTCGGCTCGACGCTGGCGATCACCTGCAGGGCGTTGTTGTACGCGGCCGACGCCGCGGCGGCGTCGAAGGGTTGAGTCATGATCAAGTCTCCTGCGGTTGCAGTCGGTCGAAGGCACCCAGGCGCACGGTGCCGACGGGTTTCGCTCCCCGGTGGTACTCCACCTTCAGCGCGCCAGTCGCGACAGCGGTCAGCCTATCGTGCGCTCGACGATCTCCCGGAACGGTGTCGTCCGCGGGAGCGTCCCGAACACCCCACCCCAGTCCCCGCCCAGCCGGCTGGCCACAAACGCGTCCGCCACGGCCGGGGTCGAGTGCCGCACCAGCAACGACGCCTGCAAACACAACGCCATCCGCGCCGCGAGCCTCCGCGCCCCTGCTTCGGCGCCTTCGATATCTGCCAACGCCTGCAGTACGTCGTTCACGGCGGCATCCAGCCGGTGGTCCGCCCCCTGCGCCGCGCCGACCTCCAGCAGCCAAGCCTCCAGCGACTCCGGCCTGCGCAGCGCCCGCAGTACGTCGAGCGCGTTCACGTTGCCCGAGCCTTCCCAGATCGAGTTCAGCGGCGACTCCCGGAACAGCAACGGCAACCCCGACTCCTCCACGAACCCGTTCCCGCCGAGACACTCCAACGCCTCGGCGACCATGAACGACGTCCGCTTACACACCCAGAACTTCGCCAACGGAAGCGCAATCCGCCGGAACGCCGCTTCCCGCTCGGCGTTGCCTGCGGTCGAGGCATCGGCGGCGGCTGCTAGGCGCATGGCTAGGGCGGTGGCGGCTTCGCTTTCTATTGCCAGGTCGGCGAGAACGTTGAGCATGGCGGGTTTGTCGGCGAGGAGGCCGCCGAAGGCGGAGCGGTGCTGGGCGTGCCAGGTGGCTTCGACCAGCGCTCGGCGTTGGAGAGCGGCGGAGCCGAGGACACAGTCGAGGCGGGTGGCGGCGACCATCTCGATGATGGTGCGGACGCCGGCGCCCTCGTCGCCGAGGCGGTAGCCGACGGTGCTGTGGAACTCGACCTCGCTGGACGCGTTCGAGCGGTTGCCGAGTTTGTCCTTCAACCGTTGCAACGCGAAGGCGTTCCGGTTGCCATCAGCAAGCACCCGCGGCACCACGAAACAGCTCAACCCGTCCGGCGCTTGCGCGAGCACCAGGAACACATCGACCTGCGGCGCCGAGCAGAACCACTTGTGTCCGTCGAGCAGGTACTCACCGTCCGCACCCACCGGTGTCGCAGTCGTCAGATTGGCCCGCACATCGGAACCACCCTGCTTCTCGGTCATCCCCATCCCGGCCAGCACGCCACGCTTCGCTGCCCCGGGCAACCGCCGTACGTCGTACTCGGTCGAGGCCAGCCGCGGCACCCACTCCGCCGCCAGCCGCTCATCCGCGCGCAGAGCCGGTACGGCGGCGTACGTCATCGAGATCGGGCAGCCGTGCCCGGGCTCGACCTGCGACCAGACGAAGAAGCCGGCCGCGCGGGTGAGGTGCGGCGAAGCCTGGGAACTCGTCCACGGCGCAGCCTGCAGCCCGAAGCCGACCGCCTTCTCCATGAGCCAGTGCCACGACGGGTGGAACTCGACCTCGTCGATCCGGTTCCCGTAGCGGTCGTGGGTGCGCAGGACCGGCGAGTTCTGGTTCGCCGGCAGGGCGTGGGAGAGCGCTTCCTCCGATCCCGCGAGTTCGCCGATCCGGGCCAGACTGGGATCCTCCGCGACCCCGCCGTACGGGCGCAGCGCGGCGCCGAGGGCAGCGTCGGAGGTGAAGAAGTTCACCCCGTGCAGAGGAGGAGCCTGGTTCGTTACAGCGTTTGGGTCCGCCATATCAGTACGGTAAGCGGTATGGAACGTTCAGGGGCAGGGCCCGCGAGTGGGAGCTCGGTCTCCTTGGCATGGGTCCGCAAGATCCCCTCGACGATCTGGAAGCTGCTCACCCAGACCGTCGGCGAGTGTCTGCGCTACCGCGTCACCGGCCTGGCGGCCGAGGGCGCGTTCTTCGCGATCCTGTCGCTGCCGCCGCTGATCTTCGGGCTCGCCGGAAGCCTCGGCTACATCAGCCGCTGGCTCGACGTGGTCCAGATCGCGCAGATCAAACTCGAGATCGCGGAGCTCGCCGCGCGAGCGCTCACCGACGACTCCGTGAACAGCGTCATCGTGCCCACCCTGGACAAGGTGCTGAACGGCGGCCGCCCGGACGTCATCTCGATCGGTTTCGTGCTCGCGCTGTGGTCCGGCAGCCGCGCGCTGAACGTCTTCGTCGACACCATCACGATCATGTACGGGATGGGCGGCAAGCGCGGCATCGTCCGGACCCGCGCGCTGTCGTTCAGCCTCTACAGCATCGCGCTCGTCATCGGCGTGATCGTCCTGCCGCTGGTGCTGGCCGGTCCGGAGGCGGTCGACCATCTGCTCCCGGCGCGCCTCGACTTCCTGAACCAGCTGTACTGGCCGGTCGTCACGATCCTGTCGGCGGGCTTCCTGAACACGCTCTACCACGTGTCCGTGCCGGTCCGGACACCGTGGGTTTCCGACCTGCCCGGTGCGTTCCTGGCGCTCTCGATCTGGATCCTGGGCAGCTTCGTCCTGCGCTGGGTCCTGCAGAGCACAGTCGGCGGTACGTCGATCTACGGTCCGCTGGCGGCGCCGATCGCCGTACTGATGTGGCTGTACATGACGACGATCGCCGTACTGATCGGGGCGGCGCTGAACGCGGTCGTGAACCGGCTCTGGCCCGCGAAGACGCAGGAGCCGCCGCTGCCGAAGTTCGCGGATGACGACGACGAGGTCGAGCCGGTCATGAAGGCCGAGCCGGATCCGCATCACCACCCGGAGGTCGAGCCCGATCGCACGGAGCCCGACGTACCGGCGCCGGAGTTCCAGCGGCCGGAGCTCGCGATCGCGCGCAAGATCGAGCACCTCGCCGAGCCCTCGCCCGCTGTCGCTGAACCCGAGCCGGAGCCGGAACCGGAAGAGGCGCCGGAGCCGGTGACCGAAAACCCGGTGCGCACGACGAATCGGACGACATAGGCTGGTCGCGTCGCGATCACCGGTCCTCGATCAGGACCCGCAGAGCTTGGAAGGGAGGCACCCCGCCATGAGCCACCAACTGGCCTACCACCGGGCCGTTGTCTCCTGTTTTTCCGTCCGCTGAGCTGACCTCGCGGCCGGACCTTCCGAAAGGTTCGTCATGTCCGTGACACTGCAGGCTCTGGGACTGGACAGTTCCACGGCCGAATTCTTCGAAACCGTTCCGGCCGAGCTCGTGCCGGGACGCGTCGCCCGGGTCGACAAGGGCCTGGCGACAGTACTCACCGGGGACGGTCCCGTCCGCGCCTCGTGGTCCGGCGGGCTCCTCGGCGCGATCGCCGGTGACGCGCACGCAGCGCCCTGCACAGGGGACTGGGCGGTGCTGCGGCACTGGCCGGACGACCGCATCACCGTCGAATCGCTGGCTCCACGCCGTACGGCGATCGTCCGCGCGGAAGTCAGCGGTACGTCGAAAGGCCAGATGCTGGCCGCGAACGTCGACGTGATCGCCATCGTGGTCGGCCTGCACCCGGAGCCGAACATCGGCCGGATCGAGCGGTTCCTCGCACTCGCGTGGGAGAGCGGGGCTCGGCCGGTCGTCGTACTGACGAAGTCCGATCTGGTCGGCGATGCCGAGGCCGTGGCCGAGGATGTGGCAGCGGCTGCGCCGGGGGCCGACGTACTGGTGTGCAGTACGGCGACCGGTGCCGGCCTGGACGCGGTGCGTGAGTTGCTGGCGGGGGACGCAACGCTCGCGCTGCTCGGGTCGAGTGGCGCGGGTAAGTCGTCACTCGTGAACGCGCTCGCCGGTGTGGAACTGCTCGACGTGCAAGCGATTCGCGAGGACGGCAAGGGGCGCCACACGTCGGTACGTCGTGAGCTCGTCGTACTGCCGGCTGGTGGCGTGGTGATCGACACTCCGGGGCTGCGGGGGATCGGTCTGCAGGAGTCGGGGGAGGGACTGGCCGCTGCGTTCCCCGATGTGACGTCGCTGGCTGAGAACTGTCGCTTCAAGGACTGTTCGCACGACGGTGAGCCGGGGTGCGCGGTGAAGGCCGCGCTGGAGGACGGGACGCTGCCGCACCGCCGCTACGAGAGCTGGGTGCAGCTGCGCAAGGAGGCGGCGTACATGGCGCGGCGCTCGGATGTGCGAGCGCGGGCGCTGGCCAAGAAGGAGTGGGTGCGGGCGAGCAAGTCCTACCGCCGCGACATCAAGCCGCGATAGGTCCTGACATGATCGGTCCATGGATCGTGCCGTTCTGATCACCGGTGCCTCTCGAGGCATCGGTGCCGCCACCGCCCACGCCTTCGCCACCGACGGCGACCGGGTCGCCGTCCACTACAGCTCCTCCCGTTCGGCCGCCGAACAGGTCCTCGCCGGCCTGCCCGGCAGCGGGCATGTCCTCGTCCACGCTGATCTGGCCGACCCGGACGCCGTACGGGACATGGTTGATTCGGCCGCTGTGGAGTTGGGCCGCATCGACGTACTGGTCAACAACGCGGGCGTCTATCACCCGCACCGGATCCGCGAGACGACGTACTCCGAGTGGCAGCGGGCCTGGACCGACACCCTCGCCGTGAACCTCATCGGCCCCGCGAACGCCACCTGGTGCGCCGTCCGCCACATGCCCCGCGGCGGCCGCATCATCAACGTCTCCTCCCGCGGCGCCTTCCGCGGCGAACCCAACCAACCGGCGTACGGCGCCTCCAAAGCCGCCCTCGTCTCCTTCACCCAGTCCCTCGCCCGAGCCCTCGGCCCCGACGGCATAGCCGTCACCGCCATCGCCCCCGGCTGGACCACCACCGACATGGCCGCCGAAAACTTGGCCGGCGAAGGCTACGACCGCCGCCGCCTCGAAAGCCCCCTCGAACGAGTAGCCGCCCCCACCGAAGTAGCCGCCGCCATCCTCTACCTGGCCAGCCCCGCCGCCGAGTTCGCCACCGGCACCATCCTCGACTTCAACGGCGCCTCCCACCTGAGGATGTAGGACTACGAGTCGCGCGCGTGGAGGAGCAGACCACCGATCAGGAGTGCGGCGGCAGCCCACGCGGCGGTGACGCCGAGACCGCCGGTCATCGGGGCGAGTTTCTCGAGAAGGCGCCGCCAGTCCGGGTCACTGATGGTCTGGGAGACGATCGGTACGACGTAGAGCAGACCGAGCACGACTCCAAGGCTGGCGGCGGAGTCCCGTACGGCGGTTGCGATGCCGAGGCTGAGCAGTCCGATCAGGACCAGGTAGAGGACCGCTCCGGCCATTGCGCGCGGCGTCGTACCGTCGGCAGCGGGCTGAATGAGACGCCCGGCGAGCACTGCCCCGAGGACCGCGACCGTTCCAGCGACCGCCACGATGCCGGTGAGCACGACCATCTTGGACAAGAACAGCGTCGTACGTCGCGGCACCGCGGCCAGGCTGGTGCGCATCATGCCCGAGCTGTACTCGCCGCTGATGATCAGTACGGCCACGATTACGACCAGCGCCTGACCGAGATCGACGCCGATGAGCGTGAGGTCGGCCGCGTCATCGGCACTGATCACCGAGACGGCCGCTGCGCTCGAAGCCACGGTTGCCGCGATGGAGCCGACCAGAAGCCAGAGTGGGGCGGCGACAGTCCGCAACTTGGTCAACTCGGCGTGCAGGGCGAGTCTCATGCGTCCCTCCGGTTGAGCAGGACAGCGGCGACGGCGAGGCTTGCCAGGGCGTAGGCGGCCAGCACGGCGATCCCGGCCCACGGCGGAAGCGGGTAGTAGCCGTAGTACGGCGTGTAGTTGCTCGCGACCTGGTCGTACTGCACGAGGGTCTGCTGTATGGCGAAGGCAGCGCCCGGCGTCACGGTCGCCACCACCTTGGACACGCTCGCAGGGATGAACGGCACGGCGATCAGCAGGTACGGCAACACGATGGCCAGGACGACCGTGGTGACCGCGCCCGCGCTCTGCCTGACGATGGTTCCGACGGCGAGGGCCAGGACCGCGGCGGTCGCGAGCATGACTGCGGTCCCGAGCGCGACCCGCAGCTGGGTCGACGACGACACCGGGAAGATGTAGACACCGTTGCCCTGAGCAAGGCTCTCACCGAGTGGAGTCGCGAGGATCGCCCCGAGTGCCCCGACGACGAAGGTGACGGTCCACAGCACGGCCGCCTTGGCTGCGAGGACCCGGCCGCGTCGCGGACTCGCGGCGAGGGTGAGGTGAATCATCGTGCTCCGGTACTCCTCGGTGATGAACAGCGCGCCCACGACGATCACCACGATCAGCGCGGCGAACGTTCCGGTGAGGATGTCCCGGAGCTGAGCACCGGTTGGCAGACTGTCGCGGACGGCGGGCGCGATGTCACCGGCGCCGGTGACCGTGAACTCGTGGCCCGACGCGGTGAAGGAGCCCTCGCTCTGCTCCGGATAACCGGCGAAGGTCGGCGATTCGGCGCCGATCTGGTCGCCGGTCCAGTGGCCGCCGGCCCAGCCATCCGTCGTACGGAGGTCTCCGAAGACAGCTCTCGAGACGGTGCCGGCGGTGCCGCCGCCGCTCACAGCCGGGGGAGAGGCGACGAAGAGCCCGACCTGCGGTTGCGGGCCGAGGCCCCGCACCTGCGCGGTACCGACCTTGGTCCAGTTCACTCGGTCGATGGAGGTGTAGCCGGTGATTGCGTCGCCGGACCGCTCCAGCCGCAGCCAGCGGGCAGACGCGGGACCAGCCAGGTCGTGATCATAGTCGTGCTGCATCCGTACGCCGTGGCCGCCAGTCAGCATGATCGCGGCGTACGGCGAGCCCTGGCTGGTGTCCTTCTTGATCACGAGACCGGCCTTCGCCCACGGCACGACGCCGGATCGCAGGTCTCCGGGACCGGCCGGGATCGTGCTGTCGAGTGCGGCGACCGAAACAGTGATGCTGCCGTCCCCGGCCAGCGGCTGGTGCACGAAGTAGAAGCTGTCGGTGACCGGCCCGCCGCTCGGTCCGACTGGAACTGCGGGGGAGTTCTTCTGGTTGCTGCTGATCCCGGCGAGCAGCGCGAACAGCACCATCATCAGTGCCGCCGCCGTCATCCCGATCAACCAGCCCCGGACCGTCCTGAACTTGCACCACTCCGCGTGCAGACCGGTCATCGTGGCACCTCCGGCGCTGTCTCGGCGCGGAACTCGACCGCGGTGCGGGTGAGTTCCAGGTAGGCCTCTTCCAGCGTGGCGCGATGCGCGGACACCTCCGAGAACGGCACCGCCTCGTCGTGCAGGAGCGACACGATGTGATCAGGGGTGAGCCCGGAGACGGTGATGCTGTCGGAGCGCGTCGCCACGGTCGCGCCGGCCCGGACAAGCACTGTCGTCGCGCTCTCCGGGGCAGGCGTCCGGACGGCGACGCGGCTCCTCGACGCGCTCTCGATGAGGCCGGTCACGCTGGTGTCGGCGATGACCTTGCCGCGCCCGACGGCCACCAGCTGATCGGCCGTGTCCTGCAACTCGCTCATCAGGTGGCTGGAGACCAGTACCGCGCGGCCCTGCGCGGCCAACGACCGCAGGAAACCGCGCATCCAGACGATGCCTTCCGGATCCATGCCGTTGAAGGGTTCGTCGAGCATGATGATCGGCGGATCACCGAGCAGAGCCGTGGCGATCCCGAGTCGCTGACGCATGCCGAGCGAGTAGCCGCCGGCTCCTCGCCGGGCGGCCGGCGACAGGCCGACCTCGTCGATCACCTGATCCACCCGGCGCCCGGGCAGACCCTGTGAATGCGCCAGCCACAACAGGTGGTTACGAGCGCTCCGGCTGGGATGCAGCGCGTCCGCGTCCAGCAACGATCCGACCCGGGTCATCGGACGCCGAAGGCTTCGATAGGGCCGGCCGTCGATCAGTGCGGTGCCCTCGTCGACGGCGTCGAGGCCGAGGATCACCCGCATCGTGGTGGACTTGCCGGCGCCGTTCGGCCCGACGAAGCCAGTCACCAGTCCCGGGCGGACGGCGAAGGACATCCCGTCGAGGGCCAAGGTCGCACCGAAGCGCTTGCGCAGTCCGGTGACGACGATCCCTGAGGTTCGCAGTGGAGTCATGCCGTTGGTTGTACGTGGCGGCCGGTTTCAGCCGCGTCGCATCCGCTGCGACCCGGCTGCGACCTGCGATCTGGCATCGTCGAGGTATGAGGATCCTGGTGGTCGAGGACTTCGAGGTCCTGGCTCGCTCCATCGGCACCGGACTACGCCGCGAGGGGATGGCGGTCGACGTCGTACTGGACGGAACCGCAGCCCTTGAGCGCCTGGCCGTCACCCGGTACGACGTGGTGCTGCTCGACCGGGATCTGCCCGGCGTCCACGGGGACGAGATCTGCCGGCAGCTCGTCCAGAGCCGCTGCGAGACCCGCGTCCTGATGCTCACCGCGTCCGACACTGTCGAGGACCGCGTCGACGGACTCGGCCTCGGTGCCGACGACTACCTGCCCAAACCGTTCGCGTTCGCCGAAATGGTCGCCCGCATCCGCGCCCTGGCCCGCCGTACCGGCCCGCCGCTCCCGCCCATCCTGACCTGCGGGGACATCACCCTCGATCCAGCTCGCCGTACGGCGTCGCGCGCCGGCCGGCGACTCGACCTGAGCCCCAAGGAGTTCGCGCTGCTGGAATGTCTGCTGTCCGCGCCCGGCCTGGTCATCTCGGCCGAGGACCTGCTCGAACGCGTCTGGGACGAAGCCGCCGACCCGTTCAGCAGCGCTGTCAAACACACCGTGCACCGATTGCGATCCAAGCTCGGCGAACCACCCGCGATCGAGACCGTCCGCGAAGGCGGTTACCGGATCGGATCGTCGTGACAGCCCCGCCGATCGCCCGAAGGTCGTTGCAGACGCGGCTTGCGCTCGCCTACGCGACGGGTATCTACGCCGCCGGTGTCGTGGTGCTCCTCGCCGTCTTCATCCCGCTCACGGGCGCTCAGTCGGTCGCCCCCGAAGGCCGGCCTCGTCCGGGTGTCATCACCGGAACCGGGAGCGGACTCAGCCTGCCGCAGACGCTGACGGCCTCCGCCGTCGCGCTGGTCGTCCTGATCCCGGTCGCGCTGGCTCTCGGCTGGTTCGTCGCCGGCCGATTCCTCCGTCCGCTCCGCGCGATCACCGCCGCGGCCAAGGTCATCTCGACCAGCGACCTGCACCAGCGCCTGGACCTCGGCGAGCCCACCGATGAGCTGACCGAGCTCGGCCACACCCTCGACGACCTGTTCACCCGTCTGCAAGCCTCGTTCGACGCTCAACGTCACTTCGTCGCCAACGCCTCCCACGAACTCCGTACGCCGCTAGCCGGCCTCCGTACCCTCCTCGAAGTAGCCCTGGCCGACCCCGCGGCCGACGCCCAGACCCTGCGAACGGTCTGCCGCGAAGCGCTCGCTCTCGGCGAACACCAAGAGCGAATCGTCGAAGCTCTCCTGGTCCTCGCCACCAGCGAACGCGGAACCTCCCGCCGAGACCCCATCGACCTGTCACAAGTCGTCGAGCGAGTCCTCGCCACCCGCCACGACCACGCAACACAGCGCGGCATCCGCGTCGCCGTACAGCTGTCGCCGGCCCCAACCACAGGCGACCCCCGCCTCATCGAGAGCCTGGTAGCCAACCTCATCGACAACGCCATCCGCCACAACCACCCCCACGGCCACGTCACGATCACCACCGCCCTCCTCGGCAACCAACCAACCCTGACAGTCACCAACACCGGCCCACCCGTCCCGCCCGCCGAAGTCCAGTCCCTCTTCGCCCCCTTCCACAAACAATCCGCCCACCCCGAAGGCCACGGCCTAGGCCTAGCCATCGTCAACGCCGTAGCCCAAGCTCACCAAGCCACCCTCACCACCACCCCCCACCCCCAAGGCGGCCTAACCATCACCACCCACTTCCCGCAACTCAACCCCAAAACCCCAGCCGCCAACCTCACCACCTAAGCCCACAACGACTCAGCCCTCGGCTGTCCGCGCTACGACCACACCAGGTCTTCCCTTCGCGCCGACCTCGCGCCGGTTCACCAGCCGAACAGCAGCTCGAGGGGAGCGCTCCAACGCACGCGCCCACTCCAACGCAGGCGCCCACTCCAACGCGCGGGCTCACTCCAACGCGCGGGCTCACTCCAACGCAGGCGCCCATCCAGCCCCAGCTCGCCTCCAGCGCCATCCACCCGCACCAGGCTCGTTCAATCGCGGCTCCCGCGGGAGGGCCTGCCCGAGCGCGCCAACTCCGCGCCGGCCCACCGGCAGCGCGCTGACTCCGCGCCAGTTCACCGGCAACGCGCCCGCTCGGCGCCGGGCCTTGTGAGTTCGCACCACCTCCGCGCACACTCCCAGCACGCGCCCACCGACATGAGCTCGCGCGCCACCCAGCACGCGCCGGTCCATCGCACGCCAAACCAGCCCAACCCGGTTCACAGCAAAGCGCACCGGTCCCGCCCCGGCTCCATGACCGCCCATCAGTCCCGCCGGCTCGATCACAAGCCAAACAGCCAGACCCGGTTCATACCGAAGTGCACCAGACCCGGCCCGGAACCGTACTCGCGGCCTCAGCCCCAGCTGCCGAGCGAAGCGAAGGCATCAGGGGGTGCGGGTGGCGGAGCCCCCGCCGGCGGCAAGCGAAGCGCAGCCGCACAACACGACGAAGGCGAGGTGGCGAGCGCTGTTCAGCGCCGCACACCTCGCCTCTCGACTTCGTGGACG
>NZ_JBEXCU010000007.1:0-482924 GCF_040605415.1 Kribbella sp. NPDC005582
TACCCCCGAAGGGGCCTTACCGCTCGACTTGCATGTGTTAAGCACGCCGCCAGCGTTCGTCCTGAGCCAGGATCAAACTCTCCGTTGAAAAATATAGACAAGCCGAACCCCCGAAAGGACCCGACACAGTCAACAACATCGATTGATCCTTTGAACAGAAACAAATCAAACTGACTTGAATCCAGAAATTACATTCAAAGGAATCCGAACACAGACAAAACAAAACCCGCACCCACAAGTCGAAGACCAGGGGCTAGGAGGATCGCCTAATGCCTGTGTACGGGGTTAATGCTAAATTTCGGCATTGACTTTCGGCACGCTGTTGAGTTCTCAAGAATCGGACGCACACCGCGCTTCAAACTCTCATTCGAAGCTCCGGGGCAACCCGCCAAACTTTACTGTTCTGTCCGCAGCCGGTCAAATCGGCTACTTTCTTCGCAGTCACCTCGTGTTTCAGCGGCCGATCCGAGTCCGTAGACGCGTCTCAGCTGCGCTTACTTGAGGTGGGTTAGGAGGTCCGGCCGCTTCCGCGTCCTGCACTCGCTCCCAACAAGAAGAACACTACTGATGTTCACCCTCAAGATGCAAATCGGGGGTGGAAGCCGGTCCAGCCGGCTCCCACCTGTCCCGTACCGCACCGTCCAGCAGACGCCTCTCGGCGAGTAGCCGCTCGAAGCGGCTGAGGTTGAGGCCCGGGGGTCTTGTACCGGACGGCATCAGATGTAACCGGCCCGATCCGTCGACTATTCCCGCGTGCAGTCGAGCTCGAGACCCGGTTGCTGGAAGACCAGTCGGCCGTCCCGCAGCTCCAGCTCGGCCTGGGTCCCCGAGGCCATGAAGTGGGTGGCCGACAGGGCGAAGAACCGCAGCGGCGGTTGCCCTTCGAAGGTGACCTCCAGCCCACTCCCCCAAGCTCGCACGCTGAACCGCACCCGATCGCCGAGCCGGTAGTCGCCGGCGAGCTCCATCAGAGCCTCGGCCGCCGGCGTATCGGACAACCCTTCCGCGGGCCGATAGTCCTCCCACCCGTACGACGATCCCGCTGTCGCGAACGCCCGAAGCGCCAGCCGGTGGCCTGCGTCGGAGTTCGTCATCACGGCGGCGCCGTACCCGGTCTCTCGATCGACCAGCAGGTTGCAGCGGAATCCGAGGTTCCCTCCGCTGTGACCGAAGAGTCGCCCGGAAGCGTTCAAGAACGGACCGATCCCCAGGTGAGTCAGGCCGGCGATCGGCTCGCCCATCTCGATCACGGGTGTCAGCATCTGCCGCGCCAGCTCCGGCGACACGAGCGCTCCGTCGGCACCGGCGTACGACTCCTGGATGCCGATCCCGAATCTGGCCAGATCGCTCGGCGTGGTCCACAGACCCGCGGCAGCGAGTTCCGGGTACACGTGGCGGCCACCGTCTACCGGCTCACCTGACTCGTCGTGCCCAATCGCCGCGCTCTCCGCGAATCCCGGCGGCAGCGGTTGCGCGAACGTACTCGCGGACATCCCCAGTGGTTCGAGAACCAGCTCACGCATGAGGTCGGGGAACGGTGTGCCGGTCACATCTTCGAGCAGCTGCTGGATGACTGTCGTTCCGCCACCCGAGTACGCGAACTGTGTGCCCGGGATGCGCTCGACGCGCGGTCCTGCGGTATTGCTCGGAGCGGTCCCCGTCAGGATCTCGAGCGTTGTCGGCAACGGTGCATCAGGGTGGTAGCCCGGGAACCCAGGTGTTGTCATGCCCGCGCTGTGACTCGCCAACTGCCGCAAGGTGACGACAGGCTGCCAACCACGAGTCGGCGGCACCTGCCATGACGTGAGGCGGCTGTTGACGTCTTCGTCCAGGTCGAGCAGGCCTCGATCCACCAGCCGCAGCATCGCGAATGCAGCGACTGGTTTGCTGATCGAAGCGGCCTGGAACACCGTGCCCTGCTCGACCTCCGCGGGTTTGCCTGCCTCGAGAACGCCGGCGGTGCCGGTGGCGCTGATCTCGCCGTTCTCGATGACGGCCCAGCTGACGCCGGGCACCCCGAAGTCCTCGCGATCGGTCTCGATCCCGTCCCGCAGTACGTCCACGTTGCCTCCTCGGCGGTTCAACGGAACGCTACGTGGGAGCCTGGGCTACTTGGACGGTTGCGGCGCGGTGCAGTCGATCTTGGGGTTGGCGCCGACATAGTTCAACGGGCCGGCGACGACGGTCAGGAGGACGGTGCCGATCTTGGCGCAGCTCGCATCGGAGCCGGAGAAGTAGTGCCGCTGTCCCGCGGCCGCTAGGCCGATCAACAACCACACAGCGACGATGATGGCGATGGTCCTGGATCCTGTCGCGGATGCTCGGCGGGTAGGCATGTGTATCTCCTAGGTCGGGCGGATCCCCGTGCGGAACGCTCAACCAGTGCCCCCGCGGACCTGACCGAAAACGGTGTGGCCGTCACCGCTGTCGTTCGGCCAGCTCCAATCGCGCCAGCACGCGCGCGAGGTCTCCAATGGCGGTGTTGAGCTGCGTCAACGCGGCCTGGTCGAGTGGTAGCGGCTGATCTTCAAGGCCGAGGTTGGCGGTGAAGCGCAGCTTCGCATCTGGCCCCGCGTCTCGCAGCGAGGTGTCGAGCGCCTCCTGTAGCTGCGCACTCGGCACCATCTCCGGTCTCTCTCGCCACTTGGTGACCGTGCGTGGCGAGATGCCCAGATGCTCGGCGAACGCCTCGTTGGTCAGCCGCAGCGCTGCCCGCAAGGCGTTCGCATGCCGGCCGGTCCATTCATCGATGACTGTCATCGCTATCACTCCCCTGGGGCGTTGATCACTCCTTGCAATCAGACTACGGCGATCGGGTGACCATCGGAGTTCCTAATTTCTGCCCTGTGGATACCGGTTGAGTTCCTGGTGAGGGCGGGCGTCCGCGCGTTGACTTGGGCCATGGACGAGATCACCGGTAGGACCGCGACGCTGCCGCGGAGATCTTCGCGGCGACGTCATCTGAAGGTTGCCAGCGAGGCAGGGCCGCGCTGTTTTCAGCTCGTGCGCCACGTCGACGTCTCCGGCATCAGCGGGACGGGCGTCGTCGCCGAAGGCGTCGAGTGGACCGACGGATCGGTGGCGCTGCACTGGGGCGGCCGCTATCCGACCACCACAGTCTGGGCCGATGGCATCGACGCCCTGCTCACGATCCACGGCCACAACGGCTCCACGACCATTCGCTGGCTGGACGAATGAGTGATCACCGACCCCGGCGCGGCGGGTCCCTGCAGACAGCCCGTCGCGCCGGCCTACTCCGAGTAGAACTGCTCGCGATACTCGCCGCGAGATTCCTCGGCAGGCTGAGTTCCGTTGCGCGTGGCCCGTTCCTCGACGGCGCGCGGTGTAGTGCCGTTCGACTTCGCCGACTGCTCCGGTCGGGGCGGCTCCACTTCGAGCAGATCGTCAACCGCCGCGGCGAACTCCAGTTCGGCGCGGGTCGGCTTCGGCTGCTCGACCGCCTCGGCCGAGGTCCGGCGTACCGGCAGGTCGTTCGCGGCAGCGGACAGATCGGCGAGTGTGTCGAGCAGTCCGCGCGCGTTCTCGACCTCGCCAGGATGGTTGGCGAGCCACCACACTGCCGCCGATCCAGGCGTGGCGAAGACGTCGTCCTTCAGATACGCACGCTTGTCCTGCTCCATCCGGCGCTCGATCAAGGTCGTCTGCTCGAGCCGATGCAGGGCGGCGAGATGCTGCAGGTGCTTGTGATCCGCATCAGGCAGCCGCAGCCGCACCTCGGTCGCCCAGCAACGCACCTGTCCCCTGTCGTCGAGCGCTGGTTCGCCCAAGACCGACGCAAGATGTTGCTGGTTCAGCGCTTCCTCGGTCACCTGCAATTCGGTGGTCAAGGCCCGAGCCCGCTTCAGCAAGGCATCCACTGCCACCGCACCGAGATCGGCATGCCGCGACCCCGACAACACCGACGACCACTGCACGATCGCCGAGAAGCTGAACTGGAAGTCCGCCGATGCCGACGGCAACCGCACATCCACAACAGTCCGCGTCGGAGGCCCGGAGAACACCGGCTCGGGCAGTACGACGGGCGCCGGCGCAGCCTGCACGGTGTGCACCACGGGCTTCGGCACCTCGGGCTGCTTCCACACCACCGCCAGCAAGACGAGCAGCACCACGCTGAGCACGACCGCCGCCCAGGCCGGCAACCCGACCACCAGCGACACGACGTACAGCACCACAACGATCACGGCGGCCGTCAGAAGGGAGTTCCGATGGAGCTTCATGGTGGCGTTCCTTCACCGCGTCGGGCAGACGTCAGCAGAGCAGCCAATGCGCAGCGGACGGCTTCCCCGTCCTCACGCCATCCAGGTCACCGGCAACCCAGACCACGGACCTCACCCCACGGCGAGCCCTCCCAAAGTCTCACACGCCCACCCCACCCCAGCCCCCCGAAGCGTGTCGCCCCCGCCTCCCAACCCCGACCCAATTCCGCGCTCCCCCGAAGCGCCCACCAACTCGGAGCAGCCGGAGGCGAGTCCGGCTGCTCCGACCTACCAGCACTAGCCCGTGAGGGAGCGGAGGGCTCGGCGGGAGGGGGTGAGGAGGACGGGTTTGTAGGGGCAGCGGGCGTCGGTGAGGGTTTCGTAGGCGCTGATGGCTCGGTTGGCGGCGTCCCAGCCTTGTTCGGCGGGGGTGCGGCCGAGGCCGCGGTTGCGGACGAGGGCGCCGTAGAAGGCGGAGCAGAAGACGGTGGCTTCGTACCAGCCGACGACGGTGCTGGTGCCGATGTAGGTGATGTCGTCCTGGAGGCAGTCGCGGATGGCGCGTTGCCACTTGCCGATGCCGGTTTTGCAGCCGTCGGCGATGACGACGCCGCTGGAGATGCCCCATTGGCGGTCGAGGAACCAGTCGGCCAGGGAGCGCAGGGAGACCTGGGTGCGGCCGTCGGTGGAGAGGAAGGAGGGCTCTTCGCTGTGGTCACCGTGTGCCATCACGTGCAGGACCGTGGAGGGGGTGGTCAGAGCGGAGAAGGCGGTCTCGTGGTCACGCGTGCGGACGAAGTTCACGTCGATGAAGGGCTCGTCCCAGCCGGCGTTGATGTTGCCGGTGATGCCTTGGACGAACGTCATCGAGGCGTCGAAGGAACTGTCGAGTCCGAGGTCCACCAGAGTGATCAGCCGATTGCGCATTCGCCCACCCTCCAACGCGATTCGTTCCCCGCAAGGCTTCCATCATGGACCACGCCTCCGACAATTCGCGCCCCCGATACGGGGGCTGAGACACCCACCCGCCCGTACGCCGTACGACGGGATCCGGGACCGGCAGCGGACGGTGAACGGCGTACGGTGGCCGGAGAGTCGCTGCCGAGGAGGAGACCGATGAACGATGTCCCGACAGTCACGTTGAGTCACGGAACGGCGATGCCGCGGGTCGGGCTGGGCACCTGGCCAATGGACGATGCGGAGGCCGAGCGAACGGTCGGGCACGCGCTCGAACTGGGCTACCGGCTGATCGACACGGCCGAGAACTACCGCAACGAGACCGGCGTCGGACGAGCGCTCCGGCAGGGACCGCGCGCTGAGGTCTTCGTGACGTCGAAGTTCAACAAGCGGTGGCACAGCGTCGACGGCGTCCGGACGGCCTTCGAAGCCAGCGCGGAGAAGCTCGGCGTCGACTACCTCGACCTGTTGCTGATCCACTGGCCGAACCCGGACCAGGATCAGTACGTCGAGGCCTGGCAAGGACTGATCGCGCTGCGTGAAGCAGGACTCGTCAAAGCCATCGGTACGTCGAACTTCAAACCGACGCAGCTCCAGCGCCTGATCGACGAGACCGGCATCGCGCCGGAGGTCAATCAGGTCCAGCTCAGTCCGGTCTGGGCGAAGCCGGCCGAGCGCGAGTTCCACGCCGCCCACGGGATCGTCACCGAGGCGTGGAGCCCTCTGGGCAAAGGCACCGACCTTCTCGACAACCCGATCGTCCAGGAGATCGCGAAGGACCACGGCCGCACGCCGGGCCAGGTCGTCCTGCGCTGGGCGACGCAGCAGGACGTCGTACCGATTCCCAAGTCTGCCGATCCCGATCGGCTGGCGGAGAACCTCACGGTCTTCGATTTCGATCTCTCGCCTGACCAGCTCGCCACGCTGACTGCCCTCGACGGTACGGGCAAGGCGGCCGCCGACTCAGACCGCTTCGGTCACTAGAAACTGCTGGAAGCGCTCCCAGCCGTCGGCCTATGATCTGCGTTCCGATCACGACGACTGGGAGCCGCCCCATGCCCTTCTCCATCAGACGCGTTGCTACCGGGCTTGCCGCCGGTCTGCTCGCCACCTCCGTGCTGACCGTTGCACCGGCGTATGCCAACACGATGGCGAACTGCTACAACCATCCCTCCAGGGAACTACTCAACTCGCGGCTCAGCGCCGCCATCTACTGCACGGATGGCGAGTGGCTCGGGGTGCACGACGACCAGGTTGACGGCTACAGCGCTCGGGCGGCCATTCAGCTGTACCAGAGCCAGGTCGGCTTCTGGTACGACGCGCACGAGTGCTTCGACGACACCACCGTGGCCGACTACCAGGGCTTCTCGTTCTGCAACTTCTCGGTGCCCGACGGCACCCTGGTCCGTATCCGCCTGTGGTCGTCGCGCGACGGGGTCGAGTCCTACTCGGTCGTGACCGGCTCGTTCGCGACCTGAGCCCTACTGGCCATAGGCCTTGCCGGTCCAGCCGAGTGCACCGAGCGAGCCTCCGGTGATGTCGGCGCCACTGCGGTCGTTCGCAGTGGCGTCGAAGTACGCCGAGGCTGCGCCGGCCGGCGTGATGCCGAGCAGCGGACGCCCAGCCGGGTGCTCCTGGCAGTAGCCGGTGCTGAGGCTGCCGAAGGTGCTGAAACCGGTCGTCTTCAGGACGGTCGACGAGATGCTGGTCGGCGTCGCGCGGTTGATGCGCCACTCCTTGAGCTCGCCGTTGCTCTTGGTGCCGATCAGTACGTCGACCGCCGCCGCGCCGGTCCCTTCAGTGCGTTCGAAGGTGAACGTCTTGACGCCGTCCCAGTTGGTCGAGGCCAACCGCACCGGCGCCGACACGGCCCAGGCGCCGTCGGTGTACGAGACCTCGTGCCGGAAGAGCGACGTACCGGCGACGCGATAGAGGTACGGGTAGCCGTAGGCCAGCACGCGCGTACCTGCGAAGCCCGACGACAGCCGCTTGAGCTCATTGCGAGTCATCTTCCAGACACCATTGGTCCGCTCACCGCGGCGCTCGAGCGCGTAGATGTAGCCGTCGGTCGGGTGCGTGACGAGCTCACTGCTGATGAACAGGTCGATGTCGCCGGCGCCGCCGAGCTGCTGTTGGGCGGTCGGCACCCAAGGAAGTGTGTCTCCCGGGTAGGAGACGACCTGGGTCTGCTGATTGGTGTAGCCGTAGGAAACGCGCTGACCGGACGACTGGTACGCCGTCGTCCAGACACCGCAGTCAGCTGGTACGACGGCCGCAGCGCGCGCCGGCGCGGTCACGAAGCCGGTCGCGGCGAAGGTCAGTACAGCGGTCAGAGCCAAGGGGCGGATCGATATGCGCATGGCACCGAACGCTATCCGCGCAGAGTGCCACCCAGACGCACCGCGGCCCCCGGGGGAAGTGGGAAGTTCCCGGGGGCCGGAGTGCATTCAGTTGTGGGTCAGCTGCAGCCGGAGGTGCTGCCGCAGCCTTCGCAGACGTAGCAGGAACCGCTGGGGCGCATCTTGGTGCCGCAGGTGAAGCAGAGCGGGGCGTCCACCGAGGTGCCGGTGATCAGCTCGAACATCTCGGCGGTGGTGCGGACCGTGGAGGTGTCGACCGGCTTGGCGGCGGCTGCCTCGGCGGGCTTCTCGACCTCGGTCACCTCGGCGATCGGCTCGACCGACTTCAGTGACTCGGCCTCGGAGACCTCGACGGGGGCCGGCTCGTAGGAGCCGGTGTCGAGCTGACGGGAACGCTCCTCGGCGGAGTAGATGCCGAGGGCCGCGCGCTCGTCGAAGGGCAGGTAGTCCAGAGCAAGCCGACGAAAGATGTAGTCCATGATCGACTGCGCCATCCGGACGTCCGGGTCGTCGGTCAGACCGGCGGGCTCGAACTTCAGGTTGGTGAACTTCTGCACGTAGGTCTCCAGCGGCACACCGTGCTGGAGGGCGATCGAGATCGCGATCGAGAACGCGTCCATCACGCCGGCCAGCGTCGAGCCCTGCTTGCCCATCTTGAGGAAGACCTCGCCGAGGCCGTCGTCGGGGTAGGAGCCCGCCGTCATGTAGCCCTCGGCGCCACCGACCGCGAACGACGTGGTCCGCGACGGCCGCGACTTCGGCAGACGCTTGCGGGTCGGCCGGTACTCGATGACCTTCTCGACGATCTTCTCCGCGACGGCGGCCTGGGCCGCGACCGCGTCGTCGGCCGACGCGGAGTCGGCGGCCTTCTTCGCCTTGGCGTCGGCCAGCGGCTGGCCGACCTTGCAGTTGTCGCGGTAGACGGCCAGCGCCTTCAGGCCGAGCTTCCAGCCCTGGAAGTAGACGTCGGCGATCTCCTCGACCGTCGCGGTCTCCGGCAGGTTCACCGTCTTCGAGATCGCGCCGGACAGGAACGGCTGCGCCGCCGCCATCATCCGCACGTGGCCCATCGGCTTGATGGCGCGCTCACCCATCGCGGTGTCGAAGATCTCGTAGTGCTCCGGCTTCAGGCCGGGCGCGTCCACGACGTGACCGTTCTCCGCGATGTACTCGACGATCGCCTCGATCGTCTCCTCGGTGTAGTTGTACTGCCGCAGCGCCCGCGGGACCGTCTGGTTGACGATCTGCATCGAGCCGCCGCCGACCAGCTTCTTGAACTTGACCAGCGAGAAGTCCGGCTCGATACCGGTCGTGTCGCAGTCCATCATGAAGCCGATGGTGCCGGTCGGCGCGAGCACCGAGGCCTGCGCGTTGCGCCAGCCGTTCTTCGCACCGATCTTCAGCACGCCCTCCCACGCCTGCGTGGCGTGGGTGTGGACGTCCTTGTCGATGTCGTGGATGGTCCGGATCGCGTCGTTGGCCGCGGCGTGCTTGCGCATCACCCGGGTGTGCGCGTCCTTGTTCCGCTCGAAGCCGTCGTACGCGCCGACGACGCCGGCCAGCTCGGCCGACCGCCGGTACGACGTACCGGTCATCAGCGACGTGATAGCGCCCGCCAGTGCGCGACCGCCGTCGGAGTCGTAAGCGTGACCTGTTGCCATCAGCAACGCACCGAGGTTGGCGTAACCGATACCCAGCTGCCGGTAGGCGCGGGTGGTCTCGCCGATCGGCTCGGTCGGGAAGTCGGCGAAGCAGATCGAGATGTCCATCGCGGTGATGATCAGCTCGACGGCCTTGACGAACTTCTCCGAGTCGAACATGTCGTCGTCACGGAGGAACTTCATCAGGTTCAGCGACGCGAGGTTGCAGGACGAGTTGTCCAGATGCATGTACTCCGAGCACGGGTTGGACGCGGTGATCCGGCCCGTCTCCGGCGTCGTGTGCCAGTCGTTGATGGTGTCGTCGTACTGCAGGCCCGGGTCGGCGCAGGCCCACGCGGCCTGGGAGATCTTGTCGAACAGCTGCCGCGCGTCGACGGTCTCGATCACCGAGTTGTCCAGGCGTGCCCGCAGGCCGAACTCGCCCTTCTCCTCGACCGCGCGCATGAACTCGTCGGTGACCCGGACGGAGTTGTTCGCGTTCTGGTACTGGACCGAGGTGATGTCGCGGCCGCCGAGGTCCATGTCGAAGCCCGCGTCGCGCAGGACGCGGATCTTCTCCTCCTCGCGCATCTTGGTCTCGACGAACTCCTCGATGTCGGGGTGGTCGACGTCCAGCACGACCATCTTGGCCGCCCGCCGGGTGGCGCCGCCGGACTTGATCGTCCCGGCGCTCGCGTCCGCACCGCGCATGAAGGAGACCGGGCCGGAGGCGGTGCCGCCGGAGGACTGCAGCAGCTCCTTGGACGAACGGATCCGGGACAGGTTCAGGCCGGCGCCGGAGCCGCCCTTGAAGATCAGCCCCTCTTCCTTGTACCAGTTCAGGATCGAGTCCATCGAGTCGTCGACGGCCAGGATGAAACAGGCCGAGACCTGCTGCGGCGACGTGGTGCCGACGTTGAACCAGACCGGCGAGTTGAAGCTGAAGTACTGGTGCAGGAGCATCCAGGTGAGCTCGTGCTCGAAGATCTCGGCGTCGGCCGGAGTGCTGAAGTAGCCGTGGTCCTCGCCGGCCTTGCGGTAGGTCTTGACGACCCGGTCGAGCAGCTGGCGCAGGCTCCACTCCCGGTTGTCGTGGCCGACCGCGCCCCGGAAGTACTTCGTGGTGACGATGGTGGACGCGTTCACGCTCCAGTAGTCGGGGAACTCCACCCCGCGCTGCTCGAAGACGGTCTCACCGGTCTTCCAGTTCTGCTGGACGACGTCGCGGCGCTCCCACGTCACCTCGTCGTACGGGTGTACGCCCTCGGTGGTGAAAATCCGCTCGATGGTGAGTCCCGCCGGCGCGTTCTTGCGCCCACGGAACCCGGCCGCCGACCGCTTGGTCGACCCCGAATGGCCGGTCACCGTCTCTGTCATGGTTGCTCCTCGCAAATTGTGATCGCCCTGCCGCGGCCTGCCCGGGACCGCCCCGTTGGTACTGCCAACGCCGTACTGCGCGCCGTGTTACTGGTACTGCGAATCCCCGATTTATGTCTGTTGGGTCGGCGTCAGCGGCGGCGGTTCGGTGCCCTCGGGCTCCTTCTCCGCGCGCAGCAGGGCGATCTCCGTCTCGAAATCGTCCGCCGACTCGAACTGCCGGTACACACTGGCGAACCGCAGGTAAGCGACCTCGTCCAGCTCCCGCAGCGGCCCGAGGATGGCAAGACCGACCTCGTGCGCGGGAACCTCCGGCGAACCGCTCGCCTTCAGGGCGTCCTCGACCTTCTGGCCCAGCCGGGACAGCGCATCCGCACCGACGGGCCGGCCCTTGCAGGCCTTGCTCACACCGTTGACGACCTTCTCCCGGCTGAACGGCTCGGTCGCGCCGGAGCGCTTCACGACCGTCAGCTGCATCTGCTCGACGGTGGTGAACCGCTTCTCGCAGACCGGGCACTGGCGCCGGCGGCGGATCGCTCCGCCGTCCTCGGCCACCCTGCTGTCGACCACACGGGAATCGGTGTGCCGGCAATACGGACAGTGCACGGCGAATCACTCCTTCCGTAGGCCGCCGCTGGGGCGGATCTCCGACTGTGTCTGTGGATGGATCTGGGGACAACCTGTGTATGGCCTGTGTGTAACCAACCACTACCTGTGGAAAATTACACCCGTGTAACCACTACATCTAGGGATCCTAGATCGCTGCTCCGACAGTTTGCAAGAACGGCCAGATCTCGCGCGCGTCGCTTCGAAGACGGTCTGTCCCGTCCTTGGTTTCAACACTCGCGCGGCCCCGTGTAGTCCCGCGTGGCGTCACCGAAAGGGGGCTGATCGGGAGGACACTGCGGCCCTCCCCCGGAGTTCGGGTGGACCGGTCGATGGGTGAGAATGGCGCCATGAAGCCGGTGATCCTCGACGTCGACACCGGCCTCGACGATGCGTGCGCGCTCCTGCTCGCCGCCCGGCATCCCGACCTCGATCTGCGGGCCGTCACCTGCGTCGGCGGAAACGTCGGCCTGGACGACGTCGTGATCAACACCCTGACCGTCCTCGAGGCGGCCGGGCGGACCGACGTACCGGTTGGGCGTGGGGCAGCGCTGCCACTGCTGCAACCGATGCGGGCTGCGCCGCATGTGCATGGCGTGGACGGGCTCGGCGAACTGGATTGGCCTCGATCGACCCGTGAGCCGAGTCCTGTGCCCGCGATCGAGTTGCTGCGCGGCGTCTTGCTGGATGCCGCGGCGAAGGACGAGCGGGTGACGCTGATTCCGCTCGCACCGATGACGAACATCGCCCTGCTGCTCCGGACCTATCCCGAGGCCGCGGCGGGGCTGGGCGAGATTGTCTTCATGGGCGGGGCCGCCGGGATCGGGAATGCGACGGCGTCGGCCGAGTTCAACATCTGGACCGACCCGGAGGCCGCGGCAATTGTGCTCGCGGCAGCCGGAGAGCTCGGCGTACCGGTGACGATGTACGGGCTGGATGTCTTCTACGACGTGGTTGTGACGCTTGAGCAGGCTCAGGCGCTCGATGGATCGGCCTCGGCTGACCTCGCGCGCAAGCTGATCGAGAAACGCAGCGAGCTGTACGGCGCCGCGGGGGCGAGCATCGGCGACGGCGGTGCGGTGTGCGCGGTGATTGATCCCGACGGGCTCACCACGCAGCGCTTCCCGCTTCGCGTGGAGCTGGCCGGGAGTTGGTCGCGTGGGCGCACGATCGTCGACACTCGGGACTGGTCGACCGATCTGAGCAGCGATCCGTACGGCGTCTCGCCGACCGTGGTCGAGGTTGCGACGGCCGTGGACGGCCCGCGGTACGCCGAACTCTGGCTGGACGCGGTCAAGTAGTCAGCTCGACCAGATGGGACCTGAGGCCGGCCAGGAAGAGGTCGAGACCGTCGGTGAACAGGTCCGTCGTACCGGTTGATTCGGCCACGACGGCGGCCAGGCTCCAGCGAGCGGTCACTTCGAACAGATGACGCGCGTCTGACTCTGGTACGCCGAGCCGGACCAGCGACTCGATTTGCACCCGCACAATGGCGGCTCGCGAACCGGGACCTTGATCGCGGTCGGGAGTTGCCTTCGCCTGCATCAAAGCGGCGAGGCCCGGGTGGTCGGCGTAGAACGCACGGAATTCCAGCGAACCGCTTCTGGTGAGCGCGATCCATTCGTCGATGCTGGTCAGCGTCTCGTACGCCGCGTCGTCCTCGACGAATTGATCGAACGCGTTGCGGGCGACGAGATCGAGGAGTTCCGCCTTGTTGTGCACGTGGTGATAGAGGGTGGGCGCCCGCACTCCCAGCCGATCGGCCACTCCGCGCATGGTGAGCCCGTCGACGCTTACCGTCCGGATGATCTCCAGCGCCGCATCCACAATCGCGGCGACGGTGATGCCTACGGCCGCATGAGAGGCGGGCGCACGATGATCGGGCACGGAGAACTCCATTGTGGGGTTCGGTTGCGGCGGCTACTGTCTAACAGCGTTAGACAGACTACACGTGAGGACGGCGCTGTGAGCGGATTGCACCCGAGTTACCCCCTGCGGACCGAGCGGCTCGAGCTGCGGCCGCATCGGCGGAGCGACCTCGAGGACCTCTTGGCGTTCCACTCGGATCCGGATGTCGTGCGGTACGTTCCGTGGCCGGTGCGGGATCGGGAGCAGACACGGGTCGCACTGGAGGCCAAGCTCACGCAGGACCGCGTGACACAGGAAGGTCAGTGGCTCGTGCTTGCGATCGAGCTGCGGGAGACCGGGACCGTCATCGGCGAGGCGCTGCTGAAATGGGCGAGCGAGGCAGACCAGCTCGGCGAGATCGGCTATGCACTGCACGTCGGCTACCACGGCAAGGGCTACGCCTCGGAGGCCGCGCGGGAGATGCTACGGCTCGGCTTCGAGGAGCTCGGACTCCATCGGATCGTCGCGCTACTGGACGATCGGAACACCGCATCGGCGCAACTGCTCGAGCGGCTCGGGATGCGCCGCGAGGCCCATCATCTGCAGGCTTTGTGGTTCAAGGACGAATGGTGCAACGAGTACGTCTACGCGCTACTCAGGGACGAGTGGCTCAGCGGGCGATCGGGATCTGCAGCGTCTGACCAGGGATGACGTCGGCCGGGCCGGTCAGGTTGTTGAGGTCGGCGATCTTCTCGATGACGACCGTCGGGTCCTGACCCGGGTTGGTCTGCTGCGCGATCGACCACAGGCTCTGGCCGGGGGCCACCTGCACCGGGACCGTGCTGCTGAAGTCGGGGCCGGAGTCGAGAACGCCGGCGATCCGCAGGCCGAGCACCGCGATGGCCGACCCGAAGACCAGCACCGACACGAAGGAGACCAGCATCCGGCCGCGCCGGGTCAACCGCAGGGCCGGAGCCTCGAATTCGTGCGGTTGTCGCGACTGCCGGGTGCGAGACACCTGACGGAGCGCGGCCGGCTCGGCGACATGGCGGCCGAGCACCTCACCGGCACACCCGCGGACGGGAAGCGGCTCGGTGGTGGCGCCAGGGATCCGGCGGCGGCGCGGAACCCCCTGGGGAGCGGGCGCAACCTCGGGTGCCAGGCGGCCGGCCAGTGCATCCGCTGCGAGTGCCGCTGTGCTCATCAGATCCTCCAGACCACGTTGTTCGCTGTGATTCCTTGTCTACCGGCCGCCTCCGACAGTTTCTGCGAGGCCACCAGCCGAACACCTGTTCGATCGAACGTCTGTACGAATGATTAACCCAAGACCCGCATGGACGCAACTACCCTCAACAGCGACACGCCCGGAGAATTCCCGCCCCATAACCCGACACACGAACAAACGTGCGAACCGACACGCCTTCGAACAGATGTTTGAAGAATCTCAGGATTCGGTCTACGGTCATCTCAGTCGAGCAACGTTGGCCGGTGCCTTTTCGCCGGCCCGACCAGAGGAGCGGATCACCGATGCCCAGGACGCCGAGCGGTTCCAGCAAGAACGAGGACCGCGCCGCGGGCACCGCGGACCGGACCGTGAGCGAGCTGCCCGACGGGCCGGCCGACGCGACCGGCCTGACGCCGCGGCAGCGCCGCGTGCTGGACGTCATCAAGGACTCGGTGGACAGCCGCGGATACCCGCCCTCGATGCGTGAGATCGGCGAGAAGGTCGGACTGACCAGCTCGTCGTCGGTGTCGCACCAGCTGCGGGTGCTCGAGCAGAAGGGCCTGCTGCGCCGTGACCCGAACCGGCCGCGCGCGATCGAGGTCCGCTACCCCGGCGAGGTCGACGCCGCGGCCCGCCGCAGCGCACTCGGCTCGGTGCGGCAGACGGCGTACGACGAGACCGGAGCCGGCGACGCGCACCCGGACGCGGTCTACGTGCCCGTCGTCGGGCAGATCGCGGCCGGTAACCCGATCCTCGCCGAGCAGGAGGTCGAAGAGGTCTTCCCGTTGCCCAAGGCAATGGTCGGCGAGGGCACGCTGTTCATGCTGAAGGTCAAGGGTGAGTCGATGATCGACATCGCCATCTGCGACGGCGACTGGGTGGTCGTCCGGCAGGAGCAGACCGCCGAGAACGGCGACATCGTCGCCGCGATGATCGACGGCGAGGCGACCGTGAAGACGTTCAAGAAGACCAAGTCCGAGGTCTGGCTGCTGCCGCACAACCCGGCGTTCGAACCGATCGACGGCAAGAACGCGGTGATCCTCGGAAAGGTCGTCACAGTTCTGCGACGAGTCTGACATCTCAGACGGCGAGCGAACTCCGGCGGGTCGTGTCAGCATTGTTCCTATGACGACTGTCTACGACTTCAGCGCGCGCCGGATCGAAGGCAATGAACAGTCTCTTGCCGATTTCCGCGACCAGGTGCTCCTGGTGGTGAACACGGCCTCGCAGTGCTCCCAGACCCCGCAGTACGCGGGATTGCAGAAGCTCTACAAGACCTACCGTCGGCAGGGCTTCTCGGTGCTGGGCTTCCCCTGCGACCAGTTCAACCACCAGGAGCCCGGTGACGAGAACGAGATCGCGAACTTCTGTTCGACGATCTACCACGTGACGTTCCCGATGTTCGCCAAGATCGACGTGAACGGATCGCGAACGATTCCCTTGTACAACTGGCTGAAACGCGAGCAGGGCGGCCTGCTCGGCGGGCGGATCAAGTGGAACTTCACCAAGTTCCTGATCGGCCGCGACGGCGGAGTGATCGCGCGCTACGCGCCGACCAATACGCCCGAGAAGCTGGCCGACAAGATCGAGGCCGCACTGGCGGTGCCGGTCAACTCGCGCGAATCGAACGACTGACCTGCGCGGGGTCCCGCTCGGAGATCGATGCCGAGCGCAACTACTTTGCTCGTGATTGCTGCAACACCTGGACATTCGGCGTCACAGTGCACCGCAAATCCGACCGTATTCCGGACGGTTGTCTCATGAGTCGGCGTGCCGTTCTCAGGACGCGACCAGGACACTGCCGGGATCGATGTCGAGACGCAGACCGCGCCAGACCGGATGGCGCAGCCGGCCGTCGGCCGCCCAGCCGGAGAAGGTGACCTCGGCGACGAGCACCGGGTCCAGCCAGTGCGCGCGGCGGCGGTCCGGCCCGGGAATCGTGGCGGGATCGAAGGCCGGGCGGTCGATCTCCAATCCGGCCAGCTCCGCGCCCAGCATGTCCAGGGTCGCGAAATCCAGGCCAGAGCCGACTTTGCCGATCAGAAGCAGTTCGCCGTCGGGTTCGTCGTACGCGGCGCAGTAGAACGATCCGATCTTGCCGGCCCGGTTCCCCTCCCCCGGATGCCAGCCGCAGAGGATCACGTCGCGGGTCTGGACGGGCTTCACCTTGATCCAGTCTGCGCTGCGCCGACCGGGCAGGTAGCGGGAGCGGCGGCGCTTCGCCACGACGCCTTCGAGTCCGGTATTCATCGCGACGTCGAGGGCTTCGCCGCCGTCGGTGTACGCGGCCGGGGTCTCGTAGAACGGGTCGTCGACGTCGAGTGACTCCAGCAGGCCGCGGCGATCGTCGTACGGTGCCTCGAGCAACCATTTCCCGTCGAGCCGGAGGACGTCGAACAGCCGCACCGAGACGGGCACCTCGGTGATCAGATGCCGCAGCTGCCGAGGATCTCGCACGTGCATCCGCCGTTGCAACAGCCCGAACGACGGCGCACCGTGCTCGTCCAGCGTGACGATCTCACCATCCAGTACGGCGGGCAGCCGCAGACTCGGAGTCGCGGCCAGACCGACCAGCTCCGGGTATCCGCCGGAGACATCGCGACTGTTGCGCGACCACAGCCGGCAGACGCCGTCGTCGATCTCGACGATGACGCGAATGCCGTCCCACTTCGACTCGTACGCCCAGTCCGATCCGGACGGCATCTCCCCCAGCGCGGCCATCATCGGCAGCACCGGCGGACCGTCCGGCGGGCTCATGTCGACTGGAGTCTCTTCAAGGCAGCAAGCACCTTCTCACGATCCGCCGTCGGCCACATCGGAGGCAAGGAGGCGCGCAGAAAACCGCCGTACCGCTGGGTGACGATGCGGGGATCGAGGATCGCGACCACGCCACGGTCGGAGCTACGGCGGATCAGTCGACCGGTGCCCTGGGCAAGCAACAACGCAGCGTGGGTTGCCGCGACAGCCATGAAGCCGTTGCCGCCGGCCTCGTCCACCGCACGCTGCCGCGCCGCCATCAACGGCTCGTCGGGACGCGGGAACGGGACGCGGTCGATGATGACGAGGTTGCAGGTCGAGCCCGGTACGTCGATGCCCTGCCAGAGCGACAGCGTGCCGAAAAGGGAGGTCTCCGGGTTCTCGACGAACTCCTTGGCCAGCTCGCCGAGCTGCGCATCGCCTTGGCAAAGGATCGTCAGGTCGGTCGCCTCGCGCACGGCTGCGGTGGCTGCCTCCGCGGCGCGACGTGATGAGAACAGGCCGAGCGTGCGGCCACCGGCCGCGGTGATCAGGTCGATGATCTCGTCGAACTGCTTCTGCCCGAGGCCGTCGCGATGCGGCGGCGGCAGGTGCTTGGCGACGTACAGAATGCCTTGCTTCTCGTACTCGAACGGGGAACCGACGTCGAGGCCGCGCCACGGCAGCGGACCGGTCTCGGCGCTGTCGTCGAGCTTGGGCATCTCGTCGTCGCTCTCGAGCTTGTCGGCCGGACGCAGGCCGACCTGGCGCGCGATCGAGTCGAAGTCACCGCCGAGGGTCAGGGTGGCAGAGGTGAGCACGACCGTGCGGTCCTTGAGGACGAGCTCACGCAGCAGTCCGGCGACCGTCAGCGGCGCGATCCGCAACTCGCGGCCGAAGCGGTCGCGGTCGGCCATCCAGACGACGTCCAGATCGTTCAGAGCGGCGACCCGCTCGGCGACGTCGAAGATCTCCTTGACCGCGCCTTTGGCTTGACGCTTGGCGCCGTCGGGGTCGTCGTCCTTGTCGTCGGACTTCTTGTTCAGGTCGGAGTACAGATGGCGGGCAGCGTCGCGGACGAGACCGGCGGCCTCCAGCACGGGAGTGTTCGAGGGCTCGATCCGGCCTTCGCGGGTGCCGTCGAGCGCTGCTCGTAGTGCGTCCGAGGCGTCGATCAGGTCGTCGGCCTTGTCGTCGTCGACGAATCGCCGCGATCGCTTGGCTGCTCGCTCCACCATCTGCGGCGATAGCTCATCGCCAGCCGCGCCGGTGACGCGGGCGGGCAGCTCGTGGGCCTCGTCGACGATGATCACGTCGTGCTCGGGCAAGACCGTGCGGTTCTCGAAGGCGTCGATCGAGAGCAGGGCATGGTTCGTGATGACGATGTCCGCTTTGCGGGCCTGCTCCTTCGCCTTCTCCGCGAAACACTCCTCGCCGTACGGGCACTTCTGCGCGCCGAGGCACTCGCGCGCGGCGATCGCCACTTGCTGCCATGCCTGGTACTGATGTGAGGGCGCGTGGTCGCGGTCGCCCGCGGCGCCGTCGAGCAACTGCTGCTCGGCCCAGTCGCGGAGCTCCAGCACCTGCTGACCGATCTGGCCTGGCGGCGGCACGTCGATCAGCATGCCGTCCTCGTCGGGCGCACCCTCGCGAATCCGGTGCAGGCAGGCGTAGTTGTTGCGGCCCTTCTGAATCGCGTACGACGGTCTGCGCGGCAGCAGCTTTTCGGTCGCGTCGAGCAGTGCGGGGACATCGCGGTCCACGAGCTGCGACTGCAGCGCGAGAGTCGCGGTCGAGACCACTACGCGGCGGTCCTCGATCGCGTGCAGGAGCGCAGGAACGAGATAGCCGAGCGACTTGCCGGTACCTGTGCCGGCTTGGACGAGTAGGTGCGAGCCGTCATGCATGGAGGTGTTGACGGCCTCGGCCATCTCCACCTGACCCGGTCTGGTCTGCCCGGCAATCCCGGAGACAGCGGCCTCGAGCAGTTCGCGTACGTCAACACCCACCGCCACACCCTAGCCCGCGCCGCCGACAGAATCTGCTCGGCTGATCGCGGCTGTGGATAACCCGCGGAGCGGAGCGGTGGCCGGCGCGGGTCGGCCTTGGAGTGGTTGGGCTCGTGCGCCGCTTCGCCGGTTTGTGGGGACGGTCGGTGGGTGCACGGGGCGACGTACCGCACGCACCTTGAGCACCGCTCAACCACACCACCCCACGAACCACGGTCGATGGGTGCACAAGGCGACGTACCGCTCGCACCTTGAGCACGGCTCGACCAGTTGGCGGCACAGGCGGTGGTTGGTGGGTGCACAAGGTGGGGCGGGAGGGCATTCGTACGGCGGCGCCGTACGGACTCGGGGGTGAGGGCGTGGTGGAGGCAGCCATGCCGCCAGTGGAGCCTGTGCTGAGCGACCGTATGTCGGGTGTGCGCGCGGCGGCGGAGGCTAGTCGGCGAGGATGTCGGGCCTGGTGGGCACGAGATCTTCCCCAAACCCACACGTGGCGCGCCGGGTTCGCCTGCAGATGTGGGGGTCCAGCTCGGGCAGTCGCAGCGCGCCGCGATCATCGCTCGGTTGGCGCCGCGACCGTGGTTCCCCCGGCTCGTTGGCACCCCGGCGCGCCTATTGAGCCAGCGGGACCACGTCCCCGCGCGGGGCGGAACGACTACCTCGCCATGGCTGGCTGCGCCGGTGGGACAACTACGTCGCCATGGGATAGCTGCACGAGTGAGTTAGCTACGGAGGTGTGGGGTGATGGCTTCCAGCCAGGCGGTGGGGGCTTTGGTGTGGATTCGGTGGCCGACGGGGATCTCGTGGGTGGTGGCGGTGGGGAGGGTGCTGGCTAATACCGGGTAGCGGGATTGGGTTAGGTGGCTGGTGGGGCCGCCGGTGAGGAGGAGGGCGGGGGCGGTGAGGGTGGGGAGGGCGGACCACCAGGTGGGGTTGGGGGTTCGGAGGGCGGTGATGGCGTGGTGGAGGAGGCGGGGGTCGGCTTTGCGGCGGGTCATCAGGCCCAGGGCACGGAGAAGCAATGCTGGGGTGGCTTGGTCGGAGGGGCCTGGGTCGGTGGGGGTTCGGGGTGGGATGGGGAGTTCTTCGAGGATGAGTCGGTTGACGCGGGTGGGTTGGGCGATGGCGATCGTGGTGGCTACGAAGGCGCCTAGGGAGTGGCCGATGAGGGTGATGTCGGTGAGGCCGCGGTGGTCGAGGTCGGCGATCAGGTGGTCGCGGAAGGCGTCGAGGGTGTAGGTACGGCGGCGCTCGGCGGAGCCGTGGCCTAGAAGGGTCGGGGTGTGGACGCGGTAGCCGAGGTCGGTCAGGGCTGGGGTGACGACGTCCCAGGTGGCGGGGCTGCTGACGGCGGCATGCAGCAGAACCAGGTCTTTCATGGAGAGGCCTTTCAGGTGCTCACGAGTACGACGCCGGCCACGACTGTGGCGAGGCCGGCTAGGCGGGTGCGGGTTACGCGTTCGCGAAGTACGAAGAAGCCGAGGAGGGCACCGAGGACGACGTTCAGGGTGCGGCCGACGGCGACCGTGCTGACGGAGGCGAAGGAGAGCGCGAGGAGTACCAGGCCGTAGCTGGCCGGAGTGAGGATGGCGATCGGAATCGCACGCCGCCACTCCCCCAGGACTGCTCGATGGCCGCGAGCCAGCACCGACAGCACGAGAACCTGCGCGACGTTGCCGACGGCGAGGTAGGCGAGCAGGTCGACGTGCAACGAAGCGATCGCATAGGCGTCCCACAACGTGTACGCCGCTGTGCAGGCGGCGACCAGTAGTCCGAGTACGACGCCGCGCGCGAGCGGCTGATTGCGCCGCGGCGGATCCATCCGGAGTACCCCGACGAGCGCAAGGGCCGCGCCCGCGTAGACGCGCCACGAGGACGCGACGCTGGCCAGGGTGACGAGCACTGGGGCAGAGCCTCGACTGACCGGGTAGACGATGCCGAAGTCAGCGGCGGCGTACGCCTTCTGCAGGGTGACGGCGTACAGGGTGTGGAGGGCCATGCTGACGAGCGCCGGCCACCACGGGGCGGAGGTGGGTCGGAAGAGCAGCGCGATGGAGAGCGGAAGCGTGATCAGGCCGCAGAGCCAGACGAAGGCAGCGCCCTTGGTGCTGACCGTTTTCATCAGCAGGTTCCACACCGCGTGGCAGCACGCGGAGGCGGTCAGCAGCGCGAGGGCGATCATGTAGACAATGTCTACATGAGCGCCGTAGACACTGTCTACCTAGACGACGGCACCGCGGTCCGGTGCGGCGTCGCGGTCGACCTGGGCTCGTTTCGGGCGCGGCGGCGGGGCCGGGTAGCGGCGCTCGAGCTCGAGGAGGAGTGGGGCTGCGGTCAGGTTCGACGAGTAGGTACCGACGAGGATTCCGAGCAGCAGTGCCAGCGAGAAGTCGCCGAGCGAATCGCCGCCCAGGATCAGCAGTGCCGCCAGGATGAACAGCGTCGAGATCCCTGTGTTGACCGTTCGCGGCAGCACGTTGACGATCGCCGTGTCGATGACCGGGCCGAGATTCTCGGTGGCGCGAGCACTGCGGGTCTCGCGGATGCGGTCGAAGACGACGACCGAGTCGTTCACCGTGTAGCCGATGATGGTCAGGATCGCGGCCAGGAAGATGCCGTCGACCGGTTTGCCGGTCCAGGCGAAGACGCCGGCCACGACGGCGACGTTCTGGATCAGGGCGAGCACCGCGCCGGCGCCGAAGGTCCAGCGGAAGCGCGCGGCCAAGTAGGCCAGCTGGGCGAGCAAGGCGATCCCGAGCGCGATCAGGCCCTTGTTGCGCAGCTCCTCACCGAGCGACGGGCCGATGCTCTCGTTGCGGACCAGTTCGGCGCTGCCGCCGATGCGCGCGATCGACTCGCGGACCTTCTCGGCTTCTTCGTCGGAGATCGTGCCGGTTCGCACCGTGACGTTGTCGTTGTCGGTCGCCTGCACGATGGCGGTCGGGTAACCGGCCTCGCCCACGGCGGAACGCGCCTGATCCGGAGTGATTCGCTGCGCCGTGCTGACCTCCAGCAACCGGCCGCCGGTGAACTCGATGCCGAGATTCAGACCCCGTACGACGACGCCCGCGACGCTGACCGCGATCACGACGGCACTGATCAGCAGCCACCGCCGACTGTGATCCATCAGGGCCGGACGCCGGGACTCAAGCCAGGTCCGGAACCGGCCGTGACCGTCGATCCCGCTCAGGCCGGGTCGGCGCAGGACGAACTTCCGCGACACGAAGAACTCGGCCAGCACCCGCGTGACCACCAGCGCCGACAGCAGCGACGCCAGCACACCGATGCTCAGCGTGACACCGAATCCGCGGACCGGTCCGGCGGCCAGGAAGAACAGCAGACCGGCCGCAAGCAGCGTGGTGATGTTGGAGTCAGCGATCGCGGACAACGCGTTCTGGAAACCACTGCGCAGTGAACGGCGCAGGCCGTCGGTTCGGCCGGCTATGTGGTCTTCCCGGGCTCTCTCGAAGACCAGGACGTTGGCGTCGACCGCCATCCCGATGGCGAGCACGAAGCCCGCCAGGCCGGGCAAGGTCAGCGTCGCGCCGAGCACGGTGAGCGCGGCGTACGACATCGCGGCGTAGCCGATCAGGCCGAGCACGGCCATCAGGCCGACCAGCCGGTACACGAAGATGATGAAGATCGCGGTCAGTCCGAGGCCGATGATCGCCGCCTCGGCGCTCGCCTGGATGGCGTCCTTGCCGAGCGACGGGCCGACCGAGCGCTGGTCGATGATCTCGACCGGGACCGGCAGCGAGCCGCCCTCGATCAGCGCGGCCAGATCCTTGGCCTCGGCCTCGGTGAACGAACCGCTGATCGTGCTGGTGCCGCCGGGGATGCCGCTGCCGCAGAGCTGGTTGCCGCCGTTCGGGTCGACCTGCGGGGCGCTGATCACCTCGTTGTCGAGGACGATCGCGATCATCCGCTTAGGCGTGTTCACCTGCTCGCACGCGGCCTTGCCGGTGATGTCGGCCCAGATCTTGCCGCCGTCGCCCTTGAACTTCATCTGCACGAACCAGCCCTGGCCTGGCTGCTGCGGGTCGATCATCCCGTCGGCGCCGCTGACCAGCTGACCCGTCATCGCCGGCTTCGCGAGCTGCAGCACGCCGGCACCGGCGTCGCTGGGCAGCCAGATCTCACCCTTGGCCGTCTTCGCCGGCTTCTCGGCGACCTGGTTCAGCACCTCGTGGAAGGTCAGCTGGGCGGTCTTGCCGACCACCTTCGCGGCTTCGCGGGGATCCTGAACCCCGGGCAGCTCGACGATGATCCGGTTCTCGCCCTGGCGGGTGACGTTGGGCTCGGCGAGACCGAGGGCGTCGACGCGGCGGTGCAGCACCTGGGTGACGTTGTCGGTGATCTCCTTGTTGACCTTCACCTCCGGCGTGTCCTTCGCCTCCAGCACGATCTGCGTGCCGCCCCGCAGGTCGAGGCCGAGCTCGGGCTTCGCGGTCAGGACGACATACGTCGAAGCGGCCAGGACGAAGAACGCGAGCAGCGCGCGAACGAGGGACGACCGGTTCACTACAGCCTCCGGAGATGGGCACCCGCAGTACGGGTGTCGTGACAGAGAGCAGCCATCGCTGGCGTGGCGCACAGTGTACGGAGCCGGTTCAAGCGCGCCGCGCGGCAGCGCTGTGCCATGACATCAGCGCACGCCTCAATTGATTGACGTGTCAGGTGAGTACAGCCTAACTTGCTGCTCCATCGACCGTCCGTAGTCGACCTCGGACCGTCGGTGATCACCCCTCCGCCCCGGTGGGTGATGAGTTCCTGAGGAGGAACCCGTGCGTCGTACCGTCTCGCTGATTCTCGCCGTGGGCCTGGCCCCGGCCCTCGCTCTCACCACCGCCGGTGCGGCCAGCGCCGGCGGACCCGAGTGGACGTTCGTCCCGGTCCAGGCCGCCAAGGCCGAGCCTGGCGTCTCTGCCATCAAGGACACCTACATCGTCGAGCTGAAGAAGGGGCTGAAGCTGAAGAGCGGCCTCGGCATCACGCCGCAGAAGCAGTTCAGCACCGCCGTCAACGGCTTCAGTGCCAAGCTCACCGCCGCCCAGCTGAGCGCGCTGCAGAAGAGCCCGGACGTGGTCGCGATCTCGCAGGACGTCCGGATCGAGAACGCCGTCGACGCGACCCAGACCAACCCGCCGTCCTGGGGTATCGACCGGATCGACCAGCGCAACCTGCCGCTGTCGAACTCGTTCACCTACACCCGCACCGGCCAGGGCGTGCACGCCTACATCATCGACACCGGAATCACTCCATCGCACCCGGACTTCGGCGGCCGCGCCACGTTCGACTTCAACGGAATCGACACCAACAACACCGACTGCATGGGTCACGGAACCCACGTGGCCGGCACGGTCGGTTCCACGACGTACGGCGTGGCCAAGGGCGTCCGGCTGCACGGCGTGAAGTGGCTGGACTGCAACGGCAGCGGTACGGCGTCCTCCGCGATCGCCGCCGTGGACTGGGTCACCCGGAACGCGGTGAAGCCCGCCGTGGCCAACGCCTCGTGGAACTTCAGCGCCAACACCACGCTGGAGAACTCGCTGCGCGCCATGATCAACTCCGGTGTCTTCCTGGCCGCATCGGCCGGTAACACCGGCGCCAACTCGTGCGACCGGTTGCCGCGCAAGATCGAGACCGCTCTGGTGGTCGCGGCGTCGGAGAAGAACGACGCACGAGCCTCATACTCGAGCACCGGCGCCTGTGTCGACGTGTACGCGCCGGGCTCGGCGATCATCTCCACGCTGCGGACCGGTGGCAGCGGCTCGATGAGCGGGACCTCCATGGCGACGCCGCATGTCGCGGGTGTCGCGGCCCTCTACCTGCAGAGCAGCCCCTCGGCCACGCCGGCGACGGTCAAGTCCTACATCGAAACCAACGCCACCCCGAACAAGGTCACCAACGGTGGCACCGGCGGCACGGTCAACCGGCTGCTGTTCTCGAACGGCCTGTAAGACAAGGGGCGACGCCCCCGGGGACTACTCGGGGGCGTCGATCCCGTGCTCGATCGCATAGCGCACCAGCTCGGCGCGGTTGTGCAACTGGAGCTTCCGCAGTGTGTTCTGCACGTGGTTCTCCACCGTTCGGTGTGACAGCACCAACCGGGTCGCGATCTGGCGCGCAGTTAGCCCGCGTGCGACCAACCGCAGTACTTCGGTCTCCCGCTCGGTCAGCTGCGGTACTTCGGGACCAGCTCCCAACCGCCGGTACTCCCCCAGCAGCAGTCCGGCCAGTCCGGCGCTGAAAACCGCGTCCCCTTCCGCAGTACGCCGTACTGCGTCGTCGAACTCGTCCAGCGACGCCGACTTCACCAGATAGCCCGACGCACCGTTCTTCACAGCAGCCAGTACGTCGAACTGCTCCGCGCTGGCCGACAGCACGAGCACACGAGTGTCGGGAAGCGCCGCGGTGATCTCTCGCGTCGCATCGACGCCAGAACCGTCACCCAGCTGCAGGTCCATCACCACGACATCCGGTCGCGTCGCCAGAGCGATCTTCACCGCACTCGCGACATCTTGCGCGGTCGCACACACGTCGTACCCACGGCTGCCGAGGTCGCGCGCCACACCCTCACGCCACATCGGGTGGTCGTCGACGATCATCACTCTGGTCATCTACTTACCTTCAGCTCCCACTCGGTTCCTTCGCCTGGCGCGGTGCGGACGGT
This sequence comes from Kribbella sp. NPDC005582, assembly GCF_040605415.1. NCBI lineage: Bacteria > Bacillati > Actinomycetota > Actinomycetes > Propionibacteriales > Kribbellaceae > Kribbella > Kribbella sp. NPDC005582. Next base: position 25,649 of record NZ_JBEXCU010000007.1, read on the forward strand.
GGCGGTGCCGCCCAAGTCGGTCATGCGGCCGCGGATCGACTGGCTGACCCCGAGGCGGCCGTCCACGCGGGCTTGTTCCAGCTCGGCGGGCGTCGTACCGGCACCATCGTCGCGGATAGACACCAGTACGGCGTCTTCGAGGTCCTCGACGACTATCCAGGTGCGTGCGCCGTGGCCGGCGTGCTTGTCGACGTTGCTGAGGGCCTCGCGCACCGCAGCGACCAGCTCGTCCGCGGCAGCGGCTGGGAGCAGCACCGGATCAGCCGGCACCACCACGTCGACCCTGGTAGTGGCCAACGGCATCAATTGACCGCACAGGTCGGTCTGACCGCCGTTCACAGCCACGGGCCGCGCGGACATCAAGGTGCGCAAGGCAACCTCCTGCTCGGCGGCCATTCGGGCGAGCTCCACAGCCTCGCCACCGATGGCATGACCACGGCGTTGCACCTGGGCCAGCACTTGCAGGACACCATCATGGATCGACCGGCTGAGCCGCAGTCGTTCGGCGGTCGCGCTCTCTGCGGCGATAGCTTCCCGCAGTCGGGCTCCAGCCCGGCGCATCGTCGTAGCGGCGTACCCGACGACCAGTCCGGCCACCAGCAGCAGCTGCACGTTGCTGAGCACTTTCGAGGCGCTCTCGAACCCACGGAGCGACAACAACGCCAGACTGATCGTGGCGGCTCCCAGCAGACCACCGTCACGTCCGCGGGAGATCGCGAGTGCCAGCACCGGCCCGGCGGCCCAGACCGAGGTCAGCACCGACGCACCACCTCTGATGTCGATGAGCGGCTGCGCGAGGAGCGTGGCGTACATGCAGCCTGCTGTGACCACCAGATCCGCGAAGGCGAGCCGCGTGTTCCGCCGGCCCCAGCGCCTGCTGTAGCCGATCGAGGAGATCAGCGTCCAGACACCCATGATCGCCAGCTGCAGTACGGCGCCGGACGGCCGGGCGATGCCGCCCCACCGGGTCCAAACGCCGAAACAGGCGAACCCGAAGGTGATCAGGCGGAACACGACCAGCGAACGCCACAGCGGCTGCAAGAGGTCTACCGGATCGCGCTCCACCGCCACAGTCTGTCAACAGTGCGGTCCGCCGCGACCGAGGCGTCGTACTCGGGAGGTTGAGTAATACCACTCATGGCGCAGGTTTCCCCCTGGCTTTCCCGGTTTTTTCCGCCATCTGCTTCCGAAGGCCCCAGATTTCCCCGTACTCTCGCGCAGAACACGCTCGGGGGAGCTACGAACACGCCGCGTCACCATCGCGGCCGCGTCGACGAAGTATGGAGGGGAATCGTGCGTAAGCTACCCGCTGGGCTGTTCAGCCTGGCTTTGGCGGCAACCGCCGGGATCGGATGGGCGCAGGCAGGTAATGCCGTGTCGCCGTCCACCCAGAGTTCGGGACCGATCGCCAGTGAGACCGCGCCCGCGCCGGACGAGCTGCCGAACCCGCTCGAGGAGAAGCGCCGCGAGCTGCGCCAGGAGGCACTCACCAAGGTGCTGAGCGGCAAGGCCAAGCCGGAGGTCCGCAACGGCAGCACCGTCGTGAAGGTCGGCTCCAAGGCGGTCGGCTCGAAGGGCGTCAAGGCGACCAAGACCGCCAAGGTCGACCAGTACGTCGAGCTGGCCCGCGAGAAGAGCGACAAGATCTTCGTCGTCCTCGCCGAGTTCGGCAACGAGCGGCACCCGAACTACCCCGACCAGGACACGTCGCCGAACTTCGCCGGCCCGTCGACCTTCGAGGGCCCGCTGCGGAACGCGATTCCGGAGCCGGACCGGTCGGTGGACAACAGCACCGTCTGGCAGGCCGACTACAGCCAGAAGCACTTCCAGGACCTGTACTTCGGCACCGGCAACTCGGTCAAGAAGTACTACGAGAAGCAGTCGTCCGGCCGCTACACGGTCGACGGCATGGTCACCGACTGGGTGAAGGTCCGCTACAACGAGGCCCGCTACGGCCGGTCGAACGGCTACCCGTGCGCCGCGAACAACTGCAACAACGTCTGGGCGCTGGTGGCGGACGCGGTCAACCAGTGGGTCGTCGACCAGAAGGCCAAGGGCCGCACGAGCGCCCAGATCAAGGCCGACCTGGCGTCGTACGACAAGTGGGACCGCTACGACTTCGACGGCGACGGCAACTTCAACGAGCCGGACGGCTACATCGACCACTTCCAGATCGTGCACGCCGGCGGCGACCAGGCCGACGGTGACCCGCAGCAGGGTGAGGACGCCGTCTGGTCGCACCGCTGGTCGGTCCAGTACGCCGGTGGTCCGGCGAACAACCCGAAGGGTGGCGCCCAGATCGGCGACACCGGCGTGTGGGTCTCCGACTACACCATCCAGCCGGAGAACGGCGGGATCAGCGTCTTCGCGCACGAGTACGGCCACGATCTCGGTCTGCCGGACCACTACGACACCTCTGGCGCACCCGTCGAGAACGGCGTGAACTGGTGGACGATCATGGCGCAGAGCCGGGTCAGCAAGGCCACTGACGGTGGTCTGGGCGAGCAGGCCGCCGACATGGGCGCCTGGGACAAGCTGCAGCTGGGCTGGCTGGACTACGAGATCGTGGCGGCCGGTCAGAACCGGACCCTCGAGCTCGGTCCGCACGAGTACAACTCGCCCAAGGCCCAGGGCCTGGTCGTGACGCTGCCGAAGAAGTCGGTGACGCACGAACTGGTTGCCCCGGCGGCCGGAACGAAGTCCTGGTGGAGCGGTCAGGGCAACAACTTCACCCACACGATGAACCGCCAGGTGGCACTGCCGGCCGGCGCGGCGGCGAGCCTCACGTTCCAGGCCAACTGGGACATCGAGGACTGCGGTCCCGACCCGTGTGACTACGCCTTCGTCGAGGTGAACGACGGCACCGGCTACAAGCCGATCGCCGGCAACATCACCAAGGCGGCCGAGGGCAACGGTATCGACGGCACCAGCACCGGCTGGGTCCCGGCCACCTTCGACCTGTCGGCGTACGCCGGCAAGACGATCGGCCTGCAGTTCCGCTACACCACCGACCCGGCGGCCGGCGGCAAGGGCTTCTTCGCCGACGAGGTCAAGGTGACATCGGGCGCGACCACGGTGGTCGGCTCCGGCGCGGAGACCTCGCCCGACGGCTGGACGCTCAACGGCTTCAGCGCGATCGGCGCGTCGTACACGACCGCGCACGACAACTACTACCTGGCCTCGCACATCAACTACGTGAGCCAGGACCAGTACCTGAAGACCGGCCCGTACAACTTCGGCTTCGCGAACACGGCGCCGGACAAGGTCGAGCACTTCCCGTACCAGGACGGTCTGCTGATCTGGTACTGGGACACCTCGCAGGGCGACAACAACACCAACGAGCACCCCGGTGAGGGCCGGGTGCTGCCGATCGACAGCCACCCGGTGCCGATCAACCGCCTCGACGGCCAGCTCTGGCGGCCGCGCGTCGGCGGCTACGACGCTCCGTTCGGTCTGGAGAAGGCCGACTCCGTCACGCTGCACGTGAACGGCCAGGCCAGCTACATCCGCGGCCAGGACGGCGTCCGGACGTTCAACGACTCCAAGCCGTACTGGTTCGCCGAGCAGCCGACCGCCGGCGTCAAGGTGCCGAACAACGGCGTCAACATCAAGGTCGTCTCGCGCACCGGCACGACCATCAAGGTCGAGGTCTCCAAGCGCAAGTAGTCACCTGACCTGAAGAAACATCAACGTGGTCGTCGCAACACCTCGAGAGGAGGAGTTGCGGCGGCCACGTCGTTTGTGGAGGCGAGCCCTCGGATGAGACCTGTCCAACTGGTCGAGCTCCGCCCCCGATCAAGCCGCCAAGGAATGACTCCTTGGCCTACGTTCTCGTTCTTCCGGTGCGGCGGACAAACGAAAGCCGCCCACCTTCAACGGCGGGCGGCTTCACGCGGTTGCTCGAAGCTGGAGGAGTAGCAGTGTGCCGTATACGTTCAAGCCGATCGCCCACACGGATTCGAGCATTGCTCCGGTGAACCTCTTTGCAGCCGCCATGGGCGACTCCTTCCCGCCTTGCGGCAACTCTTTTCCGGACTTGTCGTTTCGCAGGTACTGGATAGCGACGGGTACGGGGAGTAGTGCGCAGACGATCACGGCCAGGGCGTAGGTCGGATTCGAACCGACATCCGCCACTCCAAGTCTTGATGGTCCTAGGATAATCGCCCTGCCGACTTGATTGAGCATGGCCTCGTGCGAGCCATTCTGCTCTCGTCCGTTGTCCTCATCGCCAGGGACGGACCTGGTGGCGTTTGAGGCGGCCTGCGTTGGACGCGGCCCGTTCTCACGCGCGCGGTAGCGCGCAGGTGGCCGGCGGTCGCCCGGCGGCTTGGCTGGGGGTGGGCGGGGCGTTGGCGTAGCACGCGACGAAGGAGTGGGCGTAGCGGGCGCGGGGGAAAGAACAACCCCCGAGGATCTGATCCTCGGGGGTTGTTCCGTTCTGGTCTGTCAGGCGACTGCGTACGGCGTGAGCTCGTCCGCCAAGGCGGGGTGGACCCGGGCCGTGACGCGGGTGCCGTCACCAGTGTGTTCGAGCTGCTCGACGGAGCCTTCGGAGTGGATCCGGGAGACCAGGTCTCCGCGGTCGTAGGGCAGCAGCAGGTCGAGCGAGATGTGCGGCTGCGGAAGAGCACCCTCGAGGAGCTCGCGCAGCTTGTCGATGCCTTCGCCGGTGCGCGCGGAGACAACGATGGCGCGCGGTTCACGGGCCAGGATCGGCGCCAGCGCCATCGGGTCGGCCGCATCGGCCTTGTTGATCACGATGATCTCGGGCACGTCGAGCGCGTTGATCTCGCCCAGCACCTCACGGACCGCCTGGATCTGCGACAGCGGATCCGGGTGCGAGCCGTCGACCACGTGCAGCAGCAGGTCCGCGTCCGCGACCTCCTCCAGCGTCGAGCGGAACGCCTCGACGATGTCGTGCGGCAGGTGCCGGACGAAACCGACGGTGTCGGTCAAGGTGTAGACGCGGCCGTCGGCCGTCGTGGTCCGGCGGGTGGTCGGGTCCAGGGTCGCGAACAGCGCGTCCTCGACCAGTACGCCGGCACCGGTGATCCGGTTGAGCAGCGAGGACTTGCCCGCGTTGGTGTAGCCCGCGATCGCGACCGACGGGACCAGGTTGCGGCGACGCTCCTGGCGCATGGTCGAGCGCGTGCTCTTCATGTCCTTGAGCATCCGGCGCAGCTTGGAGATCTTGGTGTTGATCCGGCGCCGGTCGGTCTCGATCTTGGTCTCACCAGGACCACGGCCACCGATACCGCCACCGGCCGCACCGACGCGGCCACCGGCCTGGCGGGACAGGTTTCCACCCCAACCACGCAGGCGCTGCTTCATGTACTGCAGCTGGGCCAGCTCGACCTGGGCCTTGCCTTCCTTGCTCTTCGCGTGCTGCGCGAAGATGTCCAGGATCAGCGCGGTCCGGTCGACCACCTTGACCTTGAGCCGGTCCTCCAGGTTACGCAGCTGCGCAGGGGCCAGCTCGCCGTCGGCGATCACGGTGTCAGCGCCCGAGGAGGCGACCAGGTCGCGCAGGTCGGCGACCTTGCCGGAACCGATGAAGGTCGCCGGGTCCGGCTTCTTGCGGCGCTGGATGACTCCGTCCAGCACCTCCGAACCGGCGGTCTCGGCGAGCAGCTTCAGCTCGGCCAGCGAGTTCTCCGCGTCCTCGGCGCTGCCTTCGGTCCAGACGCCGACCAGCAGCACCCGCTCGAGCAGCAGCTTGCGGTACTCGACCTCGCTGATGTCGGTCAGCTCGGTCGACATCCCGACCACGCGGCGGAGCGCCTGGCGCTCCTCGAGCTCCAAGCCCTCGGTGCTGCCTTCGCGGTCGGTCTCGTCGTAGTCGTCGTGACCCGTCAACGAAGCGCCGGAGTCATCGCCCTGCAGGAGGTCGGTTTCGACGTCGGAGGTCTCTTCGTAAAAGTTCGATTGGGTCGTCATATACCTTCCATGGTGGCACGGGGCACCAGTACAGGCGACCCGATTAACCACGTCAACGCCTCAGCGACGGCCTGAATTCCCGTTCAGCTCCCGCTCAGCCAGGCGCGGTCGAAGTCGCCGCGGGCGTGCAGGACGGCCGGACCGGTCAGTTCCAGGTGGTTGTCCTCGCGCCACGTGACCGTGACTTCACCGCCTGGTACGCCGACGCGGTACGTGACGGGAAGCTGCTGGCCGGCCGCTCGAGCCGCTGCCACGGTCACTGCGCAGGTCCCCGTCCCGCAGGAGCGCGTCTCCCCCGCACCGCGCTCGTGCACGCGCATGTCGACGTCGTACGGACCACGCCGTACGACGAACTCCAGGTTGACGCCGTGCGGAAACGCCTCGGTTGGGGACCAGCTCGGCTGGTCGCACAGGTTGCCGGGCTCGGTCAGGTCATCAATGAACGCAACCGCATGCGGATTGCCCATGTCGACGTGCAGGGCGGGCCACTGGTGACCGTTGGCGGTGACAACGATTCCGGCGGATCCGGGCAGGGTGGGTTCGCCCATGTCGACGGTGAGCGTGCCGTCGTCGTTCTGGACGACCTCTTTGACACCTGCGCGCGTGCCGACGCGCACTGGCTTGTCGTCGATCAGTCCGGCCTCTGCGAGGTAGCGAACGAAGACGCGGACGCCGTTGCCGCACATCTCGGCGATGGAGCCGTCGGCGTTGCGGTAGTCCATGAACCAGTCGCCGCCGTCCTCGACGTACTGCTGGCTGCTGCCGGCGATAACGCGCAGTACGCCGTCCGCACCGAGGCCGGCGTGGCGGTCGCAGAGGAACTGCACCAGCGCCGCGTCCAGCTCCCCGTGGACGGTGCCGTCGGGGTCGGGCAGGATCACGAAGTCGTTCTCCGTGCCATGGCCCTTCAGCCAAGGGAACGTGGTGCTACTCATGGCATAGATCGTACGGTGTGGGGTTATGGAGCTGATCGCCTACTTCTGGGAGCAGGAGGACGCCGAGTCGGTGGCTGCGCGGCTGGACGGCGTCGTACGGCGTGGGCGGTTCCACGGCGAGGACGACGACGAGGACCACCCGTGGGTCGTCGTACTGCGTGATGTGGAGCGGGACGCGGTGGACGCAGTCCTGGCCGAGTACGACGGGTGGCTGGAGACTGCGGACTCGGAGCCGGCTGTAGCGCCCCCTCCGTTGCCTACTGGGCCCAAGCGGTTCAAGAAGTGAGCTCGACGGTGGCCACTGCGTTCTGCGCGATGAAGTCCCGGTCGACCTCGTGGCCCAAACCTGTTGCGGTAGGCACCTGTACGACGCCCTGCGTGGCGACGACAGGCGGAGTGATGACGTCCTGGGCGTAGTACTTGGCGGAGGCCGAGACGTCGGACGGGAGTGAGAAGCCGGGCAGGCTGGAGAGCGCTACATTCGCCGCTCTCCCGATGCCGAACTCGTGCATGCCGCCGCACCAGACCGGGATGCCGGCCTGCTGTGCGCGGTCGTGGGCGGCGCGAGCCGCGGTGAGGCCGCCCATCCGGGAGACCTTGATGTTGAGAACGCGGAGAGCGCCGAGAGAGAGCGCTGTCTCGAGATCTTCGAGTGTCTCGATGCTCTCGTCCAAGCAGATCGGGGTGTTGAGCTCTCGCTGCAGACGGGCGTGCGCCATCAGGTTTCGCGGGGCGAACGGCTGCTCGATCATGGTCAGGCCGAAGTCGTCCAGCATCTTGAGCTCGTGCGACTGTTCCTCGGTGTAGATGCCGTTGGCATCGACATGGAGATCGAGGTCCGGATGGGCGGAGCGGACCGCGCGGACGGGCTCGACGTCCCAGCCTGGCGCGATCTTGAGCTTCACCCGCGGATAGCCGGCGGCGAGATGCCGTTCGACCTCGGCCAGCAGGTCGTCGATCGTCGGCTCGATGCCGAGCGAGACACCGGCCACGACCTCGCTGCGGGTACCGCCGAGGGCGGCGGCCAGGGGCACTTCGTTAACGGTTGCCCAGAGCACCCATCCGGCTGTGTCCACGCCGGACTTGGCGAACTGGTTGCCGCGGACCTTCGACCACAGCTGCGGGAGCTGCTCGGGGCGCTCCCATTCCCTGCCGAGAATCGCGGGCACGAGATAGCGCTCTGCCAGGTGCCAACAAGTTTCCACAGTCTCAGGGGCGTAGTACGGGTCGGACGGGGACGCGATCTCGCCCCAGCCGACCGCACCCGAGGCATCGGTCAGCTCGACCAGGATGTGGTCGAGCCGGCTCTTGCCGTGCGAGCTGGTCCGGAACTCGTGCACCAGCGGCAACCGGACCCGGTGCAGCTTGGCGGCGACGATCTTCATGCCATTCCTCTCAACTGATCTGCCGGTCTCTCAGGTGATGTAGAGACCCAGCTCGGTGTTCAGGCGATCGCGCTCCCCGAGCCGGCGGCGCGCACCCTTCGCGCTGGCGGTGGTGAGGGTCGCGAGCACGTGCAGGACGGAGGCGATCACGGTCGGCGAATCGACGTACGACGCGCTGCCGGTGGCGACGAAGATGCTCTGGTCGGCGAGCTGCGCGAGCGGCGCGTCCTCGAAGTCGGTGACGACGACGAGCTCACCGCCGGCGGCCTTGAACGAACGCGCGATCTCGACCGTGTCGCGGCGATACCGGCGGAACGAGAACGCAACCATCAGGTCGGTCGTGCGGACATCGGCCAGTACGTCGACCGCGCGCACGACCGTGCCGTCGACCAGCGTCACCTGCGACAGGCCGGCGCTCAGGTCGAAGGCCAGCAGCGACGCGTACGAGAACGACTTCGCCGAACCGACCACGAACCGGCGCCGGGCCGCGACGATCCGGGCTGCTGCTTGGGCGATCGCGTCGTCGGCGAGGATCTTGTCGAGCGCTTCCTCGATCGAGGCTCGCTCCTGTTCGATCACGCGTCGCTGCAGCATGGTCGACGACCGCCGCTGGAGGCGAGCGTCGTACCGGTCCTGGGGGCTGGTGAGCTCGCGGTTCCGCTGCTCGTCGCCGGTCATGCCGAGGATCCAAACAGGTACGACCAGGTCTTGTCGTCGTCGCGATGGATCCCGGTGGCGACCAGGCCCATGGCGAGCAGCTCGGTGAACTCCTCGCGGACCCGACCAACGACCCGATTCGTGACGGCTGCCCGGTCGGAGGGTACGGGGACCTCCGCAACCGGAGCGCGATCGACCGAGGGCTCTTGGGTGAGGTTCCATTCGACGACCAGGCGGTCGGTGCCGGGACCGTAGAGCTCGGGGGTGTACCAGCGGCCGCGGGCGCCGAGGACGTTCAGGTTGAAGTGGGCGTTGCGGACCTGGAAGGGGTCATAGGTCCAGCGCATGTGCTTCATGCCGGCGGCCAGAGCGACATCGCGCTGGGCATATTTGAGCAACCGGCCCAGGCCGCGGCCCTGCAGGTCGGCCGCCACCACGGCGGATTGCGAGTAGTGGTAGAGCGCGCTCTGCGATGTTCCCGGGAAGCCGTAGGCGAAGGCGACCAAGCGATCGGATGTGTCCAGGACTCCGACCACGGATCCGCCATTGTGTGCCAGCGCCGCGAGCAGGCGGGGATTCAGGCCGTGGTCGGGCTCTTGGTAGCCGAACACGGCGCGGTACAGCGCCGCGGCCTCGGCGTACTGCGCCGGGGTCTGCAGCGAGACTGCCCGAAAGTCATCGGCCACGGCATGCTCCTCTCGAAGATACGGAACGGATCATGTCCGCCCTCCCAGTAAAATTCCTTGATAACGAGGGCGTCAAGCGCTGATCGGATGATGATACGTTCTCTATCCATGACCCTTTCGCTGATGATCGAACGGCTCCGCAGTTATGTCGAGGACGAGACGCCGACCGGCGATGCCGCCGCGCTGAACGCGTTCGCGGACCGCCTCGTCCAGCGGTACGCCGAGCTGGGCGGCACCGCTCGCCGGGTCGCCGCTGCCTCCGGCGACCACGTGGTCGCGGACTTTCCCGGCCGGGGAGCGCTGTCCGATGCAGCTCCGGTGCTGTTTCTCGGGCATCACGACACCGTGTGGCCGGCCGGACAGCTGGCCGGCGCGATGCCGTGGCGGGTCGAGGACGGCGTGATCCACGGGCCCGGGGTGTTCGACATGAAGGGTGGGCTGGTGATCCTGGAGAGCGCTCTCGCCGCGCTCTACGGCGAGCAGGGATCCGGAACGGATCATCGGCCGGTGCGGGTGGTGGTCGTCGCGGACGAGGAGGTCGGGTCGCCGTCGGCGCGCGAGCTCGTCACGAGGGAGTCGGCGGGGGTGGTGGCGGCGTTCGGGTTGGAGCCGCCGCATCCGAACGGGGATCTGAAGACGTCGCGCTGGGGCAGTACGCGGATCCGGATCGAGGTGACCGGACGCGAGGCGCACGCGGCGCTCGACCCGGAGAGCGGCCTCTCGGCGATCGATGAACTGGTCGATCAGCTGATCGCAGTGCGTGCCGTGGTCGCGCGGCACGAGCAGGTGTTGTGCAACGTGGGCACGATCGAGGGCGGTGGGCGGACGAACGTCGTGGCCGGTACGGCGTGGGCCGACATCGGGTTCCGGTTCGTCGACCCGGAGACGGAGAGCGCCGTACTGGAAGCGGTCGCGGCACTGCCCGCAGTACGGGCGGGTGCTGGTGTCGACGTGCGAGTGATGTCCAACCGCCCGGCCTGGCAGCCCTCCCCCGCCACGGACGAGCTGCTGTCGAAGGTGAGAGCGGCTGGTGAGTCGATCGGTCAGCAAGTGGGAGGCGCGGCCGCATCAGGTGCCGCAGACACCAACCTGACCGGCTGGCTGGGTATCCCCACGCTGGACGGCCTCGGCCCGATCGGCCAAGGCGCTCACGCAGTCCACGAACAAGCAATCGCGGCGACCCTGACGGAACGAGCCGCCCTGGTCACCGCGATCATTCGTACCGTCTAGCTAGCGGCTGCTGGGCCAGAGTTGGTGGACGGTGCCTGCCGAACCGCCGCCGCGGCGGGTGGGTTCGGCGGCGGCCAGGTAGCCGCCGTTGGGCAGGAATTCGAGCGCAGCTACCGCACCGATCTCGGCGGCGGAAGTGAAGGCGTCACCGCTCGGGACGAGGGTGTGGCCATAGGGCTTGAGGGCGGCGCCGTAGGCCTCGATGAACGGGGGCTCGGCGGTGACGGACGCCGTGTTGCGCTGTGAGGCGCGCGGCGCGGCTACTGCTTCGGGCAGAGTCATGCCGCGGTCGAGACGGTTGGTCAGGGTCTGCAGAACCGTGGTGATGATGGTCGATCCGCCGGGCGAGCCGAGCGCGAGGAACGGCTTGCCATGCCGGAGCACGATGGTCGGCGACATCGAGGAGCGCGGGCGCTTGCCGGGCTGGATCCGGTTCGGGTCGGCGGCGTCGTAAACGGCGGAGAAGTCGGTGAGCTCGTTGTTCAGCAGGAAGCCACGGCCGGGCACCGTGATGCCGCTGCCGCCGGTCTGCTCGATGGTCAGCGTGTACGAGACCACGTTGCCCCACTTGTCCGCGGCGACGAGGTGCGTGGTCGACAGGCCCTCGGTGTCCGGGCCCTCCTTGGTCGCGGTGGTGCCGCCGCAGCCGCCGTACTGGCCGTCCGGTACGCCGGGCTTGAGCGGCTTCACCGCGGCCTTGGCCGGGTCGATCAGGCAAGAGCGCTCAGCGCCGAAGCCGCGCGACAACAGCTCCTTGGTCGGTACGTCGACGTACGCCGGATCGCCGACGTACGCACCGCGGTCGGCGAAGGCGAGAGCCGACGCCTCGAGGTAGCTGTGCAGCGCCTGCGGGGTCGACTGCTTGCTGAGGTGCAGCGGCGCGAGGATGTTCAGCGCCTCCCCCACCGTCGTGCCGCCGGACGAGGACGGTGCCATGCCGTAGACGTCCAGGCCGTCGTACTGGACCTTGGTGGGTGCGCGGTCGATCACCTTGTACTTCGCGAGGTCGGCGGTGGTCAGGTAGCCGGGCATCACCGGCAGCGTCGTACCGGGTGTCTTCGGCGGGTTCTTCACGGCCGCTTCGATCTCACTGGCCAGCGGGCCGCTGTAGAACGCCGGCAGGCCCTTCGCTCCGAGCAGGCGGTACGTGTCGGCCAGCTCAGGGTTCTTGAACAGCGTCCCGACCTGGGGAGCGTCACCACCAGGCAGGAACAGCTTGGCCGTCGGCACCAGTGCGGCGAACCGCGTCTTGTTGTCCAGCGTCTGACTGCGGAACGTCGAGTCCACGACGAACCCGTGGTCAGCCAGGTCAGCAGCCGGCTTCAGCGCCTTGCCGAGCGACAGCGAACCCCACTGCCGCAGTGCGCGGTCCCAGGTCGCCAGCGTGCCCGGAATACCGACGGACACCCCGGACGTGACCAGCTCCGGTGTGAACCGGTACGGCTGCCCGGTCGCCGGGTCGATGAACGCATTGGTGGGCATGGTGGCCGGTGCGGTCTCGCGGCCGTCGATCGTCAGCACCTTGCGCTGCTTGGCGTTGTAGTAGACGAAATAGCCGCCACCACCCACACCGGCCGAGTACGGCTCGGTGACACCGAGTGCGGCGGCAGTCGCCACTGCTGCGTCGACCGCGTTGCCGCCACGCCGCAGTACGTCGAGACCGATCTTCGTGGCGTCCGCGTCGACGGATGCGACAGCGCCGCCGTACCCGATGGCTGTGGGGTACTTGGTGCGGGCCTGCGCATCGCCATGGGCCGCCTGCGGCATCGGCACTTGCGGTGGACTCGCGGCGGCACCACTCAGACCGAATCCGGACAGGACGAGCGCACTCGCGGACAGGGACGCGATCAGCTTCTTCACCGGGTCTCCAGGAGCTCAGGCGGCAGGGATCTCCTCCCTCCCTATCCCGAACTCGCCCCGGACGCCAGTCGAACGGCAGATCCGGCCCAGATCAGTTGATCGTGCAGGACCCCAGGAAACGGCGCAGCGTCTCGTCGGTCCACTCCGGGCTCCCGGCCGGAGTCTCGACCAGCAGCCACTGGTCGGCCAGCTTCACCTGACCGGTCAGACGGCCGGAGTAGGTGCCGACGTGGAACGTCTTGCCGGCCGCGTCACTCACTCGGACGCCGTCCAGCGTCAGTGCGGACTCGCGGCGCTCGAGCACGACCTTCGCGGCGACCTCCGCGGTCCGCATCTCCGGCTGCGCCAGTACGACGCGGTTCGCGGCGATCGGCTTCTCGGGGGCCCAGCCCACCGGCGCCAGGGTGCACCCGATCGTGTTCCAGGTCTGCTTGTTCGCCGCTAGCTCGACGCCACTGGAGAACAGCGACATGGTGCCCTCACCGGCCGTCGCGCTCGGCGTGGTCGATCCGGACGCGATCGTCGGCTTGGTCTCTCCACCGGCCGCGACCGGCGGAGTGTCGGTGCTGCCCCACCACTTCACCTGGTTGCCGACCGCGAACACCGCGGCCGACGCCGCGGCAACGCACAGCACGCCGCCGACCCGGCGACGCCGTTTGACCCGACGCAGTGCCCGCCGCCCCCGCGCGATGTCCGCGTCGATGTCCGCCGGCGGCAGCCCTTCGGCGGCCTCGTCGGCGAACCCCTCCAGCAACTTCTTGACCTCGTCCACTGCTCCGTCCCTCTCCCGGCCTGGTTCGGCCGGGATGTCAGCCACTCCCCGTTGCCTGATCCGGCTGTTCGTCGGTCATCAGGTGCTTCAACCGCTTCAGAGCCTTGGCGGTCTGGCTCTTCACTGTCCCCTCCGTGCACTCCAGGATCCGCGCGCAGGTCGCGACGTCGAGATCCTGGAAGTACCGCAGTACCAGGACCGCGCGCTGGCGGGGCGCGAGCTCCAGCAGTGCCCGGCGGACGGCGATCGTGTCCACCGGATCCGTCTCGTCACTCAGCCGCGGCTCGAGCGTCTCCGCCGTCACCACCTCCGGGTGGCGGCCGGCCCGGCGACGCTCGTCCAGGAACGCGTTCACCAGAATGCGGTGCGCGTACGGCCCGGCGCCCTCGTGCCGGATCCGGTGCCAGTGCACGTAGACCCGGGTACAGGCGGTCTGGACCAGATCCTCCGCGGTGTAGGCGTCCCCCGCGGTCAGCAACAGCGCCGTTCTCATCAGTCGGGTGCGATCCGCGAGCAGGTACTCACGGAACTCCGCCTCACGGTCACCCCCTCGCATCGACCGGCCCCAAGGGTTCGGGGCCTGTTTCTACCCCGACTACGCCACCGGACCCGATTCGGTTGCCTGCAGCCAGCACATCGAGGGCCTTGTCCAGCAAGGCGGAATCGTCGTACTTCAGCCAGGTGATCCGGGGATCCTTGCGGAACCACGAATCCTGCCGCCGGGCGAACCGGCGGGTCGACTGCGCGGTCCGCTCCCGGGCCTCGGTCTCGTCGATCTCGCCGTTCAGCAAGGCGATCACCTGGGAGTAGCCGAGGGCGCGGTTCGCAGTGCGGCCGTCGAGCAGACCGTGACCGAGCAGTTCCCGCACCTCGTCGACGAAACCCGATTCGAACATCCGGTCCACCCGTCGACCGATCCGCTCGTCGAGCTCGGGTCGCGGCACGTCCAGACCGATCTGTACGGCGCCCGGGTAAACGTAGCGATGCTCCGGCAGGGTCGCGCTGTACGGCGCTCCGGTGATCTCGACGACCTCCAGGGCGCGGACGATCCGGCGGCCGTTGCTGGGCAGGATCTGCGCCGCGGCCGCGGGGTCGGCGGCGAGTAGCCGCTGATGCATGGCCCCCGAGCCGACGTCTTCGAGCTCGGCCTCCAACCGCTCCCGTACGGCGGCGTCCGTACCGGGGAAGGTGAAGTCGTCGAGGATCGCGCGGACGTAGAGCGCCGACCCTCCGGCCAGGACCGGAATCACCTGCCGGCGGGTGCAGTCGTCGATCGCCGCCCGGGCCAACTGCTGGAACTCGGCCACGGTCGCGGTCTCGGTCACGTCGAGGATGTCGAGCAGATGATGCGGTACGCCGCTCCGCTCGGCGGCCGTGATCTTCGCCGTACCGATGTCCATGCCGCGGTAGACCTGCATGGCGTCCGCGTTCACCACTTCGCCGCCGAGGCGTTTGCACAAGGCAACGGACAGGTCGGACTTGCCGGCCGCTGTCGGGCCGACGACTGCGACGACGAGTGGTTCGGCCATCGCTCCAGTGTGACAGTTTTCGGCAGCGGCCCGCTGCACCGGGCCGTCAAGTCTGTCCCAAGAGGCTCGGGGGCACCTTGTGGATGACCCCGGATCGCGGGTAGACACGACCCCGTTCGCAACACCGGATTACGGGAGGAAAGTAGCTGTGACGAATCCGTTCGAGGGAGAGTCCGACGCGGCCAAGGACGCGCTGGACCTGGGTGAGGACAAGGTGGAGGCTGCCAAGCGCAGCGGGGGTGACATCGAGCTGAAGCCCGGCGGCGACAAGTCCGGCGGCGACATCGAGTCCGGTGGCGACATCGAGTCGGGCGGCGACATCGAGTCCGGTGCGTCGTAACAACCGCTGAATTCCTGCCCGACAGTTCGCGCCGGTCCTAGGTGATCGACGCCGGTTGATGCAATCATCTAGCCGCTAGCTGTCAGTAAGCAGTTCACTACGCAGGAATGGGAGCCCCTGAGATGGGCATCTTCGACAAGTTCAAGGACAAGGCCGAGGACCTGAAGGACAAGGCCGGCGACCTCGTCGATCAGCACGGCGACAAGGTCGGCGCGGGTCTGGACAAGGCCGGTGACTTCGTCGACGAGAAGACCGGCGGCAAGTACGGCGACAAGATCGACCAGGGTGTCGACAAGGCCAAGGACGGCCTCGATGGCCTCGACGGCCAGAACGACGACATCCCGGACGCGAACAAGCCTGCCTGAACCCCGGCACCCGAAGGGCCGCGAGCACCGCTCGCGGCCCTTCGGCGTTTTCCGGGGGTGGCGATGGCTAGGGTCGGGGGATGGATCGGTTTCGGGTGGTGCCGGCGGCTTATGTGGTGTTGCGGCGGGGGGACGAGGTGCTGATGATGCTGCGCGCCAATACCGGTTATATGGATGGGTATTGGGCGGTGCCGGCGGGGCATGTGGAGCGTGGGGAGTCGGTCCTCGAGGCGGCGGCGCGGGAGGTTCGGGAAGAGGTCGGGGTGGAGATCGATCCGGCGGATCTGGTGCCGGTGACGGCGATGCATCGGACCGGTGGGAACGGGGATCCGATCGACGAGCGGGTGGACTTCTTCTTCACGGCGTCGCGGTGGACGGGCGAGCCGCGGTTGATGGAGCCGGAGAAGGCGGACCGGCTGGAGTGGGTCCGGCTGGACAAGTTGCCGGAGCCGACGGTGCCGCACGAGGCGCGGGTGCTGGCGGCGCTGGACGACGGGCTTCCCGCGGTGATCGTTCAGGGTTTCAGCTGAGTTCATTGTTGTGTTGGTTCGTGAGCTCTAATGTTCGCGGCATGGATCAGCAGGACGGAACGAGCAGGCGGCGGCTACTGCAGGCGGGAGCGCTCGGTGCGGGCGCTGTGCTCTCAGGCGGGGTGCTGGACGGTGGAGCGGCGAGCGCGTCGACATCCTCGTACGGCGGGCGGGTCGATACCGAACACCCGCGGTTCACGCTGGCCGTCGTACCGGACACGCAGTATCAGTTCGATCAGGATCGTGGGGATCCGGCACCGCTGACCGCGACGTTCGAGTATCTGGTTGAGCAGCGGGCAGCCGAGAACGTGGTGTTCGTGGCGCACCTCGGTGATGTCGTGGAGAACGCGCTGGCGTCCGAGTTCGCGCAGGCCGATCCGGTGTTCAAGGTGCTCGACCGGGCCCGCATGCCGTACTCCGTGCTCGCCGGCAACCACGACATCGACGCGTCGAAGGACGACAGTCGCGGCGATTCGCCGTACCTGCGGACGTTCGGGCCGCAGCGGTTCCGCCGGATGACGACGTACGGCGGGTCGACGGCGAACGGGTACAACTCGTACCACGTGTTCCGGGCGGCCGGGCGGCAATGGTTGCTGCTGGCAATGGACTGGCGGCCGTCGGACGCGAGCTTCGCGTGGGCGCGGGCGGTGATCGCGGCGCATCCGAAGCTGCCGGTGATCCTGACCACGCACGAGCTGGTGAACGCCGACCACGGCAACCCGGTCGCGTACTTCACCGATCACGGCAACCGGGTCTGGGACCAGCTGGTGAAGGACAACGACCAGATCTTCCTCACGCTGAACGGTCACTTCTGGCCGTCCGGCCGGGTCGTGCGGCAGAACGCGGCCGGGCACGATGTCCATCTGCATCTGACCAACTACCAGGACCGGTACTATGGCGGCTCCGGGATGGTTCGGCTGTACCACTTCGACTTGGCGCGGAACACGATCGACGTCGAGACGATCTCACCGTGGATCCTCGGCCAGGATCCGGCTCGGCGGAACGAGCTGGCCGAAGGCGAGATTGAGCTCACCGACGACATCAATCGCTTCAGCGTTCCGATCGACTTCGAGAAGCGGTTCGCGGGATTCGCGCCGGTGGCGGTGCGGCCGGCACGACCGGCGAAGCAGTTGGTGATTCCGGGGACGGCGGCGTACTGGCGGTTCGACGGGCCGGTGAGCGGGCAGGTCGTCGACCACTCGGGACAAGGCAACCATCTGACTCGCGTGCAGCTCGCAGGGGACGCACCGAGCGCATCGGGTGAGTTCCACCCGGAGCAGCCGGGGCATGCGAGCTGGGTGTTCCCGGGTGGGAAGAATCCGGCGCGTGGCGGCTACTTGAAGACGGCGGACGACGCGCCGCTGAACAAGCTGACCTTCCGCGGCGGCTACACGATCGAGGCGTTCGTGAAGCTGGCCGATGACGGACAGGATCATTCGTGGGAAGGTCTGATCGCTCGGCTCGGCACGGGGCGGGACGCGGGCAAGACAGGTGACGACCCGGACGAGCCTGTGGTCAAGCTCGGGTTCTCCGGCGGGCTGCAGGTGCAGTGGGCGGTGTACCCGCTGGACCGGAACACGACGTTCACCAACTGGGGACATGAGCAGGTCGCCGGGCAGTGGTTCCACCTCGCGATCGTCAACGACGGCCGGCACAGCACCGTGTACGTCGACTCGTCGGAACTGCTGCGTAATCCGGCAACGCCGTCCAACGGGCTGGCCACGGCCGGAAAGCCGTGGCTGGTCGGCGCCGGGCACTACGCGAACGAGATCGACCAGGGGTTCGCGGGGAACATCGGCGAGGTGCGGATCGTCAGTCGCGCGCTGAAGCCGTCCCAGTTCCTGAATGCCTAGGCGGACACCAGACACTCACCAACCTTCGCAGGACAGGCTTCGCCACGCTCAGCCGAGCATGGCGGACAGGCTCGGGACGAGGTTGGTGAGTGGCACAGGTCCGCTTGCTCAGAGCAGGCCGCGGATCAACGCCGCTTGCGCCGGCAGCAAGTCCTTCTCGGCGGGTGTCAGCGTGATGTTGTTGCTGCGGGCATCTAAGGCCGCGGCGAGACCGGGGGTCGGGTCGATCGAGTTGGCCAGGTAGGCGGCGAGGGCCTCGCGGAGGAGCGGTGACAGATCGGCCCAGGCGGGATCGAGGGCGACCTGGGCGAAGATCACCGCGGTCATCGCGATATCGAACTCGGCGGTGCCTTCTTCGGCGTTGCGCCAGTCGATGACGATCGGGCCGTCCGGGGTGGCGATCACGTTGTACGGGTGCAGGTCGCCGTGGACGACAACGCGCCCCGGCGTACCGCTCGGTGCGGGGATCGCATGCAGGCTGCGGTGCAGCTCCGCATGCAGTACGCCGAGCTCCGTCGCGGTCAGCTCCCCCGCGACAGCCGCGTCCGCGAGCGTCGGCCCGGTCAGCCGCTCGATCACCATGTCCGCGCCGTCGATCTCCCGTACGGCGGGCACCGGGTAGCCGTACTTCGCCACGTGCCGCATGAAATCGGCCTCGTCCCGCACCGGGTACCCGTTGCGGTAGCGCCGCACCACCCACTGATCGTCCAACGCATAAACATCCGCGTCACGCCCCGCCGCGAACGGCTCAAGCCCCGGGGGAACCAGCCCACCGGAGCTCTGCACGGATGCGGCCGCCACGGTCGACTTCACGTCCGCCGCTCCGTCCCTCCCGACGGGTGGGTTCATGCGACGGAGCAACCGCCGATGACGGGTTCCATGGGCTTGGCGCCGAGGGTGGGCATGCCGAGCATGACGCCGGGTGCCGTGGCAGGCGGGGCGTCCTGGAGGCGCTCCCAGGCGTCGCCGGCCCGGGTGCGGCGGATGGAGCCGAAGGTGTCCGCGACCAGGTGATGCGGAGCGGCGTAGGTGACCTCGACCGTGGCGATGTCGCCGGGGCGCGGAGCCTCGACGCCTTCCGGCAACGCGAAGTGGACTAGGCGGTTGTCGCGAGCGCGACCGCTCAACCGGTGGGTGGCCGCGTCCTTGCGACCTTCGCCTTCGGCGACGAGGACCTCGAGGGAGCGGCCGACGGTCAGCTTGTTCTCGGCCCAGGCCATGTCGTCCTGCAGCGCGACCAGGCGCTCGTAGCGCTCCTGGACGACCGCGCGCGGGATCTGGTCCTCCATCGACTCCGCCGGAGTGCCGGGGCGCTTGGAGTACTGGAAAGTGAAGGCGCCGGCGAAGCGGGCCTGGCGGACGACGTCGAGCGTGCCTTCGAAGTCTTCCTCGGTCTCACCCGGGAAGCCGACGATGATGTCGGTGGTGATCGCCGCATCCGGCATCGCCGCCCGCACGTCCTCGATGATCTTCAGGTAGCGGTCCCGCCGGTACGAACGCCGCATCGCTTTGAGCACGCGGTCCGAACCGGACTGCAGCGGCATGTGCAGCGAGGGCATCACGTTCGGCGTCTCGGCCATCGCCTCGATCACGTCGGCGGTGAAGTCGCGCGGGTGCGGCGACGTGAACCGGACCCGCTCCAGCCCGTCGATCTCCCCGCAGGCCCGGAGCAGCTTCGAGAACGCGTACCGGTCGCCGAACTCCACGCCGTACGAGTTGACGTTCTGACCGAGCAGGGTCACCTCGAGGACGCCTTCGGCGACCAGCGCCTCGACCTCGGCGAGCACGTCGCCCGGGCGGCGGTCCTTCTCGCGGCCACGCAGCGCCGGGACGATGCAGAAGGTGCAGGTGTTGTTGCAGCCGACACTGACCGAGACCCAGGCCGAGTACGCCGACTCGCGCCGCGTCGGCAGCGTGGACGGGAAGACGTCGAGCGACTCGAGGATCTCGACCTGGGACTCCTCGGCGATCCGGGCGCGCTCCAGCAGCACCGGCAGTGAGCCGATGTTGTGGGTCCCGAAGACCACGTCCACCCAGGGCGCCTTCTTGGTGATCGACGCCTTGTCCTTCTGCGCCAGGCAGCCGCCGACGGCGATCTGCATCCCCGGCCGCTTCGCCTTCACCGGCGCCAGGTGCCCGAGGTTGCCGTACAGCTTGTTGTCGGCGTTCTCGCGCACCGCGCACGTGTTGAAGACCACGACATCGGCCTGGTCGCCCTCGGGGGCGCGCACGTAGCCCGCGTCCTCCATCAGGCCGCGCAGCCGCTCGGAGTCGTGGACATTCATCTGGCACCCGTAGGTGCGGACCTCGTAAGTACGCATAACAGCCACCAAGAGTACGTCGAAGACTCCGTAGACCGCACAGCGGCGCTCAGCGTGATGAGGGGGTCACCCTACGCGTCGGTTCATTGCAGATCGTTACCACCACGGAACCGCTTGGCGATGCGACCGCCCCCCGGCCTCCAGTAGGTTCTGGCCATGAGCGATTCCGGCACCTTGACGCAAACGGGTCTGGTGGCCCTCAGCGGCGTCAACAAACATTTCGGCGAACTGCACGTCCTGAAGGACATCAACCTGTCCATCGCCAAGGGCGAGGTCGTCGTGGTGATCGGCCCGTCCGGGTCCGGCAAGTCGACGCTCTGCCGCGCGATCAACCGGCTCGAGACGATCGACTCGGGCACCATCGAGCTGGACGGCCAGCCGCTGCCGAGCGAGGGCAAGGCCCTGGCCACGCTGCGCGCCGACGTCGGCATGGTGTTCCAGTCGTTCAACCTGTTCGCGCACAAGACGATCCTGCAGAACGTCACGCTCGGTCCGCTGAAGGTCCGCAAGGCGGACCCGAAGAAGGCCGAGCAACGGGCCATGGAACTGCTGGAGCGAGTGGGAGTGGCCAGCCAGGCGTCGAAGTACCCGGCGCAGCTGTCCGGCGGCCAGCAGCAGCGGGTCGCGATCGCCCGCGCGCTGGCGATGGACCCCAAGGTGATCCTCTTCGACGAGCCCACCTCGGCGCTCGACCCGGAGATGATCCAGGAGGTCCTGGAGGTGATGATCGACCTCGCCAAGCAGCAGATGACGATGGTCGTGGTCACCCACGAGATGGGGTTCGCGCGCAGTGCCGCGAACCGGGTGGTCTTCATGGCCGACGGCGAGATCGTCGAGCAGGCCGACCCGGAGACCTTCTTCACCAACCCGACCTCGCGGCGCGCCCAGGACTTCCTGGGCAAGATCCTCAAACACTGACCTCCGCCCGCGGCCGTACCAGCAAACACACATCTAAGGGGAACCTGAACATGAGAATGCGTCACCTCGTCGCCGGTCTCGGTGTCGCGGCGCTCGCGCTGACCGCGACCGCCTGCGGTAAGGACGAGCCCGGAGCAGCCGGCGGCGGCGACAAGGCCGCCTCCGACTCCTGTGGCAGCCTGCACAAGTTCGAGACCGCGTCCGGCGTGGACGTGGCCGGCAGCCCGGCCTTCACCAAGATCAAGAGCCGCGGCCACCTGATCGTCGGCGTCAAGGCCGACCAGCCGAACCTCGGCTACAAGGACGCCGACGGCAAGCGCTGCGGCTTCGACATCGAGGTCGCCCGGATGGTCTCGGCCGGTCTCGGTCTGGACCCGGACAAGATCGAGTACAAGGAGATCCCGTCCGCGAACCGCGAGACGGCGATCGGCGGCGGCGAGATCGACTACTACGTCGGCACCTACTCGATCACCGACAAGCGCAAGGCGCTGGTCTCCTTCGCCGGCCCGTACTTCGTCGCCGGTCAGGACCTGCTGGTGAACAAGGACGACACGTCGATGGACGCCGGCAAGACCGGCCTCAAGGGCAAGAAGGTCTGCTCCGCGAGCGGCTCGACCCCGATCCAGCGGGTCAAGGACGAGCAGCTCACCGAGGCCAGCAACATCTCGGAGTTCAAGACCTACTCCGAGTGCGTCTCGCAGCTGCTCGACAAGAAGGTCGACGCCGTCACCACCGACGACGCGATCCTCAAGGGCTACGCCGCCACCGCTCCGGACCAGCTCCGGGTCGTCGGCAAGCCGTTCAGCACCGAGAAGTACGGCATCGGCCTGCCGAAGGACGACAAGGCGCTGCGCGACCAGGTGAACACCATCCTGGAGAAGTCGGCGACCGACGGCACCTGGAAGGCGATCTACGACGAGACGCTGGGCAAGTCCGGTTCGCCGGGCACCCCGCCCGCGCTCGAGAAGTACTGATCAACTCCCCGGCCGCGGCGTCCTCACCGGCGCCGCGGCCGGGTTCTGTAGAGCCTTAGTACGAGGAAGGTCGCGATGCTCTCGGTTCTCACCGACAACTGGGATCTGTTCCGGGACGGATTCTGGCTGACGATCAGGTTGTTCCTGGTCTCCGCCGTACTCAGCATGGTGCTCGGCACCATCCTGGGCGCGTTCCGGGTCTCCCCGGTCCCGGCGCTGCGCGCCGTCGGCACCGGCTACGTGAACACTTTTCGGAACACTCCGCTGACACTGGTCTTCGCCTTCCTGTTCTTCGGCGCGGCCAAGATGGACCTGGCGCTGCCGTCGCCGTACTGGACCGCCATCGGCGCGCTGACGATCTACACCTCGGCGTTCGTCTGCGAGGTGGTCCGCTCCGGCATCAACACCATCTCCCCCGGTCAGTCCGAGGCGGCCCGCGCCGTCGGTATGACGTTCTTCCAGGTGCTGACGCTGATCGTGCTGCCGCAGGCGTTCCGGGCCATCGTCCCGCCGCTGTCCAGCGTGTTCATCGCCCTGCTGAAGAACACCACGATCGCGGCCGGCTTCTCGGTGGTCGAGGCCGGCTCGATTCCGTCGGCCATGTCCGAGCGCGGTGAGAACCAGCTGCTCACGCTGGTCTGGATCGCGATCGGCTTCCTGATTCTGATCGTCCCGCTGATGTTCCTGCAGCGGTGGGCCGAACGACGGACGGCGGTGGCCTGATGAGCTCGGTTCTGTACGAGGTCCCCGGCCCCAAGGGCCGGACCCGCAACAGGGTCTCCAACATCGTCGTGGTGCTCGCGCTGGTCGGCGTGGCCGCCTGGCTGATCCATCGGCTGTACACCCACGGTCAGTTCGAGGGCCGGCTGTGGCGGCAGTTCCAGTACTCGTCGATCCAGGAGCAGCTGCTCACCGGCCTGCTCAACACGCTGCGGGCCGCCGGACTGGCCGCCGTACTCGCGCTGCTGTTCGGTGCGGTCTTCGCCGCGGCGCGGATCAGTGACCACAAGTGGGTCCGGGTGCCGGCGACGTACGTCGTCGAGCTGTTCCGGGCGATCCCGCTGCTGATCCTGATGTTCTTCTTCTACTACGCGAACATCCAGTTCCACTGGGGACTGGGCCCGTTCTGGGCGGTCGTGTTCGGGCTGACGCTGTACAACGGCTCGGTGCTCGCGGAGATCTTCCGGGCCGGCATCGCCGCCGTACCGAAGGGTCAGCGCGAGGCGGCGTACGCGATCGGCCTGCGCAAGAACCAGGTGGTCCGGCTCGTCCTGCTGCCGCAGGCGATCAGCGCGATGCTGCCGGCGATCGTGTCCCAGATGGTCGTCCTGCTGAAGGACACCGCACTCGGCTTCATCATCACCTACGCCGAGCTGCTGTACGTCGCCAAGCAGATGGGTGGCCGGTTGCAGTACGGCTTCCCGTACATCCCGACGTACATCGTGACGGCGATCATCTACATCGGCCTGTGCTCGCTGCTGTCGGTGCTGGCCCGCTACCTCGAGGGCCGCTCGCGGCGCCGCCGCAAGATCACCGGTGGCCCTGCTCCCATCACCAAGGCCCCGGACCTCGCCGACATCAACCGCGGCGGTATCTGAACTGCCGAAGGCCCCCGCTCAGTTGCTGAGCGGGGGCCTTCGCTTTGCGCTCAGCGCAGGGTGTTGAAGGAGTCGCGGAGGATCTCGAGCGCCTCGGTGGTCTCCTCCTCGGTCAGCGTCATCGGCGGAGCCATCCGCAGCACGTTGCCGTAGAGACCGCCCTTGCCGATCAGCAGACCGCGGTTCTTGGTCTCCTGCTGGAGTTTGGCGGTGGTCGCCGCGTCCGGGGTGTTGTCGCCGGGATTGACGATCTCGGTGGCGAGCATCAGGCCCTTGCCGCGGACGTCGCCGAGCTCGGGGAACTCCTCGGCGATCCCACGCAGACCGTCGACGAGCTGCGCGCCGCGCTTGGCGGCATTCGCCTGCAGGTCGTGGTCGAGCAGGTAGTCGATGGTGGCCTTGGCGGCGCTGGTGGAGATCGGGTTGCCGCCGAACGTGGACAGCGAGTTCGCCTTGATGCTGTCCATCAGGTCCGGCTTGGCGACCACGCCGCCGATCGCGAAGCCGTTGCCCAGGCCCTTGGCGAACGTCATGGCGTCCGGTACGACGCCGTGCGCCTGGATGCCCCAGAAGTGCTCGCCGGTGCGGCCCCAGCCGGTCTGCACCTCGTCGGAGATGAACAGGATGCCGTACTCGTCGAGCACCTCCTTGAAGGCGCCGTACAGGCCGTCGGGCGGCGAGGCGAACCCGCCGACGCCCTGGATCGGCTCGGCGATCAGGCAGGCGACGTCACCGGCGGTCGTGGTCTCGATGACGTTGCGCAGGTCGTCGACGCAGACCTTGATGTACTCGGCGTCCGGCAGGTTCTTGAACGGGCTGCGGTAGTGGTACGCGCCCTGCAGGTACTGCACGTTGACCGGTGACAGGCTGCTCGCGGACCAGCCGCGGTTGCCGGTGATCGCCACGGTGCCGAAGGCGCGGCCGTGGTAGGAGTTCCGCATCGCCAGGACCTGGTTCGAGCGGCGGTTCTGGGTGGCGAGCAGCAGGGCGGCCTCGTTCGCCTCGGTACCGGAGTTGGCGAAGAAGACCTTCGCGTTCTCGATCCCGGACAGCTTGGCGATCTGCTCGGCGAGCTCGATCTGCTTGCGGATCAGGTACACCGTGGAGGTGTGCGCGATCCCGCTGCTCAGCTGCTCACGCACCGCGTCGGAGATCTCCGCGATGTCGTAGCCGATCGCGTTGGTCAGGATGCCGGCGAAGAAGTCGAGATAGCTGTTGCCCTCGCCGTCGGTGACCCGGCGGCCGGACCCCTGGACGATCTCGATCGGCTCCTCGTAGTACAACGCGAGCCAGTCCGGCATGACGGCCTTGTGACGCTCCCAGAGCTCCGCATGTGTCATGCCCTAGCAATACCTCATCTGGCCGCCGACCAACAGTAGGGTGCTCTGCGTGACGCAGCCGAGCATCCCCCACGTCGACATCGAGTCCCTGGAGCATTTCGACCAGGTCCTGGACGCCGGTGCGACCACCATGGCCGGCTGGCGGGTGCAGTCGGTCGATCTGACCGGGCGGACGACGGAGCTGCTCGGGCTGAGCCCGATGGGTTCGCTCTTCCTCGGCTGTGCGCTGGAGGACAAGGCGGACCGCTGGATCCGCGACGGCGGCGGGCTGGTGTTCCCGGCGATCCCGGAGCTGCCGTTCGACTCGTACCGCGGCACTCTCTACGCCGCCGAGGACCTGTACGCCGGCATCGAGCACGGGTACGACGCCACTCCGGACGCACGCATCTACGCCTGGTCCCGGCAGCACGACGAGCGTGGTGACACCAGCCGCACGCTCGCGGCCGCACTGCACGACCACGCGATCGCGGACGCGCTCCACGAGCTGCCGGAGAGCGGTTCGTGGGTCGGTGTGATGGGCGGACACGGCATCGCGCGCACAGACCCGACGTACCGGGCGGCTGTGCTGCTCGGCCGCAAACTCGCCCGGGACGGCCGCACTGTCGTGACGGGCGGCGGCCCGGGTGCCATGGAGGCGGCCAACCTCGGCTCGTCGTTGGCCCCGTACGACGACGCCGCGGTGGACGCGGCGCTCGCAGCACTCGCGGCGGCGCCGTCGTTCCGCCCGTCGATCACCGACTGGGCTCTTGCCGGCCTGGCCGTCCGCCGCGCTTACCCAGGCGACGGCGGTGTGTCGATTCCGACCTGGTTCTACGGTCACGAGCCGCCGAACGTCTTCGCCACCTCGATCGCGAAGTACTTCTCCAACGCGCTCCGCGAAGACGTCCTGCTCAGCCGTGCCCGCGGCGGCATCCTCTACCTGCCAGGTGCCGCCGGTACCGTCCAGGAGATCTTCCAGGCCGTCACCCCGAACTACTACGGCGACGCCGCCACCCAGGTCCCGCTCATCCTGGTCGGCGTCCAGCACTGGACCGTGACTCTGCCGGTCTGGCCCCTGCTGCAGTCCCTGGCCGCCAGCCGCGCGATGGCCTCGTCCATCTACCTCGTAGACACGATCGACGAGGCCACCGCTCTAGTCAGCTGACCCGCTGCGCCTTGAACTGCATCTGCGGGTTGGCGTAGGCCTCCTGCGACTCCACCAGCTGCAGCTCCCGCTCGCCCGACTTGTGGGTGTTGGTGAGCAAGTCGAAGACACTGGAGGTGGTGCGAGCCAGCGCATCTTGGAGGTCCCCAGTACGGCGGTAGTGCGCGGTGAAGAGCGCTGCGGTGACGTCACCCGACCCGTTAGCCTTCATCGGAATGTACGGCGTCTGGACGAGCCAAGCGCCACTGTCGTCGACCGCAAGCATCTCGATGGTGCCGTCTTCGCGGTCCGGACGCTCAACGCTGGTCACGAGGACCGTGCGCGGGCCCGTGGCGCGGACGAGCTCCACCGAAGCCAGCGTGGACTCCAGGGTGTCCGGCTCGGTGTCGGTCAGGAAGCCCAGCTCGAACTGGTTCGGCGTGATGATGTCCGCAGCCGGAACCACGCGCTCCTTCAGCAGCACCGGGATCGCAGGCGCGACGAAGCACCCGGACTTGGCGTTACCCATCACCGGGTCACAGGAATACACGGCCGCGGGGTTGGCCGCCTTCACGCGCTCGACCGTCTCCAGGATGACGTCCGCGATTCCCTCACCGCCCTGGTAGCCCGACAGGACCGCATCGATCTGCGGGAACGCTCCACGCTCCTCGATCCCGAGGACCACCTCACGCACGTCGTCCGGGCTGATCAGTGGGCCGCGCCAAGCGCCGTACCCGGTGTGGTTGGAGAAGTTGACCGTGTAGACCGGCAGCACCTCCACCCCGATGCGCTGAAGCGGAAACACGGCAGCCGAGTTGCCCACGTGCCCATAGGCGACCGCGGACTGGATCGAGAGGATCTTCACCCCTCGATCATCGCATTGCGCTACTGCAGCAGTGCCTCGGCCTCGTCGAGGAAGAGGTCGACCTCCTGCACGTCGTAGCCCTCGCGGATGCGGACCGTCGAGAACCGCTTGGTGCTGATCTCCCGTGCGGTGACGGGACGGTCGGTCGGGGTGCCGTTCACGGTGGCGAGGATGCGGTCGACGAAGTCGTCGACGTCCTCCATGTCGTAGGCCTCGCTGAACTTCACCGGGGTGAAGCGCGGGGACTCGAGGCGGCGGCGCGCGGCCGGCGTCTGATCTGTCGGGCGCGGGGCCGGCGACCGGTCTGTGGGGCGCACGGGCGGCGCCTCGTCTGTCGGGCGCGGGGGCGGCGTCTGGTCTGTCGGGCGCGCGGGCTGGGCGTTCGCCATCCCCTGAGCTGCTTGATCGAGGAACGCGTCGACCTCGTCGATCGAGTAGCCCTCGCGGAAGCGGACCGGGGTGAAGCTCACGTTGCGGATGTCGGCCGCGGTCACCGGGGCGCCGACGTACCGGCCCTCGACGGTGGCGGCGAGGCGTTCGACGAAGGCGTTCACCTCGTCGATGTCGTAGCTCTCACGCCACCGGACGCGGGTGAACATCTGAGGCCTACTTGCTGGCGGCGGCGAGCTGGCCGCAGGCGCCGTCGATCTCCTGGCCGCGGGTGTCGCGGACGGTGGTGGAGATGCCGCCGGCCTGCAGGCGGCGGACGAACTCGCGCTCGTCGGCCGGGTCGGAGGCGGTCCACTTGGAGCCCGGGGTCGGGTTCAGCGGGATCAGGTTGACGTGCACCCAGCCCCAGTCGCCGCGGGCGCGAAGCTTCTCGGCGAGCAGGTCGGCGCGCCAGGCGTGGTCGTTCATGTCGCGGATCATCGCGTACTCGATGGAGACCCGGCGCTTGGTCTTCTCGGCGTACCCCCAGGCCGCGTCGAGGACCTCGTCCACCTTCCAGCGGTTGTTGATCGGGACCAGCTCGTCGCGCAGCTCGTCGTCCGGCGCGTGCAGGGACACGGCGAGCGTGACCGGGATGCCTTCGTCGGCGAGCTGGTTGATCCGCGGGACCAGGCCAACGGTCGACACGGTCACGCCGCGGGCGGAGATGCCGAGGCCCTCCGGCGACGGATCGGTGAAGCGGCGGACGGCGCCGATCACGGCCTTGTAGTTGGCCATCGGCTCGCCCATGCCCATGAAGACGATGTTGTTGACCCGCCCGGGCCCGCCGGCGATCTCACCGCGGGACAGCGCGCGGGCGCCGTCGACGACCTGCTCGACGATCTCGGCGGTCGTCATGTTCCGGGTCAGGCCGGCCTGACCGGTCGCACAGAACGGGCAGGCCATCCCACAGCCGGCCTGCGACGACACGCACATCGTGGTGCGGTCGGTGTAGCGCATCAGCACGGACTCGACCAGCGAACCGTCGAGCAGCTTCCACAGCGTCTTGCGCGTGGTCCCGTTGTCGCACTCCATGTCGCGGACCTTGGTCAGCAACGGCGGCATCAGCTCCGCGACCAGCTTGTCGCGGCTCGCGGCCGGCAGATCGGTCATCTCGGCCGGGTCGGACGTCAGCCGGGAGAAGTAGTGGTTCGACAGCTGCTTGGCCCGGAACGCGGGCTCCCCCAGCGCGGTGACCGCCTCGCGGCGCTCCTGTCCGGACAGGTCGGCCAGGTGCCGCGGCGGCTTCTTGGCACGGCGCGGCTCATCGAAAACAAGGGGAAGGGAGGTAGTCATAACCGTTCCATTGTCACTTGGCGCCTGAGCATTCACAAATTCACATCCGCGACGTGCCGAGGATCACTCCGCCTTGCGATCGGAGTGCCCGAGCTGCCGGTCCGGAGCGATCCGGTCGCGCACCAGCTGCTTGAGCAGCGGCAACTCGATGAACCCGCCCTCCGCCTTGCGCGACCACAGCATCTCCCCGTCCAGCGAGATGTCGAAGATCCCGCCGGTCGACGGCACCAGCGCCACCTCTCCGAGCTCCTTGGGGAAGGTCGTCAGCAACTCCTGCGCCGTCCAGGCCGCCCGCATCAACCACCGGCACTGCGTGCAGTACTCGATCTCCAACCGCGGCTGTTTGCTCACGGCCCCAGTATCTCGGGCCGGACCGCCGGCGCGGTGCCGTGTCTCACCGCGCCGGCCGGTCGTCAGGCCGAGTAGCCCTTCGGCGGGATCAGCGTCGCCAGCTGGTTGAAGGTCAGCCAGTACGTCGCTGGGCCGAAGCCGGCCGGATCGGCGATCAGCACGGTCGAGTCGCTGTCGTCGTACCCGATCACGGTGAAGTAGTGCCAGATCGTGTAGTTCGGGTAGCCCGGCGGGTGGTTGTTGGCCGGGGCAACGATGTTCGCGACGATCGGATAGTTGTTGTTGATGTCGAGCACGATGTCGCGCCAGAGCAGGTCGCGCTGCCCCTGGGTGGGCGGGTCGTTCGGCATCTCCTTGGTCTCGTACCAACCGGTGCCGAGGTGGTTGTTGAGCACTCTGGTGACCTGGCCGATCCAGTCCGTGCCGTTGGTCGTCGTCGGGAGCTCGTTGGCCAGCTGCTGCTGACTCGGCGGCGAGATCCGCGCCGACAACGCGATCCGGGTCGCGGCCGGGCCGCACCAGTAGCCGGTCTGCTGGTACTGGAACTGGATGTTCAGCGTCCGCAGCGTCTGGGTGCTGTACGCCGACTTCGGCACGGGCTTGGCAGCCGCGGCCGCCTCGGCGGAGACGGCAGGGGCGGCCGGTGCCGGACCGGCGATGGCGGGGGCGGCCGCCGTCGGCAGTGCGGTTGCGGCGACCAGTGTCAGACCGCAGAGCGCGGCCCTGAGTTTCGGCGGGGTGTATCTCATGTCAACTCCCTCAGCCTCACGGAGTGACCCGGAGTGGTCGCTCCAGCACCGAGTGCAGCCCTCTCCGGCTGGAATGTAAACCCCTGACCAGAATATTCTTAGCGCCGTCAGATACTCACATCGCGGTGTTTCCGCAGGTCAGAGCCCTGTACGGCGAGCTGAAGCAGCCGCCGGAACAAATTCCGACCTTTTCGATCTGGCTCGAAAAGTCACCCGGCAGTCGGCTCGATGATCTCCCGCACCAGCCACTGGACCGCCCGCTCCGGGTACGGCCGGGGCAGCGACAGCACGATGTGATCGAACCCCAGGTCGACAGCTCCCCGCACGATCGCCCGCGTCGAGGACGGATCGTCGTACGAGACGATCTGCTGCAGCGACCGGCTGATCGAGGCCGGGTCCCGGCCGATCGCCGCACACTCGGCGTCGAGCCGCCGGATCCGGTCAGCCAGGAAGCCGAGCCCGTTGTGCGGCGGACCGCTGATGTTCCAGATGTCGGCGTACTCCGCGATCAGTCGCATCATCCGGTTTCCCCACCCACCGATCAGCAGCGGCGGACCCGGACGCTGGATCGGCTTCGGCGCGTTCCACACCTGCTCCAGCGTGTAGTACCGGCCCCGGAAGTCGAAGACCTCCTTGGTCCACATCGCCCGCAGGATCTCGATCGTCTCGCGCAGCCGCTCCACCCCCTCCCCCGGAGGCACGAGACTCACCCCGTACGCCGCATACTCCGCCGCCGCGGGATTCGGACCTGGAATGCCGCCGGCGCCATCGGGCTGCCGGGTGCCGCCCACCCCGAGCCCCATCACGAGGCGCCCGCCGGAGATGACGTCGAGCGTGCTGGCGATCTTGCCCAGCACCGCGGGCGGCCGGATCCGGTTGCTGGTGACCAGCAGACCGAGCCGGAGCCGGCTCGTCTGGGCAGCGAGCGCCGCGAGCAGCGTCCAGCCCTCCAGCACGTCGCCACCTTTCGGACCGGCCAACGGCAAGAAGTGGTCCCACAACCACGCATCACGGATCCGCGGGGTCTCATCGGCGTCCCGCCAGACGCGCTGGATGTCGGCGTACGGGACATGCATCGGGGTGGTCTTCAGACCAAAAGTCGGTTCCATAATCATCAGGCTAGCTGATCATCAGTCATCCTGACGATCAGTCTGCCGGTAGATTGGTTCGCATGGCGTCCGACCGGCTGGGATACCTGCTCAAACACGTTCTGGCGCGCCTGACCGCGGCGCAGGCCGAGGCGCTGGCGCCGCACGGGCTGAACGGCCGCGATCTGGCCGTGCTGTCCGCGGTCGCGTCCGGGGAGCCGCTCTCGCAGCTGGAGGTCGCCGCGCGGCTTCGGGTGGATCGGACGTCGATCGGCGACCTGATCGACGGTCTCGAGCAGCGCGGGCTGGTCGAGCGCAGGCGCAGCACTGAGGACCGCCGCCGCAACGTCGTCGTACTGACCACCGAGGGCGAGCGCACCTTCGAGTCGGCCGAGCGGGTTCGGCAGGAGCTTGAGCGCGAGTTCTTGGCGCCGCTGCGCGACAGCGATCGTTTCCGGGCGGACCTGCGGCTGCTACTCGGGGAATGAGGCGCCCGCGGGAGCCGTTGGCTTGACGTATGGGCTTGTTGTCGGGGGTGCCGTTATCGGTCCTGGACCGATCACGGCGACGAGTCGGCGAGTCGGAGGCCGAGACGCTGCGGGCGACCGTCGACCTGGCGCAGGAGGTCGAGAAGCTCGGCTACAAGCGTTTCTGGGTGTCCGAACACCACAGCGTGCCTGGAGTGATCGGGTCTGCTCCCACCGTGCTGGCGGCGGCCGTTGCCGCGCGCACCAGCACCATCCGGGTCGGCACCGGCGGCGTGATGCTGCCGAACCACCAGCCGCTCGTGGTGGCCGAGCAGTTCGGCGTGCTGGAGTCGCTGTACCCGGGCCGCATCGACATGGGGCTCGGCCGCTCGGTCGGTTTCACGAACGGGATCCGTCGCGCACTAGGAGTCGAGAAGGACGCGGCTGACGACTTCGCCGACCAGCTCAAGGAACTCCTCGGGTACTTCGACGGCACTCAGCAGGTCCATCCACAGGTTCATGCGCGTCCCGGCGAAGGTCTGCAGATCCCCGCGTTCATCCTGGCAATCGGCGAGGGCGCTGCGCTGGCCGCCTCGTTCGGGCTGCCATTGGTGATTGCGGGCGTCAAAGGCGAGGCGGAGCTGGTGCAGCTGGTTGAGCGCTACCGGACTGAATTCCGCGCATCCGCTTTGGGTTCGCGGCCGTACGTCGTACTGGCGGCGACTGCGGCGGTTGCGCCGACGACTGAGCAAGCCAGGGAGCTGCTGCTACCGGAGGCATGGGCAACCGCCTACACGCGGACCCGCGGGGTGTTCCCGCCACTCGAGCCCGCTCCCCCGGCCGAGCTGACGGCGAAGGAGCAGGAGTTCTTCGACAACGCGCTCGCCGGCCAGATCTACGGGACCCCGGCCGAGGTCGATCTCGCGCTCGGCGGCCTGGTACGGCGTACTGGCGCGGACGAAGTACTGGTCACCACGAACACGTACGACCGTGGTGACCTGGTCGCGTCGTACACCGCGTTGGCGGAGCTCGCTAGCGGCTGATGCGCTCCTCGAGGCGCTTGCGCACCTCGGGCCACTCGTCGGCCAGGATCGAGAACACCACGGTGTCGCGCCACGAGCCGTCGTTCTGCCGCATGTGCCGACGCAGCACGCCCTCACGCGTCGCACCGAGCTTCGCGATGGCTGCCTGGGAGCGGGTGTTCTTCAGGCCGGTCTGAATCTTCAGACGGCCGAATCCACAGTCCTCGAAGGCGTGCTTCATCAGCAGCAACTTGGTCGCCGGGTTGACCGCGGTCCCCCAGACCGACGGCGTGTACCCGGTCCAGCCGAGGTGGATCCGCTCGTTGGTCAGGTCTACGTCGCCGAGGCTCGACGTACCGACGATGGTGCCGTCGGCAACCATCCGGACCGTGTACGCGAACCGCTTCGCGACCGCCGGGGCCCACTCGGCGCGCATCGCGGCGACACTGGCCGGCGCGACGCCGCCGTTGAAGCCGCCGGCATAGACCTCGGCACTCGCGAGAGCGGCGTACAGGTCCTCGTAATCGCTGTCCTGCAAGGGATCCAGGCGAACAACCTCGCCCACCAGCGAGCGTCCGTCGGGTGCGATCGTCATAGCCTCACGCCTTCACCAGAATGTGCAGCAGGAGCCACACCGCCGGCACCGTTGCCAGCAGCGAGTCGAGCCGGTCCATCACACCACCATGGCCGGGCAGCAGATTCGACATGTCCTTGATGCCCAGATCACGCTTGATCATCGACTCACCGAGGTCACCGACGGTCGCGGTCACCACGGCCACCGCACCGACGATCGCGCCGACCCACCAGTTCCCGTCGAGCAGCAGGACCACCGACGCGATCCCGGCGCCGATACAGGCCAGCGCCGATCCGGCGAAACCCTCCCAGGACTTCTTCGGGCTGATCGTCGGCGCCATCGGGTGCTTGCCGAACAGGACGCCGGCCACATACCCGCCGACATCGCTGGCGACGACCACCAGGAAGAACGTAATGACCCGCAGCGGTCCATCGGCTTCCGGCTGGACCAGCAGGATCGCGAACCCGGCCAGCAGCGGGACATACCCGATCAGGAAGATCCCGGCGCTGGTGTCGCGGACGAACCCGACCGAACCGCCTGGCATCCGCCAGAAGATCGTGGCCAGGACCGTGCCCGCCATCGCCACCAGCAGCGCCATCGGTCCGCCGAAGTACGCCGCGACCAGCATCGCCACCGTACCGGCGAAGACCGGGACCCGCGGGATCACCGCGCCGCCGGTCCGCAGGGACTTGATCATCTCGTCCACGGCCACCAGGACGGCGGCCAGCACGACGAAGATGAACAGCACCTTCAGCCAGAACAGCGATCCGATGATCACCACGCCCAGACCGACGCCGACCCCGATCGCCGCGGGCAGGTTGCGCCCGGCGCGGCCAGGATCCGGTGTGGGTTTCGGACTCGGCGCGGGCGTGCTCTCGACGCCCATCACACCTCGAGCAGTTCGGCTTCCTTGTGCTTGAGCAGCTGATCGATCGAGTCGACGTACTTCTTCGTCATCCCGTCGAGCCGCTTCTCAGCACTCTTGCCCTCGTCCTCGCCGGCTTCGCCGTCCTTGACCGACTTGTCGATCGAGTCCTTGGCGTGCCGGCGGATGCTGCGCACGGAGATCTTGGCGTCCTCGCCCTTGGTCTTGGCGACCTTGATGTACTCCTTGCGGCGGTCCTCGGTGAGCTGCGGCATCGTGACCCGGATGACCGAGCCGTCGTTGCCGGGGTTCACGCCCAGGTCGGAGTCGCGGATCGCCTTCTCGATCGCGGCCATCGCGCCCTTGTCGTACGGCGAGATGAGCACGGTCCGCGGGTCCGGGACCTGGAAGCCGGCCAGCTGCTGCAGCGGCGTCGGCGAGCCGTAGTAGTCCGCCACGATGTTCGAGAACATCGACGGGTGCGCGCGGCCGGTACGGATCGCGGCGAAATCGTCCTTGGCGACCTCCACGGCCTTCGCCATCTTCTGCTCGGCTTCGCGGAGTGCTTCGTCGATCACGACATTCCTCGCTTCCTCAGGGCCGCATCCGCGCGGCCCGTTTCGTGACGATCCTAGTGGTACGGCGGCCCGATCCGGGACTACCCCGGGGCGACGACCGTACCGATCTTGTCCCCGTGCACGACCCGGGCGATGTTGCCCTCCTCGAGACCGAAGATCACGATCGGCAGCGCGTTGTCGCGGGCCAGGCTGATCGCGGTCGCGTCGGCGACCCGCAGTCCGCGGGCCAGGAAGTCGTCGTACGACAGCTGGTCGAACTTGACGGCGTCCGGGTTCTTCTTCGGGTCGGAGTCGTAGACCCCGTCCACACCCTGCTTGCCCATCAGCAGCGCCTCGGCGCCGACCTCGAGCGCGCGCTGGGCGGCGACCGTGTCGGTGGAGAAGTACGGCATGCCGGAGCCCGCGCCGAAGATGACGACGCGGCCCTTCTCCAGGTGCCGCTCGGCCTTGCGCGGGATGTACGGCTCCGCGACCTGACCCATGGTGATCGCGGTCTGGACCCGGGTCTCGATGCCGAGCTTCTCCAGGAAGTCCTGCAGCGCCAGGCAGTTCATCACGGTGCCGAGCATGCCCATGTAGTCGGCGCGGTTGCGCTCCATCCCGCGCTGCTGCAGCTCCGCGCCGCGGAAGAAGTTGCCGCCGCCGACGACGATGGCGACCTGGACGCCGGCCCGGACCACCTCGGCGATCTGGCGGGCGATCGAGTTCACCACGTCGGGGTCGACGCCGAGCTTGCCGCCGCCGAACACCTCACCCGACAGCTTCAGCAGCACCCGCCGATAGGCGGGCGAATACGGCGAAGAGGCCGGACTCGTCTCGGTACCCAGGGTTTCCGTCACGATTCCGGCCTCTCCTCGTTGCGTGCTGTGCTGATCGGTCCTTCAGACCTCAGGCGCCGACCTCGAAGCGGGCGAACCGCTTCACGGTCACGCCGGCCTCGTCGAGGACGGCCTTCACGGTCTTCTTGTTCTCGGTGACCGACGGCTGCTCGAGCAGCACGACCTCCTTGAAGAAGCCGTTCACCCGGCCCTCGACGATCTTCGGGAGCGCGCCCTCGGGCTTGCCCTCCTCGCGCGCGGTCGCCTCGGCGATCCGCTGCTCGTTCGCGACCGTCTCGGCCGGAACCTCGTCGCGGGTGGTGTAGAGCGGACGCATCGCGGCGGCCTGCATGGCGGCGCCACGGGCGGCCTCCACGTTGTCACCCTCGAACTCGACCAGTACGCCGACCTGGGCCGGCAGGTCCGCGGCGCGCTTGTGCATGTACGCCGTCACCTGGCCCTCGAAGACGGCGACCTTGCCGAGCTCGAGCTTCTCGCCGATCACCGCGGCCAGGGCCTCGATGTTCTCGGCGACCGACTTGCCGTCGGCCAGCTTCTCGTTGAGCAGGCCCTCGACGTCGCCGACCTTGCTGGCCGACGCGTGCGCGACGATGTCCGCCGCGAGCTGCTGGAACTGCTCGTTCTTGGCGACGAAGTCGGTCTCGCAGTTCAGCTGGACCAGGGCGTTCTCGGCAGCGGCCACCAGGCCGTTGCTGGCGGAGCGCTCGGCGCCCCGCTTCTGCGCCTTGGCCGCGCCGTGGATGCGCAGCTCCTCGATCGCCTTCTCGAAGTCGCCGTCGGTGGCCTCGAGCGCCTTCTTCGCGTCCATCATGCCCGCGCCGGTGGTGTCGCGGAGCTTCTTGACGTCAGCGGCGGTGTAGTTCGCCATTCCTCGTTCTCTCGTCTGTGTCGATGCGGCTGGATGGGCGGACCTGTCCGGTGCCCTGCCGCCCGCGAGGCGGGCGGCAGGATCAGCGGAACTCAGGCCTCGTCGGCCTTCGGGGCCTCGGCGGCCGGGGTCTCCTCGGCAACCGGAGCCTCTTCGGCGGCCGGAGCAGCCTCGGCGACCGGGGCAGCCTCGGCGACCGGGGCGGCCTCAGCGGCGGGCGCCTCGGTCGCGGCGGCCTCAGCAGGCGCCTCGGCAGCGGCGGCCGGGGCCTCCGCGGCAGCGCCGTTCTGGCTCTCCAGCAGCTCGCGCTCCCAAGCAGCCATCGGCTCCTCGGCGCCCAGCTCCTCGCCGGCCGCGGCGGCGCCCTGGCCACCACGCGACATCAGACCGTCGGCGACGGCGTCGGCGACCACGCGGGTCAGCAGGCCGACCGAACGGATCGCGTCGTCGTTACCCGGGATCGGGAAGTCGACCTCGTCCGGGTCGCAGTTGGTGTCCAGGATGCCGATGATCGGCAGCTTGAGCTTGCGCGCCTCGTCGACCGCGAGGTGCTCCTTCTTGGTGTCCACGATCCACACGGCGGCCGGGACCCGGGCCATGTCGCGGATACCGCCGAGGGTCTTCAGCAGCTTGTCGTGCTCGCGCCGCTTCTGCAGCAGCTCCTTCTTGGTGACACCGGAGGCGGCGACGTCGTCGAAGTCGATCAGCTCCAGCTCCTTGAGGCGCTGCAGCCGCTTGTTGACGGTCTGGAAGTTGGTGAGCATGCCGCCCAGCCAGCGCTGGTTCACGTAGGGCATGCCGACCCGGGTCGCCTGCTCGGCGATCGCTTCCTGGGCCTGCTTCTTGGTGCCGACGAACAGGATCGCGCCACCGGCGGCGACCGTGCTGCGGACGAACTCGTACGCGCGGTCGATGTAGGACAGCGACTGCTGCAGGTCGATGATGTAGATGCCGTTGCGCTCGGTGAGGATGAATCGCTTCATCTTCGGGTTCCAGCGCCGGGTCTGGTGCCCGAAGTGGACACCGCTCTCGAGCATCTGCTTCATGGTCACGACGGCCATGAGGTGGTCCTCTCTGTCGTGCGCCCCCAGGTATCGCCCCGGGCAACGCACTCTCGGTTGAATCGCGGTGGACCGGTCGGCCCGCCGCGCCTGATGCCCGTCGTCCGGCCCCATCCGGGCCGTGAGGCCAGGACCGAGGGGGTCGCACAGTGGTGCGGGCATGCGTAGTCGCCCCGCGCGAGGCGGGACGCCATCGGAAAGTCTACGGGACCGACCCCACCGGAAGCGAACTGGCCACAGGTTGTCCACAGGCGGGCAACTTCACCGCCGGGAACGGGCCTTTCCACGGCATCTTCCAAGTATGAACATCGCCGCCCTCGTCCTCGCCCTTCCAGCATCCCCGGCCGTCCTCACCCCGCCTGCTCCCTCAACCACCCCGCCTGCGCGCCCAGCCGCCGCAAGCGCTCCCGCGGGTGCCATTTGGCCGCTCATGCCCCGGCCGCCTGTCGTGCACGGCTTCGACAACCCAACCGAGCCGTGGCTGCCCGGCCATCGCGGCCTGGATCTGGCCGGCTCCCCGGGCCAACCTGTCCTCGTCGCCACCGCCGGCACGGTCGCGTACGCCGGCTCGGTCGCCGGGGTCGGCGTCGTCACAGTCGCCTCCGGCCCCCGCCGTACGACGTATCAGCCGGTGGTGCCGGTGGTTCGCGCGGGGACGGTGGTGACCGTCGGCACGGTCATCGGTCACCTGTCGGCGGCCGGTTCGCACTGCGCGCCCGAGACCTGTCTGCACTGGGGCCTGCTGGAGGGCGAGCGTTATCTCGATCCGGCGATGCTGCTCCCGGCCCGACCGGTCCGGCTGCTGCCGCTGTCAGCTGCCGGGGACGCGCGCCTGCCAGGCGTCGTCGTCCTTGGACCGCCGCTCGACACCGGCCGGGAGCTTGTTCTTGGCCAGGTCGGTCAGCGTCGTGTGCTCGAGGACGTCCCGCAGGCTGGCCCGCGCGGCGATCCAGACCCGCTGCAGCACGACCGCCCGCTCGTTGTAGGCGACGCTCTCCGGCCGCACGCCGGAGATGCTCACGATCGGGCCGTCGACGGCCCGCATCACGTCGGCGACCGAGATCTCGTTCGGATCCACCGCGAGCTTCCAGCCGCCGGACTGCCCGCGCTGGCTGGCCAGGATGCCGGCCCGGCGCAGATCGGCCAGGATGCCCTGCAAGAAGCCGTGCGGGATCCCCTGTGCGCGACTGAGCTCCTCGGCCGACACCACCGAGGGGTCGTTGGCCACCCATCGTTGGGTGATCTCGATCAGCGCCCGCAACGCATAGTCAGACTTCGCCGAAACCCGCATGGTCCGCAGTCTGCCGTATTCCCGGCGGTCGCCGCCGCACCAGGTGCAGCGACACACCCCGGCTCAGGCGCGCGGGTGGGCCTGTTCGTAGGCCTTGCGGAGCCGATCGGTCGAGACGTGGGTGTAGATCTGCGTCGTCGCAAGCGACGCGTGACCGAGCAACTCCTGCACGCTGCGCAGGTCCGCGCCGCCCTCCAGCAGGTGCGTGGCCGCCGTGTGCCGCAAGCCGTGCGGCGACAGATCCGGCGCTTCGACGACCGCGATCCGCTCGTGCACCAGCCGCCGGACGGCGCGTTGGTCAATGCGGCCGCCCCGGGCCCCGAGGAAGACCGCGGGGCCGCTGCCGGAGCGGGCGAGCCGCGGCCGGGCCTCGGTCAGCCAGCGGTCGAGCGCTTGACCGGCGGGAACGCCGTACGGGACGGAGCGTTCTTTTCGGCCCTTGCCGAAGACCCGGACGACGCGGCGGGAGGTGTCGATGTCGTCGATGTCCAGCGCGCAGAGCTCGCCGACCCGGATACCGGTTGCGTAGAGCAACTCCATGATCGCGAGATCGCGCAACCCGACCGGGCTGCCGTCGTCGGCCGCGACCGCGGCGGCATCCAGTACGTCGCGGGTGTCGGACAGGTTGAGCACGCCCGGAAGGCTCTTGTGCGGCCGCGGACTGGCGAGCAGCGCGCC
This sequence comes from Kribbella sp. NPDC005582, assembly GCF_040605415.1. Lineage (NCBI taxonomy): Bacteria > Bacillati > Actinomycetota > Actinomycetes > Propionibacteriales > Kribbellaceae > Kribbella > Kribbella sp. NPDC005582. Next base: position 65,023 of record NZ_JBEXCU010000007.1, read on the forward strand.
GGGATCGGTCGCGATCCGCCCAGTCCGGTTCGCCCAGGCGGTGAAGACCCGGGCGGCGGTGGCCCGGCGCGCCATCGTGCTGCGCGACTTGCCGAGACTCTGCTGTTTGGCCAGCCACGAGCGCAGGCCGCGGATGTCGAGCGCCGCAAGATCGTTGTGACCAAGCCGAATCAAATGATCGAGTAGATCCGCGATGTCTCCGAGGTACGCTCTGACCGAGTGTTTGCTGAGGTCTCTTTCCGCCGTCAGATGCCGTTCGTAGTCGGTCAGTAACGCCGTGAAAGCCTCCGGCAGAGCTGTGCTCTGCGGTGTGGCCGCGTCGTTCGCGCTGACTTCGCCCGGCGTCATGCCTCGACGATGCGTGAGCGGGACCGGCATCGCAAGCCACCGCGCGGTCGTCGAGAAGAGGAGGTCTGGTCGATAACCCCGACGGTCGACTACTGTTCGGCCCGATTGCCCTAGTAGCAACGGAGGCACCCCTGACCATGGCCCCCTCAGCGAACGGACAGACCGTAGGCCGGCGCCTGCCGGTCGAGTCGGCGTTCACTCGAGTCGAGGATGCACGGCACCGTCTGCCGCGCCTGTTCGGTCGTCGCGACCTGGTCGTTCTCGGCCTGGGCGTGATGATCGGTTCCGGCATCTTCAGCATCAGCGGCAACCAGGCGGCGCTGACCGCCGGCCCTGCCGTGATCCTGTCGTTCGTCATCGCGGCGATCGTGTGCCTGCTGGCCGCGGCCTGTTACGCCGAGCTGTCCTCGACGATCCCGGTCTCGGGAAGCGCGTACACCTTCAGTTACGTCACCTTCGGTGAGATGTGGGCGTGGCTGGTCGGGTGGGCGCTGGTGATCGAGCTGCTCACCGCCGCGGCGATCGTGGCGCGGGTGTGGTCGGCCTACTTCCTGGCCACCCTGGACGGATTCGGCCTGACACTGCCCGACAACGTCGCCAAGTACTTCGGCCCGGACGCGAAGCTGAACCTGGTCGCGCCACTGCTGCTGCTCCTGCTCACCGCGATGATCGTCACCGGGACGAAGCTGTCCGCCCGGGTGCTGACCGTGGTCGTGATCGCCAAGGTCGCGGTGATCCTGCTGGTGATCGTGGTCGGCGCGACGCACATCAACTGGGACAACTACACGCCGTTCGTGCCGATGTCGCGGGCCGCGCCGGCGACAGCCAGTCCAACGCTGCTGAGCTGGATCCTCGATTCCTCATTCGGCACCTTCGGGACGATGGGCATCTTCACGGCCGCGAGCACGATCGTGTTCGCCTACATCGGATTCGACCTGATCGCGACCGCGTCCGAGGACGCCAAGAACCCGCGCAAGACGGTCCCGCAGGGCATGCTGCTCGGCGTCGGCGCCGTCACGATCCTCTACATCGCGATGGCCGTGGTCCTGGTCGGCATGCGGCCCTACGGTCAGCTCGGCGGCAGCGCGCCGGTCTCGAGCGCACTGGCGGCGGTCGGCGTCGGCTGGGCCGCCAAGGTGGTCAACGTCGGCGCCTTGCTGGCGTTGATGACCGTCATCATGGTGGTGCTGATCGCCCAGAGCCGGGTGCTGTTCAACATGGGCCGCGACGGTCTGCTGCCGAAGAGCCTCGGCCGGGTCAGCCGCGTCTACTCCTCCCCCGCTCGGGCCGCCGGTGCGGCCGGGCTGGCAGCAGTCGCACTGACGCTATACCCGAACGTCCTTGATCTGGAGGAGTTGCTCGTCATCGGCGCCCTCTTCTGCTTCGCGTTCTGCGCCGTCGGTGTGCTGCGGCTGCGCCGTACCGAGCCGGATCTCGAGCGCGGCTTCCGGGTGCCGATGGTGCCGCTCATCCCGCTGCTGTCGCTCGGTGCGACGGTGTGGCTGATGCTGAACCTGAAGACCAGCACCTGGGCCAAGTTCGGGATCTGGATGGCGCTCGGACTGGCGATCTACGGCCTCTACGGCCGGTGGCACAGCCGGTTGGCCAACGAGGACAGCTGGGACTTCGACATCGGCGACACCGACCCGGGGACGGGCGGTCTGCAGGCCATCCGGCAATCGGAGCCGGAGCGTTCGGGTGAGCTGAAGGCGATCCGCACCCCGCAGCAGACGCCGAACAAATCCACCCGCGGTAAACACATGCGCAACTGACGTAGTCCGGTTCCTGCTCGACCTTCGCCGTCTGTGGTTTTCCACAGGCGGCGAAGTCGTTCCGAAATCGAGGCCCGATCCCGGCATCTTCTCTGTCGGAGGTGGTCAACGATGGGAACCACGAAGGCCGTCGGGCAATTCGGCGAGGATCTCGCCAGCAGGTATCTCACGACCCAAGGTCTCGTCATCCTCGAGCGCAACTGGCGCTGCGGACTCGGCGAGATCGACATCGTCGCGAGGGAGGGCGACACCCTCGTCATCTGTGAGGTGAAGACCCGGCGGGGACTCGGCTACGGGTCGCCGCTGGAGTCGATCACCTATCGCAAACTGACCACACTGCGAAAGCTGGCCGGTGCCTGGCTGCGCAGCCACGAGGTCCGGCCACGCGAGGTCCGGATCGACATCGTCGCCGTCATGCTTTGCCAGGGCGCGCCACCCCAGGTGGACCACCTGCGCGGGGCCGCCTGATGACGCTCGCACACATGTGGTCGGTCGCTCTCGTCGGGCTCGAAGGGCATCTGGTGGAGGTCGAGGCCGACATCGCCCAAGGCCTGCCCAAGACCACCCTGATCGGTTTGCCGGATGCCTCCCTGTCGGAGGCACGCGAGCGGGTCCGCGCGGCCGTGGTCAACAGCGGCGAGAAGTTCCCGGACCGCAAGGTCACGATCGGCTTGTCCCCCGCGACCTTGCCGAAGACGGGCTCGCACTACGACGTAGCGATCGCGTGTGCGCTGCTGGCAGCCGCCGGGGTGGTCGAGCCGGTCTCCTCACGCCGTACGGCGATCATCGGCGAGCTCGGGCTCGACGGCCGGATCCGCGAGGTTCGCGGTGCACTCGCGATGACGCTGGCTGTCGCCAGATCGGGATTCGAGCGCATCGTCGTCCCAGAGCTGAATGCAGGCGAAGCGCGGCTCGTGCCGGGCATCGAGGTCTACGGGGTGCGGTCACTGCGCCAGGTGCTGGCGTTGCTGCGCGGAGTCGAGATCCCCGACGAGCCGGCACCGCAGGCCGAGCCACGCTTGCTGTCAGAGTCATTGACCCGGGTTCCGGAGGTCGATCTGCACGATGTGATCGGCCAGCACGAGGGCCGGCAGGCGATCGAGGCGGCGGCCGCCGGTGGTCATCACCTGTTCCTGCACGGTCCGCCGGGTTCGGGCAAGACCATGCTGGCCGAGCGGCTGGCGGGACTCATGCCGGATCTCAGCACCGACGAGTCGCTGGAGGTCTCGGCGGTGCATTCGCTGGCGGGGATGCTGAGCGGTGAAGCCGAGTTGGTCTCACGGCCACCGTTCATCGCACCTCATCACACGGCATCGTTGTCGAGTCTGGTCGGCGGCGGTTCGGGAGTTCCGCGGCCGGGCGCGATCAGCTGCGCGCACCGCGGCATCCTGTTCATCGACGAGGCCCCAGAGATGCATCCGCTGACTCTCGACACGTTGCGGCAGCCGCTGGAGTCCGGGTTCGTCGAGGTTCATCGGTCGGCGGCGGTGGCGAAGTTCCCGGCTCGCTTCATGCTGGTGCTGGCCGCGAATCCCTGTCCCTGCGGGATGTCCGGCGTCCGGAACGCGATCTGCAACTGCACGCCTCAGGCACTCGCTCGGTACCGGCAACGCATCAGCGGGCCGATCAAGGATCGCCTCGACATCCAGCGGCAGATCCTCCCGGCCGGCCGCGGCGCGACCGAGACCGAGTCCTCCGAGCCGACGGCCACTGTCGCGGCGCGTGTCCAGGCCGCCCGCGACCGACAATCGGCCCGCTATCGCGACAGCCCATGGACCCTCAACAGCGAGGTCCCCGGAGCAGTCCTGCGCCGGGACTTTCCCCTCGACTCCAAAGCCCAGCGCCTGCTGGAGGATCACTACTCCACCGGCCGCCTGACCGGCCGCGGCTTCGACCGCGTGGTCCGGCTGGCCTGGACGCTCGCGGACCTTCGCGGCCTCCCACAGCCGAGCCTCGAGCTGACACACGAAGCCTTCCAGCTCCGCACCGGCGAACCTCTCACGCCCTTGTCCGACTCCCGCCCTCTCAAAGGACGCGCCTCATGACTCCAACACTCACCCCGGACGGCATGCACCTGCCCGGCTCTCCGTCACCTCTCGACGCCGACGGCACACGGCTGCCCAGCTCTGCGACACCTCTCGCCAACCCCGGCGGGTCCGGCGGTCAGGTCACCACTACTGGTGCCGCCATCGGCGAGGGCGGCGAGGCCGAGCGCTTGGCTCGGGTCGGTTTGGGGCGAGTGATCGAGCCAGGTGATCTGACCGCCCTGAAGGCATTCGAGGGCCTCGGGGTGATGGAGATGTGGGAGCGATTGCGACGCAAGGAGCCAGGGACGGAGCGATGGGCGACGCGGATGGCGACGGTCGAGCCCGAGCGTGACTTGGAGCGGGCGGCTGCTGTCGGCGCACGGTTCGTGATTCCGGGAGACTCCGAGTGGCCCGAGCAAGTGGACGTGCTGGCCGAGGCTGGGCAGTTGGCTCGACGGGCCGGGGTGCCGTTCGGGCTCTGGGTGCGAGGGTCGGCGAGGCTCCGGCAGGCGCTCGAGTCCTCGGTGGCAATCGTGGGCGCGCGGGCGTGCTCGTCGTACGGATCGCATGTTGCCGGGGAGCTGGCAGCCGGACTGTCGGCGAAGGGATTCACCGTCGTGTCGGGCGGGGCCTATGGGATCGACGCTGCCGCGCATCGAGGTGCACTCGCGGTCGCCGGAGTGACCATTGCAGTGCTGGCCTGCGGCGTAGACAAGGCCTATCCGCGGAGCAACGCCGCACTGTTCAGCCGGATCGTCGAGCAGGGCTTGGTGGTGAGCGAGCTGTCGCCGGGCTGCTCGCCCAGCAAGCTACGGTTCCTCGCCCGCAACCGCCTCATCGCGGCCGCAAGCCAGGGCACCGTGGTCGTCGAAGCCGCCGTCCGCAGCGGCGCCCTCAACAGCGCAGGCTGGGCCGAGCAGTGCGGTCGCCCAGTCCTCGCCGTCCCCGGTCCGATCACCTCCCGGATGTCCGAAGGCAGTCACGTGCTGATCCGCGAGCGAGACGCCGTGCTGGTCACCGACGTCGAGGAGATCATCGAAGCCGTCTCCCCACTCGGCACTGCCTTGACGTCCTACCGCCACGCCCCCACGACCCCCTTCGACAATCTCCCCGACGACCTCCGCCGCACCCTGGAGGCCGTCCCCGTCCGAACGCCGGCCGCTACCCACCGCATAGCCATCACCGCCGGCCTCGACCTCCCCACCACCGAAGGCGCCCTAGAAGACCTCGCCGCCCTCAACCTCGTCCACCCGTATCCCACCGGCTGGTGCCTGACCCGCCCAGACACCGAGTGAAGCCGCCGTGGAAGCCGCATCATGCGGCCTATGAGTAAGCGGCACAGTCTGTGAGGTGCCGTTGGAGCGAATGGCGTTGGCCGCCGTCCATCCCTGGGATATCGACGGCGCCAAGCAGCCGGGCCTTCAGGGCTGGTACGTCGACCGGCGGCGGACGCCGTACCCGCGGATGTTCACGGCGCCCGATCTAACCGTGGCCGATTTCGAGGAGTTGGCGGCGCATATCGGTGGTTGACGTCAACCCACTGCGCCCGGCGCGGCTGGATGCTGGTGCAATGAGGACGCGAGGTTGGGCGAGGACGGGAGCGGTTGGCGGTGGGTGAGCGAGTGGAGATCTCGACGGCCAAGGAGGCGGCGGACGACGGGTTGATCACGTCATTCGGGCGGTTGCTGGGAGCCGCTAATCGGTTGGAGTACATCCTCGGGCGAGCGCTTGAGGACGAGTGCGGCATTACGCACCTGACGTACGAGGTGCTGCTCATCCTTGGGCGGGCCGGTGGCGAGGGGTTGTCGATGCGGACCATCGCTCAGCAGCAGGTTCTGTCCACGGGCGGGGTGACGAGGCTGATCGATCGGATGATTGCCGCCGGTCTGGTTGAGCGGGCCGAGGATCCGACCGATCGTCGGAGCAGGCTGGTGCGGATCACGACCGAGGGCGAGCGGACTGCCGTGGCGGCCTCGGTCGTGCATCGGCGCAATATCGAGCAGTACTTCGTGGCTCCGCTGCCGGCGGATCACTTCGAGCAGTTCGCGGCGGATCTCCGGCTGCTCAGCCGGGCTGCCACCGCAGCTTTGCCACGCCTCAAGTAAGAGATAGTGACGTAGGTCACTCCCGGCGGGAAATATCTGCTTAGTCAGATTCTGTTCAGTCAGATGAAGCGCCTGCATCCCGTAGGCGGACCAAGGGAGTGAACACGATGAGCGCGCTGGACTTCACGATTCTCGACCTGGACTTTCCGGTCGGCAGCCAGAACAAGACCGCCGTCCTGGTCGCGGGCGAGCAGGAGCTGCTGCTGGTGGATGCCGGCTTCACCCGCGCCGACGGGCACCGGCTGGTGGCCGCGATCCTGGACTCCGGCAAGACACTGACCACGGTCTTCCTCAGCCACGGTGACCCGGACTTCTACTTCGGCGCGGAAGTGATTGCGGATGCCTTCCCGGAGGCGCGCTTCGTGGCCACTCCCCCGGTTCTGGAGCACATCCAGGGCAGCTACGAGGGCAAGCTCGGCGCTTGGGCCGCACTGGGCACGAACCTGCCGACCAGGCTGGTGAAGATCGAGCCGCTGACCGGCGATCTGACGCTCGAGGGTCATCGCTTCGAGCTCAAGGGCGGCTCCGCCGGTCTGCCTGACCGTCACTACCTCTGGCAGGCGGAGCAGCGTGCGATCCTCGGCGGTGTCCTCCTGTTCCAGCAGGAGCACGTCTGGGTGGCTGACACCGCGACCCCGCAGGACCGGGCCGCGTGGATCGATCTGCTGGACGAGATGGCTGCTCTCGATCCCGAGCTCGTCGTCCCCGGGCACCGGCTTCCCGGGACCCCGGCTGATGCCAGCGCCATCGCAGCGACCCGCGAGTACCTGACCACGTTCGAGAAGGAGTTGGCGACCGCCACGGACGGCGCCGCGCTGACGGCGACGCTCGTCGAGCGGTACCCCAACCACGGCATGCTGATCGCCGCGCAGATCGGCGCCAAGGTCGCCACCGGCGAAATGGTCTGGGGCCACTGATGGCGGTGAGCGACTTCGAGGTCTCGACCGCGCCGGCGGATGTGGTCCGTCGTCAGTACCTCGCCTCCGCAGCAGGTGATCTGGAGGCGCTGCGCGCGACGCTCGCGCCCGATGTCGAATGGACCGAGATGGCCGGCTTCCCGCTCGCCGGCACCTACCGCACCCCGGACGGCGTCACGGCGAACGTGATGGAGCGGCTTGCCGCCGACTGGGAGGGCTGGACCGCGCACGACGACACCTACGTCGTCGACGGGGAGAACGTGCTGGTCCTGGCGCGCTACACCGCCACCAACCAGGCCACCGGCCGGGCGATCGACGTACGGGTCGCCCACCACTTCGTGGTGCGGGGCGGACTGATTGTCCGTTTCGAACAGTTCGTGGACACGGCGAAGGTCCGCGAGGCCATGCCGGCCTGACGGATCCACTGCGGCCCCGGCGACGCGCCGGGGCACGCGGGTCAACGACCGAAGTCGGAGTCCTTGGGGACTTCCAGGTCGGACTTGGCCAGCTCTTCGATGTTGACGTCGCGGAAGGTGACGACCTTGGCGTTCTTCACGAAGCGCGCGGAACGGTAGACGTCCCAGACCCAGGCATCGGCCATCGTCACCTCGAAGTAGACGTCGCCGCCCTCGGTACGGACCTTGAGGTCCACCGCGTTGCACAGGTAGAAGCGCCGCTCGGTCTCTACGACGTACTTGAAGATCCCGACGACGTCCTTGTACTCCCGATAGAGCTGCAGCTCCATATCGGTCTCGTACTTCTCGAGATCATCCGCGCTCATCGACTCTCCACTCCGGTGGGACTGCTGACATTCTGTCCCATATCGGGCCGCAGACTGCGGCGGACATTCTCGAACCGCCGTCGATGTTGCGGGCACGGGCCGTATTCGTCCAGTGCCGCCTGGTGCTCGGGGGTGCAGTAGCCCTTGTGGATGGCGAAGCCGTACTCCGGGTACTCCTTGTCCCAGTGCTCCATGACGCGGTCCCGGGTCACCTTCGCGATGACGGAGGCGGCCGCGATACAGGCGGCCACCCGGTCACCCTTCCAGATCGCCAGCCCCGGTACGCCGAGACCGTCCACGCCGAAGCCGTCGGTCAGCACGTACGACGGGCGCACGTCGAGGCGGAACAGCGCCCGGCGGAGCGCCTGGAGGTTCGCGACGTGCATCCCGAGGCGGTCGCACTCCGGCGCCTCGATCGAGACCACCGACCAGGCCAGCGCGCGCTTGCGAATCTCCTCGTAGCAGCGCTCCCGGGCCTTCGCGGTCAGCAGCTTGGAATCGGCCAGCTCGGGAATCTGGCCGCGCTTGCCGTCCGGCAGAATCACCGCGGCCGCGACCAGCGGGCCGGCGCACGGTCCACGCCCGGCCTCGTCCACGCCGGCGATCGGGTCCAGGCCGACCCGGCGCAGCGCCCGCTCGTACCCGTACAGCCCGGCGTCACGGCGTACCGTGCTCCCCCGGGGCAACACGCTCATCCAACCCTCCGCATCACAGGTCCCACCCTAGGCACTCGAACCGACGAACCGGACATCCGGTCGGCGCGCTGCCCGCGGGCCGAGATGCCGGTACGCCCCCGCACCCGGAGTGGGCGGCGGGGACGAAGGCGGCGGGCTCGGCGGGCGGGGGCGCGATCACCGAAGCGGGTGCTACTTGGGCGGAGGCGTCAGGGAGATCGACGGCTTGGCCGGCGGCGGGCCGGCAGCGGCCGGGACGGCCTTGAAGGTGTCCGGTACGCCGAGCTTGTCCCAGCGACCGGCCGGCCAGACGACCAGGATCGCGCGGCCGGTGACCTTGTCCAGCGGGACGAAGGCCGCGTCACCGGGGTTACCGCCGTCGGCGTCGACGTCCTGCAGGTGCACGCGGGAGTCGCCGGAGGCGGAGCGGTGGTCACCCATGACGAAGATCCGGCCGGCCGGAACCGTCACCTGGAACTCCATCTGGGAGGCGGCGTCACCGGGGTACAGGTAGCTGGTCTCGTCCAGCGGCTGGCCGTTCACCAGCAGGCGGCCCTTGGTGTCGCAGCACTCGACCTTGTCGCCCGGCATCCCGATCAGGCGCTTGATCAGGTGACCGTGGCTGGAGTCCGGCAGCAGGCCGACGACCTCGAAGAACCGCCCGACCGATCCGCGCTTCTGGCCGCTCTCCTCGGCGCCGAGCCAGCCGCCCGGATCCTCGAAGACGACCACGTCACCGCGCTTGACGTCGGTGAGCTTCTCGACGACGACCCGGTCACCGACCAGCAGCGTGTTCTCCATCGACTCGCTCGGGATGATGAACATCTGGCCGACGAACGCCCGCAGGATCGAGGAGACGATCAGCGCTCCGACGACGATCAGCACGAACTCGCGGGCGGCAGCCGCGAAGCCCGAACGATGGGCGGGTTTGGCGGCGTCCGTCTTCGTCGGTGTATCGGTCACTTCTTCAGCCCCGGCTTCTTGAAGGTTTCCGGAGGACGCAGCATCGTCATCCGGTCAGACGGCCAGATTACGCAACAGGCCCGGCCAACCACGTTCTCGATCGGGACGAACCCGCCGCCGGGGCCGCCCATGTGCGCCCGGGAGTCGGCCGACTGGGCCCGGTTGTCGCCCATCACCCACAGATGACCGGGCGGAACGACCTGCTCGAACGGCATGTCGGAGGGGTGTGCGTCCTTGAGCAGGTACTCGCGCTCGTCGAGGGCGATCCCGTTCACCGTGACCCGGCCGTTGCGGTCACAACACTTCACCCGGTCGCCGGGCAGCCCGATCACCCGTTTCACCAGGTGACCCTCACCGCTGCGCGGCAGGATGCCGACGAACTCACCGACCTGGCGCAACGCACCGGGCTTGGCCGGCTCCTCGTTCAGCCAGTTGGCCGGGTCCTTGAAGACGATGATGTCACCGCGCTGGACGTCCCGATGCAGGTAACTGATCTTCTCGGCGAGGATCCGGTCGTCCTTGGTGAGCGTGTCGTACATCGACTCCGACGGCACGTAGAACGCTTCTGCGACGAACAGCCGCAGTACCACCGTGATGACGAGTGCGAGCACCGTCACGGTCGTCATCTCGGTCAGCAGACTGAGCAGCGGATTCCGCTGCTTCAGCCTGCGGTGACGTCCCTTGCTGCGACCGGCCCTCCGGGGCGCCGAGCGAGGGCGAGCGCGAGTCGCAGTGCTCGGCGCCATAGGTGACCGTCGTCGTTACGTTGGCTCAGGAGGCCGGGATGTTGTCCCGCTTCTCCTTGATCTTGGCTGCCTTGCCGCGCAGCTCGCGCAGGTAGTACAGCTTGGCGCGACGGACGTCACCGCGGGTGACGACCTCGACCTTGTCGACGATCGGGGTGTGCATCGGGAACGTCCGCTCGACGCCGACACCGAAGCTGACCTTGCGGACCGTGAAGGTCTCCTGCAGGCCACCACCGTGGCGCCGGATCACGACACCCTTGAACACCTGGACGCGGGAACGGTTGCCTTCGACGACCTTCACGTGCACGTTGACGGTGTCACCGGCGCGGAAGGCCGGGATGTCGTCGCGCTTGCTCGCGTTGTCGAGCTCGTTCAGGATGTTGCTCATCAGGTGTCTCTCTTCTCGCGCGTGCCACAGGTCACCCACGATGTCGTTGGTGATGAAGTCATCGAAAAGCTGCACGATCGGTGGTCACCCCCTGTGGCAGGAGCACCGAAAGAGCAGCAGCAGACAATCTTGCCATACGCCCCGCACCGTAACGAAATCAGCCCGGTCCGGAAGCGCACGGTGACCGTACTCACTTCCGGCGGCGGCGCTTCCCGAGGTGCACCAGGTCGACCTTCGGCGTCTGTGCCTCGCGCCGCAACTCGCGGTAGCCGGCCTTGCGGTAGACGGCCAGATTCCGCTCGCTCAGGCCGCCGGTATTCAGCTCGTACGTCGTCACCTCGGCCGGCGCGAGCTTCTCGGCGGTCCGCAGCAGCCGGGTCCCGAGCCCACGGCCCTGCCAATCCGGAGCGACGACCATCCGCCCGATGTAGCCGACCGAACCGTCGACCGTCAGCTGAACTGCCCCGACGATGCGGGTACCCGCGACAGCCTTCAGAACGAGCCCCTGCTGCAAGCGCTCAGCCGCCGCGTCAGCCGTCTCCACTAGCGGTGGGATCGAGTAGTCGTCGTACAGGCGTCCCTCGGAGAGGAAGGCGGCCAGCTGCAGCGTGTAGATCTCGCCGGCATCCCCAGCCGTGGCCGGGAGGATGCGAACAGCGTCAGCGTCCTCCTTGCCGGCCAGTACGTCGCCCCAGGCGGCCAGCAGGTCCGGCCGGCGCTCCGCCGTACGGCTGATGGACTGCTCGTGCCGCCACTCGGCGATCTTGCCGTGGTTCCCCGACAGCAAGATCTCCGGTACGTCGTGCCCCCGCCAGCTCACCGGCTTCGTATAGACCGGGTATTCCAGCAGTCCGTCACCGGAGTGCGACTCCTCGGCCAGTGACTCCGGGTTGCCGATCACACCGGGCAGCAGCCGGGCCACCGCCTCGACCATGACCAGTACGGCGACCTCACCGCCGTTCAGCACGTAATCGCCGATCGACACCTCGTCGACGCGCATCCGCTCCCCAGCGTACGCCGCCACTCGCGCGTCGATGCCCTCGTACCGGCCGCACGCGAACGCCAGCCAGGGCTCCTCCGCCAGCTCGTACGCGAGCGCCTGGGTGAACGGTCGTCCAGCGGGTGTCGGGACGATCAAACGAGGTTGTGTGGGGCCGTCCGGCGGCGCGACCGCGTCCAGCGCTTCACCCCACGGCTCCGGCTTCATCACCATGCCCGCGCCACCGCCGTACGGGGTGTCGTCGACAGTGCGGTGCCGGTCGTAGGTCCACTGCCGCAGGTCGTGTAGGTGCACGTCCAGCAGGCCGCTCTGCGCCGCCTTGCCGACCAGTGAGACGTCCAGGGCCGCCAGGTACTCCGGGAAGATCGTGAGGACGTCCAGCCTCATCGGGCCGCGTCTCCAGGCTCCGTCGGAACCACCTCGGCACCGTCAGGGTCGAGCAGACCCGGCCGGTCCGCCACCGTCACGTACTTGGCGCCCAGATCGATCTCCGGAACCAGCTCCTGCACCAGCGGCACCAGCACGGCGTTGCCGCCCGGCCGGCGGATCTCCAGCAGGTCCTGGGACGGCAGGTGCACCACGTCGATCACCTCACCGGCCTCCTCGCCCGCAGTCGTGCGGACCTTCAGACCGATCAGCTCGCGGTCGTAGAACTCCTCAGGGTCCTCAGGCCGCTCATCCGCACCGATCTCCGCCTGGACCTCCAGATTGCGCAGCAGCTCCGCCGCGGTCCGGTCCGGTGACTCGACGAACTTCACCAGCAACCGCCCACTGTGCCAACGGCTCGACTCCACCGTGAGCGTCCGCGGCGGCGTGGACGTCGTCACCAGCTTCGCGCCGTCGGCGAACCGCAGGTCGGGCTCGTCCGTCCGGACGATCATGCCGATCTCGCCCTTGATCCCGTGCGCCCGGCCGATCCGGCCGACAATCACCAGCACCGCAAAACCCCTTCTCGCTGCGAACACCACTGAGAATATGGCGAAGGGCCGCAACCGTTCGGCTGCGGCCCTTCGAAGTACTGCTTCAGATCAACGACGCGGACGCTTGTTCGCCTCGTCGACGAAGTCGATGCGCAGCGACTGCTCGGCGCTGAGCGCTCCGACGACCGTGCGGATCGCGGTGGCGGTCCGGCCGTTGCGGCCGATCACCTTGCCGATGTCGTCGGGGTGCACGTGCACCTCGAGCGTCCGGCCGCGACGCAGGTTACGGGCCCGGACGCTCACGTCGTCCGGGTTGTCCACGATGCCTCGGACCAGGTGCTCCAGCGCCTCGGTCTCCATCACCGTCAGGCCTTGGCGTCGTCGGCGGCCGGAGCCTCAGCCTCGTCGGCCTTGGGGGCCTCGTCGGCCTTCGCCTCAGCCTTGGGGGCCTCGTCCTTGGCCGCGGCCTTCTTCGCCGTCTTCTTGGCGGTGACGGCCTCGGTCTTCAGCGTGCCGTGGGCCTCGGCCAGCGCCTCGTTGAAGATCTCCTGCTTGTCGCGCTTCGGCTCCTTGACCCGCAGCGGGGCCGGAGCCTCCAGGCCCTTGAACTTCTGCCAGTCACCGGAGGCCTTGAAGATGGCCTCGACGGCCTCGGTCGGCTGCGCGCCGACGCCCAGCCAGTACTGCGCCCGGTCCGACTCGACGTAAATGAACGACGGCTCGGCCTTCGGGTTGTACTTACCGATCTCCTCGATGGCGCGGCCGTCACGCTTGTTGCGGGCGTCCATCACGACGATGCGGTAGTGCGGCGCACGCTTCTTGCCGATGCGCTTCAAACGGATCTTGACTGCCACGTTTGCGGGAACTCCCTCGGGATTACATGTCTGGGTGAGCGGCACGGCGTCGTGGGGACAACGAGTGACAGCTCGAATGGGCCGAACCAGGCAGTGGAGTTAGAGGGCTGCACAGACCTGGACGGACTCAGCCAACCATTCTGCCAGATCCCCCACCCCCACGCCCAATCCACTCCCCTTCCCCCTCGCCGTACCCGACCCAACACCGCCGCCGCCCACCCTCGCAGCCTCCTTGAGCACCCGCCAACCACGTGACACCCGCCGAAACGGTCGAACCGTGCTCAAAGCCACCCGGCCGGCTCACCTTGAGCACCCGTCGACCACCTTCCGGCCGCGCAAGAGACTGCCCCGTGCCCAACGTCGTACCGAGTTGATCCCGAGACGACCCACCCCTCTCCCACCGTCGTCGACGCTCGACGAAATTTGAGGGGAGATCCCCTCAAGTTGCCCCTTCTCCCCTCGTTATTTGGCCGGAGAAGGGGTTGGTTGAGCGGATATCCGTTCAAATGCCGCACTCACGGGTGGCGGGAGGGGTCGGGGCGGCGCGCGGAGCGGGCGGAGCGCGCGGACGGGCGGGGCGGAGCGGAGTGGGCGGAGCGGAGTGGGCGGAGCGGAGTGGGCGGAGCGGAGTGGGCGGAGCGGAGTGGGCGAGCGGAGTGCAGCCACCAGTCGAGCTCGCCCTTCTCGGACCACTCCGCGGGCGGACGGGCGGCACGGGCGGCGGGGCCCTTGCTACGTCCTCACTGTTAGGGGCGGAGGTAGGTGAGGTCGGGGAGATGGGTGGTGTAGGCGTCGAGGAGCTGGCCGGCGGCGGTGACGGAGTCGATCAGGGGGTGCCAGGCGAAGGCTCGGAGGGCGGCGGAGCGGGAGGCGGTGGTGGCGGCCTCGATGGTGGAGCGTTCGACGGCTTTGACGGCGGTGACCAGGCCGGCCTGGTGGTCGGTGAGCTGGGAGACGGCGATCGGGAGGGCGCCGTTGGCGTCGACCGTGCACGGGATCTCGACCACGGCGTCGTCGTCGAGGTGGTGCAGGATGCCGCGGTTGCGGACGTTGAGGATCAGCGAGGCCCGCTCGTTGTGTGCGATCGCGCGCATCAGGGACAGAGCGACCTGCTCGTAGCCGCCGGCGGCCATGTCACGCTCGTCGCGCTCACCGGCGTCGGCGACCTCACGGCTCTCCACCATGTACGTCGACTCCCGCTCGGCGCGCGTCTTCTGCCACAGCTCGAGCGCCTGGTCGGGGTGCTGAGCCGTCTCGGCATAGAACGCGGACTGCTGCTCCAGCAGGAACGTCCCGCGCGTCTGCCGAACAGCCTGTACGGCGGCCAGCGTCTCGCGCGCGAAGTAGTAGTAGTGCAGGTACTCGTTCGGAATCGAGCCGAGCGACCGCAGCCAGTCCACCCCGAACAGCCGACCCTCCTCGAACGAGGTGAGCTCCTCGGTGGACGTGAGCAGCTCCGGCAGCCGGTCGACACCGCCGGACCGCAGACCGCGCAGCCACCCGAGGTGGTTGAGTCCGGCGTAGTCGTAGAACGCGGTCGCCGGGTCCACGCCGAGCGCGAGCGCCGCGCGGCGGCCGAGGCCCGAGGGTGAGTCGCAGATGCCGATCACGCGATCGCCGAGGTACGGGATCATCGCCTCGGTCACCATCCCGGCCGGGTTGGTGAAGTTGATGACCCACGCCTCCGGCGCGATCGCGGCGATCCGCTGAGCGATCGCCGTCGCCACCGGAATCGTCCGCAACCCATAGGCGATGCCGCCGGCGCCGACCGTCTCCTGCCCCAGTACGCCGAGGTCGAGCGCCACCCGCTCGTCCACCGTGCGACCCTCGAGCCCGCCGACCCGGATCGCCGAGAAGATGAAGTCCGCGCCCCGGATGGCTTCATCCAGGTCGGTCGTCGCCGTCACCACCGGCGGTGGGAGCGGAGGAAGCTCCGAGGCGCTGACGCCCGGGGCGATGAAGCCCGGAGTGCTGGCGGAGGAGCCGGGGGCGGTGGAGCCGGAAGTGGTAGCGGAGGAGCCGGGGGCGGTCGTCGCCCACCCTCCCTCCACAGCCGCCGCCTGCTGGCCGAGTACGGCGGCGATCGACGACAGGCGTGTCGAGTCCGTGTCGTAGAGGGTGACTTCGGTGATGCGGCCGGGGCCGTGGTCGCCGAGGAGGGCGTGGTAGACGAGCGGGACGCGGAACCCGCCGCCGCCGAGGATTGTCAGTCTCACTCCGTACCCACCTGTCGTAACGTCCGGGAACACCTGCGCGCGGGGCTCATGCGAGCACTACCTGGGCGCCGGCTTCGGTTAGTTGGGCCCGGGTCGCTTCGTCGGCGCCCGGTTCGGTCACCACCATGTGCAGCTCGGCCGGCTCGCAGACGCGGGCGACGCCGTGGCCGGGGAACTTGGTCGCGTCGGCGAGCAGCACCACCCGGTCGGCGGCCTTGATCATCGCGCGCTTGACCGGGACCTCGATCATCGTGCTGTCCATCACGCGACCGTCCGGCCGCACACCGCTCGTGCCGAGGAACAGCCAGTCGACGTGGATCTGCCGCAGGCTCTCCTCGGTCAGGTACCCCACCAGCGAGCGGTAGCTGCGCCGGACGAAGCCGCCGAGGATGATCAGCTCGATCGATTCGTCGTTCTGCAGCTCTTCCAGCACGGCGAGGTTGCTGGTGACAACGGTCAGCGACCGTCCGTGCAGGTGCTGGGCGACGCGCAGCGCGGTCGTCCCGATGTCGAGCAGCACCGATTCGCCGTCCTGCACCAGCTCGGCGGCTCGCCGCGCGATCCGGTCCTTCTCAGCGGCATGAACGGCGTTCACGTCCGCGAACGGCTCATCCCCGCCATCGACCGCGAGAGCGCCGCCGTACACGCGGGTGAGGCGGCCTTCGTCGTGCAATTGCTCGAGGTCGCGACGGATCGTCGCCTCGCTGACCCCCAGGCGGGCGGCCAGCACCTTCACGCCCCCGGCTCCGTCGACCCGGAGGGCGCGCACGATCTCGTCCTGACGCTGCTTCGGCAACACATCACGACCGTATCACGCAAACTCTGTCATTTTGAGTCATCTCTATGATCAGGTCTTGCGGAATGTGAGGATCAGATCCAAGATTCACGCAAGAGTTTGATCAAACCTGCAGGAGTGTGGGCAGCTCATGGAAGAGCTTGACGTGGTCGTGTCCGGTCTGGTGTTCCAGGACCTGGTGCTCGGCCTGCCCACGCCCCCACGGCCCGGCACCGAGGTCTGGGCGACGGACTCGCACGAGAGTCCGGGCGGGATCGCTAACTTCGCGGTCGCGCTCGCGAGGCTCGGCCTGCGCACCGGCATGGCCGCGGCGTTCGGCGCCGACGACCTGGGCGACCGGCTCTGGTCCAACCTCGAGACCACCGAGGGCATCGACCTCACGCTCTCCCGCAAGCTCCCCGGCTGGCCGACGCCGCTCACCGTGGCGCTTGCCTATGACAACGATCGCGCACTGGTCACCCGCGGCAGCGCTCCACCATTGAGCGCCGACGACCTGATCACCACTCCCCCGAAGGCCAAAGCCGTTGCCGCTCACATCGGTCCCTGGCCGAACGAGTGGCTCGCCAAAGCCAAGTCCACCGGCAGCCTCGTCTTCGCCGACGTCGGCTGGGATCCCAGCGAGCACTGGGATCCCGCGGTCCTCGACCAGCTCGAGCACTGTGACGTCTTCCTGCCGAACGCCGGCGAAGCCATGGCCTACACCCGTACGGCGTCGCCCGCGGCAGCGCTCGAGGCACTCGCCACGAGGGTCCCGGTGGTCGTGGTTTCCAACGGCGTCCACGGGGCCGAGGCCATCGACGGCCGGACCGGCGAGCGCATCGCCGTACCGGCTTACCCAGTCCCGGCGGCGGACACCACCGGGGCGGGTGATGTGTTCGCCGCCGGCTTTATCGCCGCCACGTTGTGGGACCTGCCGCTGGATCAGCGGGTCCGCTTCGCCGCCCTCACCGCGGCTTTGTCCGTCACCAAGCTGGGCGGCGCCGACGCGGCGCCGCACTGGGCGGACCTGGCCAGGTGGCAGCAAGAACACCCGGAAGACCAGCACCTCCACGCGCTGATCAGCGCACACTCAGGAAGGTAAGACCCATGGACTTGTCACGTCGAACGCTGCTTGCTGGGGGCCTCGCAGCCGTGCTCGGTGGCACCGTCGTCGCCTGTTCGTCCGGAATGGACACCGGCTCGACCAAGAAGAACGCCACCGGCAACCTCGCGTTGTGGTGCTGGCCCGGCGGTCTGGGCAAGTCGGTCCTGGACGACACGATCGCGCACTTCCCCGACCAGCACATCAAGTACTCCGAGGTGGGCGGCGACTTCAAGCAGAAGCTGCTGACCACGTTCAGCGGCGGCACGTCGATCCCGGACATCACGGGGATCAAGGGCGAGGACATCGCGTCGCTACTGCCGCAGGCCAGCCGGTTCGTCGACCTGAAGACGATCGGCGCCGACGACGCGTTCCTCGGCCAGTACCTGGAGTGGAAGGTCAAGCAGGCCACGACGCTCGACGGCAAGGTCCTCGGCATCCCGATCGACATCGGCCCGACCGCGCTGTTCTACCGCGCGGACGTCTTCACCGCCGGCGGTCTGCCCAGCGACCCGGCAGTCGTCGGCGAGCAGATGAAGACCTGGGACGACTTCCTGCAGGCCGGGGTCGAGCTGAAGGCGAAGAACCCGAAGGCGTTCATCGTCGCGGACGCGGTCGACATGTACGGCACGATCGTCAACCAGGGCACGGCGCGCTATATCGACAAGGACAACAAGTTCATCGGCGACCAGGACCACATCCGCAAGGCGTGGGACACCGCGGTGAAGGCGATCACGCTCAAGGTCGACGGCAAGACCCTCGGCGGTTCGAACGACTGGAACGCCGGGCTCGACCAGGGCACCGTGCCGACCGTCGTCGGCGCGGCCTGGGTCGCGCTCGACATCAAGTCGGCCGCGAAGACCAGCGTCGGCAAGTGGCGGGTGGCGCCGACCCCGGGCGGTCCGGCCAACTTCGGCGGCTCGTTCCTGGCGATCACCAAGAACGCGCCCGACCCGAAGGCCGCCTTCGAGGTGATCAAGTACATGCTCAGCCCGGACAACGAGGCGAAGGCGTTCGCGGACGCGCAGATCTTCCCGGCGACGCCGGCGGCGTACGACAAGCCGCAGCTGAAGGCGGCGGACCCGTTCTTCGGC
This sequence comes from Kribbella sp. NPDC005582, assembly GCF_040605415.1. Taxonomy (NCBI): domain Bacteria; kingdom Bacillati; phylum Actinomycetota; class Actinomycetes; order Propionibacteriales; family Kribbellaceae; genus Kribbella; species Kribbella sp. NPDC005582. The sequence goes on from NZ_JBEXCU010000007.1 coordinate 83,705, forward strand.
GGGCAGGTGCCGATCGACGTGTTCGGGCCGGCGGCCAAGGACATCCCGATCGCGTACGAGGCCCCGCTGGACGCGGCCATCGCCGTACCGTTCACCGACGCGCTGAAGCTGGTGCAGGTCGGCAAGAAGACCTCCGACGCGGCCTGGGCCGAGGCCGTCGAGAAGGCCAAGCAGATCGGCAAACGTCAGGGCGTTCAGTGACCAAGCGGGGCATCCTTTCGTACTGGCGGTTCTATCTGGCGCTGTCGCCGTTCTACGTGCTGTTCCTGGTCTTCGGGCTCTACCCGATGGCGTCGACGATCCTGCTGGCGTTCCAGAAATGGGACGGGTTCAGCGCCCGGCAGATGGTCGGGCTGCAGAACTTCGCCTTCCTGATCGAGGACAGCACGTTCTGGCTGGCGCTGAAGAACACGGTCGTGCTGTTCTTCATGTCGACCGTTCCGACCCTGGCGATCGCCCTGATCCTGGCCGTGATGCTGAACTCGGCCGTGCGGTTCTCCAGCGTCTACCGAATCGCGTACTTCATCCCGAACATCACGTCCCTGGTGGCGGCCGCGATCTTCTTCGCGGCCGTCTTCAGTACCAACTTCGGCCTGATCAACTCCGGCCTGCGCGCCCTCGGCCTGCCCAGCCAGGACTGGCTCGGCCAACCGTGGGGGATCAAGATCGCGATCTCGACGATGATCGTGTGGCAGTGGGCCGGCTACAACACGATCATCTATCTGGCCGGGCTGCAGGCGATTCCGAAGGAGCAGTACGAGGCGGCCAAGGTCGACGGCGCCGGTGCGGTCCGGACGTTCTTTCAGATCACGCTTCCGCAGCTGCGCCCGGTCGTCCTGTTCACCGTCGTCACCTCCACGATCGGCGGGCTGCAGACCTTCACCGAACCGCAGGTGATGGTCGGCAACAGCGGCGGCGTCGGCCAGAGCGGCATGACGATCGTCATGTACTTCTACAGCCAGGCCTTCCTCAACAACGACTACGGGTACGCCGCGGCCATTGCCCTGAGCATCTTCATGCTCGTGCTGCTGTTCACGGCGATCAACTGGAAACTGATCGGCGGAAGGGGCAAGCAGTGAGGTGGCACTGGAAGGGCGTCAGCCTGCACGTCGCCCTCGCGATCGCGGGGATCCTGAGTCTGTTCCCGTTCTACTGGACGCTGGTGATGGCGACCAACACGACGGCCGACATCTACCGGTACCCGCCGAAGTTCACCCTCGGCTCCCAGTTCGACGACAACGTCCGCGCCGTCCTGCACAACGTCGCGTTCTTCCAGTCGATGGGCAACACGCTGATCGTCGCGGTCTCGACGACGCTGCTGGTGCTGTTCTTCGACTCGCTGGCCGCGTTCACGTTCGCGAAGTTCCGCTTCCCCGGCCGCAACGCGCTGTTCGTGATCCTGCTGGCGACCATGCTGCTGCCGGCCCAACTCGGTGCGATCCCGCAGTTCCAGACGATGGCGGCGTTCGGCTGGGTCGGATCGCTGAAGGCGCTGATCATCCCGGCCGCGGCCAATGCCTTCGGCATCTTCTGGCTGCGGCAGTACTTCTCGAGCTCGATCCACGACGAGCTGGTCGAGGCGGCGACCCTGGACGGCTGCGGCTTCCTCGGCGTCTACCGGCACGTGGCCCTGCCGTCGGCCCGGCCGGCGCTCGCGTTCCTCGGCATCTTCACCTTCGTCGGATCCTGGAACGACTACTTCTGGCCGCTGGTCGTGCTGACGAATCCCGACCACCTCACGCTGCAGGTCGCGCTGTCCAGCCTCAACCGGTCGCACGGCGTCGACTACAGCATGGTGATGACCGGCGCACTGATGGCGATGATCCCGCTGATCGTCGTCTTCATCGTGTTCGCGCGGCAGTTCATCAAGGGAGCCACCGAAGGAGCGATTCGCGGGTAGGCTGCGGAACCGGGAGCAGCAGCGGTACGTCGGAGGGGCGTCATGGTTGGCAAGCGGGGACGCGTGATCGGGCGGATCGCACCAGGAATCGTCGGCGAAGTCATGTTGCCGGTCCGCGGTGCCACCGAAGCCTTCTACGCTTACCCCGCGGTCGACGAAGAGATCGAGGTCGGCGCGCAGGTCGTGGTCGTGGACTACGACCCGCCGCGCACGGTCTATGTCTCCCGCGCACTCTGAACTTCTCAGGTTCCCTGGAGGGGAAATGCTCTGGACGTACGTGATCGGTGGCGCGGTTGCCCTGGTCGTGCTGCTCATCGTGTTCCGGATGGTCTGGCGGGTCGCCGAACCCAACGAGGCACTCATCATCTCCGGCCTCGGCGCGCACTCGAGCAACGAGCAGGTCAACGAGACCCTCGGGTTCAAGATCGTCGTCGGCCGCGGCACCGCCGTTCTCCCGGGCTTCCAGACCGTACGGCGGTTGCCGCTGGACATCCGCGCGACGCCGCTGACCGTCACCTGCGTGTCCAGTCAGGGCATTCCGCTGCACATCAAGGGCGTCACGGCGTACAAGGTCGGTGACGACTACGGCTCGATCGCGAACGCGGCCCGGCGCTTCCTGGAGCAGAGCGACGAGCAGGTGATGAGCACGATCCACGAGCTGTTCGCCGGTCACCTGCGCGCGATCGTCGGTTCCACCACGGTCGAGGAGATGCTGCACGACCGGGAGACGCTGACCACGAACATCCGCGGCTCCCTGGCCGGTGACATGGAGAAGCTCGGCCTGGTGGTCGACTCCCTGCAGATCCAGGAGATCGACGACGAGTCCGGCTACATCCGCAACCTCGGTCGCCCGCAGGCCGCCGCGGTCGAGGCCGCGGCCCGGATCGCCCAGGCCGAGCGGGACAAGGAGGCCACCGAGCGCGAGCAGGTCGCCGCCGCCGCGAAGGCCGCCGCCGTCCGGCAGAGCTCGATCGCCCAGGCCGGTTACCAGGCCGAGGTCGACCAGGCGAAGTCGAAGGCGTCGCAGTCCGGCCCGCTGGCCGAGGCGCTGGCCCGCCAGGAGGTCGTGGTCGCCGAGACCGAGACCGCGAAGCTGAACGCGTCGCTGGCCGAGAAGCAGCTGGAGTCGTCGGTGCTGAAGCCGGCCGACGCCGAGGCGTACAAGCAGCGCACGCTGGCCGCCGCCGCCCGGGACGCGCAGATCGCGGCCGCCGAGGCGAACGCCCGCGAGGTGACGCTGCGCGGTGAGGCCCAGGCGAAGGCGACCGAGCTGAACGGTAAGGCCGAGGCCGCCGCCGTCCAGGCCAAGGCGATGGCCGAGGCGGCCGGTATCAAGGCCCGCGCCGAGGCCCTGGCCACCAACACCGACGCGGTCGTCGCGCAGCAGCTGGCCGAGGCCTACCCGGAGATCGTCCGCGCCGCGGCGAGCTCGTTCGAGAAGGTCGGCAACATGGTCGTCCTGAACGGTGCCCAGGGCATCGAGGACACCCTGGTGAAGACGATCACCATGGGCGGCTCGGGCTTCGCGCTGGCCAAGCAGCTGATCGAGTCGCTGAGCGGCAAGGACGAGAACAAGCCGGCCCCGCTGGAGCCGGTGCAGGACCAGACCGCCTGACGACGCTAGCCAGGTGCCCCGGATCCCTTGTTGTGCGAGGGGCCCGGGGCACCTGCATGTCAGGCGGTGTGCAGGGTCAGGCCATAGGCCTGGAGGATCTCGTTGACCGGCTGGAACCAGGTCTCGCCGCCACTGCTGCAGTTGCCCCAGCCTCCGGACGTCACGCCCTGAGCCTGGTCACCGGTGATGAACGAACCACCGGAGTCGCCGCCCTCGGCGCAGACGCTGGTCTTCGTCGCTCCGTAGAACAGCTGACCGTTGCCGTAGTTCACCGTCTCGTTCTTGGCCAGTACGGCGCCACAGTGCCAGTGCGTGGTCGAACCGCTGCGACAGACCGACGAGCCGACCGGCGCCTCCCAGGAGCCGCGGACGAGCGAGTCACTGGTCTGGCCCCAGCCGAGCACGACCGGCACAGTCCACCAGCCATAGCCGGTCTGAACCCAGGCATAGTCGTTGCCGGGGAACGACCAGCCCCGGAACTCGCCCTGGTTCGAGCCGTCCCAGCCACGGACGATGCCGCTGCGGCCACAGTGCCCGGCGGTGACATAGCCGCCGTACACGGAGAAGCCGATCGAGCAGCGGATGTTGCTGACGTAGTACGGGTCGCCGCCGACTGTGCCGGCCGCGAACGTCTGCGGCGCTTGGGCCGCGACCTCCCGAACCGTCACCGTGCCGGCCTTGGCGACCTTGGCCACGAACGCGTCGACGGCCTGGGAACGCTTACCTGCTTGGACGTTGACGACGACGCTACCTGTCTTGGGGTCGGCAGACCAGCCACTGACCGCAGCCGGCACGGCCTTCCCGGCCAGCTTGTCGACCGCAGCCTTCTGCTTGTCCAGTACGGCGGCAGACTTCGGTACGGCGACCGTCGCGACCCCAGTCGCCCGTACGGCGTTCGCCCGGCTCGAACCGGCGAGTCCGACAACGAGCTTCTGCGTGCCGGCGTCGTACCAGGCACCGCCGAACTCCGCGCCTGCTGCCTTCTGGGCGGCCGGCAGCAGCTTCGCGGCGTCGGTCTCGGACTTGAGCCGGGCATTCATCTGCTGCTCGGTCAGACCGAAGTCCTTCTGCATCGCGGCGGCCTGACCGGCCACCGTCAACGGCTTGTCGATGCCGGAGGCAACGGCTTGGCCGGGTACCGCGACCGCACTCACCACGAGCACGGAAGCCAACAGAACCTTCATGGATCTCTCCTCACCTAGGGGCGGTTTCGGTGGGTGTGAGAGCGCTCTCTGGACTGAGAGTGGCCTACGCCGAACGGATCGTCAAGACCGCGTGCGTCAGAGTCCCAAGTAGGCCAGGACGGCCAGCACCCGGCGATGTCCGGAATCGGACGGCGGCAGGTCCAGTTTGAGGAAAACGTTTCCAACGTGTTTGTGCACCGCACCTTCGGAGACCACGAGCTTCTCCGCGATCGCGGTGTTGCCCAGTCCTTGGGCCATCAGCGCCAGCACTTCCTGCTCGCGCGGAGTCAGCCGGTCGAGCGGATTGCTCTTCTTGACCATCAGCTGGCTGACGACTTCCGGGTCGAGCACGGTCCCGCCGGCCGCGACCCGCCGTACCGCCTCGAGGAACTCGTCGACGCGGGAGACCCGGTCCTTCAGCAGGTACCCGACTCCTTCGCTGCCGGCGGCGAGCAGCTCCGCGGCGTAGATCTCCTCGACGTACTGCGAGAAGACCAGCACCGGCAGGCCCGGCCGGAGCCTGCGGGCCTCGATCGCAGCGCGCAGGCCCTCGTCGGTGAAGGTCGGCGGCAACCGGACGTCGACGATCGCGATCTCCACCTCTTGCTCCGCCATCGCCTTCGCGAACTCGTCGGCATCGGCGGCGACCGCGGCCACCTCGAACCCGGAGTTGCTCAGCAGCAGTCCGAGGCCTTCGGCCAGGATCGGATTGTCCTCAAGGATGGCTACTCGCACGGAAGGATGACCTCGATCGTGGTGGGTCCGCCGATCGGGCTGCGCAGTTCCAACTGGCCGTCGATCGCTTGCACGCGATGGAGCATGCCATGCAGGCCACTCCCCCGGCCCAGCAGGTCGGCCTGTTCGTTGATGCGCGCGCCACCGATCCCGTCGTCGGTGATCTCCAGGTAGAGCTCACGACCGCGCCGTTCCATCAAGAGGTCGACCCGTCCGGCGGCGGAGTGCTTGGTGACGTTGGTGAGGGACTCCGCGACGACGAAGTACGCGGCCGCCTCCACCGGGGCCGGGACCTGGCCGAGCTCACCCATCCGCAGCTCTACCGGCAGTGGGCAACGAGCAGCGAGTGCGGAGACCGCACCGGCCAGCCCGCGGTCCTGAAGGATCGGCGGGTACATGGTGCGCAGTACGCCGCGCAGCTCGTGCATGGCTTGTTCGGCACCGTCCCGCGCGTCGTCGAGCAGTTTGGCGGCCTTCTCCGGGTCATCGGCCATCACCTGCTTGGCGACACCGATGCGCATCGCCAGCGACACCAGCTGAGCCTGCGTGCCGTCGTGGAGGTCCCGCTCGATCCGGCGCAGCTCAGCGCCGTGTGAATCCACAGCACCGGCCCGGGTGCGGGTCAGCTCTTCCACGCGCTGACTGAGCCGCGCTGTCTCGAGCTGATCCGCACTGGGCGTCAGAAGCTTGATCACTGCGTTGGCATGACCGCGTGCGACCGCCGGCGCCACCCAGCCCAGCAGACCGAGGCCGACGACACTCTGCAGCGGCACGAGCCACAGGACGTCCCACCAACTGTCGATGGCGACACCCATCATGTTGAAGTTGCCCGGGTCGAGCGGCCACAGCAGCCCGGACAACACCGCACTCGGTACGGCGAAGACCGCGAACATCGCGATGGCGAACTCCGGCACGGCCGCCAGCACGCCCAGGTACAGCCAGAGGCTGCGCTTGAACGACTTGTCCCGCAGCAGGGTGACCACGTCGGCCGAGCCACGGGGTGTCGCCGGAGGCAACTGCGGTACGTCGGACCGGCCGACGTACCGGCCGGCTCGGTCGAGCTCGCTGTTTGCGAGCCTGACCAAGCCGGCCGTCACTCCGGGGACCAGCCAGCCCAGCAGCAGGCTGATCGGTGTGGCCGCGAACAGCACCACGGACTTCAGGTACCGGATCATCAGATACCCACTTGCCGGTCCCCCGCGGGCCAGCCGCTGTGTCCACGTCATACCTCGATGATGCGGCACGGCCGGCCCTGGGTCGGTGCAGCAGGCTCTACTCTTTCCCCTCCAGCCAGCGGGACGGTCAGGTGCAGACCGGTACGCCGGGCAGCTTCGGGTTCGGATCCGAGATGTAGATGTTGGTCATGTAGCCGCCCTGGTCGCGGAGCTTGGCCCACCAGTTGTTCGTGGTCCCCTCGGCGGTGACGGTGTCGCCCTGCACCTGGCAGGTGACGAAGACCTGCGTCGGGCCAGGCAGCTCGGTGATGATCGAGGCGCTCAGCTTGGGCGCCGAGCGAACCCGGACACCGCTGCCGTAGGTGGTGAAGTTGTACGTCGGCGGGTTCGGGTCGCCGCCGTTCACCAGCTGCATGTAGTAGGTCCAGTTCCAGTTCGGACCCGGGTCGGTGTGGGTCTGGTTCGGGAACTCGCTGTGGCCCTTGATGTGGGCGCGGTCCTTCGGGATGCCCCGGCGGTCGGCGATGTTGCGGACCAGCGCCGCCGACGAGCGGTACATCGCGTCGGTGAACCAGGACGGCTGGTCGACGTAGCCCTCGTGCTCGATGCCGACCGTGTAGCCGTTCTCGGTGCCGACGTGCCAGGCCTTGTCCTTCTCGGCCACCATCTGCGTGACCTGACCGTCGCTGGACCGGATCACGTAGTGCGCGCTGACCTTGGCCGCCGAGTTCTTGAACCAGCTGATCGTCCCGGCGTACGAGCCCTGGGTCACGTGGATGGTGATCGCGGAGATCGCCTGCGTCCGGCCGACGGTGTAGTTGCACGAGCAGGCCGGGTTCCAGATCGCGCCCGGATAGTCGACGGCCTCGACCGACGACTCGCTCCGAGTGCCGAGCGGAGCCACCTTCGTGTAGGCGCCACGCTGCGGCGTGACCTGCTTCGGCGCCACCGTCACGCCTTCGGCACGCACGCCCGATCCGATGATCCGGTAGACCTCGTCGGTGTACAGCCGGGCGGTCGGCCCGTCGGCGGAGTGCGAGTACTTGGCGACGGTCTCGTACCAACGGCCGGCGTCCTTGCGCGCGTCACCCTGCAGCCCGGACGCGTCGGCGTACGAGTCGAGGACGGCGGCGGCGCCGAGGATGTTCGAGGGCGTGTCCTTGGCAAGCTGCTCGACCGGCAGGCCGGTCAGCTGGGCGGCCTCGGACATCGTGTGGTTCTTGTTGTTGCTCACCAGGTGCATGACGCCGTAGCCATTGGCCTGGCTCGGCGTGCCGTCGTGGCCGTCAAGGTGCGACTCGGCGTAGCCGATGCCGACCAGCAGCTCACGCGGTACGTCGTACTTCGTGGAAGCGTTCGTAAAGGCGGTCGAAATGTCGACCGAACCGACCGGCTCGGTCGGCTGCGCGGCGTTGCTCGGCAGGGCGCTCAGGGCGAGCGTGCCGGCGGCCGCGGCGGCGAGGAGGGCGGAGAGTCTGGACACGGGTACTCGGGCGGTTTTCCCCATGGGCGGTTCCTTCCCTTGGCCGGTCCACCGAGGGGCGTCGGCGGTCCCGGATGCAAGCTAGCCGTCAGGCTAGGCGAAAACCTTCCGTCATGACCAGTAATTGAGTGAACTTTTTCCGGTCACCGCATGAATTCGCCTGATGACGCGATTCTGCCACGCAGAACGATCACTTTCGGGTGCGACAGGACGGCGGGGTGCACGCGCGGATCGTCGTCGTACACGACCAGGTCGGCCGGGTCGCCCGGTTGCAGCGTGCTCGGGACGCCGAGCCACTCCCGCGCCGCCCACGACCCCGCGGCCAGGGCCTGCTCCCCCGACATCCCGATCCCGGTCAGTGCCTGGATCTCCTGAGCGATCAGGCCGTGCCCCAGTACGCCGCCCGCGTCGGTTCCGGCGTACACGGGGACACCGGCCTCGAAGGCGTCCCGGAGCCGGTGCAGGCGCCGGTCGTACAGGTCGGTCATGTGCGCCGAATAGACCGGGAACTTGGCGGCCGCCTGGTCGGCGTACTCCGGGAAGTTCTCCAGCTGGATCAGCGTCGGTACGACGGCCACCTGGCGCTCGGCCATCAGCGCCAGCATCTCCGGCTCGAGGCCGGTGCCGTGCTCGATGCAGTCGATGCCGGCGGCGAGCAGATCGGGCAGCGCGTGTTCGCCGAAGACGTGCGCGGTGACCCGGGCCCCGAGCTCGTGGGCGCGGGCGATGGCCGCGGTGAGCGCCTCGGCCGGCCAGCACGGCGTCAGATCGCCGGCGTCGCGGTCGATCCAGTCGCCGACCAGCTTGACCCAGCCGTCACTGCGCAGCGCCTCCTGCTCGACGTACGCGACCAGCTCGGCGGGCTCGATCTCCCAGCCGTAGTTGCGGATGTAGCGCTTCGAGCGGGCGATGTGCCGGCCGGCCCGGATGATCTTCGGCAGATCGGGCCGGTCGTCGATCCACCGGGTGTCGGTCGGCGAACCGGCGTCGCGGACCAGCAGCGCTCCGGCGTCGCGATCGGCGACCGCCTGCCGCTCGGCCGTCTCCCGGTCGACGCCGCCGTGGGTGTCGAGCCCGATGTGGCAGTGCGCGTCGACCAGTCCCGGCACGATCCAGCCGCCGGTGTGCACGGTGGTGACATCGCCAGTGGCGGGCCGGTCGACGACCAGCCCGCCACTGAGATACAGCTCCTGCTGCTCACCGGACGGCAACACCGTGCCGACGAGCTTGAGTACGCCGGATTCGCTCATTCTCAGACCGTATCCGGGGTGGAGTCAGCCGTGCGAGCCGCCACCAGGGGTGCAGGTGGGGTTGGTCGGCTCGGCGGTGCACGGCGTACCGGTCGGGGTCTCCGTCGGGGTCGGCGTGGGCGTCGGCGTTGGCGTCGGAGTGGGGGTCGGAGTCGGAGTCGGCGTCGGCGTCGGGGTCGGCGTCGGCCGCTGTGTCGGCGGCTTCGTCGGCTTGTGCGTCGGCGACTTGGTCGGCTCCTCGACCGGATCCGGCGTCGTGGTCGGAGTCGCGGTCGGCTTCTTCGTCGGGGTAGGCGTCGGCGTCTTGGTGTCGTCCGGCACGTCCGGGACCTGGCGCGGGTCGACCTTGCGCTCGGCGTTGCCGGTCGGCTTCGGGACGGACAGCTGACCCTTCTCGTTCGGGATCAGGACGGCGTTCTTGCTGTAGACGCGCATCCACTTCAGCACCGTGGCGACGAAGTCCTTGGAGTGCTGGTACCGCAGCAGCGACTCGACCAGGTCCCGCGGGCGCTTCAGGTCGTCGCCGTCGGCGCACAGGTAGACCGCCACGGTGGTGACCGCGTCGTACACGTTGTTGGGGTTGCGGTAGCCGTCACCGTTGCCGTCGGCGCCGTAGTCGGCCCAGACCTGCGGGATGATCTGCATCGGGCCGACGGCCCGGTCCCAGGTCAGGTCGGCGTCGTACTTGCCCTTGTCGGTGTCCGGGATCTTGCCGTTGCCGGCCTTGCCGTTCAGCATCGGGCCGAAGATCTTGCCGCGGGTGGTGCCGGCCACGTCGACCCGGCCCCCGCTGGCGTGATCGGACTCGACCTTGCCGATCCCGGCCAGCAGCGGCCAGGTGAGGCCGCAGTTCGGCCGGACCACGGCGAGATTCGCGGTGGCGCGGCGGTAGGCGGGGAAGACCCCGCGGGGAATACCGTTCACGGCGTTCGGACGCCCGGGACGGACGACCGAGCGGCCGTCGGTCGCCCCTTGCACGGGGACATCGGCACGGGCGGGCTTGTCGGATCCGAGCCGGCCGTCCACTCCGGGACGCTGGGGCACGATCATCGTCAGTTCGTCGAATTCACCGCTGTTCAGTCCGGCTCCCGGCTGGGGAGCGACCGGACTGTCCGTCGCGAGCTGACCGGAGGCACCGGCCCCGCCCGAAGCCACCGTGACGATGGCCCCGACCAGGAGCGGGACCGTGCACAGTGACGCGATGATGATTTTGACCCGACGGTTTCCACTACGGGTTAGGCGCATAGTCGGCTCAACGACCGACACGCCGGAAAGTTACATCAAGTCGGCGCTAAGTTACCTGTCCCGGAAGAGCTCACGAAAACAGGCAGCCTGATCGCACGAAACCGTGCAGGGACAAGGGATTGGCGACCGATCAGCTGTTCGGCGTCGGCGCCTGTCCCGGCCCCGAACCCTCGGGCGCCGGCGTGGTGCACGGCGGCGGGGTCGCCGGGTCGTCGGCCTGGGCCTGTGCCTGCGTCTGCTCGCCACCGGTCGGTGTCGTCGTCGCGTCCGGGCCCGTCGGTGTGGGAGTCGGCGTCGGCGTGCAGACCGGCGGGGTCGGCGTCGGCGTGGGCGTCGGCGTGGGGGTCGGAGTCGGTGTGGGCGTCGGCGTCGGGGTGGGCGTCGGCCTGGGGCTCGGCGTCGGCGAGTACGGCGGCTTCGGAGTCGGGCTCGACGGCTTCGGCGTACTGGGCTTGGGCGTCGTCGGCTTCGGCGTCGGAGTCGGCGTCGGCTTGGGCGTGGTCGGCTGCGTCGTCGTCGGCGTGACCGTCGGAGTCGGGGTCGGCGTCGGGATCGGGTCGCCGTTCCGCGTCGGGTTGTCGACGTTGCCGTCGTCGCCCGGCGGGGTGATCTGGCCGTCCTGGTCCGGCACCTTCACGGTCTGCTTGCTGTACGACTGCATCCAGCGCAGCACCGTGGACACGTAGTCCATCGAGTGGTTGTACCGCAGCACCGACTCCACGAGCCCCTGCGCGTCGGCCAGGTTGGCGCCGCCGGAGCAGAGGTAGTCACCGGCCGCACGGGCCGCGTCGAAGACGTTGTGCGGGTTCTTGACGCCGTCCCCGTTCCCGTCGGCTCCGAACGACTTCCAGGTGCCCGGGATGAACTGCATCGGCCCGACCGCGCGGTCCCACTGCTTGTCGCCGTCGTACTGACCTTGGTCGGAGTCCGAGATCGCGGCCATCCCGGGGCCGCCGTTCAGCACCGGGCCGAGGATCTGGCCGCGGGTGTTCCCCGCTGCGTCGACCTTGCCGCCGTTCGCGTGGTCGGACTCGACCTTGCCGATGCCGGCCAGCAGTGGCCAGGTGAGGTGGCAGTTCGGCTTCGCGATGGCCAGATCGCCGGCAACCTTCTGGTACGCCGCCAGCACGGTGCCCGGGATGCCGGACGCGTCACCGCTGGTTCCGGCAATCGGCGGGACGGTGCCATCCGTCGTACCGGTGACTGGGACCGTGACGGTCGACTTCTCCTGGGTCGGCAGACTGCCGTCCGCACCAGGCTGACCCGGTACGTCGTTCACCAGGTCGTCGAAGACGGCGTCGGGCCGCTGACCGGCCAGGGCGTGCGCGTCGACGATGAACGTGTTCGACGTGACGCCGCCGATCACGAACACCGCGACCATGGCGGTCGGCGGAGCCAGGCACACCCAGGTGGCGGTGAGCTTCCCCCGCCAGGTGTCCAGGTTCGCGAACTGCTGCCTCATCCGATCCGTCCTTCGACGTTTCCGCAGTACCGTCTTGCTTTGGGCGTAGGCCCGATCTTAGCGGGCCGGAGCTCATCGACAACGGGTAACGGGGTGTCACTTGATGCAGTGATCAAGTGCCCGATCGGGCAGGCAGCCCGTCGTCACTGACCGCCGAGCATCTTCTTCAAGTCGTCGGGGAGCTCGAAGTCGCCGCCGTTCTGGCCGCCGCCGAACGCCGCCGGGAGCTGACCCGGCTGCGGTTCCTGCGGCTGGGGCGCACCCCCGGCCCGCTTGGCCGGGTTGCCCGAGCCGCGCTTCTTGCCCTTCTTGGCCTGCTGCTGCTTCGCCTTCCGGGCGCCGCCGCCCGGCATCCCCGGCATGCCGGGCATCCCCGGGATGCCCTTGCCGGAAGCCATCGCGGCCATCATCTTGCGCGCCTCGAAGAACCGCTCGACCAGACCGCTGACGGTGGCGACCTCGGTCCCCGAACCCTTCGCGATCCGGGCCCGGCGGGAGCCGTTGATGATGGTCGGGTCGGTCCGCTCGGCCGGGGTCATCGAGTGGATGACCGCCTCGATCCGGTCGATCTCGCGCTCGTCGAAGTTCTCCAGCTGGTCCTTGAACTGGCTGGCGCCGGGCAGCATGCCGAAGATCTTGGTCAGCGGGCCCATCTTGCGCACCGACTGCATCTGGGCGAGGAAGTCGTCCAGGGTGAAGTCCTTGCCGCCCTTCTTCTGCAGCTTGGCCGCCGTCTTCGCGGCCGACTCGGCGTCGAAGGTGCGCTCGGCCTGCTCGATCAGGCTCATCACGTCACCCATGCCGAGGATGCGCGACGCCATCCGGTCGGGGTGGAAGACGTCGAAGTCCTCGAGCTTCTCGCCGTTGCTGGCGAACATCACCTGGCGGCCGGTCACCTGCGCGATCGACAGCGCCGCACCACCGCGGGCGTCACCGTCGAGCTTGGACAGCACCACGCCGTCGAAGCCGACGCCGTCCAGGAAGGCCTGCGCGGTGACGACGGCGTCCTGACCGATCATCGCGTCGACGACGAACAGGATCTCGTCCGGGTTCACCGCGTCGCGGATGTCCGCGGCCTGCTTCATCAGCTCCTCGTCGACACCCAGCCGGCCGGCCGTGTCGACGATCACCACGCTGTGCTGCTTGGACCGCGCCTCGTCCATCGCCTGCCGGGCGACGTCCACCGGGTCGCCGACGCCATTGCCCGGCTCCGGAGCGAACACCGGTACGCCGGCCCGCTCACCGACCACCTGGAGCTGGGTGACCGCGTTCGGCCGCTGCAGGTCGGCCGCGACCAGCATCGGCGTCTGGTGCTTGGTCTCCTTCAGCCACTTGGCCAGCTTCCCGGCCAGGGTGGTCTTACCCGCACCCTGCAGACCGGCCAGCATGATCACCGTCGGCGGCCGCTTGGCCATCCGCAGCTCACGGGTCTCCCCGCCGAGGATGCCGACCAGCTCCTCGTTCACGATCTTGATCACCTGCTGCGCCGGGTTCAGTCCCCCGCGCACCTCGGCCCCACTGGCCCGCTCCCGGATCTTCGCGATGAACTCGCGCACCACCGGCAGCGCGACATCCGCCTCCAGCAGCGCGATCCGGATCTCCCGCGTCGTCGCTTCGATATCGGCGTCGGTCAGCTTGCCCTTGCCACGCAGATTCTTGAACGCAGCGGACAACCGATCGGAAAGCGTGTCGAACACGGGAAAGTCCATCCTCTAGCGAGCACCGAACAACTCCGCAAGTCTACCGGCCGCCCCACGCCCACCGGACCTGCCCGCACCTGTGGATAACTGGCAGCACGGCAGCATGCGTTCCGGATAGCGTTCGGGCATGGATGTCGCGCAGATCAACTCGCTCTTCACGCAGGCGCGGTACGAGCAACGGCAGGACCCGGCGTACGACGTGCGCCCGGTCCAGGAGGTCCTTCGCGATCTCGTCGCCGGCGAGCCTGAGTCCGACGACAAGGCCTGGGCGCTCCGGCTGGCCGACAAGCTTGCCGAGCCCCTGCCCGCGCCTCGTGAGATGAGCGCTCTGTACGACGAGGCAGTCGCGATCGCGGGCGAGCTGGCAGCAGCTGACGCGCCGGTTGCGGAGCAGGTCGCGGCGCTCGACAAGGCTTGTGAGCGAATCTGGGCAATCGCCGACCGAGCGCCGAGTGATGAGGCGGCGGACATCAGGGCGCTGACACAGCCGCTGTCGGCGTACCGGGACGAACTGCAACCGCCGACTTTCCCGTGACGGGCTGATCACGTGCCTAACTACCAGCAGGTGCCGCCGGAGTCCGCGGTCCATCGGGAGTTCACCCGGCTGTATCGGCTGGCGCAGCAGCAGCGGCCGGGCGCTGGTGATGCTTGGAACGGAGAGCTGTACGCCGTGGACGGCGGAGCGTGGGCTCAACTCAACCGCGAGAGCGGCGCGATCGCACTCTCCAGTCAGCATGTGTTGCCGCATTTGAGTGGGCAGACCCGGCCTGAGCATGCGCACGAACAGGCAACGGCGTTGCGACAGGTGCTCAAGGTGGCCACGCGCGCCGGGATGCCGTCGACCGCCGCGGCGTCGCCGCAGGCGAGCGGGCTTGCCGTGGGCGTCGTCGAGGTGCGGGCCGCGACGGACTTCGACGCGTTCGCGGAGCGGGCGGGCTATCCCAACCTGCCTGCTCCCCCACCGGAAGCCGAGGGCGCCTTCGCCGCAACCGACAGCCTCCTCACCCAGTCATCCGGGCTCACCACCAGCCGCGATGCGTTGCTGAGCGAGCTCGTGGCGACGCCGGTGGGGATGCAGTTCGATCGGTTGGCGAACGGCGTCGTACGCAACCGGCTGCGCGAGGAAATCCCGTACGACGCGGCTCGGCAGGAGGCGGCGCGGGCTCGGCTGATCGTCCCGATGATGCACGAGGCCTGGCCGGCCCTTCCGCAGCATGCGGCGGCCGACGGGCGCCAGGTGGGCGAGGAGATCCGCACCGGCTTGAACTCCGCGGTCGAAGACCTCCGCCACGAGCACCGCCACCCGGGTGCGGCGACGCCGGCCGCTGACGGGGCGGGCCGGGGGCAGGAGCACTCGCGGGAGCTGCGGTTCTTGACCGGGCAGGCGAGTGCGGGCGGAGCGACTGCTCGGCGGCCGTCGTTGGGTGATGGCGCCCGGGGCGCCGGGGCGCCTGCGGTCGCGCGGGCCGGGCGGCAGGCTGGTCGAGAGGACGGGGTGAGGCGGGGGTAGGCGCGATGCAACGGGGAGCCGCTACGATCCACTAACCAGAAGTTAACTATTGATCGGTTAGGGAGGGATCGTGGGGCGGAGTCGGGTGGTGGTGGACGGGCCGTCGAACTTGGGGTTGCGGCCGCCGGCGGAGGGGACTGTGCCCGGGTGCTACAAGCTGGCCGGGGCGTTGCGGGATCAGGGGATCGTGGGACGGATCGGGGCGGCGGACGGCGGGTGCGTCGTGCCGCCGCGGTATGACCGGGGTGATTGGCGGCCTGGGGACGGCGTGTTCAATGCGGCCGCGATGGCGTCGTACAGCGTGCGACTGGCGGATCGCGTGGGCGCCTTGCTCGACGACGACAAGTTCGTCGTGCTGCTGGGTGGTGAGTGCAGCAACCTGCTCGGGCCGGCGTTGGCACTCAAGCGGCGCGGCCGGTACGGCGTCGTCTACCTGGACGGCCATTCGGACATGCGAACCGTCGACAACGACGAGTACGTCGGTGCTGCGGGCGGTGAGGCGTTGGCGTTGGTCACCGGGCGCGGACAGGACGACTTGACCGACCTTGACGGCTTGAAGCCGTATGTTCGCGACACTGATGCCGTGATGCTCGGGTATCGCGAGGACGAGGCCTATCTGGAGACGCTGAAGGAGACCGGCATCCCGCACTGGTCCGCGCTGCAGGTCAGTGCGGACCCGGCGCAAGCAGCATCCGATGTGCTCGCGCACCTGGAGCGGCCCGAGCTGGACGGCTTCTGGGTGCATCTCGACGTGGACATCCTCGACGCGGAGATCATGCCCGCGGTAGACAGCCCGGACCCCGGCGGCATCGACCACGCCCAACTGCGGGCGCTGCTGCAACCGCTGCTGGCCTCGGCGAAGTGCGTCGGGTTCGACATCGGCATCTATGACCCCGATCTCGATCCGGAGCAGGTCTACGCAGCCGAGCTCACCGACACCCTGGTGGCAGCGCTCAGCTGAGCGGGTCCCAGACCATCCCCTGGCCGTGCGGATCGGCATGTCCGAGCACCCGGCGTACACCGCCCGGCCAGGTCTCGAGGTCGACCAGGAACTCCTCGTCCCATTCGCCCGCCGATTCGAGTCGTAGCCGGGCCAACGGCGTCGACTCCCCCGCCTTCGCGCCCAGCTCGGCCAATGCGGCGTCAACTGCGGCCTGGTCCTCCGGCGACAGGTAGTGCCACATGATCGAGTGCCAGAGCACCGTCAGGTGTCCCTCGGACAGCTCCAGCCCGCGCACGAACGACACTGCGTCCTCACGCCTGATGTCGGCCGGCACCTCGCGCGCAATCGCCAGTGCGCCTCGCAGTCGCGCCAGCCGCTCGGCCTGGTCCGCCCACACGTACGACGTCAGTGTCCGCGCGCCCTCCTCGGACAGCGCGTTCACCGGCGCCACGTCACTGCCCACCCGCTCAGCGATCCGCAGCGGCGACCGCGGTACCTCCCGACCGGACCACGCCGACTCGATGACGACCGGACTGTCCGCCGGCCCGTACGACGTACCGTCCGCGAGGTTGAAGCGGAAGTGGTCAGCGCGAAGGTTCAGTCCGGCACTGGAGCCGATCTCGAACAACCGCACCGGCAGGCCGAACTCGTCGGCCAGTTGCAGCAGACCGCCGTACAGGGCGACGGAGCGGCGTACCTCGTTGGTCTGCGGCGGCTGGAGCAGCCCCGCGCGCAGTTCAGCGGCTCGCGACTGCAGCACCTGCTCGAACGCCTCCCAGCCGAGCACTGGGTCCCACACCCCGCCAACACTCGGATAGAAGCTCGCAAGCTCAGGCGCCTCACCGGACAGCACCAGCCGATGCACAGCGCCCAGTAGCGGCAAGGCGATCGACTCTTCGAACTGATGCCCCTCATAGCTCCCGAGTACGCCGGTGGACGCGCCACCGAGCTCGTAGTCGTCCACGATGCGCCGGAGCAACTCGGCGTACATCGGGGAGCCGAGTTCCTCGCATTCGACGGCTTGACGCTGCAGACCCGCTACGACACCCATAGCGTCGAGGTTAGAAGGTCAGGCGGTCCAGCACGGTCTTCGCGGTGGTTCGCGCGTCCTCCTCTTCGAGTGGCGAGCCATGGCGGTCAGTGAGGTAGAAGACGTCAACACACTCAGCGCCGAGCGTGCTGACGTGCGCAGAGCGAATGTCAGCGCCGGTAGCCGCAATAGCCGAGGCAACGTCGTACATCAGGCCTGGCCGGTCGTGAGCTCGCACCTGGAGGACGGTTGCCGTTTCGGATGCTCCCGGCAACAGGTCAACGCGGCTGGCGACCCGAGGAGCCGACGAGTCACGCGCCGCCAAGCGCCGTACGAGGTCGGTGTTGTCGCGCAGCGCAACAGCAAGCCGGTCCCGCAACCGCACCGGGTCCGGCGCGGAGCCGGCGACAGTCCACTGCGAGATGCCGAGCCCATCGGCCGACGTCACGACCGCAGCGCGCACCGACAACCGCTCAACAGCCAGTACGGCGGCCACCGTCGCGAGCGTGCCCACCTGATCAGGTACGGCGACGTTGACCCGCAAGTCACCGTGGTGCTGGGTCACTGTGACCCCAAGCCGGCCAATGCCGACCACCTGATGCAGAGCAGGCACCGGAATCGGCGGAGTGTCGGTCCACATGCCCTCGCCGCCACCGGACAGTTCACCGCGCACTCGACGGCACAGCTCACCCACGAGCCGCATCCGCCACGGCGACGACGCCGCGGGACCAGCTGCGCGCGCATCGGCGTACGTGAGAGCTTCCAGCAGATCCAGCGTGTCGGTGTCGTGCACGATCCCCGCGACCAGGTCAACCGTCATCGGGTCGTCCAGGTCGCGCCGGGTGGCGACCTGCGCCAGCATCAGGTGCTGTCGCACCAGCAGGGTGATCGTGTCGGAGTCCGCGTCGTTGAAGCCGATCCGCCGCGCAACGCGTGCAGCAATGACCGCACCGGTGACGCTGTGGTCGCCGTCGACCGCCTTGCCGAGGTCATGCAGCAGTGCGGCAACCAGCAGCAGGTCAGGACGTCGTACGTCGCGCACCATCTTCGAGGCCTCGACGCAGGTCTCCAGCAAGTGCCGATCGACCGTGAAGCGGTGGATCGCCGACTGCGGCGGCCGGAACCGCACGCTGTCCCACTCCGGCAGGATCCGCGAAATGTAGCCGGCCTGATCGAGCGCCTCCCACACCTCAAGCAGTCCGTCGCCCGCACCTAGCAGTGCGCACAGCAACCGCTGCGCCTCCATCGGCCACGGCTCTGGCAGTGCCAGCGCCTTCGAGGCCAACCGCGTGCAGACAGCAGGCGACAGACCAAGCTCACGATCCGCAGCGACCGCCGCGGCCCGCAGACCCAGTACGGCGTCCCGCTCCGGCCGCGCATCCGGCATCAGCACAACTTCGCCCTCGTGCTGCCCGACACCCTCATCGAGTGCGAGCAGCAGCGGCCCACCAGTCCGTTGGAACCGCCGCGAGCGCGGGGGCCGCGTCAGCAGACTCTCCACGCGCCGCCAGGAGATGTCACACACATAGGCGAGCGTCCGCCCGGTCGCGTACACATGCCGCAGCAGCTCGTCGCGACCGCCCAGGCCGAGCCCAGCCGCGACCTCGCCGGCCACATCAGCGACCAGGCGGTCAGTAGCTCGACCAGCAACCGTGTGCAGTTCGTCGCGCACGTCCAGCAGGTCGCGCCGCACTCGCTCCACTACGGGATGCGGTACGTCGATCAACCACGACGCCACCAATGCACGCAGTACAACGGCATCCCGGAGACCGCCGTACGACTCCTTGAGGTCGGGCTCGGCCAGGTGGGCGAGTTCTCCGACACTGGACGCCCGATCGCGGCACGCCTGCGCCAGCTCGGGCAGCCTGGTTTTCGCCGTACGCCGCCAGTCCGCCATCAGCACGGACCGCAGCTCCAGCGTCAGATGCGAGTCCCCCGCGACATGCCGCGCATCCAGCAGCCCCAACGCAACCCGTACGTCGTCCGCCGCGGAGGCGCGCGCTTGGGCGACAGTGCGCACGCTGTGGTCCAGCTTGGTCCGCGAGTCCCACAGCGGGTACCAGATCTGGGCGGCCAGCTCGTCCAGCCGTGGGTACCCGTCGACGTGCAGCAGCATCACGTCGAGATCGCTGTACGGCGAGAGCTCCTCCCGGCCGTAGCCGCCGACAGCGACCAGGGCAACGCCCTCGGTGGGTACACCGAGGGCGTCACATGCCTTGGAGAGGAGCAGGTACAGCAGCGCGTCGGCCTCTTCGGCCCGGGCACGCCGCTGCTCTGCTCTGTCTGCCATCTAGAGGGCGTCTCCGTCCAGCTCACCGGTGCGGACCCGGACGATCGTCTCGACCGGGGTCACCCAGACCTTGCCGTCACCGATCTTGCCGGTCTGCGCGGCCTTCACGATCACGTCGACCACGTCGGCGCCGTCACTGTCCTCGACGACCACCTCGAGCCGCACCTTCGGGACCAGGTCCACCTCGTACTCGGCGCCCCGGTAGACCTCGGTGTGGCCCTTCTGCCGGCCGTAGCCGCTCGCCTCGGAGACCGTCATCCCGGTGACGCCGAACGTCTCCAGCGCGTTCCGGACGTCTTCCAGCTTGTGCGGCTTGACCACCGCGGTGATCAGCTTCATGCGTTGGCACCTTCCTTCTCGGAAGTCTCGGTGTCGTCATTGTCCTGCACCGGCGCCGCAGCGGGAGCCGGCCGGGCCGAGAGCGCGCCGCGCAGACCCGTCGCGCTGAGGAAGTCGTACGCCGTCTCCGCGTGCTCGACCTGGTCGACACCGGTGATCTCGTCCTCTTCGGTGAGCCGGAAGCCGATGGTCTTGTCGATCAGCTTGGCCAGGATGAACGCGACCACGAAGGAGTAGACGCCGACCACCACGTTGGCCAGGGCCTGCTTGCCGAGCTGGCCGACGCCGCCGCCGTAGAAGAGGCCGTCGACCGCCGACGGCGCCGCCGCGGTGCCGAGCAGACCGATCGCCAGCGAGCCGAACAGACCGCCGACCAGGTGCACGCCGACCACGTCGAGCGAGTCGTCGAAGCCGAGCTTGTACTTCAGCGAGACCGCGAAGGCGCAGATCGCACCGGCGAGGACACCGAGGATGAGCGCGCCGATCGGGCTGACCGCGCCACAGGACGGGGTGATCGCGACCAGACCGGCCACCGCACCCGAGGCCAGGCCCAGGGTCGTCGCCTTGCCGTGCACGAGCCGCTCCACGATCAGCCAGCCGATCACGGCGGCCGCCGTGGCGACCTGCGTGTTCACGAAGGTGATCGCGGCGGTGCTGCCGGCGCTCAGCGCCGAACCGGCGTTGAACCCGAACCAGCCGAACCACAGCAGCCCGGCGCCGAGCAGGACCAGCGGCAGGCTGTGCGGCCGCATCGGGTCCTTCTTCCAGCCGATCCGCTTGCCGAGCACGATCGCCAGTGCCAGCGCGGCGGCACCGGCGTTCACGTGCACCGCCGTACCGCCGGCGAAGTCGATCGCCTTCAGCTTGTCGCCGATCCAGCCACCGTTGCCGTCGTCCAGGAACCACACCGAGTGCGCGACCGGGAAGTAGACCAGGCAGGTCCAGCCGACCACGAACGCGATCCAGCCGCGGAACGTCACCCGGTCGGCGATCGCACCCGAGATCAGCGCCGGGGTGATGATCGCGAACATCAGCTGGAAGGCGACGAAGGCGAGTTCGGGGGTGGTGCCGCTGATCGCCTCGGGGGCCATCAGGCCCTTCAGCCCGGCCTCGGAGAAGTTCCCGATCACGTGCCCGTTGTCACCGCCGAACGTCAGCGAGTAACCGGCCACCACCCACAAAACGGTGACGACCGCGATGGTGATGAAGCTCATCATCATCATGTTCAGCACGCTCTTCACGCGCACCATGCCGCCGTAGAAAAAAGCCAGGCCCGGTGTCATCAGCATCACCAGGGCGGCGCTAGCCAAGACCCAGGCGGTATCGCCGGCGTTGATCTCCATCAACGTCATCCCTTCCATGTCATCAGGGGGTGGCCGGCGTCCTCGATCGGGAGAACTCCACAACTCCGGGGAGCCCGCGCCCAGCCACACCGCACACGGTGTCGGCGCGCCGTTTCAGCCGATCGGTCGATTTGTTTCCGGCATGTGACAAAGCGGCCGCCCAGGTGACATCGGCGTGACATGAGCCTCGATGGGCACCGGTATGGCACTCTGGCCTGGACCACACGGGACCGCAGCCGCGCCACTGCGCCCGTCCGAAGTAGGGAACGAAATGGAGACCGAACACGGGGTGACGCCGCGTCGCGGCCGACCGCGCGACCCGGAGGCCGAGCCACGGATCCGCCGGTACGCCGTTCAGCTGCTGCTGGAGCGTGGGTTCGACGGAATGACGGTGGACGATGTCGCCGAGGCCGCGGGGGTCGGCAAAGCGACGATCTACCGGCGGTGGGCGAGCAAGGAGGAGCTCGCCAACGACGCGATGGCCGACCTGTTCGACTTCGAGATTCCGGACGCCGACACCGGCTCACTTGCCGGCGATCTGCGCGAGGTCTACGGGAACGCCCTGGCGCTCGTGAACAGCGAGGCCGGAGTCGCGCTGATGCGGCTCGGGATCACCGAGGCGAACCGCGACGAGCGGTCCGCCGCGATCTACCGGTCGTTGATCGATCGCCGGATCGCGCTCACCAGGGCAGCCCTGGAACGCGCCTGGGCCCGCGGTGAGCCGGTTCGCCGGGACGCCGATCCGGTCATGATGGTTCAGTGGCTGTCCGGATTGTTCGTGCTCCGGATCCTGCTCAACGAACCGATGCCTGCCGTGGCGGAAGCCGATCGCCTGGTCGAGCTGACACTGCGGGTGATCCAGGAGACGTAGCTCAGAGCCAGCCGGACGCGAACGCCGTCGCGACGGCCAGCGCGATCCCGACCGCCACCAGCACGCCGACGATCGTCGTACGGCGACGGCGGCGTCTGAGGATCGTGCCGGCCGTCCACGCGCGGTCCGCCAGGTCGACCTCCGGCAGGTCGTCGGAGACCTGGCTGAGCAGGGGTCCGATGTCCTCGCGCCTCATCTGCTCTCCCCCGCCGCGATCGCCTTCCGGAACCGGTCGAACGCGGAGAGTCCCTGGGCGTGCACCGCGGAGTGCGACATGGTCAGTACGTCGGCCACTTCGAACTCCGTGAGCTCTTCCAGGTGCAGGAGCACCAGGATCGTCCGCTGGGTGGGTGTGAGGTCCGCGAGGGCCTGTTCGACCGGGTTTTCACTGTCCGGAAAGGGGCGCAGCCGGCTCCATCGGGTAAGGCCCGGTTGGTAGAGCAAACGCTGGACGAAGACGTCGGGGTCGTCGACCTTCGGCCAGTACAGTGACAGCCGGGTGAACGCATGCAACAGCGCGTGCTCGGCCCGCCCCAGGTCGCCGTACACGAGGTACGCAGTACGTAGCCATCTACCCTGTCGCGCATCCACGTACGACGCGAACTCCGGGTCGACCGTCTCGAGCATCCACCCCTCCGGGCCCTATTAGACCTCTCAACTACCGCGCGCGGCGAGAGCCAATCGCGTCTCTTCTGCGATCAGGTCTGCATTGATCGCCGCACCGGCCCGCAGCCCCGCACCGGCCGCGTGAACGACCTGTGCCATCGGGTCCGTGACGTTGCCCGCTGCAAACACCCCTGGCACAGCAGTCTCCCCCTTGGCGTCGACTTCAATCGCGTCCCCGTAGACAGCGCCGGCCATCTCCAGCTCGGTCGTTTCCAGACCGAGGTCGACCAGGAAGCCGGCGCGGGACCGCAGCTGCGTCTGCACGGTCAGTGCGTCGCGTGGGATCACCTTGCCGCCCTCCAGACGCACACCGGTGAGCTTCCCGTCCACTACCTCGACCTGCTCCACCTTGCCTTGTACGACGGCGATCTGGCGCGCCGCGAGCTCTTCCCACTGCTCGTCGGTCAGATCCGGCGCGGTGTGCAGGAACAGCGTGACGTCGTCACTCAGCTGCCGGAACATCTGTGCCTGGTGGACAACCATCGAGCTGGTGGCCAGCACACCGATCGCCTGGTCCCGCACCTCCCAGCCATGGCAGTACGGGCAGTGCAGCACGTCCTTGCCCCACTGCTCGGCCAGCCCGGGCACATCAGGCAGTACGTCGGTCAGACCGCTCGTGACCAGGATCCGCCGAGCCCGGTACGTCGTACCGTCCGCCAGCTCGACCGTGAACACGTCGCCACGCCGCACCGCGGTGACCGTGCCTGTCGCGAACTGACCGCCGTACCCGGCGACCTCGGTGCGGCCGATCGCGTAGATCTCGCTGGGCGGCGTCCCGTCCCGGGTCAGGAAGTTGTGCACGTGGCCGGCCGCCTCGTTCCGCGGCCGGCCGTCGTCAATCACCAGGACCGACCGGCGCGACCGCACCAGCGCGAGCGCCCCACTCAGTCCGGCGGCCCCGGCACCGATCACAATCACGTCGTACTCGCTCATCTCGAGCTCCTCTCGTCGTTCTCCGAGCATCCGCAGCGCTCTCGTTTTCGACAAGATTGTTTGCCAGAATGGCAACGTGGAAGCCTTCGACGATGTCCTGGAAGCAGTGGGCCCGCGGCTGCGAGCGTTGCGGGTCGAGCGCGGTACGACGCTGGCGCAGCTGTCCGAGTCGACCGGCATCTCCGTGAGCACGCTGTCCCGGCTGGAGTCCGGGCAACGCAAACCGACGCTGGAGCTGTTGTTGCCGTTGGCCCGCGCGCACCAGGTGCAGCTCGACGAGCTGGTGGACGCGCCCACCACCGGCGACCCGCGGATCCACGCGAAGCCGATCCAGCGCTGGGGCGCGACCATCATTCCGCTCAGCAAACGGCCCGGCGGACTGCAGGCGTTCAAGCAGATCGTGCCGGTGGGCTGGCCGGGCGGTGAGGTCGAACAGAAGACTCACGAGGGCTACGACTGGATCTACGTGCTGTCCGGCCGGATCCGGATCGTGCTCGGCGACCAGGACTTCATCCTGACCGTGGGTGAGGTGGCCGAGTTCGACACCCGGGTCCCGCACTGGTTCGGGAACGCGGGGCCGGGACCGGCCGAGATGTTGTGCCTGTACGGACCGCAGGGGGAACGGATGCACGTCCGGGCCCGCACCCGCTAATCTTCGGCCGTCGGTCCGCACTGTTGAGGAGCTGGTTGTGAGCGTCGCGTTGTTCACCTTGGGCGGCACCATCGCGATGGCCGGCAGCCGCCGGCTGACCGGAGCAGATCTGACTGCGGCCGTCCCCGGACTGGCCGAGCTGGGTCAGCCGGTGGAGATCCAGGACATCGAATCGGTCCCCAGCGCCAACCTGACCGCGGCCAAGATGCTCGAGGTCGTCGATGCCGCGTCGAAGGCGATCGCTGCCGGCGCCACCGGCGTCGTGGTCACGCAAGGTACCGACACTCTCGAGGAGACGTCGTTCCTGGTGGACCAGGTGTGGCCGCACCCGCAGCCGTTCGTGCTGACCGGCGCCATGCGCAACCCGACGCTGGCCGGACCGGACGGGCCGGCCAACGTGCTGGCCGCGTGCCGCGTCGCCTGCTCCCCCGCTGCGCGCGACCTCGGAGCCTTGGTCGTCTTCAAGGACGAGATCCACGCCGCTCGCTGGGTACGCAAGACGCACAGCACCAGTACGGCGACCTTCGTGTCGCCGAACGTCGGCCCGATCGGCCACGTTGTCGAGGACCAGGTCCGCATCCTCGCCCGCCCGGTCCGGCTGGACGGCGTACAGGGCAGTGCGGAGCCGGCTGACCTGGATGCGAACCAGGTGGCGCTCTACACGATGACCATGGACGACGACGGACTGCTGCTGAAGGGCTTGGCCGACACCCACCGCGGTCTGGTCGTGGCGGGGTTCGGTGCGGGCCATGTGCCGGCCGCACTCGCTCCGGTGCTCGGTGAGCTCGCAGCGACGATGCCCGTCGTACTGACGTCGCGGACCGGCGCCGGATCGATCGTGCGGAACACCTACAGCGCGCCGGGCTCCGAGATCGACCTGCTGCAGCGCGGTCTCATCGACGGCGGCTTCCTCGACCCCTACAAGGCGCGGGTGCTGCTTCGGTTGCTGTTGGCAACCGATGACGACATCACGGCGGCGTTTGCTCAGTACCAGTGAGGGCGGAGGCCTTCTTCAGCAGATAGTCGCGCTCCGGCAGGCTCGTCGTACCGCGCGCTGCCGCTCGGAAGAACTCGACCGCCGTCTCGTGGTCGCCGCGCATCTCGTGCAGATGGCCGCGGGTCGCGTCGAGGCGGT
Organism: Kribbella sp. NPDC005582; assembly: GCF_040605415.1. NCBI lineage: Bacteria > Bacillati > Actinomycetota > Actinomycetes > Propionibacteriales > Kribbellaceae > Kribbella > Kribbella sp. NPDC005582. The sequence goes on from NZ_JBEXCU010000007.1 coordinate 109,166, forward strand.
GGTTGCCTTTCAGTTCGTCGTCGAGCGGCTCCAGCAGCTTCAGACCGGCATCCGGTCCGTCGACCATGGCGGCGGCGATGGCACGGTTGAGCTTCACCATCGGATTGCCGGACAGGTCGACCAGTAGGTCGTAGAGCGCGAGGATCTGCGGCCAGTCGGTGTCCTCGGCGCGCTCGGCTTCGTCATGCAGGGCTGCGATCGCGGCCTGCAGCTGGTACTCGCCCAAGGGTGGTGAGTGGAAGGCCTCGACGGCCAGGGCTACGCCTTCGGCGATGTGGTCCGCGTCCCACAACGAGCGGTCCTGCTCGGCGAGCGGGATGAGCTCTCCGGTGCTACCTGTGCGGGCGGCGCGGCGCGCATCGGTGAGCAACATCAGGGCCAGTAGGCCGGTGACCTGTCCGTCGTCGAGCTGTGCGTGCACCGCACGGGTCAGACGGATTGCCTCACTGGACAGGTCGCTCCGGTGCAGCTCCGTGCCGCTGCTGCTCGCGTAGCCCTCGTTGAACATCAGGTAGAGCACGTGCAGCACGTTGCGCAGACGGTCCGCATCGGCGGTGAGCTCGAAGGTCGCACCCTTGAGCCGGCTCTTGGCCCGGCTGATCCGCTGCGCCATCGTTGCCTCAGGCACCAAGTACGCCGTGGCGATCTCGGCGGTGGTGAGACCGCCGACCGCTCGCAGGGTGAGCGCGATCGCCGAGGCCGGAGTGAGCGACGGATGGCAGCACAGGAACAGCAACCGAAGCGTATCGTCGTGCTCCTCGACCTCCTCCGGCGGCAGCTCGCGCAGCGCGGCGCGCTCCTCGCGGCGGCGCCGGGACTGGGCCTGGCGGACCTCGTCGATGAACCGCCGCGAGGCAGCCTGGATCAACCAAGCCTTCGGATTGTCCGGCTGCCCGTCCCGCGGCCACGTCGTGGCAGCCGCCAGCAACGCCTCCTGGACGGCGTCCTCGGCCGCCGCGAAGTCGCCGCAGCGCCGAACGACCACACCGAGGACCTGCGGCGTCAGCTCACGCAGCAGGTCCTCGAGCGTGTGGTCAGATGTCCCAGAAGTCCGCATCCGACTCCATCAGTCGACGAACCTCGATCGGCTGCTCGATCGGAACGCCGCCAGGCCCGGGCGCGGCGGACTGCTCGGCGGCGATCTCCAGCGCCCGCTCCTCCGACTCGACATCGATCAGCGTGTAGCCGGCCAGGATCTCCTTGGACTCGGCGTACGGCCCGTCGGTGATCACCGGCGCGGTCACCTGCGCGGCCCGCACGACCTTCGCGTGCTTCGGCCAGGTCAGGCCCTGGACGTCGATCAGCTCGCCGCGCTCGCGCAGCCGGTCCAGAGTCGCCGTCAGGTGGTCGAGGTGGGCCTTGCGGTCCTCCTCGCTCCACTCGTGCATGGTCGTGGTCGACGTACCGCCGTCGTGGTTCATCAGCAGCAGAAACTTGGTCATGGTCTTCTCCTTGTCGTGGCCCCGTCACCCCAGAGACGAGCCTGCGGAGGCGTTCTCGACATCTGGTTCAGACTTTTCAGTCCAGCAGGGCGTCGACGAACTGTTCCGGGTCGAACGGCGCCAGGTCGTCGGCGCCCTCACCCAGTCCGACCAGCTTCACCGGTACGCCGAGCTCCCGCTGCACCGCGATCACGATGCCGCCCTTCGCCGTACCGTCGAGCTTGGTGAGCACCAGACCGGTCACGTTGATGACCTCGGCGAAGACCCGGGCCTGGGTGAGGCCGTTCTGCCCGGTGGTGGCGTCGATGACGAGCAGCACCTCGTCGACCTCGGCCGACTTCTCGATCACCCGCTTCACCTTGCCGAGCTCGTCCATCAGGCCGGTCTTGGTGTGCAACCGGCCGGCGGTGTCGACCAGCACGACGTCGGCCTCCTCGGCGATGCCCTGCTTGACCGCGTCGAACGCGATGCTGGCCGGGTCACCGCCCTCCGGGCCGCGCACGGTCCGGACGCCGACCCGCTCGCCCCAGGTCTGCAGCTGGTCCGCCGCCGCGGCGCGGAACGTGTCCGCCGCCCCGAGCACGACGTGCTTGTCTTCGGCGACCAGCACCCGGGCCAGCTTGCCGACCGTGGTGGTCTTGCCGGTGCCGTTGACGCCGACGACCAGGACAACGGCCGGCTGAGTGTCCCTGCGGCTCACCGCGAGCGACCGATCCATCGCCGGGTTCACCAGCTCGATCAGCTCCTCGCGGAGGATCTCCCGCGCCTGCGCGGGCCCGACTCCCTCGACCCGCATCCGCGTCCGCAGCTTCTCCACCAACTCCTGGGTGGGCGCGACGCCGACGTCGGCCGTGATGAGGGTGGTCTCGATGTCCTCCCACGCCTCCTCGTCGAGCTTGTCCCGCGACAGCAGCGCGAGCAGGCCCTTGCCGAGCGAGCCCTGCGACCGGGCCAGCCGCGCCCGCAGCCGAACCAGCCGGCCCTGCGCGGACTCGGGCTTGTCGAGCGCCGGCGCCTCCTCGGGCAGCTCGGTGTCCTCGACCGTGCGCGTCGGGGTGTCCCGCGGTGTCTCGGCGTCCTCACCGACCGTCGGCTCCGCCGTGTCGAGCGGGGCCGGACGCTGCGCCGGCGGCAGTTCGGAGCGGCGGCGCCGGGTCACGACCAGTCCGGCCGCGCCGCCCAGTACCACCACCGCGACGACGATGATCGCGATCAGGACCTGGTCAGTCAGCAAGGTGACAAGCTCTGGGGTCAACACGGTTCCCCATCTTGGCAGACGCCCGGCCCGCCGCCCGCATCAATCACGGCAGCCGCACCGACTGTCGCAGTGCGTGAGCGGGCGCTAACTCTGGCCGGTGGGTCAGCAGCACGACGGTCCGCTGCCCCGCCGCGGTGAACAGATCCTCCAGCAACGCCCGACCGGTCTCCTCGTCCAGATGCTCGGTCGGCTCGTCCAGGACCAGTACGTCGCGGTCCGCGAGCAGCAACCGGGCGAACGCCAGCCGCTGCCGCTCACCACCGGACAACCGGGCGCCGTGCTCACCGACCATCGTGTCCAGCCCGTCCGGCAGCCCCTCGACGAACACCCCGAGCCGGGCGAGGTACAGCGCGCGCCACAACCGCAGGTCACTGGCGCCGGGCTGGGCGAGCAGCAGGTTCTCCCGGATGGTCGTATCGAACACATGGCTCTCTTGTGTCAGCAGCCCGACCACCGACCGCACCTGGTCACCGTCAAGGCTCGCCAGATCCACCCCGTCGAGGAGCACTTCGCCGCTGCGAGGCTCCAGGAACCGAAGCAGCACCGCCGCCAGGGTGCTCTTGCCCGAACCACTCGGTCCGGTGATCACCACGCGACTTCCAGCTGGCATGCTCAAACTGAGCCCGTCCAGCACGTCGTCGTGCCGAAGCGGGTCGCTGCCTCGTCCGTAGTCGTCGTACCCGACGTGGAGCTGCTTCACCTCCAGGTCGCGTCCGCGCGGGAGCGGCGCGGGCGTGGTGGGCTCGTGCACCGGCTCCGGGGCGTCGACCAGCTCCTGCACCCGGGCGAGGGCCGCACGCACCCGGATGGCGAGCTGTGCGGCGGCCGGGATACCACCGAGAACATCGGCCAGGGCGAGCGGTGTCAGCACGAGCACCGCGAAGACCGCGCCGGTGATGTTCGCCGTACTGCCCAGCACGAGTCCGGCGATGCTCGCGCCGCCCACACACAGCACGAGGAGCGCTCCGCCGAGCCCAGCACTCCAGGCCGAGCGGCGCTCAGCCGCCGCCAGCCTCGCGTCCCGCGCGCTGAACTCCGCCAGTACGTCGTCCACCGCGTTGAACGCGACGATGTCACCAGCCGTCAGCAGCGTCTCGGTGGCAGCCGCGGCCACCTCACCACGCTCGCCCGCCAGCCTCCGCTCCGCCCGCGCCGCTGTCGCCGCCGTCAGCCAGGGCACGACGGTGCACGCGATCAGCACCGCCACCGCGACAGCAGCTCCCGCAGTCGGCAGCAGCAGCGCGAGGAGCGCCACAGTCGCAGTAGCCGTCACCATCGCGACCGCCACCGGCAGCAGCACGCGCAGCCACAGGTCGAGCACTGCGTCCACATCCAGCACCAACCGCGCCAGCAGATCGCCCTGCCTGCGACCGCTCAACCCACCGGGCGCGATCCGCTCCAACCGACCGGTGATCCGCGCCCGCGTCTCCCCCAGCACTCGGTACGCCGCATCGTGGCCCGCCAGGCGCTCGACGTACCGGAAGACGCCCCGGCCGACACCGAACGCGCGCACGGCCACGATCGGAACCATCAAGATCAGCACCGGCGGCTGAGCCGCAGCGGTCGTAATCAGCCACGCCGACGTCGCCAGCAACGCCACCGCAGAACCAGACGCAGCCACCCCCGCCAGCAACGCAAGCCCCAACCGCCACCAAACCCCACGCTCCGGCCGCACCAACCCCCAGCTCGCCGCGGCTTTGGTTCGCTTGCTCATGCGGTCACCAACTCTCGGGTCCCCACCACGACACTTCGGTCGGCGGCCGCCATCAGCGCGGGCCGGTGCGCGACCATCAGGACAGTCCGGCCGGTTGCACGCAGCCCGGCAACCACCGCCGCCTCAGCTTCGGCGTCCAGGCCCGCGGTTGGCTCGTCGAGCAGCAGCACCGGCGCATCGGTGATCAGTGCGCGCGCCAAGGCCACCCGTCGCTGCTGACCTCCCGACAGCAACTGGCCGCGCTCACCCACCGCCTTGTCCAGCTCCAGCTCACCAGCACCGGCTGCGTGCAGCGCCAGCCGCACGTCGTCATCCGAAGCGGACGGCCGACCCAACCGCACGTTGTCCGCGACTGTCCCCATCCGCAGGCCTGCCCGCTGCGGCACCCAGGCGAACTGCCGCCGCCACTCGGCCGGTTCGAACTCGTCCGCCGCACTGCCACCCATCACGACCACACCGCGCTCCGGCGCAACAAAGCCCAGCAGCACCGCGAGCACTGTCGACTTCCCAGCACCGCTGGCTCCGGTGAGCGCGACCACCTCGCCCGGCCGAACCTCCAGGTCAAACCCCTCGAGCGCCGGCTCCGACCGTCCCGGATACCGCACGGTCACGTCGAACAACTGCAGAGTGTGCGTCCGCAGGTCCGGTACGTCGGTCCGCTCGCCGCGCTCCGGCAGTGGCGTCTCCAGCACCCGGAACACCTCCTCACTGGCGGCAACCCCGTCCGCGCTGGCGTGGAAGTGCAGACCGACCTGACGCAGCGGCAGGTAGGCCTCCGGCGCGAGGATCAGCACCATCAGCGCGGTCTCCAGTCCGAGGTGACCATCGATCAGCCGAAGCCCGACGCCGACCGCGACCAGCGCCACCGAGATGCTGGCCAGCAGTTCGAGGACGAACGACGACAGGAACGCGACCCGCAGGCTGCTCATCGACGCCACCCGGTGCCGATCGGTCACCCGGCGTACGGCGTCCTGCTGGGCCTTGGCGCGACCGAACAGCTTCAGCGTCGGCAGACCCGTCACCACATCCGTGAAGTGATGAGCCAGCACGCCGAGCGCCTGCTGACGTCGTTTGCTGTGCGCCTGAGTCGCCCAGCCGATCAGCGCCATGAAGATCGGTATCAACGGAAGCGTGACGACGACCGTCCCGGCCGCGATCAGGTCACCGGTCGCCATCCAGCCGACCACTCCGGCCGGAACCGTTGCCGCGAGCACCAATTGGGGCAGGTAGCGGGCGAAGTACGGATCGAGGTCGTCGAGGCCCTTGGTCAGCAACGTGGTCAGCGCGCTGCTCCGCTCACCACTCAGCCACACCGGACCGAGCTTCAGGGCGTGCTCCAGCACCTGCCGCCGCAGCGTGGACTTCACGGCCGCCGCAGCACGCTGTGCCACCACCTCCTGCAGCCATAGCAACGCCGCACGCCCTGCCACTACTGCAGCGAGCGCCCAGGCGACGCCAGTCACGTCCTGGCCGTGCAGCACCGCCCCTGCGATGCCTTTGGCCAGCAGCACGGCCTGGACGATGATCAGGACACCGCTGGCGATACCGATCAGCACCGACGTCGCCAGGAAGGCGCGGGCCGCCTTGGCTCGCCGTAGCAACCGAGGATCGAGAGGCTTCATGCCACCACGACCCGCTTGCGGAACACCCAGTACGTCCAGCCTTGATAGAGCAGCACCATCGGCGTGAAGATCGCCGAGATGATCGTCAGGATCTTCAACGTGTACGCCGTCGACGCCGCCTCGACCGCGGTGAGCGTCGACTGCGGATCCAGCGTGGACGGGATCACCACCGGGAACAGCGCTGCGAACAACGACACCACGGCCAGGCCGGTTGCGACCGCCGTACCGGTGAAGGCCCAGCCCTCACGGCCGAACCGGTTGGCCACCAGCCCGCCGACGAAGGCCAGCGCCGCGGCACCGGCCACGAGAGCCGAAGCAGTGTCACCGCGCAGCGCCTGTGCCCACCAGAGGAAGGCGACTGTCAGCAGTGCCGTCACCACACCGAGCCGTCCTGCCAGCCGGTTCGCTCGCTCGCGCAGCACGCCCTCGGTGCGCAGCGCCAGGAAGATCGCGCCATGCGTGACGAACACCGCCACGAACGTCACCCCGCCGAGGAGTGCGAACGGACCGAACAGATCGCCCAGGCTGCCGACGAACTCGTGTGAGTTGTCCAGCGGTACGCCGCGGACCAGGTTGGCGAACGTGATCCCCCAGAGCAGCGCCGGCACCACCGACCCGATCGTGATCAACGTGTCCATCCGGCCGCGCCACGCCAGGTCGGCGCGCTTGCCGCGGTACTCGATGGCGACACCACGCAGGATCAGCCCGACCAGGATCGCGAACAGCGGCAGGTAGAACCCGCTGAACAGCGTCGCGTACCACTCGGGGAACGCAGCGAACGTGGCCGCGCCGGCCATCACCAGCCACACCTCGTTCCCGTCCCAGACCGGTCCGATCGTGGTGATCGCCGCCCGGCGCTCCGGCTCGTCCCGGCCGATCACCCGCAGCAGCGCCCCCACCCCGAAGTCGAACCCCTCCAGCACGAAGTACCCGGTCCACAGCCCCGCGATCACGAGGAACCAGACAGTCGTGAGCTCCATCAGTCAGCCCTTCAGTACGCGAACGAGAGCGGCTTGGCGGTTTCGGGATCGTCGTCCGGCTCAGATCCCGGTGCCGGTGCGTCCGTCCCGGCCAGGCCGGCGCGGATGGTGCGGAGCATCAGCTTCACCTCGACCACCGCGAGCACGCCGTACAGGACGGTGAAGCCGGCCAGCGACGTGATCACCTCCCCGGCTGTGGTGCCTGGCGAGACGCCGGAGGCGGTGGGCAGCAGCCCGAAGACCAGCCAGGGTTGGCGTCCGGTCTCGGTGAAGATCCAGCCGAAGCAGTTCGCCACCAGCGGCAGCAGCGGTAGCGGCGCGACCGCCCAGATCAGCCATGGGGCCGGCGCCCGGCCCTTCCTTGTTGCCCAGAGCAACCACAGGGCGATCGCGCCGGACGCCATCCCGACGCCGATCATCAGCCGGAAGGTCCAGTAGGCCAGCGGCACGTTCGGGCTGTAGGAGCCGGGGCCGTAGAGCTTCTCGTACGCCTCCTGCAGCGAGTTGATGCCCTGCACCTCGCCGTCGAAGTGACCGGTGCCGAGGAACGACAACAGGTACGGCACCTTGATCGAGAAGATCTCCTTCGACCCGTCCAGCGTGCCGATCGTGAAGACCGAGAACGAAGCCGGCTTCTCGGTCTCGTAGAGCGCCTCGGCGGCTGCCATCTTCATCGGCTGCACCTCGGTCATCACCTTGCCCTGCTGGTCGCCGCTGATCGCGACGCCGGCGCTGGCCGCGAGCACGATCACCGCGCCGATCTTGAGCGCGGTCCGGAAGATCTCCCGATCCACCGTCGGCCGTCGGAGCAGGTGCCAGAGCGCTACCGCGGCGACGAACGCACCGCCGACCATGAACGCGGCGAAGATCGTGTGCGGGTAGGTGACCAGCACGACCTTGTTGGTCAGCACCGCCCCGAGGTCGGTCAGCTCGGCCCGGCCGCGCTCGGCGTTGTAGCGGAAGCCGACCGGGTTCTGCATCCAGGAGTTGGCGGCGAGGATGAAGTACGCCGAGAGTTGCGTGCCCAGCACCACCATCCAGATGCAGCCCAGGTGCACGAGCTTCGGCAGCCGGTCCCAGCCGAACATCCACAACCCGATGAAGGTCGACTCGACGAAGAACGCGAGCAGCCCCTCCAGGGCCAGCGGCGCGCCGAAGACGTCGCCGACGAAGCGCGAGTAGTCGCTCCAGTTCATCCCGAACTGGAACTCCTGGACGAGACCGGTGACGACGCCCATCGCGATGTTGATCAGGAACAACTTGCCGTAGAACTTGGTCAGCCGCAGGTACTTCTCCTTGCCGGTCCGGTACCACGCGGTCTGCAGGCCGGCGGTGATCGCGACCAGCGAGATCGTCACCGGCACGAAGAAGAAGTGGTAGACCGTGGTGACGGCGAACTGCCACCGGGCCAGATCCAAGGTGTCCATGAGACCCTCCAGGGCCATCTACGACGGTACGTAGTAGATCGTAGCGCGGATCTACTACAACGCGTAGTTATACTGGTCACGTGACCAGTGAGGAAAAGGCCCCGCGGCCGCTCGGCGACCTCGAGCGGGTCGTCATGGAGCAGTTGTGGGCGGCGCCCGACGCACTCACCGTGCGCGCGGTCTACGAGCAGGTGTCGACGACGCGCGACCTCGCTTACACGACCGTGATGACGGTGCTGGACCGGCTGGCCAAGAAGAAGCTGACCGAGCGCGAGCGCGACGGCAAGGCCTGGCGGTACCGGGCGGCCGCACCGCGCGAGGAGCTGGCCGCCGACCTGATGCGCGACGCCCTCGACCGCGCCGGCGACCGGCGCGAGGCCCTGGTCCGGTTCGTCGACCAGGTCAGTGACGAAGAAGCGGCCTTGCTCCGGGAGGCGTTGGCCCGGCTGGAGGAGCGGGAGGGGTGATCACCCCGGTCCTGCTCGCCGTCCTGGCCCTGGTGCTGACCGGACCGGCGCCGGCTCTGCTGGCACGTTCCGCGTGGCCCTATCGGGTCCCGCGCGCTGCGGTCGCTCTGTGGCAGGCCATCGCGCTCGCCGCCGTACTGGCCGCGCTCGGCGCCGGTATCGCGCTGTCCTACTCCACCGCCGGCCAGCCTGGTGAGCCACGCTTCAATCCGTCCTCGCCCCGCGACCTCCTGGCCGCAGCGATCCTCGCCATGACCGCACTGGTCGTGCTGCGACTGCTGTGGGCCACCGGCAAGGTGGCTGTCGGCACCCGTGCCCGGCGCCGCCGGCATCGCGACCTGGTCGACGTACTGGCCACACCGGACGGTCTGGTTCCCGGTCTGCGTGTGCTGGCCGAGGAGACACCACTGGCCTACTGCCTCCCAGCCCTGCGCGGACATCGCGTGGTGGTCTCCGTCGGCGCCCTCGAGCGTCTCGACGAGTCCGAGCTCAAGGCAGTGCTCGCTCACGAGCAGGCACACCTACGCGCCCGGCACGACCTGGTGCTGGAGGCGTTCACCGCGCTCCACGCCGCGTTCCCGCGCTGGGTGCGCAGCGAGGTCGCACTGGAGCAAGCACGCACACTGGTCGAACTGCTGGCCGACGACGACGCACGCCGCCGCAACGGTCCGCGCCCGTTGGCGCGGGCACTGGTCGCTCTGGCCGGCTCACCCGCACCCGAGGCCGGCCTGGCTGCTGCCAAGTCGTCCACCGTGTTGCGAGTCCAACGACTGGCCGACCCGGAGCCAGGCAGCCCAGCACTCGCCGCCGGCACCTACACGCTCGCCGCACTGCTCCTGGTCGTCCCGACCATCACCGTCGCCGCCCCCATCGTGAAGGCGATCGTCAACGCGGTCAGTTAGGCCGATAGCGCAGCAGCACGCCGTTCCCAGCCCAAGGACGCGCCTCGATCAGCTCCAGACCCAGCCTGGAGCCGTCGGCCGGGAACAGGCTGCGCCCGGCGCCGAGCAGCAGCGGGCAGACGCGCAGCTCGACCTCGTCGACCAGGCCGGCGGCCAGCAGCGAACGGAACAGCGAGATGCTGCCCCACAGCATGATGTCTTTGCCGTCCTCGGCCTTCAGTGCGCGCACGGCGTCCAGGTCGCGAACCACCGTCGCCGGCTCGTGCGATCCCCACGGCGCATCCTCGATGGTCGTCGAAACGACTACCTTGCGCAGTGCGTTCAGCAACGGAGCCATCGGATGGTCCGCCGACGGCCAGACGCCGACGAACAACCGGTAGGTCTCGGCGCCGAGCAGCATCGTGTCGATCCGCTCGAAGGTCGCCCGGTCCTCGGCCTCGTGCTCGCCGATCGTGCCGAAGAACGAAGGCTCCCCAGCGGCGTCGGCGGCGTACCCGTCGAGAGTGACGTACTCCTGGAAGATGAGCTGTCTCATCGGAGGAGGCTAGCCGAAGTGTTTGCCTTCGCCGCGGGCTACAGCCAGCAGGACCAGCCCGGCCAGCACCAGCAGAACAACCATGGCAACAACGAACGTCAGCACTTCTCTCCCCGATTCCCCACACAGATCCCCAGCGTCTACGGGGTTGACGTCCTCAAGCCCGTAAAAGTTCCCCGTAGGCCTTGGTGATCTCGGCCACCGGCCACTGCAGGGTCTCCGGCGTGATCACCAGCTCGATCCACGACCACCCCGGTATGGCGGCCGCCTGCCACGGACCGCAGATCGACTCGCGGGTCCGCTCCATGCGATCGATGGCAGCAGCCTCGATCGCGGCGGTGTCCCGCGGCGCGTACACCTGGAACGAGTTGGTGTGCGGCGGATCGGGCACCACCCGATAGCCCTCGCCCTGCAAGGCGATTGCCACCTCGATCGCGCGCTCGTGCAGCTCGCCCATCAGTGGGAGCGCCGTACGGAGTCCCTCGCGCGCAGCGACGGCGTACGGGAGCATTGTGTAGAGGTTGCCGCCGAGTCGGCGCTGCCAGCGCCGGGACTCCGCGATCAGGTCCTCGGGTCCGGCCAGGACTGCACCGGCCAGACCGCCAAGGCCCTTGTAGAACGAGACATAGACCGAGGTGGCCAGCGCGGAGATCTCCGCCGGGCTGTGCTGCAGGTACGGCGTGCTCTCCCACAGCCGCGCACCATCCAGATGCAGCGGTACGCCGCGCTCCGCACAAGCCTCCGCGAACACGACCAGCTCATCCCAGGTCGGCAGTAGGAACCCCGGCTCACGGAGCGGCAGTTCCAGCGTCACTGCGGCGAGCTTGCCGGGAATGGCGGCCAGCTCGTCCGGCCGTGGCTGCCGCGGCTCGGACGTCAGGCGTTCGATGCGGAGCTGGTGCACCTCCTCCAGTGCGTTCAGTTCGTGCACCAGCAGGTGGGACTGCCCGTGGACCGCAACCCGCTTGCTTCCGGAGCGGTCGGCGTACACGCGCAGGACGCTCTGCTGCGCCATGATGCCGGACGGCATGAACACAGCGGCCGGCTTGCCGAGCAGCTCCGCGACCTCCTGCTCCAGGGCCTCGATGGCTCCGCCGCGGCCATAGGTGTCGTTCTCGTCTTCAGTAGCCGCCTCAGCCAGGCGTCGCAATCGCTCCGGCGCCGGCACCGACGCACGCGACAACCAGCGGTCGCAGTTCTCAGCGGCGGACTTGCGGCGGGCTCGGAGGTCGTCTGCGGAGGTAGCCACGAGTACATCCTCTCGCGCGCCGCAAGAAGATTTCAGACCGGTGTAGTGACGACGTGCTCGCCCTGCACCGTCTTGATCTCCACCGACTGCACCTGATCCGGAGGCACCAGCACTCCACCACCGAACCGGCTACCGCCCTGCGCGGCCTGGTCCGACACGAGCCAACTGCCCGCGGTCCACGTCTTGCCGGCCTTGTCGGTCACGACCATCACGCACTCCGCACCAGACTTCAGACCGGTGATCTGGACGCGCACCCAGGTCCAGCCCTCGCGGGGCTCCACAGTCGTCGTCATCGTCGTACCGCTGTTCGCATCTGTCGCCGTCACCTGCCTGGAACCCGGGACAGGCGCATCGGCCTGATCCACGGTCTGACGACCGATCAACACGCCGCCACCCAGCACCCCCGCCAGCACGACCACCGCGGCCGCAACCAACAGCCATGGCTTCCGTTTGCGGCTTGGCGCACGGGTGTCCCGCACCTCTCGCAAGGTGCGCTGCAGCAGCAGGTCACCGTCATCGGGAGCTCCGTCCAGGAACGCCTCCGGCGGCACCTCGCCGAGGAACTCCTTCATCTCCTCGAGCTCGGCCAGCTCGGTCCGGCACTCGGCACAGGTGGCCAGGTGCTCGTCCACCGCACGGCTCTCGGCAGGATCCAGCGCGCCCAACGCATAGGCGCCCAGCTGCGAGCGATCATGCTCACTCATTGGGTCACCTCCGGTCGAGCCAGCACCGCGCGCAGAGCTCGGAGGGCGTAGTACGTTCTCGATTTCACGGTACCTGGCGGCACACCGAGCTCCTTGGCCGCCTCGGCGACCGAACGACCTCGGTAGTACAGCTCCACCAGCACCTCGCGGTGCTCGGGCGAGACCTGGTCCAGAGCGCTCAGCACCACCATGGTGTTCACCACCGACTCGGAGTGGTCACCTTGGACCGGTGGCCGGTCTACAACGTCCGCTACCTCGACAGGTCGTGCTGCTCGCGCTCTAGCGCGGTCGGTGACGATGTTGCGAGCCACCGTCAGCAGCCAACCGCGCACCGAGCCTTTGGTCTGATCCAGGTCATCAGCGTGCTTCCACGCCCGCACCAGAGTCTCCTGTACGACGTCCTCCGCCGCAGCGCGGTCGCCGGTCAAACGGGTCGCGTACGCGAGCACGCTGCGCCCGTGCTCGGCGTACAGGGAGCGGACGAATGTCTCGGCCGCGTCCTGACCCTCGTAGGCACCCACCGTCGGAACGATAGCGGGTGCCCACGTGGGGTAGTACTCAGTAGCCGGAGTTGCCATCGCTCGACGGCTGAGTCGTGATCTTCTTGCCGTCCGGACCGACAACCCACCAGATACCGCCGACGGCCTGCCCCTTGGTCTCACCGGCTTTGGAGTCGGCGGCGAACAGGTAGAGCGGCATTCCTCCGACCGCCAACTGCTTGCTGCCGTCGGACCGGGTGATCGTCGAGACCTCCACGCCGTCCAGCTTCGGAGTGCTGTCGCCGGCCGCTACCGCCGGCCACTTGGCCAGGCAGTCGCCCTCACAGTTCGACTTTCCCGCAGTGTCCTTGTCGAACACGTACACGGTACGGCCGTTGCCGTCGACAAGGATCTTGCCGAGTCCACTGTCCGCCGTCTTGAGCTGAGCCGCAGCCCCCGTACTGGAGTTGCTGTCCGCGCCCTTGTCGTCACCGCAAGCAGTCAGTACACCGAGCCCCAGCACCATCGCTGCCACCACACCGGCCACACGCCTCATCAGGTCCTCCTCGAAATCTCCGTTGAACACCTGCCATACGTGCGGTCGCAGTCAGTGGTTCAATCGCGTTACGAGCCAAGAGATCCCAGCCGCGGTCCAGCGTGCGCTTACCGCGATCGACGAGCAGGACAACGACGCGTTCGTGGCAGCCTTCGCCGACGACGGGTACGTCGACGACTGGGGCCGCCAGTTCCGCGGTCACGAGCAGATCCGTTCCTGGAGCGACAACGAGCTGATCGGCAAGCGAGCGACGTTCACCGACACACAGGTGGCCACCCCGGGCAACCCGATCACCCTGCTCACGCAGGTCGGTGGCGACGGCTTCAACGGCCCGTCGCACTTCACCTTCGACGTCCAGGGTGATCAGCTCGCCTCGATGACGATCACGGCCTGAAGAGCACCTTCCCGCCACCACGGCCCGCGTGCTCTAGCGCCTTGGCGTACTCGGCGACCGGATAGGTGGCCGCCACCTCGGTGCGCAGTACGCCGTCCACGGTCAGCCGCACCAGGTCGCCGTACACGCTCTCGAGCTCGGCGCGGGGCGCACTGGTCGTCCAGTTGATGATCCACAGGCCGACGATGCGCAGCTGGCGATAGATGATGTCGCGCAGACCGACCGGCGGCGTCTGCCCGGTCACCGACGAATAGGTCACCACTGTGCCACCGAACTCGGCCGCCGAGGCGAGTGCTGCGGTTGTGGCGTCACCGGTCCCGTCGAGCACCAGCCGCAGCTGGTCATCGCCCAGCTCGGACCTGATCCGCTCGGCCAGGTCCGGACCGTCGACCAGCACCACATCCGACTCCAGCCCAGCAGCCGCTTCAGGACTCCGTACGACGCTCAACGTGCGCAGCCCGGCGTGGCGCGCCAACTGGATCACGGCCCTGCCGACCGCAGAGTTCCCGAGGTTCTGACCGACCCAGTCACCCGGCCGCAGGTCCACCTGCTTCAGCGCGAGGTAGGCGGTTAACGGGTTGACCCCGACCGTCGCGAGCTGCAGGGGATCACCCGCTTCCGGAAGCTCGATCAGGTTGGCGGTCTTCACTGCCACTACCTCTGCCCAGGTGCCCTGCTCGTAGTTCGGCACGATCAGCACGCGCTTGCCGAGCCACTCGCTGTCCGCCGGACCGCTCACTCGCCCGATGCCCTCGGTGCCGATCGCGAACGGCAGTTCCTGCGGCCGATAGCCGTACTTGCCCTCGGCAAGCTTCACGTCGGACGGGTTGACCGTCGCCGCCTCGATCGTGACCAGCACCTCCTCCGGCCCGGCCGTCACCACGCTCTCGTCGGCCACGATGTTCGCCACCGCACCGACCTCCTTCAGTACCAGTTTCATCGAGCTGCTCCTTCTAAGACGGTCGGTCATCTTGAGATCCTCGAACGAAAGCCGTCCTCAGTTGAGGACGGCTGAAAAGCTCAGGCCAGCAGCGCGTCGAACGTGACCGCGAAGAACGCCTCAAAGGCCTCGCCGGACTTATCGGTCCGCGCTTGCAGCAGCGCGCCTTCCCAGGCGCTGGTCAGGTAGCGAGCCGTCTGCTGCGGGTCGAGCGAGGCCCGGATCTGCCCCTCGGCCTGCCCCTGCGCGATCGCCTCGGCCAGGAGCTGCACCCAATTCCCCCAGCCGTCCTTCACGCGCAGCCGCAACGGCTCACTGTGGTCGACGATCTCGGCGCCGAAGTTGCCGAACATGCAGCCCTGGCTGAACTTCGGCTGGTCACCGCGCAAGAACTCGAAGTGCCGGCGCACCCGCTCCACCGGCGGCACCGTGCGGTCAGCCAGATCCGCCATCCGCAGCCGCTCGCCGTACCGCTCCAGCGCGACCGCGCCCAACGCTTCCTTGCTCTCGAAGTGGTTGTAGAACGACCCCTTCGGCACCCCCGCCCGGTCGGTGATGTCCTTCACCGCCGCCGCATTGAACCCCCGCTCCAGGAACAACTCCACCCCGGACTCGAGGATCTCCTCCCGCATACTCCGTCTGGCCATGACCCCAATATGACCGGTCGTCTCAGCAAACACAAGCCACCCCACCTTGAGCACCCCTCAACCACTCAGCGCGCGACCAAACGATCGATCCGTGCTCAAGGCGCCCGGCAGCCGCACTTTGAGCATCCCTCGACCGTCCTGCGCCCGGCCACATGGTCGAACCGTGCTCAAGGCGCCGGGAGGACGGCCCAGGCCATCACAACTGCCGATTCGGACGCAGGCTCACGCTCGGCTGGAGGGGATCCGGGGCCGATTGTGATGGGCTGGCGGTCCGCCTGCTACACGGGTTCGGGTTCGCGGATGCGTTGGGAGATGACGGCGGAGACGCCGTCGCCGCGCATGGTGACGCCGTAGAGGGCGTCGGCGACCTCCATGGTGCGCTTCTGGTGGGTGATGACCAGGAGCTGGCTGTTCTCGCGGAGCTCTTCGTAGATCTCCAGGAGGCGGCCGAGGTTGGTGTCGTCGAGGGCCGCTTCGACCTCGTCCAGGATGTAGAAGGGCGAGGGGCGGGCCTTGAAGAGAGCGACCAGGAAGGCGACCGCGACCAGGGAGCGCTCGCCGCCGGAGAGCAGTGAGAGGCGCTTGACCTTCTTGCCGGGCGGGCGGGCCTCGACGTCGATGCCGGTCGCCAGCATGTCGCTGGGGTCGGTCAGGATGAGCCGGCCTTCACCGCCGGGGAAGAGCCGGCTGAAGACGTGCTGGAAGGCGATCTCGACGTCGCGGTAGGCCTCGGTGAAGACCTGCTCGACGCGGTCGTCGACCTCCTTGACGATGTCCATCAGGTCGCGGCGGGACTTGCGCAGGTCCTCGAGCTGCTCGGACAGGAAGCGGTGCCGCTCCTCCATCGCGTCGAACTCCTCGAGCGCGAGCGGGTTGATCCGGCCGAGCTGGTTCAGCGAGCGCTCGGCGGACTTGAGCCGCTTCTCGACCTTGGCCCGGTCGAACGGCTCGCCCTCGAGCTCGAGGGTGTTGTCGTCGCCGTCCTTGGGCAGCGGCGGCACGAGCTGGTCGGGACCGTACTCCGCGACCAGCTGCTCGACCGCGATGCCCAGCTCGCCGAGCGCCTTCTCGTACAGCGCTTCGAGGCGCATCTTCTGCTCAGCCCGGGCCAGCGCGTCCCGATGCACGGTGTTGGTCAGCTGCTCCAGCTCGGAGCTGAGGTTGCGGCTGGCCGAGCGGGCCTGCGCGAGCGCCTGCTCCCGATCGGCGCGCTGTGCCTGGATCGCGGAACGCTCCGTCGCGGCCAGCTGCAGCGAGTGCTCCAGCCGGGCCAGCACGTGGCCGGTCGCCAGGTGCACGGCCTGCGCGGCCTCGGACTGGCGAGCGCGCCGAGCAGCTCGGGCAACCGCCCGGGCCCGCGCCTCGCGCTCCTGGCGGGCCGCACGCTCCAGCTGGTCGGCCCGGCCGGACAGCGCCCGGGCGCGCTCCTCGGTGGTACGCAGCGCGAGCCGCGCTTCCATCTCGGCCGCCCGGCCGGCCTTCGCCTCTTCGGCGAGCCGGTCGCGCGCCGACGTGTCAGGCTCGTCGCCCTCTTCGTCGAACATCTCGGCGTCGGTCAGCCGCTCTTCGAGCTCGGCCAGGCCGGACAGGTTCTTGTCGCGCTCGGCCTCGGCCGCGGCGATCGCCTCGGCCATCCGCTGCGCCTCGCCGCGGGACGCCTTGGCCAGCGACCCGAAGTGCGCGAGCTGCTCGGCCACCGCCGCCATCGCGGCATCCGACTCGTGCAGCCGGGCCAGCGTGATCTCGACGTGCTCCTTCTGCCGGGAGCGCTCGTCCTCCAGCGCCGCCAGCTCGAACCGCAGCCGCTCACTGCGCGCGGTCGCCTCGATCAGCTTCTCCGCGGCCTCGTCGACCGCCGACTGCACCTCGATCAGGCTCGGTGCCGCGTCGGATCCGCCGTACGCGAAGTGTGCACCCAGTACGTCGCCCGCCCGCGTAGCGCAGGTGACGTCGGGCAAGGTGCGGATCAGCGACTGTGCTGCCGCCACATCCTCGACGACCGCGACCTTGCGCAGCAGCCGGCGCAGGGCGGGCCGCAGGTTCTGCGGGCACTCGACGACATCGACGGCGTACAGAGCGCCGTACGGGAGGGTGGGCCAGGTCGCGTAGTCGTCGGCCGGCGCGTCACCGAGCAGCATCCCGGCGCGGCCGAGGTCGTGCTCCTTGAGATGACCGACGGCGGCCAGCGCTGCGTCCACATGCGTGATGGCGACCGCGTCGGCGGCCTCGCCGAGCGCGGCCGCGATGGCCGTCTCGTAGCCGGAGCGGACGCTGAGCAGCGCCGCGACCGAACCCATCAGGCCGGTGACCTGCTCGGAGGCGGCCAGCAGAGCGCCGGCGCCGTCCTTGCGGTTCAGGCCCAGCTCCAGGGCCTCCTTGCGGGCGCTCAGACCGGTCCGCTCACGCTCGGCGTCCCGCTCCTCGGCACGCAGCTTGGCCAGCCGCTCGTCCAGCTCGTCGAGAACCGACTGAGCCGCCTCGTACTGATCGTCGAGGCCGCGCTCACCGGCATCCAGGCCGGCGACCTGGGTCTCCAGGGCTGTGAAGTCGTGCTGGGCCTTGGCCGCGCGGGCCTCGGCCTCGTTCATGTTCGTGGTGAGCCGGCCGATCTCGGACTCCGCGGCGGCCGCGCGGCTCTTCAGCGCGTTCACCTGGCCGGTCAGCCGGGCCAGACCCTCACGACGGTCGGCGGCGGCCCGGATCAGCGCGGAGATCCGGCGCTCCTCCTCGGCCTCCTGGTTCTCCAGCAGCTGGCGGCGCTCGACGGCCTCGGCCAGCAGCTCGGAGTGGGCCTCGACCTCGGCCTCGATCTGCGCCTCGGTCTCGCGCACCCGGGCGGCCTCGAGCTCCAGCTCGTCGGGGTCGCGTCCCGAGCGCGGGCCGTCGTCGGCCTCGTCGTTCAGCGAGCGGATCCGGTCGGCGGCGATCCGGGCGGTGCCCTTGATCTTCTCGCCGAAGCCGGACAGCTGGTACCAGGTGTCCTGCGCGGCCTGCAGCGCCGGAGCGTCCTCGCGCAGCGC
This sequence comes from Kribbella sp. NPDC005582, assembly GCF_040605415.1. Taxonomy (NCBI): domain Bacteria; kingdom Bacillati; phylum Actinomycetota; class Actinomycetes; order Propionibacteriales; family Kribbellaceae; genus Kribbella; species Kribbella sp. NPDC005582. Next base: position 127,502 of record NZ_JBEXCU010000007.1, read on the forward strand.
CTCTTCGAGCTCGGCCTCCAGGTCGCGCGCCTCGCGCAACTTGGCCTCGATCTCGGTACGGCGTTCCGTCATCCGCGCCTCGTCGGCCAGCTCGGCCTCGAGCGCGGACTGGGCCTGGACGATGTCGTCGGCGAGCAGCCGGGCGCGGCCGTCGCGGACCTCGGCCTGGATCGTCACCGCCCGGCGCGCCACCTCCGCCTGGCGCCCGAGCGGCTTCAACTGGCGGCGGATCTCGGTGATCAGGTCGCCGAGCCGGTGCAGGTTGCCCTCGGTGGCCTCCAGCTTCCGGATCGCCTTCTCTTTGCGCTTGCGGTGCTTGAGGACACCGGCGGCCTCCTCGACGAAGCCGCGGCGGCCCTCCGGGGTCGCGCGCAGGATCGAGTCGAGCTGGCCCTGGCCGACGATGACGTGCATCTCGCGGCCGATACCGGAGTCGCTGAGCAGCTCCTGGACGTCCAGCAGCCGGCAGCTCTGGCCGTTGATCTGGTAGTCCGAGCCGCCGTTGCGGAACATCGTCCGGCTGATCGTGACCTCGGCGTACTCGATCGGGAGGGCGCCGTCGGTGTTGTCGATGGTCAGCACCACCTCGGCGCGGCCCAGCGGCGAACGGCCGGAGGTGCCGGCGAAGATGACGTCCTCCATCTTGCCGCCGCGCAGTGACTTCGCGCCCTGCTCACCCATCACCCAGGCGAGCGCGTCGACGACGTTCGACTTCCCGGAGCCGTTCGGACCGACGATGCAGGTGATCCCCGGTTCGAAGTTCATCGTCGTGGCCGACGCGAACGACTTGAAGCCTCGGAGCGTCATGCTCTTGAGATACAAAGCGATGCTCTCCAACCCGTGAAAGGACAGACGATACCGAAGGAACCGTCGCAACTCGTAACGCTGTCGCTACCCGGGGAAGTAGTTCCGCCGCCCAGTCTACAAACCGGCGCGGGCAAAACCGTGCAGGCCTACCGGTCGGAGCGGCAGGCGGATGGATGGTGGGCGCACAACATTGAGAACAGCACAATCGGCGGAGGCCCGGAACGGGGGCCACCGCCGCCCTTGTGCAAGTAGTGCCAGGTCCTCAGACCGTGGCGGGAGTACGCAGAGCCTCGTCGACCGTCAGCAGCCGGCCCTCATGGACCTGTGCGACGAGATGGTCGTTCTCTGCCTGCAGACGCATCACGTGCGCCTCCAGATCGGCGACACGCCGGTTGAGCAGACGAACCTGCTCGAGCATGCGCGGGTCAGTGCCTCCAAGGTGCCCTAAAAGAGCCTTGGCCATTGTGCTGTCCTCCGGAAGGGTTCTGGCCGGGTGTGGCGCACCCCTGCTCAGATCGCGATGGGGAGCGCTGAAAATGTGTACCGTCTTTCAGAGTGACACCCGTTCGGCGGGCGGTCAACCTGGGCCACACTTATTAACAATACCTCGTCACCAGCGGACCAGCCGCGGAACCGGCTGACATCTCGGACAGCGGAACGAGGAGCGGTTCATGAACGGCTCGCGGCGGATCGGCCGGCCGTCCCGCGGGCACGGCGAACCCTCTTGTCCATAGACGTTCAGGCCGCGTTCGAAGTAGCCCGATTCGCCGTTCACGTTGACGTACAGGGCGTCGAAGCTGGTCCCGCCGACGCCGAGCGCCTCGGCCATCACCTCGTGGGCGTGCCGGAGAATTTCCCTTGCCTGCAAGGGTTTCAGCGAATCCGTGGCCCGCGCGTAGTGCAGTTTCGCCCGCCACAACGCTTCGTCCGCGTAGATGTTGCCGATCCCGCTGACCACGGTCTGGTCCAGCAACGCCCGTTTCAGCCCCGTACGACGGCGGCGGAGCGCGGCCGCCGCGGCCTCGGCGTCAAACAGCGGATCGAACGGATCCCGGGCGATATGGGCGATCTCGGCGGGCAGCTCGGCGCCACCCTCGGAATAGGACAGACCACCGAACATGCGCTGGTCCACAAACCGGACCTCTCCGCCGTCGTCGGCGAAGCGGAACCGGACCCGCAGATGCGCTTCGTCCGGCGCGCCGACCGGCTGAACCCGGAACTGGCCGCTCATTCCCAGATGGGTGAGGATCGCGTCACCCGAGGTGAGCGGTAGCCAGAGGTACTTCCCGCGCCGGGCCGGCTCCGCGAACACCTGCCCTTTGAGCCGGGCGACGAAATCGTCCGGGCCGGCGAGATGACGCCGGACCGGGCGGGGATGCAGGACCTCGACCGCGTCGATGGTGCGGCCGGTGGTGAAGTCCGCCAGACCGCGGCGGACCACCTCTACCTCTGGGAGCTCGGGCACCAGCGGATGTTACGGCTGCTGGGACGGGTCCGTGCTGTCGGGGTGCGCGGCGCGCAGGGCCTTCCAGGCGGTCTCGGCAGCTTGCTGCTCGGCTTCCTTCTTGCTCCGGCCGATGCCGTGACCGTAGGTGTCGGCCCCGATCCGGACCCGCGCCTCGAACGTCTTGGCGTGGTCGGGACCGGATTCGGCGATCACGTACTCCGGGACGCCGACACCGAGCTGGGCGACCAGCTCCTGCAGCGACGTCTTCCAGTCCAGGCCGGCGCCGAGCCGGGCCGAGGACTCCATCAGGTCGTCGAACAGCCGGTGCACGACGCTGCCGGCCACCTCGAACCCGCGGTCCAGGTAGACGGCGCCGATCAGTGCCTCGACGCAGTCGGCCAGGATCGACGATTTGTCGCGGCCGCCGGTGGCTTCCTCCCCACGGCCGAGCCGCAGGTACTTGCCCAGGTTGAGCTCACGGGCGACGCCCGCGAGCGCACGCATGTTGACCACGGCGGCGCGCAGCTTGGCCAGCCGGCCCTCCGAGAGGTCCGGATGGTTGCGGAACAGCGACTCCGTCACGATGACCCCGAGCACGGAGTCCCCGAGGAACTCCAGCCGCTCGTTGGTCGGCAGCCCGCCGTTCTCGTACGCGAACGAGCGGTGGGTGAAGGCGTGCTCCAGCAAATTGTCAGCCAGCGCCACGCCGAGCCGTTCGTTCAGCTCGGCGTAGAGCCCCCCGTGCGCCGGGTCAGGCCCGGCGTCGACTGATGAATTCACTGATGGGTGCCGTTTAGCTCTCGACGACCTGGCGACGCTCGCCCTTCGCGCCGTACTGGCCGCAGGTGGGGCAAACGGTGTGCTGCAGGTGCTTGGCGCGGCAGGCGGGGTTCACGCAGGTCACCAGCGACGGGGCAGTGGTCTTCCACTGAGCCCGGCGGTTGCGGGTGTTGCTGCGCGACATCTTCCGCTTCGGAACGGCCACGGTTATGACTCCTCGGTTCGGCCGGGGGCTGGTAGACCCGGCCGGCTGGTGTGCGTGTGTTCGTTGTTCAGTTGTCTTGCTGGTCGTTCTGGAGCAGTCCGCCCAGGGCGGCCCACCGGGGGTCTCCCCCGTCCTCGTGCTTGTGGCCGGGCTCCTCCACCAGGCGCACCCCACACTCGGGGCACAGTCCCGGACAGTCGTCCGAACACAGCGGCTGGAACGGTAGCGCGAGCACCACCTGATCCCGCAATGCCGGCTCGAGGTCGATCAGATCGCCCTCCATCCGGCTGGCCTCGTCCGGCTCGGCCTCGCTCTCCGGGTAGACGTACAGCTCCTGGACGTCAGCGAGGAACTCGTCCTCGATATCGACCAGGCACCGCGCGCACTCCCCGACCAGCCGGCCACTGGCCGATCCGGTCACGAGAACCCCTTCGACAACCGCTTCCAGCCGCAAGTCGAACTGGATGGGGTCGCCCTCGGGGACGCCGATCACGTCGATACCGAGATCTGCCGGTGCTGCGGCCGTGAAAGAGACTTCGCGCTGGGACCCGGCGCGGCGTGACAGCTCGTGGGTTTCGATCACGAGTGGGGACCGCGGATCCAAGACGCTCAGGACATCCCTTTCAGGCGTGGGCAGGCATAAATCTCGGTCTCAGCGAGACCGGTAGACCACATTATCAACTACCCGGCCCGACACCCAATTCGGGGCCTATCGGTGTTTCGCCTGTAACCGAGTGTGAACAGCCGGTGTCACAAAGGACGTGACGTCGCCGCCGAGTTTGGCGATCTCCTTGACCCAGCTCGAGGAGATGAACCCGTGCTCGGCCGCGCTCGGCAGGAAGACCGTGTCGACGCCGGTCATCCGGCGGTTCAGATGGGCCATCTGGAGCTCGTAGTCGTAGTCGGCCGCGGTCCGCAGGCCCTTCACGATCACGCTCGCGCCCTGCTCGGTGCAGAAATCGACGAGCAGGCCGTCGAAGGTGGTGATCCGCACGTTCGGGAACGGCTCGGCCAGCTCGGTCAGCATCTCGACCCGCTCCTCGTCGCTGAACAGCCGCTGCTTGGACCGGTTCACCCCGGCCGCGACGATCAGCTCGTCGAAGGCGTGCGCCGCCCGGGCGATGACATCGAGGTGGCCGATCGTGGGCGGGTCGAACGACCCGGGGAACACCGCCTTAGCCATGCCGGTGACCGTACCAAAGGCGGGCCTCGCCGTACTTGCGGTCGCGGAGCGCCGCGAACCCCTCCGGCCACTCCCACGGCTCCCGCTTCCCGCGCTCGACGACCACGAACGCGTCCGCGGCCAGCCAGCCGTTGCCGGCCAGCGCGACCAGCACGTCCTGCAGCTCGGCGGTCTCCAGCCGGTACGGCGGGTCGGCGTACAGCAGGTCGAACTCCGCCGGAGGCTCCCCCGCGGCCAGCTTCTCGACCGGCCGGCTCAGCACGGTCACTCCGGGCAGCCCGACCACCTTGATGTTCGCCGCGATCACCTCGACGGCCTTCCGGTCCGACTCGACCAGCACCACCTTGGCCGCGCCACGCGACAGCGCCTCGAGCCCGATCGCCCCGGACCCGGCGTACAGGTCGAGGACGTTCACGCCGTCGAAGCTGCTGAACTCCGCCTCCAGCGACGAGAACAACGCTTCCCGGGTCCGATCCGTGGTCGGCCGCGTCCCGTCCCCCGCCGGTACGGCGATCCGCCGCCCGCCGGCGACGCCACCGATGATCCGCGTCATGTCTTCTCCAGGTATTCGGTGGACTCGGACTCCAGGGCGCTGCGGACGAAGGACCTGAGCGCCGGGTAGTCGTTGAGCTCGGGGTCGATCGAGACCAGCGACTGGGCCACGTGCCGGGCGGTGAGGATGATCTCCTCGTCGCGCAGCACGCTGAGCAGCTTCAGGCTGGTCCGCTTGCCCGACTGGGCGACGCCCAGGACGTCACCCTCGCGGCGGGTCTCCAGGTCGATGCGGGACAGTTCGAAGCCGTCCGTCGTCGACGCCACCGCGGCCAGCCGACCGTACGACTTGGTGCCGTCCCACAGGTCGGTGACCAGCAGGCACAGCCCGGGCACCTTGCCGCGGCCGACCCGGCCGCGCAGCTGGTGCAGCTGCGAGATCCCGAACCGGTCGGCGTCCATGATCACCATCGTCGAGGCGTTCGGTACGTCGACGCCGACCTCGATCACCGTGGTCGCGATCAGCACGTCGACCTGGCCGGCCGCGAACCGGGACATCACCGCGTCCTTCTCGTCGGCCGGCAACCGGCCGTGCAGGATCTCCACCCGCAGGTCGTGCAGGATCTCGCCGAGGGCCTCGGCCATCTGCAGCACCGAGATCGGCGGCCGGGCCTGCTTCTTGCCGTCGCCGCCCTCCTCGTCGCCGGCCGCCAGCTCGCCTTCCTCGTCGGCCGCGTTCTTCACGTCGTCGCCGATCCGCGGGCAGACGACGTACGCCTGGTGGCCCTTGCCGACCTCCTCACGGACCCGTGTCCAGGCCCGCTCCAGCCAGTCCGGCTTCTGCTTGGCCGGGACGACGGAGGACTGGATCGGCGACCGTCCGGCCGGCAGTTCGGTCAGCGTCGAGACCGAGAGATCGCCGAAGACGGTCATCGCGACTGTCCGCGGGATCGGCGTGGCGGTCATCACCAGCACGTGCGGCGTGTTGTCACCGGACTTGGCGCTGAGCGCGGCCCGCTGCTCGACGCCGAACCGGTGCTGCTCGTCGACCACCACCAGTCCGAGATCGGCGAACTGCACCTTGTCCTCGAGCAACGCGTGCGTCCCGACCACGATCCCGGCGGCTCCGCTCGCGGCGTCCAGCATCGCCGTACGGCGGGCTGCCGCGTTCAGCGAACCGGTCAGCAGACCGACCTTCGTGGCGTGCTCCGCGCCGCCGAGCATGCCCTGCAGGGCGAGGTCACCGAGCATCTTGGTCAACGTCTTGTGGTGCTGCGTCGCGAGCACCTCGGTCGGGGCCAGCAGGACCGCCTGGCCGCCGTTGTCGACGACCGACAGCATCGCGCGCAGCGCCACCACGGTCTTGCCGGAGCCGACCTCGCCCTGCAGCAACCGGTGCATCGGGTGCGGCCGCTCCAGGTCCGCGAAGATCTCCTCGCCCACCTCGGCCTGGCCCGCGGTCAGCGAGAACGGCAGCCGCTCGTCGAACTCGTCGAGCAGCCCACCGGAGACCCTCGGCCGCGGGACCGCCTTCAGCGCGTCGGTGACCGCCCGCCGCTGCGCCAGAATCGTCTGCATCACCAGCGCCTCCTCGAACCGGAACCGGTTCTGGGCGTCGCTGATGTCCTTCTCGGTCTCCGGCAGATGCACCTTCCGCAACGCCTCGACCAGGCCGACGAGCTTCTCCTGGCGCCGGATCAGTTCCGGTACCGGATCCTCGAGATCCTCGCTCAGGTTGTCCAGGACGATCTTGATACTGCGCTCGATCGTTGCGGTGGGCAACTTCGCGGTCGCCGGGTAGAGCGGCCGGAACGGCCGGGCCCGGCGCTCGATCTCGGCCTCGCTGAGGTCCTCGTCGTCGAGGATCTCGGTGCCCGGAGCCTTGAGCTGCATGATGTCGCGGAACATCGTCACCTCGCCCCAGAACAGCGCCGCCGTACCGGGGGTCAGCTTGGTGGCCAGCCAGGGCTGGTTGAAGAACGCCAGCTCCAGATCGTGCTTGCCGTCGGTGACCACGACCTTGGTCAGCGTCCGGCGCCGGCTCCACTTGGAGACCTCGACCAGCGGGATCTCGGCCTTGGTGTCGAGCGAGCGGACGGTGACCTTCTTGACCCGGCCGTTGACCGTCGCCTGGTCGCCGACCTCCAGCTCGTCGAAGGGGGTCAGCTCGCCCTTCTTCAGGTACCGCCGTGGGTAGTGGCGCAGCAGGTCGCCGACGGTCTCGATGGCGAGCACGTCCGCGAAAGTCTTGGCCGTCTTGGCTCCGACGAAGTCGCGGAGCTTGCGGTCCATGTCGGCCGAAAAATTGACCACAGTCATTCCACCCCGATCAGCAACGGGTACCTGTCCTGCCCTCCGTCGTACACCACGACATCGACATCTTTGCGGTGCCGCCGTACGTGCCGCTCGATCGCGGCGGCCAATTCGGGGTCCGCGTCCCGCCCGGTCACGATGGTGAGCAGCTCACCGCCACCACCCAGCAGCCGGTCGACGACCCCGACCGCGGCCTCGGTCAGATCCTCGGTGATCAACGCGAAATCGCCGTCGACGACCCCCAAGGCGTCGCCGATCCGGCAGCGACCGGCCATCGTGTAGGCGTCCTTCACGGCGATCGTGACCGCTCCGTGCCGCGTCTGTCCGGCGGCAGCAGATTGGTGGACGACATCGTCGTCGAAGCTCGCCGCGGCGTCGTGGACGGCGATCGCCGCCAAGCCCTGGACCTGCGCCCGGGTCGGGATCACCGCGACTCGCAGACCGCCCTGGCGGGCCGCGGTGGCGGCGGCCTCGGCGACTGCGATGGAGTCCTTGTCGTTCGGCAGCAACACGATCTCGGTCGCCTGCGACTTCTCGATCGCGGCCAGGATCTCGCCGGTCGAGCAGCGTCGGCCCGGTCCGCCGACCACCACCTTGGCGCCGGCCTCGGTGAACAGCTCAGCCAGCCCGGCACCCGCGGCAACCGCGATCACCGCGCGACCCAGCGGCGCCTCGTGGTGTGGCTGGTCGGCGAAGTGAGTCACCCGGATCCGGTGCGGACGCCCGATCGCGATCCCGAGCTCGATCGCGGCCCCCACGTCATCGGCGTGCACGTGGACGTTCCAGAGGCCGTCTCCGCCGACGACGACCACGGAGTCACCCAGGGCTGCCAGCTGCCGCCGGAAGTCCGCCACGGCCTCGTCAGCGGCGTCCAGGAGGTACATCACCTCGTACGCCGGCCCCTCCGGATCCAGATCCCCCGCAACCTCCTGCGGTTCGACCCGAGCCGGTACGTCGATCGTGACCGCCCGGCCGGTGAGCACGGACTCCATCGCCCCGAGGATCACGACCAGCCCTGCTCCCCCGGCGTCGACCACGCCCGCCCGGCGCAGTACGTCGAGCTGCTCCGTCGTACGGGTGAGTGCGTGCCGCGCGGACGCGACCGCCGCCAGGCAGACCTCGGCGAGGCTCTTGCCGTCGTTAGCAGCCGTCATCGCCCCGGTGGCGGCCGCGCGGGCGACGGTCAGCATGGTTCCCTCGACGGGCTCCGCGACCGCGCCGTACGCGGCATCGGCGGCGTACGTGAGCGCATCGGCCAAGGCCGCGGCCTCACTCATCCGCGGATCAGCCAGTACGCCGTCGCTGTCGCGGTCCCGCGGCAGATTCTCGGCGAGCCGCATGCCGCACGCGCGCACAAGCTGCGAGGTGATGACGCCGGAGTTGCCGCGTGCCCCCAGCAACGCGCCACGGCCGAACGCCTGCACCGCCTCCGCGAACGTCAGCTCGCCCTGCGGCAGCGCCTCACACGCCGCCTCCCAGGTCAGGTAGAGGTTGGTCCCGGTGTCACCGTCCGGCACCGGGTACACGTTCAGCTCGTCGATCCCGGCACGCGCCCGCCGCAACTCCACCAACGCGGTCCGAGCCCACGCGCGCAACGCCCCGACCGTCAGTTCCTCCACGCCCGGAAGGTTAGTGCCTCCCACCTCACCCCGCTCGCCGGCCGACGCCACCCCGCCGTACCGGCACCTTGAGCACCCACCAACCACGCCCGTGCCCCACGAACGACTGATCCGTGCCCAAAGGTGGGTCGGCTGCTCTTTGGGCACGCGGCGGGGTGAGTGCCAGTACGGCGGGGTGCCGGGTACCCGGGGGCGAGTCGTTCGGGCGGTGGATGGGTGGATCCGCGTTCTGTTTCGGTACGGTCTGGTGGTGAGCGTGTTGTTCTCGGTTGCGGCCGACAGTTATGACTGGGCCGTGCGCGAGATCCGCGGCGAGTTCGGGAAGGTGCCGATCCAGCGGGTCGGTGCCGACATCGGCCGGGTGACCGGGCCGGAGGTGCACGAGCTGGCCGCGGCCTGTGCTGCGGGGCGGATCATGTTCGTGCGGCATCTGACGACCGAGCTCGGGACCTTCGACGAGTTGCCGCCGACCTACGAGCTAGCCGAGCTGATCCTGGGCGAGCTGCCGGAGTATCCGAAGGCGCTCGCGGTGCAAGCGTGGACGGATCGCGCGGGGACCGGCGGTTCGTACTACCACCGGATCGAGGAGGCTCTCACCGAGCGCGGGGTGGCGGTGACGCGCTCCGGGCAGAAGTGGGTGGTGTCGTGCTTCGAGAGTCCGCGGGCGGTGCTGCTCGGCGTCAACCGGCTCGCGGACAGCCTGTCGGACTGGCCGGGCGGCCGGATGCGGCTGGCGCGCGGCGAGGAGCGGGTGTCGCGGTCGGAGTTCAAGCTGGAGGAAGCGATCGCGACCTTCGGGCTGGAGCTGCGGCCCGGCGGCAAGGCGGTCGACCTGGGCGCCTCACCGGGCGGCTGGACACGGATCCTGCGGCAGCACGGCCAGGAGGTGTGGTCGGTCGACCCGGGCTACCTGGACGAGCGGCTGCTGGGTGACCGCGGGATCCATCACGCGGCGACGACAGCCGGCCGGTTCTTCGCGGAGAACCGGGTGCGGTTCGACGTCGTGGTGAACGACATGCGGATGGACCAGGTGCTGAGCGCCCGGATGATGCTCGACGCCGCCGCGCACCTGCGTCGTGACGGGTTGGCGATCGTCACGCTCAAGGGCGGCGGCAAGAACCCGCTCGACGGCGCCCGCCGTGGACTCGACGTGCTTCGCGCGGAGTACGACGTACTGCATGCGCGGCAGCTGCACCACAACCGCAACGAGATCACGGTCGTCGCCGAAAGACGGTGAACACACGAAGAGGCGCCCGGTGTGACACCGGGCGCCTAGTCAGGCCCTACACGGAAGGAACTGCGGGTCGGCTTCAGCTCTGGACGCGCTGGACCTTGCCGGCCTTGATGCAGGACGTGCAGACCTTCAGGCGGGTCGGGGTTCCCTTGATGATCGCCCGGACCGGCTGAATGTTGGGGTTGAAGCGACGGGGCGTACGCGCCTTGACCCGCCGGATCATCGCGCCCTTACCCAGACGGGCAACGCTCTTGCCAAACATCGGCTGCTTGCCGCAGACATCGCAAATCTTAGACATGATTCTCCGTGTTCAGGGTCTTGACACCGACAAACCATGTTACATGGGTGTGATGGCTCGACCAATTCGGTCCGCAGGCGCTCCTCAGGCAGTGAGGTACGCCACTTCTTCGTCGGTCAGCGAGACGGTCAGGCCAGGAGTAGAGGTCCGTGTCTCACTGATGTGCCGCGGCCCGATCAGCGGGAACACCGGGTACGGCTGGTGCAGCAACCAGGCCAACGCGATCGCGGTCGGCTCGACTCCCTTGGCCGTCGCGAGCTCGCGGGCCCGGTCCAGCCTACGGAAGTTCTCGTCGGAGTAGAAACACCGGACCAGTTCCTCGTCCGAGCGGTCCTCCGGTTTCGCCCGGCCGGTGAAGAATCCGCGCGCCTGACTCGACCACGGGAAGAGCGCGACCTGCCGCTCCCGAAGCCACGCCTGCGACTCGTCGTCCGACACGTGCCGGCACCCCGCCCACGGTACGTCGTACGCCCGGGCGAGGCTGAGGTGGTTGCTCAGCAGGGTGAACGGCTGCTTGCCGTTCGCCGCCGCGTAGGCGTTGGCCTCGTCGAACCGCTCCAGAGACCAGTTGGACCCGCCGTACGCCTTGATCCGGCCGGCCCGGAAGTGCTCGTCGAGGACGTCGACGAACTCCCCGACCGCGATCTCCTCGTTGTCGCGGTGCATCAGGTACAGGTCGACGTGGTCGGTCTGCAGCCGCTCGAGGCTCTCGTCCAGCTGCCGGTTGATCGACTCGGGGTCGCAGTGCGGCGTGTGCGCACCCTTGCCGATGACAACCACTTCGTCGCGGTTGCCGCGGGTCTTGATCCACTGCCCGAGCAGCTTCTCGCCGTACCCGCCGCTGTAGATGTAGGCGGTGTCGAACGTCGTCCCACCGCGCTCGACGAAGTCGTCGAACATCGTGGCGGCATGGCTCAGGTTGCGCTGGTTGTCGACGCCCATGACGAGCCGCGACACCGGCTTGTCGAGGCCGGGAACCGACCCGTACGTCATAGGCGCGTCGGACCGCTTGGTCAGCGGCCGGCCGCTCGCGGTCGGAACCGCCGCGTCGTCGCGCTCACTCGAGTACTGCTGGCCGATCGCTGCCCGCCAGGCGTCCTGGACCGTCAGGTTGCCGAGGGTGTCGGCCCAGGTCATCTCCGGCGCCTGCCGCGCCGAGATCGCGGCGGCGACCGCCTCGGCCTCGGCCGCGTAGATCAGCGCCGGCTCTGCGGAGATCTCGCGGGCCTCTTCACCGACCTTGTGCAGGGTGACGTGGGTCGGCTTGCCGTCGCCGCCGAACCACGGGTCCTCGACGATCAGGTAGCCCTTGCTGCCGACGATCCGCACCTGGTTCTGGTCGCCGAGCCGGACACCGGTCGTGACGTGGGCGGTGACCCCACCGTCGAAGAACAGCGTCGCGGCGGTCCACTCGTCCACGCCGGTCTCGCCGACGGTCCCGACCGCGTTGACGGCGGCAGGCTCGGCGTACGGGAGGCCGGTGGCGGCGCCCGCGATCAGACGCGCGAACGAGACCGGGTAGCCGCCGACGTCCAGGATGCCGCCGCCGGCGAGCTCGTCGGCGTAGATCCGGCTGGTCGGGTTGAAGGACGCGTTGAAGGCGAAGGTCGCCTCGATCTGGTGCACGGTCCCGAGCTCGCCGTCACGGACCAGCTGGGCGACCAGCTTGGTCTGCGGGAGGCAGCGGTACATGTACGCCTCCATCAGGAAGACGTCGTTGCGCACCGCCGCCTCGATGATCGCCTCGCCCCAGGCCCGGTTGATCGCGAGCGGCTTCTCGCAGAGCACGTGCTTGCCGGCCTCGGCCGCCTTGATCGCCCACTCGGGGTGGAGCGGATGCGGGGTGGCCACGTACACCGCGTCCACGGTCTTGTCGGCGAGCAGCTCGTCGTACGAGCCGTGCCGGTTCGGGATGCCGAAGCGCTCGCCGAACTCTTCGGCCGAGGCGAGCGACCGGCTGCCGACCGCGACCACCTCGTTGGTCGGCGACGTCGGCACCTGGTCGGCGAACCGGGACGCGATGTTCCCGGTTCCGAGGATGCCCCAGCGGAGTTTGCTGTCAGTCAAGAGAAGTCCGTTCGGGTTGTGAGGTCAGAATTTCATCGCACCGGCGGCGAGGTCCGCAATGAACGAGCGGGCCCCGATCAGGAACACACCGATCAACGGGATCACACTCATCAGTGCTCCCGCCATCACCATCGAGTAATCGGTGCCGTAGATGCCGTTGAGCTGGTCGAGCGCGACCTGCAGCGTGAGCCGGTTCGGGTCCGTCATCACGATCAGCGGCCACAGGTAGTCGTTCCAGACGTTGATGAAGGTGAAGATGCCGAGGAACGCCAGCCCGGGCCGCAGGACCGGGAGCCCGACGGTCAGGTACTGCCGGAAGAAGCCGGCGCCGTCGACCTTGGCCGCCGAGATCAATTCGTCCGGGATCGCGCCCGCGGCGTACTGGCGCATCCAGAAGATGCCGAAGGCGTTCGCGGCACCGGGGATGATCAGCGCCTTCAGCGAACCGATCCAGCCGAACTGCGCCAGCGTCACGAACTGCGGCACCAGCGACAGCTGGGCCGGGATCATGAAGGTCGCCAGCAGAATGCCGAACAGCACCTTCCGGCCGGGGAACTCGTACTTCGCGAACGCGAACGCGGCCAGCGAGTCGAAGAACAGCACCAGCACGGTGACCGACAGCGATGCGATCAGCGTGAGCAGCATCGAGCCGAAAAAGTCGACGTTGTCGAGCACCTTGCCCATGTTCTCGAACAGGTGCGAGCCGATCAGCAGCTTCGGCGGGTAGGCGAAGATGTCGGGCGTGGTGTTGGAGGCCATCACCACCATCCAGTAGAACGGGAACAGCGAGACCACGACGCCGAGCATCAGTACGACGTGACCGACGGTGATCCGCAAGCGCTCAGCGGGCGTCATCAGCAGCCTCCTTCTGTACGGCGATCTTCCGGTCCGCCCGGCGTTTGGCCCGGCTCGTCAGCCGCTCGGCGTCGCTGCCGCCGATCAGCCGCCAGTTGATGATGCTGAACAGCACGATCAGGATGAACAACGCCCAGCCGATCGCGGCGCCGTACCCGAACTGGTTCTTGATGAACGCGCTCTGGTAGAGGTACGAGACGATCGTCATGCCGGCGTCGCCCGGACCGCCGATGTTGTTGGTGTCGCCGAACAGCACCCGGGACTCGGTGAAGATCTGCAGCCCGCCGATGGTCGAGGTGACCGCGGTGAACAGGATCACCGGACGCATCATCGGCACGGTGATCCGCCAGAACGTCTGCCGGGAACTCGCACCGTCGACCTTGGCGGCCTCGTAGACGTCGGCCGAGATCGCCTGCAGGCCGGCCAGGTAGATGATCGCGTTGTAGCCGACCCAGCGCCAGGTGACGATGGTGGCGATCGCGACCTTGATCCCCCACGGCTGCGTCAGCCACTCGACCTTGCCGAGCCCGATCGACTGCAGGAAGGCGTTCAGCAGACCGAAGTTGTTGCTGAAGATCGAGCCGAAGACCAGCGTGACCGCGACCACCGAGGTGACGTTCGGGATGAAGTACGCGATCCGGTAGAAGGTGCGGAACCGGGTGGCGTTGTGCAGCGCGTTCGCGATCACCAGCGCGAGCAGCAGCATCGGGACCGTCGACAGCACCCAGATGATCATCGTGTTGCCGATGGTGTGCCAGAACTTCGGATCGCTGAGCAGGTAGCTGTACTGCTGGAGCCCGACCCACTTCATCGGGCCGATGCCGTCCCAGGAGTGGAACGAGATCCAGATGGAGAACAGGATCGGGAACGCGCCGAAGATCGCGAACAGGATGAAGAACGGCGAGATCGCGACGTACTGCGGGAAGGCCTGCCGGAACCGGTTCGGCCGCTTCTCCTCGGTCTCCTCGCCCGCGGACACGGCGGCGGGCAGGGCTTTGCTGACAGCCATCTCAGATCGCCCCCGCCCGGGTCAGCTCACGTTCGATCTGGTGCTGCGCGTCGTTCCACGCCTGGTCCGGCGACTTGCCGCCGGTCTCGACGTTGACCAGCTCGGCGCTGAGCGGCGACCCGATGATCGAGTCGTACGGCGAGAAGTACGCGCCGGGGTACTTCTTGGCGGACTCGGCGAAGGTGTCGACGATCCGCTGCCCGCCGAAGAACTCGTCCGGCCCGGAGAGTTTCGGGTCGGTGTAGGAGGCCGGCGTGGACGGGAAGAGCACCGGGTCGAGGAACGCCTGCGCTTGGTTCTTCGCCGTCTCCAGCCAGCTGATGAAGGCGAAGGCCGCCTCGGGGTTCTTGCAGTACTTCGTGATCGCCAGGAAGGACCCGCCGCGGTTGCCGGCGCCACCAGGAGACGCAGTCACCCGCCAGAGTCCCTTCGTCTTCGGAGCCGCGTTCTTCGGGCCGAGCTGTGCCCACCAGACGGCGCCGATGAACGCGACCAGCTTGCCGTTGCTGATGATCGCCTTCGCGTCGGTCGAGCCGTCCTGCGCGTTGGCCGACAACCCCTCTTTCACGACCCGGACAGCGAGATCGAATGCCTCCCGGACGTGGTCCTGGTCGCCGATGTACTGGCCGTCCGCGGTCATGTACCGCTTCGGCTGCTGCGCCATCCGGTAGGAGAAGATGCTGTTCACGTTGTCGGTGATCGACGATCCCGGCACGGCCTGCTGGATCTTCTTGCCGAGGGCGATATAGGTGTCCCAGTCCGGCGCCTGCCCGGCGATCGCCGCCGGATCGACGTCGATCCCGGCCTTGGCCAGGATGTCGCTGCGGTAGAACAGCGCGGTCGGGCCGGTGTCCATCGGGTAGGCCATCATCTTGTTCTGCGGGGTGACGCCGAGTTTCCACTTCCAGGGCAGGAAGTCCGCCTCGCGCTCCTTCGCGCCGAGCTCGTACAGATCGTGGAACTGGTCCGCGTTCGGGAAGTACGTCGCCACGTCGTCGTTGATCGCGACGATGTCCGGGACCAGCGACTTGCCGGCCAGTGCGGTCAGCACCTTGGTCTTGTAGTTGCTGCCGATCCGGGTCATCGCGAGCTTCAGCCCGTCGTACCCGGGGATGCTCTTCTCCGCCTGGCCGATCAGGTCGTCGTTGACCGAACCGACCCAGGTCCACATACTCAACTCGTTCGCGGCACCCAGCGAACTGCGGGAACCACAGCCGGTCAGCCCGGCGGCAGCGGCGGCGGCACCAGCTGCGAGGAACGTCCTTCTGCTCAACGGCATACGCCTCACCTGGCGCTTTCTGTTGGTTTTCGCCGGAAGGTGTCCAACTATGTTTACGTAGCCATTAGGTAAGCGCATACCGCTTAACCGGTCAAGGGGTGCGACTGACAGGATGTAGACATGGCGCCCTCAATTACCACAGTCCTCTTCGATGCCGATGGCGTCGTTCAGCGCGGCACCCACGACTGGGCCGCGCGGCTGCACTCGTTCGTCGACGGGGACGGCGAGGTCTTCGTCACCGATCTGATGATCTCCGAGCACCCGGCGCTGGTGGGCAAGGAGGAGTTCCGCGACGCGGTGGCCGGAGTCATGCAGCGGTGGAACGTCAAGGCGACGCTCGAAGAGGTGCTCGAGCCATGGAGCTGGTTCGAGGCGGAGCCGGTCGTGGTCGAGCTGATCCAGGGCCTGCGCCGGGCCGGCATCGAGTGTCACCTGGCCACCAACCAGCACGCCTACCGGCGAGCCATCATGAACGACGAGCGCTCGTACGGCGACTGGTTCGACCAGTCGTTCTATTCGTGCGACCTGGGTCTGCGCAAACCCGACCCCGAGTACTTTCGCGCGATCCTGTCCGCGACCGGCGCGCCCGCGTCGTCGGTGCTCTTCCTCGACGACCTCGAGGTGAACGTCGACGGCGCCCGCTCGATCGGCATCAACGCCGAGGTCTACGACTTGGCCACCGGCACCGACACGCTGGTCGACCTCCTGCGGAGTTACGGCCTACCGGTCTGAGGGCGGACGCCCAGGCCATCACAATCGGCGGGAGCGCACCTCGTCACGCGGGGACGCGCTCGCCGAGCTCAGTTGTGATGGCGTGGCGGTCCGGCTCAGCGCGAAGAGCGCCAGCAGGAGCGGGATCGTGATCAGGTAGGCGAGGCGGAGGTCCATGACGCGCGCCAGGGCCGCTAGGGCGGCTGGGGTGATCAGGATGGCGGTTCCGGAGGCCAGAGCGCCCAGGGCGGCCAGGCGGGTTGGGCTTAGGCCTGGCATGGCGACCAGGGCCGCGATGGTGACCGGGTAGAGCGGAGCGACACCGACACCGGCGATGACCAAGCCGATGGCGATCAGCGAGGGCGCATTGAGCAGACTGACCAGCAGCGTGCCCAAGATCGCCAGACTGCCGCCCACGACGACCGGGGACACGGAGCGCCAGTGGACCGGGCCGATGGCTCGCCCGATGGCCATTCCGATCGGGAAGCTGGTGCCCAGCAGCGCTGCGATGGCCAGAGCGAGCCCGGAGTCGACCAGCCGCGCCACTGCCCACACGACGAAGCAGAACTCCACCCCAACAGCCAGTACGACGCGCAGCCAGCCGAGGCCGACAGCCCGCCCGACCGCATGCCCGGACGGAGCCTCGGACAGCAGAGGCGGCACGGAGTCCGAGCCCTTGAGCGTGGCCAGCACCAGCAGCGGCGGTACGGCGATCAGCATCGCGGCCCGGCCGGTGATGCCGAGCGCATCGATCAGCCCGATCGTCAGTGGCGCGAGAATGCCGGCAGCACTGGCCACCGCGTTGACGCGACTCAGCTGTGCGGCCGCCGTAGCGCCGTGCAGCATCAAGGGCGCCACCAGCACGAGCAGGGCACCGCCTAGGCCGACACACAGCCCGCCGACGACCACGACGGCGTACACGGGAGCGAGTGCGAGCAGCGCGCCACCGGCGGCGCAGATGAGCGACCCGACCCGCAGCACGATGCCGATCGACCAGGAGCGAAGCAGCGCCGGACCTACCGCGGCGACGATGAACAGGCCGACGGCGAAGGCGGAGGAGAGCAGCGCCAGCCGGCCGGTGGGCTCATCGAGGTCGCGGGCCAGGATGGCGATACACGCGCCGAGACCGGCGAGCAGGAAGCCCAGCGACGAGAGAGCAGCTCCGATCTGGAACTGGTCGGACCGGGCGCTCATTCGGTGAACAGCTGGACGAGTCGGTGCAGGTCAGGCAGCCGGATGTCAGCCGCGATGCCCTTCAGACCGGCTGTGGTCGCGCCGGACGCGCGCCCGGCGGCCAGGCCGACCTCGGTGTCCTCGACGACCAGGCAGCGCTCGATCTGCACATCCAGCAGCTCGGCCGCCCGCAGGTACCCCTCGGGATCGGGCTTGCCGCGCTCGACGTCGTCGATGGTGATCAGGATCGAGGGCGAGATGCCGGCCGCCTCGAGCCGGATCTTCGCGAGCTGCCCCGGCGCACTCGTGTACACCGCCCACGGCAGGCCGAGCCGCTCGAGCGTCGCGACGATCTCGAGCGCACCGGGCGTCGGCGCGACATCGGAGACGTCGTCGAGCTCCAGGTCGAGGATGCGGGCGCCCGCGGCCGCACGCTCGGCGTCGGTCAGGTCAGGCAGGAAGTGGGCGACGGTAGCCCGGGCCGGATTGCCGTGCGCGACCGCCAGCACCTCGGCCGGCGGGAGCCCGTACTCGACCGCCCAGCGGCTCCAGCTCCGATCCACGACCGCGTCGGAGTTGACCAGCGTCCCGTCCATGTCGAACAGCACGGCCGCGATGTCCCGGATTCCCACTGCCCCTCCATTAAACTCGTACTCCGAGCATAAGGTAGGACAATGTTATGACCAGTAGCCGCCGGGGACAATGGCAGACCGCCGCGGAGATCCTCGCCCGGGTGAGCCGGGAGCCGGGGATCACGCGGGCGGCCGTGGCGCAGGCGCTCGGGCTCAGCAGCAGTTCGGCGACCGAGGTCACCGCGAAGCTCCGCGAGGTGCAACTGGTCGCCGAGGTCCCGGCACCGAGCCGGCGGCGCGGTCGGCCGACCACACTGCTGCGGGCGCATCCATCCGGACCGGTAGCGCTCGTGCTGGACCTCCGGCAGAGCAACTGGCGCAGTGCGGTCGTCACACTCGACGGCTCCTTCCTGAGCCAGGACGATCGGCGGCACCGCACTCGGCGAGCTGAGGTCGTCCTCGGTCACCTGCACAGCGCCGTACTGGCTGCGCAGGACCAGTACGGCGATCGGTTGCGAGCCGTCGGCCTCGCCGTACCGGGGACGCTGCGTGAGAACCACCTACTGCAGGCTTCGGCGCCGGAGTGGTTCGAGCTGGACCTCAACACGGTCACAGCGGGCACCGGCGTACAACTGCTGGTCGGCAACGACGCAACGCTCAGTGGTGTCGCCGAGGCGCGTACAGGTGCTGCAGCCGGGGCCGGTACGGCGCTGCACCTGATCATCGAGGCAGGTATCGGCGGGACGCTGCTGATCGACGGCGTACCGGTGCAGGGAGCGTCCGGTGCGGCAGGCGAGTTCGGGCACACACCCTTCGGCGACCGCAGCCAGCAGTGCCTGTGCGGCGCTCGTGGTTGCTGGAACCTGGAGATCGACGGTCGCGCGCTCGCCCGCCACCTGCAGGACCCCGACCCCGACGACCCCCATGCCTACACGCAAGCGATCCTGCGTCGCACAGACCGTACGGCGGTCCGCGCGGTCGAACAGGTGGTCACGGCGATCGCCGCCGGGCTTGCCGGACTGGCGAACGCCCATGACCCGGATGTCATCACGCTGGGCGGACTCGCCGTACCGCTGCGGGCAGCGGCGGAGGAACTGTTCGACAGGACTTTCCTGGAGGGCCTGATGACCTTCCGCCGCACTGCTCCCCCGCCTGTCCTCGCGGCCGCCCACCAGACGGACGGCCCGCTGCGAGGCGCCGCCGCACTGGCTCTCGACCATCTGACGACCGAAGACGCGATCGCCACCTGGGCAGCTACTCGGTAGTCGCTTCCACCGTCTCGGAGTCGGTCTCCTCGGCCACCTCAGGCTTCGGCTTGGGCACGATCGGAGGCTCCACCTTGGCCAGGATGCTGATGATGTCGTGCCGATGGTGCTGGATCTCGTGCGCGGTGTGCCGGATCACCCAGCCGAGTGAACGCGGCATCCGCACCGGGTAATTGTACAGACCGAGCTTGCCCAGCTGCGGCGGCGTCAGCACACGAGCGGCGGCGCCGAACTCCTTCGCGAAGCGGACCAGCGCGGCCGCGACCTCCATCGGGTCCTGGTGCTCGTACTTGGCCTGCTTGACCCGGCCGGTGCGGTCCATCGGCGCGTACACCGGACGGTCCTCGGCCAGACACTGGGCGATCCGCAGCCGCTGCACCTCCAGTACGTCGCGCACGTGGCACGCGTACTCGATCGCCGACCAGACCTCAGGCTCCGGCCGCAGCCGTACGACGTTGGCGTCCGGACCCGCGGCGGCCTTGATCAGCGCCATGCTGCAGTCGGCCGCCTGGCGGACCAGCAGCGTCACTGTGCCCTGCAGGTCACCGGTGTCGTAGTTGAACCCGCACTGCTCGCAGTACCCGTCGACCGGGGGCTGCTTCGTCAACTGCCACTCCCTCGAAATCTCCACGCGTGATCGACCGGACCGATGCCGCCGCCGAGGGCGAACCCGGCCTGGATCGCACCGGTCACGTACTCCTTCGCCGCACCGACCGCACTCTCGACGTCGTACCCACGTGCCAGGTAGGACGCGATCGCGCTGGCCAACGTACATCCGGTGCCGTGCGTGTGCCGATTGTCGGCCCGGACCGCACTGTAGGCCCGCCGGACCCCAGCGCCGTGCAGGACATCAACCGACTCCGTCCCCGAATCATGCCCGCCCTTGACGAGTACCCAGGACGCACCGGCCTCCAGCAGCGTCTTGGCGGCCAACTCGCGGTCGCCAGACGTCACACCGGCGACAGGACCCAGCTCCGTCAGGTTCGGTGTCAGCACAGTCGCCAGCGGCACCACCTCGGTCCGTACGGCGTCCATGGCGTCCGCAGCGAGTAGCGCGTCACCATGCTTCGACACCGAGACCGGATCGACCACCACCGGTACCGACGGCGGCAGTGTCCGCAGCAGCGACGCCACAACGCGCACCATCGAGGCCGAGGCCAGCATGCCGGTCTTCACCGCGTCCACACCGATGTCGTCGACGACACTGCGGAACTGCGCCCGGACCTGTTCCTCCGGCAGCTCCCACGCGCCCTGCACACCCAGACTGTTCTGCGCGGTGATCGCGGTGATCACAGTCATCCCGTGCACGCCGTTGGCCAGCATCGCCTTCAGGTCGGCCTGGATCCCGGCGCCTCCCCCGGAGTCCGAGCCGGCGATCGTGAGCACGCGTGGCGGTCGGTTCATCTCAGCTCCTGAAGTGGGTATGGCCGGCCTCGGCGGCGTACAGCGCTCCGTCGACGGTGACCGTCCCGGCCGGACGGTCCTCATTGCCTTCGGCAACCGACCCGATGACGGTCCAGCCCTCCGGAACGTCGGCCGGCTCAAAGGTCCCGACCAGTGCGTGGTCGTCGCCACCGGTCAGCACGAACTTCATCGCATCGATCCCAGTGGCCGCCGCGACCGCCTGCAGCGGCTCCGGCACCGCCAGCGCCTTCGTGTGCACGTCGATGACGACCCGGCTCGCCACAGCGATGTGACCGAGGTCGGCGAGCAGTCCGTCGCTCACGTCACACATCGACGACGCACCGGCGCGTGCTGCCCGCGGACCCTCGTCGTACGGCGGTTGTGGGCGGCGGTGCGCCTCGACGACCGTCCGCGGGGAGCGGAAGCCGCGCGTCAGCACGGTATAGCCGGCCTCTGCCCAGCCCAGTCGACCTGTGACGGCCACCTCGTCACCGGGCCGCGCACCGGACCGCAGTACGGGCGCACGTCCCTCCAGGGAGCCGAAGGCGGTCACAGCGATCACGATCTTGTCCGACTGCACGGTGTCGCCACCGACGATGGCCGCAGACACCAATTCGCACTCGTCGACGAGCCCCTGGTAGAGCTCCTGGACCCAGGCGACCGGTAGCTCGGCAGGCGCACCGAAGCCGATCACCAGTGAGGTCGGACGGGCTCCCATCGCCACGATGTCGGCCAGGTTCTGCGCGGCTGACTTGCGGCCCACGTCGTACGCCGACGACCAGTCCTGGCGGAAGTGCCGCCCCTCGACCAGTAGATCGGTGGTGATCACCATCCGGCCGTCGGGCGCGGCGACCACGGCCGCGTCGTCACCCGGCCCGACCAGGACGTCCGCACTCGTGGACAGCCCCTTGGTGACGGCCTCGATGAGACCGAACTCACCTGTGCTCCCCAACGTCTCTGTCACGTCAGCAGACCTCCCATGTACCGGAACGGAGTCTAGGCGGTACCGTGACCGGGCAACGAAGAGTACGCCCGGCCCTTTGTCAGTACAGTGGCCGGTGCCCAGCTGAGGACGACTGAGTGGAGAACGACGTGGTGGTCCAGGCCTACATTCTGATCCAGACCGAGGTCGGCAAGGCTGCCGATGTCGCGGCGCAGATCGCCGAGGTCCAGGGCGTCACCCTGGCCGAGGACGTCACCGGTCCGTACGACGTGATCGTCCGCGCGGAAGCCCGCAACGTCGACGAGCTGGGCAAACTGGTGGTTGCCCGGGTCCAGAACGTTCCGGGGATCACCCGCACGCTGACCTGCCCTGTCGTCCACATCTGAGCCGACGGGAACCGCCCGCTTCTCCGATGCGCAAAGTTCTGCTCGCTGCACTCGGCCTGCTCGTGCTGGCCGGGTGCAGCCCAGGCCCCACGCCCGTCCCCGTGCCGTCACCGGCGCCGGAGGTCGAGGCCGCCTGCGAGCCCCTGATCAAGGCGATGCCGGCCACGGTGCTCGACGCCGAGCGCCGCAAGACCGAGCCGGCCAGCCCGCTCACCACCGCGTACGGCGATCCGCCGATCGAGGTGACCTGCGGAGTCGCCACGCCGGCCGGGATGGCCGAGGCGCAGTCGCAGTGTTTCGAGGTGAACGGCGTCGGCTGGTTCGCCAAACAGGTCGGGAACGGCACGATCTTCACCACGATCGGCCGGGCGATCTACCTGGAGATCGCCGTACCGGTGAAGTACCGCCCCGAGGCGAACGCGCTCGTCGACGTCTCCGAGGTCGTGAAGAAGTACAACAAGCTGATCACGCCCTGCACGTGATCAGCCCTGTACTTGATCAGCGCAGTCCGGTCTCCCGGGTCATCGCGAGCGTGAGCAGGCGGTCGACGAGTGCCGGATAGTCGAGGCCGGAGTAGTTCCACAACAACGGGAACATGCTCTTCGGCGTGAAGCCCGGCATCGTGTTGATCTCGTTGATGACGACCCGGCCGTCGGCCTGGAGGAAGAAGTCGACCCGAGCCAGCCCTTCGGCCTCGATCGCCTCGAAGGCGGTCACGGCCTGCGCGCGGATCTGTGCCGCCACCTCGTCCGGAAGTGCTGCCGGGATCGACAGCGCGGCGAAGTCGTCACCCTCGGGCAGGTACTTCGTCTCGAAGTCGTAGAACTCGTGCCCGCCACCGGAGACCGTGATCTCGCCGCAGACACTCGCCTCGGGCCGGCCACCGTCCAGACCCTGCAGTACGGCGACCTCGATCTCGCGCGGGTTGGTCGCCGCGGCCTCGATCAGCACCTTCGGGTCGTGGATCCGCGCAGCGGCGATGGCGGCGTCCAGCTCGTCCGGCCCGTCCACCTTGCTGATCCCGAGACTCGATCCGCCGCGGGCCGGCTTCACGAACACCGGGTACCCGAGCGCGTCCACCGCTGCCCGATCCACCTGAGCACCGCGGACGACGACGTACGGCGTGACCGCCAGGCCGGCCGCGGCGAAGACGACCTTCATGTAGTGCTTGTCCATGCCGACCGCGCTGGCCAGTACGCCGGAGCCGACGTACCGGATGTCGGTCATCTCGAGCAGGCCCTGGATGGTGCCGTCCTCGCCCCACGGCCCGTGCAGGAGCGGGAAGACGACATCGACCTCGCCGAGCGTGTCCGGCACCGCGCCGGGGGCGTTCACGACGAGTTCGCGGTTCGAGCCGAAGAGCACCGGCATCGCGGTGACGTCGACCTCCGGCAGCTTGCCGTCGCTGATCGACAGACGCTCGGGGTCGCCACTCTCCAGCACCCAGTGACCACTGGTGCTGATGCCGATCGGGATCACCTCGTACTTGTCCCGGTCGATCGCCTGGAGGACGTTGGCGGCCGTGACGCACGAGATGGCGTGCTCGCTGGAGCGGCCGCCGAACACCACCGCGACCCGGATCTTGCGTTCAGAGCTCACCGGGCGACTGTAGCGGCCCTCACCAGGTGACCGGCAACGCCTGTACGCCGTACACGAGGGTGTTGTCCTTGAACTTGATCTCCTCGAACGGCACAGCGAGCCGCAAGGTCGGGATCCGCGCGTAGAGCCGGCTGAAGACCTCCTGCAGCTCGACACGGGCCAACTGCTGGCCGAGGCACTGGTGCGGGCCGAAGCCGAAGGCCACGTGCGCCGAGCCGGTGCGGGTCACATCCAGCTCGTCCGGGTTCTCGAACACTTCGGGGTCACGGTTGGCCGCCGACAGCGCCGCCACCAGGAAGTCGCCTGCCTCCAAGGTCGCGGGGCCGGCCGGAAGGTCGTCCGTGACGTGCCGGAACAGGCCGAACTGGACGACCGAGAGGTAGCGCAGCAGTTCCTCGACCGCGGTGACCGCGAGATCGGGATCCTTCTGGAGCGCTGCGAGCTGGCCGGGCTCGCGGAGCAGAGCGAGGGTGCTGAGCGCGATCATGTTCGCGGTCGTCTCGTGCCCGGCGATCAGCAGGGTGAAGCCGATCGACACCAGCTCTTCGAGCGTGAGGTCCTCCCCCAGCTCCTCGCCGCGGGTGATCACGCGGGACAGCAGGTCGTCGTCCCGCTTGGCCTGCTTGGCCAGCACCAGCCCGGCGAGGAACTGATTCAGGCCCTCGACGGCCGCCCAGGACTTCTCCGGGTCGGTGTCGATCGCCACCAGTACGGCGCTGCGCTCCTGGAACTGCTCGCGGTCCTCGTACGGCACGCCGAGCAGCTCGCAGATCACGAGTGACGGGATCGGCAGTGCGAACGCCTCGACCAGGTCGATCGGACCGCCGTGAGCCAGCATCGCGTCGATGTGCTCGTCGACCAGCGCCGCGATCCGCGGCCGGTACGCCTCCATCCGCTTGACCGCGAACTCCGTGGCCAGCAACCGCCGTAGCCGACGATGCGCCTGGCCGTCGTTCTGCAGGATCGACCCCGACTCGAGCTCCCGGTCGAGCTCCGCGTCCACGACGACGTGTTCGGACGGCGCGTTGCGCGAGCTCAGTCGCGGGTCTCGCAGCACGGTCCGGACATCGTCGTACCGGGTGACGACCCAGGCGTCGACGCCGGCCGGGGTGGTCACCTTCGACGGCGCCTTGCGATCGCGCAGCTCGGCGTACCCGGTGGCCGGGTCGAACGGGCAGCCCGAGGGCCGCTCGAGTGGGAAGGCCGGCCTGGTCTCGTTCATGCGGTGCCCCTG
This sequence comes from Kribbella sp. NPDC005582, assembly GCF_040605415.1. Classification (NCBI taxonomy): domain Bacteria; kingdom Bacillati; phylum Actinomycetota; class Actinomycetes; order Propionibacteriales; family Kribbellaceae; genus Kribbella; species Kribbella sp. NPDC005582. The sequence goes on from NZ_JBEXCU010000007.1 coordinate 152,377, forward strand.
TCGCGTCGATTATGGAAGTGACTACCATATGACTGTAGTTGCCGATCGGCAGCAGCTATCGGAGCGTCGCGACCCGGTACTCTGCCCGCGGAGGTGCAGATGGGACTGCGGGAGCTCAAACGGGAACGGACCCGCCGGCTGATCGCCGACAAGGCGTTCGAGCTGTTCTGTCACCACGGCTTCGGCCGGACGACGGTCGAGCAGATCGCGGCCGCCGCCGAGGTCGGCCCGAGCACGCTCTACCGGTACTTCCCGACCAAGGAGACGCTGGTCCTCGAGTTCGTCGAGGACTCCCTGATGGGCGCCGTCGCCTGGTTCCGCGGGCAGCCGCCGGTGGACCTGCCGGACGGTCTGCAGGCGGTCATCGAGCGCGTCCTGGACGAGCTGGAGCGCAACCCGGACCGGGTCCGCGCGGTCTACGAGATGGCCGACCAGACGGTGTCGGTCGCTGCCCACCTGCAAGCGCTGATCTGGCGCTTCCGCGAAGAGCTCACCGAAGAACTGGTACGCCGGATGTCCGGCCCGGACCCGGTGGTGGTCAAGTTCACCGCGGCCCTGTCGGCCGGGAGCGCGATGAACATCATCGAGACCGTGGTCGGGATGTGGGTGGAGAACCCGGACGGCCTGGACGTCAGGGAGCTCGCCCGGCGCGCGATGGGCCTGTTGCACGGTGGCGGCATCCCCCTGCCCGCCGCGGTTCCCGGCCCCGGCGACAATGCTCGGCATGGCTCCTGATCTCGACCCGTCCACTGTCGTCGTCCACGCCGGTCGCCCCGAGCGGGTGCCGAACGCACCGGTCGGCGACTCACCCGTCTTCAGCTCGACGTACGTCGCCGGCGGCGACCGCGGGTACGGGCGCTTCGGCAACGACGCATGGACGGCCTTCGAGGAGACCCTCGGCGCCCTCGAAGGCGGTCGCGGACTGGCGTTCGCTTCCGGCATGGCGGCCGCTGCGGCGGTCTGCGATCTCGTCCCGGTCGGCGGCCGGGTCGTCGCGCCGATCCACGCGTACTCCGGGGTGCTCGCGCTACTCGACCAGCAGGCGGCCACCGGCCGGCTGACGGTCGATCGCGTGGATGTCGCAGACACCGAGGCTGTAGCGGCAGCTGTGGTCGGGGCCGACATGCTCTGGATCGAGTCGCCTACCAACCCGGCCATGGAGGTAGCAGACCTCCCGAAGCTCATCGCCGCCGCCCACGCCCCAGCCACACGTGCCGGGGCCACCGCACACCCCTCAGCCACATCTGCCGGGGCCGCCCCACACCCCTCACCCAACACACACGCCGCCGCCCCACACACCGCCCCCACCGCGTCCACCGCGTCCACCGCGTCCACTGGCGGGACGATCGTGGTTGTTGACAACACCTTTGCGACACCGCTGCTGCAGCAGCCGCTGGGGATGGGCGCGGACATCGTGATGCACTCGGCGACCAAGTTCATCGCCGGCCACTCGGACGTCGTACTCGGCGCGGTGATCACGGCGAACGACGAGCTGTGGTCGGCCATCGAGCTGCGTCGGCGCAGCCTGGGCGCGATCCCAGGCCCGATGGAGACCTGGCTCGGGCTGCGCGGTCTGCGCACGCTCGCGCTCCGGCTGGAGCGGTCGCAGTCGACCGCGGCGTTCATGGCACAGCGGCTGCTCGAGCACCCGCAAGTCAGCCGGGTGCGCTACCCCGGACTCCCCGACGATGCCGGGCACGCCCGTGCGGCGGCGCAGATGTCCGGGTTCGGCGCGATCCTCTCGTTCGAGGTCGGCGGCGACGCGGAGTTCGCGCAGCGGATCTGCGAGAGCACCAAGTTGTGGCTCCACGCCACCAGCCTGGGCGGCGTGGAGTCACTGCTCGAACGGCGTCGCCGGTGGCCGATCGAGGTGCCGACCATCCCCGACGACCTGATCCGGCTGTCGGTCGGAATCGAGCACCCGGACGATCTGTGGGCCGATCTGGAGCAGGCGATCACTTCCGCGAGTTGAGCACCGGCCCGCCGAAGAAGGTCAGCACGCAGAGCACGAGCGGCAGGATGAACGCCAGGTTCAGCGGCATGAAGTGCGCGAGCCCGCCGATCAACGCCGGGCCGGCGAGCAGACCGACGTACCCGAGGCCGACCACGCGCGCCATCAACGCACCGGCCGCACGCGGATCGAGGTTGCCGGCGGCGGTGAACAACTGCGGTACGCCGCCGGCCAGGCCGATCCCGAACAGCGCCCAGCCGAAGAGCCCGAGCGCCACCCAGGGACTGACGATGACGATCGCGATTCCGACCGCGGCGATCGCCGCACCCCAGCGCACGATCGCGGCCGGTCCCACGACGGCCGCGACTCGGTCGGTGAGGAAGCGGCCGACGGTCATTGCCACGGCGAAGGCGCCGTACGCGTAGGCCGCCGTACTGACTGAGGTGCCGAGGACGTCGCGGAACTGCAGTGCCGCCCAGTCGTTCGCCACGCCCTCGGCGAGCATCAGACCGAATGCGAGACCGCCGAGCGCCCAGACCAGCTTGGCCGGCGGCTTGGCCCGGTCCTCGGCCTGCTCGTCCTCGGCCGGTTCGGTTGCCTCTAGCAAGAAACGACCGGCGCCGAGCGAGACGAGGATGCAGATGACACCGGCCACACTCAGCGTGGTCTGCGTCGGTACGCCGGCCCGCAGCGTGGCCGCGCCGATCAGCGCGGCGATCGCACCACCGATCGACCACATCGCATGGAACGCCGCCATGATCGGCCGCGGATAACCGCGCTCGACCACGACTGCTTGCGCGTTCATACCGACGTCGATCGAGCCGTTGCAGAAGCCCAGCAGGACAAGGGCGAGTCCGAGACTCCACCAGTTCTGCGCGAGACCTGGACCGAACAACGCGATCCCGAGCAAGACACCGGTCGCCGGCAGGAGCTTGCGCTGACCAAGGCGATCGACGAGCGGACCAGCCAGCTGCATGCCGGCGAACGCCGCGCCGCCGAGGGCGAGCAGCAGCAGGCCGAGCGTGCTGTGCGAAATCCCGGTCGCGCGCTCGATGTTGGGGATGTGAACGACCCACATGCCGACCGCGAACCCGTTCAGGCCGAAGTACAGCCAGGTCGCAACGCGGGCGGCTCGCGGCGGGGCGAGCTGGGGTGCAATGGCGGTCAAGAGGTTTCCTCCGGGTCCGTTACCTCGACCAGCGTGCCGCGCTGCGCGAGCAGCGTGCGCTGGTCCACCGGTGCGGACGGGTCGGTGATGATCAGGTCGGGCCGGTCGGCCGGGCAGACATAGGCGAGGGCGGCGCGGTCCCACTTGGCGCCGTCGGCGAGCACGATCGAGCGGGCGGCCACGCTCATGGCCTCTTGTTTGACCTCGGCATCACCGAGGTCGAACGCCGTCAGACCGGCCTCCAAGCTGAACGCACAAGGACTCAGTACGGCGACGTCGAAGCGCAGCGCCCGCAGCGACGCGACGGTCAGCGGGCCGACCAGCGACAGCTCACCCTTGCGCGCCTCTCCCCCGGGCATCAGCAGCCGAACGCGCGGCGCCTCGGCGAGCTCCTGCGCGACGCGGAGCGACAACGGCATCACCGTCACCGCGCGATGCTGCAGCAGCCGCGCCACCTCGAGGGCCGTCGTACCGCTGTCGAGAACGATCGTGTCGCCGTCCTTGAGATGCGCGACGGCAGCCCGCGCGATCGCCTGCTTGGCGATGACCGCCTCCTGCGACCGCAGCGAGTACGGCGGCTCGACGCCGGACGGCATCGCCGGCACCGCCCCGCCGTGGACCCGCTTCAGCACGCCTTGCGCGGCGAGGAAGTCGAGATCGCGCCGGATCGTCATGTCCGAGGACGAAGTGGCCTCGACCAGTTCCTGGACGGAGATTCGGTTTCCGCCACGCAGTCGATCTACGATCATTTGATGCCGTTCTGCACTTCTCACGCGCAGAAATCTACCATCCGCATGGTCGATCGAACAGATGGATTGTTTACTTGTGGCTGACTCCGCTCAACTGATCAAGCGCTCGCGGTACGCCGTGGCCGCCGTCTTCTGTGTGCACGGCGCGGTGACGGGGTCGTTCGCGACCCGGGTGCCGTGGATCCAGGACCACGCCGGACTCTCGGCCGGTGAGCTGGGGCTGGCGCTGGCCTTCCCGGCGATCGGCGCCGCGCTGATGATGCCGCTGGCCGCCCGGATCACCCACCGCTTCGGGACTCGGACCGCGCTGCGCGGCCTGCTCGCGCTCTGGACGCTCGCGCTGATCCTGCCGTCGTTCGCGCCGAACCTGCTGACGCTGTGCGCCGCACTCCTCGTGTACGGCGGCACGTCAGGGATGGCGGATGTCGCGATGAACGCGCTCGGCGTGGAGGTCGAGCACCGGCTGGAGAAGTCGATCATGTCCGGCCTGCACGGCATGTGGAGTCTTGGTGCGCTGATCGGGTCAGCGGTCGGCACGGTCGCCGCGCACGCCGAGCTGAGCGCGCAGGTGCATCACGTCATCGCGGCCGTCGTACTGACTGTGCTCGGAGCCGTCGTCTGCCAGTTCGTGCTGAACATTCATCCGGAGGAGGACGATGAGCCGCCGGCGCGGTTCGCGTTGCCGCCGCGGTCGGCGTTGCTGATCGGCGCGGTCGGGTTCTGCGCGGTCTTCGCCGAGGGCGCGAGTCTGGACTGGTCGGCGGTCTATCTGCGCGACATCCTGGACAGCTCGGCGGGGGTGGCCGCTGGTGCGACGACCGGGTTCGCGCTGACGATGGCGGTCGCTCGGTTGACCGGCGACGCGGTCGTCAATCGCTTCGGTGCGGTTCGGACGGTTCGGTGGAGCGGGCTGATCGCGGTGATCGGCGGGGTGCTGGTGGTTCTGGCGCCGAACGCGGTTGCCGCGATGGCTGGGTTCGGGCTGATCGGGATTGGGGTGGCGGTCGTCGTACCGCTGGCTTTTGTTGCTGCGGCTCGCAGTGGTTCGAATGCCTCGCACGCGATCGCTGGTGTCGCGACCATCACCTATGCCTCGGGGCTGGTCGCGCCGTCGATCATCGGCGGTATCGCGCAGGCCAGCAACCTGACGGTGTCGTTCATCGTCGTCACGTTGCTGACCGTGGCACTCGCTGTGTTCGCCCCTGTCCTCCGACCTCGCGCGGCAGATCGGGTCTAGGCGTGTCCGCCCCGCGCGACGGCATCCGCGATCAGCCCGCCGGGCGCCGGGTCGCGGTGATCACGGCCACCGTGTTCTTGGTTGCCTTGTGTCTGCGGCCCGCGCTCACGGCGGTCGGTCCCGTGCTGCCTCGGATCGGCGCCGACGAAGGACTCGGCGAGAGCGCGCAAGGCTTGCTGGCAACGCTGCCACTGCTCGCCTTCGCCGCCGCGTCACCGCTGGTGCACCTCGGGTCGCGGCGGTTCGGAATGGAGCGGACCGTCCTGATCTCACTGCTGGTGCTGGCGGTCAGCAGCGTCGCCCGCTCGTACACCGGCGCGGCCGGTCTCTGGATCGGTACGGTCGTCATCGGCGCGTCGATTGCCGTCGGCAACGTTCTGGTCCCGGTGCTGCTCAAGCGGGACTATGCCGCGCACGTCTCCCGCGCGACCGGCGTGTACACGGCCTTCATCACCGGTGGCGCCGCATTGGCCTCGATCCTCGCCGTACCGATCGCTGATGCTGTCGACTGGCGGCTGTCTCTCGCAGTCTGGGGCGGCCTCGCCCTGCTGGCCGCCGTCGTTTGGCTGCCCCGATCCTTGGGCGCCTCAGCTCCGGTGGCTGTCGAGTCGCACGAGACGACCGCTGTCACCGTCTGGCGGCAACCCATGGCCTGGCTGGTGACCGGCTTCATGGGCCTGCAGTCGACCAGCTTCTACCTCCTCGTGAACTGGCTCCCCACCATCGAGATCTCCAACGGCATCTCCGAACGCACAGCCGGCGTACACCTGTTCCTCTTCCAAGGCTTCGGCCTCATCGGCGGCCTCACCATCCCCCGCCTGATGAAGAACCCCGTCAGCCAACGCGCCGGCGCCGTCACCGCCAGCACCCCCATCCTGATCGCCCTCCTAGGCCTCCTCCTGGCCCCGGACCTAGCCGTCCTCTGGGCGATCATCGCCGGCCTCGGCCAAGGCGCCGCCCTGGTAGCCGCCCTCACCCTGATCAGCCTCCGCGGCCGCACCCACCACGAAACCACCCAACTCTCCGGCATGGCCCAATCCATCGGCTACCTGCTAGCCGCCACCGGCCCCGTCCTAGCCGGCACCCTCACCGAACAAACCCACACCTGGCACACCGCCCTCATCACCTTCGCCGCCCTCTCCGCCGTACAAGTCGGTCTAGGCGTAGCCGCCGGCCGCCCCCGCCCCATGCGTTAGTCGGTACTTTTTCGTCGCCTGGACCCGAAAAATCCACGACTAGCGGAAGTCGAGTCGGGCGGTCAGAGGAGGGCGTTGAGGACTTCGGCGGCTTCGGCGTAGCCGGCGTCGCTGATGCGTTGGAGTTCCAACAGGTCTTTGGCGGCGGCGGCTCGGCGGGTGAGGTGTTCGCCGGCGCGGTCGTTGCCTTCGTCGAGGAGTTCGTTCAGTACGGCGAGGTCCGAGCGCTGGTCGGCGAGGTCGGCCAACTTGTCGGCGGCCTTTTCGTTGCCTTCGTCGGCCAGCGCTCGGAGGGTGTCCCAATCGGTCATACCGCGAGTATTACTTGTCGGTGGCGAAGGCTGCGTCGAAGGCGGCGGCGGGCTTGTCGAAGGCGAGGGCGCGGATGACGTTGACGGCCTCGGCGGCGCCGACCTTGCGTTCCATGCCGGCGTCTTCCCATTCGACGGAGATGGGGCCGTCGTAGCCGATCGAGTTCAGGACGCGGAAGCAGTCTTCCCACTGGACGTCGCCGTGGCCGGTGGAGTAGAAGTCCCAGCCGCGGCGCGGGTCGCCCCAGGGCAGGTGGGAGCCGAGGCGGCCGTTGCGGCCGCCGCCGACGCGCATGCGGGTGTCCTTGCAGTCGACGTGGTAGATGCGGTCCTTGAAGTCCCAGAGGAACGCGACCGGGTCGATGTCCTGCCAGACCATGTGCGACGGGTCCCAGTTGAGGCCGAAGGCCTCGCGGTGGCCGATCGCTTCCAGGGCCAGCGTGGTGGTCCAGTAGTCGTACGCGATCTCCGACGGGTGCACCTCGTGCGCGAACCGGACACCTTCGGCGTCGAACACGTCCAGGATCGGGTTCCAGCGGTTGGCGAAGTCCTCGTAGCCGGCGTCGATCACCGAGGCCGGGACCGGCGGGAACATCGCGACGTACTGCCAGATCGAGGAGCCGGTGAAGCCGATCACCGTGTTCACGCCGAGCTTGGCCGCGGCGCGGGCGGTGTTCTTCAGGTCCTCGGCAGCGCGCTGCCGGACGCCTTCGCCGTCTCCGTCGCCCCAGATCCGCGAGGGCACGATCGCCTGGTGCCGGAAGTCGATCGGGTTGTCGCAGACCGCCTGGCCGACCAGGTGGTTGGAGATCGCGTAGACGTTCAGGTTGTACTTCGCGAGGATGTCCTTGCGGGTCTGGACGTACGAGTCGTCGTCGACCGCCTGCTGGACGTCGAAGTGGTCGCCGGAGCAGGCGATCTCCACCCCGTCGTACCCGGCCTCGGAAGCGAACTGGCAGACCTCCTCGAACGGCAGGTCGGCCCACTGACCGGTGAACAGCGTGATCGGGCGTGGCATCTGGCGAGCTCCTCTTAGACGGTGATCCAGGCGCTGTCCGCGGCGGCCGAACGCAGTACTGCGTCGATCAGCTGAGCGGACCGCGCACCGGCGGCGAAATCGGGCAGGCCGTCCGGGCGGTCACCCAGTACGGCGGCGTAGCTGTCCGCGACGAACGAGTCGAACGCGTCCTGGTAGCCCTGCGCATGACCGGCAGGCAGGCGGTTCACGCGAGCCGCACCGGGGCTCAGCGTCTCGGGGTCGCGGGTCAGAAGCTGAGAGGCAGTACGGCGGCCGGCCCACAGCCGGTCGGGGTCCTCCTGGTCGAAGCCGAAGCTCCCCTCGGTACCGGAGACCTCCAGGTAGAGGCGGTTCTTCCGCCCGGCGGCGACCTGGCTGACGACGATCGTGCCGACCACTCCAGCCTCGGTGCGGAACTGTGCGGTGGCCAGGTCCTCCGTGCGAACCGGTACGCCGCCACGCTCCGCGCGGACCGTCCGCAGCTGCGCACTGATCGCGGCAATCCGGTCACCGGTGACGAACTCGGTCAGGTCACACCAGTGCGAGCCGATGTCCGCGAACGTGCGCGACGGCCCACCTGTGGAATCGTCCACTCGCCAGTTCTGGTCGTCCGCACCGGCCAGCCAGTCCTGCAGGTACGAACCGTGCAGGCTGGTGATCTCACCGGCCTCCCCCGCCGCCAGCCGGGCGCGCAGCTCGCGCACCATCGGGTGGTAGCGGTAGACGAACGGTACGGCGCCCACCAGCCCGGCCTCGTGCGCCGCAGCCTCCAGACCCGTCGCATCGGCCACAGACGTCGCCAGCGGCTTCTCACAGACCACGTGCTTGCCTGCGGCGAGCGCCTGCAGGGTCACCTCGCGGTGCGTGTTGTTCGGCGTACAGACGTGGATCACGTCGACGTCGGTGGCCAGTAGGTCGGCGAGCGTCGCGAACCCGCGCTCGGCTCCGGCTGCCTCGGCTGCCGCCTCGGCTCGCTCCGGGCTCGATCCGACCGCACCGACGATCTGCGCGCCGGAGACCAGCGCCGATCGGCCGTGCACCCGGCCCATGAAACCGCCGCCGACAATCCCGACCTTCAGCTTGGTGGACACATCGAAGGACGCTATGTGAGACTTTTGAGCCCTGTCAAGCAAAAGTCCAGCGCCCCGGTGACGGAAGTTCGGTGATGAGCGAAACGCCCGACGCGGTTCTGCGGTTGCTGCTCGACGGCCGCCCGCGCACCCGCGCCGAACTGATCGACTCCAGCGGTCTCGCCCGCTCGACGGTCACCGCCCGGATCGAGTCGCTGCTCGCGTCCGGGCTCGTCGTACCGTCGGGTGAGGCTGCGTCGACCGGTGGCCGGCCGCCGGGGCGGTTCCGGCTCAACCCGATGGCCCGGCTGATCCTCGCCGCGGATGTCGGCGCGACCCACCTGTCGGTCGCGCTGACCGACCTGACCGGCGCGATCGTCGCGCGCTCGACGACCCCACTGAACATTGCCGAAGGCCCCGAAATCGTCCTAGCCGAGGTCGTCCGCACCGGACAGTCGCTCCTCAAGAAGGCAGGTCGGTCCCTCGCGGACCTGGCGGGCACTGGCGTCGGTCTGCCCGGCCCGGTCGAGCACTCGACCGGACGCCCGAACCATCCGCCGATCATGCCCGGCTGGGACTCGTACGACGTCGCCGAGCGCCTGAGCCGTGAGCTACCGGGCCCGGTACTCGTCGACAACGACGTGAACATCATGGCGTTGGGCGAGCACGCCACCGAGTACGCCGACGTCGAGCACCTGCTGTTCGTGAAGGTTGCCACCGGCATCGGTGCCGGTGTGATCAGCGGCGGCCGGCTGCATCGTGGCGCCCAAGGCGCAGCCGGGGACATCGGCCACATCCAGACCCCAGGTCACACCGAGCTCTGCCGCTGCGGCAACGTCGGCTGTCTGGAGGCGGTCGCCTCCGCCGCCGCCATCGCCTCCCGCCTGAACGTCCGCGGCAGCCAAGACATCATCGAGCTCGTTCGTGCGGGCAACACCGCAGCCACCACCGCCGTCCGCCAGGCCGGCCGCGAGATCGGCACGGTCCTCGCCGCCGCGGTCAGCCTGCTGAACCCGTCCGTGCTCGTGATCGGCGGTTCGCTCTCCCAGGCCGGCGACAACCTGCTGGCCGGTCTCCGCGAGAGTATCTACTCCCGATCGTTGCCTTTGGCCACCAAAGACCTCCGCATCGTTCCGTCCCGGAGCGGTCCGGACGCGCCGTTGCGGGGCGCGGCGGTTCTGGTGCAGCGGCAGCTACTCGGCTGACACCTGCGCGATCAGGGCGACCATCTCCGCACGCTGGGTCGCCAGGGTCTCGCGCAACGCGGTGAGCTCGGCCTCGGTCAACGGCCCGGGCCGCCCGATCCGTTCACGGAACAGGCCGTCGAAGTCGAATCTGCCCAGGTCGATCTGAACGCCTGGCTGCAGCTTGTCCAGCTCGGCACTCATCGACTCGTGCCAGGCCAGTTGGTCGCGCAGCAACAGCAACAGCTGCTTTTGGTTCGGCTCGCCACCAGCCGCCGCCCCGGGCCACATGGTGAGGTAAGCATGCAGCCGGGTGCCGCTCAGGCGATCGACGGCCGGCGTGACCTGAGAGCCGAGCTGGGCGAGCAAGGCGAAAAGGGTCATGCGTTCGGCGCCGTCGTCCGAGGTCAGCAGCGCGTCGACCAACTGGTGTGCGAACGCCATCGGGTCCGCCGTCTTCATCCACGTTTGCCAGGTTCCGTCGGAGATCTTTCGGTTCAGGCTCGCTGCCAGCCAAGCCCGTACGTCCGCCGTGGTGAGATCCGGCCGCCACTCCCCTGCCGTCAGGCTCCAGCGGCCGGGCGTGTCCCAGTTGAGCCAGTGGAACAGCAGCCCCTGCACACCAAGCGGGCTGAGCCGCGTCCCGGTGTCGTCGAATGCTCCCAGGCGCCGGAGCCGATCGATCGCCGTGCGCGCGAGATCGCCGGCGATAGGCTCGGCCGAGCGACCTGGATGGTAGGCCGCGTAGATCGCCGCCATCACCTCGTCGCGATCGGGGTCCGGTACGTCGACCACCACGGCATCCGCCATCGCGTGCCAGCACTCCAGCCGCCGCCCGGGGTCCTGCCAGGCGGCGAACTGCGGTCCTGGTACGACGCGCGCACCCGTCGAACCAACGAGCTCGGACAAAGCCGCGATCCGCCAAGCCTCTTGTACGGCGGTCGCGTCGGCGAGCGTGGTTCCGGCGAGCGCCTTGGCCACGGTGTCGTCGTCGAGAGACCCGCCGGCTGCGATCGGCGGCTGCGCCACCAGCCACTGCGCCAACTCGACCACAGCGAGCGCGAGCGGCGCCTCGCCGGCAGCGGCGGCGAGGACCGACGGAAGCAGCGTCGTCGGTGCCGGCACCGTCGTCCCGCTGTAGGGATCGCCCCCTGTCGACACAGCGTGGCGCCGCAGCGGACCAACCAGACGATCCTTCTCGTCCCAGGGCGCGGCATCGAAAGTGGCCTGCCACGCCTTCGCATCGGCAACGGCCTTGCGGCGGTGCGTCATCCGCATGAGCGTGGACCAGCGGTACGGCACGTCGAGATGCGGCGCCAGTGGCCCGTCGAGGATCTTCAGCACCGAACCGACGTCATCGCGCACCGACGCTGCGGATTCCCGATCGCCCTCGAACACGATGATCTCGCGCAGCACCGGCAGCGTCACCGCCGCGGCCGCACGCCAGTCCTCGTCGATCGTCACCACGTACGGCGCGACCTCGAGCACCGTGTTCGCCAACGACTCGTCCGGCCAGATCCACGGATCCGTGTGCCCGAGCACCGCGGCCCGGCAGGTCAGCAGGTCCCGCAACAGTCCGAGATCCGGCTCGGCCATCGCCCCGGTCTCGTCCAGCCAGCCGGGGATTCGGTTGACGAAGGCATCGATCTGGTCCATGCCGAAACGGTAGTCAGGCCCGGGGGTCACGCCCAGTTGATCGCCAGCTCGTCGATCATCCGGACGGCCGGGTCGATCGCGATGTCTCCGCGCCGGGTCGCCCCGACACCGCCGTACCGGCGCAGCCAGTACGACGTTCGCACCAGCTCGAGCTGAATCCACCGCCGTACATGCACGCGGTCGAGCTCGGCCGCCTCGCAGTACGCCGCCAGCTCCCGCTCCAGGCCCGCGAGCAGGTCGCCCTGCATCAGCACGAGCGTCCGCGCCTTCAGGAACGTCACCGCGTCGTACGCCGGATCCCCGATCAACCCCTTGGGATCAATCGCCAGCCACGGTTCGCGGTCCGCGCTCAGGATGTTCCGGTGATGCAGGTCCCCATGAATCAGTACGTCGGGCTGCTGCCGCACCAAGTCGTCGATGACTGCTGAAGCCCGGGCGACCACCACGTCAGGCAGGAGACCGCTGAACTCCGCCGCGTCCTTCTGTAGTTCCGAGGCCCACTCGTCAGCGCGATCCTGCAGCCGAGGGAGACCTGCAGGTGCCGGTACCGACAGCAGGCGGCTCATCTCGCCACCGACCACGGCGACATCTGCGCCGGAGTCGCGCAGGGTCGTGGCGTGGGCTCGTTCCAGGAGCATCGCGTAGTGCTCGTCGGCGCGTTCGTGCAACCGCACCGCACCGCAACCGTTCCAGGCCTCGTACGCGTCAGGCTCGTGGACGTTGCCTGGATGGGTGAACGACACCTTCAGCACCAGCGGTTCGTCGACGCGTCGGACCGGAACGATCACACCGACCTCGCCGTGCATCCACTCGCCGTCCGGCGTGCAGTCCCAGCGGTCCACCAACTCGTCGACGATCCCGGGCACGGTCGCGAGCCACGCCGTACCGGCTTCTCCCTCGCGGGCGGTCGTCCCGGCGGCGAACGCTTCCGGGATCACCAGCGCTCCGCCTTCGCAGAACGGGAGACGAGACTGAACAGCATGTCCTTCGGGGTCATCTCCCCCGCGACCACCTTGGTGACGGCTTCCGCGATCGGCATCTCGACGTCGTGCCGGTGCGCGAGCTCGGCGATCGACGAGCAGGACTTCACACCTTCGGCGACCTGCCGCGTCGCACCCGCGATCTCGGCCACCGTCATGCCCTGGCCGAGCTTCTCGCCGAACGTACGGTTGCGCGACAACGGCGACGAACACGTGGCCACCAAGTCACCAAGGCCGGCCAGCCCGGAGAACGTGTGCTCGTCCGCGCCCAGCGCCGCACCGAGCCGCGCGGTCTCGGCCAGACCCCGCGTGATCACGGACGCCCGCGCGTTGTCGCCGAACCCGAACCCCACGGCCATCCCCACGGCCAGCGCGATCACGTTCTTCGTCGCGCCACCAAGTTCACACCCAACGACATCAGTATTCGTGTACGGACGGAACGCTCCCGAGTGACACAGCTTCTGCAGCCGGTTCGCCGTACCTTCATCCGCACAAGCAACAACCGCCGCCGCAGGTTGTCCCTCCGCGATCTCGCGCGCCAGGTTCGGCCCTGACACCACCGCGATGCGCTCAGGCCCGGCGCCGGTCAGCTCCGCGATCACCTCGGACATGCGCAACGTCGTACCGACCTCGACGCCCTTCATCAAACTCACCAGCGGTACGGCGTCCGGCAGCACACCGGCCCAGTCGCGCAGGTTCTCACGCAGTGACTGCGAAGGCACCGACAGTACGACGGCCTCCGCGCCATCGGCCGCCGCCGCCGGATCGTGGGTCGCGGTGATCGCCTCGGACAACCGGATGCCCGGCAGATAGTCCGGGTTTTCGTGCTGGGTGTTGATCACGTCGCAGACCGACTGCCGCCGGGCCCACAACGAGACCTGGTTCCCTGCCCCCGCCAGCACCGTGGCGAACGCAGTCCCCCACGACCCCGCACCGAACACCGCAATCTTCGTCATTCCTTCTCCTCACGATCGGCGGCACGGGCCTTGCGCAGGTCGAACAGTTCCTTGGGCGGGGTCTCGCCACGCAGCTCGCCGAGCGTGTCGGCGAGGGCCCGCATGATCACCTCGGTTGCCTCGTGCAACAGCTGGTTGGTGATCGGCTTGCCCTCGAACGCGCTCAGGTCGACCGGCTTGCCGGCCCGCGCCATCACGGTCTTGCGCGGCAACAGGCGGAACCGCATCTTGCCGGTGTAGGAGCGGAGGATCTCCTGCGCGCCCCAGTTCGCGATCGGGATCACCGGAGCGCCGGTCATCAACGCGATCCGGGCGGCGCCGGTCTTGCCGGTCATCGGCCACAGGTCCGGGTCCCGGGTGATGGTGCCTTCGGGATAGACGCCGACGCACTCACCGCGTTCGACCGCTGCCACCGCGTCGCGGAACGCGTCCGCGGCCTGAGTGGAATCGCGGTGCACGGGAATCTGCCCGGCGCTGGTGATGATCCGGCCCGCGATCGGCAGCTTGAACAACGACGCCTTGCCGAGCAGCCGCGGAATCCGCCGGCATTCCCAGATGAAGAAGCCGAGCACGAACGGGTCGAAATGGGAGATGTGATTCGGGACGAAGACGACGCCACCGTGCCGGGGCATGTTCTCCCGGCCGCTGAACACCGGCTTGGTGAAGATCAGCATGAACGGTTTGACGAGCGCGACGATCACGCCGAACCAGAAACCCCGTCGCGGTCTGGGGTCGTCCACTGCTGCCTCCTGGTGCTGGTCGTGCTTGTCCGCCATGGGAGAATCCTGCCTGATGGCAGACCTACAGGTCGTTCCCTGGATCTTGGCGATCCCGGTGAAGCGTACGGCGATCGCGAAGAGCCGGCTGGCTGCGGCATACCCGCAACACCGGCCGGAGCTCGCTCGCGCCTTCGCTCTCGACACTACTGCGGCCGCGCTGGCTTCGGGCCTGGTGTGGGCGGTTCTGGTGGTCACCGACGACCCGGTGGTGGCCGCGGACGTGACCGCGGTCGGCGCCCGCGTCGTACCGGATCTGGCGGCCGACGGACTGAACGGCGCACTCCGGTACGGCGCCACGATCGCCGCTGCGGAGTTCCCGGGCCATGGGGTGGCCGCCCTGTCGGCCGACCTGCCCGCGTTGCGCCCAGCCGAGCTCACGGCCGTCCTGGCGGCCTGTGTGGCGCCACGCTCGTTCGTGATCGACCAACCAGGCACCGGTACGACGTTGCTCGCGGCCTCGGCCGGTGTCGAGCTCGATCCGCGGTTCGGGGTCGGCTCCGCCCTGGCTCACCAGGCTTCTGGCGCGGTCCCGATCGACGTACCGAACATGGACTCGGTACGGCGTGACGTCGACACCGCGGCGGATCTCGCGCACGCCGTACAGCTGGGTGTCGGTCCGGCGACCGCTGACGTGATGTCGCTGGTGCTCGGTTCCGCAACGGGGACCGAGGGCCTAGCCTGCTGATATGCAAGCCACTGTGAGCCGGTACGACAGCGAGACCTTCTCCGGAGCGGTGCTGACTGACACCGGAGTCGAGCTTCCCTTTACCGTGCATGCGATCGCGGAGACTCCGATTCGCCTGCTCCGCGTGGGACAACGCGTGCGCATCCAGACCACCGGCGACGGCGCGGACCTCGCGATCACCAAGGTCGACTTCGCAACCGTCTTGTAAACAAGCACAGTCCCTTTGGGGACAAGCGAAGGCCGGTCGCTCCTGGAGGGAGTGACCGGCCTTCTGCCGTCGTGCTAGTTACTTCAGCGTGCTGCGCGCTTGGCCGGAGCCTTCTTCGCGGCGACCTTCTTGGCGGGGGCCTTCTTGGCCGGCGCCTTCTTCGCCACGGCCTTGACCGGAGCGGCCTTCTTGGCCGGCGCCTTCTTGGCGGCGGCCTTGACCGGAGCAGCCTTCTTGGCAGCGGCCTTGACGGGCGCAGCCTTCTTGGCCGGCGCCTTCTTGGCGGCGGCCTTGACCGGAGCGGCCTTCTTGGCTGCAGCCTTGACCGGTGCGGCCTTCTTGGCCGGCGCGGCCGCCTTGGTGGCGGTCGCGGTGGCCTTCGGGGTCACCAGCTTCGGCAGCTTCTTCGCACCGGAGACAACGGCCTTCAGCTCCGCACCCGCGCGGAACTTCGGAACCACGGTCTTCTTGGCCTTGAGAACCTCGTTCGTGCGCGGGTTCCGGACCAGGCGTGCCGGGCGATCGATGGCTTCGAAGGCACCGAAACCGGTGATGGCGACCTTGCCACCCTTCTTGGTCAGCTCGCGCTGAATGGTGTCGATGATCGACTCCAGAGCGTGCTGAGCCTGGCGGCGGTTTCCGTCGAAGTGCACTGCGAGCGCTTCGACCAACTGGCTCTTGTTCACTGTCTTCCCTCCGTGAACTGGGTTGTCGAGCACAGCGCTCGATCTCTCAGGAACGTTATGGACTCCACAGGCCATTGCCAAACACCCACGCGGCATTTCGGCTTGTTTTTAGGCGATTCTTGCCACAAATCGCCCGGATCCGGTGTTCCTGCGGGCTTTTGGCCCGATTCAGAGCCAGCCGCGGCGCTTGAAGATCTGGTGCAGACCGACACACACCAACCCCATCAGGCCGATCGCGAACGGGTATCCGTACTGCCAGTGCAGCTCTGGCATGTTGTCGAAGTTCATCCCGTAGACGGTGCCGATCAAGGTCGGTGCGAACAGGATCGCCGCCCAGGCGGAGATCCGCTTCACTTCTTCGTTCTGCTCGCTGCCGGCCAGGGCCAGACTCTTCATCTCTTCGTTCTGCTGCTGGGCCACGAGGGTCGCGTTCACGGTCAGGATGTCGCGCAGCAGTTCGCGGAAACCGTCGACCTTCTCCACGACCTCGGTGACGTGGTCGGCCACGTCGCGCAGGTACCGCTGCAGTTCCTCGTCGACGCCGTACTTGTCGAAGCCGCCGCGCAGACCTTGGAGGATCCCGACCAGCGGCCGGGTCGCGCGCTGGAACTCGATCACCTCACGGGACAACTCGTAGATGCGCCGCGACACCTTCGGGTCACCGCGGAACACCTCGGTCTCGATCTCGTCGATGTCGTTCTCGAGACCGGCGACCACCGGGGCGTAGCCGTCGACGACCTTGTCCATGATCGCGTAGAGCACGGCTTCGGTGCCGAGGTTGAGCAGCTCGGGGTCGTGCTCGACCCGGCGCCGAACCGCTGCCAGGTTGGGCGCTTCGGCATGCCGGACCGTCACCACGAAGTCCGGGCCGACGAACACGTGCACCTCGCCGAACTCGACCTCCTCGGTCGCGTCCCGGTACCGCGCGGCCTTCAGGACGACGAACAACGTGTCGCCGTACCGCTCGAGCTTCGGCCGCTGATGGGCCTGGATGGCGTCCTCGACGGCCAGCTCGTGCAGGTCGAACTCCTTGGCCAACGAGTTCAGCTCGCGCTGGTCCGGCCGGTACAGGCCGATCCAGGCCAGGCCCCGCGGTGCGTTGCGGAGCACGCGATACGTCTCGGCGAGGGATTCCGGTGAGGCGATCCGGCGGCCGTCGCAGTAGATCGCGCTGTCGACAACGCTGTGCCCCTTGGGCTTGGCGTTGTCGCGCGGCTTCTCGACGGCCGGCTCGATCACGGGAGCGGGCGCGGCATGCTTACGCGCGGTGCCACGCAGTGACGGCGTACGGCTGAAGGCGCGCATCGTGCGCAGGCGCAGGTCGGACATGAGTCCTCCAGGTGCGGTGGAACGGGTGAGTGAGCGCATGTCACGTCTGCCCGACCACTACTGCAGGAGGAGAGAAAACTCAGCCTCACAAAGGTCGAGCGAGACCCATATGTCTGGAGGGTTCGCTGTTCATCAGCGCCTCACCTCCTTGGTCTCGCAAGCCTTGTTCTGACAACCCTCGCAAGGGTAACACCAGAGTTATCGCCCCCGAACCGGCAAACGTTACTGCACCATTGGCGACGCCTCCGGCGCCGCAGGTCATGGGGCCTTGATTCCCGTTCTTCCCTCGTCGCTCCAGTCGCTGCGCTCCCTGCGCTCCTCAGTCCAGAACGGGGGCCCCATGACCGGGGCGAAAACTCTGTCTGTTCAGGCCTTTGCCGGCAGGGTGGCCGGCTTGAAGGCCGGCCGGGTCGCCTCGTACGCCGAGATGTCGGCCTCGTGGGACAAGGTGATGCCGACGTCGTCGAGACCGTTCAGCAGCCGGTACCGCGTGTAGTCGTCGATCTCGAACGGCGCCGACAGCTCACCGGCGGAGATCGTCTTCGCCTCGAGATCGACGGTCACCTTGGTGCCCGGGTCCTTCTCGATCGTTGCCCACAACTGCTCGACGACGTCCTGGGTGACCAGGGCGGCGAGCAGTCCGGCCTTGCCGGAGTTGCCGCGGAAGATGTCACCGAACCGCGAGCAGACCACGACCCGGAAGCCGTAGTCGAGCAGGGCCCAGACCGCATGCTCCCGCGACGATCCGGTACCGAAGTCCGGTCCGGCCACGAGCACCGAGACACCGTCGTACTCCGGCTGGTTCAGGACGAACTCGGGATCGTTGCGCCAGGCAGCGAACAGGCCGTCCTCGAAACCGGTCCGGGTGACCCGCTTCAGGTACACGGCCGGGATGATCTGGTCGGTGTCGACGTTGCTGCGCCGCAGCGGGGCCGCCGTACCGATGTGCTGGGTGAAGGCATCCATGATTCTTCTGCTCCTCAGGCGTTCGCGGGGACGGCGACGGGCGGCAGGTCGGCCGGGGCCGCGAGGGTCCCGGTGACGGCGGTCGCGGCGGCGACCAGCGGCGAGACCAGGTGCGTCCGTCCGCCCTTGCCCTGCCGGCCTTCGAAGTTGCGGTTCGAGGTGGAGGCGCTGCGCTCACCGGGAGCCAGCGTGTCCGGGTTCATTCCCAGGCACATCGAGCAGCCCGCGCCGCGCCACTCGGCGCCGGCGTCCTTGAAGATCTTGTCCAGGCCCTCGGACTCGGCCTGCAGCCGGACCCGCCCCGAGCCCGGTACGACGAGCATCCGGGTGCCCTCGGCAACCTTCCGCCCGGCCAGTACGCCGGCGGCCGCGCGCAGGTCCTCGATCCGGCCGTTGGTGCAGGAGCCGAGGAAGACCGTGTCCACCTTGACCTCGCGCAACGGCGTACCGGCGGTGAGGCCCATGTACTCCAGCGCGCGCTCGGCGGCCTTCTTGTCGTTCTCGTTGTCGAAGTCGTCCGGCGACGGCACGGTGGCCGACAGCGGCACACCCTGACCGGGGTTGGTGCCCCAGGTGACGAACGGCGCGATGTCCTCGGCGCGCAGCACGACCTCACGGTCGAAGGTCGCGTCCTCGTCGGTGGCCAGGCTCTTCCAGTACTCGACCGCGGCTTCCCAGTCGACGCCCTCCGGCGCGTGCGGCTTGCCCTTCAAGTACTCGAAGGTGGTCTCGTCCGGCGCGATCATGCCGGCCTTGGCGCCCCACTCGATCGACATGTTGCAGATCGTCATGCGGGCTTCCATGCTCAGCGCGCGGATCGCCTCGCCGCGGTACTCGACGATGTAGCCCTGGCCGCCGCCGGTGCCGACCTGCGCGATCAGCGCGAGCACCAGGTCCTTGGCCGAAACACCTTCAGGCAGTACGCCGTCGACCGTGACCGCCATCGTCTTCGGGCGGGCCTGCATCAGCGTCTGGGTCGCCAGCACGTGCTCGACCTCGCTGGTACCGATGCCGAAGGCAATCGCACCGAACGCGCCGTGCGTGGAGGTGTGGCTGTCACCGCAGACCACAGTCATGCCGGGCTGGGTCAGGCCGAGCTGCGGGCCGATCACGTGCACGACGCCCTGGTCCGGGTCGCCGAGCGTGTGGATCCGGATCCCGAACTCCTCGGCGTTCTTGCGCAGCGTCTCGACCTGCGTGCGCGAGACCGGGTCAGCGATCGGCTTGTCCACATCGAACGTCGGGACGTTGTGGTCCTCGGTCGCGATCGTCAGGTCGGGCCGCCGTACGGGCCGGTTGGCCAGCCGTAGCCCGTCGAAGGCCTGCGGACTCGTCACCTCGTGCACCAGGTGGAGATCGATGTAGAGGAGGTCGGGCTCTCCGTCTGCATGGCGCACCACGTGCGCGTCCCAGACCTTTTCCGACAACGTCCTACCCATCAGACTCTCCTTTGAGGTTTCCTGTGTGGTGAGGGTGCTTTCGCTCACAGTGCTCTCGATCGAGGCTCTCGAGCGACTTGCGTTCCACGATTCGAGACGGCAGTATCGTCTCATGGACAACTCTAGCGGAGTCGGCGTGCTCGACAAAGCAGCTCTCGTTCTGTCCGCACTCGAATCCGGGCCGGCGACCCTGGCCGGACTCGTGGCGGCGACAGGGCTGGCGAGGCCGACGGCACACCGGTTGGCGGTCGCTCTCGAGCACCACCGGCTGGTCGGCCGGGACATGCAGGGACGCTTCGTGCTCGGCCCGCGACTCAGCGAGTTGGCGTCGGCCGCTGGCGAGGACCGGCTGCTCGCCACCGCCGGTCCGGTGCTCGCGCGACTGCGGGACATCACTGGTGAATCGGCCCAGTTGTTCCGTCGTCAAGGCGAGTACCGCGTCTGTGTCGCCGCTGCCGAGCGTCCGTCCGGTCTGCGCGACACCGTGCCCGTGGGAAGCCAGCTGACCATGGCGGCCGGGTCGGCTGCCCAAATACTGCTTGCCTGGGAGGACCCGGAGCGCATGCACCGCGGCCTTCACAACGCGACCTTCAACGCGGCCGCACTGGCCGGCGTACGGCGTCGCGGCTGGGCGCACTCGGTCGGTGAGCGCGAGCAGGGCGTTGCCTCGGTCTCCGCACCGGTCCGCTCCCCCAGCGGCAAGGTGATCGCCGCCGTCTCGGTTTCCGGTCCGATCGAGCGCCTGTCCCGTCAGCCCGGCCGCATGCACGCCCCCGCCGTCATGGCCGCTGCCGAGCGCCTCTCCGAGGCTCTGCGTCGCGCCTCGGAGTAATCAGTTTTCAGAAATAGACGCTGGCCGCCTCCCGATCGGAGGCGGCCAGTGGCATATCTAGCGTCCGACAGCCACAAGATGGAGGTGGCCGGTGGCCTATCTACAGTCGGGGAGCCACGAGACGGAGTCGGCCGGCGGCGACGATCCCGTGCGGCGATCTCCTCGCTAGCGACCCGCAGCCACGATCCGGAGGCGGACCGGCGGCACATCTACAGCCCCGCAGCGACGGGCCAGGGTTCCTAGCGCCCGGCGGCGACGATTCGTGCGGTGATCTCCTCGGCAACAGCCGGCGCATCCAACTCGGTGACGATGCGCACGGTGCCAGTCGGATCCGGTGTGAACGTGCTGAGACCGTCGGCGCCGATCGCGACGCGGCCACGCTCCGACACCGTGAACAGATCCGGCCGAGCCAAGGTCAGGACCGCGACCGGGTCGTGCGGGACGTTCCACGTCTCGTTCCAGTACGCCCACCACTGCTCGATGTCCGCGCCCAGCGCCGCCCCGAGCGGCCCAGCGGCCCGAATCCGTTGCAGCAGTGGATCCGTGATGCTGACCTGCCGGGTGATCTCGATCGCAGTGATCGTGGTGGGGATCCCCGCGGTGAGGACAGCTCGCGCCGCCACGTCATCACTCTTGAAGTTGTGCTCGGGCTCGGCGTCCGCGCCGAACCAGCCGCCCATGACCCACAGGTGATGGATCCAGTCCACGATCCGCGGCTCCAGCTCAAGCGCGGCGGCGAGATTGGTCAGCGGGCCGATCGCAACCACATCAAGCTCGCCTTGGTTGCTGCGCAGCCGTTCGATCAGGTCCTCGGGCGCACTGCCCGGCGCGAAGGTTTCTGCCTCCAGGTTCTCGTGGAGCGTGCCCTCGTGTCCGGCCCACCACACTTCCCGCCCCGACAGCGGTTCCGCGGTTCCCGCGACCACGGTCAGGTCGCGTCCGGACAGAGCGCCGTACCGGCGGGCGACCTGGGCGCGCAGCCGGGTGTCGCCGTACACGGTGTGGATCGCGACCAGGTCGAAACCGGGTGTCCCGAGAATCAGCGCCAGCGCCATCGCGTCGTCGACGTCGGAACCGATGTCGGTGTCGAGAATCACCCGGTGGGAATCAGCAGCCATGCTCCGAGTCTCCCAGAACGACAAAGACCCTCAACCGATGAGATTGAGGGTCTTCTCTCTGGTAGCCCCGACGGGATTCGAACCCGCGCTACCGCCTTGAGAGGGCGGCGTGCTAGGCCGCTACACAACGGGGCCAGAGTTTTGCCGACCGGCCCTTGCGGGCCGGGCAACGAGGTTGAACTTTACCGATTTTCACCGGTGCGGTCCAATCCGCTGGGGTACTAGGACTCGAACCTAGACTAACTGAACCAGAATCAGACGGGCTGCCAATTACCCCATACCCCAAAGGCATTTCACTGAGCTGGAGAGTTTGTTTCCGCCCTCACCAACCCGGCTCGGAGAGCTTACCCGAGGCTGGTCCCGGACACCAAAACGAGGTCCCCCGGGCGGGTTGTCACTCCTGTCACACCAGCCTCGGCAGCTGCGCCAGCGGCAACCTGCAGGTGGTTTCCAGCTGCTCCCGGCGGCTGATCAGCAGCACAACCGCGCCGAAAGCGGCGAACTTCGCGATGTCGAGAATCACCAACGACCACGGCGCATCCGTGGCTCCAAGACTCGACCCGACGGAGTTGGTCAGGGCGGCGTAGATGAACGTCA
The DNA here is from genome assembly GCF_040605415.1 of Kribbella sp. NPDC005582. Classification (NCBI taxonomy): domain Bacteria; kingdom Bacillati; phylum Actinomycetota; class Actinomycetes; order Propionibacteriales; family Kribbellaceae; genus Kribbella; species Kribbella sp. NPDC005582. Next base: position 174,492 of record NZ_JBEXCU010000007.1, read on the forward strand.
CGACGTTGTTGGCCGCGTGCGCCGCGATCGAGGCCTCGAGTCCGCCGGTGCGGATCGCCAGAATGCCGGCGACCATGCCGAAGGCGAAGCGGTCCAGGAACAGCGCGGGACTCTGCCACGGCCAGACGCCGTGCGCCATCGTGAACAACACAGTCGTCACCAGCACCGCCACCAGCGGGCTCCGCACGAACGCACCGACGCCCTGCAACAGGTAGCCGCGGAAGAAGTACTCCTCCCCGGCGGCCTGGAACGTCGACGTCAGCAGCGCGACGGCGATCACTCCGACGACATCCGGCGCCATCCCGGACTTGCTGTTGTCGAGTACGTCGACCACACCGGTCTTGAGCACGAGGAGCGCCAGCAGCTCGAGCGCGACCGCGGCCGCCGCGAACCAGGCCAGCGGCTTCCAGCGCAGCCGGCCGACCACCGACGACAGCAGTCCCGGCGTCTGCCGGTTCAGGAGCCGAGCGATCCAGATGCTCAACGGGATCAGCGAGATCAGGTAGAAGTTCGTCATCAGGAGCGTGATCCACGACGTCGTCCCCGGCGGATCCACCCGGATCGCCCGTCCGATGCTCAGGAACACGATCCCGGCGATCATCCAGCCGACGAAGATCGTCAGGGCGCCGAGAACGACGTACCCGGTGGGCGCCTGGTCGTTCTTCAACAGGCGTTGGTACGTCGGGGCCATCAGTGCTCCACCTTCACGAGCGCCTGCTCGATCCGCCGCAGAGAGGTCTCCCGGCCGAGCAGCTCCATCGATTCGAACAGGGGCGGCGAGACCCGGCGGCCGGAGATCGCCACCCGGACCGGGCCGAAGGCGTTCTTCGGCTTCAGGCCGAGCCCATCGACCAGTGCGGAGCGCAACGCGGCCTCGATCGCCTCGGTGGTCCACTCGACGGCTGCGAGAGCGGTGGTCGCGGCCTCCAGCACCCTCCCGGCGTCGCCGGCCAGCACCTTCGCGGCAGCGTCCGGGTCGATCGCGAAACGGTCGCCCGCGAACAGGAAGCCGAGCAGTTCGACCGACTCCCCCATCGCGTCCATCCGCTCCCGCACCAGCGGTACGGCGGCCCGCAGTACGGCGAGTTGTTCGTCACTAGGCACGGTCGGCAGATACCCGGCCGTGACGAGGAACGGGACCGTCCGCGCAGCGAACTCGTCCGGCGGCAGCATCCGCATATGCGCGGCGTTGATCGCCTCGCACTTCTTCTGATCGAAGCGGGCGGCGTTCGAGTTCACCTTGCGGATGTCGAAGGCCTCGATCATCTCCGTCATCGTGAACACGTCGCGGTCGTCGGCGATCGACCAGCCGAGCAAAGCCAGGTAGTTCAGCAGGCCCTCCGGCAGGAAGCCCTGGGTCCGGTACTCGTCCAGGCCCGCGCCGAGGTCGCGCTTGGACAGCTTCTTGTTGCCTTCGGAACCCATCACCATCGGCAGGTGCCCGAACCGCGGCGTCCGGCCGGCGCCGATCCCGATCTCGGCGAGCGCCTCGTAAAGCGCGATCTGCCGGGGCGTCGAGGAGAGCAGGTCCTCGCCGCGCAGGACGTGGGTGATGTCCATCAGCGCGTCGTCGACCGGGTTCACCAGTGGGTAGAGCGGATAACCGTTGGCCCGGACCAGCACGTAGTCGCCGAGGTTCTCCGGGAGGAACGTGATCTCACCACGGACCAGGTCGTCGAAGACGATCGGCCGGTCCGGCATCCGCAGCCGGACGACCGGCCGCCGGCCCTCGCCACGGAACGTCTCCGCCTGCTCGGCGGTCAGCTCGCGGCAGTGGCCGTCGTACCCGCTGGGCTGTCCGGCCGACCGCGCGCTCTCGCGGCGGTCGTCGAGCTCCTCCTGCGAGCAGTAGCAGTGATACGCCTTCCCGGCCGCCATCAGCTTGGCGACGACGTCGGCGTAGATGTCCATCCGCTCGGACTGCAGGTAGGGCCCGTGCTCGCCACCGGCCTCCGGACCCTCGTCCCAGGTCAGGCCGAGCCAGCGCAGCGCGTCGAGCGTGTACTCCAGCGCCTCGGGGGTGTTGCGGACCTGGTCGGTGTCCTCGATCCGCAGTACGAGCTTGCCGCCGTAGTGCCGGGCGAAGGCCCAGTTGAACAAGGCACTGCGGATGTTGCCGACGGTGAGCAGACCGGTCGGGGACGGTGGGAACCGGACCCTGACCTGCTCGGGTGCGAGGCCGCCTAAGACGTCCTCGTCATCGCGGGCGGGCCGCTCAGTCACGCACGATCACCCTGTTCGTCAGGGTTCCGAGACCTTCGACGGTGATCGAGACCGAGTCACCGGGCAGCATCGGGCCGACGCCCGCCGGCGTACCGGTCAGGACGACGTCACCGGGCAGCAGCGTGGTGAACGAGGTGATGTGGGCCAGCACGGTCGGGATGTCGAAGATGAACTGCGACGTCCGCCCGTCCTGCTTGGTCTCGCCGTTGAGCGTCGTGGTCACCCGCAGATCCGCCACGTCGAGGTCGGTCTGGATCCACGGGCCGAGCGGGCAGAACGTGTCGTAGCCCTTGGCCCGGGCCCACTGCCCGTCGGACTTCTGCAGGTCGCGCGCGGTCACGTCGTTGGCGATCGTGTAACCGAAGATCACTTCCTCGGCGCGCTCCTTGGGCAGGTCCCGGCAGATCCGGCCGATCACGATCGCCAGCTCGCCCTCGAACTGCAGGTCGTTGGTCTGCTCGGGGTAGACGATGCCGTCCAGCGGGCCGATCACCGAGGTGTTCGGCTTCAGGAAGATCATCGGCTCGGTCGGCACCTCGTTGCCCAGCTCGGCCGCGTGCGCGGCGTAGTTCCGCCCGACGCAGACCACCTTGCTGCGCGGGATCACCGGGGCCAGCAGCCGAACTTCGGCCAGCTGCAGCCGCTCTCCGGTGAGCTGGACCGGCCGGTAGAGCGGGTCGGAGTCGAGGACGGCAACAGTGCCGACAAGGCCTTCGGGGTCGTCGGTCTCGACGATGCCGTACTTCGGTTCGTCGTCGACGGAAAATCTGGCGATACGCACGGGCCGAGCCTACCGTCGCGATGGAATGAGACAGTGGTGCGGTGACGACCGACATCCGCCAGGCGCTCCCGGAGGAGTACGACGCCGCCGGTGAACTGACCGTTGCCGCCTACAGCCAGGACGGTTTCGTCCGCGGTGAGTACGCGATGACGCTGCGTGCCGCCGCCGACCGGGCCGCCAAGGCCGAGCTCTGGGTCGCGGCCGACGAGACCGGGCTGCTCGGCACGGTCACCTACTGCCCGCCGGGCTCCGTCTACCGCGAGATCGCGCTTGAGAACGAGGGCGAGTTCCGGATGCTCGGAGTCGCCGGGCGCGCGCGGGGACTGGGGATCGGGACCGCTCTGACCGAGCGCTGCATCGAGCGGACCCGTGAGCTCGGCCTGCCGCGGCTGGTGCTCTGTTCTGCTGTCTATATGAAGCCTGCCCACCGCATCTACGAGCGGCTGGGCTTCTCCCGGCTGCCCGAGCGCGACTGGTCCCCGATTCCCGGTGTCGATCTCTACGCGTTCGCCCTGGACCTATGACCACGACGCCTGTCCGAGTGGAACTACCCCGGAGCGAGTGGGAGCCCTTCCAGCGCGCGCACGCTCAGCGAGTCGACGAACTCCTCGCCGGTCACCTCGCCCGCCGTGAGCGCCGGGAAGCGCATCCAGTCGAGGACTTCCTTTTCACGTACTACCCAACCCGGCCGAACCAGCTACGCATCTGGCATCCCGGCCCGGGGCTGCGGTTGCTCGAGGCCCCCGAGTACGCCGATCGCCGGGGCTACGTGGTTGTCGACGGTGCCGCGCAGCTCGACCCGGCCGAGATCGACCGGCGGGTGGACAGCATCCGGTGGATCCGCGCGCTACTCGCGTCCACCTTGGATCGGCAACCGCAGTTCGGCTGCTTCGGCTTGCACGAATGGGCGATGGTGTACCGGACGGACGCCGTACGGCATCAGAAGTGGCCGCTGCGATTGGGGGCCGAGGGCACCGATCAGGTGGTCGAGTCGCACAAGATCGGCTGCTCGCACTTCGACGCGTTCCGGTTCTTCACCGACGCGGCCCGGCCGCTGAACGTACTGCAGCCGACCCGCGAGGCGCAGCCGCAGCTGGAACAGGGCGGTTGCCTGCACGCCAACATGGACCTCTACAAGTGGGCCACCAAGCTCGCGCCGTTCACGCCGAGCTCGCTCGTCCTGGACTGCTTCGAGCTGGCCCACGACATCCGGACCCTCGACATGCGCGCCTCTCCTTATGATCTGGCGCCGCTCGGCTATCCGCCCGTCCAGATCGAAACCCCCGCCGGCAAGGCCGAGTACGCCGCCGCCCAGCGCACGTTCGCCGCCCGCGCCCGCCCGCTCCGCGAGCGACTCGTAGCCCTGTGCAACCAACTTCTGGACTAACCTCCGTCCATGGGAAAGATCGTCGCCATCGCTTTCGGGGTGTTGCTGACCGCGCTCGGCGCCGTCTGGGCCCTGCAGGGGCTCGGGTACCTGAAAGGCAGCTCGATGACCGGCAGTTCGCTGTGGGCCATCCTCGGGCCGATCGTCGCCGCGTTCGGTGTCTCGTTGCTGATCGTGGCGATCCGGGGGCCGCGCTCGAAGCGGTAGCCACCGTGCTTCAATTCCTAGCGTGACGAGCCAGACGACGGGGGCACGGACCCCGGCCAAGGTCGCTTTGATGATCGGCGCCCTCGGCGTCGTCTTCGGCGACATCGGGACCAGTCCGATCTACACGATCCAGACGATCTTCAATCCGGGCGACCCGCACCCGGTGGAGACCGCGCTGCCGAACGTCTACGGGATCATCTCGCTGATCTTCTGGTCGGTCACCATCATCGTGACGATCAAGTACGTGCTGCTCGTCCTGCGCGCCGACAACGACGGCGAGGGCGGCATCCTGGCGATGATCACCCTGATCCAGAACATCCCCCGGGCCAGCGGACGCCGGACGACGGTGATCCTGGCCGGGCTCGGGATCTTCGGCGCGTCGTTGTTCTTCGGCGACTCGATGATCACGCCGGCCATCTCCGTGCTGTCGGCGGTCGAGGGGGTGAAGGTGATCCAGCCCGGGCTGCACGCCTGGGTGGTGCCGATCACCGCGGTGATCATCATCGGCCTGTTCAGTGTGCAGAAGCACGGCAGCGGGCGGATCGGGCGCTCGTTCGGGCCGATCATGATCGTCTGGTTCGTGACGATCGCCGTCTGCGGAATCGGCGGCATCATCGACCACCCGAGCATCCTCAAGGCGCTCTCGCCGACGTACGCGCTGAGCTTCCTGACCGGCAACTTCGGCACCGCCTTCTTCGCGCTGGCGGCCGTCGTACTGGCGATCACCGGCGCCGAGGCCCTGTACGCCGACCTCGGGCACTTCGGCCGGCAGCCGATCACGCGGGCCTGGCTGTTCCTCGTTTTCCCGGCGTGCATCCTGAGCTACCTCGGCCAAGGCGCCCTGGTGCTCGAGGACCCGAACGGTTACACCAGCCCGTTCTTCCTGCTCGTGCCCGAGTGGGGCCGGATCCCGATGGTGTTGCTGGCGACGGCCGCGACCGTGATCGCCTCGCAGGCCGTCATCACCGGCGCCTTCTCGGTCGCCCACCAGGCCGTCCGGCTCGGCTACCTGCCGCGGCTGCGGATCCAGTACACGTCCACCGAGACGGCCGGGCAGATCTACGTCCCCTGGGTGAACTGGGCGCTGATGATCGCCGTACTGACGCTGGTGTTCGCGTTCGAGACCTCGGCCGCCCTGGCCTTCGCCTTCGGGATGGCGGTCACCGGGACGATCGTCATCAACTCGCTGCTGTTCTTCTACATCGTGCGGAACCACTGGCAGAAGCCGTTGTGGATGGTCATCATCGGCGCGGCCTTCTTCCTCTCGGTCGAACTGCTGTTCCTCGGCGCGAACCTGACCAAGTTCGTCCACGGCGCCTGGCTGCCGCTGCTGATCGCGGTCAGCGTCTTCACGGTCCTGACCACCTGGCAGCAGGGCCGCCAACTCGTTACCGCCAAACGCGAGCGCGAAGAAGGCCCGCTGCGCGAGTTCATCGACACCCTGCACGAGCGCCCGATGACCCGCGTCGACGGTACGGCGGTCTTCCTCAATCGCGGCAACACCACCGTGCCGCTGGCGATGCGTGCCAACGTCGAGCACAACCACGTCCTGCACAAGAACGTGGTGATCCTCTCCATCGAGACCATCACCGTGCCGCACGCCCCGGACGAGGACCGCATCGTCGTCGACGACCTCGGCTACACCGACGACGGCATCATCCACGTCACCGCCCGCCTCGGCTACGTCGAGAGCGCCGACGTCCCCGCGATCCTCAACCAGGCCGCCGCCCAGAGCACCGAACTCACCGTCGACCCCGACGACACCTCCTACTTCCTCTCCGCCATCGAACTCAAGCTCGGAGACACCCCCGGCCTCCCCCGCTGGCGCAAACACCTCTTCCTCGCGACCACCGCCATCACCGCCGACGCCGCCGAGTACTTCCACCTCCCCCGCGAACAGGTCGTCATCGTGGGGTCGCAGATCACCGTCTGACCAGGGCGTTTGACTTCACCGCACTCCAGAGGGAGACTTCGAACAGGTGTTCGAATAGATCTTCGAGTGGAGTGGTGCGGTCATGCCCGAGGCGTTCGACTGGGAGATCCTGCATCGGCCGTCGGCGATGGCCATGGTGCGGGGGCAGCTGGGGTTCAGTTGGATGGTGCTGTCCGGGCGGTTGGCGCGACTGACGGACGAGGAGTACTTCTGGCAGCCGCAGGGCGAGGCGCTCACCGTCGTGCGGCGGCACTACTCGGGGCATTACCGGCCACTCGGATCCGGCGAGTGGGTGGCGCAGTGGCCGGACGAGCCTGATCATCGGGGGCCGCGGACGATCGCCTGGCTGATCGCGCACCTGACCGAGACCTTCTTCGAGCGGTGGGAGTGGACGTTCGGGCCACGGCAGCAGAGCCGGACCGACATCACCTTGCACGGGAACGCGCGGGACGCGGTGGCGTGGCTGACGCACTGGGTGGAGGCGTGGCAGGAGGGGATCGCGTCGTTGCCGGAGGAGCAGGTGACGACCGTGGGGCTGAGTCAGGCCACCGAACTGGACGCCGGCGAACCGTTCGGGCACGTCGTACTGCGGCTCAACCGGGAGCTGATCCATCACGGTTCGGAGATCATGACGCTCCAGGACCTGTATGGCGTCGCGGCCTGAAGACCACAACATGTGGATGCGCGGCGTGTCGGCACCACTAGATATGGGGTCTGACTTAGAGTCTTCCTGCTGGCGGTCAGGGGAATCCGGTGTGAGTCCGGAGCTGCCCCGCAACGGTGAGCGGAGCCATGGAGTCGTGGCCGCGAGTCCGGATACCTGTCGCCGGCGTGTGCACCGCCGGTGCACGCGGTCCGAGACCTCGAGGGTGGGTCGCAGGGCGAGACGACAGCTTTCCGGCCGGTGCTGTCCGTCCCGTCATGCATGCCCTCCTGTGGTCGCGGTCCTCCGTACGCGCAGGGAGAGAAGAGCTTCTGTGACCATCGCTTCAACATCTCGCTCGGCTGCCGACGAGGCAAGCCGAGCGGCCCAGCTGACCGTCGTCCGCCGCGACGGCAGCAATACCGTGTTCGACCCGACCAAGATCTCGGTCGCCGTCACGAAGGCCTTCCTGGCCGTCGAGGGCAACGACGCCGGAGCCACCCACCGGGTCCGCGACCTGGTGGCCGACCTGACCGGCCGGGTCGTCGAGGCGCTGACGAGCCGCGGCGACGCCCGTCGCAGCGTCCAGGTCGAGGACATCCAGGACCAGGTGGAGCTGGCGCTGATGCGTGCCGATGAGCACCAGGTGGCCCGGGCCTACGTCCTGTACCGCGAAGAGCGTTCCAAGGCCCGCACGCCCGCCGACGCGGCCGAGCTGGCCACTACCAAGCCAGTCGTGTCGGTCCGCCAGGCCGACGGCACCCGCGTACCGCTCGACATCGAGCGGCTGCGTGTGATCGTCGCCGAGGCTGCCGCCGGGCTGGACTCGGTCGACCCCGAGCAGATCCTCAACGAGACGATCGGCTCGTGCTACGACGGCATCGCCCAGCACGAGGTCGAGCTGGCCCTCGTGATGGCTGCCCGGTCCTACGTCGAGACCGAGCCGCAGTACAGCTATGCCGCCTCTCGCCTGCTGCTCGACCAGATCCGCCGCGAGGCGCTCGGCCGAGTGCACGGCGAGCCCCGGCAGGCCAGCCAGGCCGACATGACCACGGCGTACGCCGAATACTTCCCGCGCTACCTCGCGACCGGGATCGAGGCCGGCCTGCTCGACCCCGAGCTGGCCACCTTCGACCTCGACCGCCTCGCCGCGGCGATCCGCCCCGAGCGCGATCTCGACTTCGCCTTCCTCGGCCTGCAGACGCTCTACGACCGCTATCTCCTGCACATCGACAAGACCCGCTTCGAGCTGCCGCAGGCGTTCTTCCTGCGGGTCGCGATGGGGATGGCGCTGCGCGAGGACGACCGCGAAGCCCGAGCGATCCAGTTCTACGAACTGCTCAGCTCGTTCCGCTTCATGTCCTCGACACCAACCCTGTTCAACTCCGGTACGACGCGCCCCCAACTCTCGTCCTGCTTCCTCACCACCGTGGACGACGACCTGGCCGGCATCTTCACCGGAATCCGCAACAACGCCCTACTCGCCAAGTACTCCGGCGGCCTCGGCAACGACTGGACCCCCGTCCGCGGCATCGGCGCCAAGATCCGCGGCACCAACGGCGAGTCGCAAGGCGTCGTACCGTTCCTGAAGATCGCCAACGACACCGCCGTAGCAGTCAATCAAGGCGGGAAACGTAAAGGCGCGGTCTGCGCTTATCTCGAGACGTGGCACGTGGATATCGAGGAGTTCCTCGATCTGCGGAAGAACACCGGGGACGAGCGGCGCCGGACGCACGATATGAACACGGCGAACTGGGTGCCGGATCTGTTCCTGCAGCGGGTCGAGTCGGACGGTCAGTGGACGTTGTTCTCGCCGGACGAGGTTCCCGATCTGCACGATCTGTTCGGGCCGGCGTTCGAGGCGGCGTACGAGAAGTACGAGGCGGCCGCGGACCGGGGTGAGATCCGCGTCTTCAAGCGGATGCGGGCGGTCGAGTTGTGGCGGCGGATGCTGACGGTGCTGTTCGAGACCGGGCACCCGTGGATCACGTTCAAGGACGCGTGCAACCTGCGCTCGCCGCAGCAGCACAGCGGTGTCGTCCACTCGTCGAACCTCTGCACCGAGATCACGCTGAACACGACAGTCGACGAGACCGCGGTCTGCAACCTCGGCTCGGTCAACCTGGTCGCGCACCTGACCGAGATCGGCCTCGACGCCGACCTGCTCCGGGACACGGTGAAGACCGCGGTCCGGATGCTCGACAACGTCATCGACGTGAACTTCTACACCACGCCGGAATCAGAGCGCGCCAATCAGCGGCACCGCCCGGTCGGCCTTGGCCTGATGGGGTTCGCCGACGCGCTGTTCTCGCTGCGCATCCCCTACTCGTCGGAGGCCGCGGTCGCGTTCGCCGACAGTTCGATGGAGGCGATCAGCTACCACGCGATCGAGGCGTCCAGCGATCTCGCCGCCGAGCGCGGCCGCTACTCGACGTACGACGGTTCGCTGTGGAGCCAGGGTGTGTTGCCGATCGACTCGCAGGAGCTGCTGCGGTCGGCGCGGCAGGGCGACGTGATCCTGGACGACGCGACGACGCTCGACTGGGACGCGCTGCGGGCCAAGGTGCTGCGCGACGGCATGCGGAACTCCAACGTGATGGCGATCGCGCCGACCGCGACGATCTCCAACATCTGCGGGGTGAGCCAGTCGATCGAACCGGCGTACAGCAACCTGTTCGTGAAGTCGAACATGTCCGGTGAGTTCACGGTCGCCAACCCGTACCTGGTCGCCGACCTGAAGGCGCGCGGGTTGTGGGACCAGGTGATGGTCTCGGATCTGAAGTACCACGACGGCATCTTGGCGAATATTGAGCGCGTCCCTGCCGACCTGCGGGAGCTGTACGCGACGGCGTTCGAGATCGAGCCGCTGTGGCTGATCAAGGCCGCCTCGCGCCGGCAGAAGTGGATCGACCAGGCGCAGTCGCTCAACCTCTACATGGCATCGCCGTCGGGCAAGGCGCTCGACGAGCTCTACCGCAACGCGTGGCGCTATGGATTGAAGACGACGTACTACCTGCGTTCGCAGTCGAAGACACACGTCGAGAAGTCGACACTGCAAGGCACCGACGGCCGGCTGAACGCCGTCTCGGCGACGCTGCCGATGCCACTGCCCGAACCGACCGGAGCGATCTGCTCGCTCGACGACCCTGACTGCGAGGCCTGCCAGTGAGCACCATCTCGATCGGCGCCGACCGGATCAACGTCTCCGACAAGGCGATGATCAACGCCCGCGCCGACGTCAACCAATTGCTTCCATTGAAGTACAAGTGGGCCTGGGACAAGTACTTGGCCGCCTGCAACAACCACTGGATGCCGACCGAGGTCTCCATGCAGGCGGACATCTCGCTCTGGAAAAGCAAAGACGGCCTCACTGACGACGAGCGGATGATGCTGAAGCGCAACCTCGGCTTCTTCGCCACCGCCGAGTCCCTGGTCGCGAACAACATCGTCCTCGCCGTCTACCGCCAGCTCACCAACCCCGAGTGCCGGCAGTACCTGCTCCGCCAGGCGTTCGAGGAAGCCGTGCACACGCACACCTTCCAGTACATCTGTACGTCGCTCGGTCTCGACGAGGGCGAGCTGTTCAACATGTATCGCGAGGTCCCGTCGATCTCCGACAAGGACGCCTGGGCGCTCAAATACACCCAGCACCTGGAGGATCCGGACTTCAGCACCGGTACGCCGGAGTCCGACACCGCGTTCCTGCGCGACCTGATCGCGTTCTACGTGGTCTTCGAAGGCATGTGGTTCTACACCGGCTTCGCCCAGATCCTCTCCCTCGGCCGCCGCAACAAGATGGTCGGCATCGCCGAGCAGTACCAGTACATCCTGCGCGACGAGTCGATCCACCTGAACTTCGGCATCGACTGCATCAACCAGATCAAACAGGAGAACCCGCACCTGTGGACCGACGCCTTCCAGGCCGAGGTCCGCCAGATGCTCACCGAAGCCTGCGAGCTCGAAGTCGCCTACGGCCGCGCCACCCTGCCCAACGGCATGCTCGGCCTCACCGCCGACCTCTGCGAGCAGTACATGCACTTCATCACCGACCGCCGCGCCGAACAGATCGGCCTCGCCCCGATCTTCGGCGAGACCCGCAACCCGTTCGGCTGGATGTCCGAAGTCATGGACCTCAAGAAGGAGAAGAACTTCTTCGAAACCCGAGTCATCGAGTACCAGTCCTCCTCAGGCCTCAGCTGGGACTGACCGAGATAGACGGTGCCCCTCGAGTTCTCGAGGGGCACCGTGCTCGGTCAGGCCGTCACAGCTCTAGAGCTGACGGCCGCGAGGTCGTTCAACGCCGCAACCACCACATTCCATGCGATCCGGACAGTGTCCGGACCTGGACGGTAGTCGTCGCGCAGTTGCCGCCGAGGATGCACGATGTTCCGATGATTGCGCAGTACATGGGCGTAGTCGGCAACGTCGGACGAGATCCAGGTCTGCTCCCGGGCCAGGTCGATCAGGGCCTCGAATCGATCGGTCGGGCGGGTGCCCGGGATCGGGTGATGGAGAAGGTAGTCGTAGAGCACGCCCTCGAGCAGGCTCCCCAGCATGATGACCGCAGCAGTCGGCGCACCGTTCAGCCAGCAAGCATGCGCTTGCTCAAGGCGCCCGCGAAGCTGATCGGCGAACGCCTCGTCTCCCACGATATCCGCCAGGTTGGCGGTCAGCTCAACGGGAATCTCCGACGTCATTCGGTCGGATCCGGGCGTGCCGAGCTCTGCCAGGATTGGGCGGGTCCCTTCGAAGGCGATCGTCAGGTTCTCGAACGCGAGCAGCCGGTTAAGCTCAGCCAGTACCGCGTCATGCAAGTCGGGCTCGTCGATGTATTCGCGCCGATCCGCGAGTCTCAGCAGCAACGGCCGCATGATCTCGGGCTTGGTTCGCGCTTCACGAATCCGGTCGCGGGTCCAGGCAAACCGTCCACCGTCGAGCCCGAAACGTAGCTTCCAGCCGGCTTTACGAAACAGTGCCTCGATCTCTGCACCCGAGCGATACCTGAATCCGTCGTCTCCGCAGATCAACGAGGCGAGGCTGTCCGCAACGTTCTCGTCGAGCACGACCTGAAGCTCAGTCATCGGTGTTCTCCTCGTCGTCGTCCAGCTCTACCGGTTGCCATTCCGCCGTGCCCTGGTCGGTCAGGTCTCCAGGACCGATCCCGCGGTCCTTCAACAACTGCCAGAGACCGCCGAGCTCTCGGTCGGCATCAAAGACGAACTCGCTCTCCCTGATCCGCATCGTCTCCCAGCCCATCCGCGCAAGCTCGCTATCTCGGCGTGCGTCGTTGGCCTGCTGGTCGACACCCGAATGCCAGTAGTCGCCGTCGCATTCGACGGCGATCCGCCCGCCGGCGCCCGCGACTACCAGATCCAACGTGCGGCTCCCAACCGCGAACTGCGGCACCACGTGGAATCCGCGCGCTTTGACAGCCCGGAAGACACGTTGCTCGAACAAAGAGTCGAACGGCGCAACCCGTTCGTTCGCCGGCACCGACTCCAAGGCCGGTGACTGCCCGTAGACCGACGGTGGGTTACTCATGTAGGCCAGCAACGAGGCCCGCAGATCGCCGGGGTTCAGGTCCGCAGACTTCAGCGAGGTAACCAGCCACAGCTGATCACGTGCGCGGCTCACGGCCACATTGAAGGCCTGCTGGAAGGGCTGCGATCTGGCCAGGTGCGGCCGTCCGGTGACGACCGTCGTCAGGAAGACAACATCACGTTCATCGCCTTGGAAGTTGGGCGCGGTCCCGACGCGGATCTTGCGGGACTCACGATCTTCCACCGAGATCTCGTCCCCGATCAGCCGCTCGATGAGCTGCACATGCAGGGGCGCAGAGGCTAGAACGACCACTCCGAAAGTCTTGTCCTTGTACTCCGGGCGGGTCAGGCACGACTTCAGCAGCTCGATCAGCTCGCGAGCTTCGACCGGGTTCCGGCGGCGCGCATCCCGTCCTTCGAGCACGCCACCCTCGACAGTCACCACCTGCAGCGGCGCCAAGTCGTCGGCGCGGCGCTCACGCAACGGGATCAGTCCCCCCTGTCCGGAACCGTACGCATAGAACTGGTCCGACGACCAGCGAATGATCTCCGGGACACAGCGGAAGTGTTCACGCAGCCGCACCAAGCCGTTCTTTCCGGCCCGGGCCGACAGGACGCCGTACAGGTTCGACTTCGGCGTCAGGTTGGTGCGGATGTCTTCTTCCAGCCGAGCCAAGCGATCCCGTTGCCGGTCGAAGACCTCGTCGAGGGTCCCCATCCCGGAGACGCCCGGGGTGCACTGCTTGTCGTCGCCGACCACGATGACGCGAGGCGCCATCCATAACAGGTAAAGGTGTTCGATGCCGACCTGACTCGCCTCGTCCACGATGACGACGTCGAAGCGGTCACGATGCGCCGGCAGGTTCTCCAGAAGGTTGCCCAAAGGAACGACCCAGGCGGGAACCGCGTCTCTGGCTTTCTCCATTGCGACTCGAGCAGCCTTCCGGAAATCCGCTGCCTTTCGGCCGGTGCCGGCGCCGACCTTGCTCATGAGCTCCCGATACGTGTTCAACGCCCTGGTGTGCTCATCGGTCAGTCGTCCCAGACAGGCCCTGAGCGCCTCCGCCGCAACTAGCTCCCCGGTCACATGGCTGAGCTGATCCGTTAGCTGCGTGTACTCAGCCACCAACTGGCGCTCTTCGGCGACCGTCCGATGCTGTTCGACGAAGGCGGCGGCGTGCGACCATGCCCATGCCGCGGCAATGTCGCGATCCGCCCAGACATCCGAGGGCTGCTGCCTGATCCGTTCCAGCAGGGCCGGGTGGGCGGAATACAACCGCTCGGCGAGGGCCCTGCATCGCAGCTCTCGCGCATGCTCCGACCGGAGCCGCGCAAGCTCACGCAGCACCATCTCAGCTGATTCAGCGTCCCTTTTGGTCACGGCATCAGCCAGCGCCGAGAGCTCATGCGGCCGCACATCGCGCCCGACCAGGTCCCGGAGATACGACGCCGTCGCTTCGACCCGCCGAGTCGCATCCCGCGCCGCCCGCGCTCGGCGTACCCCGGGGATCGCATCCGCTACGGACCGGAAATCATCGAGTGAGCGGACCGCGATCGGCAGGCTCTGCAACGCCTGCCTGAACTGTTCAATGGTGTCGCTGACGGCAATTGCCTGACTGAGCACACTCGCATGGTCGGCGAGCTCGGACAGGCGCAGGCGCAGTCTGTCGGCGGAGATATCGACGCCCAGCTCCGTCCAGCGATCCGCCAGCCGGATCGAAGCGACCTCGGCTCGCAGATGAACCAGTGCCGCCTCCACGTCAGCAACGGTCTCGGGTGGCCGACCATCGACCAACACAGCTGCGAGGAACGGCTCAGCGTCCTTCTGCGGCTTGGGCACCGGCCATCGCGAGCGCAGCTTGCCGCCGCCGCGCAGATGATTCAGCAACCTGTCGCCCACTGTGATTCGATGCTGAGTCTCCGCCACCGTGGCGGCTGCCACCGGCTGCACGACCTCAACAGCCCTGGTGGCATTCTGATTCAGCTCGAGGAGGACTCTGCCCGCTTGATCGCCTACGTCCAGCAGGCTTCGCCAGAGTCCTCCTTTCCGATGCGAGACAAGATCGTCAACGGCACGGCGGGACCACTCGATGGACATGGTGGCGGTGGTGCGAATCAAGCGTTGATATTCCTCGGCGGAAGCCTGCAGGATGTCGAGGGTCGCCTCAGCCGTATCCATCAAGCATGCTGCCGGCCCGGCAGGTGGCTCTGCACTCGCGGCCTGCTCATCCGCGAAGATCCGCCGCAGCTCACCATTGGTCGGAAGTTTGTCAGCCGGAGGCGGCGCGTTCTCGATCAATGCGCTGCGTTCAGGCGACTCGGTCGCCACCAAGGCCGCCAACTCCCGGAACTCCTCCCTCGACAACGGCGGCACCAGCGATCCGGAAGGGACGGGAGGCATCCAGACAAAGTCCGCTGCCTCGTCCCGCGTCTTCCGAACGATGCCGGCCAGTGTTCCTTCGTACGTCGTCCCCTCGTACTCCGGCACGACCGACTTCCAGACCTTCCGTTCCACCGCACGGAGGTCTTCGACCTGTTCGTTCACGATCTGAGCTCGCTGCAACAGGCGCACTCGCTCGGCCGATAGGGCGTCCGCCTTCGACTTGAGATCTCGTTCGTCGGTCGATGCGATCGCCGCCGAGAGCGCTTCGATGCCCTGCTCCAACTCGGCGGCCGCATCCCGGCTCCCGCCGGCCAGCAAGACGCAGAGTTGCTGCAGGGGAGCCGGGATCTTCTCCCTCAGCACGCGCAGAGCCTGGTCCTTCTGACTCGTCACCAGGACTCGCTGACCGCGCGCGAGCAACGCCGATATCAGGTTGGCGATCGTGTGTGTCTTGCCGGTCCCAGGTGGGCCCTGGACGACGATGCCGGTCTCCGTCCGAAGGAGCTCCATCACGCGCGACTGCTCGGTGTTCGAGGCCAGCGGAAACAGCGGGTCCTGCCCTAGCACATCGCCACGGGCTGCGTTTCGAGCGGCGAGCCATCGCTCCCGGGTGGGCTGGTCGGTTTCGGTCACTATCTGTGCGAGGCCGACCGGAATGTCGCTGTCGCTCTCTTCGAGAGCCGCCGCGATCGCGCGGTAAGCCTCCGCGATCAGAACCTTAGTGCGAGGCCGTAACAAGAAGGCCGGCGCGGACTGGATTCGCGGCCTGTTCAGCGGAGGGTCCGAAGGCGACCACGCCGTACCCCGTTCACAGGCGACACCGACAGCCAGGCCGACCCAGTCGTCGAGTTGTTCCTGTGCCTCCTGGCTGTCGATCGGCGTACTGCCCGCCTGTAGCGCCTCTTGAGCTTCGCGGGCCCGCTCCGGGTGATAGTGCTCCAGCCCGTACAGCACGTCGTGATCCTCCAGCCTGCGAGTACCAGTTCGCCGGAGGGTGACGGCTCCAGAGCGCTCGGCTTTTGGGTGCACCTTCTCCACCACCAGATGCCGCCGGATGAGGTCTCGATCGGGATGCTCCCACGAGAGAAAGCCAGCGGCCATGACGAACTCGTACTCGTCGTCGCGCTGCTCCAGCAGTCGGGCCGCCCGCATCACGCGCT
Organism: Kribbella sp. NPDC005582; assembly: GCF_040605415.1. Classification (NCBI taxonomy): domain Bacteria; kingdom Bacillati; phylum Actinomycetota; class Actinomycetes; order Propionibacteriales; family Kribbellaceae; genus Kribbella; species Kribbella sp. NPDC005582. The sequence continues at coordinate 190,749 of NZ_JBEXCU010000007.1, forward strand.
CATACACTCGCTGGCGATGGAGCCTGGCCGGCTCACCTTCGGCCCACGCCTCCCAGATCGCGAACCACTTGTCGAAGGCTCCTTGCCGGGACGTTCGCTGGCGTTCCGCACGCTCTCGCCGCTCATCATCGTCATCGCCCTCGGCATCATGAGCGAGGGCGGCATCCGCGGTGAGCGGTGCGGGCAACAGCGCGGGCTTCGGATGCCCTGGGTGATGGACACGATCGGGAATGACCCAACCGATAAGCTCCGCAGGCAACGCCGGTGGCGGAATCATCGTCACCGGTTTGATGCGTAGCAGGAGATCGTCGTCTCTTGGGTCGGGTCGGACGACATCGTCTGGCAGTTCGGAATGCCAGATGCAGTCCTCGGGTGCCTGCGGGGACCCGTCCATGATGTCTGCGGTGGAATACCTTCGGCTGTGGTCTGTCAGCTCTGCGAGATACGCGACCAAGTCCCTGGTGCGCAGCAGTGCATCGTTGTCCTGATCCTGAATGCTCATCCGTCTCCCCAAATGAAGGCAGCCTTCCAGGATATGCCCCGATACTTTCAGTAGGCAATGCCCCCCTGGGAATGACTGTCGGTGACATCATCGACGGCGCGGACTGTGGCTGCCACTCGGCGGGGCGTGTCCCGCGACGGAATGCGATCTCCCGTTCGACCGATCAGCTACAGGGGAACAAGGGCGGAGCTCGGTCAGGCTCATGGCCGAGCTGGATGAGACCATCCGGCGAGCAGCGATTCCGCGAGCGGGGCCAGCCTGCTATCCGAGCCAACAGGCCAATCCCCAACAACCCGATTCCAACGTGGGTTGCCAAGCCGGACATCGCCGACGTCTGCTGCGGGCGATCAGCTGACGGTGACGTCCAGGACGCCGATGACCTTCTCCAGGCGGGCGGCGACGCGGCCGGCGTCGAAGCCGTTGCCGGCGACAACGATCCGCAACTCGCGCGTCTCCAGGGACAGCGCGAGCTCGCGGACGTCGTACGGGTTGAGGAGGACGGCGATGCGGGCGAGCATGCCGCGGGTTTCGACGACGTCGGCGGTGAAGACGGTGGCTACGGTGGCGGGGGCTTCGAGGACTGTGGTCATCGGGCGACCTCCTTGTGGCGCAGGAGGCCGAAGGTGAAGGCGTCGACGAGGGCCTCCCAGGAGGCCTCGACGATGTTGTGGCCGACGCCGACCGTGACCCAGGAGCCTTCGCCGTCGGCAGTCTGGATGAGGACTCTGATCACCGCGTCGGTTCCGTGGCCCTGGTCGAGGATGCGGACCTTGTAGTCGACGAGCTCGAATTTGTTCACGACCGGGTAGGCGCGTTCGATGGCGGTGCGCAGGGCGTGGTCGAGGGCGTTGACCGGGCCGTTGCCTTCGCCGGTGACGATCTCGCGCTCTCCCCCGGCGACCAGCTTCACCGTCGACTCCGAGACTGCTTCGCCGTCGGCGCGGGACTCGGTGATCACGCGCCACGACTCGACGTCGAAGAACGACGCCCGCCGGCCGGTGACCTCCTCGGTGAGCAGGAGCGAGAAGGACGCGTCGGCCGACTCGAAGGTGTAGCCGCGGTTCTCGAGCTCCTTGACCCGGTCGGTGACTCGGCTGACCAGTTCGCGGTCGTTGCCGAGGTCGAAGCCGAGTTCGCGACCCTTGAGCTCGACGCTGGCGCGGCCGGCCATCTCGGAGACGAGCATCCGCATGTCGTTGCCGACCAGTGCCGGATCCGTGTGCTGGTAGAGATCCGGGTCGACCTTGATCGCGCTGGCGTGCAGCCCCGCCTTGTGGGCGAAGGCGGACAGGCCGACGTACGGCTGCCGGGTCGACGGCGGCACGTTCGTCACTTCGGCGATCGCGTGCGCGATCCGGAACGCGTCGGCCAGGTTGCCCGGCGGCAGCAGTTCCATTCCGCGCTTGAGTTCGAGGTTGGCCACGACCGCGAGCAGGTCGGCGTTGCCGGTGCGTTCGCCGTACCCGTTGATGGTGCCCTGGACGTGGGTGACGCCGGCCTCGACGGCGGCGATCGAGTTCGCGACCGCGCAGCCGCCGTCGTTGTGGGCGTGGATGCCGAGCCGCGCGCCGGTGCTCTCGAGGACGTCGCGGACGATGTCCTGCAGCTCGCGCGGCAGCGTCCCGCCGTTGGTGTCGCAGAGCGCGACCACATCGGCGCCGGCCTCGGCCGATACCCGTACTACTTCCAGTGCGTACGCACGGTTCGCGCGGTACCCGTCGAAGAAGTGCTCGGTGTCGAGGAAGACCCGCTGCCCGTGCTCACGCAGGTGCTTGATGGTGTCGGCGACCATCCGCAGGTTCTCGTCGAGAGTGGTCCGCAGCGCCCGCTCGACGTGCGCATCGTGGCTCTTGGCAACGAGTGTGACGACCGAGGCGCCGGACTCGCGCAGCGCCGCGACCTGTGGGTCGTCGGCCGCGGCGGTCGTCGGCTTGCACGTCGCGCCGAACGCGGCGAAGGTCGCGTTCCGCAGGTCCAGTTCGGTGCGCGCCCGCTGGAAGAACTCCGTGTCCTTCGGTACGGCGCCGGGCCAGCCACCCTCGATGAATCCGACGCCGAGATCGTCCAGGTGCTGCGCAATGGCAATCTTGTCCGCCACGGACAGCGCGAGCCCCTCCTGCTGCGCACCGTCGCGCAGGGTCGTGTCGTAGACGTGGAACTCGTCGGAGATGCTCATGATCGAGGCCTTCCGGTGGGACTGGCGAGTCAAATCGGGCAAACAAAAAACCCCCCGCAAGGTGCGAGAGGTCCGCGCGCTCAGGTACTGCTGCTGAGCGCGCCTAGGGAATAATCACCCGGTGGTTGTTCATGACAATTCGCAGTCTGCCACACAAAGTCCGTCAGGTAACGAGACCGTCTCGCATCACGAACATCCGGTACTCGACTCAGTACTGCGGAGTAGCCGATAGTTCAGGATCGTCCCACGCGGCGTAAAAGTCCTCGCGGGACAGCTCTCGCAGTCCCCAGGCCTCCCGGTCGAGCGCCTTATCGGTCAGCATGCCCTCGTCGTCCTCGAGCCGCTGCCACCAGTACCGCGTGACCTCGCCGTCCTCGCGCACACCCAGCTGCCGTACGACGACCCACTCGCGCTCGTGCCAGACCGCCTCGAACAACCAGTCCGTACGATCGTCCGCCGCCACCGCGCCGTACGTCCGGGGTGCCGTGCTCCGGTCCAGGTCGCGGATCAGGTCAACCGTCGTACGGACCGCGATCACGACCTCGGGCGACCAGTCACGCCGTTCCGCAAGCTCCGCGTAGTAGGCCTGCACGTCCTCCGGAAGGCTGCTCATGCCGCCCGACCCTATCGTGAGCGGCTGAGAGGTTGCTGTGAAGCAACGACGGCCTCCCCGGAAGCACCGGGGAGGCCGTCAACGGTCAGAGATTCAGCAGACCTTGGTCATCCAGTTGTGCGGGTCGGCGGCACGGCCGTACTGCAGGTCGAGCAGGGCGCTGCGGACGGCTGCGGTGATGGGACCGCCCTGGCCGTCGGCGACCTGGACCTCGCCGTCCTTCCACTTGAGGGAAGCGACGGGAGTGATCACCGCGGCGGTACCGCAGGCGAAGACCTCGCGGATCCGGCCGGAGGCGGCGCCTTCGCGCCACTCGTCGACCGAGATCTTCCGCTCGGTGACCGGGTGGCCGAGGTCGGTGACGAGCTTCAGGATCGAGTCCCGGGTGACGCCCTCGAGGATGGTGCCGGACAGCTCCGGCGTGACGACCGAGTTGTCGTCGAGGACGAAGTACAGGTTCATCCCGCCGAGCTCTTCGACCCACTTCTTCTCGACCGCGTCGAGGAAGGCGACCTGGTCGCAGCCGTTCTCGATCGCTTCGGCCTGGGCCAGCAGCGACGCGGCGTAGTTGCCGCCGGTCTTGGCCGCGCCGGTACCACCGGGGGCTGCCCGGGTGTACTCCTCGCTCAGCCAGATCCGGACCGGCTTCACACCGCCGCTGAAGTACGACCCGGCCGGTGACGCGATCACGCAGTACGTCACCTGGGCGGACGGGCGGACGCCGAGGAACGGGTCCGAACCGAACATGAACGGGCGCAGGTACAGCGAGGTCTCACCGCCGCTCGGCACCCAGGCCTGGTCCAGCTCCACGAGCTGCCGGACCGAGTCCAGGAACGCGGACTCGGGCAGCTCCGGCAGCGCGAGCCGGCGGGCCGACTTCGCGAACCGGGCCGCGTTGGCCTCGGGGCGGAACATGTGGATCGAGTCGTCGGGATGCCGGTAGGCCTTCATCCCCTCGAAGATGGTCTGGGCGTAGTGGAACACCGAGGTCGCCGGAGACAGCTCCAGCGGCCCGAAGGCGGTGATCCGTGCGTCGTGCCAGCCGTCGTTCTTCGTCCAGGTGGCGATCGCCATGTGGTCGGAGAAGTACTGCCCGAATCCCGGGTTCGCCAGGATCTGGGCGCGCTGGTCGTCGCTGGCCGGTTGGGTGTTCGGCTCGACGGTGAACTCAAGGGCGCTCATAGCCGCACCGTACCTGTTGACCGAGTGGTCATGCGAGAGTCACCTTTCAGCCGGCCGCGCGCTTGGCGATCGCGTCACCGATCTCCGCCGTGCTCCGGACACTGCCCGTGCGCTCCTCGATATCGGCCGTGACGGCCGCCTCGATCGCCGCGGCCGCCTCGGTCAGCCCGAGGTGGTCCAGCAGCAGCGCGGTGGACAGGATCGCGGCGGTCGGGTCGGCCTTCTGCTGGCCGGCGATGTCCGGCGCGGAGCCGTGCACCGGCTCGAACATGCTCGGAGCGGTCCGGTCCGGGTTGATGTTGCCGCTGGCGGCCAGGCCGATCCCACCGGAGATGGCCGCGGCCAGGTCGGTGATGATGTCGCCGAACAGGTTGTCGGTGACGATCACGTCGAAGCGCGCCGGGTCGGTGACCAGGAAGATCGTCGCCGCGTCCACGTGCAGGTAGTCGACGGTGATGTCCGGGAAGTCGGCCTTCACCGCGTCCACGGTCCGGGTCCACAGGTGACCGGCGTGCACGAGCACGTTGTTCTTGTGCACGAGCGTGAGCTTCTTGCGCGGCCGCGCCTGGGCCCGGGCAAACGCGTCCCGTACGACGCGCTCCACCCCGTACGCCGTGTTGACCGAAACCTCGGTCGCGATCTCGGCCGGCGTACCGACCCGGAGCGCGCCGCCGTTACCGACGTACGGGCCCTCGGTGCCCTCGCGGACAACGACGAAGTCGACCTCGCCCGGGTTCGCCAGCGGGGAGCCGACGGACGGGTAGATCTTCGAGGGGCGCAGGTTCACGTAGTGGTCGAGGGTGAACCGCAGCTTGAGCAGCAGACCGCGCTCGAGCACGCCGGACGGGACCGTCGGGTCGCCGACCGCGCCGAGCAGGATCGCATCGTGCTTGCGAATCTCCTCGAGCTCGGCGTCCGGCAGGGTCTCACCGGTGGCGTGCCAGCGCTTCGCGCCAAGGTCGAACTCGGTCCGCTCGAACGTCACGCCGTACTGCGCGGAGACCGCATCGAGGACCTTGAGCGCCTCGGTGATGACCTCCGGTCCGATCCCGTCCCCGGGAACGACGGCCAGCGTGAAGTTCTTGTTGTCGCTCACTTCTTGGGTTCTCCCCCGTTGTCGCGGCGGTTCATGGCCTCTTGGACAGCCTTGACCTCGTCACCGGCGGGGCGGGCGGGCCGGCGACGGCGCGCCGCCTTCCGCTCGCGGCCGTCGATCGCGGGCCAGTTGGCTGGATACATGTCGTACATGCTGCACTCTCCCCGGTTGGACATGGGCGGCAGGATGGGTCCGAATTTACTCTGGCATGCGACTATTTCGCCACAATGCGGGCATCTGATCCCGATATGTGAGATGTCGGTGCAGGCGCTGGACCGGAGCTGTGCAACTCTCAACCGGTGAGTGCTCCTCCAGAACTGCCGCCGCTGGTTTCCGCGGCCCTCAGCCTCTCCGGACGGCGTGGCTTCGTCAGCTCCACCAGGAACGAGACCGGCCGGCTGCTGGCCAGCCTGGCCGCGTCCAAGACCGGCCTGCTCGGCGAGCTCGGCACCGGCTGCGGTGTCGGTTCGGCCTGGCTGCGCAGTGGTGCGAACGAGGGCACCAAGATCGTCACCGCGGAGAGCGACCCGCAGCTGGCCCAGGTGGTCGCTGAGCTGTTCGCCGACGACGAGCGGATCGAGGTCGTCTCGGCCGACTGGACCGCACTGATCGAGCGCGGCCCGTTCGCACTGCTCTTCGTCGACGCCCGCGAGGCCAAGCTCTCGGCCCGCGACGTCATCGCCGACGTGGTCGAGCCCGGCGGCTTCGTCGTCCTGGACGACTTCACGCCGTCGGCCGTCTGGCCGCCGATGTACGAGGGCCGCGTGGACACGCTCCGCCAGGAGTGGCTGATGGACCCGCGGTTCACCACCGTCGAGGTGATGGTCGCGCCCGACGCCGCCGTACTGCTCGCAACTCGGCACTAGACATAGGTCGGGCCCGGACACTTGGGTCCGGGCCCTGGCCAGCCACCATGCGCCTGCGGGTGGCTGGCTACCTAGCAGTTAAACAGCTATCGGTGTTAGTCAGGCGTCAAGGTCCACAGTGCGGGCAGTGTCCGCCTGGACGACCGAGGCGATGTCGTCCAGGAGCGCCGGCGCGACGGCCGAGTCGACCGACAGCGCGACCAGCGCCTTGCCGCCCTTGCGGTCGCGGCTGACCTGCATGCCGGCGATGTTGACCTCGGCGTCGCCGAGGATGCGCCCGATCTGGCCGACGATGCCCGGGCGGTCCTCGTAGGTGAAGAAGGCCAGGTGCGCGGCCAGCTCGACCTCGACGTCGAACCCGTCGACCTCGACCAGCCGCTCGGACTGCCGAACGCCGACCAGCGTGCCGCTGACCGAGACCTGCGCGCCGTCGGCGAGGGTGCCGCGGAGCGTGATCAGGTTGCGGTGCTCGGGGCTGTCGTGGTCGGTGACGAGCCGGACCTCGAGGCCCCGCTCGGCCGCGAGCAGCGGCGCGTTCACGTAGGAGACGTTGTCCTCGACCACGTCGGCGAAGACACCCTTGAGGGCGGCCAGCTCGAGCACCTTGACGTCGTACTGCGTGATCTCGCCGCGGACCTCGACGTCGAGCTGCTGCGCGACGCCGCCGGCCAGTGCGGTGAAGATGCGGCCGAGCTTCTCGGTCAGGGCGATCCCCGGCCGGACGTCCTCGGCGATGACGCCGCCCTGGACGTTGACCGCGTCCGGGACGAGCTCACCCGACAGGGCGAGCCGGACCGACTTCGCGACGGCGATACCGGCCTTCTCCTGCGCCTCCTCGGTGGACGCGCCCAGGTGCGGTGTGGCGACGACGTTCTCGAACTCGAACAGCGGCGAGTCGGTGCACGGCTCCTTGGCGAAGACGTCCAGGCCGGCCGCGGCAACGCGGCCTTCCTTCAGCGCCGAGTAGAGCGCGGTCTCGTCGACGATGCCGCCACGGGCAGCGTTCACGATGATGACCTCGGGCTTGACCTTGTGCAGCTGCTCGTCACCGATCAGGCCGATGGTCTCCGGGGTCTTCGGCAGGTGCACCGAGATGAAGTCCGACGCGGCCAGCAGCTCGTCGAGCGAGGCGAGCCGGACGCCCATCTGCGCGGCGCGGCCGGCCTGGACGTACGGGTCGTAGGCGATCACGTTCATGCCGAAGGCGGCCAGCCGCTGCGCGACCAGGACGCCGATCTTGCCCAGGCCGACGATGCCGACGGTCTTCTCGAACAGCTCGACACCGGAGAACTTCGACCGCTTCCACTCGCCGTTCTTCAGCGAGAGGTCGGCGGCCGGGACCCGGCGCGCGGCGGCCAGCAGCAGCGCGACCGCGAGCTCGGCGGCGCTGACGATGTTGGAGGTCGGCGCGTTGACCACCATCACGCCCGCCTGGGTGGCGGCCTTCACGTCGACGTTGTCCAGGCCGACCCCGGCCCGGGCGACGACCTTCAGCTTCTTCGCCGCGGCGAGCGCCTCGGCGTCCACCTTGGTGGCGCTGCGGATCAGGATCGCGTCGACGTCGGCGATGGCGGGGATCAGCTCGGCGCGGTCCGCGCCGTTCGCGTGCCGGATCTCGAAATCGGGTCCGAGCGCCTCGACGGTGGCCGGGCTCAGCTCTTCGGCGATCAGGACGACGGGACGAGTCGCATCAGTCATGGGAGATGTCTCCTGCGAAAGCGGTAGGGGCTCGTGAAGGTTCAGAGCACCGCGCTGTGCCCGCTGAAAGCGATCGTACCTCAGGTGCCGTCACAGGGAGTGGGCGAGGTCTGCTGACTGGACTTGTCGAGCAGGAGCGTGGCACCCGACCGGACCAGGGTGTAGCGCGTGTCGAGCCGGTTGCAGGTCTGGCCGTTCGCCTGATGAGCGGTCGAGGCGAACAGAGCGACCATCGACACCCGTACGTTCACGCTGGTGTCGGCGTTCTGCGTGACCTCGGTGATCGTGGGGTCGAAGAAGTACGTCGTCTGGTGGCTGAGCCGGTCTTGCTGCGGCGACAAGGCGCCGAGCAGGCGCGGCGAATAGAACTTCCGGACGCCCTCGAAGTCGTGCCGGTTCTGCAGGACCAGGTAGTTGGCGAGCAGTTTCTGAGCCTGCGTTGCGAGTGCCGTCGCCGCTACCTGCAGCTTCGGGTTGACGGCACCCTGCGGGCCGCGTGACTCGGCACAACGCCCGCCCTCCTCCGCCACTCCGCCGTCGCCGGCGACGAACGGGCGCAGGTCCGCGACCGGGGCGATCCGGCTGTCGGCTGCCGACGTACCGGTCACCATCCCGACCAGCTGGCCGGACTTGGCGACCACCGGTCCCCCGAGCTTCGCGGAGTTCATCACCTCGCCCAGCGACCGCGGCCTGCGTGCGGAACCAACCTGCTGTACGACGAGTTCGGCGGACTGCGTGTAGCCGAACAGAGCACGCTCGGCCTGCGGATCCGGCGTACCGGTGGCCAGCGGCAAGGCCGGCTGACCCATCCGGCCGATCACCTGAAGCAGCGCGATTCCGTTCCCCGAGCTGAGCACGTTGGCCCGCCGTACGGCGCCGTCCGAGGTCACGACCGCGACGCCCTTGGGCTCTTGGACGACGACTCCGGCGGTCAGCACCAGACCGTTGCCGACGATCGTGCCAGTGCCCTCCCCCGTCCCCGAGCAGGTCGTCGCGAGCACCCGGACGACACTCGGCGAATACGCGGCGCGCGTTGCGGCCGGGTCGATCGACAGCCGGTCCTCGCGGATGAACCAGCCGGCGGCGACGCCACCCGCCACGACGAGCAGGAAGACGACGAGACCGGCCAGGAAGCGGCCGAAGAGCCACGGACGACGCACGGGCGGCGGAGTACGGCGTACTGCGGGCTGCAACTGGGTGAGCGGGGGCGCGCCGGCGGGGATCCGCCGGGGCGGTCGCGGCGGCGCCTGCCTGCCGTCGTGCACCACCGAATCGTCCTCCTCGTCACCCTGCGCGAACCGTTGCCGACGATTCTGCCAGCTCGGACGGGCAATGCCCGGGATAAACGAAAGGCCCGGACCGTCCACCTGAACGGTCCGGGCCTTCGCGACTACTGGATCAGCGGGCGGACGAGCCCTCGACGTAGTCGTCGTCGTGCGACTTGACCCACGCCATCAGACCGCGCAGTTCCTTGCCGACTGCCTCGATCGGGTGCTCTTCGCTCTTCTTGCGGAACTCGGCGAACTCCGGCGCACCGGCGTCCTGGTCGGCGATGAAGCGGGCCGCGAAGGTGCCGTCGGTGATGTCACCGAGAACCTCCTTCATCCGGGCCTTCACCGACGCGTCGATGATCCGTGGGCCGGACACGTAGTCGCCGTACTCGGCGGTGTCGGAGACCGACCAGCGCTGCTTGGCGATACCGCCTTCGTAGATCAGGTCGACGATCAGCTTGAGCTCGTGCAGGCACTCGAAGTACGCGACCTCGGGCTGGTAGCCGGCCTCGGTCAGCGTCTCGAAACCGGCCTGGATCAGCGCCGACACACCACCGCACAGAACGGCCTGCTCACCGAACAGGTCGGTCTCGGTCTCCTCGGTGAACGTGGTCTTGATACCGCCGGCCCGCAGGCCACCGATGCCCTTGGCGTACGACAGCGCCAGATCCCACGCCTTGCCGGACGCATCCTGCTCCACCGCGACCAGCACCGGGACGCCACGGCCCTCGGTGTACTCACGACGAACCAGGTGCCCCGGACCCTTCGGCGCAACCATGAAGACGTCGACACCGGCCGGCGGCTTGATGTAGCCGAACCGGATGTTGAAACCGTGCCCGAAGACGAGCGCGTCACCGTCGACCAGGTTCGGCTCGATCGCCTCGGCGTACAGCTTGCGCTGCGCCGGGTCCGGAGCGAGGACGACGATCACGTCGGCCTCCTCACACGCCTCGGCCGGGGTGACGACGCGCAGGCCCTGGGCCTCCGCCTTCGCCCGGCTCTTCGATCCCTCAGGCAGGCCGACGCGGACGTCGACGCCGGAATCGCGCAGCGAGAGCGCGTGCGCGTGGCCCTGCGAGCCGTAGCCGAGAACGGCCACGTGACGGCCCTGGATCACCGACAGGTCGGCGTTGTCGTCGTAGAACATTTCTGCTGCCACTGGGAGCCTTCTCCTTGGTAGTTGCTGAGTACTGCGGTCAGCCCTGGCGGGCCGGAGCTGCGGGACGGCCCGGCGGCGGCGCCGGCACCGGGTGGTGACGTTGTGGGGGCTGGGCCTGCACGGTCGGGGTCCCCGACTGGACGTGCGGCGGGGGCACCGGGACCGGCCGGAGCGTGCGGTCGGAGATCGAGCGGCTGCCCCGTCCGATCGCGACCATGCCGGACTGCACCAGCTCGCGGACGCCGAACGGTTCCAGCACCCGCAGCATGGCCTCGAGTTTCTCGGGATTGCCGGTCGCCTCGATCGTGATCGCGTCCGGTGCCACGTCCACCACCTTCGCACGGAACAGCTGGACGGTCTCCAGCACCTGTCCCCTGGTCAGGGTGTCGGCCTTCACCTTCACCAGCAGCAGTTCGCGCTGAACCGTCTGCGTGGGCTCGAGTTCGACGATCTTGATCACGTTCACCAGCTTGTTCAGCTGCTTGGTGATCTGCTCCAGCGGCTGCTCGTCGACGCTGACCGCGATCGTCATCCGGGACACCTCGGGGTGCTCGGTCGGACCGACCGCGAGCGAGTCGATGTTGAACCCGCGCCGCGAGATGAGCGCGGCCACGCGGGCCAGCACACCGTGCTTGTTCTCGACCAGAATGCTCAGAGTGTGCTTGCTCATCACAGCTCCTCGGTGTCCCACTTGGGGGCCATGTCGCGGGCGATCTGGATCTCGTCGTTGCTGACGCCGGCGGCGACCATCGGCCAGACCATCGCGTCGCGGTGCACGACGAAGTCGACCACGACCGGCTGGTCGGTCACCGACATCGCCTTGTCGATCGTCGCGTCCACGGAAGCCTTGTCGGAGCAGCGCAGCCCGACGCCGCCCATCGCCTCGGCGAGCTTGGCGAAGTCCGGGATCCGGGTCGAGTGCAGGTCGGTGTTGGAGTAGCGCTTGTCGTAGAACAGCGTCTGCCACTGCCGAACCATGCCCAGCGACTGATTGTTGATCACGGCAACCTTGATCGGGATGCCTTCCAGCGCACAGGTGACGAGCTCCTGGTTGGTCATCTGGAAGCAGCCGTCGCCGTCGATCGCCCAGACGGTCTTGTCCGGCCGGGCCACCTTCGCGCCCATCGCGGCCGGCACCGAGTACCCCATGGTGCCGAGGCCGCCGGAGTTCAGCCAGTGCCGCGGCTTCTCGAACGGCAGGAAGTGCGCGGACCACATCTGGTGCTGGCCGACGCCCGCGGTGTAGATCGTGTCCGGGCCGGCGATCTGACCGATCCGCTGGATCACGTACTGCGGCGACAGGCTGCCGTCCTCAGGCTCGTCGTACCCGAGCGGGTACTTCTCCCGCACCGACTCCAGCTGGTGCCGCCAGGTGTCGTACGACGGGGTCCGGCCGCTGTTCGCGATCTCGGTACGGAGCGCGGCGAGCAGGTCGGTGATGACCTCTTTGCAGTCACCCACGATCGGCACGTCGGCGACGCGGTTCTTGCCGATCTCGGCCGGGTCGATGTCTGCGTGGATGACCTTCGCCTCCGGGGCGAACGAGTCCAGCTTGCCGGTCACGCGGTCGTCGAATCGGGCGCCGAGGGTGATCAGCAGGTCCGAGCGCTGCAGTGCGCCGACAGCCGAGACGGAGCCGTGCATGCCCGGCATTCCGAAGTGCAGCTCGTGGGTGTCGGGCAGTGCGCCGCGGGCCATCAGAGTGGTCACGACCGGGATCCCGAGCAGCTCGGCGAGCTCCTTCAGCTCCACCTCGGCCTGCGCGCGGATGACGCCACCGCCGACGTACAGAACCGGCTTCTCGGCAGCGACGATCAGCCGGGCCGCCTCGCGCACCTGCTTGGGGTGCGGGCGGGTGACCGGGCGGTACCCGGGCAGCGACAGCTCGGTCGGCCACTGGAAATCGACCTTCGCCTGCATCGCGTCCTTGGTCACGTCGACCAGGACCGGACCGGGCCGGCCGGTGGAGGCAATGTGGAACGCCTCGGCGATCGTGCTGGCGATGTCGTTCGGGTCGTTGACCAGGAAGTTGTGCTTGGTGATCGGCATCGTGATGCCGCGGATGTCGGCCTCCTGGAAGGCGTCGGTCCCGATCGCGGCGCTGGCCACCTGGCCGGTGATCGCGACCAGCGGGACCGAGTCCATGTAGGCGTCGGCGATCGGCGTCACCAGGTTCGTCGCGCCGGGGCCGGAGGTCGCCATACAGACTCCCACCTTGCCGGAGGCGGCGGCGTACCCCTGGGCCGCGTGGCCGGCGCCCTGCTCGTGGCGTACCAGGATGTGGCGGATCTGGGTCGAGTCGAGCATCGGGTCGTACGCCGGGAGGATCGCGCCGCCCGGGATGCCGAAGACGGTGTCCACTCCGGCATGTTCCAGTGCGCGGATCAGAGCCTGTGCCCCGGTCAGCTGCTCACTCATGAGTGCCTTCCCTCAATCCTGGTCACGTTCATTGGCCTAGCTTTTCGCGACCGATCCATCCTCGCTGGTGGTCGTTACCGCCGCTTGTCCGGGTCTCGGATAGTCGCATTGGCAACAAAAAACCCCTTCCGCCGGTTGGCTGAAGGGGCGCGCTCGACTCAGTGGTCGCGTCAGTCGGCGCGCCGCACAAGTACGAGGAGAATCGATCGCATGTAGGCATTATTCGCCCGCGCACCGTCGCCAGGTCAAGTTCGGGCACCGCCCGTCCCACCATCCGAGACACCCATCCCATCCCGTGGCGCCCCGCACCCCCTCCGCCCCCGGGTGCATTTGAACGGATATCCCCTCAACTGCACCCTTCTCCCCTGAAATAACGAGCAGAGAAGGGGCGACTTGAACGGTTATCCCCTCAAATTGCCGGGGCGGGCGGCGGTCAGATGCAGACGGCGCCTTCGGAGGCGGAGCGGACGAGGCGGGTGTATTTGCCGAGCACGCCCTTGGTGATCGCGGGTTGCTTCGGGGTCCAGCCCTCGGTACGGCGGGTCAATTCTTCGGGGTCGACGTGGAGTTCGAGGGTGCGGTTGGCGACGTCGAGGGTGATCCGGTCGCCGTCGCGGACGAACGCGATCGGTCCGCCGTCGACCGCTTCCGGGGCGACATGACCGACGCAGAGGCCCGTCGTACCGCCGGAGAAGCGGCCGTCGGTGAGCAGCAGCACGTCCTTGCCGAGGCCGGCGCCCTTGATCGCGCCGGTGACCGCCAGCATCTCGCGCATCCCCGGCCCGCCCTTCGGGCCTTCGTACCGGATGACGACGACGTCGCCCGGCTGCAACTCCGGTACGGCGTCCATCGCGGCCCGCTCGCCGTCGAACACCCGCGCGGTCCCCTCGAACACGTCGGAGTCGAAGCCGGCGCTCTTCACGACCGCGCCTTCCGGGGCGAGCGTGCCGTGCAGGATCGTGATGCCGCCGGTCGGGTGGATCGGCTTGTCCAGCGCTCGGATGATCGCGCCGTCGACGTCGGGCGGAGCGATGTCGGCGAGGTTCTCGGCCATCGTCTTGCCGGTGACGGTCAGGCAGTCGCCGTGCAGCAGACCGGCATCGAGGAGCGCGCGCATGATCACCGGGATGCCGCCGACGCGGTCCACGTCGGTCATCACGTACCGGCCGAACGGCTTCAGATCACCGAGGTGCGGCACCTTGTCGCCGACCCGGTTGAAGTCGGCGAGCGTCAGATCGACCTCGGCCTCCCGGGCGATCGCGAGCAGATGCAGTACGGCGTTCGTCGAGCCGCCGAGCGCCATCACGACGGCGATGGCGTTCTCGAAGGCTTCCTTGGTGAGGATCTGGCGTGCCGTGATCCCCTTCTGCAGCAGGCCGACCACGGCCTCGCCGGACTTCCGGGCGTAGCCGTCCCGACGGCGATCCACGGCGGGCGGCGCAGCCGAACCAGGCAACGACATCCCGAGGGCTTCCGCGGAGGCGGCCATCGTGTTGGCCGTGTACATGCCGCCGCAGGCACCTTCGCCCGGGCAGATCGCGCGCTCGACGGCGTCGACCTCCTCCCGCGTGATCAGACCACGAACGCACGCACCGACGGCCTCGAAGGCGTCGATGATCGTGACGTCCTTGTCGCCCAACCGGCCGGGCATGATCGAACCGGCGTACAGGAAGACGCTCGCGAGATCGAGCCGCGCGGCCGCCATCAGCATGCCGGGCAACGACTTGTCGCAGCCGGCCAGCAGGACCGAGCCGTCGAGACGCTCGGCCTCCATCACCGTCTCCACCGAGTCGGCGATGATCTCGCGGCTGACCAGCGAGTAGTGCATGCCGACGTGACCCATCGAGATGCCGTCGGAGACGCTGATCGTGCCGAATTCCAGCGGGTACCCACCGGCCGCGTGCACGCCCTCCTTGACCGCCTTCGCGAGCCGATCCAGCGAGAGGTTGCACGGGGTGATCTCGTTCCAGCTCGATGCCACCCCGACCTGCGGTTTCACCCAGTCGTCATCGCCCATTCCGACCGCCCGGAGCATTCCCCGGCTGGCGGTGGCTTCCAGACCGTCGGTGACTGTGCGGCTGCGCGGCTTCACATCGACCATGGGCTCACTCTAATCACGTTGCCGTGGGGATTCGGGCTCTCTAGCGTTCGCGCTGTGGATCCTTATGGTGACGAGAAGCTGGTCGAGCTCTACGACGTCGACAACCCTTCCGGTTCCGATCACGACTTCGTCCGCGCGCTGGCCGACAGTCTCGGCGCGCGCAAGATCGTCGATCTTGGCTGCGGTACCGGGCTGCTGACCCGGACGTTGGCGGTCGGCGACCGTGAGGTGATCGGGGTCGATCCCAGCCCGACGATGCTGAACTACGCGCGCCGCACCCCGAGCACAGTCACCTGGATCGACGGGGACCACTCCGCCATCAAGGCCACCGGGGATGTCGATCTCGCCCTCTCCACCGGCAATTCGGTCATGCACATCCCCGATCTGCCGGCAGCGCTGACCACTCTGGCCGGTGCGCTGCGGACTGGCGGCGTACTGGTCTTCGAGTCGCGGAACCCCGAGGCGCGAGCCTGGGAGTCGTGGACGCGCGAGGCGACGTACGGGGAACGGGATACTCCTGTCGGCCACCTCACCGAGTGGCTCGATCTGATCGAGGTCGCCGACGGCCGGGTCGTCTTCGACGCACACAACCTGTACGACGATGGCCGCGACGATGTCTACCGCACCGAGCTGTATTTCCGCTCGGCGACCGAGATCAGCGACGCGTTGGAGGCGGCCGGGTTTGCCGTTCAGGTGCTGGGCGGTTGGCGCGGCGAGGCGTTCACGCCGGAGTCGCGGTTGATGGTGTTTCGCGCCGAGAAGGCTTAGTCCATCTGCTTCGCGAGGGCTTCTGCGAAGCCGCTGACGCCGCCAACGTAGCCCCACGGCACGCTCTCGATCCGGCCCTTGGTCGCGCAGGCGTGCTCCATCGCCTGCGGCTTCGCGCTCGCCCACTTGAGCGCGAATGCCATCGCGCCGTTCGCCGAGACATCGGCGGGATCCGGCGTACGGGCGTCGCTCCACCACTTGTCGCGGGCGGCCATCAGCTCGGGCCGGCGGCCGGTCACCTCGCGCGCGTACCGCCGCATGCGCTGCACGCGCGGCGGGTCCTTGTCGGAGGCGACCTCGAGCCAGACCTCGTTGAAAACATGGGCCGCAATGCTGCAGAGCACGCTGCCGGGCCGCGCCCGCGCCACCACCGCGTCGCCGAAATCGACCAGCTCGGCGAGCTCCAGACCGGACCACTTCTTCGCCAGCACCTGAACCCGGCCGGTGTGCGCCGCATAGCTGCCCGGGTGGCGGACCAGCGCGGCATGGAAGATCTCGGCCTTGTCCTCGAGCTCCGCCTGCAGTCCCAGGGCCGCCCACTGCAGCACCTCCCACGGCACCGCGTCGTCCGCGGCCGCGATGATCGCGCCCTGCAGCACCTCGGCCGCCGTACGGAGAATGTCGTGGAACATCGCGAGCCGCTGCTCCGACACGTCCTGCGCCAGCTGCCCGGTCCGCACCGCCCACGCCTCGAAGACCAGCGTCTGCCCGAACCACAACAGCAGATCGGGATCCTTCGGATAAGCCTCCAGCCGCAGCTCCAGCTGCTCGCTCCGCCCGATCGCCGCCTTCGCCAAGCCGGTCGCCCGGATCGACCGCAGGTTCGTGTTGGCCGGCGTCACCTTGAGCAGCGCCAGCCCGGTCGACAACTCGCCCTGCCGGACCGCCGCGTACGCCGCGTCGAGGTCGTCGTCGAGCCAGGCCTGGTCGAGCCTGAGGCCGGACGCGTCCGCCACCTTGCGCGTGAAGAACCCCATTCGCGGATCGTAGGACTCCGGGGAGGGCTGTGGTTCGAAATTGCACTTTCCTGCAATAGGCTTTGGTTACCGCGACTGGCGAGGGTGGGTTACCACCGGGGAGCGGACAGCTACGTGGCGTCGTCCGCCTGGGCGCCTCCTTTTCGGGAGGTGTGCTCATGCGCTACGGAATGAATCCTCACCAGGCCGCTTCGACGACGGCTGTTGGTTCAAAGGCACCGTTCACGGTGGTGGCCGGGAGTCCGTCGTACATCAATGTGCTGGACGCGCTGACCGGGTGGCAGCTCGTGCGGGAGGCAGCTGGTGCTTTCGGCGTGCCTGCGGCGGCGTCGTACAAGCACGTCTCGCCGGCCGGCGCTGCACTCGGTATGTCGGTCGCCAACGCGTACCGGCGGGCACGGGATGCCGACCCCAAGTCGTCGTACGGCGATTTCGTGGCGGTCTCGCATCCGGTGGACTTGGAGCTGGCTGGTGTCCTGCGTGGTGTGGTGAGCGACGGCATCATCGCGCCGGGCTACGCACCTGGTGTGGTCGAGGTGCTCGCGGCCAAGAAGCGTGGGACGTATCTGGTGCTGGAGGCGGATCCTGCGTTCGAGCCGCCGTCTTCGGAAGTGCGTGAGCTGTACGGTCTCCGCCTTGAGCAGTCGCGCGACGACCTACCGCTCACGCGCGACCTGCTGTCCGTCGATGTGAACGACGCCGCCGCTCGCGACCTGTTGCTCGGCCTGATCGTCGTCCGCTACACGCAGTCCAACACCGTGGCTCTCCTGAAGGACGGCATGGCCATCGGCATCGGCGCCGGTCAACAGTCCCGCGTCGACTGCACCCGCCTGGCCGGCCTCAAAGCGGCCGACTGGCAGTCCCGCCAGTCCGCCGAGCCGCTCACCGGCGTGTGCATGGTCTCCGACGGTGCCCTCCCCTTCCCCGACAACGTAGAAGTCGCGGCCGGGTTCGGCGTCACCCACATCGCCGAGCCCGCCGGCTCCATCCGCTCCGACCAGGTAGCCGCCGCCTGCGCCGAACACGCCATCAACTGGTCCCCCACCGGCGTCCGCCTCTTCCGCCACTGACGTCTCGTCGGTAACGACACGTAGTACTACCTCCGCGGCCACACGCCCAGGCGTGCACCACCCCACGCCGCCCCACCACTACGTGTCCTTCCCGACGCCTCACCGAAGCCGGAACGTCCCAGCCACCAGCCCGCGCCGCACTGCCTCAGCTGTCCCCGTCACCGACTCGTTGGTGGTGTCGAGAGCGTGGTGCTCCAGCGGCCCCAGGTCGGCGAAGGCACCGTACATGTGACTGATGGCGCCTTCGTCACGGAGCGATTCGGGACCACGGGTTTGAGCGCGAACGATGGTTTCGTCAAGCGCCGGCCGCAGCACGACATACGACAGGACCAGACCGTCGTTCCGCGCGACCGCCCGAAACGGAGGCACGTAATGCGGGCCGACAACACCGTCGACAATCACGTCGTAACCGCCCCGCGCGTACGTTGCCGCCGCGGCTACGTAGGCGTCGACGACCACGTCGTTCTGCGCCGCGGCCTCCGGCAGGTACGGCGGGATGAAGCCCGTGCGGATCGCGGTGAAGAACTGGTCCGTGACGAGATGCACGGCCGGCCGGTCAGCGTCCGACGCGAGCAGCTCGGCAACTGTCGACTTACCGGCCCCCGGCGGACCGGTCAGCACGATCACTTCACCCGTCATCCCGCGAAGCTATCGCGCCGGTGTTAGCCGCCGGCGACGCTGGGGAGGATCAGCAGTTCGGCGCCGTCGGGCAATGGGGTGTCGGGGCCGTCGAGGTCGCGGATGTTGTCGGAGCCGAGGTAGACGTTGACGTGGCGGCGGACTGCTCCTTGCTCGTCCGTGAGGCGACGCCGGAGCGCCGGAGCCGTGGCTGCGAGGGCGTCGGCCACGGTGGTGCCTTCGACCTCGACGCAGTCGGCTCCGCCCGCGAAGGGGCGCAGGACGGGCGGGAGCCGGAGCGTGATCATCGTCAGATCACCGCGGCGCGCAGCGTCAGTACGTCGGGCAGGTGGCTGGCGACCTCGACCCAGGTGTCCCCGGCGTCCGCGCTGGCGTAGACACAACCGTCACGCGTGCCGACGTACACACCCGCCGACTCAGCTGCGTCCGTGGTCAGCGCGTCGCGAAGCACCGGCACATACGAAACCTCCGGAAGCCCCTTCGTCAGCGGCTCCCAGGTCGCACCCGCATCACGTGACCGATAGACGCGACAGCTGGCATCCGTCGGGATTCGGTTGCCGTCGGCCACCAACGGGAAGACGTACACCGTGTCGGGCTCGTGCGGGTGCACTGCGATCGGGAACCCGAAGTCTGACGGCAGTCCGTCCGCGATGCTCTTCCAGATCTGACCGCCGTCGTCGGACCGGTACACCCCGTGGTGGTTCTGCGCGAACATCCGCTCCGGTACGTCGGGATGCCCGGCCAGCTTGTGCACGCACTGACCGAACTCGGGATCCGGGTCCGGCAGGAAGTACGCCTTGATCCCGTGATTCGCCGGGGACCACGTCGCTCCGCCGTCAGTCGTTTGGTAGACCCCGCCGGTCGACATCGCGACACTCACCCGCGCCGGGTCGACCGGATGCGGCAGCACGGTGTGCACCGCCTGACCGCCGAAGCCCGCGCCCCACTGCTCGCGATGCGGGTGGTCCCACAACCCGCGGACCAGCTCGAACGTCACTCCCCCGTCGGTCGACTTCCACAACGCCGACGGCTGACTACCGGCGTACACAACTCCAGGCTGGGAAGCCGGCGCCGGCTGGATCTGCCAGACCCGCTCCAGCGACGCGTCCGTCCCGGCCGGGAACCCGATCGAGCCCTCCGGCGGCTCGTCCCACGTCTGCCCGAGGTCGTCGGAGTGGAAGACCGCCGGTCCCCAGTGCTCACTCGTGCCACCGGCGAAGAGTCGCGGTCGCTCACCGCGCGTGTCGATGCCCACGGCGTACACGCCCTGCATCTCGAACGCGGGTCCGTCGAGCCTCCACTCCCGGCGCGCAGCGTCGCTGCGGCCGATCCAGAGCCCCTTCTTGGTCCCGATCAGCAGTACGGCCTCGGACATCGTTGTCCTCCAGTGGATCGACGAACTAGCGTGGCGGCCCCGCCACCACATTGACGAGTGCTTCCCCCTGCGCGAACCGCTCCAGCTGCGCCCGCACCAACCGGGCGACCCGCGGCTCGAACGCCGTCGAGGCACCCCCGCGATGCGGGTTGATCAGCACATTCGGAGCAGACCACAACGGATGACCTGACGGCAACGGCTCGGGGTCGGTGACGTCGAGGGCGGCCGAGATCCGGCCGGTGCCGAGCTCGGCCACGAGCGCGCCGGTGTCGACGATGACACCGCGCGCGACGTTGACCAGCAGCGCGCCGTCCTTCAGCTGCGCGAGGAACTTGGCGTCGACCATGCCGCGTGTCTCGTCGGTCGCCGGCGTCAGCAGTACGACGACGTCCGCGCGAGGCAGCAGGTCGGGGAGCTCGGTCGTCGGGTGGACGCCCTCGCGCGGACGCCGGGCCACCCGGATGACCTCGCACTCGAACCCGGCCAGCCGCCGCTCCAGCGCCTCCCCGATCGACCCGTACCCGACGATCAGCACGGTGCGATCAGCGAGCGAGTCGTCCATCTCGACGTAGTCGGTCGGCCACACCCCGAGCTCCTGGTTGCGGACCGCCCGCGGCAGCCGCCGGTACGACGCCAGGATCAGCCCGACCGTCAACTCGGCCGTCGAAGCGTCGTGGACCCCGCGGGCGTTGCACAAGGTGACGCCCTCCGGCAGATGCGGCAGAACGGCCTCATATCCCGCCGTCTGCAGCTGCACGACCTTCAGCTCCGGCATCGCCGCGAACGCCGCGGGCAGGTCGACGCCCACCATGTACCCCGGCACGAAGAACTCGGCCCCTTCGGGCCCATCCTGCGCGGACACCCCCGCCGGCACCCCGTCGAGCACCCGCTCGGAGTCGTCCCACGGTAGCCACGCCCTCACGACATCACCCATGAGGAAAACCTACTCGCCGCCACGGACAGTTCGCCGTACGAGGCGTGAGAAGTCCCGTGCGGCGGCCGGACCACCGTCGTACTCTGATTAGGTGCCTTCGACATCGGATGCAGCAGCGACGCTCGCGCACGATCAGGCGGTAGGCCGGCTCCGCACGTCGTACGAGCGGATTCCGGTCGGTGAGCCCGTGCGGCTCGCCAAGCGCAGTTCGAACCTGTTCCGCCCGCGCACCGAGCTCGAGCGGCCGGGGCTGGACGTCTCCGGGCTGACCGGTGTGATCAGCGTCGACCCGGTCGCGCGGACGGCCGACGTCCAGGGCATGTGCACCTACGAGGACCTGGTCGCGGCGACCCTGCCGCACGGGCTGACGCCGATGGTGGTCCCGCAGCTCAAGACGATCACGCTGGGCGGCGCGGTGACCGGGCTCGGGATCGAGTCGTCGTCGTTCCGCGCCGGGCTGCCGCACGAATCCGTGCTGGAGATGGACATCCTCACGGGTGCGGGTGAGGTGGTGACCGCGCGACCTTCGGGCGAACATGCCGAGCTCTTCCGGATGTTCCCGAACTCCTACGGCACGCTCGGCTACGCCACCCGGCTGCGGATCTCGCTCGACCGCATCTCGCCGTACGTCGCGCTCCGGCACGTGCGCCTGGAGCTCGACCAGCTCGCGCCGGCCATCGACGAAATTGTTGCCTCAGGCTCCTACCGCGACGAGCCCGTGCACTTCGTCGACGGGGTCGCGTTCAGTCCTTCCGAGGCGTATCTGACGCTCGGCCGGAACAGCGACGCGGCTGTCCACACCAGCGACTACACCGGCCAGCAGATCTACTACCGCTCGATCCAGCAGCGGCAGACCGACTTCCTCACCGCGCACGACTACCTGTGGCGCTGGGACACCGACTGGTTCTGGTGCTCCGCCGCCTTCGGTGCCCAAAACCCTTGGGTACGGCGGTTCTGGCCGCGCCGGTGGCGTCGCAGCGACGTGTTCCACAAGCTCGTTGGTTTCGAGAATCGTCACCACGTCGCTGCGCGGATCAGCGAGCGCCGCGGTGCTGCGCCGCGCGAGCGCGTCGTACAGGATGTGGAGATTCCGGTGGCGCGGCTGGCCGACTTCCTGCGGTGGTTCGATGCTTCGGTCGGCATGCGACCGGTCTGGCTGTGCCCGCTGCGGCTCCGCGGATCCGAGTCCTGGCCGCTGTATCCGCTGGAGCCTGGCGAGACGTACGTCAACGTCGGCTTCTGGGGCACCGTTCCGATCGCACCCGGCGCTGCGGACGGCGACGTCAACCGCGCGATCGAGGACGCCGTCGCCCGCTTCGGTGGCCACAAGTCGCTCTACTCCGACGCGTACTACGACCGAGACACCTTCGACCGCCTCTACAACGTCCCGGCTCTGACCGAGGTGAAGAAACGCTATGACCCGGACGCCCGGCTCACCGGGCTCTACGAAAAGGCGGTGACGCGCCGATGACGACGCTCGCAACCCAGGTATCCATCGCAGACGCCCTGACCACAGTGACGCCGGAAGGCCTCCCCTTCCGCTTCACGGCGTACGACGGCAGTGCAACCGGCCCCGCGGACTCGCCGATCCATATGCACCTCGCGAACGAACGCGGCCTGTCCTACGTCCTCACCGCACCCGGCGACCTGGGCATGGTTCGCGCCTATGTCATGGGCGACCTCGAGATCACCGGCATCCACCCCGCGAACCCGTACGACTTCATGCGGATGATGCTCAACCAGGTCCATTTCGAGCGCCCCACCCCGGCCGAAGCCCTCCGCATCGTCCGCGGCCTCGGCTGGTCCCACCTGAAGCCGCCACCGCCGCCACCGCAGGAGCACCTGCCGAAGTGGCGCCGTACCTTCGAGGGCCTGCGCCACTCCCGCCTGCGCGACAAGGTCGCCATCCACCACCACTACGACGTGTCCAACACGTTCTACGAGTTCGTCCTCGGCCCCTCCATGACCTACACCTGCGCGGTCTATCCGACCGCGGAGGCTTCGCTGGAAGAGGCGCAGTACGAGAAGTACGACCTGGTCGCGCGGAAGCTCGACCTGAAGCCCGGCATGCGCCTACTCGACGTCGGCTGCGGCTGGGGTGGCATGGTCCGCCACGCGGCCCGCGAGTACGGCGTCAAAGCCCTCGGCGTCACCCTGTCGGCCGCCCAAGCCGAATGGGCCTCGGAGGCCATCAAACGCGAAGGCCTGGAAGATCTGGCCGAAGTGCGCTTCCTCGACTACCGCGACGTCGCCGAACGAGACTTCGACGCGATCAGCTCCATCGGTCTCACCGAACACATCGGCGTCCGCAACTACCCGTCGTACTTCGGCTTCCTGCTCGACCGCCTGAAGCCCGGCGGCCGCCTCCTCAACCACTCCATCACCCGCCCCGACAACCGCTACCGCTCCACCGGCGCCTTCATCGACCGCTACATCTTCCCCGACGGCGAACTCATCGGCTCCGGCCGCATCATCGCCGAAGCCCAAGACGCCGGCTTCGAAGTCCGCCACGCCGAAAACCTCCGCGAGCACTACGCCCTGACCCTGGCCGCCTGGTCCGACAACCTGGAGTCCCACTGGGACGAGGCCGTCGCCGAGGTAGGCCCCGCCACCGCCAAGATCTGGGGCTTGTACCTAGCCGCCTGCCGAGTCGGCTTCGAACGCAACAACACCCAGCTCCACCAGTTCCTCGCCGTAAAACTCGACGGCACCGACGCCCACTTCCCCCTCCGCCCCACCTGGCTCAGCTAGCCGGCTGGGTATGCGTCTGGTCGATGTCGGGTGTGCATGAAGTGTGCTCGACATCGGCATTGGACGCCTGGGTGGTGGCGGGTGACGGTGGGGGATGGTTCTTGAGTTCGGGGTTTTGGTGGATGTTCGAGGAGACCGTTACGGCGGGGTGGGGGCGGAGGTCGCTGCGGCTGAGGGGCTCGGGTTTTCGAGTGCTTGGTTGTCGGAGCATCATCTGGCGCGGGACGGGGTGCTGCCTTCGCCGTTGGTGATGGCGGGGGCTTTGCTGGGGCGGACCGAGTGGATCCGGGTGGGGACGAACGTGCTGGTGTTGCCGTTTCGGCATCCCGTCTTGGTGGCGGAGGAGGCCGCCGTACTGGATCTGGTGTCGGGTGGGCGGTTCGTGTTGGGCGTGGGGCAGGGGTACGCCGAGCGGGAGTTCGAGGTGTTCGGGGTGGATCGGCGGCGGCGCGGGCGGTTGCTGGAGGAGGGCGTGGACACGATCCGGCGGGCGTGGGCCGGGGAGTTGGGGGTGACGCCGCGGCCGGGGCATGACGTGCCGATCTATGTGGCGGGGGTGACCGCGGCAGGGATCCGGCGGGCGGCGCGGGTTGGGGACGGCGTGATCGTCTACTGCGCGACGCCAAAGGATTTCGTGGCTCGGCAGCGGTTGATGGACGAGGTGCTCGCGGAGGTGCCGCCGCTGATCTGTACGGGGATCATGCATGTGCACGAGGACGCGGATCAGGCGTGGGCCGAGGCGGCGCCGGGGATCGCGTATCTCGAGGGCGAGATCGCGTCGTACGGCGGGAACGAACCGCCGGTGTTGCGGCAGGACGACTACCTCGTCGGTACGCCGGACGACGTCGTACAAAAGTTGATCGCGCTGCACGCGGAGACGCGGTTCGTGGAGTTCGCGCACTGGATGCGGTTGCCGGGGATGGCGCACGAGGTGGCGATGCGGTCGCTCGAGTTGGTGGCGCGGTACGTCGTACCGGGGGTTCGGGCTGGGGTGGGGCGATAGCTTGGGGGGACCTGCGAGCTGAGGAGACGGCGTGGTCGGACGGGTTGTGGTGGCGGTGGCCGCGCTGGCTTTGGTGGCGGGGTGTTCTTCGGAGGGAGGCGCTGCGCCGTCACCGACCAGCTCCGGTACGACGAGCGCGCCCGCGACAGGGGGCAGCCGGATCGGGCTGACTGTGGCGTCGACGGTGGTGAGTGGGATCGAGGTGCCGTGGGGGTTGGCGTTCTTGCCGGACAAGAGCGCGTTGGTGGCTGAACGGGACAGCGGCAAGGTGAAGCGGATCGTTGACGGGCAGGCCACCGAGGTTGGCACTGTCGACGGGGTGGATGCCTCGTCGGAGGGTGGGTTGCTCGGCCTCGCGGTCGACCCCAAGGCGCCGTACGTGTATGCGTACTTCTCGAGCTCTAACGACAACCGGATCGCGCGGCTGAGCTACAAGGACGGTCGCCTGTCGGAGCAGACGACGATCCTGGAGGGGATTCCGCAGGCGGCGATCCACAACGGCGGGCGGTTGCGGTTCGGACCGGACGGCTTCCTGTACGTCGGGACCGGCGACGGCGGCGAGCGGCCGAACTCGCAGGACGACAACTCGCTCGGCGGGAAGATCCTGCGCATCACGACCGAGGGCAAGGCGGCACCGGGGAACCCGGGCGGCCGGATGTGGATCAGCAAGGGGCACCGGAACGTCCAGGGGCTGGCGTTCGACGGGAGCCAGCTGTACTCCGCGGAGTTCGGGCAGAACACCTGGGACGAACTGAACGCGATCACTCCGGGCGCGAACTACGGCTGGCCGGCCGCGGAGGGGATCAGCGGACTGGACGGCATGGTCGACCCGATCGCGCAGTGGGCGACGAAGGACGCGTCGCCGAGCGGGATCGCGTTCGCCAAGGGACACATCTTCATGGCGTCGTTGCGGGGCGAGCGGTTGTGGGCGATCCCGGTCGCGGGCGGCAAGCGAATCGGCGAACCGCAGGCCTTCTTCGTCGGCAAGTACGGGCGACTGCGGACGGTCGAGGTCGCGCCGGACGGCTCGTTGTGGCTGACGACCTCGAACACCGACGGCCGCGGCAACAGCCGAGACGGCGACGATCGGATCCTGCGGGTGACGATTGGGTGAGGTCTGGTTGAAGCACAGTTGTTGTCCGACTGTCATCTGACTCGTCAACCGTTTGAGGATTTCGGCCGTCTGGTACTAGTGGGGAGGAACCCCTTACACAAAAGGCTTTTTTCGGAGGAGTTGGTATGCGGCCCGACCAGGCGTCCGTCGTCCCAAGCAGTGTCGTCGCTTCGGTGAGCACCTTTGCGGATGCTCAGCAGACAGTCGGCTACCTGCGCAGTTTCGGGATGGACTCACGAAGCCTGGAGGTGGTCGGCGCCGAGCTCCGGCTGTCGCGCAGACAGGCCGCGGTGCCCGTCGTACGCCGTACTCTGGCGAGCGCCGGCGCGGGCGCGCTGCTCGGCGTGTTGAGCGGCGTGTTCGTGACACTGGTCGCGGAGACGACGCTGTCGGCGTTCTCGGTGCTGCTGTGGGGCTTCGTGTACGGCGTGCTCGTCGGGGCGCTGTGGGGACTGTTCCAGGGGCTCGTGCGGAACCGGCCGGATGCACCGCCGGTCGAGGTGATCACGCCGACGTACTACGAGGTCCGGTGCGCCGTGGACGACGCGGCCGTCGCGCTTCGCTTGCTGGACAGCGAGCTGGAGCCGAGGCCGGAGGTCGAGGCTGTGCTGCCAGTGGAGGCTGAGCCGGTGGTTGCTTCGCAGCCGGCGCCTGAGCCGGTCGTTGAGCCGGAGCCTGTGGTGAGCGCACCTGAACCCGAACCGGCCGCGGAGTCCAAGCCCGCCGATACCGAGCCTGTTGTCGACCAGAAGCCGCCGGTGCGGCGGCAGCCTGCCCAGACGAGCCGCAAGACCCGCGCCAAGAAGAAGACAGCGCGCTCGAACGCAGCCTGACCAGCATGAATCACGCCGACTACCGGCGTACGGCGGTAGCACTCGTGCTGGCCGCGTACGCCGGAATGCCCGGCGTGGATGCGGTCATGCTCGGCGGATCCACCGCTCGTGGTGACGCGGATCGATGGTCGGACGTCGAGGTCGGCGTGTTCTGGGCGCGGCCGCCGACGATGGCTGAGCGGCTGGCGCCGGCGCCGAGTGTTCGGGCAGGTACGCCGGAGGGTGGGCGCTCGCCGTGGTTCGACTACCTGTCGGTCGACGGGTTGGCGATCGACGTCGAACACGCCCTGTCGAGCGCGGTCGAGGAGACGCTCGATCTTGTCCTCGATGCGTGTGTTCCGGACGCGGACGGCCTCGGGCTGCTCAAGGGACTCGTCGATGGCCGAGAGGTTGGCGGGCGACGACCGGAGCTTGTCGAGCGATGGCAGCGGCGGGCGGCGACGTACCCGCGCGGGCTCGCGATCGCGATCGTCGAGCGGGACGGGGCGATCGACAAGTTCTGGCGCTGTCAGATGCTGGCCGAGCGTGACAACCCGATGCTGCTCGCCCGCGAGTTCCTTCGGATCACTCATCAGATGCTCGCCGTGCTGCACGCGGTGAACCGGCGCTACAGCGGGCACGTCCTCGCGTTCAAGCGACTGGATGCGATGGAGGCTGAGCTTGTCCACGCGCCGCGTGAGCTGGCGCGGCGGTTGCGCGAAGTCTTCACCGCTCCCCCGCCGGTGGCCGGTGAAGTGCTCCGTGAGCTGGTCGAAGAAACCTACGACGTGATCGAGACCCAGCTGCCCGAAGTAGACGTCGCTCCCCTACGAGCCCGCTTCCGCACAACTCGTACGCCGATCGGACCCGCCGACTGAGTAAGCCGGGCCGCGAGGGCGACGGCGGGTGGTGAGGCGAAACCCCACCACCCATCGCGCTAACTACGAAATACCCAGCTTCGCGTTCAGCAGCTCGCGGACCTTCGCGGCGTCTGCCTGGCCGCGCATGTCCTTCATGACCGCACCGATCAGCGCACCGGCCGCGGCGGGCTTGCCGGAGTTGACCTTTTCGACCACGCCGGGGTTCGCGGCGATCGCTCGATCAATCGCCTCGATGAGCGGGCCGTCGTCGGAGACCAGGGCCAGGCCGCGCTTCTCGATGACCTCAGCCGGGCTGCCTTCGCCGGCCAGCAAGCCCTCGAAGACCTGGCGGGCCAGTTTGTCGTTGAGGGTGCCTTCGTCGACGAGCTTCTGAACCTCGGCGACCTGCGCCGGGCCGACCGGCAACGCATCCAAATCCGTGCCGGACTCGTTGGCGAAGCGGGCGAGCTCGCCGAGCCACCACTTCTTGGCGGCGGAGGCGGCGACGCCGAGGTCGATCGTCGCGACGATCGGCTCCAGGGCGCCGCTGTTGATGACGTCGCGCATCTCCAGGTCGGTGAAACCCCACTCGGCTTGCAGCCGCGCGCGACGCAGGGACGGGGCCTCGGGCAGGGTGGCCCGCAGTTCCTCGACCCATTCGCGCGAGGGCGCGACCGGGACCAGGTCCGGCTCCGGGAAGTAGCGGTAGTCGTCGGCGTCGGACTTCTCCCGGCCGGAGGTGGTGATGCCGGTGTCCTCGTGCCAGTGGCGGGTCTCCTGCAGGATCTTCCCGCCGGCGTTCAGTACGGCGGCCTGCCGGGTGATCTCGTAGGTGATGGCGCGCTCGACCGAGCGGAACGAGTTGACGTTCTTGGTCTCGGTGCGCGTCCCCAGAGCCGTCGTACCGGTCGGCTTCAGCGACACGTTCGCGTCACAGCGCAGCGAGCCCTGGTCCATCCGGACGTCCGAGACGTCCAGCGCCAGCAGCAGATCGCGCAGCTGGCTGACAAAAGCACGCGCCACTGCGGCGGCCTTGGCCGGCGGGACCTCGATCGTCTTGGTGACGATCTCGATCAGCGGGATGCCGGCCCGGTTGTAGTCGACCAGCGAGTGCGACGCGCCCTGGATGCGGCCGGTCGCGCCACCGACGTGGGTGGACTTGCCGGTGTCCTCCTCCATGTGGGCGCGCTCGATCTCGATCCGGTACGTCTCGCCGTCGACCACAACTTCGGTCCAGCCGTTGAAGGCGATCGGCTCGTCGTACTGCGAGGTCTGGAAGTTCTTCGGCATGTCCGGGTAGAAGTAGTTCTTCCGGGCGAACCGGCACCACTCGGCGATCTCGCAGTTCAGCGCGAGGCCGATCTTGATCGCGGACTCGACGCCGCGCCGGTTCACGACCGGGAGCGCGCCGGGCAGGCCGAGGCAGACCGGGCAGGTCTGCGTGTTCGGCGGGGCGCCGAACTCGGTCGGGCAGCCGCAGAACATCTTCGACTTGGTGTTCAGCTCGACGTGGACCTCGAGACCCATGACCGGGTCGTACTGCGCGAGGGCATCTTCGATTGCTACGACATCCGCGGTCATCGGGTCACCTCCAGCTCCGGGGCCTTCGACATCAGTACGCCGCCCCACTGCTCGGCCAGCGCGGACTCGAGCGCGGCGCCGACCGTGTACAGCAGGTCGTCGCGCAGCACCGGGGCCATCACGTGGAAGCCGACCGGCAGGCCGTCCTCGTCGGCCAGGCCGCACGGGAATGACGCGGCCGCGTTACCGGCCAGGTTCGACGGGATCGTGCAGAGGTCGTTCTTGTACATGGCGATCGGGTCGTCGATCCGGTCGCCGATCGCGAACGCGGTCGTCGGCGTGGCCGGCGAGACCAGCACGTCGACCTGCTCGTAGGCCTTCGTGAAGTCTTGCGCGATCAACGTGCGGACCTTCTGCGCCTGGCCGTAGTACGCGTCGTAGTAACCGCTCGACAGCGCGTGCGTACCGAGGATGATGCGGCGCTTGACCTCGTCGCCGAACCCGGCCTCGCGAGTCAGGCTCGTCACCTTCTCGGCGCTGTTCGTGCCGTCGTCACCGACGCGCAGCCCGTACCGCATCGCGTCGAACTTGGCCAGGTTGGACGAGGCCTCGCTCGGCAGGATCAGGTAGTACGCCGGGAGTGCGTACTGGAAGTGCGGGCAGGAAACCTCGACGACCTCGGCGCCCAGCTTGGTGAGCAGCTCAACCGCTTCGTGGAAGCGAGCCTCGACACCCGGCTGGTAGCCCTCGCCACCGAGCTCCTTGACGACACCGATCCGCAGACCGGAGACGTCACCGTTGCGGGCAGCCGCCACGACAGGGGGGACGTCCTGGTTGATCGAGGTGGAGTCCATCGGGTCCCACCCGGCGATGGCCTCGTGCAGCAGCGCCGCATCCAGCGTCGTCCGGGCACACGGCCCCGGGGTGTCGAGCGAGGAGGCCAGTGCGATCAACCCGTACCGCGAAGTCCCGCCGTACGTCGGCTTGACGCCGACCGTACCGGTGAACGCACCGGGCTGCCGGATCGAGCCGCCGGTGTCGGTGCCGATCGCGAGCGGTGCCTCCCACGCCGAGATGGCCGCGGACGAACCGCCGCCGGAACCACCGGGGATCCGGGTCAGGTCCCACGGGTTGTGGGTCGTCCCGTACGCCGAGTTCTCCGTGGAGGAGCCCATCGCGAACTCGTCCATGTTGGTCTTGCCGAGGATCACGATGCCGGCCGCCTTCAGCCGCTTCACCACGGTCGAGTCGTACGGCGGCTTCCAGCCCTCGAGAATCTTCGAGCCGGCGGTCGTCGGCACACCCTCCTGGGTGAGCACGTCCTTGAGCGCCAGCGGAACACCGGCCAGCGGACCGAGCTCTTCACCGGCCACACGCTTGGCATCGACGGCGGCGGCCTGAGCCAGCGCCCCCTCGGTGTCGACGTGCAGGAACGCCTTCACGCTACCGTCGACGGCGGCGATCCGGTCCAGATGCGCCTGCGTCACCTCGACCGAGCTCGCCTGCTTCGAAGCCATCAGCTCCGACAGCTCAGCCGCGGTCTTCCTGGTCAGATCTGACATGTCAGTCCTCCTCCAGGATCCGCGGCACCCGGAACCGCTGCGCCTCGGCTGCCGGAGCGCCGGACAGCGCCTGCTCCGGGGTGAGGCACGGGACGTTCTCGTCGGCGCGCATCACGTTCGTCAGCGGCAGGGCGTGCGAGGTCGGCGGAATGTCGTCCGCCGCGACCTGGCTGACCTGCCCGACCAGGGTGATGATCTGGTCGAGCTGTGGCGCGAGGTGGTCGAGCTCGGCGTCGCTGAGCTCGATCCGCGCCAGTCGCGCCAGGTGCGCAACCTCTTCGCGGGTAATCGATGGCATGAACCGATCCAATGTGTCTGCAGTTGCTGGAGGAAACACACAACGCCTGTGTGTGTTACCCGGGCCATCCTAGAGGGCCGCTGTGACAGGTTTATTTCCTCGTCCCCTGATCACCCCTCGAGAGGGCCCGGGCGTGTTGCGGGTTCCGCTCTGTAACATGGGCCGCGACAGGGCGTTACGCGCAAGGTGATCGGCTGGGAGATGATCGTTCGGTGTTCCTGCTGAGATTGATCATCCCGGACCGGCCCGGTTCGCTGGGTACCGTCGCCACCGCCCTCGGTGAGGTCAGTGCCGACATCCACGCGATCGAGATCGTCGAACACCGCCGGGAGAACGGCACCGCGGTCGACGACATCGTGGTCGACCTGCCGCCCGGTGTGCTGCCGGACCGCCTCGTCTCGGCCTGTAACAGCGTCGAGGACGTCGAGGTGATCTGGTTCTCGCGGTACGGCGCCGGCGGCGGCCTGCACATGGACCTCGAAGCCGTCGAGCAGATGACGTCGGCTCCCGCGGACGCGATCGACCTGCTGATCGAGCAGACCCCGGCGGTGCTGCACGCCGACTGGGCCGTCCTGCTGGACGGGACGGGCTCGGAGGTGAAGGTGGCGCTGGAGACCAGCGCCACTCCGGAGTTCGGTGACGTCGCCGCGGCCTGGTTGCCGCTGGAGAAGGCCACCACACTGGAAGCCCCGGACCACAAGGGCCTGGCCGAGTCCGTGCTGGTCGCGGCTCCGCTGGAGTCCGACCGCCGGATCATCCTGGTCGGCCGGCGCGGCGGGCCGGAGTTCCTCGGCTCGGAGGTCGCTCGACTGAGCTACCTCGCCTCACTCGCTGTCACCATCCGCGCCACCGCCTGACGCTGACGACCTACTTCCTAGCCCAGCTGGAAGTAGGTGATCGTCCACAGGCCGGCCAGGAGCAGCAGCACCAGGACTCCGACCAGCGACACGATCAGGATCGTCTGGCTGTTGCTGCCGCTGCGCTCCGGGAGCTCGAACTGGGTGGGGCCCCAGGCCCCACCCCCCTCGATCCGCTGCACCGCCTCAGGCGGTGGTGCGACCACCGCCTGCTCGTCCCGCTTCTCCCGGGGCAGCTTCATCAGATTCCCGCCGATCGGCTCAGAAGTACTCGTACCTGATCGTAAACCGGCGGGACAAGTAGTCCTCGCGATCGTTGTTCGACACCTCGACCCGCCAGCCGGCCACGTAGGCCACGGCCGCCTTGCCGTCGTTGTGCTTCTCGATGAACTCCTTGAGCGCGGCGCTGTCCTCGCCCTTCAGGATGCCGAACGCGTCGCCGACCAGGCCCGGCCAGGCCGCCTTCACGTCGGCCTCGCGGCCGGACAGGCTGAGCTCGACCTGCCGCAGGCCACCGCTGGAGCTGCCGAAGCCGTAGATCCGCTGGGTGCCGAAGTCGCCGATCTTCTTGCCGCAGATGATCTTGCAGTCGTAGCCCTTGGCCGCCAGCGCGGACTTCAGCTGCGCCTCGGTGGTCTGCCAGGACTTCTCCGGCAGCTTCATCTCGTCCTCGCCGGACTTGCGCCCGCTCAGCGAGAGCGAACCGTTGTTGCTGAGCCGGAACTCGCCCCAGGTGGTACCGACCCGGTCCGACTTCTGACCGGTCTTGACCGCGTCCTGGATCTTCTTGACCTCACTGCCACCGAAGGTGTCGTTGCCGAGCGCCTGCAGCGCCGCGTCGAAGTTGACCGCCGCGTTGTTGACGTTCTCGTCGTCCTCCGACTTCAGCTGGACGGCGATGATCGAGCCGTCCTTGGTGAACTGGAAGACGGCGTCCGCCTCGGTCGCACCCTCGTACTTGAAGCAGCCGCGGTGCCCGCCGGAGTCGTTGTTGAACAGGTCGCTGCACTGGTAGCCGATGCCCTGGAGCTTCTGGGTCGCGGCTTCGGCCTGACCCGACGAGTTCCCGGGTCCGGCGCCGGTCGTCGTACCCGAGGTGGGCTGCGTGGGATCCGGGTCGGCAGTCTTGTTGTCGTCGCCGCTGAGACCGCGCACGATCAGGAAGATGACCAGACCGAGCACCAGGATGGCGGCCACGCCACCACCGATCACCAGCGGCAGCTTGTTCTTGCCGAGACCGCCGCCACCACCGGGTCCAGCTGGACCCTGCTGCCACGGCTGCTGGCCGGGCTGACCACCCTGCTGCTGATGCCAGCCGCCCTGCTGGGTGCCTTGCTGGCCCCACGCCTGCTGCTGGTACGGCGGCGGCTCCTGGCCACCTGCCGGGGTGCGCTGACCCCAGCCCTGAGCAGGCTGACCCTGCTGGGCAGGCTGACCCTGCTGCGGAGGCTGGCCCTGTTGCGGGGGCTGGCCCTGCGGCTGACCGGGCTGCGGCCGGCCAGGCTGCTGACCCCAGCCGCCACCACCCTGCTGCGGAGGTTGCCCCGGCTGCGGCTGCGGGGGCTGCTGTCCCCAGCCGCCACCACCCTGCGCCGGTGGCTGCTGTCCCCAGCCGCCTTGCCCTCCTTGGCCCCCGTGCTCTCCGCCCGGCTGGCCCCCCGGCTGCCCGGAACCCCACGGTCCCTGTGGCGGCGTCGTCATATTCGCTCCCTTTGACCCATGCGTGGACGTGCAAAACTAACAGTCGGACGGATCAGGTACTCCGTCGGATCCCCTTCGTGGACAGGTTCTTCAGGACGCGTCCGGTTCGGGGGTGCTCGCGACCGCCGCGGCCGCCTCCGACCCCTCGTCCAGCAGCACCCGGAATCCGGTCGCGTCCAGGATCGGTACGCCGAGCTGAACCGCCTTGTCGTACTTGGATCCCGGCGAATCACCCACCACGACGAACGACGTCTTCTTCGACACCGAACCGGCCACCTTGCCGCCGCGGGAGACGATCGCCTCGGTCGCCTCGTCCCGGCTGAATCCCTCGACCGTCCCGGTCACCACGACGGACAGCCCGGTCAGGGTCTGCTCGACGGTCGGCCCGGTCCGCTCCTGGCGCATCACGACGCCGGCAGCCTTCCACTTGTCGACGATCGCCTGGTGCCAATCCACCGCGAACCACTCGATCACCGCGTGCGCGATGGTCGGTCCGACACCCTCGATCTCGGCCAGCTCTTCTTCGCTCGCAGCCCGTACGGCGTCGATGTCGTCGTACACCGCGGCCAACGCCTGAGCGGCCGTGGGACCGACATGCCGGATCGACAACGCGACGAGTCCGCGAGCCAGCGGCTGGGTCTTGGCCTGCTCCAGATTCGCCAGCAGCTTCTGGGCATTCGCCGACAACGCACCGGCCTTGGTGGTGAAGAACGAGCTGCGAACCAACTCGTCCGCGGTCAGCGTGAAGAGGTCGCCCTCGTCGACGATGAGGTCGTCACCGATCAGCGCATCGGCGGCCTTGAAGCCGAGCACCTCGATGTCGAAGGCGGCCCGGCCGGCCAGGTGGAACAACCGCTCCCGCAACTGCGCCGGGCACGACCGTGAGTTGGGGCAACGAATATCGATGTCGCCCTCCTTCATCGGCCGCAGCTCGGTGCCGCAGGACGGGCAGGTGGTCGGCATCACCCACGGCTCGGCGTCATCGGGCCTCAGCTCGAGAACCGGCCCGAGGATCTCCGGGATCACGTCACCGGCCTTGCGCAGCACGACGGTGTCGCCGGGGACGACGCCCTTGCGCTCGACCTCCTTGGCGTTGTGCAGGGTCGCGAACTCCACCGTCGATCCGGCGACGCGCACCGGCTCCATCACGCCGTACGGAGTGACGCGGCCGGTGCGGCCGACATTCACCTCGATGCGCAGGAGCTTGGTGGTGACCTCCTCCGGCGGGTACTTGAACGCGATCGCCCAGCGCGGTGCGCTCGACGTGGAACCGAGAGCGCGCTGCAGATCGATCTCGTCGACCTTCACCACGACACCATCGATCT
This sequence comes from Kribbella sp. NPDC005582, assembly GCF_040605415.1. Lineage (NCBI taxonomy): Bacteria > Bacillati > Actinomycetota > Actinomycetes > Propionibacteriales > Kribbellaceae > Kribbella > Kribbella sp. NPDC005582. Next base: position 225,398 of record NZ_JBEXCU010000007.1, read on the forward strand.
CATGGTCGACCGAGTGCCGGTTCTCGCCGTAGTACGCGATGAACTCGTTGACCTCGTCCAGCGTCTCGACGCGGCGGGCGCGATCACTCACCGGCAGGCCCCAGGCCTTGAGCTGCTCGTACGCCTCCGAAAGCCGGCCGAGGCGATAGCCCTCGACCTTGCCGATGCCGTGCACAACGAATCGCAGGGGCCGGCTCGCGGAGACCCGGGAGTCCTTCTGCCGCAGCGATCCGGCCGCGCCGTTGCGCGGGTTGGAGAAGACGTCCTTGCCCGCCTCGACCAGCTGGGCGTTCAGCTCGGTGAAGTCCTCGACCCGGAAGTAGACCTCGCCGCGCACCTCGAGGAACGCCGGAACGTTGTCACCCTGCAAGCGCTCCGGGATGCTCTTGATCGTCCGCACGTTCGGCGTGACGTCCTCACCGGTCCGTCCGTCGCCGCGCGTCCCGCCGCTGACGAGGCGACCGTTCTCGTAGACGAGGTCGAGCGCGAGTCCGTCGACCTTGAGCTCACACAGGAAACCCGAGTCGTGGATCTGCTGGGCGGTCACCTCGCGCTCGAGGCGTTTGGCCCAGGCCTCCATCTGCTCGGCGGAGAACGCGTTGGCCAGGCTCTCCATCCGCATCGGGTGCTGGATCGGCGCGAACAGCGTGGAGATCGGCGCGCCGACCTTCTGCGTCGGCGAGTCCGGCGTCCGGAGCTCGGAGTACTGCTCCTCGAGCGCTTGCAGCTCGTGCATCAGCGCGTCGAAGTCGGCATCGGAGATGACCGAGCTCCCCAGGTAGTACTTCGCCCGGTGCTCCTCGATCTCGTTGCTCAGGGCAGCATGCCGCTCACGCACCTCAGGCGGCGCCGCCGGAATCTCCTCGCTCATAACCAGAATCTACCGCCGCCCACCGACAAAACGCCGAAGGATCTGATCGGTGCGACGGACGGCGGGTCAGGCGTCGGCGGCTTCGCCTACTACGTCGACGATTTTGCGGAGGAGGTCGAGGCGGGCTCGGGCGTCGCGGGGTGAGGGGGCCGCGGCGAGACCGCAGGCGGGGGTGATGACGACCTTCTTCATCAGCTCCGGGTCGAGGCCGAGCTCGCGCCAGCGGCGGATCAGCGGGGCCGCGGCCTGCTCCTGGTTCGGCAGGGCGCCGGTGGTGGGGACGAGACCGGCGTAGATGGTCGAGCCGGCCTCGGCGGCGATCGCGAGTTGGTCCCAGCCGGGTTCGTTGAGCAGCGAGATGTCGACCGCGATCCCAGCAGCACCGGACTTGGTGAACACCTCGATCGGCGGCCGTTCTGCACAGCAGTGCACCACGGTGGGCACAAAACCGGTGAAGAGGCTCAGCAGCTCCACAGCACCCGGGCCGTCGATGGACCGGTGCTTTCCCCAACCAGATGCGGTCGGTACAGCTCCAGCCAGTACGGCGGGCAGCGCCGGCTCGTCCACCTGCAGTACGACGCTCGCCCCGGGCACGCGCTTGCGCACTTCGGCCAGATGCTGCTCAACGCCGTACGCCATGGCCTGTGCGAGATCGCGTCGAGCGCCATGGTCCGCCAGAACCTTGTCACCGCGCGGCCGCTCCACTGTCGCGGCCAGCGTCCACGGTCCGGTGACCTGCACCTTCAACGGACCGACATAGCCGTCCGCGAACTCCTCCAGCACATCCAGGTCTTCGCGCAGCAGTGCGCGCGCTCGGCGCTGATCCAGGCTGGCTGTCGCGTCACCGCCCCCGGTCAACCGCCAGCCGGCCGGCTGCAGGTCCGCGGCCAGCTCGGTGACCAGAGCGATCGCGCGGCTCAGCATGTCGCCGTACGGACGGGCTGGCAGCTCAGGGAGGAACGGGATGTCGACAGCTTCGAGCAGGACCTTGGTCCACTCCCGCATGTCGTCGCCGGGCAGCGAGCCCAGACCAGTTGTCGTCATGCGTGCTGCGGAGTGACACGGTTGACCGTGTCGATGGTGGCGGAGCCGATGACGCGAGTGCCGTCGTACAGGACGACGGCCTGTCCGGGGGCTACTGCGGAGGCCGGCTCGGTGAAGTCGACCAGGACCTGGTCACCGTCGAGCCGTGCGGTCACAGCGATCTCCTCGCCGTGGGCGCGCAGCTGCGCGGTCACCTGCAGCTCGGACTCGGGCGCCGGTCCGCACCAGCGCGGCTTCGACGCGGTCAGTCCGGTCACTGCGAGCTCCTCGCGCGAGCCAACCGTCACGGTGCGGTCCACCGGGCTGATGTCCAGGACGAACCGCGGCTTGCCGTCGGCGGCCGGCGTACCGATCCGCAGGCCCTTGCGCTGACCGACGGTGAAGCCGTGCGTGCCACTGTGGTCGCCGAGCTTGTTGCCCTGCGCGTCGACGATGTCACCGGGCGCCTCGCCCAGGTGCTTGCTGAGGAAGCCCGCGGTGTTGCCGTCGGCAATGAAGCAGATGTCGTGACTGTCCGGCTTGTCCGCCACCGACAGTCCACGGCGCGCGGCCTCCTCGCGGATCTCGGTCTTGACCGTGTCACCGAGCGGGAAGAACGCATGCGCCAACTGCTGCTGTGTGAGCACGCCCAGCACGTAGGACTGGTCCTTGGCCGGGTCGACCGCCCGGTGCAGCTCGCGACCTTCAGGTGTGTCGACGATCCGCGCGTAGTGACCCGTCACCACCGCGTCGAAGTCCAGCGCGAGCGCTCGCTCCAGCACCGCGCTGAACTTCACCTTCTCGTTGCAGCGCAGGCAGGGGTTCGGAGTGCGGCCCGCGGCGTACTCGTTGACGAAGTCCTCGACCACGTCGGCGTGGAACCGCTCGGCCAGATCCCAGACGTAGAAGGGGATGCCGATCACGTCCGCGGCCCGGCGTGCGTCGCGCGAATCCTCGATCGTGCAGCAGCCGCGAGCACCGGTCCGGTACGACTGCGGGTTGCGGCTCAAAGCCAGGTGCACTCCGACGACGTCGTGCCCGGCCTCGACCATCCGCGCCGCCGCGACGGCGGAGTCCACCCCGCCGGACATGGCTGCGAGTACCCGCATCAGTTGTTCCTTCCCACGTTCTGCAGACCGGCGGACTGTGCCCGCTCCACCACCGATCCGATGTTCTCCAGTACGGCGTCGATGTCGGCCTGACTCGACGTGTGTCCCAGGGTGAAGCGCAGCGACCCGCGGGCGCGCTGGTCGTCGTACCCCATGGCGAGCAGCACGTGGCTGGGCTCCGCGACTCCGGCGTTGCAGGCGGAACCGGTGGAGACCTCGATCCCCCGTGCATCGAGCAGCAACAGGAGCGAGTCGCCCTCGCAGCCGCTGAACGACAAGTGTGCGTTACCCGGCAGGCGTCCGACCGGGTCTCCGGACAGCTGAGCGCCGTCGACAGTCGCCAGGATGCCGTTGATGAGCTGGTCCCGCAGTGCGGTCAGCCGCTCGGACTCCACCGGCTGGTCCTTGATCGAGTGCTCCACCGCCACTGCGAATCCCGCTATGGCCGGCGCATCGAGCGTGCCGGAGCGCACATCGCGCTCCTGACCGCCACCGTGCTGCACCGGCGTCAGCTTGGTCTCCTTGCGCACCACCAGCGCGCCCACGCCGTACGGGCCGCCCAGCTTGTGCGCGGAGACCGTCAGAGCGTCGACACCCAGCGCGGCGAAGTCCACCGGGACCTGTCCGATCGCCTGGACGGCGTCGGTGTGCACCGGGATACCCCACTCGCCGGCCAGCGCCGCGATCTCTTGGATGGGTTGCAGCGTGCCGACCTCGTTGTTGGCCATCATCACCGTGACGAACGACACCGTCTCCGGAGCGGACTCGATCGCTCGCCGTACGTCGTCCGGCCGCACCCGGCCGAGGTCGTCCACCGGCAGCCACTCGATCTCAGCGCCCTCGTGCTCGGCCAGCCAGACCGCAGGGTCGAGGACGGCGTGGTGCTCGATGCCACTCAGCAGGATTCGACGGCGGCGCGGGTCCTCGGCCAAGCGAGCCCACCAGAGCCCCTTGAGGGCCAGGTTGTCCGCTTCGGTGCCACCGGAGGTGAAGACCACCTCGCTCGGCTGCGCCCCCAGTGCGGCGGCGATCGTCTCCCGGGACTCCTCGACCGTACGGCGGGCAGCTCGCCCGGCGCCGTGCAGGGAGGATGCGTTGCCGGTGCGCCCCAGGTGCGCCGCCATCGCCTCGATCGCTGCCGGCAGCATCGGTGTCGTCGCAGCGTGATCGAGGTAGACCGCACGAGGGCGCAAAGAGGTCATAACACCTTCAAGGGTAAGTCCTGCCGGGATGTTCCCGATCCGCCGCCAGATTCCGGGCGGTCGGCGCTCCCCGCGGGCCGCTTCGTCGGAGCGGATGAACAACTGCCGATCACTCGTCGAATCCGACAAGTCCATCCGCTACCGCAGCCGCCTAGCATCGCCTCAGGCCGCTGCCGCATCTGAGGAGGACTTCGTGACCCGACGTCTGCGCATCGACGACCTGGCCGAGCTCGCCGTCCCGGAGGAGCCTGCGCTCTCCCCCGACGGCAGCCAGATCGTGTACGTCCTGCGGACCACCGATCTGAAGGCCGACCGCGACCTGCGGAACCTCTGGCGGGTTCCCGCGGCCGGCGGCGAGCCGAGGCAGCTCACGAGAGCCGACGGCGACAGGACCCCGGTCTGGTCACCGGACGGCACCCAGCTCGCGTTCCTGCGAGCCAAGGACGGACCGGCGCAACTGTGGGTGCTGCCCAGCGACGGCGGTGAGCCTGAGCAGCTCACGACGCTCCCCCTGGGAGCGGGCGCGCCCCGGTGGAGTCCAGACGGGACGCGGATCGCGTTCAGCGCACCGGTCGACATCGCTCCCAGCAGCGACAACGCACCGATCGTCACTGAGCGGTTGGACTACCAGGCAGATGGCGTCGGCTGGCTCGGGACAGTCCGCAAGCACGTCCACGTCCTGGAGGTCGCGTCGAAGGAGATCCGGCAAGCCACTGAGGGTGACTGGCATGCCGGTGACCCAGCCTGGTCGCCGGACGGCACCAAGCTGGCGTTCGGCGCAGCCACTGCGCCAGACGCTGACCTGACCGCGAAAGCACCGGCGTACGTGCTGGACGCGACCGACCCGAAGGCCAAGCCCGAACTGGTCGGCCTGGCCGACGGACAGGTCACCGCATCCGGCTGGATGACGGATGGTGCGTCGCTGCTGCTGGTCGGCAACCTGGACGGGCAGGTGGGACACAACCGCCTGCTGCGTCTGGAGATCGCGTCCGGAAGCGTCACCGACCTCACCGAGTCCTTCGACCGCAACGTCATGGTCGGTGGACCGGCCTACCCCGGCGGCCAGCCTGTCGTCACCGGCGACACCGTCTTCTTCTGCGCGCGCGACCGCGGCTGCACCCACCTGTACGCCGTACCGGTGGCTGGCGGCTCGCCTGAGCGAGTACTGGGCGAGGCCGGGCACAACATCTCCGGTCTGAGCGTCGCCGGTGGCGTCGCGACCACCACACTGACCACCGAGACGTCGTACGGCGAGGTCGTCACCATAGAACTCGCAAACGGTGCGAGCACCCCGCGGACGTCGTACGGCGAGAGGCTTGCCGACGTGGAGCACTTCCGCCGGGTCGAGCGTGAGTTCACGATCTCGGACGGGACTGTGGTCGCGGCCTGGCTGATCCGCGACCCGGAGGCGACCGGAGCGCAGCCACTGCTGCTGGACATCCACGGCGGGCCGCACGGAGCCTGGAGCGCCGCGGCGGACGAACTGCACGGCTACCACCAGGAGCTGGTCGCCCGCGGCTGGAGTGTGCTGCTGGTGAACCCCCGCGGCAGCGACGGGTACGGCGAGGACTTCTTCACCGGCGTGGTGAACGGCTGGGGCACCTCCGACGGCAAGGACTTCCTGGAGCCGATCGACGAATTGGTTGCCGAAGGCATCGCCGATCCGAACCGGCTGGCCGTCGCCGGCTACAGCTACGGCGGCTTCATGACGTGCTACCTGACCAGCCGCGACAACCGGTTCGCCGCAGCGGTCACCGGCGGTGTGATCAGCGACCTGACCAGCATGACCGGGACGTCAGACCTCGGGCACTACCTGACTGCCTTCGAACTGGCCGGCGGCGACCTGGCCGCGATGTCTCCGATGACGCAGATCGACCAGGTGCAGACGCCGACACTGGTCATCCATGGTGATGCCGACCGACGCTGTCCGCTCGGACAGGCGCAGCAGTGGCACACCGCACTGCGAGAGCGCGGCGTACCGACCCAGCTGGTGCTCTACCCGGAGGCGGACCACCTGTTCATCGTGCAAGGCAAGCCTTCGCACCGCCTCGACTTCAACCGCCGAGTGCTCGACTGGGTAGAGCAGTACGCCAACAAGCGTCGTCCGCGGATCGATGCGGCGCACTGGCAGCGCAGACTGACCAAGCTGGCCGCCAAGTATGGAGTCCCCGGTGCCACGCTCGGAATCCTGCGCGGTGACGAGCTCGTGCAGGCAGCCACCGGCGTACTGAACAAGAAGACCGGAGTCGAGGTCACCACCGACTCGCTGTTCCAGATCGGCTCGATCACCAAGGTCTGGACGACCACTCTGGTGATGCAGCTTGTTGAAGAGGGCCTGCTCGACCTGGATGCGCCACTGATCGCGGTACTGCCCGAACTAAAGCTGAGCGATCCGGATGCGGCCAAACAGGTCACCATGCGGCACCTGCTCACGCACACGAGCGGCATCGACGGTGACGTGTTCGAGGACACCGGCCGTGGTGACGACTGTCTGGAGAAGTACGCCGAACTGCTGGCCAGTGTCAGCCAGAACCACCCCCTCGGCGCAACCTGGTCCTACTGCAACTCAGGCTTCTCGCTGGCCGGGCGGGTGATCGAAAAGCTCACCGGCAAGACCTGGGACCAGGTACTGCGCGAGCGGATCATCACTCCGCTCGAGCTGGAGCACACGGTCACATTGCCCGAAGAAGCCCTCCTGCACCGCGCCGCAGCGGGCCATGTCAACGGAGACCAGCTGGCACCCGTCTGGGGTCTGCAGCGTTCGGCCGGACCAGCAGGACTCATCTCCTCGACAGTCGCCGACGTACTGGCCTTCGCCAAACTGCATCTGGACAACGGACTGGCTCCGAACGGCAAGCGCCTCCTCTCAGAGGCGGCGGTGGCCGAGATGGCCGCCAAGCACGCGGACGTGCCGGACAAGGCGGTCGTCGACTCGTGGGGACTCGGCTGGATGCGATTCACGTGGGACGGACAGCAGGTGATCGGCCATGACGGCGGCACGATCGGCCAAGCGGCCATGCTGCGCATCCTGCCCGCCGAGGGTCTGGCGGTCGCACTGCTCACCAACGGCGGCAGCGCCGGTGACCTGTACAACGAGCTGTACCGGGAGATCTTCGCCGAGCTCGCCGACCTCACCTTACCGGCTCTCGTGACACCACCGGTCGAACCGCCCACTGTGGATCTGGAACGGCATGCCGGACGCTACGAGCGCGCAGGGACGACGCACGAGGTGCTCATCCGCGACAACACCGCCGTGCTGCGAACCACTGTGACCGGACCGCTCGCGGCGCTGGTGCCTGAGACGACGCAGGAACGCACGCTGGTCCCTGTCGATGACAGCGGCAACCTGTTCGCGATCCGGCCGGACGGCGCGTTGGCTTGGAGTCCCGTGACGTTCCATTCACTGCCGACAGGTGAGAAGTATCTGCACCTCGGCTCCCGCGCCACACCGAAGGTGGACTGATGGATCTGCTCACGGATATTGAGACCCTGGTGACGTGCGAGTCGCCGTCGGCCGACAAGGCCGCCGTCGCGGCCAGTGCGGATGTCGTTGCCCAGCTGGGAACTGAGCGCCTCGGCAAAGCTCCGGAGTACGTCGTCATCGACGGTTGGACGCACCTGCGCTGGAAGTTTGGCGACGGCCCGACGAAGGTGCTCGTCCTCGGTCACCACGACACGGTCTGGCCGCTCGGCTCCCTGGCGACGCACCCGTTCCAGATCGAGAACGGTGTCATGCGCGGACCAGGTTGTTTCGACATGAAGACCGGTGTGGTGATGGCGTTCCACGCGATCGCCGCACTGCCTGACCCAAGTGGTGTGACGCTGCTGGTGACCGGTGACGAGGATCTGGGCTCACCGTCGTCGCGCGCGTTGATCGAAGCCGAGGCAGCCGGCTGCCTGGCCGCTTTGGTGCTGGAGGCATCGGCGGACGGCGCACTGAAGCTGGAGCGCAAGGGCGTCTCCAACTACGAGCTCCTGATCACCGGACGCGCCTCCCACGCCGGACTGGAGCCAGAGCTCGGAGTGAACGCCAGCATCGAGGCTGCGCACCAGATCCTCGCGATCAATGAGCTGGGCAACCCAGCAGCCGGTACGACGGTCACACCGACCAAGCTGGTCTCCGGTACGACGCGCAACACCGTCCCAGCCGCAGCCAGCTTCCTGATCGATGTCCGCGCCCGAACCGTCGCAGAGCAACTGCGAGTGGACGAAGCGATGCGTGCACTTCAACCTGTGCTGCCAGAAGCAAAGCTGGAACTGATCGGTGGTCCCAACCGACCGCCGTTCGAGCGCAAGATGGCCGAAGCTCTCTACGAACACGCGTCCCGGCTGGCCGCAGAGCTCGGTCAGCCGCCCCTGCGGCAGGTCTCCGTCGGCGGTGCCTCCGACGGCAACTTCACCGCCGGCATCGGTACGCCGACCCTCGACGGACTCGGCGCGGTCGGCGGCGGAGCGCACGCGGACGACGAGCACGTCATCGTCGACGAGATCGCCCCACGCACAACCCTGCTCACCACACTGATCGCCGACCTGCTGGGCCAGCGATGACCGGCACAGTCACCGACGTGCAGGTGCGTGAACTGACCGCACTGACCGATCTGGAAGCGGTGTACCAGCTGTTCGACGCCATCTGGCGGCCCGACCCGCACAACCCGCCAGTGACCACCGAACTGCTGCGTGCACTCTCCAAAGCCGGCAACTACGTGAGTGGTGCGTACGACGGCACCGAACTGGTCGGTGCCTGTGTCGGATTCTTCGGTGCACCGTCAGAGCGGACTCTGCACAGTCACGTGGCCGGTGTGTCTCACCAAGCTCGCAGCCGGAACGTCGGCTTCGCCCTGAAGCTGCACCAGCGGGACTGGGCGCTGCAGCGCGGTCTGTCCGCGATCGAGTGGACCTTCGATCCGCTGATCCGGCGCAACGCCTACTTCAACCTCGTGAAGCTCGGTGCGCGGCCGGTGCAGTACCTGACCAACTTCTACGGCCAGATGCGCGACGAGATCAACGGCAACGACCAGAGCGATCGCCTGCTGGTGCGCTGGCAGATCGACGAGCCGGTCGGAGGTATCGAGCCGTCAGCAGCGAGCATCGCGCTGGATCGCGGGAGTGACGGTCGGCCGGTCCGCACCGAACCGGCGACGACGGGTGCGGTGGCGATCGCCGTACCGGCTGATGTGGAGGCCTTGCGGACAACGGACTTCGCTGCAGCGCAGGAGTGGAGGCTGGCCGTGCGTGAGGCGCTCGGCGGTTTGCTGGCAGCAGGTGCTCGCGTGACGGGCTTCGATCGGGCCGGATGGTACGTAGTCGAACGAGAGGGAGTCGCATGAAGCTGACCGGAGTCGAACTGCGACGGGTGTCGCTACCGCTGGTCTCACCGTTCCGTACGTCGTTCGGGACGGAGACCACGCGCGACGCACTGCTCGTCCGGGCCGTCGGCACCGAAGCCGAAGGGTGGGGCGAGTGCGTCGCAATGACCGCACCCCTGTACTCCGAGGAGTACGTCGACGCAGCGATCGACGTACTGCGCCGGTACTTCGTCCCTGCCGTGGCCGGCGTGGATCGAGCTACCCAGGTGGCTCCGGCGCTGGCCAAGTTCCACGGGCACCGGATGGCGAAGGCTGCGCTGGAGACCGCCGTACTGGATGCGGAGTTGCGGACCGAGGGCCGGTCGCTGGGACGTGAGCTAGGTGCCGTCCATGACCGCGTGCCGTGCGGGGTGTCGGTCGGGATCATGGACTCGATTGATCAACTGTTGACGGCAGTTGATCAATACCTCGACGAGGGATACCTCCGCATCAAGCTGAAGATCGAGCCGGGCTGGGACATCAAGCCGGTGGCTGCAGTGCGCGAGCGGTACGGCGACATCCTGCTGCAGGTGGACGCCAACACGGCGTACTCCGTCTCGGACGCCCGGCACCTGGCACAGCTCGACGCCTTCGACCTGCTGCTGATCGAGCAGCCGCTCGACGAGGAGGACATCCTCGGGCACGCCGAGCTGGCCAAGCAGGTCAAGACGCCGATCTGCCTCGACGAGTCGATCACCTCGGCCCGCGCAGCGGCTGCGGCCATCAGCCTGGGCGCGTGCTCGATCGTCAACGTCAAGCCCGGCCGGGTCGGCGGCTACCTGGAGTCGCGCCGCATCCACGACGTCTGCGTGGCCAACGGCATCCCGGTCTGGTGTGGCGGCATGCTCGAGACCGGCCTCGGTCGCGCCGCCAACGTCGCGCTGGCCGCCCTGCCCGGTTTCACGCTGCCCGGCGACACCTCCGGCTCGTCGCGGTACTACCGCACTGACATCACCGCGCCGTTCACGCTGGCGGACGGTCACCTCGCCGTACCGACCGGGCCGGGAATCGGCGTCGACCCGCTGCCCGACGAACTCGCCGCGGTCACCACCTCGACCGAATGGCTGCCACTGTAGGAATCAACGAAACCCAGAGCCGATGCTGTCCGGATGCACAATGGCTGGGTGACCCAACGACCCCGAGCCAGCCTCGGCCGTGTGCTGGACGACCTCGGCGCGACGCTTCTCGAGCTCGTGGCCGGAGACCGCGACCGGCCGATCGGCGGTGTCGTCATCCATGATCCTCTCGACGACCCGGTCCTCCCCCAGCAAGCACTCGTCCTCGGGGTCGGCCTGCACGACCCCGAGGAGATCACCCGCGTACTGCGGGACCTCGGCCGTCAGGATGCAGCCGGTCTGGTGCTGCGCAGTCCGGTCACAGTTGACGAGGCCCTAAGCAACGAAACCGGCGTAGCTGTCCTCGCACTGACCAAAGGCGCCACCTGGGACCAGTTGAGCATCCTGCTGCGGTCGGTTCTCGATGTCGGAATCGCAGAGTCTGAAACGCTCGGAGGCATGCCGTCCGGCGACCTCTTCGCGCTGGCCAACGCCACTGCGGCTTTGCTCGACGCACCGGTCACCATCGAGGACCGCAGCTCCCGAGTGCTCGCCTACTCCGGCCGCCAGGACGAGGCCGACACCGCACGCGTCGAGACAGTCCTCGGCCGGCAGGTGCCCGAGCGCTACTCCCGGCTGCTCTCCGAGCGCGGTGTCTTCCGAGAGCTCTATCGAACCGACCAGCCGGTCTATGTCGCACCCCTGCCGGCTACTGAGCCAGACGTCGCGCTTCCGCGCGTGGCCGTCGCAGTGCGCGCCGGCGACGAGATCCTGGGCTCTATCTGGGTCGCTGTGCATGAGCCGCTGAGTGATGAGCGTTCCGAGGCGCTGCGCGATGCGGCCAAGGTCGTTGCCCTGCACATGTTGCGCATCCGCGCCGGTGCGGATGTCGAACGGCGGCTCCGCGCCGACCTGATCAGTACGGCGCTCGACGGGTCTCGCGAGGCACTGGACCGACTCGGACTGGCCGACCAGGCACTCGTCGTACTGGCGTTGGCCGTTGGACCGGCCACTGAGCGGCAGCGCGTGGCGGATGCGTTCGCCCTGCATCTCGGTGCGGTCTTTCCGCGATCGGCAGCGGCGTTGGTGGGTGACGTGACCTACGGACTGATTCCGGCGAGCAGTGAGGAACGCGCTGCACAGGTCGCGCAGGACTTCCTGGACCGCGTCGGCGACCGGTCCGGAGCACACATCGGCGTCGGCGCTGCTGTGCGGTTGCCGCAGGCGCGGGCCGGTGCTGATCGCGCTCTGCGAGTACTGCGGACCAGTCGGCGTACACAGCGCGTGGCTCGGCTGGCCGACATACAGGTTGAGGCGCTGCTGCTGGAACTGCGTGACCTCGTCGAGGCGCGCGGTGAGCCGCTGACCGGACCGATCGCGCGTCTGGTGGCCTACGACCGCGACCACAACGCCGCACTGGTCGAAACACTACGGGCCTGGCTGGATGCCTTCGGTGACGTGACTACCGCGGCCGCTGCGGCCTACGTGCACCCGAACACCTTTCGGTACCGGCTGCGACGGCTTGCGGAGGTCGGTCAGCTCGACCTGACCGATCCGGAGGCACGGTTCGCCGCGATGCTTCAGTTACGCATCCTTGCAACTGACACGGTGTCAGGCAGTTCGCTGGTCGAACCATGTTGAGTATCGGAGACCTCGCCCGCCACACCCGCATCTCGGTACGGATGCTGCGGCACTACGACGCCCTGGGACTGGTTGTGCCCGAGCGCGTCGACCCGCACACCGGACACCGGTTCTACGCGCTGTCGCAGATCTGGCGTGTCGACAGTCTGATCGCGCTGAAGGAGCTGGGCTTCACGCTGGAGCAGTGCGGCGCAATCCTCGACGAACAGCTCCCGGTCGAGGAACTGCGCGGCATGCTGCGGCTCCGACGAGCCCAGCTCGAGCAGCGGATGACTGCGGACGCGGACCGGCTGACGGAGGTCGAGCGGCGGCTCCGATCGATCGAAAGAGGACTGACCATGACCAACCGCACCCTGAAGCTCGGCCCGCTGCCCGCCCTGCGCCTGCTGCACCTGCAGGCCGAGGTGAACGACGAGTCCGAGATCGGCGGCGCTGTAATGACACTGTCCGAGCAGCTGGACGCACTGCAGCTCAGCGGGCAACGCGTCCACACGTACTACGGCCGCCCAGACGGCTCCAAGATCGAGGTCTCGGTCGGAATCGCCGTCGGCGCGACGGACACCGATGCGGCCGGTCTGGACCTCACCGACCTCCCCGCCGTACCGCAGGGCGCGTCGGTCACCTATCGAGGACCGAGCGACGGCATCGCCGACACCTGGCGGACGCTGGATGTCGCACTGGACGAACAGGGCCTCGAGTCGTACGGCGTCTATCGCGACATCCGCGTCAGCACGGAAGACCCGGAGCAGGTGGTCGTGGAGCTCCAAGCGGCCGTCCGCCCAGCGTCCTAACGAATCCGGGCCGGCCAGGCGTGACCGGGATGCAGGTGGTCGATCATGTCGGCCAGCCAGACCCGCTGCTCGGTTGAGAGCAGTGGGAGTGCGGCCTCGAGGTCCAGCTCGTCCTTCGGCCGGCCCAGCTTCGCCTTGTAGGCCAGCGCGACCTCAGGGTTGAGGTAGCGCACACCGTCCGGCCCTCGCCAGGTGATGTCTTCCAGAGCGAAGTCGAGAGCCGGATCGCGGCGGAAGATCCAGCGTCCGTCGCGGTCCGGGTTCACGACCACGTCGAACTCCCAGGGCGCCAGTGCGTGCTTGCGGAGCCAGATCTGCTCGGCGTCCTCCGGCAGCTCGGGCCGTCGATCGACGAGGGGCTGGAGACGCCCACTCCCGTTGGACCACAGGTCGTACGTACCGCGCAGGTACACCCGGAGCTTCTCGACGTCGCGTCGCCACAGCGACACGTCGACATCCTCGTGCTCGCGGTGCACGCCGGTGAACGCGTCGATCGCCCATCCGCCGGCGATCCACCACTCCCCGTCGTACTGGCTCAGCATGGCCTGCGCGTCGGCCGGAGTCGACTGCTTCCACGGCCCGTACAGCCGCTGGAACGCCAGCTCCTCGGCGTCGAGTCCCTCGGGATAACCGGTCACCGACCGATCCTCACACACGAACGAAGCGCCCGGCTCGGCAATCAGCCGAGCCGGGCGCTTCCGAGCATTTCAGGACTTGCGCTTGGTGACCTCTTCGGTGGCGGCCGGGAGGACCTTGTGCAGGTCACCGACGACACCGAAGTCGACCAGCTCGAAGATCGGCGCCTCGTTGTCCTTGTTGATGGCAACGATCGTCTTCGAGGTCTGCATACCGGCCCGGTGCTGGATCGCGCCCGAGATCCCGGCGGCGACGTACAGCTGCGGGGAGACGGTCTTGCCGGTCTGGCCGACCTGGTAGGCGTGCGGGTACCAGCCCGAGTCCACCGCGGCGCGGGACGCACCGACAGCGGCGCCGAGCGAGTCGGCGAAGGCCTCGACCGGACCGAAGTCACCGCCGGTACCGCGGCCACCGGAAACGATGATCGCGGCCTCGGTGAGCTCCGGACGACCGGTCGCCGCGCGCGGCTTCGAGTCGGTGATCTTCGCCGTCTTGGCGGCGTCGGAGATCGTCACGTCGAACTCCTCCACCTCCGGCGAGGTCTCGGCGGCCTCCGGGGTGGCCGCGTTCGGCTTCACGGTGATGATCGCGATGCCCTTGGTGATCTTCGACTTGACGCTGTAGTTGCCCGCGAAGACGGACTGCGTCGTGACGGGACCTTCCTGCACGTCGACGGCGTCGGTGATCAGGCCGGACTCCAGCTTGACCGCGAGCCGGGCCGCGATCTCCTTGCCCTCGGCGTTCGACGAGATCAGGATCGCCGACGGCTCGACCTTGGCCGCGACCTGCTGCAGCGCCTCGGCCTTCGGGGCCACCAGGTACTGCGTGAGCTCCGGAGCGGTCAGCGCGATCACCTTGGTGGCGCCGTACTGACCGAGGGCCGGAAGGGCCTCCTGCACGCCGTCACCGATGAAGACCGCGACGGGCTCGCCGAGCCGGCGCGCGATGGTGAGGAGTTCGGCGGTCGTCTTGCGTACGACGCCCGCGGTGTGGTCAACGAGAACCAGAACGTTCGACATCAGACTGCTCGCCCCTCAGAGGAACTTGTTGGTGGACAGGAACTCGACGAGCTGACCCGCACCGGAGCCGTCCTCATCGGTCACGATGGTGCCCGCGGTGCGCGCCGGACGGGCGGTCACCTCGACCACCTCGGTCCAGGCCGACGAGCCGCCGACCTGCTCCGGCGTCAACTCCAGGTCGGCCAGCGACCAGGTCTCGACCGGCTTCTTCTTCGCGGCCATGATGCCCTTGAACGACGGGTACCGCGGCTCGTTCGCCTGGTCGGAGACGCTCAGCACCAGCGGCAGCGTGCCCTCGACGGTGTCGCTCGCGGTGTCCCCGTCCCGGCGGATCTTCACGCTCGTGCCGTCGACGGTCACCTCCGAGCCCAGCGTGACGGCCGGCAGGCCGAGGCGCTCGGACACCATCGCGGGGATGACGCCCATCGAGCCGTCGGTCGACCCCATGCCGAAGACGACCAGGTCGGCCTCGAGCTTGGCCAGCGCCTTCGACAGCACCAGCGAGGTGGCGACCGCGTCGGAGCCGTGGATGGCGTCGTCGAGGACGTGCACGCCCGCGTCGGCACCCATCTGCAGGCCCTTCTTCACCGCGTCGGCGGCCTGCTCCGGGCCGACGGTGAGGATGGTCACCACTGTGTCTCCAGGGTCGCCGGCCCCCTCTTTGACGGTCAATGCGGTCTCAACGGCATATTCGTCCAGTTCGGACAGCAGCCCGTCCACACCGGCGCGATCCACGGTGTTGTCCTCCGGGCGGAAGCGGCGGTCCGCCGTGGCATCCGGCACGAACTTCGCGCAGACGACGATCTTCATAGCGTGTGGGACCCCTTCTGGTTAACGGTCTCTCCAAGCCTGCCACGGATGTTACTCGCGGGAAACATTGCCACGTGCGAGTCCCATCACACCGCCGGCGCCCGCCCAGGCTATCCCCTGGCGTCCCGGCGGTCAGCGGCGGCGGCCGAGGCGTCCGACACACCAGGCCCGACCGTTATCCGAACACAGCTCGTGATCAAGTGTTTGCCTTCCGTGAGGTCGGGCACCGGTCTGTCGTTCGTTGCTGTACGCAAACAATCGACACGGGGTTGATAACGATGACCATGCAGGGAATCGAGCAAGTCGTCGGCGAGACGGCGTACGACGCGTCCGGCGACAAGATCGGGTCGGTCGGCAATGTCTACGCCTCCGACGCGACCGGACGCCCGGAATGGGTCACAGTGAACACGGGAATGTTCGGCACCAAGCACACCTTTGTGCCGCTCGACGGTGCGCACGTCGAGAAGGACGGCCTGCACCTGGCGACGTCCAAGTCGAAGATCAAGGACGCACCGCGGATCGACGCCAACGGGCACCTCAGCGAGGGTGAAGCGTCCGAGCTGTACCGCTACTACGGCATGCAGTTGCCGCAGCCGAACGCCGGTACGGCGCCGCGCGGGCGCAAGGCTGAGCAGGGCCGGATGGCCGAGGACGGGTCGATGGTCCGGCACGAGGAGAAGCTGCACGCGGGGACCGAGACGGTCGAGACCGGCCGGGTCCGCCTGCATAAGCACGTCGTGACCGAGGAGCAGCAGGTCACGGTACCGGTGAGCCACGAGGAAGTGCGCGTGGTTCGGGAGCCGGTGGCGGATGGCGAGCTTCGCGGCCGCTCCGGTGAACTCGGCGACGAGGAGCGCGAGGTCGTGCTGCACGAAGAGCGCCCGGTGATCGGTAAGGAGACCGTCGCCGTCGAGCGGGTCGGCCTCGAGACCGAGACCGTCCGCGGCGAGGAGAACGTCACCGAGACCGTCCGCAAGGAGCGGGTCGAGGTGGATGGTCTCGACGACGACGGAACCGGCAAGCACAAGCGGCACTAACGGGTAGATCCAACAGCGGCGGTGTTCGGGCGGGCGGGCCCGGACACCGCCGCTGTGCATAAGCTGACCGCGTGACCGAGACCCTGACGCTGACCGGCGAGCGGACCGCCCCCGGCATCTGGCACGAGAATTACTGGTTCGCGCGGCACGAGGCGGCGTACCGGTGGATCGTGGCGGAGCTGCTGCCGACGAGCGGCCGCGTGCTCGAGGCGGGTTGCGGCGAGGGGTACGGCGCCGAGCTGCTCCGGACCGCCGGTACCGAGCCGGTGTTCGGGCTGGACTACGAGCCCGACACCCTCCAGCACGTACGGCGGGTCTATCCGCAGGTGAGCGTCGTCCGGGGGAATCTCGTGCAGACCGCCTTCGCGGACGCGAGTTTCGGGCTACTGACGTCGTTGCAGACGATCGAGCATCTGTGGGAGCAGCCGCGGTTCATCACCGAATGCGCACGGATCCTCGCGCCGGGCGGGACCGCCGTACTGAGCACTCCGAACCGGCTCACCTTCCCGAGCGGGAACTGGTACCACACGCGTGAGCTGACGATGGCGGAGTTCACCGAGCTGGTCGAACCCGAGCTCGGGATCACGCACACGCTCGGGCTGCATCACGGGAAGCGCTTGCAGGACTGGGAATCCGAGCACGGGTCGTGTGTGGATGCTCAGCTTGCGGCACCACACGACGAATGGCCGACAGACCTCCGCGAGTTGGTCACCAACACGACGTACGACGACTTCGAGATCAGGCCGGGCGACCTCGACGAGTCGCTCGACCTGATCCTGGTGGCCGTGAAACCTACGGCCGGATGAAGCGTTCGAGGATCTTGCCGGCGATCAGGTAGACCAGCGCGGCGATCCCCCAGTTCACCAGCAGGGTGTTCTTGGCGGTCTCGAGCCGGAACAGGTCCTTGAACGGGCCGACCAGGTCGTGCCCGCGCTCCAGCACCCAGCGGACGATCTCGTTGCTCTGGTTGGTCTGGTCGAGCGCCGTGAAGAGCGCGCCCAGTGCGAGCAACGCCGCGGCCAGAACAGCGATCAGCCAGACCACCGAGGCCAGCAGATTGCGGAACTGACGGACGCCGGTGCCGACCGTGCTCATCGCCTGCTTGCCGGCCGCGGCCTTCTTCACCGGCGCCGCAGCGGTCTTGGTCGCCGTCGCCGCCGGCGTCGTCACCCGGCTGACCGGTTTGGTCGCCGTGGTGTCGTCCGAGCCGCTGCCCGACGGAGTGGCCGAAGCCGAAGCAGCGGCCTCCTCGCGCGCCTTCTGCTCAGCGACGATCTCGGCCGCCGTGCGGGGCTTGGCGGTCTTGGTCGCGGTCGAGCCGGCCACTGGAGTGTCCTCGGGTACGCTCGCCGCTTTCTCGGCCGCGGCCGCCTTCGCATTGTCGTCGTTGCCCACGTCACCCATCTCCTCAGCCGGGTTCGGTTCCTCGAGCGCGCCCGGGTCCGGTGCGGCCGCCTTCTTCCGGCGGCTGACCGGGACCGGTCGCGGCGACAGCCTGCGCCGGGCCCCGGCGATCGGGGCCGGCGCGGCGGTCGTTGTCACGTCGTCGGTCGTTCGCAGCGCTGCATCCAACGTAGCGCCCAGCGGGTCGGCATCGGAACCGTCGGTCCTGGCGTGCTCAGCCACGCTGCGTCTCCTCTCCGACGGCCATCCGGTCGTGCGGGACATAGTGCCCGACCGGTGAGTAACTTGAGAACCCCTCGGCACCGGATTCGTCACCGCCGGCAGTCGGAGTCACGGTGAGCTGGGGTGTCGCGAGCTGTATCTGGTCTGGTGGAACGGACGAGCGCAACTGGGCGGCGGTGGCTGCGTTCACCTCGGCGAGACCGGCCAAATAGGCACGGCGCGGCGCGTCGGCGGCATAGCGGGTGGTGCGGTCGGCGACGACGACCGCCGGAACCCCGGCGGCGACGGCGTACGCAGGAATGTTGCCACGGGCAACGCTGTTCGCGCCGATCACCACGCCGCGACCGATGTCGGTTCCGCGGGTGACGGTCACCTTGGTGGCCAGCCAGCAGTCCGGACCGATCCGGACCGGCGACTTCACCAGGCCCTGGTCCTTGATCGGCAGCCCGAGCTCCTCGGTCTTGTGGTCGAAGTCGCAGATGTAGGTCCAGTCCGCGATCAGCGTGGAGGCGCCGATCTCGATGTCCAGGTAGCAGTTCACCGTGACATCGCGGGCGAACACCACCTTGTCGCCGATCCGCAGGGTGCCCTCGTGCGCGCGCAGCCGGGTCTCGTCACCGAGGTGCACCCATTTGCCGAGGATGATCCGGCCGTGTCCCCGGCGCGCGACGATCTCCAGGTTCTTGCCGAGGAAGACGAAACCCTCGGTGATCACCTGCGGATGACGCAGCTTGAACCAGGCGAACCGCCAGTACCGCTTGAGGTAGTACGGCGTCCACGCCCGGTGGCGCACCACCCAGCGCAGATTCGCCACGGACAACAACCGCATTGAGTTACCTTACTGCTACTCCAGTGATGGAGACGTTGTAGTAAAGCTCATCGGGCACGACGTTCGACAGCACCTTGTCCACCTTGGACAGCTGCAGCCACGACTTGTAGGCGAACATCCGCCAGCCGAAGCCGAGCTTCTGCTCCGGTACGGCGGCCTCGAACGTGCGGATCGGCCAGCCGAGCCAGGCGGCGGTGAGCTCCTCGGTCACGGTCTTGACCTCGGCCGCGCCGGCCCGCGTGGCCGTGCGGGCCAGCGTGTCCGGGTCGAAGGTGTGCAGGTCCACAACGGCTTCCAGCGCGGCGGCGCGCGAGGACTCGTCGAGCTCGGCCTGCGGGCGGCGCCAGTCCGACAACGCGGGCAGCTTGGTGACGTTGGTCGTCGCCCACCAGGTCAGACGGGACAAGCGGCGGGCGATGAAGTCGCCGTACCGGGTGGGTTCGCCGCAGATGACGAAGCGGCCGCCGGGCTTGAGGACGCGGAGCATCTCGCGGAAGGCGAGCTCGACGTCCGGGATGTGGTGGATGACGGCGTGGCCGATGACGAGGTCGAAGGTGTCGTCGTCGTACGGGAGTTTCTCGGCGTCGGCGACCCGGCCCTCGACCACGAACCCGAGCGTCTTCGCGTTCTTCTTGGCAGCCTCGACCATGCCCGGAGACAGGTCGGTGACGTGCGCCTCGTCCAGCACACCGGCCAGCTTCAGGTTCAGCGTGAAGAAGCCGGTGCCGGCGCCGATCTCGAGCGACTTCCCGTACGGCCAGCCCTGGTCACCGGCGATCGCGGTGAACCGGTCGCGGGCGTAGCTGACGCAGCGCTCGTCGTACGAGATCGACCACTTCTCGTCGTACGTCGAGGCTTCCCAGTCGTGGTAGAGGACCTGGGCCAGCTTGTTGTCGTTCCAGGCCGCCTCGACCTCTTCGGCAGTGGCAGCGGGCTTCTCGGCAGAGGTGGTCATCAGATTCCCTTGAACTCAGCTTTTCCGGGGCCGTTCTCGACGAAGGACTTCATCCCGATCGCGCGGTCCTCGGTGGCGAAGAGCGCGGCGAACTGCTGCCGCTCGATCTCCAGGCCGGTGGCGAGATCCACGCCGAGGCCGGCGTCGATCGACTCCTTGGCGGCGCGCAGCGCGAGCGCGGCACCCTTCGAGAACTGGGATGCCCAGGCGACCGCGGCGTCGTACACCTCGGCGGCCGGGACGACCTTGTCCACCAGGCCGATCTGCAACGCCTCGGCGGCGTCGACGAAGCGACCGGTGTAGATCAGGTCCTTGGCCTTCGACGGGCCGACCAGGCGGGCGAGCCGCTGGGTACCGCCGGCGCCGGGGATGATGCCGAGCAGGATCTCCGGCTGGCCGAGCTTGGCGTCCTCGGCGGCGATCCGGTAGTCGGTGCAGAGCGCGAGCTCACAGCCGCCGCCGAGCGCGTAGCCGGTGACGGCCGCGACCGTCGGCTTCGGGATCGCGGCCACGGCGGTCAGCGAGGCCTGCAGCGGACCGGAGCGCTTGACCATGTCGGCGTACGACATGTCGGCCATCTCCTTGATGTCCGCGCCGGCGGCGAAGACCTTCTCGCCGCCGTACACGACCACCGCGCGGACGTCGTCGTTCGCCGTCGCCTCCTCGGCAGCGGCCCGGATCTCGTCCTGGACCTGGACGTTCAGGGCGTTCATCTTCGGCCGGTCCAGCCGGATCGTCCCGACCCCGTCACTCACGGTCAGGTTGACGAACTCGCCCATACGTCGCTCCTCCTACTACCGGCCGGTCACATCCCCGGAACCGTACTACAGGTCGATCGGCTGACCGGAAACGGCAGAGCGACGAGCAGCGTCCACGATCTGCAGCGTGCGCAGGCCCACAGCGCCATCCGGCTGCGGCACCACGGCAGGCTGCTTACCGGGGACCGGTGCGCCGGACTCCCGAACCGCATGCAGGAACGTCGCCAGCATTGACTCGTCCAGGTTGCCGCCGACCGCCAGGAAGACCTCGCCATTCGGGTCGGTCCCGCCGACGTGCGGCAGGAACGGCTCGATCTCGACCGAACCGTTGGTGCCGGTGACCTGCAACGAGACACCGCCCCAGGTCGGACCGTTGTCCGGAACGCTCCACGAGCAGTCGATCGTTGCCAGTAGCCCGTTGTCGTAGGTGATGGTGACCAGTCCACCGGTCTCGACCTGGACGCCCTTGTCCTGGTGCAGCACGTGGTTCGCAGCGGCGTACACGCGTGATGCCGACGCTCCCCCGGTCAGACCGTCGATCAGATCCGCACAGTGCACGGTGTGGTCGACCAGAGCACCACCACCGGCCAGATCCTTGTCGGTGAACCACTGGCGGGCGTCGTACGGGATTTTGCCGTTGTTGGTGCCCAGTACGGCGAAGACGTCGCCGAGCCGGCCGGCCTCGACCATGGCACGCAGTCGCAGGTACGACGGCGCGAAGCGCACCGGGTACGCGATCATCAGGATCGATCCCGCAGCTGCGCAGGCATCCAGCATGGCTTGACCGTCAGCGACCTCAGTGGCCAACGGCTTCTCGCACAGCACATGTGCGCCGGCTGCTGCCGCCCGCTCGACCAGTGCGCGGTGGCCGGCGTTCTCGGACGTCACTACGACGGCATCCGGGCCCCACGCGAACAGCTCGTCGTACGAGTCGACATAGGGCACTCCGAGCTTTGCGGCGAACTCTGCGCCGCGTGGTCCCGCGTCAGGCGCCGCTGCGCCGTCCGGGTCCGCGGACAGCACCTCGACATCGGGCATCTGGCCCAGCAGGTACGCGTACGAAGCAGCGTGGGTGTGGGCGAAAGAGGCGATCGCTACCTTCATGCCACTGCTCCCGTCAGCTCGATGGTCTTGCCGGACTCCATGGACAACCGGGCAGCTTCGGCGAGGTCGACGGCTGCCACGCCGTCGACGCCGAGCACGCGTGGCTCTGGGCCGCCGCGTAGTCCGATCGCCAGCTCACGCAGCTGCGTCAGATACGGACTCTCCCCCAGTGCGGACGCCGGAATCAGCAGGTCCGCGGCATCCGCGTCATTCTGCAGCTCTTCGGTGAAGCCGGTGTCCACACCAGACGTGTGCTTCAGTACGCCGGTCGCACCGGCGATGTGGAAGCCGGTCCGGAACGGAGTGCCGGGCACACCCCAGGTCGCACGGCAGAGCGAGATCGCACCGGACTCGTGAGTCAGCGTCACGTGCGCGGAGACGTTGACCGGGCTGATGCCGTCCACGGTCGGCGGGTTCTGGACGGCGTAGACGCTGGTGACCTTGCCGCACAGCCACTGCGCCTGGTCGAGGTCGTGAACCATCAGGTCCATGATCACGCCGCCGGAGCGGGCGACATCGCGGTACCAGCCCGCACCGGCCGGCGAGGAGGCCTGCCGGAAGAAGCGCGCTACCGCGACCGGGCCGATCCGGCCGGCCTGGACGGCGTCGTACGCGGCCTTGTACTCGGGGAAGTAGCGCACCACGTGGGCCGGGTAGACCTTCACCCCGGCAGCCTCGGCGGCGGAGAGTACCTCGTGCGAGTCCGCCGCGGTCAGGCTCAGCGGCTTCTCGCAGATCACGTCCTTCCCGGCCTTGATCGCGGCCAGGGCGATCTCTTTGTGGGTCGGGGACGGCGTGACGATGTCGACGAACTCGACCTCGGAGAGCAGCCCGTCCAGCGACGGCGCCACCTCCAGGCCGTACTGCTCGGCGAGTGATTCGGCCCCTTCGACCGAGTACACGACCACGCGCGCGCCGAGCGCCTTCCACGCCGCGACATGGACATGGGCAATGTTGCCGGCGCCGATCAGACCAACGGTCAGACCGGCGAGCTGTTCCGCCATGAGACCCTCACAGGAGGCTGGAGTAGGTACTTACTTAGTAACGGTCCTTGCCTATCATTGCGCACAGACGTTCACAACTACCGTCTCACGATCACTCCCCGGACAATCACGGTCAATACACCCCGCCGAGTGATGGGTTTGCCAGGACTTGTGCACAATGTGCCGGTGACTGACACGACCGCGCCTCCGACCGCAGCCGGTCCAGCCGGCGACCTGGGGCCGCGGTTGGGCGCGGTGGTCCAGACCGACGGGACCACGTTCACGCTGTGGGCGCCGGCCGCCGAGCGGGTGGAGCTGGCCCTGATCGCCGACGACGGCAGCCAGCGGAACCTCGACCTCGCGCACACCGGCGAGTTCTGGACCGGGTTCGTCGCCGGCGTCGGTCCCGGCCAGCGCTACGGGTACCGCGTGCACGGTCCGTTCGACCCGTCGCACGGACTGCGGTTCAACCCGTCGAAGCTGCTGCTGGACCCGTACGCCCGGGCAGTCGACGGCTCCTTGGATTTCGCCAGCCCGCTGATCTACGACTCTTCGGACGGGGACTCGGCCGGACATGTGCCGGTCAGTGTCGTGGTCGGCGACTCCGAGCCGCCACCGCCGATCTGCAAGCCGGTGCACTGGGGCGAGACGGTTGTGTACGAGTTGCACACCAAGGGCTTCACCAAGCGGCATCCCGACGTGCCGGAGCACCAGCGCGGCACGTACGCCGGTCTGGCGCACCCCTCCGTCATCAGCTACCTGCACGAGCTCGGTGTCACGTCGGTCGAGCTGCTGCCGATCCACCAGTTCCTGACCGAGCCTGCGATCGCAGCGCGCGGTCTGCCGAACTACTGGGGCTACAACACGCTCGGGTTCTTCGCTCCGCACGGGGCGTACTCGTCAGCGGGTACGCGTGGTGAGCAGGTGGCCGAGTTCAAGGCCATGGTGG
Organism: Kribbella sp. NPDC005582; assembly: GCF_040605415.1. Lineage (NCBI taxonomy): Bacteria > Bacillati > Actinomycetota > Actinomycetes > Propionibacteriales > Kribbellaceae > Kribbella > Kribbella sp. NPDC005582. The sequence continues at coordinate 249,141 of NZ_JBEXCU010000007.1, forward strand.
CCGCGTTCCACGCTGCCGGCATCGAGGTGATCCTGGACGTCGTCTACAACCACACCGCCGAGGGCGGCTTCGACGGGCCGACACTGAGCTTCCGCGGCATCGACAACCGCGCGTACTACCGGCTCGGCGACAGCGGCACCATGTACGACGTCACCGGGACCGGCAACTCGGTCGACACCTCACACCCGCAGGTCCGGCGACTGATGATGGACTCGCTGCGCTACTGGGTCGAGGAGATGGGCGTCGACGGGTTCCGGTTCGACCTGGCCGTCACGCTGGTTCGCAACGAACGGCACGAGGTCGACCTGGTCGACCACCCCTTCTTGTCCGAGGTGGCGGCCGATCCGGTGCTCGGCCGGGTGAAGCTGATCTCCGAACCGTGGGACGTCGGCAACTTCGGCTATCAGGTCGGCAACTTCGGCACCCCGTGGTCGGAGTGGAACGGCAAGTTCCGCGACAGCGTGCGGGACGTGTGGCGCAACGCCTCCGACGGCGTGAAGGACCTCGCCTACCGACTCTCCGGCTCCAGCGACCTGTACGGCGACGACGGCCGCTACCCGTACGCGTCGATCAACTTCGTCACCGCGCACGACGGCTTCACGCTGCGCGACCTGGTCAGCTACAACCACAAGCACAACGAGGCCAACCACGAGGACAACCGGGACGGTACCGACGACAACCGCTCCTGGAACTGCGGTGTCGAGGGCGAGACCGACGACCCCGCGGTAGTTGCCTTGCGCAAGCGTCAGATGGCGAACCTGATGTCCACGCTGATCCTGTCCACCGGCGTACCGATGATCACCATGGGCGACGAGTGCGGGCGGACGCAGGGCGGTAACAACAACGCGTACTGCCAGGACAGCGAGATCTCGTGGTTCGACTGGTCGCTGCCACAGCAGTGGGCGGATCACCTCGCGCTGACGAAGAAGCTGATCGCACTGCGCGCGGCACACCCCACCCTGCGGCAATGGCACTACTTCTCCGGACAACCCGTCGTACCGGGTGGGCGGAAGGACCTGTCCTGGATCGCACCGCACGGTGGCGAGATGACCGAGTCCGACTGGCACGACGGGAACCTGCGCACGATCGGCATGTTCCTGGCCGGCGATGCACTGCGGGCTACTGACGCTGAGGGCAATGCGCTGACGGACAGCTCGTTTCTGCTCGCTCTGAACGCCACGTCCGAGGTGCGGGAGGTCGTCGTACCGGATGCGTCGTGGGCACCGGCGTACGAGGTGGTGCTGGACACCAGCAACAGCATGGTGACCGAGGTCGAGGCCGGTGCGACCGTGCCGCTACCGCCGCTGTGTCTGGTGCTGCTCCGCGCTCTCTGAGGGTTGTTAACCTTCGCTCTGTACCTTCACTGGTCACCTGTTGTTCATCGTGTGGGGGACCAATGTTTGGGCGTGAGCGAACGACGCCGATCGGTGCGCTGCACCGGGCGATCATGCGCTGGGGTGAGGCCGAGCGGACCAGCTCCCGGCTGGCTGTGCAGCGCTGGCTGGACGGTGTCGCGTACGTCGACGTCCAGGCGCGCACCTATGCGGAGTACTGGACTCGCCAGAACACGCAGGCCGCTGCGGCCGACGGACCGCTCTGGGTGGTACTCGGCGACTCCACTGCGCAAGGACTCGGCGCCTCCAGCCCACTGCACGGGTACGTCGGCCAGGTGCTCAACGCACTCCGTCGTACCGGGTCTCCGTGGCGCGTGCTCAACCTGTCCCGCTCCGGTGCACAGACGCGGCACGTGCTCGACGACCAACTCCCCCTGCTCGCCGGTCTGCAGCCTGCACTCGTCACCTGCGGCATTGGCAACAACGACATCCTCGCTACCCCGCCGAAGCGTTTCCGCGACCACCTGCGCGCAGTGATCGAGCAGCTGCCCGCCTCCTCGGTCGTGATGGACCTGACCGTGCCGGACCGGCTCTGGCGCGTCGGCGGTGCCGTCAGTCCCTATGTCTCCGGAATCAACCAGCACATCAGCACCACCGCCTCGAACCGCGGTCTCCCCGTAGCCGAGGTCTCCCGGCATGCCCGTCCCCCGTGGCGCGGCATGCTCGCCCCGGACAACTTCCACCCCAACAACCTCGGCTACCGCCGCCACGCGGACGCCCTGCTGGCTGCGCTTCCCTCCGGTGTCCGGGGCTGATTCTTTACTCTGCCCCTAGGGCAGGGGGTTTGATGATCGCGTGTTGACGATCAGTGAGTTCGGGCGGCGGGCGGGGCTTTCCCAGAAGGCCCTGCGGCTGTACGACGTCTCAGGACTGCTCGCGCCCGCCCAGGTGGACCCCGGCAACGGCTACCGCCTGTACGACGAGGAGCAACTGGAACGCGCTCGCCGGATCAGCGTGCTCCGGCAGCTCGACATGCCGCTGGCCACGATTGCCGACGTACTGGCTGGGTCGGACGAGGAGGCTGTCATCCGGCTCGACCGCTGGTGGGCAGCCGAAGAGGCGACGACCGCGGCCCGCCGGGCGACGCTCGAGTACCTGCGGAGCCGGCTCAACCGGACCGGGGTGTCCGGACTCACCCCGCGGCCGGTGCAGACCCGCGAGGTCCCGGCCACCAAGATCGCGGCGATCCGGGCCGAGACGAACCAGCAGATGCTGGTCGGGGTGATCGTCTCGGCGACCGACGAGATCGCATCGTACCTGCGCGCAGCCGGTGCGACCTGCACCGGAGCCTCGTGGGTGATCTACCACGACGCCATCACGCCCGAGTCGGAAGGAACCGTCGAGATCTGCGTGCCGTTCGAGGGTCTCGTCGACCCGGCCGGATCTATTGCGATCCGCGTCGAGCCGGCCCATCAGGAGGCGTACTGCACGATCACGATGGACGAGTGCTCGTACCCGCGGATCATGCTCGCCTACGACCTGGTCTTCGACTGGGTCCGCGGCCAGGCACTGCCCGAGGCCGGAGCGCCTCGCGAGATCTACCAGCCCGACTGCCACCTGCTCCCCCGCGACGCACTCGCCGTCGACATTGCCCAACCGATTCTTGTGAGGAGACCTTGATGGACTACGTGAAGCAGACGCCGTACAGCGATCCGGGTGAGTATGCCCACCTGTTCGACGCCCTGCCCGACGACATCCCCGCCATCGGCGCTGTCGTCCGCAACCTGCTCATCCACTACCGCGGCGGCGGGATCGAGTTCACCGGCGACCGCCTGGCCGAGATCGACCACCGCTGGGTCGCGTCCATCATCGCCACCGACCAACGCCGCAACGGTACGCCGCTCGCCGTACCGCGGGAGCCGTTCGACCGCGTCGTCTGTTGCTGCCGCGACTACACGTTGCTGTTCGTCTCCGCCCTGCGCCACAAGGGCATTCCGGCCCGCAGCCGGGTCGGCTTCGCCGTCTACTTCAACGAGAACTTCAACCACGACCACGTCGTCGCCGAGTACTGGAACGGCGAACGCTGGGTCATGACCGACGCCGAGCTGGACCCCGCCGACAACCACCCGTTCGACAGCCTCGACATGCCGGCCGGCCCGTTCCTCTCCGCCGCCGAAGTCTGGCTCGGCGCTCGTGCCGGCCACCTCGACCCCACCCTGTACGGCGCCGTCCCCGGTCCCGGCGACGGACTCACCCTGAACGGCCTCTGGTTCATCCGCACCTACGTGCACTACCAGCTCGCCCACCTGATGGGCGACGAACTCCTGCTCTGGGAAACCTGGGGCACCCTCGCCCCCACCTACACCGAGGCGGACGCCGCCGAGACCGACGAACTGGCCGCGCTGCTGATCGCCGCCGACACCGGCGACGAAACCGCCTTCAAGGAGCTCATGAGCCGCTACCCGGCACTGGCTCCCAACGGCCGCACGCTGCTCACTTCGCCTTCCGGGCGGCCGCACGAGTGGGTCCAACTGGTGCGGTGACCTCGATGGTTTTGGATAGCTCGGTCCAAAACCTGTTATGGTCGGTGCATGGTCAGGCCGAGGATGTTCGACGAGGAGCAAGCCGTCGATGCCGCGATGCGCGTGTTCTGGGCTTCGGGGTACGAGGCGACGTCCACGCAGGCGCTGTGTGCGGCGACCGGGCTTGGCCGGAGCAGCATCTACAACACGTTCAGCAGCAAGCGGGCGCTGTTCGATCTCGCGCTGCATCGCTACATGGAGCAGACGACCTCGGCGCAGCTCGAGCTCATCCGCCGCGACGATCTGCCGATCCGGGAACGGGTCTGGCAGATCTTGTGGCGCGCGGTGGAGCCTGATCCGGGCGACCCGTCGGGATGCCTGGTGGTGAACACGGTCGTCGAGCTCGGGCCGACCGATCCCGAGCTCGTCGAGATCCTCGACCGGGACCACGCCGTGAAGCTCACCGCCCTCGCCGACGCGATCCGCGCCGCGCAGGCCACGGGTGACGTCGACGCCGATCGCGATCCTGCCGCGCTGGCCGATTACGTGTACGTCGTACTCGGCGGGCTGCGGGTCGCCGCCCGGCGTGGCGCACCGGCCGCTGCTCAACAGTCCGTCATCGAGGCTGCGCTCCAAGCCTTCTGAGCCAGAGGAACCCATGTCCGACCAAGGCAAAGCCCTGCCCTTCGCCGTCTACCTGCTCGGCGCCGCGATCTTCGCCCAGGGAACGTCGGAGCTGATGCTGGCCGGCCTCCTGCCGGAGATCTCGGCCGACCTGCACGTCTCGATCCCCGCCGCCGGGTTGCTGATCTCCGCGTTCGCCATCGGCATGCTGGTCGGCGCTCCGGTGCTCGCGGTCGTCACGTTGCGCTGGTCGCGGCGTACCGCGATGCTCGCCTTCCTGCTCGCGTTCGCGCTGACTCACGTGGCCGGCGCACTGACCACGGACTACGGCGTACTGCTGGCGACGCGCGTCGCGGGCGCCTTCGTGTACGCCGGATTCTGGGCTGTCGCCTCCGTCACCGCGATCGAGCTCGCCGGACCGCAGTCCCGGGCCCGCGCGATGAGCGTCCTGGCCGGCGGACTCACCGTCGCTTCCATCGTCGGCCTCCCGGCCGGCACCGCCCTCGGCCAGCACCTCGGCTGGCAATCCGCGTTCTGGGCGGTCGCCGCGATGTCCGCAGTCGCCATGGTCGGCCTCCTCTTCACGATCCCCGGCGGCCGCTCCGGCACCACTCCCGAACTTCGCCTCGAGCTACGCGCCCTCCGCAACCCAGCCCTCTGGCTCGCCTACGGAACCACCGCGCTCTCCACGGCGGGCATCCTGGCGATCTTCTCCTACCTCGCGCCACTACTCACAGACTCCACCGGCCTCTCCTCCGGCTGGATCCCCGCAATCCTCGCTTTCTACGGCGTTGGCGCTCTGATCGGCATCACCACGGCCGGCCGCACCGCCGACCGCCGCCCGTTCACCACGCTGACCGTCGCCCTCACCGGTCTTCTAGTCGCCGCTCTCCTGCTCGCGCTCGGCGCCGGTACGCCGTGGCTCGCCGTACCGGCTGTCATTCTCGTCGGCACCTTCGGCTTCGCCACCAACCCCGCCGTCAACGCCCGAGTCTTCGCCCTCGCCGGCGCCGCCCCGACTCTCGCCGCCGCCTTCAACATCTCAGCCTTCAACGTGGGCATCACGGTAGGTCCCTGGCTGGCCGGACTGCCTCTGGACGCCGGCGCGGGCTATCCCACGGTCGGCTGGGTCGGCGCGCTGTTCACGGTGCTTGCCCTGGGCACCGTCGTTGTCGCCACACGCCTGCGCGGACCTGCGCCACTCACCAACGCTGCTACAAGCGAGTCGCTGACCAGCCGCTGAGCGTGAACCGAACGAGCCGCGCTTACTTGGTGAGTGGTGGCGGTCCGCACAGCGACGGGCGGACGCGGGGAAAGAGAAACCCCGCCTGGTGAGGCAGGCGGGGTCTTGGGGAATTTAGAACTCGGAGCCAGCAGGCAAGTCGGGCGCGCTGGGGTCGTCCGGGTCGGACGGGCCGGCGGCCAGGCCTAGCTCGGCGGGGCTGGCCAGGGCCTTGTGGTTGGGGACCACTCGGACCGTGTAGCCGAAGGGGCCGGTGCGGTCGAGCTTCAGCTCGCCTTCGTAGCGGTGGCGGTTGCCTTCGTAGGTTTCAGCCAGCGACAGCGTCGCGCGGACGGGATCGGTGATCTCGTCGTTGGCGTCGACGCGGCCGTGCAGCACCTCGACGCAGATGTCTGCCGGCTCGAGGTCGCCGAGTGCGGCGAAGGCGCGGACGCCGACGGTCGTACCCAGCTGCGGTACGTCGCCGAGGCCCTGCAGCTCCACGTGGTCGACGCGGATGGCCGGCCAGGCGGCGCGGACCTTCTTCTTCCAGGCGGCCAGTTCGCGGGCGCCGTCGTACGTCGCGTTCAACGCACGCGAGGACAAAGCCGCCGGGACGTAGAGCTGCTCGACGTAGTCGCGGACCATGCGGGTCGCGAGGACCTTCGGGCCGAGCTCCTTGATGGTGTGCCGGAGCATTTCGATCCAGCGGCCGGGGACCTCGCCGTCGTAGAAGCGCGGGGCGACCTGCTTCTCGATCAGGTCGTAGAGCGCGTGCGCCTCGAGGTCGTCACGGCGGTCGGTGTCCTCGATGCCTTCGGCCGACGGGATCGCCCAGCCGAACTCGTCGTCGTACCACTCGTCCCACCAGCCGTCCCGGATGGAGAGGTTCAGCGCACCGTTCAGAGCCGCCTTCATGCCGGACGTGCCGCAGGCCTCGTACGGGCGCAGCGGGTTGTTCAGCCAGACGTCGCAGCCCGGGTACATCGGCTGTGCCAGCGCGATGTCGTAGTCCGGCACGAAGACGATGCGGTGCCGCACCTCAGGGTCGTCGGCGAAGCGGACCATCTCCTGGATGAGCTTCTTGCCGCCCTCGTCGTGCGGGTGCGACTTGCCGGCGATGACGATCTGCACCGGACGCTCGGGGTGCAGCAGCATCGCCTTCAGCCGCGCGGGGTCGCGCAGCATCAGCGTCAGCCGCTTGTACGACGGGACGCGGCGCGCGAAACCCATCGTGAGGACGTCGGGGTCGAGGATCTCGTCGACCCAGCCGAGCTCGGCCTCGCTGGCACCGCGGTTGATCCAGGACTGCCGGACCCGGGCGCGGGTGTCGTCGATGAAACGCTGGCGCAGGACCCGCTTGGTCTCCCAGATCTGCGCGTCGGTGGTCTTGTCGAGGCCGTGGAAGACGTCGTCGGACTCGGACCGGTCGGTCGTCGCCAGCGTGAGCTCATTGATCTCGCGGGCCACCCAGGTCGGCGCGTGGACGCCGTTGGTGATCGACGTGATCGGTACGTCGGTGGAGTCGAAGCTCGGCCACAGACCGGCGAACATGCCGCGGCTGACCAGCCCGTGCAGCTTGGAGACGCCGTTCGCGCGCTGGGCGAGCCGCAGCCCCATGATCGCCATGTTGAAGACGCCCGGGTCGCCGCCCTCGAAGTCCTCGGCGCCGAGCTGCAGGATCCGGTCGATCGGTACGCCGTCGCCGAACGCGTCGGGCGAGAAGTGCTGCTGGATCAGCTCGACCGGGAACCGGTCGATACCGGCCGGGACCGGGGTGTGCGTGGTGAAGACGGTGCCACCGCGGTTGACCTCGAGCGCGGTGTCGAAGTCGAGCCCCTTGTCGGCGGCCAGCTCGCGGATCCGCTCGATGCCGAGGAACCCGGCGTGGCCCTCGTTGGTGTGGAAGACCTCGGGCGCGGGGTGGCCGGTGATCCGGCAGTACTCACGGACCGCGCGGACGCCGCCGACGCCGAGCAGCAGTTCCTGGAGCAGCCGGTGCTCGGTGGTACCGCCGTACAAACGGTCGGTCACCTCGCGCTCGGCGGGCTCGTTCTCCTCGATGTCGGAGTCGAGCATCAGCAGCGGCACGCGGCCGACCTGGGCAACCCAGATTTGGGCGCGCAGCTCGCGGTCACCGGGCAGCGTCAGCGTGACGGTCGCCGGGGCGTCGCCGTCGCGGAGCAGGCTGATCGGCAGCCCGTCCGGGTCGACGAGCGGGTAGCGCTCCTGCTGCCAGCCCTCGCGGTTCAGCGACTGGGCGAAGTACCCGTGCCGGTACAGCAGACCGACACCGATCAGCGGTACGCCGAGGTCACTGGCCGCCTTCAGGTGGTCACCGGCCAGGATGCCGAGACCGCCGGAGTACTGCGGCAGCACGTGCGTGATGCCGAACTCCGGGGAGAAGTAGGCCACCCCGGTCACCGGGGAACCCGCCTCGGTCTGGAACCAGCGGTCGTCGGAGACGTAGCCGTTCAGGTCGGAGACGGCCAGCTCGAGCCGGCGCAGGAAGGCCGGGTCGCTCGCCAGCTCGTCGAGTCGGGCCGCCGGCACCTCACCGAGCAGCCGCACCGGGTCACCGCCGGTGCTGCGCCACAGCTGAGGGTCGACAGCCTCGAAGACATCCTGCGTCTCCGGGTGCCAGGCCCAGCGCAGGTTGTTCACCAGGGTGCCGAGACCGGTCAGCGGCTCGGGCAGGACAGGGCGGACGGAGAATCGTCGTATCGCTCGCACCGGGACACCGTACCGGCCATCTGCGCTGAGAACACCCTCGGCGTGCATCTTTTTTGCAACGCGAGCAAGACTTTGCAGGCCTTGTCAGTACTGCTGGTCCGGTGACCGAACGTTCACGTTCCAAACCGTGGACCGAACCGTGACCCCCGCTTGCGATGGATGGACGCTGGGAATCGATAAGGTCAGTGCTGTAGTTCCGCCGTGACACCTAACTCAGAGAGTGAAGGTCTTCTTACGCCATGACTGGGCGCATCCCGATCACCGACGTCACCCCGACCGTCGACGCCGGAGCGTATCCGGCCAAGGCCGCCGTCGGCGAGACGTTCACCATCGCGGCCACGGTGTTCCGCGAAGGCCACGACGCGGTGAACGCGAACGTCGTACTGACGTCGCCGACGGGACAGACCAGACGGATGCTGATGGCACCAGGTGCCCCCGGCACCGACCGCTGGAGTGTCGACGTCACCCTGCAGGAGCAGGGCGCGTGGACGTTCGCGGTCGAGGGCTGGAGCGACCCGTACGGGACCTGGCGGCACAACGCCGAGATCAAGATCCCGGCGGGGATCGACGTCGAGCTGATGTTCGCCGAGGGCGCGGCGTTTTTCGACCGCGCGGCCGCCGGCGTACCGCCCGCCGTACGGGCTGATCGGGCCACCCTGGGCGACGCCGCGCAGGCGTTGTCCAACAGCGCGTTGCCACCGGAGGCACGGCTCGCCGCGGGCATCTCGCCGCAGGTGCGGGCGGCGCTTGGGCGCTACCCGGTGCGTGAACTGATCACCTCGTCGGAGACCTACCCGGTGTGGGTCGACCGCGAGCGTGCGCTCTACGGCAGTTGGTACGAGTTCTTCCCGCGCTCCGAAGGCGCCGAGTACGACGAGGCCACCGGCGAGTGGAAGTCCGGCACCTTCCGGACGGCCGCCGAGCGGCTCGAAGCCGTCGCAAAGATGGGCTTCGACATTCTCTACGTGCCGCCGATCCACCCGATCGGCAAGGCCTTCCGCAAGGGGCCGAACAACACGCTCGACCCGAAGGAAGGCGACCCGGGGTCACCGTGGGCGATCGGCTCCGAGGAGGGCGGCCACGACGCCATCCACCCCGAGCTCGGCACCTTCGAGGACTTCGAGTACTTCGTCGGCCGCGCCCGCGAGGTCGGTCTCGAGGTCGCGATCGACCTGGCGCTGCAGGCGTCGCCGGACCACCCGTGGGTCAAGGATCACCCGAAGTGGTTCAACGTCCGCGCCGACGGCTCGATCGCGTACGCCGAGAACCCGCCGAAGAAGTACCAGGACATCTACCCGATCAACTTCGACAACGATCCCGAAGGCATCTACGCCGAGGTCCTGCGGATCGTGAAGCTGTGGATCGACAAGGGCGTCACGGTGTTCCGGGTCGACAACCCGCACACCAAGCCGGTCAACTTCTGGGAGTACCTGCTCGGCGAGATCCGCAAGACCGACCCGGACGTGGTCTTCCTGTCCGAGGCGTTCACGCGCCGGCCGATGATGCACGAGCTCGCCAAGGTCGGCTTCCACCAGTCGTACACCTACTTCACCTGGCGCAACGAGAAGTGGGAGCTCGAGGAGTACCTGACCGAGCTGACCAAGGACAGCGGCCACTTCCTGCGGCCGAACTTCTTCGTCAATACCCCGGACATCCTGACTGCCTACTTGCAGTACGGCGGTCCTGGCGCGTTCAAGATCCGTGCGGCGATCGCGGCCACGGCATCACCGTCGTGGGGCGTGTACGCCGGGTACGAGTTGTTCGAGCACGTCGCGCTGCGGCCGGGTTCGGAGGAGTACCTCGACACGGAGAAGTTCCAGTTCCGTCCGCGCGACTGGGCCGCCGCTGAAGCCGAGGGTCGCACGCTGGCGCCGTACCTGACGTTGCTGAACACGGTCCGCCGTCGCCACCCGGCACTGCAGCAGCTCCGCAACCTCTCGCTGCACACCACCGACGACGAGGCGATCATGTGCTTCTCCAAGCGCACAACCGCCCCCGACGGCCACAGCGACACCGTCATCGTCGTCGTCAACACCGACCCCCACGCCGTACGGGAAACCGTCGTCCACCTCGACATGGCCGCCCTCGGCATGCGCCCCGAAGACACCTTCACCGTGTACGACGAGATCACCGGCGCGACCTGGCGCTGGGGCCAGCAGAACTACGTCAAGCTCGACCCCAACGGCGAGCCCGCCCACATCCTCGCCGTACGCCGCGGCCAAGCCTGACCCCCGCGGCGCTAACGCACGGCTCCTCCGTCGCCGAGCTTCGCGCCGCACCCGCCCACCCCCCGCTCGGCGCGGTCCATCCCCATCCGGCTACCGCCGGGACCTACCAGCTACCGCTGGCGATTGCGAGCTATCGCTCGCCGACAACAGCCCGGGGCCGTCGTCTCTTCGGAGACGCCGGCGGGGTGAGGGGTGGGGTGCGACGCGGGTGCGGCGCGGGTGCCGTGTGGTGCGGTGCGAGTGTGGTGCGGCGCGGGTGCCGTGCGGTGCGAGTGTGGTGCGGTGCGAGTGCGGTGCGAGTGTGGTGCGGCGCGGGTGCCGTGCGGTGCGAGTGTGGTGCGGTGCGAGTGTGGTGCGAGGGCGGATGCGAGGGCTGCACCCGGGAACGCGGTTGGAGCGGGGAGAGCCCAGGGCGCGGCGTGAGGGTGACACTCGGGAGCGGGCGCGACACCCGGGGCGCGGTACGCGTGATGATGCACGGACTGACGCCACGCCGGGTGAACCGACGCGCGCTCCCACGCGTACCTCCCTCGACTCAATCGCTTGCCTCGAGCAACAAACTCCTGCCGGTCAGCCTGCTCGCAATGACGTGATCGACGGGTGCTGATGATCCGTCAGCCGGAAGCCCGTGCCGCGGACGGCGTCGATGGTGACCGTAGTCCCGAGCTCGTCGAGCTTGCGACGGAGGCGTTTGACCACCGAGTGAACGTCCGCTGTGCCCCGGAGCTCCCGGGTCCCCCAGACGGCCTGATGCAGAGCGTCGTACGTCCATACCCGCACCGGCGCGGACATCAGGCGAGCCAGCAGGTCGTGCTCCAGTTCCGTCAGCTGGACCTCGCGGTCGCGCCAGCGGGCGACCGACCGGACCCGATCAATAGTCAGTACGTCGGCTTCCGGCGGATCAGCCGCCGTACCAGCAGGCGGGGGCTGGCGACCGGGAACCAACAGCTTGCGGAGTTCGTCGAGACTGGAGACGAGCAGGAGCGGTGCGACGTCGTCGATGAGTTCGGCGAGGCGGACGCGTTGCTCGGGTGAGGCTGCCACGGCGATCAGCAGCGGGAACGGTTGGGCGTCGGTCGTGGTCAGATCGACGTCCGCTGGGGCGGGGACACGGGCGGTGACCATACCGTCACGATGTCAACCTCTGCCTCAGATCGTCAACGGATGGCCAATCTTTGACTACGTTGCTTCGATCTGTGCGACTGTTAGTCACACTTTGCTCACCAAGTGTGCTTGTGACCCGGTTCAGCTGACACATAGTGTCCTCGGCAGGCTCGCCGTGTCACACGCGGCGACCTGGGGGGCACGCAGCGTTCGTCCATCGATTCACCGCCAGGCCGGGCGCCTGCACCCCTCTGCGCACCACATGACTCGGGGGAGTCAACTCGGGGTCGTCAAGTGAGGGGCTGCGAAGAATGTCAGACAGCAGACGTAGGGGGCTCGCCAGAACTCTGGTCGGCGCCCTGGCGACGGTGGCCGTCGTCGCGACGGGGTTGGGCGCCACCGGCGCCGCCCTGGCCGCACCGCCCACCAAGCCGGCCGGGACCGACCCGGCCGCCAAGATCAAGCCGGACCTGATGGCCAAGCTCAGCGGCAAGGACGCGAAGGCCGCCAACGACTACTGGGTCTACTTCGGTCAGAAGGCGGATCTCGCCTCCGCCAGCAAGATCACCGACTGGACCGAGCGTGGCACCGCGGTGGCCGAGAAGCTGCGCGCGACCGCCGCCGCGAGCCAGAAGAGCGTCAAGGCCGAGCTGGACGCACAAGGCGTCAAGTACAAGGCTTTCTGGGCCACGAACGCGATCCGGATCAACGGTGGATCGTTCGACCTGGCCAAGAAGCTGGCCGCGCACAGCGAGGTCGCCGGGCTCTACAACCCGACGCAGGTCGAGGTCCCGAAGGTCACCGAGGGCACCTCGGAGCACGAGATCAACGCGGTCGAGTGGGGCGTCGCCAACATCAAGGCGAACCAGGTGTGGTCGCAGTTCGGCGACAAGGGCGCCGGCATCACGATCGCCAACATCGACACCGGGGTGCAGTACGACCACCCGGCCCTGGTGAAGCAGTACCGCGGAAACCTCGGCAACGGGACGTTCGACCACAACTACAACTGGTTCGACGCGGCCGGTACGTCGCCGAACCAGCCCGCCGACGGCAACGGCCACGGCACCCACACGATGGGCACGATGGCCGGTGACGACGGCGCCGGGAACCAGATCGGTGTCGCGCCCGAGGTCAAGTGGATCGCCGCGAACGGCTGCTGCCCGAGCGACGAGGCACTGATCGAGTCCGGCCAGTGGATGCTGCAGCCGACCAACCTGGCCGGGCAGAACCCCGACGCCAGCAAGCGGCCGAACGTCATCAACAACTCGTGGGGCTCGACGCTGCCCTCGAACGACCCGTTCATGGAGGACGTCACCCTCGCCTGGGCCGCCTCCGGCATCTTCGGTGCGTTCGCGAACGGCAACAGCGGCTCGGCCTGCAACACGTCCGGTTCGCCGGGCAGCTCGACGAGCAACTACTCGGCCGGCGCCTACGACATCAACAACAACATCGCCTCGTTCTCCGGCCGCGGTGCCGGTCAGAACGGCACGATCAAGCCGAACATCTCGGCCCCGGGCGTCAACGTCCGATCGAGCCTGCCCGGCAACACGTACGGCGCCTTCAACGGTACGTCGATGGCCACGCCGCACCTCGCGGCCGCGGTCGCGCTGCTGTGGTCCGCCTCGCCGACGCTGAAGGGTGACGTGGCCGCGACTCGCGCGCTGCTGAACACGACGGCGATCGACACGGCCAGCACGCAGTGCGGTGGCACCACCGAGAACAACAACGTCTTCGGTCAGGGCCGCCTCGACGCACTCGCGCTGCTGAACGCCGCTCCGGTCGGCAACACCGGCACCCTGTCCGGCAAGGTCACCGCCGCCACCGGCGGCGCTCCGCTCGCCGGCGCCAGCGTGACCGTCAAGGCGGCGGGCCAGGCCGACAAGGTCCTGACCACCTCCAGCACCGGCACCTACTCGAGCGTGCTGCCGGCCGGGTCGTACAACCTGACCGTCGCCTCGTTCGGCTACAAGTCGCAGACGGCGACCGCGGTGATCACCACCGGCCAGACCACCACGAAGGACTTCGCGCTGGCGAGCTCCCCGCAGGTCAGTGTCGGCGGCACCATCTCCGACGGCTCCGGCCACGGCTGGCCGCTGTACGCGAAGGTCAGCGTCGAGGGCGCCGGTGGCGTGTTCGACTACACCACCCCGACCAACGGCCGGTTCAGCTTCAAGGTTCCGGGCGGGGCGTCGTACAACCTGAAGGTCGAGTCGCAGATCCCCGGCTACGAGACCACCACCGTTCCGGTCACCGTCGGCACGACCAACGTGACCAAGAACGTCGCCGTCAAGGTTCGGCAGGACTCCTGCCTGACCGCGCCGGGTTACAAGAACGGCTCCGACGGCGTGTACGAGACGTTCGACGCCGCCGCGGCGCCGAACGGCTGGACCGTCCAGGACGGCAAGGGCAACGGCCAGGTCTGGAAGTTCGACGACCCGGGCAAGCGCACCAACCTCTCCGGCGGTACCGGCGGCTTCGCGATCATCGACAGCGACAAGTACGGTTCCGGCGGCGCGCAGGACACCTCGCTGGTCAGCCCGTCCGTGGACCTGTCCGCGGTCACCGCTCCGGTGATCCGGTTCAACCAGGACCTCAACTGGCTCGGTGGTGAGAAGGCCGACGTCGACCTCTCGATCGACGGCGGCGCCACCTGGACCAACGTGCTGCGCCAGGCCACGGCCGACGCCCGCGGCGTCAAGGAGATCGCGATCCCGACCGCGGCCGGCAAGTCCGCCGTCCAGGTCCGCTTCCACTACTACGACGCGTCGTACGAATGGTGGTGGGAGGTCGACAACGTCCTGATCGGCAGCCAGGTCATCTGTGAGCCGGTCGGCGGCGGTCTCGTCGTCGGCAACGTCAAGGACGCCAACACCGGCGGCGCCGTCAACGGCGCGGTCGTCACCCGGGACGGTTCCACCGAGTCCGGTACGACGGTTGCCACGCCGGAGGACACCGGTCTGGCCGACGGCTTCTACTGGCTGTACTCGTCGGCCGACGGCGACCAGGGCTTCACCGCCAAGGCCGGCAACTACGTCAGCGCGAAGTCGACCGTCTCGGTCGAGGCGGACTGGGTGACCAGTGCCGACTTCACGCTGGCCGCCGGTCAGCTCAGCGTCACCCCGGGCGACATCGGCGCGACCCTGCCGCTCGGTGGCAAGACCAGCAAGACGGTCACCGTCACCAACACCGGCGGTGCGCCGGTCAAGGTGAAGTTCGGTGAGAAGGACGGCGGGTTCGTCCTGGAGAACGCCAACGGTTCCAAGACCACCAAGGCGCAGGTGCTGAGCAGCAAGGGCGCCCCGCTGCAGCGGATCCAGGTGCCGACGTCGTTCGCCCAGACCCTGTCCGGCAAGCCGATCGAGGTTCCGGAGAGCACGGTTCCGGGCGCGGCGCCCTGGACCGGGATCGCGAACTACCCGGCCGTCGTGATGGACAACCGCGTCGTCACGGTCGACGGCACGGTCTACTCGATTGCCGGTGGCAACGGGTCGGCGTCGTCCGCGGACAGCTACAAGTACGACGCGGCCGCCAAGGCCTGGACCGCGATCGCCCCGCTGCCGGGTGCCCGTAACGCCATCACGGTCGGTGCGGTCAACGGCAAGATCATCGCCAGCTCCGGCTGGGGTGCGTCCGGTCCGGACGCGGCGACCTGGTCCTACGACCCGGCCGCGAACGCCTGGACCGCAGTGGCCGCCAACCCGGCCCCGCGGGCCGCGGCCGGTCAGGCCGTTGCCGGAGGCAAGCTGTACGCCGTCGGCGGCTGCACCACCGCGGACTGCCTGCCGATGAGCAACACGGTGGTCAGCTACGACCCGGCGAGCAACACCTGGGCCACGCTGGCCAACTACCCGAAGTCGGTCGCGTTCGCCTCCTGTGGCGCGATCGATGGCAAGGTCTACTGCGCCGGTGGTAACGACGGCACCAACTCGCTGAAGAACGCCTACGTCTACGACCCGGGTGCGGACTCGTGGACCGCGGTGGCCGACGCTCCGGCCGACCACTGGGCCGGTGCGTACGCCGTCGCCGGTGGCAAGCTGCTCGTGGTCGGCGGTGTCCAGGCGGGCGCCGTCACCAACGCCGGCTTCGCCTACGACCCGGCCAGCAACACCTGGGCAGCCCTGCCGAACGCCAACCAGGCCCGGTACCGCGGTGGCGCAGCCTGTGGCTTCTACAAGGTCGGTGGCTCGTCCGGTGGCTTCACCGCCACCGCGGACTCGGAGAACCTGCCGGGTCTGGAGGACTGCTCGGAGTCCGCGGCCGACGTGAGCTGGCTGGCGCTGGACAAGACCGAGGCCGAGCTGGCCCCGGGCGAGTCCACCACCGTCAAGGTCAGCATCTCGGCGAACGTCGACCAGCCGGGCACCTACACCGGCGCGGTCACGATCGGTGAGGACACGCCGTACTCGGTCAACCCGGTCGACGTCAAGATGACCGTCACGCCGCCGAGCACCTGGGCCAAGATCCAGGGCACGGTGACCGGAGTCAGCAAGACCGGTACCCGGGCCCCGCTGCCGGGTGCGACCGTCCAGGTCGACTCGTGGGCGCAGTCCTACACGTTCATCACGGACAAGGACGGCAACTACGCCTACTGGCTCGACATCCGCAACAACCCCCTCACGCTGATCGCGGCCAAGGACGGCTACAAGCCGCAGACTCGCAGCACCGAGCTGCTGTCCGGCGAGCCGATCACGGAGGACTTCGCACTGCTCGCCACCAAGTAACCCACCAAGTAACACTGCCAACTGAATAGTCAGGCCCCCGGACCGCGATGGTCCGGGGGCCTGATCTTTTGTTCAGGTGGTCGGCAGCAGGTGGAAGCCGACGCCGCGGACGGCATGGATGGTGACCGTGGCGCCCAGGTTGGCGAGCTTCTGCCGGAGCCGCTTGACGACGGAGTGGATGTGCGAGCCGTGGCCGAGATGCTCGTTGCCCCAGACCGCGTGGTGCAGCCGCTGGTACGTCCAGACCTGACCGGGCTCCTCGACCAGGCAGTGCAGGAAGTCGTGCTCGAGCCGGGTCAGCGGCACCTCACGATCCTCCCAGCGGACCACGCGGCGCTCCATGTCGAGCAGTAGCCCGGACTCCGCGCGTACCGGCGGCTCGTCGGGCACCGGTACGACGGACTGCGCCATCACGACCGGTGCGGCCGGAGAGCCCGGGTCGGTGAGCTCCAGGAACGCCCGCGCCTGTTCGGCACTGGACACGAGCAGCAGCGCGTCGGCGTCGCCGAGCAGCCGGGCCAGTTGCACCCGCTCGGCCGTCGAAGTGGCCACGCCGATGATCAACGACGACTCTGCCGGCCTTTGATCAGCTAGCCTCTCCATCCGATCCCCTCCCTCTCCCCCGGACGCCGCCCACCAGACGCAGTAACGCACGCACAAGTACGGTTTACGACGCGAACTAAGTCAAGGGATTCCCTGCACGTCGAGCTGGCACATATGCGACCTGTCCGAGGTAGGACAGTTCTGACCGGATCCGGTCAGCCGACACGCTGTATCGATTTGCCTGACCGGCGTGCGTCCTGTGTGCACGGCGGAGTAGTCTCCTCGCGCACGGTCACTTCGGCCCGCACCCGTCGGAGGACCGCTTCTGACGGAGGAACAGTGCCCGGACTCGTTCGGCGGCCGGTCGTCGTCTGGCTGCTCGCGGCGGTTGCCGTACCTGTGTTGTTGACCGCTGTGCTGCTACCGGTGAGGGCCGACTCGATCGAGGACGAGCTTCGGTCACAGGCCGTTGCGGCGCTCACCGCGCGTGGTATCAACGGCGCGACCGTCGTGATGGACGGCCGTGACGCGTCGGTCCAGGTCGCGACCGACGTGGACGCCGCGGCGATCCGCGAGATCGTCGGCGGGGTCGACGGCGTCCGCAGCGTCACCATCGCGACCGGCCCGGGTGAGCCCGCGCCGACGACCCCGGGCCCGGAGCAACCGGCGGAGCCGGGCTTCGAGATCGGCCGGACCAACACCGCGCTGCGCGTCCAGGCGACAGTGCGGAGCGAGCTGGCCAAGGACGCGATCAAGACCGAGGTGGAGAAGGTCCTCGGGCCCGACCGCGAGTACGACCAGCGCGTGACCGTCGACTCGACGAAGGGCATCGAGGACGTCAGCACGCTGTCCGCGCTGCTGCACGCGATGGCGATCGGTACCGGCGACGCCTCGGTCCGGTACGACGGGACCACCGTCACGCTGAGCGGCGACGTACCGGATCAGGCGACGAAGGCGATGGCGGCGCGGGCCGCGGCACAGGCCGTGCCCGGCGCGGTGATCGCCAACGAGCTCCGCGTCCCGGCCGGCAAGCCGACCGTGAGCGAGGCCTGCCGGACGTTCAAGACACGGCTGGCGGAGTTCGGCCGGCAGAACCGGATCAACTTCCTGTCCGGTACCGCGATCGTCAACGATGCCTCGAAGCAGGCAGTCGCCCGCGCCGCCGCCCTGCTCAAGACCTGCGCCACCGCGCGCGTCGAGGTCGCCGGCCACACCGACAACCTCGGCTCCCCCGCCACCAGCCTCCCGCTCTCCGAAGAACGCGCCGCCGCCGTCAAGACCGAGCTGGTCCGCCTCGGCGTGGCAGCCGACCGCATCACCGCCACCGGCTACGGCCAGGCCTTCCCGATCGCCCCCAACACCACCGCCACCGGCCGGGTCGCCAACCGCCGCGCCGAGATCAGAGCCCTGCAGGAGAACTGATGACCCGCCTCGCCCTCGACACCTGGATCCTGCTCCTGCTCGCCTTCTTCCTGGGCAGCGCGCTGGCCTACCTACTCCACCGCACCACGAAAGGAGCCCGCCGATGAGCTGGCTCCTCCGCCACAACTGGCCCTGGACCCTCCTCGCGTTCCTGCTGGGCGCGGTAGTCACCTGGCTCCTCCTGTCGCGCCGTACGCCGGCCGAAGCGCCGGCTGAAGCCGAGGTAGAGGTAAAGGAAGAAGCCCTGGTAGGCGCCGCCTCCTCCCCCGCCGCCGCGGCCGCAGCACCCGCACCAGCCGCACCACCCGCGCGCAAGCCCGCCCGCGACGAACCAGTCCGCGCCGAACCCGCACCTGTTGCCTCACCACGCACTGAGCCCACCAAGCAGGCGAAGGCCGAGCCGAACCAGCCACAACCCAAGCCGGCCAAGCCTGCGCCCGCCCAGCCCGAGCCGCCCAAGGCCGAGCCGACCCCCGAAGCTGTGCAGGCGAAGGCTGAGCCGGAACCTGCCCAAGCCGAACCCGCTGTCGCCACACCGGCGCGCGAGGCGGAGGCTGCTCCCACGCTCGTAGCCGAGCCGCAGGTTGTTGCTGCGCCGAAGGCTGCGGACGAGCCGGCGGTTGCCGCCGAGCCGCAGGTTGTTGCCGAGCAGGTTGCCGCCGAGCAGGTTGCCGCCGAGCAGGTTGTTGCCGAGCCGGAGGTTGTTGCTGCACCGGCCGCGACCGAGCCGGAGGTTGTTGCTGCGTCACCGCATGTTGCGGAGCCGGCGATGGCCGAGCCTATGACCATCTCGGCCGACAGTGAGTTCTCGCGGGTGATGGGTGAGCCGACGCTGTTCGACGACGAGGTGCCGGTCGGGCGGTTCGGGCCGGGCTCGGCGGACGCCGTACCGCATCAGGGACCGCCGGACGGCTTCACCATCAAGGGGAACGCGCAGTCGATGCTGTTCCACACTCCGGACTCCCCGTACTACGGCCGCACCAAAGCCGAGGTCTGGTTCCGCACGGAGGGTGACGCCGAGCGCGCCGGCTTCACGAAGTACGTCCGCAAACCGCGCAAGTCCACCCAGCCCGGCAACTGAACCATCGCCGGTCCTACGATCGCCACACGTAGTGACGACTTCAGGAGGTCAGCGGTGCAGCGAGAAATCAGCGTTTCCTACACCCTCGAGCAGGACGAGAACGGCGAGTGGTGTGCCGAAGCCGCGCTGAGCCCGAAGTCGTTCGCGAACGGCTCAGGCCCGACGCCTGAGGCCGCGCTCGAGGACCTGAAGGAAGCCATCGCAGTGCTCGCCGAGACCGTCGGCGTACCGGACCAGATCACCGTCACGGTCGAGGTGGACTGATGGCCGCGCCCAAGAAAACGGGGGCGCTGACCCAGACCAGCAGGCCAATGGTTTTACTCTGCGGGATGTTTGCGGGTCTATTTGCTTGTACTGGCAAAGGGCCGTCAGACTAAGCGCAACGCACTCGCGGACCGTCCATCGCGCTGCGTCACCACATCATCGGCCTCACCGGTTCCTGTGTTTTACCTTCCTTTTCAGCGACTCCGGTTCGGGGTACGAGAAGGTGCGGGCACTGGCGAGTCCCCCACAACACTCCCGATGGAGGTGAGCGTGACCGACATGCTGCCGGAGCAGCACCACGGACTGACGAAGAAGGATCCGCTGTGGTTCAAGCGGGCTGTCTTCTACGAAGTTCTGGTGCGGTCGTTCAAGGATTCGAACGCCGACGGCATCGGCGACCTGCAGGGCCTGACCGAGAAGCTGGACTATCTCGAGTGGCTCGGCGTGGACTGCCTTTGGCTGCCGCCGTTCTATCCGTCACCGCTGCGCGACGGCGGTTACGACATCTCCGATTACACCGGCGTGATGCCGGAGGTCGGCACGATCCAGGACTTCGCCGCCTTCATGGACGCGTGCCACGCGCGCGGGATGCGCGTCATCGTCGACTTCGTGATGAATCACACCTCGGACCAGCACCCCTGGTTCCAGGAGTCGCGGGCCAACCCCGACGGTCCGTACGGCGACTTCTACGTCTGGTCGGACACCGACGAGCCGTACGCCGACGCGCGGATCATCTTCGTCGACTCGGAGCAGTCGAACTGGACCTGGGACCCGGTGCGCGGGCAGTACTTCTGGCACCGGTTCTACTCCAGCCAGCCGGACCTCAACTTCGAGAACCCGGCCGTCGGCGACGCGATGATCGAGGCGCTGAAGTTCTGGCTGGACCTCGGCATCGACGGGTTCCGCCTCGACGCCGTGCCGTACCTGTTCGAGGAGGACGGCACCAACTGCGAGAACCTGCCGCGCACGCACGAGTTCCTGAAGCGGGTGCGCAAGGAGGTCGACGCGAACTACGAGGACCGGATCCTGCTCTGCGAGGCGAACCAGTGGCCGGCCGACGTGGTCGACTACTTCGGTGACCGCGAGTCCGGTGGCGACGAGTGCCAGATGGCGTTCCACTTCCCGGTGATGCCGCGCATCTTCATGGGCGTCCGCCGCGAGTCCAGGTTCCCGATCTCGGAGATCCTGGCGCAGACCCCGGCCATCCCGGACACCTGCCAGTGGGGCATCTTCCTGCGCAACCACGACGAGCTGACGCTCGAGATGGTCACCGACGAGGACCGCGACTACATGTGGTCGGAGTACGCGCAGGACCCGCGGATGAAGGCGAACATCGGCATCCGCCGCCGCCTCGCCCCGCTGCTGGACAACGACACCAACAAGATGGAGTTGTTCACCGCGATGCTGTTGTCGTTGCCGGGATCACCGATCCTGTACTACGGCGACGAGATCGGCATGGGTGACAACATCTGGCTGGGTGACCGCGACGGCGTCCGGACCCCGATGCAGTGGTCGCCGGACCGGAACGCGTCGTTCTCGACCGCGACCCCGGGCAAGCTGAGCCTGCCGGTCATCATGGACCCGGTCTACGGCTACCAGGCGGTGAACGTCGAGGCCGAGATGGAGAACGCCTCGTCGCTGCTGCACTGGACCCGGCGGATGATCCAGACCCGCAAGCAGCACCCGTGTTTCGGGATGGGTACCTTCACGGACCTGGGCGGCTCGAACCCGAGCGTCCTGTCCTACATCCGGGAGTTCGGCGACGACGTCGTGCTCTGTGTGAACAACCTGTCGCGGTTCCCGCAGCCGATCGAGCTGGACCTGCGGCAGTGGCAAGGAGTGGAACCGGTCGAGCTGCTCGGCGGGGTGCACTTCCCCGCGATCGGTGAGTTGCCCTACCTTTTGACGCTCGGCGCGCACGGTTTCTACTGGTTCCGGCTGCCCAAGCCGGCCGACCACGAGGAGAGCATTTCGTGACTTCCCATCTGGACCAGGTCCAGTCCTTCTGCGCGGGCCAACGCTGGTTCGGGGAGAAGGGACACGACGTCGTCGTCGACGCGGTGGCCACGTCCGAGTGGCTGTCCGACGAAGGGGTCTGGCCTGCGGTCCGGATCGGGTTCGTCTATTGCTCAGGGCCGCCCGGAACGGACATCCCGATCCGGGTGTACCAGCTGCCGCTCAGCTACCACCAGCGCCCGGTCGAGAACCTCGGCCACGCGCTGGTCGGTGACTGGGACGAGCAGGACCTCGGCGACCAGCGGGTCTGGGTGTACGACGCCTTGCACGACAAGGAAGCCACGCCGTACTGGCTGGACGGCCTCACCCATGGCCGCCGGCTGGACGGGCTGGAGTTCCACCCGGTGCACGCACCGGAGCGGGCGACGGTGGTGCCGGAGGACGCACAGTCTCTGGTGCTGACCGTCGAGCAGTCGAACACGTCGCTGGTCTTCGGCGACGTGGCGCTGCTGAAGGTCTTCCGCCGGCTCGAGCCCGGGAGCAATCCCGGTGTCGAGATCGAGTCGGCGCTCACAGAGTCCGGCTCGGAGCTGGTCCCGGAGGTGCTCGGCTCGGCGCGCGGCAGCTGGCCGCGGGCCGGTGGCGGCACCGACAGCGGTGAGCTGGCGATGATGACGGCCTTCCAGAAGAACGCCACCGACGGCTGGTCGTTCGCGACCTCGTCGGTGCGCGATCTGTACGCCGAGGCCGACCTGCACGCCGAAGAGGTCGGCGGCGACTTCGCCGGCGAATCGCACCGGCTCGGTGCCAGCACCGCCCAGGTGCACGCGGAGCTGGCGAAGGCGCTCGGCACGGATGTCTGGGAGCAGTCCAAGCTGGTCGAGCACGCTGCCGCGATGCAGCGCCGGCTCGACCACGCCGTGGCCGCGATCCCCGAGCTCGCGCCGTACGCCGAAGGTCTGAGTCGCGCGTTCGCGAATCTGGCGGCGGCCGACCGGCCTGTGCTGGTGCAGCGCATCCACGGCGACTTCCACCTCGGTCAGGTGCTGCGCACCATCGAGGGCTGGAAGCTGATCGACTTCGAGGGTGAGCCGGCCAAGTCGCTCGTCGAGCGGCGTGCGCTGGACACTCCGGTCAAGGACATCGCGGGCATGCTGCGGTCCTTCGACTACGCGGCGCGTTCGTTGCTGCTGACCGATCACGACGGCGATCAGCAGATCGCCTACCGGGCCGCGGAGTGGGCCAGCCGCAACCAGCAGGCGTTCTGCGACGGCTATGCCGAGGTTGCGGACACCGATCCGCGTGAGCACTCGGCTTTGCTGGACGCGTTCCTGGCCGACAAGCTGATCTACGAGGTCCTGTACGAAGCACGCAACCGCCCGACCTGGTTGCGGATCCCGCTCGCTGCTGCCGCGCAGCTCGCGGGCGTCGAGCACTAACCCGTGTAGCTCAAGACTTGTCGGGTACGGGGTGCAGTGAATGTGTTCGCGATCGGGCAGGATGGGTGCATGGGATCGAGTGAGAGCGAAGCCATGGAGCAGCCGGTGGTTCCGGTCGAGGAGCCTGTGGTGACAGCCGTTCCGGTGGACCGGACCGTGCTGGAGCGAGTGGTTGGCGGGACGTATCACGATTCCCATCAGGTGCTCGGGCCGCATCTCGGTGAGCACGGGGTGACGGTGCGCGCGCTGCGCCCCTTCGCCAGTGCGGTGACCGTGCTGTACGACGGCAAGCAACTCCCGCTGCGGCACGAGTTCGACGGGATCTGGGTCGGCGTACTGGACACCGACAAAGTGCCGGACTACCGGCTCGAGGTCAGCTACACCGACGGTCCGTCGGTCGAGGTCGACGACCCGTACCGGTATCTGCCGTCGCTCGGCGAGGTCGACCTGCATCTGATCGGCGAGGGCCGGCACGAGCAGCTGTGGACGGTGCTCGGCGCGCACGTCCGCCGGTACGACGGCCCCGCGGGCGCTGTCACCGGTACGTCGTTCGCCGTCTGGGCGCCGAACGCGCAGGGTGTCCGGCTGACCGCCGACTTCAACTTCTGGGACGGCCGCGCGCATCCGCTGCGGTCGCTCGGCGGCTCCGGTGTGTGGGAGCTGTTCGTACCGGGCATCGGCCCGGGCACGCGGTACAAGTTCGACATCTGCGGACGTGACGGCGTCTGGCGGCAGAAGGCCGACCCGATGGCGAACCTCGCCGAGGTTCCCCCGGCGAACGCCTCGGTCGTGCACGAGTCGACGTACGAGTGGGACGACGCTGCCTGGCTGGAGCGCCGGGCCGCGGCGGAGAGCCACGCCGAGCCGATGAGCGTCTACGAGGTGCATCTCGGGTCGTGGCGCAAGGGCAAGTCCTACCGTGAGCTCGCCGACGAGCTTGTTGCCTATGTCAACGATATGGGCTTTACGCATGTCGAGTTCATGCCGGTGATGGAGCACCCGTTCGGCGGTTCCTGGGGCTACCAGGTCACGTCGTACTTCGCGCCGACCTCACGGTTCGGCGATCCCGACGACTTCCGGTTCCTGGTCGACAAGCTGCACCAGGCAGGCATCGGCGTACTGGTCGACTGGGTGCCGGCGCACTTCCCGAAGGACGCGTGGGCGCTGGCCCGCTTCGACGGGACCCCGCTGTACGAGCACCCGGACCCGCGTCGCGGCGAGCAGCCCGACTGGGGCACGCTGGTCTTCGACTTCGGCCGGCCGCAGGTGCGCAACTTCCTGGTCGCGAACGCGATCTACTGGGCCGAGGAGTTCCACATCGACGGCCTGCGCGTGGACGCGGTCGCCTCGATGCTCTACCTGGATTACTCGCGCCAAGAGGGCCAATGGGTCCCCAACCAGTACGGCGGCCGCGAGAACCTCGAGGCGGTGTCGTTCCTGCAGGAGATGAACGCGACGCTCTACAAGCGCGTGCCCGGTGTGATCACGGTGGCCGAGGAGTCGACGTCGTGGCCCGGCGTCACCCGCGACACCCACCTCGGCGGTCTCGGCTTCGGCTTCAAGTGGAACATGGGCTGGATGAACGACTCGCTCCGCTACCTGGAGCACGAGCCGGTGCATCGCCAGTACCACCACCACGAGCTGACGTTCTCGATGATGTACGCCTACTCCGAGAACTTCGTCCTTCCGCTGTCGCACGACGAGGTCGTGCACGGCAAGGGCTCACTGTTGCGCAAGATGCCGGGCGACCGCTGGCAGCAGCTGGCGAACCTGCGCGCCTACCTGGCGATGATGTGGGCGCACCCCGGCAAGCAGCTGCTGTTCATGGGCTGCGAGTTCGGCCAGGAGTCGGAGTGGTCCGAGAAGGGCGAGCTCGACTGGTGGCTGCTGGACCACGAGAACCACCGTGGTCTGCAGAGCCTCGTCCGCGACCTGAACGGCGTCTACACCGGTACGCCGGCCTTGTGGCGCACCGATCAGGCTCCGGAGAAGTTCAGCTGGATCGACGCCAACGACGCCGGGAACAACGTCTTCTCGTTCGTCCGGTTCGGCGACGAGGGTGAGCCGACGGTCGCCTGTATCGCGAACTTCTCGGCGGTCCCGCACCACGGCTACCGCCTCGGCCTGCCGTACGCCGGTCGCTGGTCCGAGGTGATCAACACCGACGCCGGCAACTACGGCGGCTCCGGGGTCGGCAACCTGGGCGCTGTCACCGCCGACGGCCCGGAGTGGCACGGCATGACGACCAGCACCGAACTGTCCGTTCCGCCCCTCGCCACCGTCTACTTGCGGTACGACGGGTAGCGTTCGTGGAGTGACCGCCGTACAACCGCTGACCGATGGTGACCTGACGCTGCACCTGTCCGTACAGGATCAGCAGGTGGTGACCTTCGAAGTCGAGAACGGAAACCCGCTCGGCACAGTGGAGGTGCGGCGGACCACGCCTGGCGCCGGTCTGGTCGTCTGGGCGCTGGACGGCGGTCCCGAGTTCGCACAGCGAGCGGTTCGGCTGCTGTCGGAGTACGCGTTCGGTGAGCTCGGCCTGCATCGGCTGCAGATCGACGTGGACCCAGAACTGCACGCCTCGATGCGAGTGGCGATCCGAGCCGGCTTCCGCCGTGAAGGTCTGCTGCGCGGCGCGGCCTCGGTCGACGGCGAGCGTCGCGACGTCGTCGTCTACGGGATGCGCAGCGACGACCCGCGTCCGGATTCCATCCTCGGCTGGACCACCTTGATGGACTCGACGCTGCCGAAGAAGCGCGTCATCGCCCACGTTGTCGTCCGGGACACCACCGGTCGCGTCCTGCTCTGCAAGGTCAGCTACAAACAGGACCTCGAGTTACCCGGCGGCGTCGTAGAGCCAGACGAGGACCCTGCCACCGGCGCCTCCCGCGAGATGGAGGAGGAGCTCGGCATCGCCCTCCCCCTGCACGGCGTCCTCGCCATCGATTGGCTCCCGCGCTGGGAAGGCTGGGGCGACGCCGTCGAGATTCTGTACGACGGCGGTGTCCACGACCCGTCGCTGCTGGAGACCCTGCACCCCGACGGCCGCGAGATCCTCGGCCTGTCGTGGCACTCCCCCGACGCCCTCGACGGGCTCGTCTCACCGCTGAACGTCCGGCGCCTCCCGCTGGTCCTGGCCAAGCCGGACCAGCTTCACAACCTCAGCAACGGTTCGCCGATCACCTAGGCAGCCGGTTGAGGTCGGCGACGCACCACTGGTAGTGCCCGTCGCCGGCTTCGGCATCGTAGATCGTCGCGCTGGTGATCGCGTAGGCCTGGCGGTAGAGGTACATCCGCTCGCGGTCGTGCCCGAGTGCCTCGAAGCGCTTGAGCAGCACAGTGTCGAGGCGGCGCGCCTCAGGCCCGTACATGTCGAAGAACCCGGCAGCGAGCGCAGCATCAAGGGTGTTGTCGCCAGCCATCGAGTAGAAACCCCAGTCGAGCAGGGCGGCCGGGCGGGCGCCGTCCATCAGCAGGTTCGGCGGGCAAACGTCACCGTGGACGATGCTCAGCTTCTCCAGTTCGATCGAGGCCAGCCGGCGGGTGACGCTGTCGAGCAACGCCGCGAAGTTCGTGACATCGCGCTCGAAATGCCGGTACGACGCCTCGGCGCGACGCCGGACCAGCGCGGCGAACGATTCGCCCCAGGACAGTCCGGGAAGCCAGAACGGTTCGTTCAGCACGAACAACCCCTTGCCGGCCGGCCCTGCCGTCGTCGTGCTCAATGCTTCGACAACGGTGACGAACGCGTCCAGGGCGTCGCTCTCGGCGACCTCGGCCGAGGGCAACGGCGTACCGGTGAGCTTGTCCTCGATGCTGATGGCCAAGCCGTTGTCAGCAGCACCGATCTCCCGGATCCGCGGTGTCCGGAACGGCAGCTCGGGGATCTCGTCGAGGAAGGCCTGCATCAACCGCACGTCGTCGGGACGTCGCTCGAACCAGTCCTTGCGGACCCGACCGTCCCCGAGGTCGTAGACGGCGCCTTCCATGCCCTGTCCGATCAGCTCCATGACCCCGAACTCTATAAGACCAGCTCCGCGCGACGACGGTTCAGGAACCGGCGCTCGGCCTCGTTCGTGGTGAGCGCCACGGCCTCGCCGTACGCCTCGGCCGCTGCCTTGCTCCGGCCCAACCGCGCCAGTACGTCGGCCCTGGCGGCGGGCAGATAGGCATAGCTGCGGAGCGCCGGTTCGTTGCCTAAGGCATCCAGCTCTTCGAGCACCTCGGTCAGGTCCGCGCCGGGGACCAGGCTGCGGGCGGCGGCCCGGTTCAGCGCGACGATCGGCGTCGGCCAGCTCACCATCATCGCGTCGTACATCCGGACGACCTGAGGCCAGTCCGTCTGCTCCCAGGACCGCGCGGTCACGTGCAGCCCCGCGACCGCTGCCTGCAAGGCGAACCGGCCGTGGCCGCGCAACAGTGCTGCCGTCGCTCGCGACACGCCTTCGGCCAGCATTCGCACGTCCCACCGCGACCGATCCTGATCCGCGAGCAGGACCAGCTCACCGTCTGCGCTCATCCGGGCGGTGCCGCGCGCCTCATTCATCAGGAGCAGGCCGAGCAACGCCTCTGGCTCGGTCTCGGTCGGCATCAGCCGGACGAGCAAGCGGGCGAGTTGCAGCGCCCGCTCGGTCAGATCCGTTCTCGTCAGCTCCGCACCGGCCGCCACGTGCCCGGCGGTGTAGACGAGGTGGACCACGGTGAGCACGGCGTCGAGCCTGGCCGGCAGCTCGTCGTCGGCCGGGATCCGGTACGGAATGCCGGCCGCTGCGATCTTCTTCTTCGCGCGGGTGATGCGGGCCGCGGCGGTCGGTTCACTGATCAGCAACCCGGCTGCCACCTCGCGAGTGGTCAATCCGCAGATCAGCCGCAGCGTCAGCGCCACCTGGGACTCCTGGGCCAGTGCCGGGTGGCAGCAGGTGAACACCAGCCGGAGCGGATCGGTCGGCTGCTCCTCCTCGCCCGGCTCCTCGATGAGCAGCGGCAGCTTCCGCCGTAGCGTGGTCTCGCGCCGGAGCCGGTCGAGCGCCAGCCGCCGTGCGACCGTGGTCAGCCAGCCGCCCGGGTTGGCCGGGATCTCGTCCGGCCAGGTCCGCAGCGCCTGCACGAAGGCGTCCTGCGCGCAGTCCTCGGCCAGATCGAGGTCGCGGGTCAGTCGCACGACCGAGGCCAGCACGGTCGACCAGCTCTCCCGGTGCGCCCGCTCGACGGCGGCAACGACCGCCCGCGGATGGGCCGCGGGAGGTCGTTGCGGTGCGTCGTGCATCAGTCGGCCCGTGACATCAGGCCGGCGGCGCGGCTTCCGCGGAGGTGTCCATCACCGGACGGACCTCGATGTTGCCGGACGGGCAGAGCTTCGCCAGCTCGAGCGCTTGGTCCAGGTCCCGCGCCTCGATCAGGTAGAAGCCACCGAGCGCCTCCTTGGTCTCGAGGAACGGCCCGTCGGTGACGAGCGGCTCCGCACCCTCGCGCTGCTTGACGGTGCTCGCCGTACCGGAGCGCTCCAGCGCCGCGCCGCCGAGGATGCTCGCCCCCGCCTGCTCCACCGCCTCCGCGAAGGCGTTGTGCAGCTTCATCGTCGACTGCCACTCCTCCGCGGTGATGTTGTCGTACCACTCCTCGCTGTCGAAGAGGAGGAACATGTACTGCGCCATCTCGGGCTCCCTTGTCTCGGGCTTGCTACTGGTCATCTTGCTGACGAACGGCCCGAAACGGAATCGACAGCCGCGCCGGAGAAGTTTCCGGGCTGCTGATTTCGAGCTACTGTTGAGTAGTCACTCAACAAGCCTTCCGCCCTGGAGGAACCTGCATGGAGCACTTCGACGTCCTGATCGTCGGCGCGGGCTTGTCCGGAATCGGTGCGGCGTACCGGCTGCAGACCCAGTCGCCGGACCGGTCGTACGCGATCCTCGAGGCGCGGGACGCGATCGGCGGCACCTGGGACCTGTTCCGCTATCCGGGGATCCGGTCGGACTCGGACATGTTCACGCTCGGCTTCCCCTTCCACTCCTGGGCCGGGAAGGCGATCGCGGACGGGCAGGACATCCGGGAGTACGTCAACGACACGGCCGCGACGTACGGGATCGACAAGCAGATCCGGTTCGGGCAGCGGGTCCTGCGGGCGTCCTGGTCGTCGGAGACCGCGCAGTGGACGGTCGAGACGGACGACTCGACGTACACGTGTTCGTTCCTCTACACCTGCAGCGGGTACTACGACTACGACCAGGGGTACGTCGTGGACTTCCCGGGGCAGGAATCGTTCGAGGGCCAGGTGGTTCATCCGCAGCACTGGCCTTCTGACTTGGACTACGCCGGTAAGCGCGTGGTGATCGTCGGGAGTGGCGCGACTGCGGTCACGCTGGTGCCGGCGATGGCCGAGACCGCCGCGCACGTGACGATGCTGCAGCGGACTCCGAGCTACATCGCGTCGCGTCCGGCGGTCGACGCTTTCGCGGATCGGGTGCGTGGGGTGCTGCCGCAGAAGCTTGCGCATCGGGTCGTTCGCACGAAGAACATCGCCCTGAGCACGCTGACCTACAACGCTTTTCGTAGGTTTCCTGCGCACGCGGCCTGGTTGTTGAACCGGATGGCGGCTCAGCAGTTGCCGGACTCGATTCCGGCGGATCCGCACTTCACGCCGCGGTACAAGCCCTGGGATCAGCGACTGTGCCTGGTGCCGGACTCCGATCTGTTTCGGGCCTTGCGCCGTGGCACTGCGTCGGTGGTGACGGACGAGATCTCGCGGTTCACTCCTGGCGGTCTGCTGTTGAAGTCCGGCGCCGAACTGGAGGCGGACATGGTCGTGACGGCGACCGGTCTGAAGATGGTTGCCCTGGGCAAGATCGAGCTCACCGTCGACGGACGGCCGGTCCCGGTCAGCGAGACCTTCGTCTACCGCGGGCTGATGCTGAGCGGCGTACCGAACCTGGCGTGGTGCGTTGGCTACACCAACAACTCCTGGACTTTGCGGTCCGACCTGAGTTCGCAGTTCGTCACTCGGTTGCTCAACCACATGCGGGCCACCGGCACCGAGATCTGCCTGCCTGAGATCGACCCCGCCGAGTACGACGCGCCTCGGCGGCCTGTGGTCGACCTGTCGTCGGGGTACATCCAGCGTGCTGCCGCCATCCTGCCGCGCCAGGGTCCGAACGGTCCCTGGCGGTTGCGGCAGAACTATCCCCGGGATCTGCTCACCTTCCGGTTCGGGGC
The DNA here is from genome assembly GCF_040605415.1 of Kribbella sp. NPDC005582. Taxonomy (NCBI): domain Bacteria; kingdom Bacillati; phylum Actinomycetota; class Actinomycetes; order Propionibacteriales; family Kribbellaceae; genus Kribbella; species Kribbella sp. NPDC005582. The sequence goes on from NZ_JBEXCU010000007.1 coordinate 279,546, forward strand.
GATCGAGGACGGCGTACTGAAGTTCAGTCGACGGGAGCCGGCGGCGGCGGGCCGACGTACTGCGCACTCGGGCGGATGATCTTGGGGTCGGCGGCCTGCTCGAGGATGTTGGCGGACCAGCCGATCACCCGGCTGACGGCGAACGTCGGCGTGAACATGGCGCGCGGGATCCCGCAGAGCTCCATCACCACGCCGGCGTAGAACTCGACGTTCGCGTAGAGGTTGCGGCCGGGCTTGAGCTCGGCCAGTACGTCGACGATGCGGCGCTCGACCGTCGTGGCGAAGTCGACGAGGTCGCCGCCGATCCCTTTGGCGATGTCTCGCAGCATGAGCGAGCGCGGGTCGTCGGTCCGGTAGACCGCGTGGCCGAAGCCCATGATGCGGTCGCCGGCCTCGACCTTGGCGCGGACCCACGCGTCGATGCGGTCCGGCGTACCGATCTCGTCGAGGCTGGCCAGCGCGCGGTCGGGCGCGCCGCCGTGCAGCGGTCCGGAGAAGGCGCCAATCGCTCCGGCGACGGCCGCGACCAGGTCGGCGCCGGTCGAGGTGATGACGCGGGCGGTGAAGGTCGAGGCGTTGAAGCCGTGGTCGACGGTGGCGATCAGGTAGTGCTCGATCGCGGTGGCCTCGTCGGCGGTCGGCACCTTGCCGGTCACGAGGTAGAGCCAGTTCGCCGCGGCGGTGAGATCGGCGCGCGGCTCGAGCGGCTCCTGGCCCTCGCGGAGCCGGTAGAGGCTGGCGAGGATCGTGGGGGTGACCGCACAGACGAGCATTGCATCGGCTTTGCGGCGGGCCGGGTCGGCGTCCCACAGCGGCGGCAGGCTCTTGACCGCAGCGAGCAGTGACAGCGCGGTGCGAAGACCCGCTAGCGGATTGAACGTCGGTCCTGCTGCGGCGATAGCCGGCAGAACCGCGCGGACCTCGTCCGGTAGCACCCGCAGCGGCGCGAGCTCGGCGATGAACTTGTCGCGTTCGGCAATGGTCGGCAGTCGGCCCTCGAACAGCAGATACCAGACATCTTCCAGCGTCTTGGACCTGGCGAGGTCGATCGCCGAGTACTGCCGGTAGTGGTAGAACCCTTCATCACCACGGACGTCACCAAGGGTCGTCTCGGTGACGACGACATTGCGGAGCCCGGGCGGAACATTGATCGTCGTTGACATGACTTCAGGGTTGATTCGCAATCAAGTATTGTCAATATTGATCCAGTCAATATGAAGGTGTGGTGCAGCGCGCGATGGCAGCAGAAGGTGATGAGGATTACCTGACGACAGCGCAGGTCGCGCGGCGACTGCGCGTGAAACCGGAGACGGTCTACGCGTACGTGAGCCGCGGTCTCCTCACGAGCGTGCGCGCCCGCGGCCGCCGCGGCAGCCTCTTCGCCGCAGCCGACGTCGAGCGAGTCGCAAGCCGCTCAGTCGAGCACTCCGGCGTGGTCGAGGAGATCGAGTCCGCCCTGACACTCCAATCCGGCGACGAGCTCTACTACCGCGGCCGCTCAGTCCCCGACCTGGCCACCAGGTCGACGCTGGAGTCGGTCGCCCACCTCCTCTGGACCGGCGAGCTCACCGAGCAACCCCCGTTCCCCGTAGACCGCCCCTCCGTCGACCTCGCCCGAGCCGCCATCGCCGTCCTGCCGCCAACCGCCCGCCGCACCGACCAACTCCGGATAGCAGTAGCCGCCCTAGGCGCCGCAGACCCCCTCCGCTTCGACCTCGACCCCACCGCCATCACCACCGCAGCCCGCACCCTCCTAGGCACCCTCATCACCGCCCTCCCCGGCCCCACAGCCGCAGCAGACGCCTCCCCCGGCACCCGCCTGCTCCCCAAACTCCAAGCCAACCCCAACGCCACCCCCTCAGGCGCTCCCGCTTCCCAGGATTCTGAGGGCGCGACTCCGCCCTCTGCATCAGCTGCCGCGGCACTCGACGCGGCACTCGTCTTACTGGCGGACCACGGTCTCGCGGTCTCTACCGTCGCCGCCCGCGTAGCCGCGAGCGCCCGGGCAAACCTGTACGCCGTGGTGTCCGCCGGCCTCGGGGCACTCGACGGCCAGTACCACGGCACCGCCCCCACGCTGGCCTACGACTTCCTCGCCCGCGCCAAGCACGACCCACTCGGCGCCCTCTCGGACCACCTCCGCACAGGCACCGGCGTACCGGGTTTCGGCCACAAGATCTACCGCACCCGCGACCCCCGAGCCGAAGCCCTCTTCACCCTCCTCGGCGACCACCCGATCATGCAGGTAGTCCAAACGATCACCACCCATACCAAGTCCTTCCCCAACAGCGACCTCGCCCTAGCCGCCCTCTCCCACGCCCACAGCCTCCGCCCCGACGCCGGCGAAGCCCTCTTCGCCCTGGCCCGCATCGTCGGCTGGACCGCCCACGCCCTGGAGGAGTACGCCGCCCCCGCCCTCCGCTACCGAGCCCCCGGCATCTACACCGGCACCCCCACCCCCGACTAACCGCCGCCATGCGGTGGGTCCACCCACCCCCATCTGCTCGGCCCCCCGTCCCCCTTTGCTGGGCCCGCCCATCGTCACGTGGGTGAGCCAGCGCCGGAACCCGAACCAGGACAGATGCGGGATCGACCTCGGCGACCCCGCGTCGATTCGCCACCCGAACGCCCTGGAGGAGTACGCCGCCCTCGCCCTCCGCTACGCGCCCTCGCCCTCCGGCACGCGCCCCCGCCCTCCGGTACGCCGCCCCCGCCCCCGGTACGCCGCCCCCATCTACTCCGGCACCCGACCCCGACTAACCGCGGCCCAGTTGCTGAGTCCGGCCTTCCCCATTGCTGGGCTCACCCACCACCATGTGGGTGGGCCAGCCGCATGCGATTGGCCCACCCACACTCCCGTGGGCCAGCCCACCAACGAGGAGGTCCTTGATCCCGAACCCGGGCGGGACCTCCCACCGCGTGGATCCCACCCACCGCGTGGACCCCACCCATCGAATGGGCTATCCAGAGCCCCCGCGTCGGGAGCAACACGTAGTCGTAGGCGACGGGTTGCACCTACAGGCGCACGAGACTCACCGGTGGGGACGGAGTGGACACCAGTCCGTGTCCTTGGCGACACGTCGTCTGTCGTGGCGGTGTCCCCGGGGGGACGGTCTCGCGGGTGCTCATGGTCCGGGTGGGTTTGCGGATGATCGCGGTCGCTCCGCGGCAGTAGGACTCCGTGGATCTTCTGTGGCGACCGAGGCGATGGCCGGCGCGAGGCGGCGGTCGGCGAGCGCCGGTCCACGGTCGCGTTGCCGGGCATGCGGCGTACGTCGTCCCGGCGTACGTCGTCCCGGCGTACGTCGTCCCGGCGTACGCCGGTGGTGGAGTCGATTCGGCCGGCGGCTGACGAGATGGCCGGGTGGGCCGAGCCGCGGAAGTCGAGACGCCGGGAGCAGATGGTCGTGGATGGGGTGCTGGCGAACTCGGCGACGGCGTACCCGCCGCCTCCGACTGACGGTCTGTGGTTGCTACCAATGCCGCGCGTTCCGGCGACCTTGATCGGGCGCAGGAACGGGACCGAGGCAAGCCGGCCGAGGCGCGCGGGACCGGGGCCGAGGCAGGCCGGCTGGGGCCGGCGGGCCGAGTGGGGGGAGCCGACGCGGAGGAGCTGAGGCGGGCGGGGGCGACGCGGGCGCGGTCGACGCGCGGAGGAGCCGAGGCGGGCGGGCCGAGGTGGGCGGGCCGAGGTGGGCGAGGTCGGCACGCTGCGGTGACCGGTGCGATCGCGGACCTGCGGCTCGGGGCCGACGCGCGGGAGGAAAACAGATGAACGTGGGCTCAGCGGTGGCGGTGGGTGGTTACGGCTTCGGCGGTGATGTCGAAGGCTTGGGACGCCAGCGGGTAGTCGCGCTGGGCCACGCCCAGGTACAGGGCGTCGATGACGATCATTTGGGCGTGCCGGCCGGCCAGGGCGCCGGAGCGGAAGGTGAGGTCGCGGGCTGCGGTGAGCAGGACTATGTCGGCGGTTTGGGCGAGTGGCGAGCGAGGGTAGTTGGTGAGGGCGACCGTGGTGGCGCCTTGAGCACCGGCTCGGCTTAGGGGCTCGAGGACTTCCAGAGTCTCGCCGCTGTGGGAGATGCCGACAGCTACATCACCCGGACCGAGCAGAGCCGCACTGGTCAGTGCGTTGTGTACGTCGCTCCAACTGTTCGCGCCGCGGCCGATCCGGTGCAGCCGCAGGCGCAGTTCGTCCGCAATTGCAGCCGATCCGGAGACGGCGTACAGGTCGATTCGGCGCGCATCCGAGATCGCCTGTACGGCGTGACCGAGCGCATCCACGTCGAGCGCCGCGACCGTGTCCTCGAGGGCCCGCGTGTCGGCGCGGAGCAGGGTGCGCAGCACATCGTCGAGCGAGTCGTCCGGACCGACCTCGGTGCCGGTACCGCGTTCCCAGCTCGGACTGCCGCGGCCTGTCTCAGCAGCGAGCGCGAGGCGGAGTTCGGCGTAGCCCGACAATCCGAGCGCGATACAGAAGCGAGTCACACTCGGCAGCGACGTACCGCAACGCGAAGCCAGTTGCCCGATCGTCGACGACGCGACGCCGGCCGGATCGCGCAGCACCTCGGTCGCGATCCGGACCTGCGCCGGACTGAGCACCGGCAGCAGCCCACGGATCCGCGCCTCAACACTCGGCGGCGGATCCGAAGCATTCATGTGAATTATTCTCAGACCAGCTCACAACACATTGCAAGAGTTCACACGAGCCGGCGGATGGTGAAGCGGTCGGAGGAGCCACCCGCCAGCAGTACGTCGATCTCGCCGCTCAGCACATAGGTCCCGTCCGGTGCGACTGCCGCCGTGGTCGGCGCAGCGACCGGCCATGCCTCGGCGGACCGCACGCGAGCACTGCGGAAACCGTCCACGCTCGACAGCACGGTGACCTCCTCGACGCCCGGCGCACCGAGCTTGTTGGTGACGGCTATCAGCCGGTGGTTCCGCGTCATCGCCAGCCCGTCTCCTCCGACCAAACGCTTGCCTACAGCAACCTCTGACATCCGACCGGCCGGCGTGATCCGCAGCAGTACGCCGGTGTCGTACCGAACTGCCAGCAGGAACCCCGCCGAATCCCACACGATCCCGTTGACCCCGATCGAGTCGCTGCGCAGCCGCGCGTCGCGGACCAGCACCGACGCCCGCCCGCCGCGGTCGATCTTGTAGATCGCATCCCCCGCTGGATCACTCACATAGGCGTTGCCCACGGCATCGATCGCCAGATCGTTAGCACCGTGCTTACCGCTGGCCGGATTCAGCCGCGGCGTGTTCAGATCAATCCGCCGAAGCAACCGGCCGTTCCGCAGGTCGTACACCGCCACCCCGGACTCCTGGTACGACGTCGCCTCCGACGACCGCTCGCCCGCGCCAATATCGGCGTACGTGACAAGCACGCGGTTGCGCGGCGCGTCGACATGCAGCCCGAAGGTGGAGACGCCGGGCGCAACGCCGAACGGATGCGGGACGCCATCGCGGCCGACCACCGAGATCCGGCCGGTCGCGATCGAGCCGACCAGGAACGCCCGCCGGGCCGGATCCCAGGCGATTCCCTCTGGATAACGGTCGGCGGTCCGGCCGGTGATCGACACCTCTGTTGCCAAAGCCTGCGCGGGCGCGGCCGGTGAGGTCAGGACGAGCAAAGCGGCCAGAGCCGCGGTGATACGCAACATCGACGAACCCCTCTCGAATGGATACGACCACAGAGACTAATCAGAGCTCTGATACTCGTCAATGCATATACGCCGAGAAGTCTTCGTACGATGGGTGGTATGCGGATGTCCTTCGACGAGCGGCTCGGCAGTCACCTGAAGCGGGTCGAGCAGGACCTGCACGCCGCCAAAGCGGCCGCCGTGAAACCGGCGGGGCTCACCGTGCCGCAGTATGCCGCTCTGTTCGTGCTGGTCGAGCAGCCCGGGATCTCAGCAGCTGAGCTGGCTCGGCGCTGTCTGGTGACCCCACAGACGATGACGACGATCCTGCGCAATCTCGAAGGGGCCGAGCTGATCGAGCGCACGCCGCATCCGCTGCACCGGCATGTGATCGAGACCCGCCCGACGCCGGCTGGGCGGAAGGCGCTGGATCAGGCCGACGAGCGGGCCACCGGCGTCGAACGCCGGCTGGCCGCTGCCTTCACGGACGAGGAGCTCGACGTCCTGCGCGCGCTCCTCGCCCGGGTGTCAGAAACGCTGACGACCGATCCGATCCTGGACCGGTAGAGACCGTTAGAACAGCGCCGCCATCAGCCGGCGGCGGGCCTTGCCAACGCGCTCGTCCTCGGCGCCGACCACCTCGAACAGCTCCAGCAGGTGCAGCCGGACCGTGTTGCGCTCGTCGCCCGAGGTCGTCTGGATGACCTTGATCAACCGCGCGAAGGCGTCCTCGACGTGCCCGCCCATCAGGTCGACGTCGGCGACCAGCAGCTGCGCCTCGATGTCGTCCGGGTTGTCGGCCGCGCGGGTGCGGATGTCGGCCGGCGCTTCCTGGGTCCGCTTGAACAGCTGGACCCGAGCGAGGCCTGCCTTCGCCTCGGCGTCGTTCGGCGTCTCCTTGAGCAGCTCCTGGTACGCCGCGATCGCGCCGTCGAGGTCACCCTCGCCGACAGCGTCCTCCGCCTTGGCGTAGCGCGGGTTCGGAGCGTCTTCCTCCTCGGCCGGCGCTTCGGCGGCCGGTCCGACCGGCTCGGCGCGGCCGGTGACGCCGTTCGCCACGGCCAGCGTGAGCAGCTGATCGAGGTACTGCTTGACTTCGGCCTCGCCGAGCGGGCCCTGGAACAGCGGGACGACCTGCCCACGCAGTACGGCGATCACCAGCGGCACCGTCTGCACGCCGACCGCCTGGGCCAGCTGCGGGTTGGTGTCGATGTCGATCCGGGCCAGCAGGAACTTGCCGGCGTACTCGGTCGACAACTTGGCCAGCGCCTGGCCGAGCTCGGCCGAACCGGGTGCCCGCGGCGACCAGAACTCGACCACGACCGGCACCTGCAGGGAGCGCTCGATCACGTCGCTCTGGAAGGTCGGCTCGCTGACGTTCAGCACGTACGATCCCGCGGCTGAACCTCCTGCGGCCGCTGCCGGTGCGCCGGCCGGCGCACCGGCCGGCTTGCGCAGCGCCGACAGATCGATCGCCCCGGGACGGGAGAAGTTGGACTGACTCACCACTGCCCTCGCATTCCGCTCGCGCCCATCGGGCGCCCACCGCGTACGTTCACAGGTCTATCCTCTCCGACGCCGTTCAAGCGCTGGGTGCCCGGGTCGCCAGGAGTAGTCGCGCGAGGCCGCTCCGGGTACCGGCGACCGCGATCCGGTCGCCGCCACTGAGCACTCCGTCGTACGGCGGGGTCCAGTTCCACTGCCCGGCCGCCTGCTTGTGCGCGAGCACGCGGAGACCGCCCACCTCGTCCAGTTCGCCGAGCCGACGGCCGACCGCGCCCGACTCCGGGTCGACGGCGACCTCGGTCAGCAGCAGAACGCGACGACCGGCCGGCACGGTCACCTGGCTGCGTCGACCGGCCGCCGCGGCCGCGATCGCCGGGGCGACCAGCATCGACACCGAGCGGCTGTGCCCGAGGCCGAGCCGCCGCTCGACCCGCTGCGCCAGGTCGTGGTCGAACATCCGCATCGTGATCCGGGCATCCGGATTGAGATCGCGGACCACCATCGCGGACTCGAGATTGGTGATGTCGCCGTCGGTCAGTGCGAGCACCGATTGCGCCCGCTGCACGCCGGCCGACCGCAGGGTCTCCTCGTTGCTGCTGTCCCCGATCACGACCGGAATGCGCAACCGATGGGCGGTCTGTACGCCGGGCGCGTCCTCGTCGCGCTCGACCCCGATCACCGCGACACCGCGCTCGGCGAGGATCTCCAGCACCCGGGCGCCGACCGTACCGAGACCGCAGACGACCACGTGATTACGTGGGCGACCGCGCACGCCGCCGATGACCCGGGACAGCCGCGCCCCGATCAGCGAGTCGACGATCACCGCGGTCAGCAACGCCATCAGCACGATGCCGGTCAGCTGGACGATCACGCCGGCGACCTTGGCCCACGGCGCCGCCTCGGAGAACTTGTCGTCCTCGATCCCGGCCGACGTCACAGCTCCGGCGACCAGGTACAGCGCGCGCAGCCAGTCCATCTTCCCGATGTAGTGCGTGAGCACAGTTCCGATGATCACCAGGAACGCCATCACGGCCGCGATCCGCCGGACCCGGCGATCGAGTACGTCGCTCAGAGCCATCAACCACCCAGCCCGCCGTACGTCGCGGGTCCGCCAGACCGTGCGGATGCCGGTACCGAGAACGATGTCGCCACTTGGATCGGCACTCGACATCGGCAGCAGCTCAGGCGTGGCCGACGAGGTCGTGTCGGCGAGCACGGTCAGGTGCGGTTCCCGGATCAGCTCAGCCTGTCCGGCGACCAGCCGTCGGTCGCCGATCTCGAGCCAGGTGAGCTCATCGTCCTCCAACGCGTCCGCGACAAAGGCAGGCGCGGCCAACGACGGCCCGGAGATGACGACGCAGTCGCCGAGCAGGCTGTGCAGCTGCTTGCCCAGTCGCGGGTTGACCATCTGGACGATGATCCGCAACGTCGGATCCATATCGCGCGCGGTCAGCGCGGTGTGGACGTTGTGGACGTCGTCGGTGTCGAGCAGCACCAGGGCCCGCGCTGTCGACGGCTGCCCGTCCTTCGCATCGATCCCGGCCCGGCGCAGCAACGACTCACTGATCACCCGGACGCCCATCACGTGCGCGCCGAGCTCGCTGATCCGGTCGTAGTGCCGGGACGCCGGGTTGACGATCGCTGTCACCTGCTCGCCGGAACTCACCAGCTCGGTGACCACCCGCAGCATCGTGCGGTCGGAACCACAGACGACGACGGCCCGCCCGTCGGGTGGACCGGCCGCCGCCTGCACACGGGACGCCGTACCGGTCCCTGCGGGGGGTTCGTCAGAAGCGGGCGGGCTCTCGGTACTCGCCCCACTCGTCCCGAAGAACGTGACAGATTTCCCCCATCGTGGCCTCCGCACGCGCCGCCTCCAGCATGGGCTCGATCAGGTTGCCAGTCCCCCTGGCCGCCTCGACAAGAGCCGCCAGCGTACGCCGTACCAGGTCCTCGTCGCGGCTCGCCTTGCGCGCCGCGAGCACCCGGCACTGCTCGACCTCGACCTCGTGGCTGACCCGGAGGATCTCCAGGCCGCCGGAGACGGTGTCGGTCAGCGTGTTCACACCGACGATCTTCTTCTCGCCCTTCTCGAGCTTCTGCTGGTACTCGAAGGCCGCGTCGGCGATCTCGGCCATGAACCAGCCGTCCTCGATCCCGCGCAGGATGCCGCCGGTCATGGTCTCGTCCGGGCTCATCTCCTTGATCCGCGCGAAGATCTCCTCGGCCTCGGCCTCGATCTTGTCGGTGAGCGCCTCGACGTACCAGGAGCCGCCGAGCGGGTCGGCGACGTTCGTGACGCCGATCTCCTCCATCAGCACCGACTGCGTGCGCAGCGCGATCTCGGCGGACTGGTCGGTCGGCAGCGCCAGCGTCTCGTCGAGCGCGTTGGTGTGCAGCGAGTTCGTGCCGCCGAGAACGGCAGCCAGCGCCTCGACAGCAGTCCGTACGACGTTCAGCGTCGGCTGCTGAGCGGTCAGCGAGACGCCCGCGGTCTGGGTGTGGAACCGCAGCCACTGAGCCTTGTCGGTCTTGGCTCCGTAGACATCGCGCATCCAGCGGGCCCAGATCCGGCGGCTGGCGCGGAACTTCGCGATCTCCTCGAAGAAGTCCAGGTGGCTGTCGAAGAAGAACGACAGCCCGGGCGCGAAGACGTCGACGTCGAGACCGCGCGACAGCCCGAGCTCGACGTACCCGAAGCCGTCGGCGAGCGTGTAGGCGAGCTCCTGGCCGGCCGTCGATCCGGCCTCGCGGATGTGGTAGCCGGAGACGCTGAGCGGCTTGTACGCCGGGATGCCTTCCGCGCAGTACTCCATCAGGTCACCGATCAGGCGCAGGTGCGGTTCCGGCGGGAACAGCCACTCCTTCTGCGCGATGTACTCCTTGAAGATGTCGGTCTGCAGCGTGCCGTTGAGCTTGGAGATGTCCGCGCCCTGCCGCTCGGCGGCGACCAGGTACATCACGAACGCCGGTACGGCGGGTCCGGAGATCGTCATCGACGTGGTGACGTCCTGCAGCGGGATCCCCGCGAACAGCCGGTCCATGTCGGCGGCCGAGTCGATCGCGACGCCGCAGTGGCCGACCTCGCCGAGCGACTTCGGGTCGTCGGAGTCGCGGCCCATCAGCGTCGGCATGTCGAAGGCGACCGACAGGCCGCCGCCACCGCCGTTCAGGATCATCTTGTAGCGCTCGTTGGTCTGCTCGGCGTTGCCGAACCCGGCGAACTGCCGGATCGTCCACGGCTTGCCGCGGAAGCCGGTCGCGTGCAGACCGCGGGTGAACGGGAACTCGCCCGGCCAGCCGATCCGCTCCATCCGCGGGTCGGCGGAACCCTCGGGCGGGCCGTAGACCGGCTCCACCTCGGTCCCGGACAGGGTGGTGAAGTCGGCCTCCCGCTTGCGGGCGGCGTCGTACCGCTGCTGCCATCGGCTACGTCCGGCGGCGATCTCCTCAGCATCCATGATCCAAAAGTACTAGGACGTCCAACTATTTCCAACCGCCGAAGCCTGCCGACTCGTCCGTCAGCAGGATCAGTTGAAGTCGCCGGCGCTCTGCCGCAACGGCTCGAGCACCGACCAGAGCATCTTGAGCTGCTCGTCGGTGAGGCCCTTGAGGGCGAAGTCTGCCGCGACCAGATCCGCGGTGGCCCGCTCGACCAGGTCGCGTCCTTCCTGGGTGATCTCACACAGGACAGCGCGGCCGTCGTCGGGATGCGGCGTCCGCAGTACGAGGCCGGCGGCCTCCAGCCGCCGGACGATCGACGTCACCGAGGTCGGGTGTACCTGCAGGCGCTCGCCCATCTTGCCCAGTGGCAGCGACCCGCGCCGGGAGAACGTGAGCAGCACCAGCGCCTCGAACCGGGCGAAGGTCAGCCCGTGCTTGCGCAGGATGTCGTCGAGCTCACCGATCACGATCTGCTGGGCCCGCATCAGCGACGTGACCGCACGCATCTGCTCGACCGCGCCCCACCGCTGTCCCCACTGCCGCGACGCCTCGTCGATCGGATCGAACGGCAACGCCCGTCTCCTCGCCATGAACCGAAGAGTAACTGTCGGCGCGCTGTGGGAGGGTCCCGGACATGGGTACAGACATGGGATTGTCAGCGGAGTACTACCTGGAACAACTCGACGTCGAAGCCGCCCGCTTGCGCGAGGCCGCTGAGCTGGGTCTGGACGCGGCGGTGCCGAGTTGCCCGGGCTGGACGGTCGAGACCGTCGTCCGTCATGTCGCGCAGGTGTACCTGCACAAGATCGAGGTGCTCCGGCTCGGCGCCCTGCCGAAGCCCTGGCCGCCGGCCGGCATCAACGACCGCGACGCCCTCGAGCAGTACGACGAAGCCCGGGCCGCGATCGTGGCTGCCCTGCGCGAAGCGGGCACGACGAAGCCGACCTGGACCTTCAACCCCGACGACAGTACGTCGGCCTTCTGGTTCCGGCGGATGGCGATGGAGACCGTCGTGCACCGGATCGACGTCGAGCAGGCGCACGACGTGGTGACGCCGATCGCGGCTGAGCTCGCCCTGGACGGGATCGACGAGGTGCTGTTCCCGTCACTCGCCGGTCCGTGGTGGGCCGAGGGCGACACCAAGTACCCGATCGACGCGACGCTGCGGATCACCGCCGAGGGCCGGTCCTGGACCATTCAGGCCGATGCCAAGGCGATCACCGTGAGCCAGGGCGCCGAGGGCGACGTGGCCGCGGAGATCTTCGGCGACCCGGCGGCGGTCTACCTGTGGCTGTGGGGCCGGGTGGGCGACGACGCCGTCCAGTTCGCGGGCTCCGACGACGTCGTCCGGGCGTTCCGCGGCCGTCTCACCGAAGCAACCCAGTAACAATGTCCTGATGACACGGTGCTGTTCGTTCTTCTTGCGAGGGACCACAGTGGTCCTGACCGAAGGAGACGCACGATGACGCAGTACCTCGCTCTCACCTACACCGCCGACGTGGACTGGTGGGCACCGGAGCAGGCCGCCGAGCTCGCGGAGTACCGGCAGTTCGCGATCGATCACGCCGACAAGATCCAGGCCAGCGCCGTTCTGCACCCGACGACGACCGCGACCGTGGTCCGCGTCGAGGGCGCCCGCGGCGGCCAGGTCGTCACCACCGACGGTCCGTATGCCGAGACCAAGGAAGCCCTGACCGGCTACTACCTGATCGAGGCCGACGACCTGGAGGCCGCGGTCGCGATCGCCGCCGAGCTCCCCGCGGCGCGGAACGGCGCCGTCGAGCTCCGGCCCGTCATCCTGGCCCGGGCCGCCGAGGCTCAGTAGGTCGTGTACGACGCGGTCGCCGAGACGGTCCGGATCGAGGGCGCACGGATTCTGGCGACCCTGATCCGGACGGTCGGCGACGTCCAGCTCGCCGAGGACGCGGTCCAGGAAGCCACCCTGGCCGCCCTCGGCGCCTGGCCGGTGACCGGGGTACCGCCAGAGCCGCGTGCCTGGCTGACCGTCACGGCCCGCCGCAAGGCGATCGACATCATTCGCCGCGAGCGCGCCAGGGCCGAGAAGGAACGCCAGGGCTCGGAGTTGCTCGAGCTGAGCCGGCCGGCAACGGTGACGGGTGACCCGGCCGGGATCGAGGCCGGTCAGGCTACCGACGACGACCTGCTGCGGCTGATCTTCACCTGCTGCCATCCGACGCTGTCACCGCCGACCCGGGTCGCTCTCGCGCTCCGGACGCTCTGCGGACTGTCGCCGGCCGCGATCGCCGACGTCATGCTCACGACCGAGGCCGCCACCGCCAAGCGGCTCACGCGGGCGCGGCACAAGATCGCGGCCGCCAATATCCCGTACCGCGTTCCGCCCGAGGCCGAGCTCGCGGATCGGCTGCCCGCGGTCTGCGCGGTCATCCACGGGCTGTACACGTCCGGTCATGCGCCGCCGGACGGGGAACCGGCGTACAACCTTGATCTTTGTACGGAGGCCATTCGGCTGGCGGAGCTTCTGCATGGGCTGCTCCCCGAGCAGCCGATGCCGACCGCCGTACTGGCTTTGTTGCTGCTGACCGAAGCGCGTCGGCCGGCGCGGCTCGATGCTGATGGCGAGGTCGTCACGCTCGAGCGGCAGGACCGATCGCTCTGGGACGCCGCGGCGATCGATCGCGGCATCGCGCTGCTGAACGATTCGCTCGAGCGCTCCGGGCGGCAGGCCGATCCCTATCAGCTGCAGGCCGCGATCGCGGCCGAGCATGCCCGCGCGGCGGTGTACTCGATCACCGACTGGCGCGAGATCGTCCGCCTCTACGAGCTCCTGCTCTCGGTCGCGCCGACACCATCAGCGCAGCTCGCACACGCCGTCGCGGTCGCCGAGACAGCCGGCCCCGAGGCAGGGCTGGCCTTGCTGGCAGAGCAGCGCGGTTCCCGCACCCACGCCGTACGGGCTGAGCTGCTCGCGCGGCTGGAGCGCTACCCGGAGGCGATCGACGAGCTGTCCCGAGCGGAGCCCGCGACCGCCGCCGAACGGCGGCACCAGGAGCGCCGGATCGAGGAGCTCAGTCGTCGGTCCAGTTCCCGCGGTCGCTGTTGAAGATCGACTTCGACGCGGACGGCGCGGAGGTCGGCGCCGGGCGGGAGTGATGCACCGGCGCCGTGGTCGTGGTGACCTCCTGCGCCGAGTCCATCCCGATCGGGCCGGTGCCGTCGTCGTCGGAGTCCTCGTCGCTCTGGACCACGTCGACGCTGGCGGAGGCGCGCAGGCCGGTGCGCTGGATGACGCGCTGGATGGTCAGGTCACGGTCGTCGGGCCGGCTGACCCACTTGATCTCACGGAAGCCCTGGTCCTGCGCGGCCGACTCGAACACGAAGTGGCCGTAGCCGAGCATCCGGCCGATGATCGGCTTCTGCAGCGTGATGTCGAGAACCCGCGCGATCGGGGTGGTCGCGACCGTCTGGGAGAAGACGCCGCGGATCCGCATGACGCGCATGTTCGTGACCACGAACCGGTCGCGGTGATGGGTCAAGAAGTTCCAGAACGCATGCGTGAGCAGCACAAGCACGATCGCCAGCAGCACCGGCTGCCCACCGATCGGCGTGGTCACCATCGCGATCAGCAGCGCCGCGGCCAGCACGACCTCGAGCATCGGGATCGTGAAGACGATCCAGTGCTGCCGGACCTCGTCGATGACGACTTCGCCCTCGTCCGAGATCAGATGGCGCCGGACCTTCGGATCGAACATCCGGAACAGGCCAATGCCGGCCATCCGCTCACTCCCCTGTCACGCGTCTGTTATGACCCCGTACAGCCAAGTGTCCCGCACGATCACTCGTCACGGGACACTTGGGCAGCAGATCAGTTGAACAGCGCGGTCAGGAACGTGATCACACTCCCGAACAGATCGCCGACGGCGGAGAAAGCTCCTCCGACCGCATCGGCGGCGTTGGCCGGCTGCGTGAACAGATAGAAGCCGGCAAAGGCGATGAGCGACCAGATCAGCAGCTTCTTCGGCATGTCACCACTCCTCGTTCCAAACCACTGGGTCGACTGCGTTTATATCACGGACCGTTACGGCATGTCACTGACTGAACACAGCCCACCGCACAATGCTCACCAGCTACAAGCTCCATTGTGTAACGGATCCGGGGGCAAGGCATCGGTCGGCGCGCCGCCATGAGACGTGGATCGCAGACGGTGCCCGAATAGTGACACATCTGCCCGAATGCGGGACAAACAAGCCTTTTCAGATGGCGATTACACGCTGTGACATCGACCGGCCCAGTGTCGCATCGACGAGAGCAAGGTCACAGTGCGGCCATGAGTTCGTCGGCCGCGCTGTAGGGATCCGTGTTGCCCTCGGCCACCTTCGCGGCCAGTACGTCGAGCCGCGCGTCCCCGTGCAGATGCGCGAACCGCCGCCGCAGCGCCGTCATCGCGATCGCCTCGATCTCGTCCCGGGCCCGGCTCCGCCGCCGCTCGTCCAGGACACCGTTGCCGCGCATCCAGGTCAGCCGATCCTCGATCGCCGTGACGACCTCGTCGACGCCTTCGTTGCGCGAGGCCACTGTCTTCAGGATCGGCGGCGTCCACGCACCCTCGGGCCGTTCGGCCAGCGCCAGCATGTGCCGCAGGTCGCGGGTCACGTTCTGTACGCCGTCCCGGTCGGCCTTGTTCACGACGTACAGGTCGCCGACCTCGAGGATGCCGGCCTTGGCCGCCTGGATGCCGTCGCCCATCCCCGGCGCCAGCAGGATGATCGTGGTGTCGGCCATCCCCGCGATCTCCACCTCGGACTGCCCGACGCCAACCGTCTCGACGAACACGACATCGAAGCCGGCTGCGTCCAGCACCCGCAGAGCCTGCGGGGTCGACCACGACAGCCCGCCCAGATGCCCACGTGACGCCATCGACCGGATGTAGACGCCCTTGTCCAGCGCGTGCTCCTGCATCCGCACCCGGTCGCCCAACAGCGCACCACCGGAGAACGGCGACGACGGATCCACAGCCAATACGGCGACCCGCTTGCCCGTCGCCCGGTACGCCGACACCAGCGCCGAGGTCGACGTGGACTTTCCCACGCCCGGTGAGCCGGTGATGCCGACGATGTGCGCGTGACCGGCGTACGGCGAAAGTGCGGCCATCACCTCGCGCAGCAGCGGCGACTCGTCCTCGACCAGCGAAATGAGCCGGGCGACGGCCCGGGAGTCACCCTCCCGGGCTTGCTCGACCAGTTCGCCTACTGGCGGCGTACGGCGAGGCATTACTTCTTGGCTACGCGAACAATGAGTGCGTCGCCCTGACCGCCGCCGCCACACAGCGCGGCCGCGCCGACGCCACCGCCGCGGCGACCGAGCTCGAGCGCGAGGTGCAGCACGAGCCGCGCCCCGGACATCCCGATCGGGTGGCCGAGCGCGATCGCACCGCCGTTGACGTTGACCTTGTCCGCGTCGATTCCCAGCTCGCGCGTGGAGGCGATGCCGACGGAGGCGAAGGCCTCGTTGATCTCGATCAGGTCGAGGTCGGCGGCGTCGATGCCTTCCTTGCTGCACGCCTTCTTGATCGCGTTCGCCGGCTGGCTCTGCAGGGTCGAGTCCGGCCCCGCGACCGAACCGTGCGCACCGATCTCGGCGATCCAGGACAGCCCGAGCTCCTCGGCCTTGGCCTTGCTCATCACGACGACAGCGCAGCCGCCGTCGGAGATCTGCGACGCCGAACCGGCCGTGATCGTGCCGTCCTTGCCGAACGCCGGGCGCAACCGCGCCAGCGTCTCGACCGATGTGTCACCGCGGACGCCTTCGTCGCTGTCGATCACCAGCGGGTCGCCCTTGCGCTGCGGCACCTCGACCGGAACCACCTCGTCGGCGAAGACGCCGTTCTTCCAGGCGGCCGCGGCCTGCTGGTGCGAACGAGCGCTGAACTCGTCCTGCTCCTCGCGCGTCAGCTGGATGCCAGACGTGTTCGCCTGGTCGGTCAGCGCGCCCATCGCCTGGTCGGTGAAGGCGTCCCACAGACCGTCGTACGCCATCGAGTCGACGAGCGTGGTGTCGCCGTACTTGAAGCCCTCGCGGGACTTCGGCAGCAGGTGCGGCGCGTTGGTCATCGACTCCATGCCGCCCGCCACGACCACGTCGTACTCGCCGGCGCGGATCAGCTGGTCGGCCAGCGCGATCGCGTTCAGGCCGGAGAGGCAGACCTTGTTGATCGTGATCGCCGGGATGTTCATCGGGATGCCGCCCTTGACCGCGGCCTGGCGGGCGGTGATCTGACCGCCGCCGGCCTGCAGGACCTGGCCCATGATCACGTACTCGACCTGGTCCGGCGCGACGCCGGCCTTCTCCAGTGCGCCCTTGATCGCGAACCCACCGAGCTCGGCGCCGGTGAAGCCCTTCAGACCGCCGAGCAGCTTCCCGATCGGGGTGCGCGCGCCGGCGACAATAACGCTTTGGTTCCGCGTGTCAGACATGGTCTTCACGATACCTGCGAGAGCACTGGTACGGGTCTGTCGAACGGGTCACACGAACGACCTCTTGCCCGATCTGCCTTCTAGGCTGACGGGATGGACGAGCTCTTCGAGGCAATCGATCACGTCGGCATCGCGGTTCCCGACTTCGACGCGGCGGTGCGGCACTACGCCGACGTCTTCGGGATGACGGTCGCGCACGAGGAGATCAACGAGGAGCAGGGCGTCCGCGAGGCGATGCTGTCGGTCGGCGCCTCCGGCTCGTCGATCCAGCTGCTCGCACCGCTGTCGGACGCGTCGCCGATCGCCAAGTTCCTGACCAAGCGCGGGCCGGGCATCCAGCAGCTGGCCTACCGGGTCCGCGACATCGACCAGGTGAGCGCCGTACTGCGAGAGCGCGGCGCCGAACTCCTGTACGACGAACCGCGCCGCGGGACCGCCGGATCCCGAGTGAACTTCATTCACCCGAAGTCGGCCGGCGGAGTGTTGGTGGAGCTCGTCGAGCCTGCCTAGTGTTACGGCTCCCCGACAGTCGGTGACGGCACGCGCTGAGCCCCTCGGAACGGCCCTTTCCGGACTACGCTGATCGGGTGCTGAAGGACAGCGCCACCGACTCCTTGGACGGTGTGCCGACAGGTTTCCAGCACGAAGCCTTCGTCTATTCGGGCGACGAGGAGTTCGTGCGGCAGTCGGCACCGTTGGTTCACGACGGTCTGGCAACTGATGCGGTGATCGTGGCGGTACTGCCGCCGGATCGGGCCGCGCTGTTGCGCGAGACCCTCGGAGAATCCGCGGCGCGGGTGCGTTTTATCGATATCGCTCTCGTCGGCCGCAACCCCGCGCGGCTGATCCCGTTCTGGCGGGATGTCGTCCAGCAGTCCGGCGGCCGGCCCGTGCTCGGCCTCTGCGAATCCGTTTACCCCGGCCGCACGGCAGCGGAGTACGACGAAGCCTTGCTGCACGAGGGTCTGACCGACCTGGCCTTCGCCGCCGACTCCGGTTTCCGGCTCTGCTGCCCGTTCGCCGCGGACACCGGCATCGATCCGACCGCCACGCACTCTGGCGCGGAGGCGCTGGCCGAGAAGACGTTCCGTACGCCGCTGAACGACGTACCGGATCGGGCTGAGCGGTGGGATTTCGGACTGACCGACCTCAACCAGGTACGGCGCTGGGTGAACGGGCAGGCCTCGTCGCACGGGGTGTCGCGGGACCGGATGGACGACCTGGGACTGGCGCTGCACGAGATCTGCACGAACAGCATCCGGTTCGGCGGCGGCCGCGGCGCACTGTCGGTCTGGATCGAGAACGGGTCGCTGGTCTGCGATGTCGCCGATCAAGGTCGCATCGACGACTTTCTCGTCGGCCGAGTGATGCCACCGCTGGACGGACTCGGTGGGCGCGGCGTCTGGCTGGCCAACCAGCTCTGCGATCTGGTCCAGCTGCGGTCGGGTGACGGGTTCACCCAAGTGAGGCTGCACACCCGCCTGCGCTGATAAGACCACTGACAACGGTGGACTGAAAAAGTGACGGTGGTCTCACCGGCCCCGGACTGTGTCACAAGGCACAGCCCGCGAGGCATACTCAACGGTAACGTCCGCTCACCAGTCCGCTCCTTGCAGGAGGTACGACGTGAAGCAGATCCTCGATGCGATTCTCGCCGGTGACAGTGCGGCGGTCGGTGCGCTCGACGTACCGGACCACTACCGCGGGATCACCGTGCATGCCGACGACGCCGACATGTTCGAGGGCCTGGAGACCAAGGAGAAGGATCCGCGCAAGAGTCTGCACCTGGACGACGTACCGACTCCTGAGCTCGGCCCGGGCGAAGCACTCGTCGCGGTGATGGCCAGCGCGATCAACTACAACACCGTCTGGACCTCGATCTTCGAGCCGGTCTCGACGTTCTCGTTCCTCAAGCGGTACGGGAAGCTGTCGCCGCTGACCGCTCGCCACGACCTGCCGTACCACGTGGTCGGCTCCGACCTGGCCGGCGTCGTCCTGCGCACCGGCCCCGGTGTGAACGCCTGGAAGCCCGGCGACGAGGTGGTCGCGCACTGCCTGTCGGTCGAGCTCGAGTCGCCGGACGGGCACAACGACACGATGATGGACTCCGAGCAGCGGATCTGGGGTTTCGAGACCAACTTCGGCGGGCTCGCCGAGATCGCGCTCGTGAAGTCGAACCAGCTGATGCCGAAGCCGGCCCACCTCACCTGGGAGGAGGCCGCGTCCCCCGGTCTGGTGAACAGCACGGCGTACCGGCAGCTCGTCTCGCCCAACGGCGCGAACATGAAGCAGGGCGATGTCGTGCTGATCTGGGGCGCCTCCGGCGGACTGGGGTCGTATGCGACTCAGTTCGCGCTGAACGGCGGCGCGATCCCGGTCTGCGTGGTGTCGTCGCCGGAGAAGGCGGAGATCTGCCGCGCGATGGGCGCGGAGCTGATCATCGACCGCTCGGCCGAGGGCTACAAGTTCTGGAAGGATCCGTCGACGCAGGATCCGAAGGAGTGGAAGCGCCTGGGCGCTCGGATCCGCGAGCTGACCGGCGGCGACGATCCGGACATCGTCTTCGAGCACCCGGGCCGCGAGACCTTCGGCGCCTCGGTGTTCGTGGCTCGCAAGGGCGGCGTGATCGTCACCTGCGCCTCAACGTCCGGCTACATGCACGAGTACGACAACCGCTACCTGTGGATGAACCTCAAGCGCATCGTCGGCTCGCACTTCGCGAACTACCGCGAGGCCTGGGAGGCCAACCGGTTGATTGCCAAGGGCATGGTCCACCCGACGGTCAGCCGCGTGTACGCGCTCGAGGAGACCGCCCAGGCGGCGTACGACGTCCACCACAACCTGCACCAGGGCAAGGTCGGCGTACTGACGTTGGCGCCCGAGGAGGGGCTCGGGGTGCGCGACCCGGAGCTGCGCGCGAAGCACCAGGACGCGATCAACCGGTTCCGCAACCGGTAGGCCGGGGTCGATTGGCTGGTCGGGGCTCGGGTCTGACAGGCTTAAGCTGGGGGATTCAGCTGAGCCGCCAGAAGGGAAACCTCAGGAATGCCTGACGAGTCGAGCCTGCCGTTCTTCGACCGCACTGCGACCGCGGCCGGAGGATTCCCGGTCAGTCGGCGTGGCTACGACAAGCAGGCCGTGGACGACTATGTCCGCGCCCTGGAGATGCAGCTGGTCGAGGTCCGGCAGCGGGCCGATCAGCTGCAGGGCAGCGTCGCGCCGCTGCAGCGGGAGCTCGACGAGACCCGCCGCCAGCTCGACGCCAGCGCCAACCCGTCGTACGCCGGCCTCGGTGACCGCGCCGCGCAGATCCTGCGGCTCGCCCAGGACCAGGCGGCCGAGGCGCTCGAGGAGGCTCGGCGCGAGGCCGACGAGCTGCGGACCACCGCCGCCAAGGAGGCCGCCGCACTGCGGGCCACCGGCGAGCGCGAGGCCGAGGACATCCGGACTGTCGCCCTCAACGAGTCCGACAGCATCCGCCGTACCGCCGAGGGGGACGCGGCCGAGCTGCGGCGTACCGCGGAGACCGAGTCCGCCGAGGTGCTGCAGGCCGCCAAGCGCAAGGCCGAGCAGCTGACGCTCACCGCCGAGTCGCAGGCGAGCACGCTGAAGAACGGCGCACTGCACGAGGCCGAGAAGATCCGGACCGCGATCCAGCGCGAGTCGGCCGCCCTGCGCGCCCGGCTGGCCGACGAGCGGGAGCAGCAGGCGAAGGAGCTGGCCGACAAGCACCAGCAGATCGCCGCCGACACCGAGAACCTGACCTCCCAGATGCAGGAGGCCGCCGAAGCCTCCGAGCGCCGGGTGGCCGAGGCGACCGAGCAGGCCCGCAAGATCCGCGCCGAGGCGGAGGAGTCCGCCGAGCGCACCCTGAGCCGCGCCCGCCGCGAGGCCGAGCAGGTGCTCACCACCGCGCGTACCCGCGCCGAGGCCGAGCTGGCCAGCGCGGCCGACGAGGCCGAGCGCTCGCGCACGATCGTGGCCCGCGAGACCGAGCGGCTCGCCAAGCGCCGCGACGGCATCCTGACCCAGATCGCCGGCCTGAACGAGATCGCGAGCAACATCGCGCGTCAGGCGGCCGAGCTCGACACCGAGACCGCGTCGGCGACGCCGTACGTGAACCCGTTCAGCCGGCCGGCTGCGAGCGAGAGCCCGGCCGCGGGGCTGGCGTCGGACTTCGGTTCGAAGGCCGACTCTTACGGTGCTGGTACGTCGTCCTCGGCCACCGAAGGCTCGTCGGCGAGCGCCGGCGCCGAGGCCGCCGCTGCGTCGTCGCCCTTCGCACCTTCGTCGCCCTCCTCCACTTCTGCGGACCCGTCCACCGGTTCCTCGGCGTCGCCATCCTTCGCGCCCTCCGACGCTTCCTCGGATTCGTCGACTTCTTCGGCTTCGTCATCATCCGACTCCTCCGCATCGTCCTCCGCGTCGTCGCCGTTCGCGCCGTCCTCGGACTCGTCGCGTACTGCGGCCTCGTCGCCGTCTGACGCCTCGGCTTCCTCGGCAGCCTCGCCGTTCGCGCCGTCCTCGGACTCGTCGCGTTCTGCGACCTCATCGCCTTCCGCGACCGACGAGGACGGCCCGTTCACCGGTTCGAGCCCGTTTGTCGGCTCGGACGCCGGCGACGCCCGGGTCGACGAGACCCGGCTCGACACCAGCCTGCGCGTGGACCCGGCGATCGCCGAGGAGTTGACCAGCAGCAGGTCCGCCGGTGGTCCGGCCGCCGCGCACGCGGACGACGACGAGCCGGCCGACTCGACGAAGATCGACGAGTTCCGCCTCGGTGACCTCGGGACCGACAAGACTTCGGGCACCGAGAAGACCGACAAGCGCGGCGCGCGATCCCCGAAGGACACGATGTGACGCCATCCGGCGACGACAACTCGACAGCGACCACCCCGGAGCAGGAACTCGCCACGGCGACCCGCGAGGCCCAAGCGGCCGCCGCGCACGCCGAGGCCGCTGCCGAGCACGCGGAGAAGTCGGCCGACGAGGCGGAAGAGTCCGCCGATCAGGCCGACGACTCCGCCGATGAAGCGGTCGACTCCGCGGGTAAGGCGGTGGTGTCGGCCGACCGCGCCGAGGATTCCGCCGTACTGGCTGCCGCGGCCGCCGAGAAGGCGGACGTGGAGCTCGCCGACTCCGACCAGATGCTGATCGAGGAAAGGCACCCCGACGAGGGCATGGGCCGCCCTGGTCCGCCGATCCAGCGGTCGAACCCGTTTGTCTTCGGGTTCTTCGCGGCCCTCGGCGTACTGGTCGCGTGGGGAATGTGGCACGCCCTGGGCCAGGCCCGCTCGGTGCTGATCCTGCTGGTCGTCTCGATGTTCATCGCGGTCGGCCTGAACCCGCTCGTCGAGTGGTTCATGCGCCGCGGCCTGAAGCGCGGCCTGTCGGTCGGCGTCGTCTTCCTGATCATGCTCCTCGCCGTCTCCGGCGTCGGCTTCGCGATCGTCCCGGTCGTCACCGACCAGATCGACGGCCTGATCAAGAACGCCCCGCAATGGCTCGACCTGTTGCAGAAGTCGAAGACCCTCGACGAACTCGACAACAAGTACCACTTCATCCAGAAGGCCCAGGACTACATCCAGGACCCGGCCCTTGCCCAGAAGGCGTTCGGCGGCATCCTCGGCGTCGGCAAGGTCGTCGCCGGTGCCCTCTTCAACACCTTCACGATCCTGATCCTGACCCTGTACTTCCTGGCCTCGCTCCCCTCGGTGAAGCGCGCCGCCTACAGCCTCGTCCCCCGCTCCCGCCGCAACCGCGTCTCGATCCTCGGCGACGAGGTCCTGACCCGCGTCGGCGGCTACGTCAGCGGCCAGTTCACCGTCGCCCTCTGCGCCGGCGTCTTCATGTTCATCTTCCTCGAGATCGTGGGCCTCCGCGAGTACGCCGTCGCCCTCGCGATCGTGGTCATGTTCACCGCCTTCATTCCGATGGTCGGCGGCCTGATCGGCGTCGTCGTCGTCGCCCTGATCGGCTTCACCGACGGCCTCTGGGTAGGCATCGCCTGCCTCATCTACGGCATCGTCTACCAGCAGATCGAGAACTACGTCGTCGCTCCCCGCATCATGCGCCGAGCCGTCGACATCCCCGGCGCCGTCACCGTCATCGCCGCCCTCCTCGGCGGCGCCCTCCTCGGCGTCGTCGGCGCCCTCCTGGCCATCCCGTCGGCCGCAGCCATCCTGCTGATCATCCGCGAAGTCTGGGTCCGCAAAGCCGACGCTTCTTAACGCCGCCGCGCGGGGCCGCGTTCTGCCGTCATATCCCGCACCCCGATAGGCGTTCCGCCGGCCACGCGCTTACGTCGTCGGCCGGACCGCCACGCCATCACAACTGCCCGCCGCAGACGCGTCCACGCCTGAGCCCGCCGCCCGCACGCTAATTGTGATGGCCTGCAGCTCCGGTCCCATCGCGAAGGACGCTCGGAGAGCCCCACCAGCGGATTGGGCTCCACCCTCGTCGCGAAGAACACGTAGTAGTCGGTCTGAGGCGCCGGGCGCAGGCGTGAAGGACAGCAGAATGCCGGCCGCCGAGGGACTACTACGTGTTCTTACCGACGGCCAGAGGCGACGTGGGCGGTGCGCCGCTCGTGGTGGGGTCGAGGGAGACTCGGGCGAGGAGGCCGGTGGGGCGTTAGGGCGCGGGGAGTTTGGTTAGTTCCGGGGTTGGTGTCGCGTGGAAGGCTGCGGCTCTCGGGTAGCCGGCTAGGCAGCCTCGGGTGGTGAGCAACGCTGTGTAGTAGTCGATGTGGCGGAAGCCTTGTTCGCCGCGGGCGAAGGGCTGGTGGCGGATGGCGGAGATCCAGCGGTAGAAGGCTTCGTCGGGGATGGGGACGTAGAGGGTGGGGTGGAAGCCGTCCATGTCTTGCCAGTTCTCGGTGTGCAGGAGGGTGCGGACGGGGTGGCGCGGGAGGTCGGCGAGAGGTTGCAGGTGGGGTGGGTCGGAGGGGTCCAGGGGGAGGTCGGCGAGGTAGCGGGCTCGGGTGGTGAGGCGGGCTGCGTGTTCGTGGTCTCGGTGGCGGCTTTGGCGCCAGTGGGTGATGAGGGTGTCGGGTTGGTGATGGCGGATGACGGTGGCCAGTTCGGCGGCGGCCTCGTCGGTGTCGGGAAGGAAGCCGTCGCTGTGGTTGAGGACGATGAAGTCGGCGCCGATGGCGGTGGCGAAGGCTTCGCCTTCGGCGATCTTCTGCTTCTTGTACTCCGCCGGCGTGAGCCGGGGGTGGCCGCGTTCGCCGGGGGTGAGGGCGACGATGGCGACGTTGGCGCCGTCGAGGATGAGTTTGGCCAGCGTCGGACCGGCGGTCAGGTCCATGTCGCCGATGTGGGCGCCGATGGCGAGCACGGTTCTGGTCATGACTGACTCCCGTCAGAGGTTGGCACGCAGGATGGTGAAGGTGCGGGTGACGGTGAACCCGGCGCCGAGGTAGAGCCGACCCGCTGCGGACTTCTCCCCTGTCCACAGGAACCAGGCACTGTGCGCACCGGCCGCGACCATCCGAGTCAGGGTCAAATGCAGCAACAGCTTGCCGAGCCCAGTACCGCGGCATTCCGGCAGTACGCCGAACGGCCCGAACCGCTCGACCACACCCTCGTACGTCGCATGCTGCGCCCACCCGACAATCCGCCGTACCGGGTCGCGTGCCACCACGATGCGATCGAGCGGCATCCCGCCCAGCACGGCTTCGCGGATTGCCCGGGCCCAATCCGGCGAGAACTCGTCCCCCGCCAGCTGGATCAACGCGGGCAGCTCATCACCGGTCGGCGTACCGAAGCTGTAGCCCTCCCCCGCCAACTCGTCGAGCAGCTTCAAAACCTCGGCGGGCATCGCGTATCCGACCAAACTCCGGTCCATCGCGACGGCGTCGTACTCAGGCTCGAAGCCCACGCGAGCAAGCAGCCGATCCGCGGCCGGGTAGCGAGCCCGATCGAGGCCAGGCAGGAAGTAGTTCGGCGTGTACGACGAGAAGGACACCTCAGTGCATCCCAAGCCCCGCAACCAATCCAGAGCAGACGCCACGAGCTCGCGCCCCACCCCGTGTCCCCGAGCATCAGGATGCACAAAGAAGAACGGGATCCACCCGGTCCCCGGCTCGAGATCAGCACCGCTCAGCGGAATCAACCGACGCACCGCGTACGCTGCGCCCACCACCTGACCGTTGCGCACGGCAACTTTCAGGCCGGCCGGATCGAAGTTCCGGTCGAGCAGGAACAGATCGCGGAACCGCGAGTACCCGATCGGGTCGGCCGGCGCCGCCGCGGTCCAGGCTGCGGCCAGCTCCGGACCGTCTCCCACCGCGAACGAACGGATCATCGACACCTCGGATCGGAGCACGCCTTGTTGAAAACTTACCGCCGAAAGCGCAAAGCAGTCAACGTGTTACAGGCGTCCGTTCGAGGCGGACGGTGAGCGTTGTCAGTCCACGAAGGGGCTGAGCGCTGCGAGGAAGTCGTCGAGGCGTTCGGCGTGCACCCAGTGCCCCGCCTCGGCGACCTCGGCGTACTGAACCTGCGGGAAGTAGGCCGCGATCGTGTCCCGGTGGTCCTGCTGGACGTAGTCCGACTTCCCGCCGTAGATGAACAGCGTCGGCCCGTCGTACCGGCGGCCTTCGAGACCGGTCGGCCAGCCGGAGATCTGAGGCAGCGCAGCCTCGATCACCGGCAGGTTCGGCCGCCACCGGGCGCCGGCCTCGTCGAGGATGAGGTTCTGCAGCAGGAAAGCCCGCGTCCCAGGCGTCGGTACGGCGTCAGCCAGCTGAGCGTCGACGTCGGCCCGGCGCTGTACGGCGGAGAGGTCGGCGTTCCGCATCGCCTGCGCGTACTCGACGAACGCGGGCGGATAGGTCACCGGCGCCGCGTCGACGACCACCAGTCGCTCGACCACTGACGGGTAGAGGAGGGCGGTCAGCATGGCGGTCTTGCCGCCCATCGAGTGCCCGACGAGAGCGACCGGGCCGGTGCCGAGGCTCTCGATCGTCTCCCGGACGTCGTCGGCCATCTCCGGGTAGCTCATCGTGTCGACGTGCGGCGACGAGCCGTGGTTGCGCAGGTCGAGCGCGAAGACGCGGTGCTGTCCCGCGAGCCGCCGGGCGGCCGTCATCCAGTTCCGGCCGGAGCCGAACAGGCCGTGCATGACCACGATCGGCGTACCGGTCTCGCCGTATGACGTGACGGGAAGCTTCATCAACGACCTTTCACCGCCGCCGACCCCAGCACGCGGTGTGCCAGTGGCGTCGTTCGTCGAGGGACTGCGCGCCACCGATCGCAGCGAGCAGGCTGGGGTTGTCCGGCCAGACCACCACGTGCGGCGTGACCGGCGGGATCAGCTGGTCGCAGCCGGGGCAGCGGTAGGACTTGCCGGAGGCGGAACCCGACACCCGCCGGACGTTCCACTCACCGTCCGTCCGCTGCTCGCGCGCCTGGGAACCACCCAGTAGCGGCCGGTCGCTGACGGGCCGCTGCCACTTCGACGGTTTCCTGCTCCGGGGCGACATAGCCTCTCAAGGCTAGCCGTATGAGCCATGTCACCCCGGTGCAGGCAGTCCCTAGCTCCGGGCGGTCGCGTACGCCGCCGTGCCGATCAGCTCCATCGAGACCTGGAGGCGTTCCAGGCTGACGTTCTTCGCGATCGTGTCCTCCGGCGAGTGGTACGGCGGCTCGAGGTGGGCCGGCGAGATCTCACCGCGCCAGGAGAAGTTCGCCGACGCGATGCCGACCTCCTGGAACGACTGGTGGTCGGAAGCGCCACGCAGTACCGGGCCGACCATCTGCGGGTCGTAGCCGAGCCGCTGACCGGAAGCGCGAACCGCGTCGGTCGCCGTGTTCGCCAGACCGGTGAACGACAGGATCCAGTACGTCACCGCCGGGTCCCAGCTGGTGGCGACCATGTCGTTCTGGAACACGGCCTTGTACCGGTCGCGCTGATCCTGCGGCAGCTGTGCGACGTGGTACCGGGAGCCGATCAGACCCTGCTCCTCAGAGCCCCAGAGCGCGAACCGCAGCGTTGCGTTGGTGGGGAGACGGCTCATCACCCGGGCGAGCTCCATCGTGAGCACAGTCCCGGAGCCGTCGTCGTTCGCACCCGGTGCGCCGATGACCGAGTCGTAGTGACCACTCACCATCACGATCGGGCCGTTGGGGCCGCTGCGGCCGCGGCGCTCACCGATCACGTTGTTGGAGACCAGGCCGCGATGGGCCTTGGTGCTGATCTTCAGCGGCAGCGAGGTCACCACGGCGAGCGCCTCGCGGAGCAACCGCTTCTGCACCTGCGCGACCCCGATCACCGGGATCGGCGCGTCGGTCAGACCGGCAGGTGAGAAGGCCGAGGCGCGGCGTGGGAACAC
This sequence comes from Kribbella sp. NPDC005582, assembly GCF_040605415.1. Classification (NCBI taxonomy): domain Bacteria; kingdom Bacillati; phylum Actinomycetota; class Actinomycetes; order Propionibacteriales; family Kribbellaceae; genus Kribbella; species Kribbella sp. NPDC005582. The sequence continues at coordinate 306,932 of NZ_JBEXCU010000007.1, forward strand.
CAGGTCGGCCGGCAGCAGGATGACACCGACAGCACCCCGCGCCGCGGCCTCCGCGACTAAGGTCGGGCGCGCGGCCGCGGTGTCATCGGCGATCACGATCGAGCCGGCCACGTCGGCGGGCCAGACCGGCGCGGTCGCCGGGCCGACGTCCCGGACCGGTCCCTCCACGCTCACGTCGAGCTTGCCGCCGGGTGCGGCGCCGGCCTGCCAGCACAGGTCGTCCGGCAGGATGCCCCGGACGTCCTCGATCTGGGCGAGGAACTTGTCCGCCACCGGGAACGGCTCCAGCCGGGTGTTGTAGCCGAACTTGTCGAGCTGACCGGCGATGTAGTCGGCGGCCCGCTTCTCGCTGCTGGTGCCGCCGATCCGGGGACCGATGTGCTCGGACAGGACCTGCAGATGCCGCAACGCTCGCTCCGAGGACAGCTCGGTGACGATCTGGCGGTCGTACTTGTCGAGCTTGGGATGGCTGAGTGCACCCGGCCGCTGGTCGTCCGCAGCCCAGGCCGGAGCTGCGGGAAGCGCGGTCGCGGCGGTGACACCGGCGACCGCGCCCAACAGTCCGCGGCGGCTCAAACCGGACGTTTCGGTCATGCAGGTCTCCTCACAAGGTGGGCGGCTCCGAGAGAAGTGAAGGTAATCGAGCAATCCCAGTTAGAGAAGGAGTTTTCACTGCGAGAAGCTCTTTTCGTCCCGCAATTCGCTGCCGACCTCGTGCATGTGCCGTAAACCCATTCGGTACGAATCGATTAGTCCGGTGCTGAGGTACGGCAAGCCGATCCGCTCGCAGTACTGCTGGACGATCGGCTGGGCGAAGCGCAGGTTGGCGCGGGGCATGCTCGGGAAGAGGTGGTGCTCGATCTGGTAGTTCAGCCCGCCCATCATCCAGTCCGTGACCAGACTGCCGTTGACGTTGCGCGACGTCAGCACCTGCTTCTCCAGATGTCCCCAGTTGCTGTCCTCGTCCGGCATCTCCATGCCCTTGTGGTTGGGCGCGAACACGCTGCCCAGGTGCAGACCGAAGATCATGTGGTGCAGCAGCGCGAACACCAGCGCCTGCGCCGGTGACAGCAGCACGAACAGCGCGGTGAAGTACAGCACCAGGTGCGCGACCATCAGCCCGATCTCGACCTGCTCGGTCCGGCGGCGCTGCAGCAGGAAGCGGATGCTGGAGACCTTGAGGTTGAAGCCCTCCAGGGTCAGCAGCGGGAAGAAGATCCGGGCCTGGTTGCGGCTCAGCCATCCTTCGAGGCCCTGACGGCCGCGAGCCTGCTCCTGGGTCCAGACCAGGATGCCCTCGCCGACATCCGGGTCCTTGTCGGTGTGGTTCGGGTTGGCGTGGTGGCGGTTGTGTTTGTCGTTCCACCAGGCGTAGCTCATCCCGAGCACGAAGTTGCCGTGCAGCATCCCGATCCAGTCGTGCAGCCGGCGCGAACCGGCGATCTGCTGGTGGCCGGCGTCGTGGCCGAAGAAGGCGGCCCGCGTGGTCAGGATGCCGAGCGGGAGCGCGAGCAACAGCACCCACCACGAGCTGCCGACGGCGGCGATCGCCACCCAGGTGAGTGCCATCAGCGCCACGTTGACGCCGATGGAGATCGCATAAGCCGCCGTACGGCGCTCGAGCAGGCCGGCGGCCTTGATCTCGCGCAGCAACGGCGCGAATCCGCTCCCGCGGGTGTCTGGTGTGGTCCCGGACGTCGTCACAGTGCTGGTCATGCACCAAGCCTCGCCGCCGGAGCCGCCCGGCGCAGGCCTGCTATCCCCCGAATCCGGCCGGGGGTTAATCCCCTTCCAGAAGGGGGGTTAGCACCACTGGCTGCGGCCTCACTCTCGGTCATGATGGATGCATGACCACCGTTGCCACCGTCGCGCCGCCGATGCGCTATCCGAAGCTCGCGCAGCCGTGGATCGCGCTGGCCCTCGCCGTGATGGCGGAGATCGGGATCGCGTTCTTCGTGCTGAACGTCGTCGCTGTGCCGCTGATCGCCGTCTGGGTCGGCATCCCGCTGCTGCTCGCGTTCGTTCCGGCCACCCGCTGGTTCGCGAACTGCCACCGGACGATCCTGGCCGGCTTCATCGGCGAGCCGATCCCCCGGCCGTACAAGAAGCCCCCGATGCCCGGCCTGCTGATGTGGCTGCGGACGACGCTGACCGACCCGGCTACCTGGCGCGACATCATCTGGCTGCTGGTGAACGCGGTGGTCGGCTTCGCGCTGAGTCTGGTCAGCGCCGTGCTGTTCCTCAGCACGCTGTTCTACGGGGTCTACCCGCTGCTGGTCGGCGTCACCCCGGAGGGCGTCTTCACCGAGCCGTTCGGCGGGCTGTTCACGGTCAACTTCTGGACCAGCTTCCTGGTCATGCCGATCGCGCTGATCGGGTTCATGATCTGGCAGGCCGCCGGTGAGCGGCTGCTGAAGGCGAACGCCTACATCGCCCGGTCACTGCTCGGCCCGACCGAGAGCGCCAAGCTGGCGCTGCGGGTCCGGGAGCTGGCCGAGTCCCGGGCCGAGACCGTCGACACCCAGGCGGCCGAGCTGCGCCGGATCGAGCGCGATCTGCACGACGGCGCCCAGGCCCGGCTGGCCGCGCTGAGCATGAATCTCGGCATGGCCGAGGAGATGGTCGCCCGCGACCCGGCCCAGGCCGCCGCGCTGCTGACCGAGGCCCGCCAGTCGGCCAGTACGGCGCTGTCCGAGCTGCGCGACCTGGTCCGCGGGATCCACCCGCCGGTGCTCGCCGATCGCGGCCTCGAAGGCGCGGTCAAGGCGCTCGCGATGTCCTGCCCGTTCAAGGTCGACGTCACTTTCGACGTGCCGGGCCGGCCGCCCGCGCCGGTCGAGTCCGCGGCGTACTTCGCCATCGCGGAGTGCCTGGCGAACGCGGTGAAGTACTCGACCGCCACCACCGCCTGGATCCAGATCACCCACGAGCACGAGAAGCTGCACATGATCGTCGGCGACGACGGCGTGGGAGGCGCGGTCGTCCGTCCCGGAGGCGGTCTGTACGGTATCGAACGGCGGTTGGCCGCCTTCGACGGTACGTTGACCGTGGTCAGTCCGAGCGCCGGGCCGACCACCGTGATCATGGAGCTGCCTTGCGAGTCCTCATCGCTGAAGACCACGCCCTCCTCCGGGACGGCCTGATCCGTCTCCTGGAGGCGCACGACTTCGAGGTCGTCGAGGCAGTCGACAACGGTCCCCGGCTGGTGCCCGCCCTGGTGGAGCACCGGCCGGATGTGGCCGTTGTGGACGTCCGGCTGCCACCGACCTTCACCGACGAGGGACTCCGGGCCGCGGTCGAGGCCCGCAAGCAGGTCCCCGGTCTGCCCATCCTCGTCCTCTCCCAGTACGTCGAGCAGCTGTACGCCCGGGAGCTGCTCACCGGCGGCGGCGCGGTCGGCTACCTGCTGAAGGACCGCGTCTCCAACGTCGCCGACTTCCTCGACTCGGTCCGCCGGGTCGCGGGCGGCGGCACGGCGATGGATCCGGACGTGATCGGTCAGCTGCTCGCCCGGAACACCCGCGACGAGCCGATCGGCCGGCTCACGCCGCGCGAGTCCGAGGTCCTCGGGCTGATGGCCGAAGGCCGCTCGAACGCCGCGATCGCGAGCGCCCTGTTCGTCACCGAGAAGGCCGTGTCGAAGCACACCAACAACATCTTCGCCAAGCTCGACCTTCCGCCGTCCGAGGACGACAACCGCCGAGTCATGGCTGTCCTCCAATACCTCTCCGCCCGCTGACCCTCCCGCAGCGTGGGCGCGCCATCTGATGGGTTAACCCATCAGATGGTGGGTTCTGCACCCGCATGCGGTGGGGGAACCCACACGCTCGTGGGTTCACCCATCAGGTGCGGATGCGGCTCAGGAACTCCTGGGTGCGGGGTTCGCGGGGATTGTCGAGGACCTGGGCCGGTGGGCCCACCTCGAGCGGCCGCCCGCGATGCAGGAAGCAGACCCGGTCGGCGACGTCGCGCGCGAACCCCATCTCGTGGGTGCAGACGAGCATCGTCATCCCCTCGGACTTCAGCTCGCGGAGCAGGTCGAGCACCTCGCCGACCAGCTCCGGGTCGAGGGCCGAGGTGACCTCGTCCAGCAGCAGGAGCTGCGGCGAGTCCACCATCGCGCGGGCGATCGCGGCCCGCTGCTGCTGACCTCCCGACAGCTCGTCGGGCTTGGCGCCGGCCTTGTCGTAGAGGCCGACCCGGTCGAGCATCTCGAGCGCCCGGTCCCGCGCCAGATCTTTGGCTACGCCGTGCACGCGGATCGGCGCGAGGGTGATGTTGTCGAGCACGGTCAGGTGCGGGAACAGGTTGTAGGACTGGAAGACGAACCCGATCTCCGATCGCACCTGGTCCGCGTTCACCCGCGGGTCGGTGATGTCGGTCCCGGCCAGCTCGATCACACCGTCGTCGACGACCTCGAGCAGGTTGACGCATCGCAACAACGTCGACTTCCCTGACCCCGAGGCGCCGATCAGCACGACACACTCGCCCTCGTCCACCTCCAGATCGAAGGACTCCAGCACCACGTTGGCGCCGTACGACTTCCGCACTCCACGCAGGGACAACAAGCTCATACCGGTCCTCCTCCCCCGCCGTACCAGCCTTGTTTGCGGGCGACGTAGTCGGTCAGCCGGGTCAGCGGGATGGTGAGCGCGACGAACAGCAGCCCGGCCACGACGTACGGGGTGAAGTTGAAGTCGATCGCCGTCTCCAGCTGGGCGGCGCGGATCGCGTCGATGACGCCGAGGACGGCGATCAGGCCGGAATCCTTCTGCAGGCTGACGAAGTCGTTCAGCAGCGGAGGCAGCACGCGGCGCACGGCTTGAGGCAGTACGACGAAGCGCAGCGTCTGCCGGTAGGTCAGTCCGAGCGAGCGCGCGGCGGCGCGCTGGGACGGGTGCACAGACTCGATGCCGGCGCGGAACACCTCAGCGACGTACGACGAATAGGTGAGGACCAACGCGGCACCGCCCCAGATCACCGCGTCGTTGGGAAGGCCGCGCAGCTGCAACGCCGGTACGCCGAAGCCGAGCAGGAAGATCACCAACAGCAACGGCAGACCGCGGAACACGTCGGTGTAGGCGGCGGCGAAGACGCGGAGCGGGAAGAAGATCGGCCCGCGCAGCGTCCGCAGGATCGCCAAGGTGAGGCCGAGGATGACGATCAGCACGGCGCAGATCAGCATCACCCGGATGTTCAGCCAGAGACCCTGAGCCACCGTCGGCAACGCCTCCCAGGCCCGGTCGACGTTGAAGAACGTCTCCCGGACCCGCGGCCAGCCCGGCGTCGAACCGATGCCGAAGGCAACCAGTACGACCAGGGCGATCGAGCTGCCGGCCGCGATCAGCGTGGAACGCTGCGCCTGCCGCCGACGGAAGGCGGTCCGCTCCTGTTGCAGAGCGGACGGTTGCCACTCACTCATGAGAGTTCGGGCGCGCCTTCCTCGGTCAGGTACTGCTTCTGCAGCTTGGCCAGCGTGCCGTCGGCCTTCAGCGCGTCAACCGCCTGAGACACGCAACCAGTCAGCTTCGAGCCCTTCTCCAGCACGAAGCCGAACTGCTCGGCGGTCCCGGACGCCGGCAGCTGGCCGACGATCTTGCCGTTGTCGAGCTGCGCCGCGGTCATGTAGAAGGCGGTCGGCAGGTCCACCACGATGCCGTCGAGCTGCTTGTTCTTCAGCGCCTGCACGGCCAGGTCGTTGGTGTCGAACGCCGCGACCTGCTGCTTCGGCTTGATCTGGTCCTTCGCGACCGTGTAGCTCGTCGTCCCCACCTGCGCGCCGAGCTTGGCGTCCGCGAGCTCGGCGACCGACTTCGCACCTGCGATCTTGCTGCCCGCGACGGTGATCACGGTCTGCCGGACCTCGTAGTAGCCCGACGAGAAGTCGACCGCCTTACGGCGGGCTTCGGAGATCGACACCTGGTTCACGTCGAGGTCGAACTTCTTCGGACCCGGCGCGAACGCGGCGTTGAACTGCACCGTCTGCCACTTCACCTCGGTCTTGGCGAAGCCGAGCTTCTCGGCGACCGCATAGGTGACCGCCGACTCGTAGCCCTGCCCGTTGCTCGGGTCGTCCTTGCTGAACCACGGCTCGTACGCCGGTTTGTCGGTCCCGACCGCCAGCGTCCCGGCGGTCCGCAGCGCCAGCTTGTCCTTGCCACAGGCATCGGCCCCGGTCGGAGCCGGCGTACCGGTCGTGTCGTTCTCCGGAGCGCAGGCGGCCAGCCCAAGCATCGCCACCGCCGCCGCCACTGCTAGTGCACGCGAAGTCATGCGCAGAAGCGTACGCGTCAACGACGCCGGTACGCCGTCGGACTGGTTCCCGTGGACAGCTTGAAGCGCGTGGAGAAGTAGAGCGGGTCGGGGTAGCCGACCTCGGCCGCGATCGACGCGATCGGTCTGGTCGTCAGTTCGAGCAGCCGGCACGCGGCCTCGATCCGGCGTCGCTCGACGAATTGCTGGGGGCTCACCCCGAGCTGCTCGCGGAAGATGTGCGCGAACCGGGAGACCGACAGATTGGCGACCCGAGCCAGCGCGGGGAGGTCGAGCGGAGCCTTCAGGTCCTGGTCGATGAGTTCGACGACGCGCAGCAGCCGGTCGTCGATTCTGGCTGCCTTGGGATTCTGGGTGTCGCACCACAGGATCGCGGCTTCGAGGGCGTTGACGCTGAGCGCCTCGCCTTGGGGTAGCGGCCAGCGCTGGAACCTGCCCGCGTCGCTGAGATAGTCGGCGATCTGGCCGATGGCCGTGAGCTGGAGACGCAAGATGCCGGGGGCGACCTCCGGCCAGTCGAGCAGCGGCAGCCAGTCCGGCTTGGGATGCATGTGGACGTAGCAGAAGTGCCACCGGTCCCCCACCGTTCCGTAGTCGTGCCGCGTGCCGGGCCGCACCAGGATGACCGTGCCCGGCTCGGCGGGAATTCCGCTGAAGTGCCCAGCGCCGTGCAGGGTCAGGACGAGCAGCCAGTCGGTGGTGCCACGACGGCGGAAGGTCGCGTACTCCGGCCCTTCGTCGAACTCGCCGGCCACCAGGCGGCGCACCACCGGGGTCGGCGCGTCAGCAGGATCTCGAAGGTTCATAGCGCAATACGCTATCGTCTCCCGGCTTGTCCGGCGGCACTCTGGAGGCATGACAGTCGCCGAGATCTACGCCACCGAGGGCATCGTCCAGGTCCCCCAGCTGCTCGCCCCCGACGAGGTCGAGCGCGTCCGAAACGCTTTCATGCAGCAGGTTGAGACCGACAGATCGATGGCCATCGACGACGGGATCCCAGACGGCGATCCACTGGCGCGGTACCCGCGCTTCGTGCACCCGCACCGCCGGACCGACGTGGAAGCCGGGCAGCTGGCGCTGGATCTGATGCTGGACAGCCGAATCCTCGATGTGGTCAGCGCGCTGATCGGGCCGCCGCTGGCGGCGCAGTCGATGTTCTACTTCAAGCCGCCGGGTGCGCGCGGTCAGGCGCTCCACCAGGACAACATGTTCCTGCGCGCCGATCCGGAGACCTGCCTCGCGGCCTGGATCGCGATCGACGACGTCGACGCGGAGAACGGCGGGCTGGCCGTGGTCCCCGGTTCGCACCGGACCGAGCTGGTCTGCCCGGAGCCGGCCGACCTGACCGAGTCGTTCACGAACGCCGAGGTGCCGATCCCGGACGGCTTGCACAAGGTCCAGACCAAGATGAAGGCCGGCGACGTGCTGTTCTTCCACGGCAGCGTCGTGCACGGCTCGCGCCCGAACAGCAGTACCGATCGGTTCCGGCGTTCGCTGATCTTCCACTACGTGCCGGAGGCGAGCACCGAGATCGCCTCCTTCTACAACCCGCTGATCCGCCCCGACCACCGCTCGACCATCCTGCCCGAGGCGATCGGCGGTGGACCATGCGGCAACTACGGCGATCAGGAACCGTAGATCGACACCGCCGCGAAGCAGGACAGATAGGTCAGACCGAGCAGGCTTCCTGCGAAGAGGAACATCCGGGCCAGCACGACGTTGTTGGACACCTCTGCCACGCGAAAACTCAGGCCACGCCCGGGGGTGGTCCCGGCGTACTGCCCGTAGTCCTCGGCGACATGCCGCGGGACGGTGACGCGGTCCAGTGCCGTGAGCCCGCGGGCGAGCGATTCGGTCAGCGGACCGTCGTCGTACAGGACGAGTGCCGCCCGGTTGATGACCAGACCGATCGGCCGGGCTTCGAGGAGGGCCTGCATGTTCCGCGGGTGCAGGGCCGCGGTCAGGTAGCGGGGATCCTCGCCGAGAACATCGAAGCTGCGATTGAACTCGCCGCTTTCCAGGTCGAGGTCGGAGCGTGCCAGTCCGCCTGGCCGTACCTCGAGCGGTGGAAGCGCGACCTCGAGGATGCGAGTAAAGACGCTCAGCCGGCGCCGATGAGCGATCAGCCAGTGCCATTGCAGCCATCGCACCTCGAAGGCGACACCGGTCGAGGTGCGGACCGCGTCGCGGACGCTCCAAGCCCGGCCGACCGGGAGCGGCAGTTCGGGCAGGTTCAGCTTTCGGGCATCCTCCACCTGCCAACCGTGGCGCGCGGCGAGCTCCCTCAGCGGCCGGGACGACCGGGGCCAGGTGTAGACCAGCCAGAGGGCCGCACCCAGCAGGAGCAACAACAAGGGGAGGACTGCGACCGTCGCCGACCATCCGCCCGCGTAGGCCGTCCACAGCAGCCGCAGCAAGACACCGCCGACCGCTACCGCGGCGATCCATCGGGCCGCGGTCACTCCACCGACCGACATCACGATGAGGGTGAAGGCCGTCGGAATCACCGTCAGCCCGACCAGGACCATCGACGACTTCCACCCCGGCCAGTCCGCGCCGACAGCATCCGGCATGAACATCAGCCCGAATGTGGTGATGCCAGGCAGCATCATCCAGCACAAGCCGTACACATGCTCCATCCCGAACATTTTCCGCACCTGCGGAAGTGTGTCAGGTCACTGGGCCGTGCTGGCCGTGCAGCGTCGCTCCTAGCTCGCGTAGTCGCGGAAGCCTCGCGCGGTCTTGCGACCGAGGTAGCCGGCGGTGACCAGGTGCTCGAGCAGCGGCGCCGGGGCGAAGCCGGGCTCGCGGAACTCGAGGTACAGCGTGCGCTGGATGGCCAGGGAGACGTCCAGCCCGACGACGTCGAGCAGCTCGAACGGGCCCATCGGGAGCCGGCAGCCGAGCTTCATGGCGGCGTCGATCTCGTCGACGCCGGCGTAGTGCGCCTCGAGCATCCGGACCGCGTCGTTCAGGTAGGGGAAGAGCAGCGCGTTGACGATGAAGCCGGCGCGGTCGCCGCAGCGGACCGGGTGCTTGCCTGCGGCAACGGCCAGGGCGGCGACGGTGTCGGCGACGTCCGGGGCGGTGCTGACCGTGCTGACCACCTCGACCAGCTTCATCACCGGGGCCGGATTGAAGAAGTGCAGGCCGACCACCGCGGCCGGGCGCTTGGTCGCCATCGCCAGGTCGATCACCGGCAGCGACGAGGTCGTCGTGGCGAGGATCGCGGACGGCTTGCAGATCTCGTCGAACGTCTCGAACAGCGCCTGCTTGACGCTCAACTCCTCGACCACGGCCTCGATCACCAGGTCGGCGGTGGCCAGGTCGTCGAGCCGCGCCGTACCGGTGATCCGGCGCAGCGCCGCGTCGCGCTCCTCCTCGGAGAGCTTGCCGCGCTGGACGCCCTTCTCCAGCGAGCGCTCCAGGCCCGCGCGGACCTTGTCCACCTTCTCGGTCCCGCGGGCGACGTACAGGACGTCGTAGCCGGCCTTGGCGCAGACCTCGATGATGCCGACGGCCATCGTGCCGGAACCGACCACGCCGACCTGCTGGATCGGGCGGATCACCGTGTCGGCGCCGTTCGGCTTCGGCGTCTGCTCGTCGTCGACGACGACCGGGGAGTCCGCCGACTCGTAGGTGTAGAAGCCGCGGCCGGTCTTGCGGCCGAGCAGGCCCGCGGTGACCATCTGCTTGAGGATCGGGGCCGGGGCGTGCAGCCGGTTGCGGCCCTGCTTGTACATCGTGTCGAGAATCTCGTACGCCGTGTCCAGCCCGATCAGGTCGAGCAGCGCGAGCGGGCCCATCGGGTAGCCGCAGCCCAGCCGCATCGCGGCGTCGACGTCCTCGCGGGTCGCGTAGTGCGACTCGACCATCGAGACGGCGTGGTTCAGGTAGCCGAACAACAGCGCGTTGGCGATGAAGCCGGCCCGGTCGGCCGCGACCACCGGGACCTTGTCGAGGCGGCGGGCCAGTGCCTGCACGTCCTCGACCACGTCAGGTTCGGTGACGACGGTCTTGATCACCTCGACGAATTCCTGGACCGGCGCCGGGTTGAAGAAATGCATGCCGACGACGCGGCGCGGGCGCTGGGTGGCGACCGAGATCTCGGTGACCGACAACGACGAGGTGTTGGTGGCCAGGATCGCGTCGTCCCGCACGACCTTGTCCAGCGCGGAGAAGATCTCCCGCTTCAGTTCGAGCCGCTCGATGACGGCCTCGATCACCAGGTCGCAGTCCGCGAGCGCCTCCAACGAGGTGGCGAAGGTGACCCGGTCGAACAGCGCCTGCTGGTCCTCGACGGACAGCTTGCCGCGCTTCACCGCCCGGTCGGTCGAGTGCTGGATGTGACCGCGACCGCGCGCGACCGCCTCGTCGTCACGCTCCACCCCGACCACGGTCAGGCCGTTGCGCGCGAACACCTCCGCGATACCGGCACCCATCGTGCCGAGACCGACCACACCGACAACCTGCAGTTCCCGAGCCATGCTGGCACTATGCCAGTCCGCGACTGGTCAGCCCATGAGCTGAGTCACCCGCGAGGCCAACCTCACACCGCCTCACACCTCGTCGACGCCCAGCGGAGCGGTCAGCCAGTCCGTCGCGAGTGCTTCCGGATCCGGTACGGCGGCCAGCGCGGCACCGATCGGCTTCGGCTTCAGCTCGCCGTACCGGTGCGGCGGCAGCCACATCGCACGGTAGCTGCCCGCCTCGGAGTCGACCGGGCTGCGCATCTCCGGGCCGTCGCCGGTCCCGAGCTCGCCACCGATCGCCTCGGCGAGGAAGTAGTGCTGCGTCTGCTGGTTGAAGTTCACGACTGCCACCAGACCGTGGATCTTCACCTGCACTCCGAGTTCCTCGACGGCCTCCCGCCGGGCAGCCTCGGCCGTCGTCTCGCCGTCTTCGAGCTGACCGCCGGGCAGCGTGTAGTACGTCGTACCGGCGCGGACGCGTTCGATGACCGCAATGCCGTCGGGCGAGAACAGCAGGACGCCGCCACGCATCACGAGCGGACCGCCAGCACCTGGAACCAGACCCCGCCGGGCAGCTCGCTGCGGACGAGGTCGCGGACCGTCCAGCCGGCGGCGGTCAGGAGGTCGCGGAGAGGCTGCTCTTGCCACATCACGAAGTGCCGCGGAAGGTCGAGGAACCGGTTGGACCACTCTTCGCCCGAGCCTTCCTTTGTGCTGAAGGCGAGGACGGGCGCTGCGCGCAGCGCCTTACGCAGTACGCCGGTCAGCTGGGTGCGGTCGAAGTGCAGGAAGACCGCGTCGGCGAAGACCGCGTCGTACGGTCCGCCGAAGTCGTCGGTGATCGCGTCGAGCCGATCGGCGGCATGCCCGTCGGCGCGCATCATCTCCAGGAAGGCCTCGGTCGCGTCGGTACGCCGGACCACGAATCCTCGACGCTCGAGCGCTACCGCGTCCCGCCCAGCGCCACTGCCCAGCTCCAGCACCCGCGCGCCGGGCGCAACCGCCGCGCCGAGCAGACCGATGAGGTCGTGGTTGGCCTCGGAAGGGATCGACGCGCGGAACTTCTCCGCCGCCTGCTCGTACGCCGCCAGCGTCAGCTCGTTGTCGGTCGGAACCCGGCTCCAGCCGTCGCCGGTGTGCTCCACGACGGCCGGCAGCCTCAACCCGAGGTCGACGCCGAGGACGACCACGGTCTCGCCGCGGTGCAGGTCCGCGATCGACTGCAGTTCCGCGTCCGGGCGCTGCACCAGATCAGGCAGGACGGTCAGCTGGACGCCGAGCCGCTCGGCCAGCCGCGAACCGGCAGACGCGTCGAAGGTGGCGGCGTACACCTGGGCGATCCGCTCACCGACCACCGCGTCCTGCCCGTCGCCGGGCAGGAGCAGGATCCGCGCCGGGCACATCAGGTTCATACGAACCACCTTTGCACGGCAGCCCGATAGCGGTCGATGTGCTGTAGCGTCACTCCTCGTGCGCTTGGTGATTGCAACCTGTTCCGTGGACTACTCCGGCCGGCTGACCGCCCATCTCCCGATGGCGCCGCGGTTGCTGATGGTGAAGGCGGACGGCTCCGTGCTGATCCACGCCGACGGCGGTTCGTACAAACCGCTCAACTGGATGTCCCCACCGTGCAAGCTGGTCGTGGACGAGGACGTCTGGAGCGTCACGAACAAGGCCGGCGAGGAGCTGCGGATCACCATCAAGGAGGTCCACAGCGACACGGCGTACGAGCTCGGTACCGACCCCGGCCTGATCAAGGACGGCGTCGAGGCACACCTGCAGGAGCTGCTCGCCGAGCACGTGCAGACCTTCGGCGAGGGCTTCACGCTGGTACGCCGGGAGTACCCGACCGCGATCGGCCCGGTCGACCTGTTGTGCCGCGACGCCGACGGCAAGCACGTCGCGGTCGAGATCAAGCGCCGCGGCGAGATCGACGGCGTCGAGCAGCTCACCCGGTACGTCGAGCTCCTGAACCGCGACCCGCTGCTCGCCCCGGTGCGCGGGATCTTCGCCGCCCAGCTGATCAAGCCGCAGGCCCAGTTCCTGGCCACCGACCGCGGCCTCGAGTGCGTCACCGTCGACTACGACCTGCTCCGCGGGATGGAATCAGACGTTCTGCGACTGTTCTAGGTTGACAATTCAGGAATCTTGCCCGATTTCGGGCAGATCCTTTGTGTTGGACCCCGAAGAGCTGCAGAGTTGTCCGGGTGATCAGTGAGGCGGCGGCAGCGCCGGTGGACGAGCTGGCCGAGCAGGTCAGCCGGACGACCGGGCTGTCCGCGGACGACGCGCGACGAGTGGTCGCGGATGTGCTGGCGTACTTCACGGAGACCGCCGAGGAGTACGTCCGGCGCCGGCATCGTGAGTTGCAGACCTACGGCGCGCGCAACGACGAGATCTTCGCGCGTGTGGGTTCCGAGCTCCGGCACTGGCCGGTGCGCTCGCCCGAACTGTCCGCGCGTCAGCTCCGACGGATCGTCTACGGCTGACGGCTGCTACCCAAGACCTACGAAAGGCACCAACACATGTGCGGAATCGTCGGGTACGTCGGCACCAAGCCGGCCACGCCCATCCTGGTGGACGGCCTGGCCCGGCTGGAGTACCGCGGTTACGACTCGGCCGGAGTCGCCGTCCTCGGGACCAGCGAGCTGAAGGTGCACAAGGACGCCGGCCGGGTGCGTGAGCTGGAGGCCTCGCTGCCGAAGCGGTTCGGCGGCAAGCTCGGCATCGGCCACACCCGCTGGGCGACCCACGGCGGTCCGAGCAAGGACAACGCCCACCCGCACGCCAGCGGCAACGAGCGGATCGCCGTCGTCCACAACGGCATCTTCGACAACGCGGGCGCGCTGCGCCGCCAGCTCGAGGACGCCGGCGTCAAGCTGCGCTCCGAGACCGACACCGAGGTTCTCGCGCACCTGATCGAGCAGTCCGACGGCGCCACCCTCGAGGAGAAGGTGATGGCCGCGCTGCGCCGGATCGAGGGCACCTACGGCATCGCCGTGATCGACCTGGACTTCCCGGACCGGATCGTGGTCGCCCGCAACGGCAGCCCGCTGATCCTCGGCATCGGCGACGGCGAGATGCACGTCGCCTCCGACGCGGCCGCGCTGATCCGCTACACCCGCCAGGTCGTCTACCTGGACGACGGCGAGATGGCGACCGTCAAGGCCGACGGCTACCGCACCTTCACCCAGGACGCCTCGCCGACCACCAAGACCGCCAAGACGGTCGACTGGGAGGCCGACGAGTACGAGCGCGGCCTGCACGAGCACTTCATGATGAAGGAGATCCACGAGCAGCCGGACGCGGTCGGCCGCGCGCTGCGGGGTCGCCTGGACGAGCGCTTCCACACCGTCCACCTGGGCGGCCTGAACATGGACGCCCGCGAGGCGCGCGAGATCAAGCGGGTCAAGATCCTCGGCTGCGGCTCGGCGTACTACGCCGGCCAGATGGGCGCGCAGTTCATCGAGGAGGTCGCCCGGATCCCCGCCGACGCCGAGCCGGCCTCGGAGTTCCGCTACCGCAACCCGGTGGTCGAGCGCGACACGCTGTACATCGCGGTCAGCCAGTCCGGCGAGACGCTGGACACGCTGGTCGCCGTCCAGGAGCTCAAGCGCAAGGGCGGCCGGGTGATCGGCCTGGTGAACGCGGTCGGTTCCAGCATCGCCCGCGCGGTCGACGGCGGTGTCTACCTGCACGCCGGCCCGGAGGTCTCGGTCGCCTCGACCAAGGCGCTGACCAACATGGCGGTCGCGTTCGCGATGCTCGGCATCCACCTCGGCCGGATCCGCGACGTCTCCCCCGCCGACGGCCGCCGGCTGATCGAGGGCCTGAAGAAGCTCCCCGAGCACATCCAGGCGATCGTCGACCAGGAAGAGGAGCTGGCCAAGATCGCCGGGCGGCTCGCCCAGCACGAGAGCCTGTTCTTCGTCGGCCGGACCCGTGGCTACCCGGTCGCCCGCGAAGGCGCGCAGAAGCTCAAGGAGATCTCGTACCGGCACGCCGAGGCGTACCAGACCTCCGAGCTCAAGCACGGCCCGCTCGCGCTGATCTCGCCGGACGTCCCGAGTGTCGCGATCGTCCCGCAGGACGAGCTGCTGGACCGCAACATCGGCGCCCTGCACGAGATCGCCGCCCGCTCCGGCCCGCTGTACGTCGTCACCCACCCGGGCGTCGACGTCCCGGACGGCGTCGCCGCGAAGATCGTGGTCCCGAAGAACGAGCCGGAGCTCGACCCGATCCTGCTCACGATCCCGCTGCAGATCCTCGCGTACTACGCCGCCGTCGCCCTCGGCCACGACGTCGACAAGCCCCGCAACCTGGCGAAGTCCGTCACGGTCGAGTAGTCATTCGACATTCGCCACGATGGCCCTCAGTACGGCGACATGCGTGCTGAGGGCCTTCCGGCCGATGCCGGTGATCGAGATCCAGGTGGTCCGCCTGCCCTGGTGACTGCCTTTGCGGCTGCGCAGGTAGCCGACCTGAGCTAGGGCTGCGACATGTTTGGACAGGACCGAATCGCTGACCTCGAGCTGTTCGCGCAGGGTGGCGAACTCCAGTTCGGAGACGGTCACCAGCAGGCTCATCAGTTTGAGGCGAGCCGGGGCTTGCAGGTGCGGATCCAGGTCAGCCATCAGCTACTCGCAACGAGCAAGCATGCGCCCGCCACTGCGAGCCCGCACACGGCGGCAACCCACCACACCGCCTCGCCCCGTCCGTTCTGCTGCGGGTCCGCCCGATACAGACGCACCCAGCGCATCCCGCTGGCGACGTACCCCGCACCGCCGGCCAGCGCACAAAGCGCAGTCAGCCACCAATTGGCGGCAAATGCCGCCCACACCGCACCCGCCAACGCCGCGGGATAGGTGACCGACGACAACGTCGCCCCACCCAGGACCACCTTGCTGACCAGGCTGCTCACCCACGCCCCGTTGAGGCGGCGAAAGCGCAGGACCTGAACGCCGGCCACCACGGCGAAGACACCGAGGCCGATGACCATGAGCAGCGGGAACTGTTGCGTCCCGGCAGCCAGGCTGCGCGCGGTCAAAAAGATCTGAACGCTGATCGCGAGCCCGATCGTCAGGTAGAAGCCGGACGGCAGGCGCAGCTGAGCGGCCAGCTTGGTCTGTGAGCGGTGCAGGTCGTCCAGCGCCGCGGCCGCCGCAGCGGGGTCGGGCCTCCCATTACTTTCCATGATGGAAAGTATGAATCGAACTTTCCAGATTGGCAAGTACGAGAAGCTCGTCATACAAGCTAACCACTTGTATGATCACCGCATGAGCGACCAGATCCGCCATGTCCGGTTGTCGTCCGTCGTGCTGCCGTTGGAGCAGGCGATCAGCGATGCGAAGGTGCTGACCGGCCGGCAGCGGCCGATGACCGAGATCGTGCTGCTCTTCGCGGAGATCAGTACGGCGCAGGAGCAGCACGGGATCGGGTTCTCGTACTCCAAGCGGGCCGGCGGACCGGCGCAGTACGCGCATGCCCGGGAGGTCGCCGGGGAGCTGATCGGCGAGGACCCCTCGGATATCGCGAAGGTGTACGACAAGCTGCTCTGGGCCGGCGCCTCCGTCGGGCGCTCGGGGGTCGCGACCCAGGCGATCGCCGCGATCGACATCGCGTTGTGGGACCTGAAGGCGAAACGCGCCGGGCTGCCGCTGGCCAAGCTGCTCGGCGCACATCGCGACTCGGTCCAGGCGTACAACACCTCCGGCGGCTTCCTGCAGGCGCCGATCGAGGAGGTGAAGGACCGCGCCAAGCGGTCGCTCGCCGAAGGTATCGGTGGCATCAAGATCAAGGTCGGCCAGCCGGACTCGCGCGCCGATCTGGAGCGGGTGCAAGCGATCAGGGAGCACATCGGCGACGACGTACCGCTGATGGTCGACGCCAATCAGCAGTGGGATCGGCCGACCGCGCTGCGGATCGGCCGGAGTCTGGAGCAGTTCGGCCTGGTCTGGATCGAGGAACCACTCGACGCGTACGACGCCGAGGGGCACGCGCAACTGGCGGCCGCGCTCGACACCCCGATCGCGACCGGCGAGATGTTGTCGAGTGTCGGCGAGCACGTGCGGCTGATCGAGGCCCGGGCGGCCGACATCATCCAGCCCGACGCACCGCGGATCGGCGGCATCACGCCGTTCCTCAAGCTGGCGACGCTGGCCGATCACGCCGGTCTGCAGCTCGCACCGCACTTCGCGATGGAGATCCATCTGCACCTCGCGGCCGCGTATCCGCGCGAGCCATGGGTCGAGCACTTCGAGTGGCTGAATCCCTTGTTCAACGAGCATCTGGAGACGGTCGACGGCCGGATGCTGGTCCCGGACCGTCCGGGCCTCGGCTTCACCACCAGTGAGCAGTGCGCGGCCTGGACGGTCGACGCCTGCGAGTTCGGCACCCGATGAGACGCGGTCTCGCGTACGACGTCGTCGCGGAACTGAAGCGCCGGATCCTGGCCGGCGAACTCCCGCCGGGCGCGAAGCTCCCCGGTGAGAACGGCCTGGTCGAGGAGTTCGGCGTCAGCCGGACCGTCATCCGCGAAGCCGTCTCACGGCTCCAGGCGGCCGGCCTCGTGGAGACGTTCCAGGGCCGCGGATCCTTCGTGCTGGAGGTACCAGGGCCGGTCGAGCTCCAGGAGGTCCGCACCCACCAGGACGTGCTCGAACTGCTGGACTTCCGGACCGGCGTCGAGAGCGAGGCCGCCGCGCTCGCCGCAGCTCGGCGTACCGAGCCGCAACTGCTTGGGATCAGCCGGGCGCTGGACGACTTCCGGCAGGTCGGCGCCGACCCGGCCCGTTCGGTCGAGGTGGACTTCGCCTTCCACCTCAAGATCGCCGTTGCCTCAGGCAACCGGTTCTACACCGACGTGGTGAACGGCTTCGGGCCGATGATGATCCTGCTGCCGCGGACCCGGCTCGATCCGGCGTACGAGATGTCCGATCCGGACCACCTCACCCGGGTGATCCACGAGCACGAGAACATCCACACCGCGATCGTTCACAGTGACGCCGACGCGGCCCGCGCGGCGATGCGGGTGCACCTGACCAACACGCGGCACCGACTCACCAGCGACTCCCGTTCGGAGTGAAGTCCGGCTCGATCGTCCGCCGGTACGCCGTGTCGTCGCGGCGCCGGATTCCGCACGCGAGGTACTGCTCGTGGAGCCGCCCGAGAGCGTCGGTGTCCAACTCGATCCCGAGCCCGGGACCGGTCGGCACCCGCACGCTGCCATCCGCGAAGTCGAGCACGCCAGGCTTGATCAGGTCCTCGGTCTTCCACGGGTAGTGCGTGTCGCAGGCGTAGGTGAGGTTCGGCGTCGCGGCCGCCAGATGCGTCATCGCCGCCAGGCTGATCCCGAGATGTGAGTTGGAGTGCATCGACAACCCCATCCCGAACGTGTCGCAGATCCCCGCCAGCAACTGCGATCGCCGCAGCCCGCCCCAGTAGTGATGATCCGAGAGCACGACCTGCACGGCATCAGCCAGCACCGACGGCTTCAGGTGCGCGAAGGCGATCACGCACATGTTGGTGGCCAACGGGATCTCGGTCTGCGCCGCGACCGCGGCCATCCCCTCGATCCCTGGCGTCGGATCTTCGAGGTACTCGATAACACCGGTCAAAGCTTTCGCGACGGTCACTGACGTATCGACCGTCCAAGCGCAGTTCGGGTCGATCCGCAGCTTGTGCTCGGGGAAGGCTTCGGCCAGCGCCCGCACCGCCTCAATCTCCTGCTCGGGCGGGAACAGTCCGCCCTTGAGCTTGATCGCGGTGAATCCGTACTGGTCGACCATCGACCGGGCTTGAGCAACGATCCCCGCCGGATCGAGAGCCTCGCCCCACGAGTCCTCCGCACCGCCAGGATGCGCAGCCCACTTGTAGAACAAGTAGGCACTGAACGGCACCGCGTCCCGCACCGCCCCGCCGAGCAGGTCAGTGACCGGACGGCCGACCTCCTTGCCCTGCAGATCCAGCAGGGCAACCTCGAACGGAGACAGTACGACGTCGACCGGGTCCTGCAGGTTGAGCATGCCGCCGACCTCGGCACCCCGCTCAGCCCCCAGTACGTCGGCCACCCGGCTCCGCAGGCCGTGCAGATCGAACGTGTCCAGACCGGGCAGCGCAGCGGCGACCGCGGTGAGCCGGGCCAGCAGAGTCTCGTCGCAGTACGTCTCGCCGAGGCCGTGGTTACCGTCGTCGGTCCAGACCTGCACGATCGTCCGCAACGCGAACGGCTGATGCACGCCGGAGACGTTCAGCAGCGGCGGATCCGCGAAGGCGACCGGCGTCAGCTCGATCCGGGAAATCCTGCTCACACCAGCTCCTTGTCTTGAGAACGGCGGCGCATCACCAAGCGAAGAGCCGGAAGCGCAAGCACCACGATCAGTACGGCGAGCACCGTGCCCGAGATCGGCCGCGTGAAGAAGCCGGCCGGGTTACCGCCGAAGATCAGCAACGACTGCCGGATCGCCGTCTCCATCACACTGCCGAGCACGAACGCCAGCACCAGCGGACCGGGCTCGAAACCGAACTTCTTCATCAGGTAGCCGAGGACGCCGAAGACGATCACCAGGAAGATGTCGAAGACCTGGTTGTTCACGGTGTAGACGCCGAGCAGCGTGATCAGGACCGTGATCGGCGCGAGGATCGCCGGGCGGACCCGGAGGATCTTCACGAACAGGCCGACCATCGGGATGCTCATGATCAGCAGCAGGATGTTGCCGATGTACATCGAGTTCACCACGCCCCAGAACAGATCCGGGTGCTCCGACACCAGTTGCGGACCGGGCGGAATACCCTGGATCAGCAGCGCGCCGAACATCAGCGCCATCGTCGCGTTGGCCGGGATGCCCAACGTCAGCAACGGGATGAACGACGAGGTCGCGGCCGCGTTGTTCGCCGTCTCCGGCGCAGCGACACCTTCGATCGCGCCCTGCCCGAAACGCTCAGGGTGTTTGGCGCGGCGCTTCTCGATCGCATAGGCGACCAACGAGGACAGTGTCGCCCCGCCGCCGGGCAGCACGCCGAGGACGAACCCGATCACCGAGCCCCGGCCGATCGCACCGCTGGACTGGCGGAGATCAGCGCGCGACGGCCAGACGTTGGTGACCTTGGCGGGCGCCGGTACCGTGCGGTGCCGCTCCTCGAGGTTGTGCAGGATCTCGCCGAGGCCGAACAGGCCCATCGCGATCGGAACGAAGTCGATGCCGTCGGCAAGGTTCAGGGTGTCGAACGTGAACCGGCTCGCCCCGGTGAAGGTGTCCCGGCCGACCGTTGCCAGCAGCAACCCGAGTCCGGCGGCGATCACCGACTTGGTCCGGCCGCCGTTGCCAACGGTCGCGACCAGGAGGACGCCGAACAACGACAACGCGGCGTACTCCGGCGGTCCGAAGTCGAGCGCGACGTCGGCCACCACCGGGGCCAGCAGGGTGAGCCCGATGATCGACACCGTGCCGCCGATGAACGACCCGATCGCCGCGACGCCGAGCGCCGTACCGGCTTTGCCTTGTTTGGCGAGGGCGTAGCCGTCGAACACGGTGACCACGGACGATGCTTCGCCGGGGAGGCGGAGCAGGACCGACGTGATCGTGCCGCCGTACTGGGCGCCGTAGAAGATGCCGGCCAGCATGATGATCGCCGAGACCGGTTCGACGCCGTATGTGACCGGCAGCAGGATCGCGATCGTTGCCGCCGGCCCCAGTCCGGGCAGGACGCCGATGAGCATCCCGATCACGACACCGATCAGGCAGTACAACAGATTGGTGGGCTGAAGGACGACGCCGAAGCCGTCGATCACCGGAGAGAAGAAGTCCATCAGATCAACCGCGGCAACGGGATCTCGAGGACCGTCACGAACAGCACGTAGAACGCGACCACCGTGCCGACGCTGACTGCCACCGATGACACCCAGCGCTCCCTACCGAGGAAGCGCATCCAGACGAACACCAGCAGCAGCGACGGAATCTCGAACCCGATCAACGGCAGCAGCACGGCGAACACCACCAGACTCAGTACGGCGGCCGCCGTCTGCACACTCGCCGCGGTGAACGGCTCGGTGTCGGTCCCGTGCCGCCCGGTCAGCGCCAGCACCACCGCGAGCACGGTGATCACGACGCTGACCGTGAACGGCCACAGTCCGGGGCCGGGAGCGGTCAGCCGGCCGAGACCGAGCGCGATCGAGCCGATCAGCCCGAACACCCCGATCGCGCCCGCGACGCCTGCCGCGCCCAGTTGAGCCAGGGGTCGCTCGGTCACTTCTTGCCCAACGAGATCTGGTACTGGTCGAGCTGCGCCTTGTACTTGGTCGCGTACTCGTCGAGGATCTTGCGGACCTCGTCCGGCGTGCCCTCGATCGGGGTCAGGCAGTGGTCGTCGTTGAACTTCTTGTACGCCTCGGTCGCGAAGGTCTTCTTGGCCGCGTCCAGCAGCTTGGTCTTGATCGCGTCCGGCGTCCCCTTCGGCGCGGTCAGGAATCGGTACTGCGACACGACCACGTCGTACCCCTGCTCCTTGGCCGTCGGGACGTCGGGCAGGAACTTGATCCGCTCGGCCGAGAAGACCGCGAGCGGGACGACCTTCTTCGCCTTGATCTGCGCGATGCTGTCGCCGACCTGGATGGTGGCGACATCGACCTGGCTGCCGAGCAAGGCGGTCAGCGCCGGCGCACCACCATCGAACGGTACGTCGGTCGCCGGGATCCCGGCCTGCTTGAAGGCCAGCGCGGACGCGAGCTGCGCTCCGGTCCCGACACCGGTGGTGCCGTACTTGATGTTCTTGCCGGACTTCTTCAGATCGGCGATCGACTTCACCGTCGACGAGGCCGGGGCGAGCAGGACGTAGTCGTCCTGGGAGATCCCACCGATGAGGTCGAAGTCGTCGAGCTTCACGGCTTCGTTCGCAGAGACGGCGAGCGGCGTGATCGTGAACAGCGAGGCGTTCTGGACCGCGATCTTGTAGCCGTCGGGCTTGGCCGACTGCAGTTCCTTCGCGTTCAGCGCGCCGTTCGCACCGGGTTTGTTCACCACCGGCACCGGCACGCCCAGTTCCTTGCCGACGCCTTCGGCGATCGCGCGGGTGATCAGGTCGGTGCTGCCACCAGGCGCGGCGCCGACAGTCATCTGGATGTTGCCGGTCGGGTAGTCACCGTCGCCGCCGGTCGCTGTCGTCTTCACTCCGCCGCAGCCGGCCAGGAGCGCGACGACCCCCGTGGCCGCGGCCATCTGGATGAGCCTCATCAAACATCCTCCTCGGGTCGGCCCCGTTGGCGTGAGCGTAGGGAGACCCGTTGATGCCTGTCCAAGGCTGTTTATGCATCGAGTGATACCTTTCGGGAATCATGTTCTCGCTGGACCAGCTGACCGCGTTCGTGGCTGTCGCCGAGGAGTTGCACTTCGGCCGGGCGGCCGAGCGGCTCAACATGACTCAGCCGCCGTTGAGCCGGCAGGTGCAGAAGCTGGAGCGAGCGGTCGGTGTCCAGTTGTTCGAGCGGGACAACCGCCGGGTGGTGCTGACCGAGGCCGGGCACGCCTTTCTGGGCGAGGCCCGGCGACTGCTGACCTTGGTCGAGACCGCCGGTGACCTGGCTCGCCGCGTCGATCAAGGCGCGGCCGGCACGCTGCGACTGGGCTTTACCGCGGTGTCGGCGATCCGGACGCTCGGACCGTTCCTGCGCCGGGTTTCCGACGAGCTGCCCGAGGTCGACGTGATCCTGCACGAGCGGGTCACCTCGGCGCAGATCAACGGCCTGCTGCACGGTGAACTCGACCTCGCGCTGGCAAGACCGCCGTACGACGCTCAGCTCCTCGACTCGCTGGTCGTGGCACGGGAGCCGCTATGCGCGGTGTTGCCGGTCGGCCATCCACTGGCGACACTCGACCGGTC
Organism: Kribbella sp. NPDC005582; assembly: GCF_040605415.1. Classification (NCBI taxonomy): domain Bacteria; kingdom Bacillati; phylum Actinomycetota; class Actinomycetes; order Propionibacteriales; family Kribbellaceae; genus Kribbella; species Kribbella sp. NPDC005582. The sequence continues at coordinate 329,551 of NZ_JBEXCU010000007.1, forward strand.
GCTCACCGCGGCCGACTTCGCCGCGGAAGAGCTGATCAGCTACGACCCGGACCGGGCCGGGTACTTCCACGAGCTGACTGTGCGGTTTCTGGCCGGGTCCCAGCACCGCATCACGCAGCGGGTGCAGCAGGTGCTCACCGTCGTCCTGCTGGTCGCGGCGGGTCGCGGGGTCGCGCTCGTCCCCGAGTCGGCGCGCGATCTCGGCGTACCGGGGGTCACTTTTCAGGCGATCGATCTGGCCGGCGAGCCGGTCGAGCTGCACGCGATCTGGCACCGGGATTCCGCCAATCCGGTGCTGCATCGGGTCCGCGCGATGCTCTCAGAGCATCAATAGATCCAAAAACAGTCTTAGACAGGTATCCACCGGCGTTCCTAGGCTGATCAGCGTGACCCCCGACGAACTCGCTGCCCACCTGAAGACCGGACTGCTCTCGTTCCCGGTCACACACTTCCGGCCCGACCTGAGCTTCGACGAGCAGGCCTACCGCAAACACCTCTCCTGGCTCAGCCAGTACGACGTCGCCGGGCTCTTCGCCGCGGGTGGGACCGGCGAGGGATTCTCGCTGACCGCCGCCGAGATCGACACCGTCGTTCACGTGGCTGTCGACGAGGTGGCCGGCCGGGTGCCGGTGATCGCACCGGCCACCGGCGGGACGGCGACAGCGATCGCCCAGGCGCAGGCGGCCGAGGCGGCGGGCGCGGACGGATTGTTGCTGCTCCCGCCCTATCTGACCGAAGCCGGTCAGCGCGGACTCGTCGAACACGTGTCGGCCGTCTGCCGCAGCACTCGGTTGGGTGTGACGGTCTACAGCCGGGCGAACGCGATCCTCAGCGATGTCTCGGTGGCAGAGCTTGCCGACCGCAACGACAACCTGATCGGCCTGAAGGACGGCGTCGGCAACGTCGAGCTGATGACGCGCACCTATGCCCGCGTCGGCGAACGCCTGACCTACATCGGCGGACTGCCGACCGCGGAGACGTTCGCCCTGCCGCTGCTGCAGCTCGGAGTCAGCACCTACTCGTCGGCGATTTTCAACTTCGTCCCCGAGTTCGCGCTCGGCTTCTACGCCGACGTGCTCGCGCAGGACCGCGAGGCGGTCTACCGCAAGCTGAACGACTTCGTCATCCCGTACCTCGACATCCGCGACCGCACCAAGGGGTACGCCGTCTCGATCGTCAAAGCCGGCGTACGGGCGATCGGTCGCGACGCCGGCCCGGTCCGGCCGCCGTTGCAGGATCTGACCGATGACGAACTGGCTGAGCTCACCGCACTGATCGGCGACCTCAAGTGACGCCAAAGGTCGTCTCCGTCCAGGTCGTGCCGGTGGCCGGCTACGACAGCATGCTACTCAACCTCAGCGGCGCGCACGGCCCGTTCTTCACCCGGAACGTGGTCATCGTGACCGACAGCTCCGGGAACACCGGACTCGGCGAGGTCCCGGGCGGCGCGAAGATCGCGACCACGATCACCGAAGCCGCCGAGCTGCTGGTGGGACACGAGATCGCGCGCTATCGGCAACTGCTCCGCCGCGTCTCGGCCGCTTTCGCCGATCGAGATGCCGGTGGGCGCGGGCTGCAGACCTTCGACCTGCGGACGACGGTGCACGCGGTGACCGGGCTCGAGTCCGCGCTCCTCGATCTGCTCGGTCAGCATCTCGGTGTGCCAGTGGCCGAATTGCTGGGCGATGGTCAGCAGCGCGATCACGTGCCGGTGCTCGGTTATCTCTTCTACGTAGGCGATACGGCTCTGACAGATCTGCCCTACCTGGACGATGCCGCCGATGACCGCTGGTCGCAGTTGCGGCGGCGGTCCGCGTTGACGCCGGAGGCCGTCGTGGCGTTGGCCGAGGCAGCACAGGAGCGATACGGGTTCGCAGACTTCAAGCTCAAGGGTGGGGTGTTCGAGGGCTCGGCGGAGATCGCTGCTGTTCACGCGCTGGCCGAAAGGTTTCCGCGGGCCCGGATCACGATCGATCCGAACGGCGCCTGGCCGCTCCGCGAAGCCATTGCCTTGTGCAACGGTTTGGACGACGTTCTCGCGTACGTCGAGGATCCGTGCGGCGCCGAAGGCGGGTACTCCGGCCGCGAGACGATGGCCGAGTTCCGCCGTACGACGGGGTTGCGGACGGCCACGAACATGGTGGCGACCGACTGGCGCGAGCTGGCGCAGGCGGTCCGGATCGGCGCCGTCGACATCCCGCTGGCCGATCCGCACTTCTGGACGATGGCCGGGTCAGTCCGGGTCGCGCAGCTCTGCGCCGACTTCGGGCTCACCTGGGGTTCGCACTCGAACAATCACTTCGACATCTCACTGGCTATGTTCACGCACGTCGGAGCGGCGGCTCCGGGCGAGATCACCGCTCTCGACACGCACTGGATCTGGCAGGACGGCCAGGCGCTGACGAAAGACCCGCTGCGGATCGTCGACGGCGCCATCGCGGTGCCGGCCCAGCCGGGTCTCGGCGTCGAACTCGACCGGGATGCGCTGGCGGCGGCGCATGAGGTGTATCTGCAGCAGGGACTCGGTGCCCGGGACGATGCGGTCGCCATGCAGTATGTGATCAAGGACTGGGTCTTCGATCCGAAACGGCCCTGTCTGGTGCGCTGAACAAGACGACGTACGACGGGCAGCTGGTCTCGGGCTGTCCGCGTTGCTGGACAACGTCGAGGCGCTCGCGCTCGGCGGCTACCTGCCCGGTGGGCGGCGGCAGCTCTACCTGCTGTCGGACGACAACAACGGTTCCAAGCAGATCACTCGCTTCTACTCGTTGGCGGTTGACCTGCACTAAGCAACACTGTGCGTATGCGCGTGATTGTGGTGGGTGCCGGTGTCATCGGACTGACGTGTGCCGTCAGGCTGGCCGAGAGCGGCTACGAGGTGGCGGTGCTGGCTCGCGATCTGCCACTGGAGACCACGTCTTCGGTGGCAGGCGCGATCTGGGGTCCGTACCTCGCCGAGCCCGCGGACCGGGTGGCCGGCTGGGCGCGGACGTCGTACGACGAGTTCACCAAACTGGCCGAGAGTGAACAGTCGGTGCAGCTGCGGCACGGCCGCGAGCTACTGGTGGAGCGGAAGCCCGACCCCGCCTGGGCCGACGTGCTGCCGGATCTGACCCGGGTGGCATCGCCGCCGACCGGGTTCGCGGACGGCTGGGCGTACACGGCGCCGGTGGTCGAGATGCCGCTGTACTTGCCGTCGTTGGTGAAGCGACTCGAGAATGCCGGCGGCACGTTGACCCGCGCCGCGTTGTCCGGCCTCCCAAGCTCGGCGGATCTCGTGGTCAACTGCACCGGTCTCGGCGCTCGCCTGACTGCGGCCGACCCGACCGTGACTCCGGTGCGTGGGCAAGTGCTGAGCGTGGCGCAGTGCGGGCTGTCCGAGTGGCTGATCGCGGTCCGGCCGGAGGGCCTCACTTTCGTGATCCCGCGCTCGAACGATGTCATCGTCGGCGGTACCAGCGAGCCGGACAACTGGAACCTGGCGGCCGATCCTTCGGTGAGTACGGCGATTCTGGAGCGTGCTGCCGAGCTGGTCCCGCAGTTGCGCAAGGCAACGGTTCTGCGGGCGCGCGTCGGGCTGCGGCCGAGCCGGCCGCAGGTCCGCTGCGAGCTGGTCGGCAAGGTCATCCATTGCTACGGCCACGGCGGCTCCGGCATCACCTTGTCGTGGGGCTGTGCCGATGAGGTTCTGGCGTTGGCCAATGGGCTCTGAGCCGCCGATCGTCCTCGACGGCGGTCTGTCGAACGCGCTCGAGGACCGCGGTCATGACCTGTCCGACGCCTTGTGGTCGGCCCGGCTATTGAAGGACGCTCCGGCCGAGATCGCCGCGGTCCATCGCGCCTATTTCGAGGCGGGTGCGATGGTCGCGACCACTGCGAGCTACCAGGCGAGCGTCAGCGGTTTCGCACAGGCCGGCGTACCGGTTGCGGAGGCGGAAGCGTTGATCGCGTCCAGCGTGCGCATCGCCCGGGAGGTCCGTGACGAGTTCGGTGGCGACCGGTTGGTCGCCGCGTCGGTCGGCCCGTACGGCGCGGTCCTTGCCGACGGCTCCGAATACCGCGGCCGGTACGGCGTCAGTGCGGCCGCGCTGCGCGATTTCCACGGGCCGCGGCTGGAGTTGCTGATCGGCGCGGGTCCTGACCTGCTCGCGGTCGAGACGATTCCCGATGTCGACGAGGCGGAGGTTCTCGTCGAACTGCTGCAGGAGCTCGACTTCCCAGCCTGGCTGTCGTTCAGCGCTGCCGATGGCCGGACTCGAGCCGGCCAACCGCTGGCGGCTGCGTTCGCACTCGCCGCGGTCGACCAGGTGGTTGCCGTGGGCATCAACTGTTGCGCACCGGAGGAAGTCGCTGCGGCCATCGCGCTCGCCGTGAAGCCGGCCGTCGTCTACCCCAACAGTGGCGAGACCTGGGATGCCGATGCGCGCAGCTGGACCGGCTCATCAGCGACGCTCACCGACCTTGCCCCGGCCTGGGCCGCGGCCGGTGCTACCTACATCGGCGGCTGCTGCCGCGTCGGTCCGGCCGATATCCGCGCGATGGCCACCGCGATCTCACACGCCTAGGACCTGACACAGCAGGTCGAGCGCACCTGGATAGGCGTGATCGGGTGGCGTGCCGTAGCCGACGATCACGGCTTGGCGAGTCGCCGGGGTCGGCGCGAAGTGGTAGGTGCTCATGCTGGCCAGGCCGAGCCCCTGCCGGGCAGCGCGCTCGACGATGTCCTCGGCATCACCCGGTACGTCGAGCAGGACGTGCATCCCGGCCGAGATGCCGGCGACCTGCACGTTCGGGGCGCGTTCGGCGAGCAGCTCGACGAGGCGGTCGCGGCGACGCCGGTAGTGCAGCCGCGATCGGCGTACGTGCCGGTCGTAGTGGCCGGAGGCAATGAACTCGGCGAGGACGAGTTGCTCGAGAGTTGCGGTCTGGAAGTCGGCGACGCGCTTGACCGCGATCACCGGTTCGAGCAGGTGTTGCGGGAGAACCATCCAGGCGAGCCGGACGCCGGGCGCCAGGCTCTTGCTGGCTGTGCCGGTGTAGACGACATGCTCAGGATCCAACGCCTGCAGGGCTCCCACGGCTTGCCGGTCGTAGCGGAACTCGCCGTCGTAGTCGTCCTCGATCAGTACGGCGCCGGTGCGGGCTGCCCACTCGACGGCCGCGGTCCGGCGTTCCGGCGAGAGCGGTACGCCGGTCGGCATCTGATGGGCGGGCGTCAGCAGTGCGGCTTGGCCGGTCAGCTGGGACACGTCGGCGCCGTACTCGTCGAGGGCGAGTGGGACGGGCCGGAGGCCACGCGCCCGGATCACGTCGCGATGCAGGCCGTAGCCGAACTCCTCGGTGGCGACCGTCGAACCGCCGAGGTTGCGGATCGCCTCGCAGAGCAGGCTGACCGCCTGGACGTAGCCGGAGCAGATCAGGATCCGCTCCGGATCGGCGCGGACGCCGCGGGCCCGGGCGAGATAGTCGGCCAGCGTCCGGCGAAGCTCGATCCGGCCGCGCGGATCGCCGAGACCGAACGCCTCGTTCGGGGCGGCCGGCCAGGCCTTGCGAGCGGCGGCCAGCCACTCACCGCGCGGGAACGTCGAGACATCGGGGGCGCCGGGCGTGAGGTCGTAGCGAAAGCTCCGCACCGGCGGCAGGGTCGCGACCGGAGCCGGGGCGGTGCTGGCTCGGTTGGCGACGACCGTGCCGGATCCTTGGCGGGCGGTCAGCCAGCCCTCGGCGACGAGTTGGCCGTAGGCGTCGGCGACCGTGTTCCGGGCGATGCCGAGGTCTTTGGCGAGCGAGCGCGAGGAGGGCAGCCGGGTCCCGGCCGGGAGCCGGCCGCTCCGGATCGACGCGTGCAGAGCCTGAACCAGGTCGTTGCGCCCGCGCGACGCGGCCAGGTCGAGGTGTAGATCAGCTCCCGAATTGGCCCCTTGATCTTCCATGGAAGTGGACCATACACCTGGGCCGATCCGCGCCTAGGTTAGAACCATGAGCACAACGACAACCCGCCGCGTCAAGCTGGCCACCCTGGTCCCCGACTTCTACCAGGCGATGATCGCCATCGACGCGGTCTCCGCGACCGGCCTCGACGAGAACTTCGCCAATCTGCTGCGCGTGCGCGCCTCACAGCTGAACGGCTGCGCCTACTGCACCGACATGCACAGCCTCGACTACCTGCACGGTGACGGCCCGCAGCAGAAGCTGAACCTGCTGCCGGTCTGGCGTGAGTCCCGCAACCTGTTCACCGAGCAGGAGCAGGCCGCGCTCGAGCTGACCGAGGCGATCACGTTGGTCAGCGACGGCCATGTGCCCGACGAGGTCTACAACCTGGCCGCGCAGCACTTCGAGGACAAGGAACTGGCTCAGATCATCGCGTTGATCATCACCATCAACATGTGGACCCGAGTCGGCGTCACCGGCAAGATGGCGCCCGGCCACTACAAGCCATGAGCGCGGAAGCCTTCCGGGCTCTGCACCACTCGGGCCCGCCGTTGATCCTCCTGAACGCCTGGGACCCGGTCAGCGCGCGGATCGTCGCCGCCGGCGGCGCACCGGCCATCGCGACCAGCAGTGGCGCGATGGCCCGGATCCTCGGGTACGACGACGGTCAGCTGACCCCGGTCGCGGAGATGCTGACCGCGGTCGCGCGCATCGTCCGGGCGGTCGACGTACCGGTGACGGCGGACATGGAGGCCGGGTACGGCCTGCCGGCCAAGGAGTTCGCCGAGCGGTTGCTGGGGACCGGTGCGGTCGGCTGCAACCTCGAGGACTCGGTGGACGACAAGCTGGTCGACCCTGCTTTCTTCGCGGACTATCTGGCCGAGGTACGGGCGACCGCGGGAGCCGAGCTGGTGATCAACGCCCGGGTGGACACTTTCCTGCTGCAGGGCACGCCGGCCGACGCCGTCGCCCGTGGCCGGAGCTATCGGCGGGCCGGTGCGGACTGCATCTACCCGATCTTCGCGCCGCTCGACGTACTGCCCGAGCTGGTCGCCGAGATCGGCGGTCCGATCAACGCGCACGCGGCACCCGCCGGGCCGACGCCGGCCGAGCTGATCTCGGCCGGCGCCCACCGAATCTCTTACGGGACGAGTGTGCACACGCATCTGATGGACTCGCTGCACAAGCTCCTCCCGAGCCTGCAGTGAGACAGGGTGGGCCGTTGCAGCGGCCCACCCTGCTTGTCTAACTCACCACCATCCCTTCCTGCGGGCGTGGTAGCCGATCACGCCTCCTACACACCCGGCGACGCCCCAGCGCCTGCCCTTCTTCAGGAAGTTCTTCCAGCCGTTCTTGATGGTGTCGACGGTCATGACCAGGAACGCACCGCCGGCGCAGGCGCGCACGTAGCGATTGCGGGTCACCTTGCGGACGTATTTGAAGCGGTTGAAGTACTTGCCCCAGCCCTTCAGGATCTTCTTCGTCTTCTTGTAGTGGCACCACGGCGACCAGCAGCCCTTCTTGCCGTCCAGGTCGGTTCCGTTGACCGGGTCGGCACAGGTGTACTCGTAGGCGTTGCAGCTACCGCCGTACACCGGGTCCATCTGCAGGAAGCGGCCGGTGACCGGGTTGTAGAGACGCACGCCCATCAGCACGATGCCGGCCGGTGCGTCCGCGGCCCGCTGCTGCGCACCGAGCCAGCCGTACCGCTGCTTGCCGACAGTCTCCGAGTCACCCGGCAGGCCGTACTCGGAGACCTGGTTGGTGGTGGACAGGCCTTCCTCACCGGCGTGGATGGTAGCCACGATGTCGCCGGACAGGTCGGTCACCTGCCACTCGGCCACCGCGGAGTCGCTGTCGATCACCGCAGTCAGGCCGTCCAGGCCTTGGACGACGCGAGTCCAGCGGTCCGGTCCTTCCTGGGTCCAGGCCGGGCTGTCCTCGTCGTCCTCGTAGTGGTTGACGTTCTGCACGACCGCACCGGTCGCATTGTCGGTCCAGGACCGGATCCGCTCCCCCATCACGTCGATGGTGTAGTCGGTGGTCCGTCCGCCCTGGGTGATCGTGTCGACGAGGTCATCGGCGTGGTAGGTCGCGGTCAGGTTCCCCGCGGCCGGCGTACCGGTGTCGGCGGCAGGGACGGTCGTCGTGCGACCCAGAGCGTCGTACACGTAGCCGGTGTTGGTGACCCGGCTGGCCGCGTCGTACGTCCAGGACTTGGAGCCGGCCGGTGTAGCGATCTGGCAGCTGCCGTCCGCCGCCGGTGCGTACTCCTTGACGTCATTGCGGTCAGTAGCCGTGCTGAAGCCGTAGACGCGCGTGACGCACTGTTCGCCGACCACTTCCTCGACCTTGGTGACCCGACCGACCTTGTCCTGCGTGTAGACCTCAGCGGACAACGTCGAGACCCGCTTGCCGGTCTCGCCCTGACCGGAGCTGGTCAGCACCTCCCGGAACAGCGTGCAGTCCGCAGCGGCACACCCTGGCTTGCTGTAGGTGATGCCGGACTTCTTACCGCTCGGGTCGTAGGTGGTATCGACCTTCACGCCGTTCGGCCAGGTCTCGGTGATCAGTTGACCGTCGGCGTTGTAGTCGCCGGTGTAGGCGCCGGCCTGGTCGTCGGTGACGGAGGTCAGCAGACCGCGGTAGTCGTAGCCGTAGGTGCGGTTGCCCTTGCCGTCGCTAGTGGTGGCCTTCCGGCCGAGCAGGTCGTAGGTCGTTGTCGACAAGTTGCCATCGGCATCCTTGTACGACGTGAGCCGGCCGAGCGGGTCGTAGGTACGGACCACCTCGGACACGACCGTCCCGTTGACCACCGACTGCGTGCGGAGGATGTCACCGGTCGCAGCGTCGTACACGTTGCGCTTGACCGGCGGTGTGCTGCCCAAACCGGCTGCTGCGACCACACTGGTCTCCAGCACTCGCCCGGCGGCGTCGTACGTGGTGGTGCTCGTGCGGAGCACACCGGCACTCGTCTTCTCGGTCTCCACGCGCGCCTGGTTGTAGATGTCGTACGTCGTCACCAGGGCCGCCAACTCGGGCCCCGTTGCGGGCTGTCCACCCGGCTGTACCCGGCACGGCAGGTTGGCCCACTCGGGTCGCAGGTCGCACTCGGCGTACCCGGAACCGGAGGTGGCTCGGTAGTTGATCGTCTTGCGGGTCGCTGGGGTGTTGGTGCTCGTCCCGCCGGACGGCTGCGTGGTGGCGGTCTGCAGACCCGTCACCGGATCCAGCGTGGTGCGTGTCGCCTGCCCGAGGCCACCGGGGTCGACAGTGACCACGGTCGGCTGGCGCAGAGACCAGTTGTAGGCGGTGGTCGTCGACCGCTTGTCGGCCTCGACCGTCGTACCGCCGGTTCCCCAGACGCGAACCTGCGCGTCTTCGGTGGTGACCAGGTTGTAGGGACCACCGCTGGTCGGTGCGCCCTGGTCGTAGGAGCTACGCGTCAGCGCACGGCCCTTGGTGAGCGTGCCATCGGCCAGCCGTACGTCGGACTCCGGCGCGAGCACCGTCTCCAGACGCACTCCGTCGAGCGAGTAGGTGTTGATGGTCGAGTAGTTCTGGGCCAGCGTCTGCTCGGCCGTCTCGTTGTCGTTCGGCGACTGGTTGAGCGCCCGGGCCCGGTTCGCCGCAGTGAGCTTGCGGACCTCGTTGCCGAAGCCGTCGTACCAGCTGGCCGAGATCGCGCCACCCGGCTCAGCCTCGTTGACTGAGCGTCCGTTGGCGTCCAGGTAGCTCACAGTGGCCCGCTGGTAGTTGGAACCGTCGGGCTGCTGGTCTGCCGGGAAGACAGCAGTTGCGTCGGTCGGAGCCTCCGGCTGTCCCCAGCGCTTGGTCTGCGCCGGCGACAGGTCGTACGGCGCGGTCAGCGGAACCTTGTAGACCACAGTCTCGGTCGCCGCCGCCCGGGTCACCTTCTGCAGGCGGCCTGCACCGGGGTCGTTGGCCGTGGTGGCATAGGCGAGCTGCCACGGATCCTGCCCGGCCGGCTTCACCGACGCCAGTACGCCGTCGGCCTGGTAGCTGTAGGTCTCCTGAGCACTTGTACCGATCCGAGGGTCCCAGCTCGCACGGAGCCGCCCGCTCGAGTCATAGCTGTACTGACGCATCGGAACAGTCCGCAGCGCCGGCGTGGCGAGATCCGGATCCCAAGCAGTGAAGGAGATCTGCTTCACTCGGCCGACGTAGTCGCCGAGCGTGCTACCGGTCGCCGTGGTGGCAGTGGCATAGGTGAAGCTCAGCGCGCGACACCCACGGGACAGCGTGGTGCAGTTGACGCCATCCGGTACCGGCGCGACCACTCTGGTCGGCCTCACCACGTCAGCCCCGTTGACGGTCACCTTCTCCCACGAGTACGACGTGGTCTGGTTGGAGCCCGGCAGTGTGGTGGTCGTCGGGAAGTACTTGCCCGCCGCCGAACCGGTCACCCGGCCGAAGACCACAGCGGTGCCACGGTCGTCGGTGAGCTTGTAGGTGTCGGTGGTGCTGGCGTAAACGAGCTTCAGCGTCTCCTGGCCGACCTGAGGGTCGAAGTTGACGCCGTCGCGGGCGGTGAAACCGACTGTGTCGCCGTCGGGCGTGCCGATCTGGCGGAGCGAGCCGAAGACCTCGAGCGAGGTGTACGGCGTCTCTGCCTCGTCGACGATCGCACCGGAGATCCAGCCCGGACCGAACATGCCGGACGGGTCGGTCTTGGTCGCCTGCCGGCTGTTGTAGGTGCGGCTGACGGTCAGGTCGCTGCCATAGGCCTCGACGGTGACGTCGGTCTCCGACAGCGTGACGTTGCCGGTCAGGAGGTTCACATCACCCGGTCCGATCGGCTTCGAGGCCGCCGTCGCGAGATTGCGGTCGAAGGTCAGCTTCACACCGCCCGAGTTGGCCGCCGTACCGCCACTGAACGCACCGCGGAGCTGCACGGGTCCGTCACGCGGAATCGACAGTGCGTCGACGGATGCGAGGGTGGCCTCCAGATCCCAGTTCAGCTTGGGGAACTGGCCACCGCCTGACGTCGGGAGCGGCCAGGTCACTGCGCCACCACCGGAAGCCAGCGTGACGTGACCGGCGGGGATGTTGGTCCAGGTGTCCGTGTCGCCGCGCCGCCACTGGTAGGTGACACCGGTCGCCGTACTGCGGCCGACACCGGTGATCGCGGTCTTGGCAGCACTCACGTCACCGGGCTTGGGGCTCAGCACCGCTCCCCCGCCGACAGCGAACTGGTACGACGTCAGCGGCGACCGGTTGCCGGCCCGGTCCCGCGTGCGGACCCACATCGTGTGCGGTCCGTCGGTGGTCGGCGTGATCGAGATCGACGTACTGGCACCGAGCGTTGCCGCGTTCACGACCTGGTCCGGCGGGTTGGTGTCGACGCCGTACTCGTACGCCGCCACATCGCTCACACCGGAAGCCCCGAACGAGAAGGTGCCTGCAGTACCGGCTGCTCCCGACCATTCCGAGACCGGATAGGTCGTCGAGGCCACTGTCGGAGCCGCGGCCGGAGACATGGTGTCCACGGTGAACTCACACCAGTTGGACCACGCACCAGGCGACGTACCGTCGGAGCCACTCACGCGCCAGGCGTACGTGCCGCCTTCGGCGAAGGTGCCTTCGGGGATATAGGTGCCGAGCCATGAGCCGGATGCGCCCGGTCCCTCGGTCACTGTGGTGGTGGCAGTTGCCCCGACCTGCTTGTACTCGAAGTTCGCGTACACGTTGGCAGCCAGACCGTCACTGACCTGTGCGCGCAACTGCGGCGTCAGGCTGGAGATGTACGGCCGGGTCGCACCGGTGGCGCAGGTGGTGTCGGGCGCGGTGGCGACCGCGTCGACCGACGTCTTGGTCTGGTAGGTGATCGTCACCGACGGCGGGTTCGACGCCGCCTCACGCGATGCGAACCGCTTCCAGCCGTAGCTGTCGGTCTCGCTCGTCGCCCGGATGCCGATGCTCGTCTTGGCAAGCTTGTTGGTCGCCGTGTACTGGAACGCGGCCGTCACCGGGATGGTGACCCAGCCGTCGCCACAGTCGGACCCGAAGCCCTTGGTCTGGGTCGAGGTCCCGACGCGGTCGTTCCAGGCCGGCTGGTTCGACCACCGGATCGCACTGGTGACGTCCGGCGTGCGGTAGGCCTGCCACTCCTTGGCGGTGCAGGAGTAGGAGTGGTGCTCCCACAGGTTCAGCGTGGCGGACTGGACCTGCTTGTCCCACAGCCACTCCTGGTTGTCGAACCGCAGGTACGAGCGCGCCTTCGTCGTACCGCCGTCGTGCGTGCCGAGCTTCAGCTCCGTCGCGGCGGACTGGTCGTTCGTGTACGAGCTCTCGACGAACGCGTCGAAGCTCGCACCCGCCGACTGCGCCGGGTCGATGGTCACCGGGTAGACCGTCTTGGGGTCCTTGAGGAACGCTGCGTCGGGCGTGAGCAGTAGTGCGTTCTTGGCCAGCCCGAGCCCGACCGGCGCTCGGCGCAGGTGCTCACCCGAGGCCTGGTCCACCGTCGCGTCCCACATCATCGGCGCCGGTACGTCGTACTGCGTGCTGCCGGAGCGGACCGCGAGACCGCCCTTGCCGTCGGACTTGGCCGTGAGACCGGTCATGGCCCACGGCATCCGGATCTGCGCCAGCTGGGTCGCAGCAGACCGGTTCTTCACCAGCAACCGCTGCGCGTAGCCGGTGCGGGTCGCCTCGACGACGAGGTCGACCCCCGGCTTCACGTCGCGGTAGGTCGCGATGGTGCCGTCCAGCTCCGGGGCGGGCAGCTGGCCGGACCAGCCGAGAGCAGAACGCTTGCCCTCGGCCCCTATCGAGACGAGCTGGTGGTCACCGGGACCGGCCGCGCCGGCCAGCTTCAGGCCGTACGGATGCGCGATCGGCGCCACGGTCCCGTCGGCCTGCCGGACCAGAGTGGCGTCGACGTCGATCCAGTCGCCGTCGGTGTCGCGCATCCGGACCGGACCGCCGGCGACGGTGGCCTCGATCCGGCCGTCGGGCAGCGCGCGGAACTCGGTGGTCTCAGTGGTGCGGCCGCTGATCAGCACCGGCTTGCCGGTGATCCGCGCGGTCACCGCGGCGGAGGCGTCGTCGGGCCGCTCGAGCGGGAGGTCGTCGATGGTGGTGGTCTGGGTGATCGGCGGCGGCGCGGCGACGGCGTCGTGGGGCAGGGCCGTCGCAATCAGCGCCAAGCCGGCGGTGACGGCCACCCAGCGCACCGAGTGGCGGCTGGGGAACCCGTCGAACAGGCGAGATCTCGGGAATGCGGACATGGGGTACCTCGAGAACTTGGGGGCGGGACGCCCTCAGAGTGCGGCTCTCGAGGACCGGCTCGACAGAGCATTTGTGGACAACTTCCAGAACTGGCCAGTGCAGCACGGAAGTGTTCAGCTCCGGTTCACCCCAGTAGACCGAGGCGGTACGCGGCCGCGCCGGCAGCGAACCGCGTCGGCGCATCCACGAAGTCCATGATCGCCGAGATGTGGCGCCGTACGGTCCGGACGCTGATCTGCAGATGCCGTGCGATCGCCTCGTCCTTGAGGCCGTGCACGAGCAACCGCAGCACTTCGCGCTCTGTCTCGCCGATGCCCTTTGTCTGCGTCGGCACGACCGGTGTGGCGCTCTCCCACAGCTGGTCGTAGTACTGCGTCAGTGCGGCGACCAGTGGCGCAGAACGGACCAGCAAAGCGCCAGTACTGCCGCCGCCGGCCAGACCGACCAGTGCGAAGTGGTCGTCGACGATGGCCATCCGGGCCGGCAGGGCGCGGACAGTACGCACCTCGACGCCCGCGTTGATCGCAAGGTGCGCTCCATGCGCAGCCAGGTACTCCGGCGTACACAGCTCGCGGAACTTCATGCCGGAGCACTGGCCGTTGAGCGGTGACGGCAGCGCGCCCGGAGGCCCGTCATCGGTGAGGATGGACCGGTAGGTGCACTGGACGGTGTGGATCGACGTAGTCCAGCGTGCGGTCAGCTCGTCGGCATCGGTCAGCACCTGAGCCAGCACCGAAGGCACCTGCTCGGACCGACGGTCGTGCAGCTGGAGCTGGTGCATCTCGGCAGCGGCGACGTAGCCCTGTAAGAGGCGGTCGTGCTGCTTGGTGAGCTCATGATGGACCTGCGTGAGCAGTCCGGTGACAGCGATCAGTGGATCGACCGCTCGGAGCAGCACACCGTCCGGTGCGTGTTGCAGGTAGGCCAGGTGCCGGCTGAGCAGCTCCTGATCGATCGGATCCTCCGGGTAGGCCACCCGGGCACCTGCGAGGGTCAGCTCGAGGTAGGCGTCGGCAACATCATCGGGGAGCAGCTCGCGGACGAGCTTCTCGTGTTCGGACAAGTCCTCCGGCTGCCGGCTGAAGCCGGCGGTGATTCCTGCGACCACGGCACATCCCCCACCACGATCCGGCCACCAGGGCGAGTGGCCTTCGGTGTCGTGAAGTTACCATTCGCCACCCCCGTGAAGGTAGGTATCTTTCGAAAACTGCCGGTGGTAATTCTCACCCTGAGATGGTGCTTTTAACACTTTCTATCGATAGAACGCGCAGTCAATTGGCGCAATGCATAGACGAGAGCCCAATCCTGGTCGTTCGCGAGCGGATCGGCGACATGAGCCGGCTGACCGTTGACGCAACTCGGGTAGACGAACGCACAGGTCGCCGTACCGTCGGGGGCGAAGTTGACCAGGTTCGCGCGCAGGATGGCCTCCGCTGCCGCGTCCAGCCAAGCAGCCTGTGACTCCGTGACCAGCTCGCGCGGCCAAGCGCCGTACACGATCGCACTGAGCACGGACCAGTAGTGCGGGAAGACGTCGCCCCAGAGCCGCAGCCGCCCGAACCAATAGCCGTCCCAGTGCCGGATCGGTACGTGCCGCAGCCGTACGTCGGGCTGGTCGGCAGCGAACGCGGTGAGCCACGGCAGTCGGCGGCTGAGCTCCGCACCGTCAATCTGCTCCGGCGCGATCCGGTACGCCGCCACCAGCAGCTCCAGCAGGGGCGCCACCATCGACTGCTCGTAGTTGACCTCATGCGGCGGCAGTTCGTCGCCGTACTCGATGAACGTGCGCGCGTGCCGGATCAGGTGCTCATGCAGTCCGAGCTCGGTCAGCAGCGGACCGAGGTCGAAGGCGAGGAAGTGATCGCCGCCCAACGCGTAGTACCGGTTGAGAATGCGCGCCGCACCCTCACGGTCGCCCTGGCCGAGCAGGAACCGCGCGAACCAGGGGAAGTTGTAGAGCCGCACATCGCCGCGGTGGTCGCTGTCTTCGCCCACTGTGCCGTTGTCGTCGACCAGATAGTCATGAACGAAGCGCTCATAGCCGGCCAGCGCTTCGTCGAGTTGGCTCCGGTCACCCCAGCCCTGGTCCCGGACCTCCTGCAGCAGGATTGCCATGCCTATCCGCTCCCGGCCGTCGGACCAGTCCCGCCAGTCATCGGCCAGCACAGTCAGCCCGCTCTCGACGTCGTACGGGACGAAGGCGTGCTGGCGGCTGTCCGACAGCTCCGGGCGGCGCTGGTGATCGAGGATGAAGCGCACTCGGCGTTCTGCGATCACGCGCAGCGGCTCATGGAAGAGCAGCGCGATCCGCGCACCATCCGCCTCGACGTACTTGAGTCCGGGCTGGTCGCTGGTGACGGGACCGTGGCCGCGCACCTCGATCGTCTCCCCCACCTCGGCCGCCAGCTGGTCCGCCGCGAGCCGTGGCTGCCGATCCGCGTGGAAGGCGGACAGATCGTCGTACCAGCCGAGCTGCCAGGTCCACCGGTACGACGCCCCTGGGGCGAGCGTGAGCTGCGGCTGACCGCCCATGGCGTGCGGAGCGCGCGCGTGGTCGGTGACATGGAGGTAGAGGTGACCGCGGGTGTTGCTGCCGCTCTTCGGCTCGCGTGCCTCGACGGAGTACGCCCAGAGCTCACCCTCTTTGAGCTGCAGCCCCAGGCCGGGACTACTGCCGTCCATCGGGACTGCCCAGACCCAGGCGTCCGCTCCACCGGTCCAGATGTGCGCATGGACAGCACCCGTGAGGCTCTCCCGGCTGGAGCGGTACACATCGCGGTACGGCGTACTGATCGCGAGAGAACCGACCTGGACCGGGTCTGCGGTCGGATTGCGCAGCTCGTACGTCTCGGTCCAGTGCTCACCGAAGCGGCGGCCGACGCGAAGCTCCAGGTCGCCCAGCTGATGGAGCAGGTCGAGTCCGCTGCTGCGCCAGCGCACCAGCGCCGGGTGGTCGAGGCGGTAGCTGCCGCGGTCGGTGCTCAGGAAACCCTTGCCCCACGGCCGCTGTAGCACCTCGCGGCCGTCAGGGTGCAGCACCTGCGCGACCGAGCCGTCGTCAGCGACCTGAACCGTCCCGGGACCGAATCCGAAAGATTCCACAGTTCCCCAACCTATCGATGTCGAAGACCGCCGGGCGGCTCCGTCCCAGCAGTGAAAGCAACCCCCTGACGATTGGATGCGAGAGATGAACCCCGAAGAGATCGCCGCGGTCCTGGCCAAGCCCTACTCCCAGCAGCTGCTGAACGGCCCGGAGCCGGCGCGCTTCGCGTACAACGGCCTGGACGGCGACCCGCGGGTGGTTCCGATCGGCTTCTGGATGGAAGGCGACCAGCTGCTGATCGCGACCGTGCCGAAGGCGGCCAAGGTCGCCGCGCTCAAGAAGAACCCGAAGGTCGCCCTCACCATCGACAAGGCCGCGTTCCCGCCGAAGGTCCTGCTGCTCCGCGGCACCGCCGAGGTCGAGCTGTACCCGGGCATCCCGGAGGGCTACCTGATCGCCGGCCGCAAGGTGATGGCCGACGAGGAGCAGTACCTGGGCTGGGTGGCCGGCGTGAAGGGCCTCTACACGGAGATGACCCTCATCACCGTGACGCTCACGTGGGCGAAGCTGCTCGACTTCGAGACCACTATTCCGAAGGCCGTCCAGGACCTGGTCGACGAGAAGATGGGCGCCTAGATGGGCAGACTGAAGGCCAGCAGGCCGACTCCGGTGGTGTTGGTGATCCAGGGTCCCGCCTTGAGGTGTCCCTGGTACACCAGTGCGGTCGCACCGGTCGGCGTACCGGACAAGGTGAGTCGGAGTGAGCCATCGGCTTGGTAGACGACCGAGGTGACCGTGACAGTGGAGCCGACCAGCCGGAAGTCGGCTCCCACTCCGGAGTCCACTGTCAGCGGATCGGTCGACCGCAGTTTCACTGTGAGCGTCGTACCGCTCTTGGTCACGCTCGCCGGGTTCGGCGGAGCCACGCCGGCCGAGGGGCCGCCGTACAGGTCTCTGGCCAGTACGGCGAACGTGTAGTCGCCCATCTCGCGATAGCCGTCGGCATAGGCGTAGTGGCAGCCGTCGTGACCGGACAGGCCGTTCGTCGACAGCAGCGTGACGTTGTGGGTGTCGCCGAGTTTGCGCTGGGCCTCGCGGAGGTTGATGGCCGTGGTGTTGTTGCAGGGCGACGTACGGACTTGGTAGACGAAGTACTTGGCAGCACTCATCTCTGTCCGCCAGTCGGCCAGCAACGAGGTGAAGCCGCTGATGTGGACGGACGCGTTGTCGCTCTCCGCCTCGCCCTGGTACCAGAGCACGCCCTTGACCTTGCTGAGCACGCCTGATGCCTGCAGGCGACTGCGCAGTCGTCCGTAGTTCGTGGAGAGGTCGTTCGGCGTGGTGTCGTTGCGTTGGAAGAAGCTGATCGGCTTGCCACCGTGGGAGCCGTTGAACAGCGCTACCGGGACGCCGTAGGTGTCGACGATCCTGCGGCCCATGCGGATCGCCCACTGGCCGGCTGAGCCGGACTGCTGCGTCACGTCACCAGTCGCGTAGTGCCAGACCCGGTCTGCGCCGGAGATCGCCGATTCGGCGTTCGAGCTGCCAAAGCTGCGCAGGTACGGCGACTCCTCGACGTTCGCGGCACCTGTGCGTTTGGCCGCTTCGGCGTTCGACTGTCCTTGGACGACGTACACGTCGCCGGAGACGATGCCTGTGCGCTTGGCCACGACGCGGTCGATGGCGGGACCGACGGCTCGTAGCTCGAAGGCGTACTCCCACAGACCCGCCTCGATGCGCGGAGTGAACCGGAACGGCGCGGAGGCCGGGGCGGTGAAGGTCTGCGTCTCGCCGTGACCGGTGACGCTTAGCTCGACGTGATCGACTCCGGCAGCGGTGACCTCGCCGGCGACCGCAGGGTTGGCGCCGTTCGCGCTGTCCCGCGGAATCAGCTTCAGGTCTTGCGGCATCTCGGTCAGCTTCACCAACGACGGCCGGGCGTAGACCGTCAGCTTGCGCTGCGTGTACGTCGCCGCGTTGTCGGTCAGCGTCCAGTCGGGCGCACCGCTGGGGTTAGTGCCGATGCCGAGCCCCAGCACATCGCTGGCCGATTCGGTGAACCTGTTGATCGAGAGCACGGGCTTGGCCGGAACGGTCGACGGCTTGGTGGCGCCGATCTGATGGATCTGAAAGGTTCCGTGGCCGATCACGGTCGTCGGGCTGTCATCGGCGTCGTACGTGCTCGCGGAGGCGTTCGGTACCTGGCCGCTGGCGGATCCGCTGTACTGGTTCGGCCACATCTCGATGTAGCCGGTCTGACCGCTCCCGGTGGTCACACCGGCGACGTTCGAGGCGACCTCGAGGTCGCCGACCTGCTGCCGGAAGATCTGGCCGGTGGCGGTCTGCAGACCCAGCCGCCTGGCGTCGCTGGTGAACGGCGCCATCGCCGTCCACACCCACTGCACGCCGTTCGGGCCGTTCAGCTCGAGGCAGTAGCCGACCCGATCGAAGTTGGAGCCGATCGCCGCGGTGTTGTTCAGGCTGTACGGCGGTGTGGTGTTGAGCCAGTTCGCCGACGTGGGCAGGTTGAGTTGCAGGGCCGGGGTGTAGCCGGCCGCGGCTGCGTCGCAGCCAGCGGCCTGGACGTCGGCCTCGGCGGGGCTGGATCCCAGGACTGCTAGGGCGGCGAAGATCGTGGTCAGGACGATAGGCACGGTTCGAGGCATGGCAGGACCTCTCGACAGAGGGGCGATGTCGGAAGTTAGGAACCTACCACTGGACAACGATTGCTGACAGAAACCTTCGCGCGTCGGCTACAGCTTGTTCGCGGCCCGGATCACGTCGACCATGTCCGACATCATCCCGGTCAGGTCGTAGTCCTTCGGCGTGTAGACGGCAGCGACGCCGCTTGCCAGCAACGCCCGCGCGTCGGCATCCGGCACGATCCCGCCGACCACCACCGGGACATCCTCGAGACCGGCCTCACGTAGTCCCGCCACGACCGCCGGGACCAGCTCCATGTGCGATCCGGACAGGATCGACAGCCCGACACAGTGCACGTCCTCGGCGACCGCGGCCGCGACGATCTGCTCCGGAGTCAGCCGAATGCCCTGGTAGATCACCTCGAAGCCGACATCGCGCGCTCGGACCGCGACCTGCTCGGCGCCGTTCGAGTGACCGTCCAGGCCAGGCTTGCCGACCAGGAACCGCAGCCGGCCGCCCAGCTCTTCGGAGGTCGTGGCGACCTTCTCGCGCACTTTAGCGATTGCTTCGCCGCCGGCCGAGACACCGACCGACCCGGAGACACCCGTAGGTGCGCGATACTCGCCGAACATCTCCCGCAGCACACCGGCCCATTCGCCCGTCGTGACGCCGGCCCGGACACACTCCAGCGTTGCGGGCATCAGGTTGTCGGTGCCCTTGGCAGCCTCACGTAGCTTCGCCAGAGCGGTCTCAACCGCCTTCTGATCCCGCTGCGCTCGCCACTC
Source organism: Kribbella sp. NPDC005582 (assembly GCF_040605415.1). Lineage (NCBI taxonomy): Bacteria > Bacillati > Actinomycetota > Actinomycetes > Propionibacteriales > Kribbellaceae > Kribbella > Kribbella sp. NPDC005582. The sequence goes on from NZ_JBEXCU010000007.1 coordinate 349,207, forward strand.
GCGCAGGGAGTCCAGTGCGGCCTGTTCCGCGGCCGGATCGACAGTCTGAATCGCAGTGTCCAGGTCAGCGGTCAGCGGCGAGGGCTCGGTGTTCTCGAACTTGTTGACGCCGACGACCACCTGCTCACCGGACTCGATCCGCTGCCAACGCTCGGCATGCGAACCGACCAGAGCCTGTTTCAAATATCCGCTCTCCACAGCCGCGACCGCACCGCCCATCGCCTGCACACGATCGATCTCCTCGCGCGCACCAGCGACCAGCTCAGCCACCTTCGCTGCTACGACATGCGAGCCGTCGAAGATGTCGTCGTACTCGAGCAGGTCGGACTCATACGCGAGCACCTGCTGCATCCGGAGCGACCACTGCTGGTCCCACGGCCGCGGGAGACCGAGTGCCTCGTTCCACGCCGGCAACTGCACCGCACGCGCCCGGGCGTTCTTGGAGAGCGTGACGCCGAGCATCTCCAGCACGATCCGCTGCACGTTGTTCTCGGGCTGCGCTTCGGTAAGACCCAGCGAGTTCACCTGTACGCCGTACCGCAGGCGGCGTGCCTTCGCGTCCGTGACGCCGTACCGCTCCAGCGTCAGCTCGTCCCACAGCTGGACGAACGCACGCATCTTGCACATCTCCTCGATGAACCGCACCCCGGAGTTCACGAAGAACGAGATCCGCTGCACCACATCACCGAACTGCTCCGGCGCCACCTGCCCGCCGTCCCGCACCCGGTCCAGTACGGCGATCGCCGTACTGAGGGCGAATGCGAGCTCCTGCACGGGAGTCGCACCGGCCTCTTGCAGGTGGTAGCTGCAGATGTTGATCGGGTTCCACTTGGGCACATTCGCGACCGTGTACGCGATCAGGTCGGTCGTGAGCCGCAGCGATGCGTCCGGCGGGAAGGCGTACGTGCCGCGTGACAGGTACTCCTTGACGATGTCGTTCTGCGTCGTACCGGTCAGCTCCGACGGCAACGCGCCCTGCTCCTGCGCGGCAACCTGATACAGCGCCAGCATCCACATGGCCGGCGCGTTGATCGTCATCGACGTGTTCATCTCCGCCAGCGGGATCTGGTCGAACAGCGCCCGCACATCCCCCAGATGCGCCACCGGCACCCCGACCTTGCCCACCTCGCCCTTCGCCAGCGGGTGGTCAGCGTCGTACCCGGTCTGTGTCGGCAGATCGAACGCCACCGACAGCCCCGTCTGCCCCTTGGCCAGGTTCCGCCGGAACAGCGCATTCGACTCCGCCGCGGACGAGTGCCCCGCGTAGGTCCGCATCACCCACGGCCGGTCCCGCTCACCAGTCGTCATGTACCCGAGAGTAGGACTGTGTGACCTTGTGAGTCGCCCCCTCGTGACTCGTGTCACGAGGGGCCTACATCACAGTCAGGCGGTCATCGGTAGTGGTGTCCGCTCGACGTGCAGGATGCGGTGCAGCCGCGTGACCGCCAGGATCCGCACGACGGACGGGAGTGGGTGCCAGAGGACCAGTTGCCGGCCGAGTAGCTGGGTCCGGCGATGGGTCGCCACCAGGAGACCCAGGCCGGTCGCGTCGACGGCGTCCACGGCTTCGAGGTCGACGATCACGTCGCCCTGCGAGGTGTCGATGAGGTGGTTGAGAGTCTGCCGGACGTCGCCCACCGAGCGGACGTCCAGAATGCCGGTCAGGTGTATGACGTTGTCATGGGTCGGTGCGTGCATGTCCGTGCCCTCCGCTCGTCCGGCGGCCCCCGAGTGATCGGCCGCTGTTCAGCGTTGTGTTGGTAAAGACTCCCTGGAGACACGGAAGGTTGCCAAGACCCCACGAGATTTTCTTCTGCGCGACAATGGGGTATGTGTTCGCCGAGCGGTACTTCCTCTTCCCCGTCGTCGCCCTGGCCTTCGCCGGCGTGATGGTGCTGCTGTGCCGCTGGGCCTTCTCCAAGGCCAAGCGCGGCTCCCTGGTCCGCCGCATCGACGACCGCCCCGCCGAGCGCGACGCCTTCGGCCTCCTCATCGACGTCCGCACCGAGCCCACCTACAACCAGGCCCGCGTCACCGTCTCCAAACTCAAGGACTTCGGCATCAAGGCCACCACCGCCCGCACCAACGACGGCTGGACCGTCTACGTCTGGCCCAAGGACGAAGCCGCCGCCCGAGGCCTGCTCGACACGCACTGAAAATCGGTCGAACCCCGCGGGCGGCCCCTGCCATCATGCAGGGCATGTACGCGTACTTCTTCCCGGCGGCCTGACCTCCCGCTGGTCAGCTCGAGGCAATTGCCCGCTGTCAGCGATGCGGGGGCGACCATGAGGTTGCCCCCGATTGCTCACCGGGAGAAAACGCATGCCCTTGGTGCTTGTGCGCACTGTGACGGGTTTGGAAAGCATGGCGGCCGAGGAGGTCGCCGCAGCGGGACACCAGGTGGCCGGGGTGTCCAGACGGCAACTGGTCGTCGATGCGACGACAGAACTCATCGCTGCTCCCCCACGACTGGCTGACGACCTGTTCGTCGTACGGGCGGCTGTCGGTGATCCAGGACATCTCAAGGCCGGGCTGGCGTCGGCGGGTGCGGCGCTGAGGCGGGTACTGATGGTGCCGAGGCAGGGCGCCTATGCGGTGACAGCGTCCCTCGACGGTTCGCGGAACTTCAATCGGTACGACGTGGAGGATCTGATCGGAACCCTGCTCGGCGGGGCGTACCACTCCCGTCGGGACGGGAGCACGCCGCCGGCAGAGCGGTCGGAGTGGCGGGTCGTACTGGACGGGAAGACGATGTGGGTCGCCCTGCGGCCGTACGACGTACCGCTGCATCGGCGGGCGTGGCGGCAGCGGACTGTGGTCGGGAGCCTGCATCCACCGGTGGCCGCGGCCATGGCCCGCCTAGCTGGGTTGGCTGCCGGACAGCTCGTGCTCGACCCGTTCTGTGGAGCGGGGACAGTGTTGCTCGAGGCGCATGCTGTTCAGCCCCGCGCGGCGTACCTGGGAAGCGATCTGTCGTCCGCAGCGATCACCGCCGCGCAGGTCAACTCGGCCGGCACGGCTGACGTGCGGTGGCGGGTCGGGGACGCTGCGCGGCTCAGCGGCCCCGTGGACCGGATCCTGACCAATCCGCCGTGGGATGTACGGATCGGGATCGGCGACCTCACGCCGTACCAGCGACAGTGGCGACGGGTGCTGCGGCCGGACGGCCTGCTGGTAGCGATCCTCAACCACGCGCAGGCGGCCCAACTGGCCACGGCACCGGGGTGGCGAGTGCGGGGCGTGTACGACGTGGCTGTCGCCGGGCGGCACCCGCGGATCGTGGTGGCGGCGAGACGCCCGGCGCGGTGAGGGACAATAGGGTTGATGACGCTGACCGAGATGTTGCCGGGGACTACCGAGCCTGACGAGCTGTACGACGCGTTCGCGCGGTGGGTGGCGGAGCAGGGGATCTCGTTGTACCCGGCGCAGGAAGAGGCGTTGATCGAGGTGATGACGGGATCGAACGTGATCCTGTCGACGCCGACCGGGTCGGGGAAGAGCCTGGTGGCGACGGGGTCGCACTTCGCGGCGCTGGCGCACGGGAAGCGGACGTTCTACACGGCGCCGATCAAGGCGCTGGTGTCGGAGAAGTTCTTCGCGTTGTGCGACGTGTTCGGTGCGGACAAGGTCGGGATGCTGACCGGGGACGCGTCGGTGAACGCGGGCGCGCCGATCATCTGCTGTACGGCGGAGGTGCTGGCGAACGTCGCGTTGCGTGAGGGCGCGGCGGCCGACGTCGGCCAGGTGGTGATGGACGAGTTCCACTTCTACTCCGAGCCGGATCGCGGCTGGGCGTGGCAGGTGCCGTTGCTGGAGCTGCCGCACGCGCAGTTCATCCTGATGTCGGCGACGCTCGGGGATGTCGAGCGGTTCAAGATCGATCTGTCCCGCCGGACCGGCAAGCCGACCGCGATCGTCTCGTCGGGCGAGCGCCCGGTCCCGCTGATCTACAAGTACGTCACGTCGCCGCTGCACGAGACGCTCACCGAGCTGCTGGTGACCCACCAGGCTCCGGTCTATGTCGTCCACTTCACCCAGGCGTCGGCGCTGGAACGCGCGCAGGCGCTGACCAGCATCAACGTCTGCACGAAGGAGGAGAAGGACAAGATCAAGGAGCTGATCGGGCACTTCCGGTTCGGCTCCGGGTTCGGCAAGACACTGCAGCGCCTGATCATGCACGGCATCGGCGTCCACCACGCCGGCATGCTGCCGAAGTACCGGCGGCTGGTCGAGCAGCTCGCACAGGCCGGTCTGTTGAAGGTCATCTGCGGCACCGACACACTCGGCGTCGGTATCAACGTACCGATCCGCACGGTGCTGCTGACCGCGCTCAGCAAGTACGACGGGCGCCGGCAGCGCATCCTCAAGGCGCGTGAGTTCCACCAGATCGCCGGTCGCGCCGGACGCGCCGGGTACGACACGTCGGGCACGGTCGTCGTCCAGGCGCCGGATCACGTCGTGGAGAACGTGAAGCTGCTCGCGAAGGCCGGTGACGACCCGAAGAAGCAGCGGCGGGTCCAGCGCAAGAAGCCGCCGGAGGGTTTCGTCACCTGGGGCGAGGACACGTTCGACCGGCTCGTCGCCGCCGAACCCGAGCCGCTGCAGTCGCGGATGCGGGTCAACCACGCCATGCTGCTGAACGTGATCGCCCGCGACGGCGACGCGTTCGCGAGCATGCGGCACCTGCTGCAGGACAACCACGAGGACGCCAAGGCGCAGCGGCGGCTGATCCGCCGCGCGATTCAGATCTACCGCACGCTGGTGACCGCCGGCGTGGTCGAGCGGCTGCCGGAGCCCGACGAGTTCGGCCGGTACCTGCGGCTGACCGTGGATCTGCAGAAGGACTTCTCGCTGAACCAGCCGCTGTCGACCTTCGCGCTGGCGGCGTTCGACCTGCTCGATCCCGAGGATCCGCTCTACGCGCTGGACGTGGTGTCGGTGGTCGAGGCGACGCTGGAGGATCCGCGCGCGATCCTGATGGCGCAGCTGCACCACGCCAAGGGCGAGGCTGTGCAAGGGATGAAGGCCGACGGCATCGAGTACGACGAGCGGATGGAACTGCTCGAGGAGATCAGCTGGCCGAAGCCGCTCGAAGAGTTGCTCGAGGCAACTTTGGAGATCTACCGGCAGACGCACCCGTGGATCGCCGAGGCCGGGCTCTCCCCGAAGTCCGTGGTCCGGGACATGTTCGAGCGGGCGATGACGTTCGGCGAGTACATCCAGTACTACGGCCTCGCGCGCTCCGAAGGCATCGTGCTGCGCTACCTGAGCGACGCCTACAAGGCCCTGCGCCAGACCGTCCCGCCGGACAAGGCCAACGAGGACCTGACCGACCTGATCGAGTGGCTCGGCGAAGTCGTCCGCCAGACCGACTCCAGCCTGCTCGACGAGTGGGAAGAGCTCACCAACCCGGTCACCGAAGAGGTCGAGGTCACCCCGGTCGGCCCCCGCCGGATCACCCTCAACAGCCGCGCCTTCCGCGTCCTCGTCCGCAACGCGATGTTCCGCCGCGTCGAACTCGTCGCCCGCCACCGCTGGGCCGAGCTCGGCCAGCTCGACTCCGACGCCGGCTGGGACGCCGGCCGCTGGGCCGAAGCCGGTACGGCGTACTACGCCGAACACGACACCGTGGGTACCGGCCCGGCCGCCCGCGGTCCCGCCCTCTTCATGGTCGAGGAACACCCCGGCTACTGGGAGGTCCAGCAGATCATCGACGACCCCGAAGGCCACCACGACTGGCGCATCTCCGCCTCCGTCGACCTAGCGGCGTCCGACGAAGCCGGCGACCTCGTCCTGGAACTGGTCTCCTTCAAGGCGCTGTAGCCGGGAAATGGTTCGCGCCCGGCTCATCCGGCGCCGAATACTGCTGCTCATGAGCCACCAGCCAGACCGCACGAATCCGGCCGACAGCCCGGCCCGCGACTACTTGGCCGGCCAGGGGACGTCGACTTCTACCTCGGCTTCGTAGTTGATGCCTTCGACGTCGAAGCCGTAGAGGCGGCGGATCTCGGTGTAGAACCACTCGTGGTCGGCGAGGTCGGCGATGGTGTCCTGGGTGACGGCTTGCCAGGCGGCGTGGACCTGGGCCTGGACGTCGGGGGTGAGTTCCCAGCGGTCGAGGCGGATGCGGTTGTCCTCGTCCAGGTCGTCCGGTGTGCCGGTGAGCTGGTTCCAGAGGCTGACGGACTGCTGGATGGGTGTCTGCATCGCGTCGCCGAGAGTTTTGTGCAGGAGGCTGGTGTAGAGGCCGATGCCGGGGATGGCGGAGGAGGCTTGGGTGACAGCCGCGCCGTTGACCGAGGTGTAGGCGCGGATGCCTTCCTTGGTGAGCCTGAGGGCGGTCTGTTCGAGGTCGGCCTTGGCGGCGCCGATCGAGCCCTGGCGGTAGATCGGGCCGGTGATGTCGGAGCCGATGTAGGTGAGCGCGACGGTGTTGAAGTCCTCGCTCATCAGGTCGCGCTCCTGCAGAGCGGTCACCCAGCGGGCCCAGTCCTCGCCGCCCATCACCTTGACGGTCTGGGCGAGGTCGTCGTCGGTGGCGGGGTCGACGGTGACCTCGGTCAGCTGCGGCTCGGCGCCGTCGTACGCGAGCGACTTCGTCGTGTACGGCGAGCCGATCGTCTTCAGCGCGGACTGGTAGGTCTCGCCGGTGCGTGGGTCGGTCCGGCGCGGGGCGGCGACGCTGTAGATCAGGTGGTCGATCTTGCCGAACCGCTCGGCGATCAGATCGAGCACCTCGTCCTTGGTGGTGTCCGCGAAGGCGTCGGCGTTCACGAAGGTGAAGTTGCGGCCGAGCTCGTCGGCGAGCTTCGCGGTCTCGGCCGTCCGGTACCAGCCGGCGGTCGCCGTCCGGCGGGCGGTCGCATCCTTCTCGAAGGCGACCCCGACGCCCTTGACGCCGAAGGCCGTCAGACCGGCGATCGTGGTGGCCAACCCGTAGCCCGAGCTGGATCCGATCACGAGCGCGACCGGGGCTTCCTCCGGCGCACGGGGCTCGACGACCGGCTGCACGGCGGCGGCCAGGTCTCTGACCACCTTGGCGCACCCCGCCGGATGCGAGTCCAGGAACAGGAAACCTCGGCCTACTGGCTTGACCACGCGCTCACTCATGCCAGGACCCTAACCCGCCGAACGAAGCTACCGGCCAGGAGTTCCAGAAGAGTGCCGGAAGAATGCCTGCTCAGTTCCAGTACACGTCCGCGTCGTCCGGCTCCACCGTGACATCAGCGCCGAGACGGCGCAGGTTGCCGGCGAAGTCGGTGTAGCCGCGGTGCACGTGGTGCGCGGCCGAAACCAGGGTCTCGCCTTCTGCCGCGAGGCCGGCCAGCACGAGGGCAGCGCCCGCGCGGATGTCAGAAGCGACCACCGGCGCTCCGGACAGCCGCGGCACGCCGCGAACGACCGCGTGGTGACCGTCGGTCTGGATCTGAGCGCCGAGCCGAGTGAGCTCCTGGGCGAACGTGAACCTGCCCTCGAAGAGGTTCTCGGTGACCATCGCGGCACCGTCACTGATCGCGTTCAGCGCGATCACGAAGGCCTGCAGGTCGGTAGCGAACCCGGGGTAGGGCAGCGTGACCACGTCGACCGGCTTCGGCCGATCGTGCATCCGGACCCGGAAGCCAGGGTTCAGTACCTCGATCTCCGCGCCGGCCTTGTGCAACTTGTCCAGCGGCAGTTCGAGATGCTCGGCGTGACCGTTCGTGATCGTGATGTCGCCGCGCGTGATAGCAGCGGCGAAGGCCCAGCTCCCGCTGACGATCCGGTCCGGTACGACGACGTGCTCGACCGGCTTCAGCAGACCGCTGACCCCGGTGATCTCGATCCGCGGCGACCCGGCGCCGTCGATCTGAGCGCCCATCGAGACCAGCAGCGCCGCGATGTCCTGGATCTCCGGCTCGCGAGCGGCGTTCTCGATGACCGTCGTACCACGGGCCAGTACGGCGGCCATCATGATCGTCTCGGTCGCCCCGACGCTCGGGAAGTCCAGCCAGACCTCGGCGCCGTGCAGCCCCTGCGGAGCCTCGGCGATCACGAAACCGTGCTCGATGTGCACCTTCGCGCCCATCGCCTCCAGTCCGGCGACGTGCATGTTCAGCCCACGGGAGCCGATGTTGTCCCCACCGGGCAGTGCGACCTCCGCGCGGCCACAGCGGCCCAGCAGCGGTCCCAGCACCGAGATCGACGCTCGGAGCTTCCGCACCAGGTCGTAGTCGCACTGGTAGCCGATCTCCCCCGGTACGGCGATCGTCGCCAGCCCGGCCTCCGCATCGACGGTGACCGTGCAGCCCAGGGTGTTCAGGAGCTGCGCCATGAAGGTGACGTCCAGGATGCCGGGCACCTGCCGCAGCGTCGTCGTCCCCTCCGCCAGCAGTGCCGCCGCCATCAGCTTGAGCACGCTGTTCTTCGCCCCAGCCACCTCCACGGCTCCTTCGAGCCGTGCCTCACCCGCGATCCGAAACCGTTCCACTGGTCGACTGTAGCGTTTACAGGTTCCCACCTTTGCGTAGAGTCCCTGCCATGGCTGTGAACTTGACGCGGATCTACACCCGCACCGGTGACGCTGGCGAGACCCGCCTGGGCGACAACTCGACCACCTCGAAGACCGATCCGCGGCTGGCGGCGTACGGCGACGTGGACGAAGCGAACTCGGCGATCGGGGTCGCGATCGCGGCCGGGCACCTGAACAGCACCCTGGTGTTGCTGCTGACCAGGATCCAGAACGACCTCTTCGACGTCGGCGCGGACCTGTGCAACCCGATCACGCCGAACCCTGCCTACGAGCCGCTGCGGATCACCCAGGAGTACATCGACCGCCTCGAGGGCTGGTGCGACGAGTACAACAGCCGCCTCACCAAACTGCGCTCGTTCATCCTGCCCGGCGGCGCTGTCGGCGCGGCCCACCTCAACGTCGCCCGCACGGTGGTCCGGCGCGCGGAGCGCACCGCGTGGGCAGCGGTCGAGCAGCACGGCCCGACGGTGAACCTGCTCGCCATCACCTACCTGAACCGGCTGTCCGACCTGCTCTTCATCCTGGGCCGCGTCGCCAACCTGTCCTCCGGGGGCGACGTCCTCTGGGTGCCGGGCGGAGAGCGCGACCAGGCCTGACGCCTGCCCGGCTTGCGGATTCAGGTACGTACCGCAACCACCTGCATGCTCTTCGAATGGGTCCTGGATCGATGGACAAGCGCTTGAACACCATGGTTGCGTGAGTGTCTCGTACTCGTCCGAGGAGGAGCTCGATGGCACGAAGAAACCCGCTGACCGCCGCCCTGGCCGTGGCCGCCACCTGCACAGCCGCACTGGGCGCTGTGGCACTTCAGGCCGGCGCAGCCCAGCCACCGTCGACATCCGCTGACCCAGCAGCCGTCGCGTCCCGACCGACCGACGCACCCGCAGCGGCTGCGTCCAGGCCGACTGACGCACCGGCAGCGGTTGCGTCCAGGCCGACCGACGCACCCAACCGCTGAGTCAGCTGAGGGTCCAGGCCAGCGGCATCGTCAGTACGCCGGTCGGCGGAAGACCGAGTGCTGCATAGATGCCGCTGGCCACCCCGTCCAGGCTGAGCGGCCGGGTGGTCACTGCGAGGTCGTCGGTGGTTGTGGGCGGCCGCAGCTGGTCGAGCAGATTGCGGTGCGGGACGGTCGAGAGCTGGATGTGGTCGCGGTCGAGCCCAGCGCGGTTGCAGGCGAGCGTCAGCGCGTGCTGGAAGCCGCCGAGCTCGTCGACCAGCTTGCGCTCGAACGCGTCCGCACCTGTCCACACCCGGCCGCGTGCGAGCGCCTCCAGCTCCTCCTCCGGCAGTCCGCGGTCCAGCGCGGCCTTGGCGACGAAGTCCTGGTAGATCCGGTCGAGCGTCTCCTCCAACCGGTCCCACTGGTCGTCACTGAACTCCTCCTGCGCGGAGTACATCCGTGCGTTCTCGCCCTCCGACACAGCCGAATGCGAGATCCCGATCCGAGCCAGCGCATCCCGTACGACGCCCTTCCCGGTCAGCACCCCGATCGACCCGGTGATGGTGCCCGGCTGAGCGACGATCACGTCAGCCGGCATCGCGACGAAGTACCCGCCGGATGCGGCCACACTGCCCATCGACGCGATCACCGGCTTCCCCGTCGACCGCAGGCGCAGCACCTCGTTGCGGATCGCGTCAGAAGCGACGTACGAGCCACCTGGGCTGTCCACGCGCAGTACGACGGCCTTCACCTTGTCGTCGTCCGCAACCGCGCGGAGCGCCGCACCGACCGTGTCGGAGCCGGATCCAGGTCCGCCGAGCGGGCTGTTCGCGTTCCGCCCAACTGTGATGCCACCGGAGACGCGCACGACCGCGACGACCGGCTTCTGCGGCCACGGGAGCTGTCGCTGCAACTCGTTCAGAGTGCGCGGGCCACGTCGTACATAGCGTTCGGCCAGCAGGCGGGTGGTCTCGCCGAGCGTCTTCTCGAGCTCGTCGTACACGTCGGAGCGGTAGCCGAGGCGATCGACCAGTCCGGCGTCCAGAGCGGCCTGTGCGTGCAGTGGGGCGCTGTCGACCAGCTCGCGGACGCGGTCCGGCGACAGCCGGCGGCGTACCGAGATGCCGTCGACGATCTGCTCGAACACCGACTCGGCCAGCCGCGAAGCCATCTCCCGGGCCGGACCGGTCATCTCCTTCTCGGTGAACGTGTCCGCGGCGGTCTTGTACTCACGCCGCTTGCCGAACTGCGGAATCACTCCTGCCTTGTCGAGTGCGCCGCGGATGAAGACCGCCTGCATGCTCACGCCGGTGATCCCGAGATCACCCGACGGCTGCACCCAGATCTCGTCGAACGCGGTAGCGAGGTAGTACGGCACGGTCCCGCCGCCGGCCTCACCGAACGACTCCGTCCATGCGACCGCGGGCTTGCCCGACGTACGGAAGTCCGCCACCGCGTCGCGCAGGTCCTGCACCTGGGACAGCGACAGCCGCGCACCACCCAGGTGTGCGACCAGACCGGCCACGGACTCGTCCCGTGCCGCCTTGCGCAGCGCTGAGACCAGCTCACGCAAGGTCGGCAGGTGCCGCGCGCGGAAGGCGGCGACGGGCGAGGCGGGCGGCGTCTCGAGCACGCCCCGAGTCAGATCCAGCTCCAGTAGAAGGCCCATACCCCGACCCTAGACCTGCCCGACAAACCCGCCCTGGTGGCTCACGGCCCCTCAACCGTGAGCCACCAGGAGTCTGGGCTACTTGACCTCGTACGCCCGGGTGATCGTCTGGTCGACGCGGTTACCCGCGGCGTCCACTGCCTGTGCCCGGAGCGTGACGAAGCCGGACGTCTGGTTGAGCGACGCCTTCCATCCGCTGGCACCAGTACGTCGTACCGGCACGGGCTGCCACGTCTTGCCGTCGTCGAAGGACGCCGACAGTTGCAGCGAGACAATCGGCCGCACCGGCGCCTTGAACGCCGTCTGCACCGTCACCGGGAACTCGACTCGCCCTTGTGACGAACGGTTGTGCTCGTCCAGCTGTGGTGTGTAGCGGACGTTCAGCAACGGCAGAGCGGTCTCCACACCGTCCGGAGTCCGCTTGGACCGGAAGGTCCAGCGCGACGAGATCACCGGTGACAGCTTGGTCCAGTTGTCGGCCCGCTGGGTCACCTTGGTCAGCTCGTACGTCGCCTCGTCCGCAGGTACGGCGAACGTCTGGAGCGCGAGTGAATCGGACGCACCGATCTCCTGGCCGTTGCGGATCAGCGTGGTGTGCTCGGACTCGAGCGTGGCGTCACCCAGCCGCTCAGGAGTGCCGTCGGCGAACGACGGCACGTAGATGCCGATGCTGTCGCCGTCCCGAGCGGACCAGGGCAGCGGATCGCGGCCCGGGTTGCCGATGCGCGGGTCGGGCATGCTCGGCCCGAAGACACCGCGCTGCCAGTCGACGCGCGTGGTCCGGCCGGCTGGGTAGGCCTTAGCGGCCGAGTCGACCAGAGTCAGGTACTCGTAGCCCGCCTCCGGTGTGTATTTGTAGACCTCGTTGCTGAAGGCCCACTGCACGTTCTTCGTCGAGTAGTACTCGTCGCGGCGGAAGGGCAGGTTCATCCCGATCGCCGGTGTGAAGACGAAGGCCGGCACCCGGCGACCACTCGGGTCCCGCTGCGGCAGCGTCGGGAAGGTGTAGTTGGTCGCCCGGTAGCCGGTCTCTCCGGCGTACGACGCGTCCAGGTGGGCGTAGTCGCGCGGAGCGGTGACGACCGACGGGGCGGCCGGAATCTGCTCCGGCCAGACCGCTGCGTCGTGGTAGAGGTACGGGCTGTCCAGGAACACCTCACCGCCCGGGTCCTGTCCGTCGGGCATGCCGACCCAGGCGACATGTGCGAAGGCGTTGTACTTCTTCGCCGCAGTGGTCCGGTTGGGGACGACGTACAGGTTGGGTGAGTAGTTCGGCGTTGCGTTGTTGTCGACGCCGACGCCGCTCACGTAGGTGCCGTCACCGATGGTGCGGACCGCACCGACACCGCCAGTCGATGCGGTTGCATCAGTGACCGGCGGCCGGACAGCGATCTTGCGGGCCTGTCGCCCGTCCAGCGTGATCGGACCTGCGGCGCCGATCACCAGGTCAGGCTCGGTGAAGTAGGTGACGTCAGCGAAGCCGGAGCCGTTGTCGTGCATGGTCGCGGTGTAGCCGTCGACGATGTAGTGGCCGGGCGGAAGCTTGACGGACTCCCCCGCCGAGACGGAGTACATCGCCAGCCGGTCCACATCGACCAGATACGTGCCGGAGACGTGCAGGTCGTCGTTGAGTGCCGGTGCGCCGGTGCGGTCGAGCATCTGGAGCTTGTGCTCGTAGCTGGTGAGTTCCTTGCCCACGCCGACCGTGCTGCGCACTGTCATGCCGTTGCCGGTGGCAATCAGCCAGGCGCCGTACGCACCCTCGGCCTCCGGCCCAGAGGTGTCCGCAGTGACGTCGACGGTCGCACTGCCGTGCGCCGGTACATCAAGCGTGGAGGTGCTCAGCTTGAACAGCTTCGCGCCGTCCAGCTTCAGCGTGAGGCGCACAGTCTGGGCACTGCTGTTGAAGTAGGTCATCGGCTTGGTGACCGGCTTGTCGTCGTTGTGCGGAGCCGCCTGCAGTCCCAGGTTCAGACTGCTCGGCATGGCCAGCACGGGCTGCTTGAGCGCCGCTGCAACGTCCACCCGGCCTGCACCTTGCGTGTAGATGCTCTGGCCGCGCAGACCGAGTGACGAGCCCATCAGCGCCGACTTCAGCTGCGGCGCCTTCCAGTCCGGATGAGCTTGGGCCAGCAGTGCAGCAGCACCCGCCACGTGCGGCGCGGCCATCGACGTTCCCGAGAGTTCGGCGTACGACGCGTTGATCGCGAACGGATCGAGTGGCGTGTTCGCGGCCCGGGCAGCGACGATCCGGCTCCCCGGTGCGGAGATGTCGGGCTTGACGGCCAAGTCTCCGAACCGCGGCCCCTGGCTGGAGAAGCTGCTGTGTCCGTCGGACTTGGTCACCGATGCGACCGCCAGTGCGGCATCTGCCGCCGCCGGCTCGGACACTGTCGACGCAGCACCGAAGTTGCCGGCCGAGACGACGAAAAGCGTTCCTGTGCTGGCAGTCAGCTTGTTCAGCGTCTCGGAGAGGATGTCGGTGCCGTCGGACGGACCGCCACCGATGCTCATGTTGACGACGCGGGCACCAGACGCTGCGGCCCACTCCATTCCGGCGATGATGGCTGACGTTTCGCAGTTGCGGCCGCCGCACACCTTGCCGATCATCAGGTCTGCGTCCGGTGCGACTCCGCGGTACTTGCCATCCGACGCGGCACCCGTTCCCGCCACTGTGGAGGCGGTGTGCGTGCCATGGCCGATGACGTCCAGCACGTCCTTGTCGTCATCGCTGGTGAAGCCCTTGGTGGCGATCACTCGGCTCTTGAGGTCCGGGTGGGTGGCGTCGTACCCACTGTCGAGTACGGCGACCTTCACCCCCTTGCCGGTCAGTCCGGCCTTCCACGCCGCCGGTGCGCCGATCTGCGGCACACTGCGGTCCAGGTTCGGCGTCACACCGCCGTCCAGCATCAGCTTCTTCACAGTGCCCGCCAGTCCGGTACGGCGCTTGGCCTGCGGACTGTTGAGCCAGCTCCACCACAGATCTCCGGCCTGAGCGCGGTCCTGACTGATCGCAACAGCGTCGATGATCGGCAGGTCTCGCTTGACCTCAGTACCTTCAGGCAGTGCACTCCGTACGGCGCGCGCGGCGCTACCAGCGGCGTACTGGACCAGGAGCGGGAGCTTCGGCGCGGACTTGTCGTCCAGCCCGAGCTCACCGAGCAGAGCGACGTCGAACAGCCGGGAGTCGACCACACCGGCGTTCACCAGCGGCATGGCGTCCAGTGGGACCACCAGCTGCTTCTTGCCGAAGGCAACCTTGTGGAACGCCATCTGGTTCCGGCCGGGACCGGGGCGGACATCGATGGGCACGACACCGCTACTGGTGCGCCGGGCGAAGACCTTGTCGCCGGTGACCAGCGTGAAGGTCAGCTGTGCAGCACTGCTCGAAGCTACGGGAGTAGCACCAACAGCGGATGGGACAGTCGCAGCCAGTACGACGAGTGCGACGGCTGCGGCGGTCGCCACAGCTCTACGGGGACGGAATCTGGGCAAGAGTCACCTCGTGAATGGGCGGATTCAGGGCAGGGTGAAGCGCGGTGGCGGCTCAGAGCGAGCCGGCACCGGGTTCTAGGGGTAGGTCAGCGCACCGTGGTGGAGGGCGGTGTGGGGCGTTCGTCGGTCCAGCCGGACTCGAGGACGAGGTCGGTGCTGTCCTTCGGGCCGGTCGACTCGGAGGCGAGCAGCCGGCCGTGCACCGGGTCGATGATGTAGTCCACGCGGCCACCGCTGTACAGCGTCGGCTGCGCGCCGGGTTTCACGCGATTGAAGTCGGTGGTCAGCGAGATCTTCGTGCCGACGCGGCCGAGCGAGTCCTTGGCGTTCTGCTCGATCGTCACGCCGGGGATCATCGACAGCACCCGCAGGGCGGCGCCGCGCAGCTTCGGCGGGGACGGAGCCTCGAAGAGCAGCCGGCCGGCCGCGGTGTACACGTTGTAGTCGATCGCAGCTTCGCCCCGGACGTCGATGCTGCGGCCGAGGACCGCACGCAGCTTCACCGGATCTGTGGGCAGCGCTGCGATCTGCTGTGCGGTGAGCGGCTTGTCGCCAGAGACGAAGTAGCCCGGCGGCACGTCCTCGAAGGACATCTTGTTCACCACCGGCGTGGTGGGAGCCATGGTGATCGGGTCGGCCAACTCGCTCTGCGTCCAGGAGGTCGGTGCGCCCTGAGCGCGCCACTTGGCCTCGTCGCCAGGGGTGGCGGGCTTGTAGCCGAGCTCCACCCAACCGAACCAGGACTGCACACCGGGCTTCATCGGCATCCAGCGCTCGGTGATGCTCTCGCGCTTCAGTGTGTACTTGGGGTTGCCGACGCGGGTGCCGGTGGTGACCTGCAGCGTGCGGACCCGGAAGTACTTGCCGGCCACCTTCTCGTTGGCCTCCTGCTTGACCGCTGCGGCGATCAGCACCTCACTGGCGCTGGCCAGCCGCGGCGGCGTCAGGGTCGCGGGTGCAACGCCCACGTCACCGCTGCTGGGACCCTGCAGCAGCGGTACGCCGAGAGCGACCACAGTCACCACTGCCGTCGTGGCGGTGACCACGCCACCGACCCAGGCCAGCGTGGAGCGACGGCGGTGCTTCTCCTCGTGGATCAGGGACTGCAGTTGCCGACGCGCTGCGGCGGACACCTCCGGGCTGGGCCCGTCGTCTTCGGGGAAGGCCTTGCGGATCGACTCGAGCTCGTTCATCAGGAGTCAGCTCCTGTCGGATCGGTATGGCCGAGGGATTCGCGGATGACGCGCCGGGCCCGGGACAGCCGCGAGCACACCGTGCCGTACGCGATACCGAGTGCGGTGGCGACTTCGTCGTACGTGAGCTCGCCGAGGGCGACCAGCAACAGCACCTCGCGGTCCTTGGCGGAGACCTTGGCCAGTGCGGCCGCGAGCTCGCGGCTGACGCCCTGTGCGGTCACCTGCGCTGCCACGCGCTCCTCGTGCCCACTGGTCGGCTCCGGCGGCGGTAGCTTGCTCGTCGCTCGCCAGGCCCTGACCTCGTTGCGGCGGTGCCGCCGGATCAGATTGGTCGCAATGCCGTACAGCCAAGCGCGGACCACACCGTTACGGCTGTTGAACCGCTCTCGCTGCCGGAACGCGATCAGGAACGTCTCCGCGGCCAGGTCGTCGGCCAGATCGCTCCCGAGCCGTCTGGCGACGTACGAGTGCACCTGCCCGAAGTACCGGTCGAAGATGTGCGTGAACCGGTCCGGCTCCCGCACCGACGCCTCGAGCACCCGGCTGTCCTCGTCCGCCGAGCTGGGCACACTCTGCACCCGCCCCGGGAACGCGATGGCCGCCAAGGCCACATCGGGCGTCATCGGACTCCTCACCTCTGCTGGGTCGCCGCCGAACGGCTCGCCCTGTTCTTGCCCGATGTCCCCAGACCCCTTCTCGTGACCCCCGTCACACCCGTCTCAGCACAACCAGTACCGGCGGATAGACGCGCAGCCACGCACGCTGGAGGACACGCACGGCGAAAGAGTCACCCTGTCCGAAAGCCGCTCGCCATACGCGACAGCAGGTGTCGTGATTGGGTGAGAGTCTGGAGGCATGGCGCGAACAGACCTTGCTGAGCTCCGCGGTCTACTGGAGGCGGACCGCAAGCGCACGCGCGATCTGATCGCCGCACTGTCCGGGAACTTCAGTTCGATCGTCGAGGCGGCACGACTCACGGCCACCGATGACGAGCACGACCCCGAGGGCGCGACGATCGCCTTCGAGCGCTCACAAACCAGCGCACTGCTCTCAGCGGCCACGACGCATCAGGCCGATGTGGACCTGGCGCTGGAACGAATCGCCAACGGCACCTACGGCGAGTGTGAACAATGCGCCAAGAGCATCTCACCAGAGCGGCTGCTGGCTCGGCCGGCCGCCCGCACCTGCATCACCTGCGCGTCCTAGGAGGGCCCCGCTCACGTGTCCAGCACAGATGGACTGTTCGAACTGCCTCAGCCCGCAGAGCAAGTACTGGGTACGGCGCCACTGGCGGCGCGGATGCGGCCGCGCACACTGCATGAGGTCGTGGGGCAGGCGCACCTGCTGCGGCCCGGCGCTCCGCTGCGACGACTGCTTGAGGGCGGCACTGCGGCATCAGTCTTGCTGTACGGACCGCCCGGCACCGGCAAGACCACCATTGCGCGACTGCTGGCAGCTCAAGAAGCCCGGTACTTCGTAGCGCTCTCCGCACTGTCGAGTGGAGTCAAAGAGCTGCGAGATGTCATCACCGATGCCCGGCGGCGCCGCGACCGCCAGACGGTGCTGTTCATCGACGAGGTGCACCGCTTCTCCAAGACCCAGCAGGACGCTCTGCTCGCAGCCGTTGAAGACCGCCTCGTGCTGCTTGTCGCTGCTACCACGGAGAACCCGTCCTTCTCCGTGGTTACGCCGTTGCTCTCACGCCTGCTGGTACTCCAGCTGCAGTCGCTCACTGCCGACGACATCCGCGAAGTACTCCGTCGCGCGGTGACCGAGGAGCGCGGCCTGAACAGCGCAGTGGCGCTCTCGACCGAGGCCGAGGACGCACTGGTGCGGCTGTCCGGTGGTGACGCTCGCAGTGCGTTGACGGCGCTCGAAGCCAGCGCCGACGGGCTGAACGACACCGGCGGCACACTGATCGACGTACCGGCTGTCGAGCGCGCTGTGGCCGAGGCGAGCGTGCGCTATGACCGGCAAGGAGACCAGCACTACGACGTCATCAGCGCGTTCATCAAGTCGATCCGTGGCTCCGACCCGGACGCCGCACTGCACTACCTCGCGCGGATGCTGGTCGCCGGTGAGGACCCGCGCTTCATCGCACGCCGTCTGCTGGTGCACGCCAGTGAGGACATCGGCCTGGCTGATCCGACCGCCCTGAACGCTGCTGTGGCGGCAGCACAGACAGTCCAGCTCATCGGCATGCCGGAAGCCCGCTTGGCGCTGGCGCAGGCCACCGTGCACCTGGCGGTGGCGCCCAAGTCGAACACCATCGTCAAGGCGATCGACGCGGCCATGTCCGACGTACGGGCCGGTCTGAGCGGCGACGTACCGGCGCATCTGCGGCAGGGGCGCTACCAGGGCGCCCAGGAACTGGGGAACGCCGTCGGCTACCGCTCACCACACAACAATCCCGAGGGGCTTCGGCAGCAGTATCTGCCCGACCCGCTGCTGGGGAAGCGGTACTACCGCCCAGCTCAGAGGTAGGTCTGGGTGCTGGGGGGTGCGGATTCCATCCAGGCGAGGACGCCGGTGAGGGCTTCTTCGGTCATCGCGAAGTGGACGGTGCGGTCGCGGAGCTCGGCGTCGACGATGACGTGGCCGGCGTACGTGACCAGGGGCTCGTTGCCCATCGGGCGGCGGGTCTTGATGCCTTCGAGCTGGCGGCGGTTGACGGTGAGCTTGGGCCACCAGGCGAGGCTGAAGACCCGGAACCACTGGAGGTCGTCGCCGACGTAGCGGGCCAGGCCGAGCGCCCAGCCGCGGCCGTGGTCCTTCTCGGCGAGCTGGAGGCTGCAATCGAACGTGCCGCCATCCCTGGTCAACCAGCGACGACGGCACGCGAAAGCGATGATCAGCAGTACGGCGGCAGCCAAACAGACCCCGACCACATCGAGGACTGTTCCCATACCTTGCCGACCCCATTTCCGGTGCCCACTGTGTCTGAAACCCACTGTCCGGCACCGCCGGAGAATCCGTACTGTCAGTGACGTTCTTCGATTATGACAGGTGGGGTGGAGCCAGGATCGGCCCCACCCCACCCGTTTGGATCAGGATGCCGTTTCGGCGGCCCGGACCCGGGCCTCGGCGGCGCGGACCTCGTCCGCGTCGGCCTCACCGGCGGTGCCGGTCGCGAGCGCCTGCTCGAGCTCGCGACGGGCCTCCTCCAGGTCGATGTCGTGACCCATCTCGGCGTTCTCGGCCAGGATCGAGACCCGGTCGTTCGCCACCGAGATGAACCCGTCCGGGGCGGCCGCGACGAGGAAGTCCCCGTCGACGGTCCGGACCTGGACGGTACCGCCCTGCAGCAGACCCAGCAGCGGAGCGTGACCCGGGAGGATACCGACGTCACCGTCGGTGGTGCGGGCGATCACGATCGTCGCCTGCCCCTCCCAGACCACCCGCTCGGCCGCGACCAGCGCGACCTCGAGGTGCTTGCCGCTGTCGTCAGCCATTTACAGCTCCTTCTGGAGCTCAGCCCAACGCCGCTCGACGTCGTCGAGCGAACCGACGTTGAAGAAGGCCTGCTCGGCGATGTGGTCGCACTCGCCGTCCGCGATCTTCTTGAACGACTCGATGGTGTCCTTCAGCGGCACCGTCGAACCCGGCGTGTTGGTGAACTTCTCGGCCATGTAGGTGTTCTGCGAGAGGAACTGCTCGATCCGGCGCGCGCGGGCGACGGTGATCTTGTCCTCTTCGGAGAGCTCGTCGACACCGAGGATGGCGATGATGTCCTGCAGTTCCTTGTTCTTCTGCAGGATCTGCTTCACCCGCACGGCCACGTCGTAGTGCTCCTGGCCGATGTACTGCGGGTCGAGGATCCGCGACGTGGAGGTCAGCGGGTCGACGGCCGGGTACAGACCACGCGACGCGATCACTCGCGAGAGCTCGGTGGTCGCGTCCAGGTGCGCGAACGTGGTGGCCGGCGCCGGGTCGGTGTAGTCGTCGGCGGGCACGTAGATCGCCTGCATCGAGGTGATCGAATGACCACGCGTCGAGGTGATCCGCTCCTGCAGAACGCCCATCTCGTCGGCCAGGTTCGGCTGGTAACCCACGGCGCTGGGCATCCGGCCGAGCAGCGTGGAGACCTCGGAACCGGCCTGGGTGAACCGGAAGATGTTGTCGATGAAGAGCAGCACGTCCTGCTCCTTCACGTCGCGGAAGTACTCCGCCATCGTGAGGGCCGACAGCGCGACGCGAAGACGCGTGCCCGGCGGCTCGTCCATCTGACCGAAGACCAGCGCGGTGTCCTTGAAGACGCCGGCGTCCTCCATCTCGTGGATCAGGTCGTTGCCCTCACGGGTCCGCTCACCGACCCCGGCGAACACCGAGGTGCCACCGAAGTTGTGGGCGATCCGGTAGATCATCTCCTGGATCATGACGGTCTTGCCGACGCCCGCACCGCCGAACAGGCCGATCTTGCCGCCCTGCACGTACGGCGTGAGCAGGTCGAGGACCTTGATCCCGGTCTCGAGCATCTCGGTCTTGGACTCGAGCTGGTCGAAGGCCGGCGCCTTGCGGTGGATCGGCCAGCGCTCGGTGATCTCGAACTCGGACTCGTCCTGGTTCAGGCACTTGCCGGTCACGGACCACACGCGGCCCTTGGTGACGTCGCCGACCGGGACGGAGATCGCGGCACCGGTGTCGCGCACCTCGGTGCCCCGGACCAGACCGTCGGTGGGCTTCATCGAGATCGCCCGGATGATGTTGTCGCCGACGTGCAGCGCAACCTCGAGGGTGATCGTCGAGGTGACCTCGCCCAGGGTGATGTCCACCTCGAGGGCGTTGTACATCTCCGGCATCGCGTCCGCGGGGAACTCGATGTCGACGACCGGGCCGATGACCCGGGCAACCCGGCCCACGGCACCGGCCGCGCCGTTGTTGTCTTTCTCGGTAACCGTCGCTGTCATCTCTCTCACTCGCTCCCGGCTGATGCGTCAGCCAGCGCGTTGGCGCCACCGACGATCTCGCTGATTTCCTGGGTAATGGCCGACTGCCGCACCTGGTTGTACTCGCGGGTCAGTCGTTCGATCAGATCCTGCGCGTTGTCGGTCGCCGACTTCATCGCGCGCTGCCGGCTGGCCAGCTCGGAGGCCGCCGCCTGCAGCATGCAGTAGTGGATCCGGCTGGCGACGTACTTGGGCAGCAGGCCGTCCAGCACGTCCTCGGCGGACGGCTCGAACTCGTACAGCGGCAGCACGTCCTCGGCGGACGGCGCCTCCTCGCCCTCGACGACCTCGAGCGGCAGCAACCGGATCACGTCCGGCTTCTGCGTCAGCATCGACACGAACCGGGTGAAGACGATGTGGATCTCGTCCACGCCGCCCTCCTCGGTCGGGGTCAGGAAGGCCTCGATCAGGGCGTCGGCGATCTCCCGGGCGCGGGCGAACGACGGGGAGTCGGAATCGCCGCTCCACGACTGCTCGATCTCGCGCTGCCGGAAGGTGTAGTACGCGATGCCCTTACGGCCGCTGAGGTACGGCACGATCTCTTTCTCGTCCTCGCGGAGCAGCTGGTTCAGCCGCTCCCCCTCGCGGATCACCGAGGACGAGTAGGCGCCGGCCTGGCCACGGTCCGAGGTGATCAACAGCACCGCGGCACGCTTCGGGTTCGGCTTCTCCGTGGTCAGCGGGTGGTCGACGTTCGAGAACGTCGCCACCGCCGACACGGCACGGGTGAGCTCACGCGCGTACGGACCGGCCGCCTGGGCGCGTTGCTGCGCCTTGACGATCCGGGACGCCGCGATGAGCTCCATCGCACGGGTGAGCTTCTTGATCGTCGTGACGGAGTCACGCCGATCCTTCAGCTCGCGTTGGGTTGCCGGCATGGACGATCAGCCCCGCTTCTGCCGGACGATCTGCTCCTGCTCGACGTCCTCTTCGGCCATCGCCTCGGTCTCCTCGCGACCGACCAGCAGCTGGCCACCGGAGGTCTGGAAGGTCGGCTTGAAGGCGTCCAGCGCGGCCACCACGGCCTGCTGGGCGTCGTCCTCGAAGAGGTTCGACTCACGGATGCCGTCGAGCACCTTGCTGTCCCGCCGCAGGTACTCGAGGAACTCGCGCTCGAACCGCAGCACGTCCTCGACCGGCACGTCGTCGAACTTGCCCGTCGTACCGGCCCAGATCGAGACGACCTGGTCCTCGACCGCGTACGGCGAGTACTGCGGCTGACGGAGCAGCTCGACCAGACGCTGACCGCGGTCCAGCTGACGGCGCGAGGTGGCGTCGAGGTCGGAGGCGAACATCGCGAACGCCTCCATCGCGCGGAACTGCGCGAGGTCCAGCTTCAGCGTTCCGGACACCTTCTTCATCGCCTTGACCTGCGCGGCGCCACCGACTCGCGACACCGAGATACCGACGTCGATCGCCGGGCGGATGTTGGCGTTGAACAGGTCCGACTGCAGGAAGATCTGGCCGTCGGTGATCGAGATGACGTTGGTCGGGATGAAGGCCGAGACGTCGTTCGCCTTGGTCTCGATGACCGGCAGACCCGTCATCGAGCCGGCGCCGAGCTCGTCGCTCAGCTTCGCGCAGCGCTCGAGCAGACGGCTGTGCAGGTAGAAGACGTCACCCGGGTAGGCCTCACGGCCCGGCGGGCGGCGCAGCAGCAGCGACATCGAGCGGTAGGCCTCGGCCTGCTTGCTCAGGTCGTCGAACACGATCAGGACGTGCTTGCCCTGGTACATCCAGTGCTGGCCGATGGCCGAGCCGGTGTAGGGAGCGACGTACTTGTAGCCGGCCGGGTCGGAGGCCGGGGAGGCGACGATGGTGGTGTACTCCATCGCGCCGGCCTCTTCGAGCGCGCCGCGCACGGAGGCGATCGTCGAGCCCTTCTGGCCGATCGCGACGTAGATGCAGCGAACCTGCTTCTTCGGGTCGCCGGACTCCCAGTTGGCCTTCTGGTTGATGATCGTGTCGACCGCGATCGCCGTCTTACCGGTCTTGCGGTCGCCGATGATCAGCTGCCGCTGGCCGCGGCCGACCGGGATCATGCCGTCGATCGCCTTGATACCGGTCTGCAGCGGCTCGCGGACCTCCTGGCGGTCCATCACGCCGGCCGCCTGCAGCTCCAGGGCGCGGGTGCCGTCGATGCCGTCGATCTCGCCGAGGCCGTCGATCGGGACGCCCAGCGGGTCCACGACGCGACCGAGGTAGCCGTCGCCGACCGGAACCGACAGGACCTGGCCGGTACGACGTACCTGCTGGCCCTCCTCGATGCCGCCGAACTCACCGAGCACGGCCACACCGATGTCACGGACGTCGAGGTTCAGGGCGATGCCCTTGGTGCCGTCCTCGAACTCGAGCAGCTCGTTGGTCATCGCCGAGGGCAGACCCTCGACGTGCGCGATGCCGTCACCGGCGTCGATCACAGTGCCGACCTCTTCGCGGGCCGCTTCGGCCGGCTGGTAGTCGGTGACGAACCGATCCAGGGCGTCCCGGATCTCCTCCGGCCTGATCGTGAGCTCAGCCATATCGTGTTTCCTGCTTCCTTGACCTTGCTGGCCTGTTGTGGCTCTAAAGGCTTGTGCCGACCCCTAGCGCCGCTGTTCTGTCGTTAAGGGGCGGTCAGCCCGCGATGCGCCGTTGCGCTTCGTCGAGCCGGGCCGCGATGGTTGCGTCGATCACTTCGTCGCCGATGTCCACCCGGACGCCGCCGATCACCTTGGGGTCGACAATCACGTTCAGCTGGATGTCCCGGCCGTACTGGCGGCCGAGCGCCGTGGCGAGCCGCGTCCGCTCCGCCTCGGACAGGTCGGTGGCGACCCGGACCGTGGCGATGCTGGCACTGCGCCGCGCGGCGGCAGCGACCTGGTAGGACCGCAGCGAGGCCGCGAAGCTCCGCCCACGGCCGTCGACGGCGCGCTCGGCCAGCCGCACCGTCACCGGGTCGGCCTTGCCGCGCAGCAGCCCGGCCAGCAACTCCTGGCGGGCGGCGACCGGGATGTTGCGGTCACTGAGC
Source organism: Kribbella sp. NPDC005582 (assembly GCF_040605415.1). Taxonomy (NCBI): domain Bacteria; kingdom Bacillati; phylum Actinomycetota; class Actinomycetes; order Propionibacteriales; family Kribbellaceae; genus Kribbella; species Kribbella sp. NPDC005582. Next base: position 372,975 of record NZ_JBEXCU010000007.1, read on the forward strand.
TTGTCGCTCAGCCCCCGCTCGGCGGTGACGATCCGCTCCAGCCGGAACAGCTCGTCCTCGACGTCGTCCAGCTTGCGCCGGCTGTCGGCGAAGGCCACCTCGGCCTCGACGCTCAGCTCGTCCAGCGCGTTGCCGAGGTCCCGGCCGCTGACCCAGCGACCGGCCACGGCGATGGTCAGGATCTCCTGCGCCTGGGCGGAGATCTTGCCGCCGAACAACTGCTGGACGAGCGCGATCCGCTGGTCCTGCGAACGGGCCGGGTCGGTCAGCGCCCGGCGCAGCGCGCCGGTGCTGTCCAGCAGCCGGGCCACCGAGAACAGCTCGGCGCCCAGCCCCTCGGTCACCACCGCACTCGCCAGGGCCTCCTGGGCCTTGGCGAGCGACTGGTTCGATGCGCCGCGCATCAGCCGTCCGTTCCGACGGCCGCGCGCGCCGACTCCGATGCCTCGAGCTCGGCCAGGAAACGCTCGACGGTCCGGCGCTGCCGGGCCTCGTCCTCCAGCGACTCCCCGACAATGCGACCGGCCAGCGTGGTCGCCATCGTGCCGACCTCGCCCCGCAGCGAGGCGACCGCCTGCGTCCGCTCGGCGTCGATCTGGGTCCGGGCGTGCGTCACGATCCGCTCGGCCTCGACCTGCGCCTGCTCACGCATCTCCGCGATGATCTGCGCACCCTGCTCACGCGCGTCCTCACGGATCTTCGCAGCCTCCGAGCGGGCCTCGGCCAGCTGCGCGTTGTACTTCTCCAAAGCCGCCTTCGCCTCGGCCTGGGCCTGCTTGGCCTCGTTCATCCCGCCTTCGATCGCCGCGGTCCGGTCGGCGTACGCCTTCTCGAACTTCGGAACGACGACCTTGGCGAAGGCGATGGCCAGCAGGATCAGGAAGACGAAACCGAAGATGATCTCGGCGGTGTGCGGCATCAACGGGCTAGGGGTTTCCTCGCCCGCTGCTTCGGCCAGCGGTAGCACCAACGTCAACATGTCTTGATCCTGTCAGTCAGGGGTTTGGGTCAGGCCTTCTGGAAGACGAACGCCAGGGCGATACCGATGATCGCGAGCACCTCGGTGACGCCGAAGCCGATCCAGGCGATCGACTGCAGCTTGTTCTGAGCCTCCGGCTGACGCGCGGTGCCGTTGATGACGGCCGCGAAGATCAGGCCGACGCCGACGCCCGGGCCGATCGCCGCAAGGCCGTAACCGAGGACCGCGATGTTTCCGCCCATTTCGAGGGCCAGTCGAGAAACCATGGTTCCGGTGTTTCCTTTCAGTACGGATAGGGGCTATCCGGTTTCCGTTTACTACGGGTCTGTTGGGTGGTGCGGGATCAGTGCTCGTCGGCGAGTGCGGTGCCGATGTACTGCGCGGTCAGGACCACGAAGATGTACGCCTGGATGCACTGGACGAACAGCTCCAGGCCGGCGATCGCGAGGCCCATCAGGAAGGTGAGGATGCCGACGCCGCCGAGGGCGATGTTGCCGGACTCGAACACCATGTACTCGCCGCCGAGAACGAACACCAGCAGCAGGATGTGACCGGCGAACATGTTCGCGAACAACCGCAGGCTCAGCGAGACCGGCCGGACCAGGATGTTCGAGATGAACTCGATCGGAATCATCAGCGGCATCAGCCAGCCGGGGACGCCGGCGGGCATCGTCTGGTGCTTGAAGTAGCCCCAGAGGCCCTTCTTCTTGATGCCGACCGCGTTGTAGATGACCCAGCTCATGATCGCGGCCACGTACGCCCAGCCGATGTGGCTGAAGGTCGGGAACTGGAACAGCGGGATGCTGGCGGCAACGTTGTTCAGGAGGATGAAGAAGAACAGGCCGGTCAGGTACGGCACGAACTTCATGTAGTCCTGGCTGCCGATCGCGTCGCGCGCGATCGAGTTGCGGACGAAGTTGTAGCCCAGCTCGCCGGCGAACTGCAGCTTGCTCGGCACCACCGCGGCCTTGCGGGACGCACCCCAGAAGAACCAGATGATGACGACAACCGTCAGCGCGGCCACCAGGACGGGCTTGGTGAACCAGTCCACGCCATCGATGATCGGTGGGGTGTCGAAACTCTGTGGACCGGGCGGGGTGAACTCGGTCGGAACGCCGGTGATCACCGGGTCTCCTCTCGCGTCGTGCTCAAGTCGGACGCCTTGTAGCAAAGGGCAGGGCGGCTCAGGGCATGGCGGTCAACAACGTCAGACCCGGTGCGGATCGGACTGTTCCCCGAAGGGATCAGGACCGCGACCCGTACCGGTAGTTCAACAGCAGGATGGAGAGCCCGGCGCCGAGCGCGATGCCCACCAGAACCAGAAACTGAGTGCCGAACAAGCGATCCAGCCCGAACCCGATGCCCCCGTAGAGCAGGACACCGCCGATCAAGTAGGACAGGACCCGCCAGCCGTCGCCGGAATTCTGCGGTGATGGCTTCGGATCCTTGTGCTCGCTCATTGGCACCCGAAAGGTACCAGTCCGCGACACGCCGGGTCACATCGGCACCCGCGACCTCAGTCACAGCGGTGAAACCGTTACCACACGTGGTCATGGGTTCACCTCGTTGTCGAGGTCGTAGATCGGCACCCGCAGCCGCGACCAGGCCCACATCTCGCCGGCCATCCAGCCCAGCACGACCACCATCGCGACGATCCCGAGCACGGTCAGATTCACGTGCTCGGCAAGGCTGTCCGAGCTGATCGCAAGAGCCAGCAGGCCCCCGAAGATCGCGATCCGTCCTGTGTACGACGCCATCGCCATCGCCAGCTGCATCTGCGGTGAGGTGTGCCGCGAAAGGTGCAGCGCGAACAGCCCGAGACCGGAGAAGACGATGACCATCAGCATCCCGAGCAGCGCGCCCCACAAGCCCTTCAGACCAGCGGCAACGGCAGACACCGCGGCGGCGTTGAGGCCGACCACGAGCGCCGCGACCAACGCGCCGCGCAGCATTGCCAGCGCCGGGTGCCGAGTAACCTGGCCGGCGACTTTGGGGCTGTGGGCCATGGAAGCCATCTGGTGGTTCCGTCCTGCGGGCGACCAGGTCTCGCGGCCAGGTCGTCGGGTGGGCGGGGTCAGGGGTGTCAAAGTTCTTTGCTGGTGCTTGTGAAAACTAGCACAAAGTCTGCACTGTCAGCAAAACGAGTCCCCTGCCGCTGTACAACCACACCTTATAGGTAGCCCACATACCCCAGTGGTCTGGTCCCCGGATCCGCCGGGAGACCGGTACCCGCGTCAGACTTTGCTGAGGGGTTTTGCGGCGGCGCGGCGCGGGAGGCCGGTGGTGAGGACTACGGCGACGGCGGCGATGGTGAGGACGATGAGGGCTGTCCACCAGGTGAGGACGAGGCCGAGGACGACGACGCCGAAGGCGATCAGGACGGTCCACAGGTACATCAGGAGGACGGCTCGGCGGTGCGAGTGGCCGCGCTGCATGAGGCGGTGGTGGAGGTGCAGTTTGTCGGCGGCGAAGGGTGAGCGGCCGGCTTTGGTACGGCGTACGTAGGCCATCGTCAGGTCGAGTGCGGGGATGGCGAGGACGGCGATCGGGAGGACGAGTGGCAACAGGGCGGGCAGGAGGCTGGAGCCGCCGACCTCGTAGGGGACGGCGTTCGGGTCCATCTGGCCGGTGAGGCTGATCGTGGACGCGGCCAGCATCAGGCCGATCAGGAGGGCGCCGGAGTCGCCCATGAAGACCCTGGCGGGGAAGAAGTTGTGCGGCAGGAAGCCCAGGCAGGCGCCGGCCAGGGCGACCGTGATCAGGGTCGAGGTGGTGGCGCGGTCGAGGTCCTGCTCGACGTTCAGCAGGTACGAGTAGGTGAAGAACGCGAGCGCGCCGATCGCGGTCACACCGGCGGCCAGGCCGTCGAGGCCGTCGACGAAGTTCACGGCGTTGCAGGAGACGAGCAGGATGCCTGCGGTCAGTACGGCGAGGAGTGCGGCGGAAGGCGAGATGACGCCGCCGGGGAGCGGCAGCCAGTACAACTGGATGCCTTGGACAACCATCACGCCGACCGCGAGCACCTCGCCGGCGAGCTTGGTGATCGCGTCGAGCTCGTACAGGTCGTCGATCACGCCGACCGCGCAGATCACCACGCCGCCGATCAGGATCGCGCGGCCGTCGTGCGCGACCTGCAGGCTGTCGCCGAGGAACGGCAGGCTGGAGGCGACCGCGAACGCCGCGATCAGTCCGCCGAGGATGGAGACTCCGCCGAAGTACGGGATCGGGACCTTGTGCACGTCCCGGGCACGGACCTTGGCCACGGCGCCGTACCGAAGAGCGATCTGCCGGGCCACACCGGTCAGCAGGAAGGTCGTGGCCATCGCCACGAACAGGACCAGCAGGTACTCGCGCACTAGTCCGCAGGCCTCACATCAGGGTTAGCAGGCTTCTCGTCCACCTTGGACGCCGCAACCCCACCATCGGTTGGCTTCGCGTCCAGATCAGTCGGCTTGTCATCGGCCGGTACGGCGGGGGTGTCGTCCGTTGCAGGCGAGGCCGGCGTCTCGTCCGCGCTCACGGCAGAGGGCTTCCCGTCCACGAGAGCCTCCGCCGGCTTGTCGTCGGCTACGACGTCCGCCGGCTGGTCCGCGACCGCCTCGGCGGGCTTCTCGTCCGTGGCGGGCTCTTCGCCTTCTACCTCGGGGGCTACCTCGCGGAGCTGGGCGAGCGAGAGAGCGCCCAGCCGGATGACTCGCGGGGTTTCGGTGGTGATGTCGACGATGGTTGAGGGCTGGCCGCCGGTGACTTCGCCGCCGTCGAGGTAGACGGCGACGGTGTCGCCCAACTGCTCTTCGGCGTCGTAGACGTCCAGGGCGGCGGGCTGGCCGCTCTTGTTGGCGGAGCTGACGGCGAGCGGGCCGGTGCGGGACAGCAGCTCGCGGGTGTTCTCGTGGTCGGGGACGCGGAGGGCGACGGTGCCCTGGGTCTCGCCCAGGTCCCACATCAGCGAACCCTGGGCGTGACAGATCACGGTCAGGGGGCCGGGCCAGAACTTCTCGCACAGGGCGCGGCCGGCGTCGGGGATGTCGGTGGCCAGGGCGTCCAGGGACTCGACGACCGAGATCAGGACCGGCGGCGGCATGTCGCGGCCGCGGCCTTTGGCGTCCAGCAGGCGCTGGACGGCGTCGGACTTGAAGGCGTCCGCGGCCAGTCCGTAGACGGTGTCGGTCGGCAGGACCACCAGGTCGCCGGCCTCGATGGCGTCCACTGCCGCGCGGTACGCCGGGGCCAGTTCGTCACCCGTGAAATCGAAGCGCTCACTCACGCACCGAATCGTGCCACTCACCCAGGCCTACGCCTAAACCGGGCCACCCCGCAGCAAAACCTGACAATCAATTGTAAATTTCCCGGCCGACCGGGCCAGAGACTCCCTAGGATCCGGGACATGACTGTCACCCGTGAGTTCCTCGAAGGGCTGCCGAAGGCCGAGCTGCATGTCCACCACGTCGGCTCCGCCTCGCCGCGGATCGTCGCCGAGCTGGCCGCCCGGCATCCCGGGTCCCCGGTGCCGACCGACCCCGAAGCGCTGGCGGCGTACTTCAGGTTCACCGACTTCGCCCACTTCATCGAGATCTACCTGAGCGTCGTCGACCTGATCACGACGCCCGAGGACGTCCGGCTGCTGACCTACGAGATCGCCCGCGAGATGGCTGCACGGAACATCCGGTACTCCGAACTCACCGTCACGCCGTACTCGTCGGTCAAGCGCGGCCTGGCCGCGGAGGCGTTCTGCGAGGCGATCGAGGACGCCCGGACGGCGGCGGAGAAGGAGCTCGGCGTCACCCTGCGCTGGATCTTCGACATTCCCGGCGAGTCGGGACTGCCGGCCGCCGAGGAGACACTGCGGATCGCGACCAAGGTCCGCCCGGACGGGTTGATCGGCTTCGGCCTCGGCGGTCCGGAGATCGGCGTACCGCGGCCGCAGTTCAAGCCGTTCTTCGACGCGGCCATCGCGGAAGGCCTGCACAGCCTGCCGCACGCCGGCGAGACCACCGGCCCGGAGACGATCTGGGACGCGCTGCGAGTACTGCGGGCCGAGCGGATCGGCCACGGTACGTCGGTCATGCAGGACCCGGCTCTGGTCGACTACCTGGGTGAGCACCGGATCCCGCTCGAGGTCAGCCCGACCTCCAACCTCGCCACCGGCGCAGTCGCGTCGTACGACGTACATCCGCTGCCGGCGATGGTCGAGGCCGGACTGGTCGTCACGATCAACTCCGACGACCCGCCGATGTTCGGCACCAACCTGACCAACGAGTACGCCGTCGCCGCCGACCTGCTCGGTCTGGACGCCACAGGGGTCGGCGAACTCGCCAAGACCGCCGTCCGGGTGTCCTTCGCCGAGGACTCGCTGAAGGACACCCTGACCGCCGAGATCGACGCGTACGTCGCAGCCAACGGCTGAGACCCGCTAGACCAGGTCGAAGTACCAGCGCTGGCAGGAGCCGCCGTGGAACGGCCAGATGATCACGTCGGCTCCTGCTGCCGGACTGCAGCCCGCAACGTCGAGTGACTTGCCGCTGCCCACGCCGAGGATCTGGTAGGCACCGTTCGAGAGCGCACTGATCCGCCACTGGCGGCGTACGGCGGGTGGCGCTCGGAGGCGACCTCAACATGCCGAACCCCGGTGACGTCTTCGGCCCGCTCGGGCTGGTGGACGCATTCCCGGATCCGCCTCCGGCGACGACGCCCGACGGCCGGTCGATCGACCGTGTATTCACCGGTCCGAGCCTCCGGGTCGACTCGGTCGGAGTCCTGGAACTGCCGGGTGCAGATCACTTTCTGGTCACGTGCGGGATCGATCACGTTTAGCAACGGCCGGGAGGGTTACATCTGTTCGCGGGTGCAGCACAGCCGCCCGCCGCCTCGCGCGAAAGCAGTGTGTGATGACAAGCAGTCTGTACGACGCCGTTGACCGAATCCGAGCGTTCTGGATGGTGAAGGGCTCCCGGGCCGAGCTGGTGCTCGCGGGAATCCTGTTGGTTCTGGCAATCGCGGCGTTCGGATCGAACGCCCTTCTCTAGACTCTGCGGCCGGTCGCGAATCTGTTGCGGCCGGCCAAGTCCTTGTTGTCCCGCACTTCGGTGAAGTAGCCAGTGGCGGCGAAGACCGCCGGCGCCGACTCACCTTGGACGTCGGCGTGCTCGCAGGCGAACCAGCCGCCGGGCTTGAGCAGGCGCGCGGCAGTAGCAGCAACCACCTTCACCTCGTCGAGGCCGTCGTCGCCCGACCACAGCGCCAGCGCCGGATCGTGGTCGCGGACCTCGGCGGTGACCGACTCCCAGGCCGTCAACGGGATGTACGGCGGATTGCTGATCACAGCATCGACCAGACCGTCCAGCTCGGGCAGGCAGCCATCGATGTCGCCCTCATGCAGGGTGGCGCCGGTGCCGGCCAGGTTGCGGCGGGCCCAGACACACGCCTCGGGCGACAGCTCGACAGCATGTACGACGGCGTCCGGCCGCTCAGTCGCGACCGCACCGGCGATCGCGCCAGAACCTGAGCAGAGGTCAACCACCAGCGGGGACTTCACCGCGGCGATCCGGTCGAGGATCCAGCCGACCATCACCTCGGTCTCCGGCCGCGGCACGAAGACCCCCGGTCCAACGGCCAGTTCGCGGTACCGGAAGGCCGCCGTACCGGTGAGGTGCTGTAGGGGCTCCCGAGCCGCGCGGCGGGCGACCAGCTCGTCATACGTACGACGCTCAGCCTCAGAAGGCTCGCGCAGGTTCAGTCGCGATGAACCGGTGACGAACGCGAGCAACTCGGCCGCGTCGAACTCCGGCGACGCGACCCCGGCCGCGCGGAGTTGGTCCGCGGCCGCAGTGATCAGCGCCTTCACTTGGAGTCGACAGCCTCGAGCCGTGCGGTCAGATCGGCTTCGGTCAGCGCCTGGATGACCGGGGCGAGGTCGCCGCCGAGCACCTGGTCGAGATTGTGCGCCTTGTAGCCGACCCGGTGGTCGGAGAACCGGTTCTCCGGGAAGTTGTACGTGCGGACGCGCTCCGAGCGGTCGACGGTCCGGATCTGCGACCGGCGAGCGTCGGACGCCTCCTGGTCGGCGGCCTCCTGCGCTGCGGCGAGCAGCCGGGACCGGAGCACGCGCATCGCCTGCTCGCGGTTCTGCAGCTGGGACTTCTCGTTCTGCATCGAGACCACGATGCCGGTCGGCAGGTGGGTGATCCGGACGGCGGAGTCGGTCGTGTTGACGCTCTGCCCACCCGGTCCCGACGAGCGGAAGACGTCGATCCGCAGGTCGTTCTGATCGATCTCGACATCGACGTCCTCGGCCTCCGGCAGCACCAGGACACCGGCCGCCGACGTGTGGATCCGGCCCTGCGACTCGGTCACCGGCACCCGCTGCACGCGGTGCACGCCGCCCTCGAACTTCAGCTTCGCGTACGGCGCCTCGCCCGGCTCCGGCGTGCCCTTCGCCTTCACGGCGACCGTGATCGACTTGTACCCACCCAGGTCGGAGTCGGCCGCGTCGATGATCTCGGTCTTCCAGTTCTGCGACTCGGCGTACTTCAGGTACATCTTCAGCAGATCCCCGGCGAACAGCGCCGACTCGTCGCCACCCTCACCGGCCTTGATCTCGAGAATCGCGTCCTTGTCGTCGCTCGGGTCCCGCGGGACGAGCAGCATCTGCAGCTTCTCGGCCAGCTCGTCACGCCGGTGGGCCAGCTTCACGGCCTCCTCGGCGAACGCCGGATCCTCGGCCGCCAGCTCCTTCGCGGCCTCGATGTCGTCGGCCGTCTGCAGCCACTCGTCATACGTCCGTACGACGGGCGCCAGGCCGGCGTACCGCTTGCCGACGCGGCGCGCGTTCGCCTGGTCGGAGTGCAGCTCCGGGTCGGACATCTGCCGCTCCAGCTCGGCGTACTCCGCCTTGAGCGTCTGAACCGCCTCGAACATGCCGCACTCCTCCTCTCGGGAAACTCCCTGACAACACAAACCGCGCGCCGGTCCACCCCGTGAGGGGCAGACCGACGCGCGGTAGGAAAGCTACTTCTTGGCGTAGCGCTTCTCGAAGCGCGCGACCCGGCCGCCGGTGTCGAGGATCTTCTGCTTGCCCGTGTAGAACGGGTGGCACTGCGAGCACACGTCGGAGTGGATGGAACCGCTCTCCGCCGTGGAGCGCGTCTCGAACTGCGCGCCGCAGGAACAGGTCACCTTGGTGACCACGTAGGTCGGGTGGATGTCGCTCTTCAAGACAATCTCCTAGGAATCAGGTGCTCCGGGTCGTCCACGGCGTGAACGTGAACCGGAACCAACAGACAATTCTGCCATCCGCCACTCTCCCGTGGCCAATCGCCCCCACCAAGCCGCCATTCCCACCCCACGCTGGCTTCAGTGGCGCGACACGGTGGCGCCACTCGCCGTACAAGCGCCGAGTGTGCCGACTGTGCCGCCGACAAGCGCTTACCAACGACAATCTCCACACGCTCGACACTCACTCGCACGCTGGGCTCACTCGCGACGAGCAGCCATCCGCACGGTGGCTTCAGTGGCGGGCGCCCCGTCGACATCACGTCGAGTGTGGGAAGTGAGTCGCTGGAAAACCTTTACCGGCAACCTACTTCCCACATTCACCTGCAGACTTGACGCCCTCGCACGGTGGCTTCGGTGGCGGCGCACGGTGGGTTCAGTGGCTGCTGCGGGTGGGCAGCAGCCACTGGACTCAGGTACTAGTCGCCGTTGGTGGTGCTGTGGGTGCTGCCGGCCGACGGGGTGGTCTTGTTGACCTGCATCAGGAACTCGATGTTCGACTTGCTCTCCTTGAGCTTGCCGATCAGCAGCTCCAGGGCGGCCTGGCCGTCGAGTGCGGACAGCACCCGGCGGAGCTTCCAGACGACCTGGGTCTCCTCCTTGCTCATCAGCAGCTCCTCGCGGCGAGTGCCGGAGGCGACCACGTCGATGGCCGGGAAGATCCGGCGGTCGGCGAACTCGCGGCGCAGCCGGAGCTCCATGTTGCCGGTGCCCTTGAACTCCTCGAAGATCACCTCGTCCATCTTCGAGCCGGTCTCGATCAGCGCCGTGGCGAGGATGGTCAGCGAGCCGCCGTCCTCGATGTTGCGGGCCGCACCGAAGAACCGCTTCGGCGGGTAGAGCGCCGAGGAGTCGACACCACCGGACAGGATCCGGCCGCTGGCCGGGGCCGCGATGTTGTACGCGCGGCCGAGCCGGGTGATCGAGTCGAGCAGCACGACCACGTCGTGGCCGAGCTCGACCAGCCGCTTGGCGCGCTCGATGGCCAGCTCGGCGACCGTGGTGTGGTCGTCGGCCGGGCGGTCGAAGGTGGAGGCGATGACCTCACCCTTGACCGTGCGCTGCATGTCGGTGACCTCTTCGGGGCGCTCGTCGACGAGCACGACCATGAGGTGGACCTCGGGGTTGTTCGTGGTGATCGCGTTGGCCAGCGCCTGCAGCACCATCGTCTTACCGGCCTTCGGCGGTGAGACGATCAGGCCGCGCTGGCCCTTGCCGATCGGGCTGACGATGTCGACGATCCGGGTCGTCAGCACGCCCGGCTCGGTCTCGAGGCGGAGCCGCTCGGTCGCGTACAGCGGGGTCAGCTTGTTGAAGTCCTGCCGCTGCTTGGCGATCTCCGGGTCCGACCCGTTCACGGTATCGATCCGGACCAGCGGGTTGAACTTCTCCTTGCGCTCACCCTCCTGCGGCTGCTTCACCGCACCGGTGATCGCGTCGCCCTTGCGCAGGCCGTAGCGCTTCACCATCGAGAGCGCGACGTACACGTCGTTCGGGCCGGGCAGGTAGCCGCTGGTCCGGACGAAGGCGTAGTTGTCCAGGACGTCGAGGATGCCGGCGGCGGGGACCAGTACGTCGTCCTCGCTGATCGTCGGCTCCGGGTCGAACCGCTCGCCACGGCCGCGGTTGCGGCCGGAATCACGGCCGGAGTCCCGGCCCGAGTCGCGCCCGGAGGTGACCGGCTGACCGTCGCGGTTGCGATCGCGGTCGCGGCCCCGGCGGCGGCGCCGGCGGCTGTCGCCCTCCTCGCCGCCCTGCTCCTGCTGCCGGTCCTGCTGGCGGTCCTGCTGCCGGTTGTCCCGGCCGGCGTCCCGGTTGCTGTCCCGGTTCGCGTCGCGCTGGCCGTCCCGGCCTTGGCCGTCGCGGTTCGGGTTGCTGCGGTCCCGGTCCCGGTCGCGGCCCTGGTTCTCGCGGTTGCCGTCCCGGTTCTGGTTCTCCCGGTTCGCGTCGCGCTGGCCATCGCGGTTCTGGCTGTCGCGGTTCTGGCCGTCACGGTTCTGGCCATCGCGGTTCCGGTCCCGGTCGCGGCCCTGGTTCTCGCGGTTGCGGTCCCGGCCCTCGCGGTTCTGCTCGCGGTCGCCGGTCTGCTCCGTGCGGGCCTCGACGGCGGTGCCGTTCTGCGCCGCCTGGACGGCGGGCGCCTCGGCGGCCGGAGTGCTCGCTTCGGCCGGAGCCGTGGTCTTCGCCGGCGCCTGCTCGGCCACCTTCGGGGCCTCGGCGACCGGAGCCTCGGTGGCTGCCGCGGCGGCGCGGGTCCGGCGGCTGCCGCCCTCGCGCTTGGCCGGAGCCTTCGCCACCGGCGCGTCGGCGGCCTCGTCGAGCGTCGGCTGGGTGGCAGCCTTGGCCCGGGAACCGCCGGTCGAGCCGCCCGGCTGGGCGGCCTTGATCGCCTCGATCAGCTGGCCCTTGCGCAGCGCGCCGGTGCCCTTGATGCCGAGCGTCCCGGCGAGCTGCTTGAGCTCGGGGAGCAGCATGCCCTCGAGGCCGCCACCAGCCTTGCGGCGACGCGTCGCGGTGGTCGCCGCGGCGTCGGAGCTGGAGGCTTCAACAGTTTCTGTCACGTGAGGTCCTTCCCACACGGATCGTCGAGGTGCGACAGCACCATCGACCGTTTCATGCCCACGGCCGAACGAAGTGGCACGTGAGGTTCAAGAGACTCTCGCTCTGATCTGAGTCCCCCCGGACATCCCCGGCGCAGGCGGCGCAAGATCACGTTCACAGGGGGGTCGCCACACAACGCGGGAGCACAGCCCGGATCGTGACGAGAGTTCACCGATCACCTGGAGGGGATCGGGTGAGTCGAGACTAGCACCCCGAGGGGTCGCCGGTCTGGCTCAGGGGTTCAACGCGTGTCAGTTTCCCGCTATTCCCGGACTCACCCGGCCTCCATCGACCAGACCTGTACGCCGACTGGGTCAACGGTCAGGTCGTGCCGCTCCCACCCGTCCGGCGGCGGGGGAAAACCAGTACCTCCGAGTACGACGACCGTCGGCCCGGCGCCGCTGACGATCGCGGCCAGCCCGCTCCCCCGCAGCTTGTGCACCAGCGCCAGGCTCTCCGGCATCGCCGGCTCCCGGAACTCCTGATGCAGCCGATCCTCGGTCGCGGTCAGCAGCAGCTCGGGCCGCTGCGTCAACGCAACGACAAGCAGAGCAGCCTTTCCGGCGTTCGCCGCCGCATCACCATGCGGTACGACGCTCGGCAGCAACCCACGTGCTTCTTTCGTCAGCACGCGGGTCGACGGCACGTACGCGACCGCGCCAATACCGTCCGCCGGATCCAGCCGCACGGCCCGCCCGTCCTCACCATCGAGCCACGCGACCGTGAATCCGCCGTACACGGCGGCTGCCACGTTGTCCGGGTGTCCCTCGAGCTCGTTCGCCATCCGGAGCAGCCGCTCCCGATCCACCGGCTCACCCGCCAGTCCGTACGCCGCCGCGAGGCCGCCGACGATCGCGGCCGACGACGACCCGAGCCCACGCCCGTGCGGAATCCGGTTCTCACACCGCAGCGTGAACCCGGGCACCTCCACTCCGAGCGCTTCGAGCCCGTACCGGATCGACCGAACCACGAGGTGCGACTCGTCCAGCGGTACGTCGTCCGCCCCGCAACCGCTCACCTGGACGGTCACCCCGGATCCGCCCGGGGTGACGACCAACTCGTCGTACAGGGTGAGGGCGAGGCCGAAGGCATCGAAGCCGGGACCGAGGTTCGCACTCGTCGCCGGAACCCGGACCCGAACCTGGTCACACGGACGATCACCCATGTCAGATCAAACCGGCAACGCGAGCGACGGCATCCGTGTCAGCGGGTGTCACCGGGGACTCGTTCACCTTGGCGTGGTCGAGCGCGGTGTCGATGTCCTTCAAACCATGCCCGGTCACCGTGATCACCACGGTCGAACCACCGGGCAGCCAACCTTGCGCCTTCGCGTGCAACAGCCCCGCGGCACCGGCCGCGGAGGCGGGCTCGACGAAGACACCTTCGTTCGCGGCGAGGGCACTCTGGGCGGCGAGGATCTGCTGGTCGGTGAGCATCTCGATCCGGCCGCCGGACTCGTCCCGGGCGGCCTCGGCCAGCGTCCAGGACGCGGGGTTGCCGACCCGGATCGCGGTCGCGACGGTGTCCGGCTTCTCGACGATCGCGCGGCGCACGATCGGCGCCGCGCCCTCGGCCTGGAAGCCCCACATCTGCGGCTTCTTCGTGGCCAGCTTGTCCTTCGCGTACTCCTGATAGCCCTTCCAGTAGGCCGCGATGTTGCCCGCGTTGCCGACCGGCAGCAGGTGCAGGTCCGGAGCGTCGCCGAGCGCGTCGCAGACCTCGAAGGCGGCGGTCTTCTGCCCCTCGAGGCGGACCGGGTTCACCGAGTTCACCAGGGCGACCGGGTAGTGCTTGCCGAGCTCGCGAACGATCCGCAGGCAGTCGTCGAAGCTGCCGTCGATCGAGACCAGCTTGGCGCCGTGGACGACGGCCTGGGCCAGCTTGCCCTTCGCGATCCGGCCGGCCGGGATCAGCACCAGGGGCAGCATTCCGGCCCGGACGGCGTACGCCGCGGCCGACGCCGAGGTGTTCCCGGTCGAGGCGCAGACGACCGCCTTGTCACCGGCCTGGGCGGCCAGCGAGATCGCCATCGTCATCCCGCGGTCCTTGAACGAGCCGGTCGGGTTGTTGCCCTCGACCTTCAGCCAGACCTCACAGTTGGTCTGCTCGCTCAGCCACTGCGCGGCCACCAGCGGCGTACCGCCCTCGCCGAGCGTGACCACCGGGGTGTCCGTCGAGACCGGAAGCCGGTCGCGGTATTCCTCGATCACGCCTCGCCACTGGTGGGCCATTGTTCTACTCGCCTTCTACCCGCATCACACTGCTGACTTCCCGGACGATGTCCATGTCGCGCAGGGCCTCCACGGTCGCGGACAACGCGGCGTCGGTCGCGCGGTGCGTGACCACGACGAGCTCGGCGTCGCTGCCCCGGCCCTCTTGGCGGACGGTCTGGATCGACACGTCGTGCTCCGCGAAGGCCTGGGCCACGGCCGCGAGCACGCCGGCCTTGTCGGCGACGTCCAGGGACACGTGGTAGCGGGTCACCGCCTCGCCCACCGGGCGGACGGCCCGCTGGGTGTACGACGACTCGCCGACCCCCGGCACACCCTTGAGCCGGTTGCGCGCGGCGGAGACAAGATCCCCGAGGACAGCACTGGCCGTCGGGGCGCCGCCGGCACCACGACCATAGAACATCAGCTCGCCGGCCGCTTTCGATTCCACGAAAACGGCGTTGTAGGCGTCCCGGACACTGGCCAGCGGATGGGTCTTCGGGATCATCGCCGGGTAGACCCGGGCGCTCACCGAATCGGTCAGCTCGTCCAGCTCGCAGATGGCCAGCGACTTCACCACACAGCCCATCTCGCGGGCCGAGGCGATGTCGGTCGCGGTCACCTCGGTGATCCCCTCGCGGTGCACATCGGCGATCGAGACCCGGGTGTGGAAGGCCAGGCTGGCCAGCAGAGCGGCCTTGGCGGCCGCGTCGAAGCCCTCGATGTCCGCGGTCGGGTCGGCTTCGGCGTACCCGAGGGCCTGGGCCTCTTCGAGCGCCTCGTCGAAGCCGGCGCCGGTGGACTCCATCTTGTCGAGGATGAAGTTCGTCGTGCCGTTGACGATGCCCATCACCCGGGTCACGTCGTCACCGGCCAGCGACTCGCGCAGCGGCCGCAGGATCGGGATCGCGCCGGCGACGGCGGCCTCGAAGTACAGGTCGCGCTGGTACTTCTCGGCGGCGGCGAAGAGCGTCGGGCCGTCCTCGGCCAGCAGCGCCTTGTTCGCCGTGACGACGGAGGCGCCGTTCTCCAGCGCCGTCAGGATCAGGCTGCGGGCGGGCTCGAGACCGCCGATCACCTCGATCACCAGGTCCAGGTCGCCGCGGGCGACCAGCGCTTGCGCGTCGGTCGTGATCAGGGACGGGTCGACCGCGATATCGCGCTCGCGCCCGGCCCGCCGGACGGCGATCCCGGCGATCTCCAGCCGGGCGCCGACACGGGCCGCCAGATGGTCCGCCTGCTCGGTCAGGATCCGCACCACCTCGGTGCCGACCACACCACAACCGAGCAGGCCCACCTTCAGAGGTTTGTCGCTCATTCCTCCACCTCGCTAGCGCTCGGCTCCGGACTGAGCGAGGGAGTCGGCTCTATTGGATTGTTCGCTTCGCTCACTTGGCCTTCGACTCCCATGTCCAGCAGCAACAGGTCGTCCTCGGTCTCCCGGCGTACGACGACTCTCGTCTGACCGTCCTTGACCGCGATCACCGGCGGCCGCGGTACGTGGTTGTAGTTGCTCGCCATCGAGCGGCAGTACGCACCCGTCCCCGGTACGGCGACCAGGTCGCCCGGCCCGACGTCGCCCGGAAGGAACTCGTCCTTCACGACGATGTCACCGGACTCGCAGTGCTTGCCGACGACCCGGGCCAGCGTCGGCGGGGCGTCGGAGTACCGGTTGGCGAGCGTGCAGGAGTAGTCGGCGTCGTACAGCGCGGCGCGGATGTTGTCGCTCATACCGCCGTCGACCGAGACGTAGGTGCGCGCCGCGTTGTTGTCGAGCTCGACCTCCTTGACCGTGCCGACCGAGTAGACCGTGCACATCGCCGGGCCGACGATCGCGCGGCCGGGCTCGATCGAGATCTTCGGAACGTCGACGCCGAACGCGCGGCACTCGTGCTCGACGATCTTGCCCATCTCGGTCGCCAGCTGCGCGGGGTCGGACGGGTCGTCCTGAGTGGTGTAGGCAATGCCGAAACCACCACCGAGGTCGATCTCCGGCATGTCGACGCCGAGCTCGTCGGAAACCCTTGCGTGCAAGGCGATCACGCGCTTCGCGGCCACCTCGAAACCGGACGAGTCGAAGATCTGCGAACCGATGTGCGAGTGCAGGCCGAGCAGCTCGAGCTCGGCCGCTTCGTTGACCTTGGCAACGGCTTCGAAGGCCGCGCCCGACGTGATCGAGAAGCCGAACTTCTGGTCCTCGTGCGCGGTCGCGATGTACTCGTGGGTGTGCGCCTCGACGCCCGCGGTGACCCGGATCATCACCGGCGCGACGACGCCGCGCTCCCGCGCCAGCGCGATCAGCCGGTCGATCTCGTAGAGCGAGTCGGCGATGATCCGGCCGACCCCGGCGTCCAGCGCGCGGGCCAGCTCGGACTCGGACTTGTTGTTGCCGTGGAAACCCAACCGCTTCGGGTCCGCGCCGGCCTTCAGCGCCACGGCCAGTTCGCCGCCGCTGCAGACGTCGAGATTCAGCCCCTCCTCCATCACCCAGCGGACGACCGTCGTACTGAGGAAGGCCTTGCCGGCGTAATAGACGTCGAAGTCCTTGAACGCGTTCTTGAACGCGCGGGCGCGGGTCCGGAAGTCGTCCTCATCCAGCACGTACGCCGGGCTGCCGTGCTCGGCGACCAGATCGCGCACATCGACACCGCCGACGACCAGCGAACCCTCGCCGGTCTTCTTCGCCGTGGACGACCACAGCTGCGGGACCAAGTCGTTGACGTCACGCGGAGCGCTCAGCCAGGGCGGCGCGCGGTGGCCGGCCTGGGCGTGCAGCGCGCCCGCCTCGTGGGCCCTCACATCCGCTCCGGAGCGGAGACGCCGAGCAGGTCGAGCCCGTTGGCGAGCACGGTCCGCGTCGCGGACACCAGGGTCAGGCGAGCCTTGTGCACCGGCTCCACCTCCTCGTCACCGCGGGGCAGCACCCGGCAGCTGTCGTAGAACTTGTGGAACGCGCCGGCGGTGTCCTCGAGGTAGCGGGCGATCCGGTGCGGCTCGCGCAGCTCGGCCGCCGTCGCCACGATCCGCGGGAACTCGGCCAGCGCGCGGAGCAGGTCGCCCTCGCGCTCGTGGCTGAGCAGACCGGGCTCGAACTCGTCCAGCTTGATGCCGAGCTCGTCGGCGTTGCGCAGGATCGAGGCCAGCCGGGCGTGCGCGTACTGCACGTAGTAGACCGGGTTCTCGCTGGCCTGCTTGGTCATCTCCTCGATGTCCAGCGTCAGCGGCGAGTCGACCGGGTAGCGGCAGAGCGTGTAGCGCAGCGGGTCGACGCCGCCCTCCTCGACCAGTTCGGCCAGCGTGACGATGGTGCCGGCCCGCTTGGACAGCCGCATCTCCTCGCCGCCCTTGAGGATCTTCACCAGCTGGCCGATCAGGATCTCGATGTTGTGCTCGGGGTCGTCGCCGGCGCAGGCCGCGATCGCCTTCAGCCGGTTCACGTAGCCGTGGTGGTCCGCGCCGAGCAGGTAGATACAGACCTCGAAACCGCGCTCGCGCTTGTTCACGTAGTACGCCGCGTCGGAGGCGAAGTACGTCGGTTCGCCGTTGGTCCGGATCAGCACCCGGTCCTTGTCGTCGGTGAAGTCCGTCGTCCGCATCCAGAGCGCGTCGTCGGCCTCGAAGAGGTGCCCCTGCTGACGCAGCTTCTCGATCGCGTGCCCGACCCCGTCCTGCTCGTGCAGGCTGCGCTCCGACATCCACACGTCGAACTTGGTCCGGAAGTGCTCCAGCTGCTCCTGCTGCTCCTTGAGCTGCCGCTCGTACCCCGCCTCGCGGAACGCGACCGTCTGCTCGTCGACGGGCAGCTCGAGGATCTCCGGCAGCTCGGCGACGATCCGCCGGGCCAGCTCGCCGATGTACTCCCCGTGGTAGCCGTCCTCGGGGATCGGCTCGCCGTGCGCCGCCGCCTTCAGGCTCGCGCCGAACTTGTCCATCTGGTTGCCGCGGTCGTTGACGTAGAACTCCCGCGTCACCTTCGCGCCGGCCGCGATCAGCACCCGCGCCAGCGCGTCCCCGACGGCAGCCCAACGGGTGTGCCCCAGGTGCAGCGGCCCGGTCGGGTTCGCCGAAATGAACTCCAGGTTCACCGCGAGGCCCTGCAGCGTGTCACTCGACCCGTACGCCGCGCCCGCGTCCACGATCGCCTGCGCGATCTTGCCCTGGGCATCGGCCGCGACCCGGATGTTGATGAAGCCCGGCCCGGCGATCGACACCTCGGTGATCACCTCGTCGTCGGTCAGCTTCGCCGCCAGCAGCTCCGCGAACGCCCGCGGATTCATCCCCGCCCGCTTGCCCAGCTGCATCGCGACGTTGGTCGCGTAGTCCCCGTGCTCGGGGTTCTTGGGTCGCTCGACCTTCAGCTCACCGGGCAGTCCGCCCTCGACGGTGATGGCGCCGTCGGCGGCGAGCGCGGCCAGGGCCTGCAGGATCTTCTCAGCGAGCTGTTCCGGAGTCACCGCCTTAGCCTAATGGCGAACCGTCCGTTGGCTGGAACCACCATCCACAGCCCGGTACGGAGTCACCGATCCGCACTCACTGTGATCTTGGCCCCACCCCGAAACGGGACGTCCCACGGCGCGGGCTGCCCATCGACGGTGATCTTCAGGTCACGGCACGCATCGGCGAGGCATTTTTCGTCGTAGCGGAGGCCCCAGAGGGTGAAGAACTGGGCGAGAGTCGGGCGCTCGGAGGCGGTTTTGGCCTCGACGTAGACGAGGCCGTCGGTGGTGTGGGTGTGGACGGCGGCCTGTTCGGCGCGGAGGCGGTCGACGCCGATTCCGGCCGGGATCTGGACCGGCTGGCCGTCCAGGGTGACCTTCAGGCGCAGCGTGTACGGCGCTGGGCCGGAGAAGTCGAGCGGTAGCCGCTCGAAACCGGCCTTGTCGATGTAGGAGACCGCGTCCCGTGGAGCGTCCCAGGGTGGGGCTGTGGTGCGGAGCTCGGCCGCCGCCGGTGCGGCGGGGCCGACTCCACAGCCTGCGAGCAGTAGTACCGCGGCCAGCGCACCCACTCCTGCTCTCACGAAGGGTCAGATTAGTACTTCTCGGACGGCATCATGATCCAGAGGGCGATGTAGATCAGGAACTGCGGACCGGGCAGCAGGCAGCTGATCACGAAGATCAGCCGCACCGTGTTCGGGGTGGTGCCGAACCTACGGGCCAGTCCGGCGCAGACACCGCCGATCCAGCGACCGTTCGACGGGCGAACCAGAGAGCTAGCCATGAGAACCGACGTCCTTTCGTGGTTGGACTTACAACCACTATGACGCCGGTTCGGCCTGGTCCGATCCCGCCGCACCGGTGTTCCAGGGTCCCGTCAGGGAGAGCCCTTACGTCCTTCGGCTAGCGCTGGAAGCGGTAGGTCTTGCTGTCGGTGGTGATGCAGACGCTCGGGGACAGCACGATCACCCGCAGCGTCCCGTCCGCCTCGAAGTAGTCGATGCCCTCGACCTCGAAGTTGCCGGTGCAACCACTCTGCAGCGGCAACTGCCCGAGCGACGTCACCTGCCCGGTCACATCGGCAGCGCCGACCGGTCCCGACAGGTCCACCTGCAGCAGCGGCTTCGTCGTACCGAAGAGTGTGCCGGCCGGGTCGTCGGACGCACACAACAGCCGCGTCGCCGTCACGAAGTCACAGCCCTGTACGTCGCGCACCGGGTGGTCGAGGTTGATCCGCGAAGCCAGCGGCAGGTTCTGCTTCGGGTTCGTCGCACCCACACCCGGCATCGGGAAGACCAGCAGCCTATCCATCGTGCCCCACTCACCGTTCACCATCCACCGCGTGTCCGGCGACACCGCCGACCAACTGTTGTTCGTCGCCTCCCACGACTCCAGCGCGTGCTTGTAGTTGGCCCACGCCCCGGTCGGTGACTGCACCCGGAACAACTTCCCGCCGCGGTCGTCCCGCTGGTACGGCTCGACGTACCAGCCCTGCGCCGCACCGGGGTCGCCCACGTGGTTCCACCCGTTCACCAACAGGTCGAGCGGGATGGTCGCACTGCCCGTGTACCGGTACTGCGTTGTGCCGCCACGCGTCACCGTGGCAAGCCCCTGACCCTCATCCAGCGGCCGGGCATTGTCCGAGCCCACCACCCGCCAGCCGTCGACAGCATGAGCCTGAGCCGGCCACATCACGGCGACAAGCACGACCACCAAAGCGATCCCCAGTTTGCGCATGGCCGAGTTCTACCCCACCCCGCCGCCCCCAATTCGGAGATGGCAGGAACATGCTGCTAATGTTCACCTCGTTCCTGAGCCCCCGTAGCTCAGGGGATAGAGCACCGCCCTCCGGAGGCGGGTGCGCAGGTTCGAATCCTGCCGGGGGCGCGCGATTCTAGGCGATTCCTGTCCGCACACTGCGCGGACTTGGAATCGCTTTTGTGCTTTCTGGGGGCGGAGCCCCCAGACCCCGCCCCGGGAGGGCTGCGCCCCCCGGACCCCCTGCTGCGCGGGGCTGGGGTTGCGGGTCTGCTTGCGGTGGCGGGAGGCTGGGGTGTTGGCTTTTGCGCAGTGGGTGAAGGTTTTGGCGGGGTGGCTTAGGAGTTGCCCTGCGCTTCGGCGGAGAGGTCTTGCCAGTCGGCCCAGGTCTTGAGGCGGTCGGCGTAGGCCTGCTGGATCATCGGGTAGAAGCCTGTGCCGAACAGGATTCGCAGCGGCGGGGCGTCGGAGTCGACGATCTTGAGCAGGGCCTGGGCCGCGGCTTCGGGATCACCGGCGGGCTGCTTGCCCGCGAACGCGCCGAGGCGTTGGCGTAGACCGTCGTACGCCGGGTTCGTCGCAGCCATGTGGCCGTTGTTGAGGGGATCGGGGTTGTTGCCCTTCCTGGTGGCGAAGCCGCCCGGTTCGATGATGGTCACCTTGACGCCGAACTCGGCGACCTCACTCGCGAGAGCTTCGTTCAGGCCCTCGAGGGCCCACTTGGAGGCGTGGTACGCGCCGCCGAGTGACGTGGCGATGAGCCCGGCCGCCGAGGACAGCTGGATGATGTGTCCCGAGCCTTGCGCCCGCAGGTGCGGCAGCGCGGCCTGGATCACCCACACGGCACCGAACACATTGGTTTCCAGCTGGTCGCGCAGCTCTTGCTCGGTCAGTTCCTCGATCGCGCCGATCTGGGCGTAGCCGGCGTTGTTCACGATGACGTCCAGACGGCCGAAG
Source organism: Kribbella sp. NPDC005582 (assembly GCF_040605415.1). NCBI lineage: Bacteria > Bacillati > Actinomycetota > Actinomycetes > Propionibacteriales > Kribbellaceae > Kribbella > Kribbella sp. NPDC005582. The sequence goes on from NZ_JBEXCU010000007.1 coordinate 394,187, forward strand.
TGCTCCTGGGCCCGCTGCACGCTCGCGAAGACGGCCGCCTTGTCGGTCACGTCCATCGCGAGCGGCAGCACCGCGTCGCCGTACACGGCAACCAGGTCGTCGAGGCTTTCGGTGGTCCGGGCCGTCGCGGCCACCTTGTCGCCACGGGACAGGGCGGCCTCGACGAAGTTGCGGCCGAGGCCACGCGACGAACCGGTGACGAACCAGACCTTGCTCTTGCTCTTGCTCTTGTTCTTTTCGATCATGCCCACAGGACCCCGGGTCCGGCGCGGCTGTGACGATCTGTGAAGGACCTCACAGGAGGGCGAGGAAGGCTCGGGACCAGAGCGGGAGGTCGGGCCAGCCTCGGCAGGAGACCATGGCGCCGTCTACTACGTCGGGGGCGTCTTTGTAGGTGGCACCGGCTTGTTCCATGTCGGTTTTGAGGGGTGGGTAGGCAGCTGTGATGCGGCCGCGAAGGAGACCTAGCGCGGCTGGAACCTGGGGGCCATGGCAGATGGTGCCGACCGGTAGGTGTTGTTCGAAGAAGTGGGGGACGATGCGGGCTACGTGGGGGTCGATGCGGATGTATTCGGGTGCTCGGCCGCCGGGGATGACCAGGGCGTCGTAGTCCTCGGGTCTGACGTCGGCGAAGGCGAGGTCCACGGGGAGCAGGCGGCCGGGTTTTTCGGTGTAGGCGTCGCAGCCGGGCTCGAAGTCGTGGATCACGAGTCTGACCGGACGTGTGGTCGGAGCGGTAACGACTGCTTCGTGGCCGGCTTCGCGAAGCCGGAAGATCGGATACATCGAGTCGAGTTCCTCGGCGGCGTCGCCGAGAAGGATCAGTACTCGCGCCATGGCTCTCCTTTGTCTTAGATGCGTTGCAGCTGGAACCGCTGGTTGGCGGCGCCGTTGAGCGTGTACTGCGAGACGCGGGCGCCATCGGCTGTGCTGGCTGACCACACGTCCATGGCCAGACCGCTCTGCCGGTTGACCAGACTCACCGCGCCACCGCCCTGGTCGACCAGCCGCCACTGCTGACTGGTCGCCTGAGTGTCGGGCTGCTGGGTGATATCGACGCCGCTGCCGTTCCCGGCGACCTGGAGGACCAGACCGCTGTGCCGGGCCCGGATGCGATAGTGGCCGCCGTCGGAGGGCAGGAAGTCGAACTGCTGGTTGAGCCCGCTGTGCAGCTGCCACTGGATCAGCGTCGCGCCGGCGGCGGTGGACGCACCGTTGATGTCGGTCGCCTTGCCGCTGTGCTGAGCCACCAGCCGGTAGTAGACGCCGGGCTCGACCGGACCGGACTTCACTGCGGACACGCGATAGCTATGACCGGCCTGGCCGAGGTACTGGATGACGTCTGGCTCGGGCTTCGTCGGCTGGAGCACCTGGCCGCTCGTCTCGTCGCGCAACTCGAACTGGCCGGTGAGGATCCGGCTGCGGATCCGCACCGTGCCGGCCCGGTCCGGCGTCACGGTCAGGTCGGTCCGACTGCTGTTCCACGAGGCGCCGACGGTGTAGCCGCCACGCCCGCGGAGTCCCGCGACACTCCCCGCCGGCCACGCAGCCGGCAGTGCGGGCAGCAGGTGCAGCTCGTTGTTGTGGCTCTGCAACAGCATCTCCGCGATGCCGGCCGTCGCACCGAAGTTGCCATCGATCTGGAACGGCGGATGCAGGTCGAACACGTTGGGCGCGAGCCGCTCCGGCGTCACCAGGTAGCGGATCAGGTCGTGGGCCCGGCTCGCCTCCTCCATCCGCGCCCAGTAGTTAATCTTCCAGGCCAGCGACCAGCCGGTCCCGGCATCACCGCGCAATTGCAGTGTCCGGCGAGCGGCCTCGAACAGCTGCGGCGTACCCCGCTTGGTGATCTGGTTGCTGGGATAGAGGCCGTACAGGTGCGAGATGTGCCGGTGGTTCGGTTCGGTCTCCACCCAGTCGTACAGCCATTCCATGACGTTGCCGCGCGATCCGACCCGCATCGGCGCCAGTCGTTGCCTGGCCGCCTGGACCTGCCCGCGGAAGTCGGCATCCACCCCCAGTACGTCGGCAGCGGCGGCACAACCGTCGAACAGGTCGCGCAGGATCTGCGTGTCCATCGTCGGGCCGGCGCAGATGCTCACGTTGGCGTGATGAGGGAGTTCCGGCGAGTTCGACGGATTGGTGACCAGCCATTTCAGCGTCGGTTCTTCCACCAGGGTGTCGAGGAAGAACTGGGCAGCGCCCTTCATCGCGGGATAGTTCGCGCGCAGGAACCCGACGTCGCCGGTGAACCGGTAGTGGTCCCAGATCATCGTGGCCAGCCAGGCGCCGCCGGTCTGCCACATCCCCCAGGCCGCACCGTCGACGACAGAGGTCCCTCGCCAGGCGTCGGTGTTGTGGTGCGTGACCCAGCCGCGCGCGCCGTACTGCACCTGCGCTGTCCGGGCGCCGGTCACCGTGAGGTCGCCGATCATGCCGAACACCGGCTCGTAGCACTCGGCGAGGTTCGTAGGACCGGCCGGCCAGTAGTTCATCGGCAGGTTGGCGTTGAGGGTGTACTTCGAGTCCCAGGAGGGCGTCAGCTGGTCGTTCCAGATGCCCTGCAGGTTGGCCGGTTGGGTCCCTGGCCGTGACGACGAGATCAGCAGGTACCGGCCGTACTGGAACAGCAGCGCGGAGAACTGCGGATCGTCGACCGTGTTGTGCCGAGCGATCCGTACGTCGGTCGGCTGGTCCGCCGCCGCGGTCCGGCCGAGATCGAGGGTGGTCCGCCCGTACAGCCGCTGGTAGTCGGCGACGTGCCGGGCAAGCAACGTGCTGTACGGCGTGACCTGCGCGGCGGCGAGGTGCTGCCGGGCAATGCCCTGGTAGTCGCCGGAGACGTTGCGGTAGTCCACGTAACTGGTGCCGATCGAGATCAGCAGTGTGACGCTGTTCGCGTTGGTGACCCGCAGCGTGCCGCCGGAACTGGTGGTGGTTCCACCCTCGGCGACCGCCTTGGCCAGCACGAGGAATCGAACCGCTCCGGCGATACCCCTCTGATCGCCGGAGCGGCCGTCCAGCGCGATCGTCGTACTGTCCGGGCTGGACGGCGTCGCTCGCTGCGGAGTACTGAACGCGGCGGAGAACGTGATCGACCCGGGCGTCTCGGCAGTCAGGCGGATGGCGATCACCTGGTCCGGAGCACTGGCGATCACCTCACGCCGGTACCGGACGTTGTTGGCCACGTAGGTCACCGAGGTGGTCGCGGTGGCGAGGTCGAGCCGCCGCTGGTAGGTGGAGACGCCACTCGTCCCGGGCAAGGTGAGCCGGAGGTCGCCGACAGTCTGGTAGGCCAACTGGGCGGCCGGATTGCCGAGCATCGTCTGGTTGGCCAGATCCTGGGCCGCGCCCCACTGGTTCGCGAACACCAGCCGCCGGATCTCCGCCAGTGCGCCCGCGCCACGCGGATTGCTGTAGTCGTGCGGGCCACCGGCCCACACGGTGTCCTCGTTGAGCTGCAGGCGCTCGGTGTCGGTGTTGCCGAACACCATCGCGCCCAGGCGGCCGTTGCCGATCGGCAATGCCCGCAGCCAGTCCGAACCGGCCGGCTGGTCGTACCAGAGCGACAGATCGTCGACCGCCGCGCTCTCCTGGGCCGCGGCCGTCGTCTGCTGACCAGGGACCAGTACGGCGCCCGCACCCGCCGCACCGGCCAGCAGCACCTGCCGTCGAGTCACATCCGACATTTCAACCCCCAGGCTCGGCAAACATCCTATGTATGTGTAGGGGATGCCGAGCCATCCGTCCAGAGCGGAGCGTCCTAAGCGCTTAGGGCCGGAACCAACACGCTTCTTCCACGGCATTCATCACATGTTTGTCGTACGATCGCGGACCCACTGCTGGTTGGGCTGGTTGTTGCAGGTCCAGAGGATCAGCCGGGACCCGTTGGCGGTTGCCGCCTGGTTGACGTCGAGGCACAGTCCGGACCGGACGTTCACGATCGATCCGTCGGAGCGGAACGTCCATTGCTGGTTGTTCTGGCCGTTGCACGGCCAGCTGAGCACCCGGGTGCCGTTAGTGGTTCCGGAGTTCTCGGCGTCCAGACACTTGTCACCGAAGACCCGGATCTCGCCGCCGGGCCACGACGTCCACGACTGGCTGGCTGCGGTCTGGCAGTCCCGGATCACCGCGAGCGCACCCGCCGCGGTCGACGAGTTGTCGGTGTCGAGGCATCGGCCCGAGCCGGCGCCCCGGAGCCGAGAGGTCGTGCTGGTCACGGGCGACCCGCCGGAGACCCGGTACACCGCCACACCGTGCGCGGGTACGCCGGCCGACAGTTGCCCGGTGCTCGTGGAGGTGGCGCCGGTCCACAGGTCGGTCAGCGTGAATGACCCGCCGGACAGCCCGATCTGTGCTGTCGTGGTCGAGACGGTCGCCGCCGCGTTGCCACGGTTGAACAGTCCGACCGCGACCGACCCGTCGGCCAGTGGTTTGGCGAACACCTCGGTCGTACCGTCGTCACGCACCCGCCGCCCGCCCGCACCCAGCGAGTCCTGGTTCACCGCCAGCAACCGCGGACTGCGCAGGATCGCACTGACGTCGGCGGACATGGTGCGGATGTCGTTGCCCGCCATCAAGGGCGCGGCCATCAGCGCCCAGAGCGCGAAGTGCGATCGGGACTCGGTCAGCGTCAGGCCGGGGCGACCGACCACCAGCATGTCCGGGTCGTTCCAATGGCCTGGCCCGGCTTGTACGGCGAGTGGCGCGGTGACGTCGACGACGTTGCCGACGCCCATCGGGTAGCTGTTGGTGTTGCCGTTCTGCCAGATGTCCAACAGGTCCTCGGTGGTGCGCCACAGATCGGCGACCTCACCCCAGTTGTACTTGTCGCCCGTGGGTGCGTGGTAGCTGTTCGGGTTGATGCTGTAGACGATCGGCCGCCCGGTCGCCCGCAGCGCGTCGCGCATGATCGTGAACCGGGCGACCTGCTGGTCCCGCGTACCGCTCGAGGAGCACCAGTCGTACTTGAGGTAGTCCACACCCCAGGACGCGAACGAGCGCGCGTCCTGCACCTCGTGACCCATGCTGCCGGTGGACCCCGGATGCGCGCCACCGCCCTGCGCGCAGGTGCGCTCGGTCGGCACCTGGTAGATCCCGAACTTCAGGCCGCGGCCGTGAATGTAGTCGCCCAGAGCCTTCATGCCGCTGGGAAACTTCGCCGGGTGCGCCCGCAGGTTGCCCTGCGGATCACGTTGCGGATCGAACCAGCAGTCGTCGACGACGACGTACTGGTAGCCCGCGTCCCGCATGCCCGAGGAGACCATGGCGTCCGCGGCCTGCCGGATCACCGTTTCGTTGACACCGGCACAGCCGAAGCTGTTCCAGCTGTTCCAGCCCATCGGAGGGGTGAGCGCCGGGCTGCCGGGCGCAGCCTGTGCCACGGGCGGACCGGGGACGGCAACGAGCATCGCCAGCACCAAGGCGCCGATCGCGGCCCTCATGCCGTCGTACCGGTGACGGTGGTGCCTGACTTGGTGATGTAGTAGGTCACCTTGGTGCCGCTCCAGTAGTGGAACGTCAGGGTCACCCGCGCGTTGTCCTTCACGGCGGCGAAGAAGTCCGGCGTCAACGTGGTGACTCCGGTTGGGTAGTCGGGGGCGAACGCCCGGTCGAACTCCTTGTACGACGTCCAGTCCTGCTCACCCGCATTGGTGCCGTCGTCGTACTTGGCTTCCATCGTGGCCAGCAGGTCACCGCGGAACGCAGTGGGGATGGCGAAGGAACTGGTGGTGCCGGTGGCGTTGCTCAGCACCGGTGTGTCGTAGGTGATGAGGTTGATCCGCCAGGGCACGCCTTGGGAGAAGCGGGCCGACAGTACCGCGTTCGTGCCGTACTCCCAGGAGCCGCTCAATCTCGTCAGCAACGGCGCGGTCAGCGTGAGCTGGTCGCCCTGGATCGTGTAGTCGGTTCCGCGCACCAGTTCGGTGGTGCCGTGGCGCAGGCCCACGAACGAGGTGCCGTTGAGGTTCAGAGTGATCGTCTGGGCGGTGATCGCGGTCGACTTGGCGCTGAAGACCTGGTCCGTCGACGCCGTACCGGAGCGGGTGGTCCAGCTCGACTTGATCTGCGCGATGAGCTCAGGATCGCTCCACTGGAACGAGGTGCGGCCGAAGTGCTGACCGTTGTCCCAGAGCATGGTGGTGAGCTGCTTGGCGCGCGCGTAGTAGCCGAAGTACTCGAAGAACTTGAGCTTCTCACCTTGCTCGATGGTGCCGGTGTGCCGGTCGAAGCCGAGCAGGCCGTACTCACCGATGATCACCGGGATGCCGCGGGCAACGAACGTGGCATTGACCCGGTCGAACGTGTCGGTCAGGTCCTTCTGCGCGGTGGCGTCGAAATGGGTGCCGCCGGCAATGTTCACGCTGAACGGCCAGTAGCCGTAGTAGTGCACGGTAGCGATCAGGTTGGGATCGTTGTAGCCGCGGATCGACGTCGCCAGCGCGTCGAGCAGTACCTGGTCGGACGAGGTGTGCAGCGTCGGCAGGACAAGCAGACGAGTCGCGTTGTTGCCACCGGATCGGCGCACGATGTCGCGGAACGAGGTGTTCAGCTCGGTGAGCAACTGGACTTCCTGGGCCTGGCCCGAGCTACCGGTGAACTGCGGCTCGTTGACGCTCTCGAGCGTCAACTTGGGATCGAAGGTCTTGAAGGCTTCGGCCAGTTGCGTCCAGACCGCGTTGTACTTGGCCAGTACGCCGTCATGGTCGGACGGCATGGTGTTGATCCACTGCCAGGAATCGTGATGCAGGTTGATCATCACGTACAGACCGCGCGCGGTCGCCCAGCCGGCGACCTCCTTGACCCGATCCAGGTACGCCGCCTCGATCGGAGCGCCCGGCGCCGAACCCAGGTGCTGGCTCCAGGTCACGGGGATGCGGATGCTCTTGAAGCCCTGCGCCTTCACCTGGTCCAGCAAGGCTTCCGTGACCCGTGGGTTGCCCCAGGACGTCTCGTCACTGCCGGTCGAGTCCAGCGTGTTGCCCAGGTTCCACCCCGGCTGCATCGCCGCGACGGTGGCCATCGCGTCGGAGCTCGCGCTGCCGGTACACAGGACACCGTTCAGCTCGAAGGACGACGGCACCGGATTGGATCCCGTCCAGGTGCCGGTAAATCCGAAGGACACCTTCGCGTTCGTGCCGATCCTGGCGTTGTAGCCGGCATCCTTGGCCGTCGCCCGGCTTCCGGAGGTCGTGATGGTCGCGTTCCACGCCTGGGTGCTCCGCTGTCCGGACGGCCATGTCCAGACCAACTGCCAGCCGTCGACCGGTGCACCGAGGTTGGTCACGGCGACGTCGGCGTTGAAGCCACCTTGCCACTGGCTCGTCACCGAGTACGAGACGCTGCACCCGCTCGCCGCCGGCGCGGCAGTGACAGTGGCGGCGGCGTCGACCGCCGTCAGGCCGGCGGTAATGGTGGCGAACGCAGCCGCCACAACGGCGGCCACTCTGACTATGAACGGTTTTCTTGAACGCATGAGGAACCTCGCAGCGTCGGGGCGGACGGGGGTGGGAGCGCTCCCAAGTTTGCCGAACTGTAACCGGACGACATCAGCCCGTAAAGAGCTCATGACAAACTCCCAGGAGCTCCTGGAGCTTGCGTTCAGCAGGCCCGGATCCGAAACGTTTAAGCCCCTATCCGAGGCCGATGCGGTTCTTTACGCTCCCGAGGAACCGCCCCTCGGAGGCTCCTATGCGAACCTGCTTCCTGCGAGTGTTGACCGCCCTCGCCATCCTGTTCACCGCCCTGATCAGCCCGCCGCCACCGACCGCGTCAGCAGCGGCCACCTTCAACTACGGCGAGGCGCTGCAGAAGGCCGTCTGGTTCTACGACGCGCAACGCTCCGGCAAGCTGCCGGCGACCAATCGCGTCAGCTGGCGCGCGGACTCGGCGCTGCAGGACGGCAGCGACGTTGGACTCGATCTCTCCGGCGGCTTCTACGACGCCGGCGACCACGTGAAGTTCGGGCTGCCGTTCGCGTTCAGTATGTCGATGCTCGCCTGGGGCGCGGTGGAGAACCGCGCTGCGTATGTGAGCTCCGGCCAGCTCGACCCGCTGATGGCGAACCTGCGCTGGGGCACCGACTGGATCATCAAGGCACACCCGTCGGCCAACGTCGTTTACGGGCAGGTCGGCGCCGGCGATCCCGACCACGCCTGGTGGGGTTCCGCGGAGGTGATGCCGATGGCGCGGCCGTCGTACAAGGTGGATCCGTCGTGTCCGGGCTCGGACCTCGCCGGTGAGTACGCCGCCACGATGGCGTCCGCCTCGATGGTGTTCAAGAGCTCTGATCCTGCGTACGCGGCGACTCTGGTGACGCACGCGAAGCAGCTCTACAGCTTTGCCGACACCTACCGGGGCAAGTACAGCGACTGCATCACCGATGCGGGCAAGTTCTACAACTCGTGGAGCGGGTACCAGGACGAGCTGGTGTGGGGCGCGATCTGGCTCTACCGGGCCACCGGTGACGCGGTCTACCTGACGAAGGCCAAGGCGGAGTACCAGAAGCTCTCGACCGAGTCGCAGACCTCCGAGCGCTCCTACAAGTGGACGATCGCCTGGGACGACAAGGCTTATGGCGCGTATGTGCTGATGGCCCAGCTGACCGGCGAGCAGGCGTACATCACCGACGCCAACCGCTGGCTGGACTACTGGACCACCGGCTACAACGGCGCCAGAGTCCGGTACTCCCCCGGTGGTCAGGCAGTGCTCGATACCTGGGGCTCACTGCGCTATGCAGCCAACACTGCGTTCGTCGCACTGGTGTACTCCGACTGGCTGACCAGTCGGGACAGTGCACGCGCCAGGACCTATCACGACTTCGGCGCGCGGCAGATCAACTACGCACTCGGTGACAACCCCCGCAACTCCAGCTATCTCATCGGCTTCGGCGCCAACCCACCACGCAACCCACATCACCGCACGGCGCACGGGTCCTGGGCCGACAGCATTCAGGAGCCCGTCGTCAGCAGGCACACCCTGTACGGCGCCCTGGTCGGCGGACCGAAGAGCAATGACGACGCGTACGCCGACAGCCGCAGCGACTACGTGATGAACGAGGTCGCACTGGACTACAACGCCGGCTTCACCAGCGCACTGGCCCGCCTGTACGGCGAGTACGGCGGCACTCCCCTGGCGAACTTCCCGGTGGCGGAGACCCCGGACGGGCCTGAGCTGACCGTGCAGGCTTCACTGAGCCAATCGGGCGCACAGTTCAGTGAGATCAAGGCTTTCGTGCTCAACAAGAGCGCCTGGCCGGCAAGGTCGTTCAACGGGACACTGCGCTACTACTTCACCCTGGATGGCTCTACTACTTCGAGTCAGGTCAGCGTGACCACCAACTACAACCAGTGCGGTACGGCGAGCGCTCCGATCCACTACAGCGGTTCGACGTACTACGTGGAGATCCCGTGCACCGGCGTGACACCGGCCGGGCAGTCGGCGTACCGGAAGGAGGTGCAGTTCCGCATCACCAGCACCGGTACGTGGGACCCGACCAACGACTGGTCAGCCGTTGGCCTCGGCACCGGCAACGCGGTCGCGCAGACGGACCGGATCGTGCTGCGCCAGAGCGGCAAGGTGGTCTGGGGTGTCGAGCCGAGCGGCACAGTCGACAGTGTGCCGCCGAGCACGCCCACTCAGCTCACAGCGTCGGCTGTGACCGGCAGCAGCGTCGTACTGAGCTGGACTGCGTCCACCGACAACGTCGGCGTCGCCGGGTACGACGTACTCAACGGAACCACGGTTGCCGGGTCCACGGCCACGACGAGCCTGCAGGTCACCGGTCTGACACCAGATACGTCGTACACCTTCGCGGTCCGCGCTAAAGATGCCTCCGGCAACGTATCAGGCGGCTCTAGCCCAGTCACCGTGCACACCACCCAGACGCCGGCGAGCACCCTGGCCGTGCAGCACAAGGGTTCGTCCGGAGCGACGTCCGGTCAGATCGGCGCGACACTGCAGGCGACCAACCGCGGTACGACGGCCGTGAGCCTGTCGACCGTGTCGCTGCGGTACTGGTTCACCGGTGACGCTCCTTCGCCCACCTACCAGGTGTGGTGCGACTGGGCGCAGGTCGGCTGCGCCAACCTCACGGCGAGGGTCGTCAAGCTGACCACCGCCCGCACCGGGGCCGACGCCTATCTGGAAATCACCTTCGCCGCGGGCAGCCTCGCCCCCGGCGCGAGCACCGGCGATATCCAGTTCCGCGTGGCGAAGTCCGACTGGTCGGCCTTCAACCAGGCCGACGACCACAGCTACCGCGTCAGCAACACCCTGACCGACTTCGACCGCGTCACCGGCTACTTCAGCGGCACCCTCGCCTGGGGCGTCGAACCCTAGGCGACGCCGGCCTCCTGAAGGAGCTTCCAGATCTCCGATTGGTCGACGACCTCTACTTCGAGTTTCTCGGCCTTGGTGAGTTTGGAGGCTCCGACGTCGGCGCCGGTGATGAGGTAGTCGGTGCTGGCGGAGACGGAGGAGGCGATGGTGGCGCCGGCCCGCTCGCAGAGACGCTGGAAGGCGGGGCGGGTCACCTTCTCACCGGTGCGGGGATTGGAGATGGAGCCGGTGACGACGACCGTCTTGCCCTCCAGCGGCGCCCCGGCGGCCACCACGGGCGGCAGGTCTTCCTCACGGACGTCGAGGGAGACGCCTGCGGCGCGGAGGCGCTCCAGCTCGGGACGCAGCCGGTTCAGATGTTCGATGAGGGAGGCGGCGACCTTCGGGCCGATGTCGTCGACGGCCACGACGCCTTCCTCGCCGGCCTCCAGAACCGCTTCCAGGGAAGGAAAGCCCGCCCGGCACAAGCGCGCCGCCGTGCCCTCCGAGGCCATCGGGATGGCCAGGCCGATCAGGGCGCGGCGGAGGCCGACCTGCTTGCTGGCTTCGATGGAGTCGATCATGCGCGTGGCGGAGACCTCGCCGACGCGGTCGAACTCGAGCAGGCGCTCTTTAGTGAGGCTGTAGAAGTCCGACGGGTTCTCGAGGTCGCCGGATTCGGCCAGGCGCTCGATCCAGACGCCGCCGATGGCGTCGATGTCGGCGGCGGCGCGGGAGGCCCAGTGGATCAGGCGGCGCACGGTCTGGGCCGGGCAGGCGACGTTGGTGCAGAACAGCTCGCGGCTGTTGCCCTGCTCGGTCAAAGGCTCGTTGCACGACGGGCAGTGGGTCGGCGGGACGATGTCGACCTCAGCCCCGGTACGACGGGATGCGTCGAGCACACCGGCCACGAACGGGATCACATCACCGGCCCGACGGACCAGGACGGTGTCGCCGATCTTGATGCCGCGGGCCTTGATCACTTCCTGATTGGCGAGCGTCGCGCGGGTGACCGTCGTACCGCCGACGAAGACCGGCTCGAGCCAGGCGACCGGAGCGATCTTGCCGGTCTTGCCGACGTCCCAGCGGACCTCGAGCAGAATCGTGGTCTTCTCCTCGGCCGCGAACTTGAACGCCAGCGCGCCGCGCGGTGAGTTCGACCGGGTCCCGGCCGCGGCATACGCGTCGCGATCGGCAAGCCGCAGTACGGCGCCGTCGAGGTCGTAGTCGAGCTCGTTGCGCTGCTGCTCGATGCCCGTGATGACTTCCTGCGCAGCCGCGGCGTCGGTGCAGTGCCGCATGTCGGCCGCGGTGAAGCCGAGAGTCTTGAGCGCGCGCTCCAGGTCGGCCTCAGTGCTGTCCGGGTCGGTGTGCAGATCGAAGGCGAGGAACTGGAGCCGCCGCTCGGCGACCGTTGCCGGGTCCTTGGCCCGCAGCGTGCCGGCCGCGGCGTTGCGCGGGTTGATCAGCGGCTTGTCTGGATGCGCCGCGTTGTACGCCGCGAAGGTCGACCGCAGCATGACGGCCTCACCACGCACCTCGACGCGTCCCGGCGCCTCCAGCTTGTGCGGTACGCCGTCCGCCAGCGCCCGCACGAGCGGAGTGACGTCGTCACCCGTGGTGCCGTCGCCGCGGGTGATCGCGCGAGCGAGCCGGCCGTCCTCGTAGACCAGCGCCAGCGAGAGCCCGTCCAGCTTCGGCATCACCACGACCGGCTGGCCGGGGAACCGGCTGAAGAACGCCTCGACCTGCTCCGGCTTGGTCGCCTTCTCCAGCGACAGCATCGGCCGCGAGTGCCGGATCGGTGCGTGCAGCACCGCCGGCGCACCCACCTCGTCCAACGGGTTCGGGTCCGGCGTCAGCTCCGGGTTCGCGACGATCAGGCTGCGCAGCTCGTCCTCGATCGCGTCGTACTCCGCGTCCGCGACCACCGGGGAACCTTGGTAATACGCGTCGCGGAGCTCGACGATCCGGCCGGCCAGCTCCTGAATGCGTTCTTCGACGTTCACGCAACCGGACGTTACCTGGCCCTGGGGACAATCGCCGTACCATCGAGCGCGTGACTGATAGCGGCGTGGTGGAAGCGGCAGAGAACGTCTTCTTCGTGCAGGGCCCGGCGGTCAACTGGGTGATCCTGCGCGACGGGTCCGCCCTGACGCTGGTCGACGGTGGCTACCCCGGAGACCTGGACGCCGTGGAGGCGTCGATCCGGGAGATCGGGCATCGGCCGGAGGATGTGCAGGCCGTGCTGCTGACGCATGCGCACGTCGACCACATGGGTGCGGTGAACCCGTTCCACGCTCGCTACGGGACGCCGGCGTACGCGGATCCTACTGAGGTCGGTCACGCCCATCGGGACTATCTGGACCAGCTGGCTCCGGCCAAGCTGATCGGCAACCTGTGGCGGCCGCGCGTGCTGCCGTGGGCGGTCGGAATCATCCGCAACGGCGCAATGCAGGACGTGACCGCGCCGCACGTCCAGGCGTTCCCGACGGACGGTGCGCTCGACCTGCCGGGCGCACCGGTGCCCGTGCCGACTCACGGTCACACTGCCGGGCACACGGCGTACTTCGTGCCGTCGGCCGGCGTGGTGATCACAGGCGACGCTCTGGTCACCGGACACAAGATTGTGGCGGCCGTCGGTCCGCAGCTGATCCCACCGCTGTTCCAGCACGGTGATCCCGCGGACTTGCTCGGTGCGCTGAAGCCGCTGGTGGATCTGGACGCGAATGTCGTACTACCCGGGCACGGCGGACTGCACCGCGGTCCCATCCGCGAAGCAGTCGGCGCCGTACACCTCTAAGGCTTGTGCTCGCGCCACTCGCGCTCGAACGGCAGCCGCCAGGCACGCGGTGCGATCAGCTGGTGAATGGCGTTCGGGCCCCAGGTGCCGGGCTGGTACGGCTTGACCGGCGGCGGGTCCTCCAGCAGGTGCGCGGAGCGATCCCAGAGCGACTCGATGCCCTCAGCGGTCGTGAACAGCGTGTGGTCGCCGCGCATGGCGTCCAGAATCAGCCGCTCGTACGCCTCCAGTACGTCGCCCGCGCTGCCGGTCTCCTGGGTCGAGAACTGCATCGACAGCTTCTCCAAACGCATCCCCGGGCCGGGTCGCTTGCCGTAGAACGACAGCGAGACGCGGGACGAGTCGGCCAGGTCGAAGGTCAGGTGGTCCGGGCCCTCCGAGCCGACGCCGGAGCCGGTCGGGAACATCGTCTTCGGCGCCTCCTTGAAGGCGATCGAGATGATCCGCTGGCCCTGCGCCATCCGCTTGCCGGTGCGCAGGAAGAACGGGACCCCGGCCCAGCGCCAGTTGTCGATCTCGACCTTGAGCGCGATGAACGTCTCGGTGTCGGAGTCCGGCGCGACCCCCTCCTCCTTGCGATAGCCGGCGTACTGGCCGCGGACCACGTCGGTCGGCGAGATCGGCAGCATCGACCGGAAGACCTTGTTCTTCTCCTCCGAGATCGCCCGCGGCTCCAGCGCCGTCGGCGGCTCCATCGCGACGAACGACATCACCTGCATCAGGTGCGTGACGACCATGTCCTTGAACGCGCCGGTCGGCTCGTAGAAGGTGGCGCGCTGGTCGAGGCCGAGCTCCTCGGGGATGTCGATCTGCACGTGGTCGATGAAGTTGCGGTTCCAGATCGGCTCGAACAGGCCGTTGGCGAACCGGAAGGCGAGGATGTTCAGCGCCGCCTCCTTGCCCAGGAAGTGGTCGATCCGGAAGATCTGCGCCTCGTCGAAGGTCTCGTGGACGAAGTCGTTCAGCTTGATGGCGCTGGCCAGGTCGTCACCGAACGGCTTCTCCATCACCACCCGGGCGCGCTCGACCAGTCCGGCGTCGCGCAGCATCGCGATCACGGCCTGTGCGGCCTTCGGCGGCACCGACAGGTAGTGCAACCGGCAGACGCCCTCGCCCAGCAGCTCCTCGGCGGCCTGCACCGTCGCGGCCAGGGCCTGCGGACCGGCCGACACCGACACGTAGTCGAGCCGGCTCGCGAACTGCTCCCACTCGTCGTCGCTCATCCGGTGCGTGCCGTAGGTCTCGACCGCCTGCCGGGCCCGCTCCCGGAACTCGTCCGTGGTCAGGTCCTCGGTGGCCGACCCGATGATCCGTACGTCGGGCGCGAACTTGGACTGCTGGAGGTAGGCCAGACCGGGCAGCAGCTTGCGCTTGGCCAGGTCGCCGGTCGCGCCGAACAGCACGATGACGTGCGGTGCCAGGGGCTCGGTGTCCCGTCGGGACGGCCGCGAGCCGACTGCCGGGTACGCGATGGTCTGGGTACGGTCAGGCATAGAAGGCAGTGTAGGTCGTGTCTGTTTCCGCAGAGCGTGTTCGTCGGTGAACTGTTAGGGCCTGTTGTTGGCACTGGGAAGTCGGAGGGACGACTGTGAAGTACCTGCTGATGATTGCCGGTGACGAGAGCGCCGCAGAGCACGCGAACGACGGTTGCGGCGGCTGGTCGGAGGAGATGGAAGCGCGCGGCGTGGTGATCGGCGGCGCCGGTCTGTACCCGCCGAACGAGGCGACGTCGGTGCGGGTGCGTGAGCAGGAGCTCCTGCTCACCGACGGGCCGTTCGCCGAGACCAAGGAGCAGATCGGCGGCTTCGTGCTGATCGAGTGCGCCGACCTGGACGAGGCGATCGAGATCGCCGCCAAGCACCCCGCGGCGACCTACGGCACGATCGAGATCCGTCCGGTGTTGTGACGTACGCCGACGTCTTCCGGGCGGAGTGGGGCCAGGTGGTCGCCACGCTGATCCGGATGACCGGGGACTGGGAGCTGGCCGAGGAGTGCGCGCAGGAGGCGTGCGCCGCCGCTCTCGAGCGCTGGCCGCGCGACGGCGTGCCGGACCGGCCGGGTGCATGGCTGACGACCACTGCGCGCAACCGCGCGATCGACTGGATCCGTCGCGAGGCAGTCGGAGCCGCCAAGCTTCAGGAGGTCGCTGCGATGATGTACGAGCCCGACGCCCCCGCGTACGACGTACCGGACGATCGGCTGCGGTTGATGTTCACCTGTTGCCATCCGGCGCTGGCGATGGAGGCGCGGGTCGCGTTGACGCTGCGCACGCTCGCCGGACTCAGTACGACGGAAATCGCGCGAGCGTTCCTGGTCGGCGAACCGACCATGTCCAAGCGGCTCACCCGAGCCAAGCGGAAGATCCAGCACGCCGGAATCCCGTACCGCGTTCCTCCGGCGCATCTGCTGCCCGAGCGGACTCCCGCCGTACTCGCGGTGCTGTACCTGCTGTTCAACGAGGGGTACTCCGATGTCACGCGGAGCACTCTGAGTGAGGAGGGCATCCGGCTCACCAGACTGCTCGTTGAGCTGATGCCGGATGAGCCAGAGGCTGCGGGACTGCTCGCACTGATGCTCTTCCACGACTCTCGTCGGGAGACGCGCCTCTCCCCCGACGGCGTTCTCGTCACACTGGATGAGCAGGACCGGACGCGATGGAACTGCGAGCTGATTGCGGAGGCCGAGCAACTACTCGACCGCACGCTTCAGCGACGCAGTCCGGGTCCCTATCAAGTGCAGGCCGCCATTGCTGCGTGCCATGCGACCGCTCGGACTGCGGCCGATACGGACTGGCCGCAGATCGCAGCTCTGTACGCACAGCTCCCCCAGACTCCAGTGGTCGCGCTCAATCGAGCTGTCGCGATCGGTATGGCTGATGGGCCCGCGGTTGGACTCGCTCTGGTCGATCGGCTCGCCGCAGGGTCGCTGGCCGGGTACCACCTGCTCCCAGCCGCCAGGGCTGACTTCCTGCGCCGGCTCGGCCGCCGTACGGACGCGGTGACGGCGTACCGACAGGCCGTCGCGCTGGCCACCACAGATGCCGACCGGAGGTACTTGGAGCGGCGGCTGGCCGAGGTGTCCGTCCAGAGCTGAGCTGTTCGTCGGTCAGGTATGACAGAGATTCGAGAGCTCGTTGCCGCCGAACGTACCGACCTGGTCGAGCTACTGGCCGGGCTGTCCGCCGAGGACTGGGACAAGCCAAGTCTGTGTAGCGGCTGGCGGGTGCGTGAGGTGGTCGCCCACATCACCATGCCGTACCGCTACTCCACTGCCCGCGTGCTGCTCGGGATCGCGAAGGCAGGTGGCCGCTTCAACAAGTTCTCCGAGCGTGCGGCACGCGCCGACACCGCGGCGTTGAGCAACGCCGAGCTGCTCGAGTGTCTGCGGGACAACACCAACCACCCGTGGCAGCCGCCGGGCGGCGGCTACGAGGGCGCGTTGTCCCATGACGTCATCCACGGCCTCGACATGACCGTTGCGCTGGGCATCGGTCGTCGAGTACCGCTGGAGCGGCTGCAGGTCGTTCTGGGCGGTGTACAGGCCAAACACATCAAGTACTTCGGTGTGGACCTGTCCGGCACCCAACTGCGTGCTACCGACCTGGACTGGTCCTACGGTGCCGGTGAAGTGGTCACCGGCACCGCTCAGGACCTGCTGCTCCTGGTCAGCGGACGGGAGACGTCAGTGCGGCGAAACTCGTGAGCGGCCGGGTCGCAGCAGCCCGGTTCGCAGCGCTCCGGGCCGCCGTGGTCTGCCGGCGGTACAGGCGGCCGCCGTACCGGAGGAAGGCGGGCCTGCCATCGTGCCCGGGGACGAAGTTCGCGCGGACGTGGTCCGGGGTGCCGTCGAGCCCGAGCGACAGCACATAGTCGCGACGGTAGAAGCCGAAGCGGAGGGCCGGCTGCCCTTCGACCGAAGCCAGGAGCTGACCGTGGTCGCCCGTCAGGTCGAGCGCGAACGAGCTCTCCACTCCGTCGACGCCGACCTGGCTGGCGACGTAGCGGCCCTCGTACGGCGCGAGCTGCCGCGGTGTCAGCGGACGCTGCACGGCGGGCAGGTTGTGTACGCCGGCCAACTCGGCCAGCGCCCAGTCGTCGGCGAACAGCTCGGCCGTGAGCGCCGGACCGCTCTCCGAGTTCGTCAGCACTGTGAGCGCGAAGTCGCGCTTCGGCACCATCAGGAAGCCAGAGTGCTGGCCGGACCAGTCACCACCGTGCTGGATCACCTTCACGCCCTCAGCGGTCGGCCGGATCATCCAGCCGACGCCGACGCCGTCCAGCTCGACGAAGAGCGTGCCGCCCGGCCCGGGGTTGGACTGCATCGCCACGCGGGTCCGGTCGCGCAACAACCGCGGGAATCCGTGGTGGCCGAGCTGGAATCGCGCATAGCGCAACTGGTCGTGCGCACTGGAGATCAGACCGCCGAACGAGTGCAGACTGCGCGGCATCGCGTCGAACGCCGGCTCGACGACAGCCTTCCCGTCGACGACGTTGTGCGACGCGGCGACGCTGAATCCGCCCAGTTCACTGCGGAAGAACCGGCTATGCGCCAGTCCGAGCGGGTCGATCAGCATCTGCCGGGCAGCGGTCTCGTACGGCTTGCCGGTGACGACTTCGATGATCCGGCCGGCCACGCCGATCGCCGCGTTGTTGTACGCGAACACCTTGCCGACCGGAGTCAGCTGCGGCGCCGCGGACAGCGCTGCGACGTACCGGGCCAGTGCATCGTCACCATCACCGGTGTCGACGAAGGTGTCACCCCGCCAGCCGGCGGTGTGGTTCAGCAACTGCCGGACAGTGACCCGCGGCCCGACTGTGGGGTCGGCGGTGGCGAAGTCGGGCAGGTAGGCGCGGACCGGCCGGTCCAGGTGCACCAACCCGCGCTCGACCAGCTGCATGATCACCGTCGCGGTGAAGGTCTTACTGGTGGAGCCGATCCGGAAGACGGTGTCGGCGGTCACCGGAGACGGGTTGTCGACGCTCGTGACACCGAAACCGCGGACGTACTCACGGCCGCGGTACCAGACGCCCAGGCCGGCCCCAGGGATCGCGTACTTCGCCATCCCGGCCTCGATCTTGTCGAACAGCCGCCCGACCGCGGCCGGCGTCGTACGGGACGGTTTGGTGGCGACTGGGGCAGCGGAGGCTGGCGAGGCAGCCAGAGCACTAGCTGGTACGGCGACGGCGGCCGCGGCGAGCATGGTGCGCCGCGAGATTCCGGAGGTGTTCGGACGATCGGGCTGCTGGTGGTTCGACACGGCAGACTCCTCGGTCGAGGGCGATTGGTTCCACTAAGAGTATTATTCCCATACTTGGAATCAATAGGGGTAGACCATGACCGAACCCTCAACGCCACCGACCACTCCGATGGCCGACCTGCTGCTGCATCCGATCCGCTGGCGCGTCGTCCAGCGGGTGCTCGGCCGCGAGGTGACCACCACCGACCTGAAGCACGATCTGCCCGATATCCCGGCCACGACGCTGTACCGGCACGTGGCCGCCCTGATCGAGGGCGGAATCCTGACCGTCGTTCGCGAGCGACGGGTTCGCGGCGCGATCGAACGCACGCTCACTCTCGATCAGGCCACGACCAGCGCCCGGATCGAGGTGGACGAGGCACGCGCGATGACGCCGGATCAGCACCGGCGTGGCCTCCTGCTGCTGCTCACGCAACTGACCGCCGACTTCGATCGGCTGGTCGAGCGCGGCGACCTCGACAGCAGACTCGAGCAGTTCGGCTACAGCCAGGCGTCGCTGTATGTGGACTCCGCCGACCTGGACTCCCTCCGCGAGGGGATCAAGGCTCTGATCGAGCCCTACCTGCAGGCCGCGCCCGGCAAGGACCGGATCACTTGGTCGATGTTCTCGCTGCCCGACACCTGAGCGCACTAGGGTGACCGCCGTGAGTGACACAAACAGCCCGGACCGCCTGATCCTGTTCACCGACGCAGTGGTCGCCATCGCGGTCACGCTGCTGATCCTGCCGCTGGTCGACGTTGTCACCGAGTCGGCGGCGCACGACCAGAACGCCGTCCACGTGGTGACCGAGCACAAGTCGCAGATCTTCACGTTCCTGCTGAGTTTCGTGGTGATCTCGAGCTTCTGGCTCGGGCACCACCGGGTCTTCGCCCATGTCCGCGCCTACACCGCGCCGATGATGCTCGTGAACCTGCTCTGGTTGCTGGCGATCGTGTTCCTGCCGTTCCCGACCCAGATCGTCGGCGCCTACGAGAGCAGCCAGTTCACCGCCGGCCTCTACACCGGGGTGATCCTGGTACTCAGCATCACCCAGACCTGGCTGACCCGGATGGTCCACGGCCACGACAAGCTCGAGAACCCGGCCAACCCGGTCAGCGCGCGGGAGCTCACCAACTCCTATCTGCTGACCGGGCTGACCCTGCTCGCCTTCCTGCTGGCGGCCTTGGTACCGGGCGTGACCTTCTACGCGTTGTTGTTGCTGACGCTGTCGCCGCTGGTGATGCGGCTCGTGGAGCGCGTGAGGCCGGCCCAGAACGCGCAGTGATGCTCGCTGCTCAGATTGACCGGCTGGATGCCGGACTGGTCCGTCGGAGCCAGTGAGATTCCCTTGACCTCCCCCTGACCGGTCGGCGACCACTGCGGCCGGTCGGGGCCGTTCGGGTTACCCGTGCGGACGAACGACGTCCAGTAGTCGATCATCTGGTTCGACAACTGTTGCTGGGTCTCGGAGAGCGGCCAGTCGTAGTTACCGAGGCGGAACAGGTACGGGAGCTCAGCAGCATGGGAGGCGCCTTGGCCGGGCTGGCTGATCGGCGAGTATTTGTCGGCGAACTCGTAGGCGTAGACGGGCACTTTGCGAGCCGCCTGCTGATCAGAAGCGACCTGCGTGCACGACCAGATCCGGTCGGTGGTGACGGAAGCCCAGGCGGCCGCTGGGGACTCGTAGCGGCTCAGCGGGTACTCCCGCAGGACCTTCGGTGCCTGCTTGGCGCCGACCATGTCGGTGACGAGCTTCGGGTAGTCCGTGATCTCTCCGAATGCCGCGAGCCACCCAGTGGACTCGTCGTGGTTGTTGCCGGACATGATCGGCACCCGGTGGAACAGGCCGGCGCGTAACGCCGTTGCCGGACTCAACGGCAGTACGGCGCTGCCGCCGTACGCGAGCTGGGTGAACTGCAAGGTGTCCTCGACCAGTACGTCGGGATCCAGGCGCCGGAGGCAGTCGATGGTGAGCCGGCAGTTCAGCTTGGCCTTCTGACTCGCCGCCCAGTCCTTTCCGGTCGCCTCGACGTCGCGGACCGGAATCCAGGGCGAACCGGCGGCCTGCTGGGGGTACTGGCTGTTCTGGGCCCAGTTGAACGCACACGAGCCGCTCTGCATGGTCGCCTTGCTGAACAGCCCGGCCGACGTCGGCGAGGTGAGCTGCGCGCAGACGCTCATGCCACCGGCAGACTCCCCAGCCACCGTCACGTTGCCCGGGTCTCCCCCGAAGGCCCGCGCGTTGCGCTGCACCCACCGCAGCGCGGCCTGCTGGTCCTGCAGCCCGAACGTGCCCGAGCCAGGCAGTCCCGGGTAGCCGAAGAAGCCGAAGATGCCCAGCCGGTAGTTGACCGTCACCACGACCACATCGCCGCGACTGGCGAGCTTCGACGCCTCGTAGCTGTTGCCGGCGCCCTGGAAGAACCCGCCACCGGGAATCCACACCATGACTGCCCGTGGCTTGGGCGATGCCTTGGCCGGCGTGGTGACGTTGAGAAAGAGGCAATCCTCGGACGTCGAGCCGTCAGGCACTTCGGGGTTGGCTTGCTGCGCACAGGGGCTGCCCAGCTTCGACTCACGGACGCCGGTCCACGGCTGCACCGGCTGCGGAGCCTTCCAGCGCAGTACGCCGACCGGTGGCGCGGCGTACGGGATGCCGTCGAAGACGCGGGCCTGTCCGACGGTCTTGCTCCGAACGAGTCCCGCATCCGTCCGTACGACGTCCGTCGCGGCCGCCGGGCCCGGTATTGCCAGTGGGAGCATCGCTGCACTCAGCAGCGCCAAGAGTTTCTTCGTCATGCCCGCAGCTTGCGCCGGGGTAGCGCACTGGTGCTTCGGCCGGACGGCCAAGGCACCACCACCTTTGGTCTAGGGGCGCCGCAGCAGATAGGTGTCCATGATCCAGCCCTTGCGCTCGCGGGCCTCGGCACGCACCTTCTCGATCTCCGCCGCCACCTCGTGCACCGGACCGGCGATCAGCAGCTCGTCCGGCGTACCGAGGTAGGCGCCCCAGTAGATGGTCGCGTCCTGGTCGAGGTGCGCAGTGAAGGCGGTCTGGGCGTCGAGCATCACCACCACATCGTCCACACCGTCCGGCCACTCCTTGGCCAGCCGGCGGCCGGTGGTGATCTGAACCGGACGTCCCACCTGGTTCAGCGGGACGCGGTGCCGGGCAGCCAGCGTGGAGACACTGCTGATGCCAGGGATCACCTCGATCTCGAACGAGAGCTCACCGCGGGCCAGGATGTCGTCCAGGATCGCCAGCGTGCTGTCGTAAAGCGACGGGTCGCCCCAGACCAGGAAAGCGCCCACCTGGTCCGCACCGAGGTTCGCTGCGATCAGCTCCGCGCACACGTCCGCCCGGCGTCGCCGCCAGTCGTCGACGGCCTCGACGTACGCCGTGGTCGACCGGTCCCGCTCGGGGTCGCGGCCGACGACCACCTGGTAGTCGGAGGCGTGCCGTTGCAGGATCTCCGTCCGCAGGTCGACCAGCTCCTGCTTGACGTCGCCCTTGTCCAGCACGAAGAACACATCGACCCGTTGCAACGCGGCCACCGCCTGCAGCGTGAGCTGCTCCGGATCGCCTGCACCGATACCGATCACCACGATCTGCATGCGGGCAGACTAGCCATAGCGAGAACGCGACATCGTGATCGGGGTGTCGCAAATCCGCCAGTGTGACGTGGTCGTTCCCGGTTGGCTCGACGTCATGACACTGCAGACGACGCGAACGCAGGCCAACCATCGGCTTGGCGTGGCCGCGGTGACGCTGGGCATCTTCACCATCGTCACCACCGAGATCCTGCCGGTCGGTCTGCTCACCCCGATCGGCGCCGACTTCGGGCTGACCCCGGGCCGGACGGGCCTGCTGATGACGATGCCCGGTCTGGTGGCTGCCGTCGCCGCGCCGGTCGTCACGGTCACCACGGCGCGACTCAACCGCCGGCTGATGCTGTGCGCCCTGATGGGACTGCTCGCCGTGGCCGGCGTCCTCGCAGCCGCTGCTCCGTCGTACGAGCTCGAACTGCTCGCCCGGGTTTTGGTCGGCCTCACCATCGGCGGCTTCTGGTCGATCGGCGCCGGTCTGGCCGGTCGACTCGTCCCTGCGCAGTGGACAGCCCGCGCGACCGCAGTGATCTTCTCGGCGGTTCCGCTCGGCACGGTGCTCGGCGTACCGGGCGGGACCTTTCTGGGTGAGCTGCCGGGCTGGCGGGCGTCGTTCGCCGCACTCGGTGGGCTGTCGCTGGTCGTGATGGTTGCTCTTTGGGTGACGGTGCCTCCGCTGCCGCCACTGCAGGTCACCCGGCTTTCCGTCCTGCGTGGCGCGCTCCGGGGCAGCAACCGCGCACTGCTGGCCACCTGTCTGATCGTGACCGGCCACTTCATGGCGTACACCTATGTGACGCCGTTCCTGCGCCCTGTCGTGCACTCCGACCAGATCAGCCTGCTTCTACTCGTCTACGGCGTCGCCGGGCTGGCCGGCAACCTCATCGCCGGTACGACGGCCGCCCGGAACCTCCGGCTGACCTTCGCCACCTGCGCCGGTTTGATGGCCGCAGCGATGCTCCTGCTCCCCCTCTTCGCAGCCAGTACGCCGGGAATCGTTGCACTGCTGGTGGTGTGGGGCCTCGGGTACGGCGGCGTACCGGTCTGCACGATGACCATGTTCGCCGCGGCGGCTCCGCAGGCGCGGGAGGCGGCGACCGTCCTGTTCACCTCGTCGTTCCAGGCGGTGTTGTCGATCGGTGCCTTGCTGGGCGGCCTGGTGGTCGATGCGTGGTCAGTGCCGACCGCAATGGTCTTGGGCGGGCTGTGCGCCGTACTGACGGTTGGAGCCGTGACGTGGTCCAGGACACAGCAGGCTGCCACGTAGCATCACGGTGTGGTGCGGACTTCGACGGACAGATGCCCTGGTGTGCTGGCAGTGCACCAGGCGGCTGACGGAGGTCTGGCCCGGGTCCGGGTGCCCGGTGGGTTGCTGAGCGTGACGCAGCTCGACGTACTGCGGTCAGCGTCATTGGATCTCGGCGACGGACGGCTGGAGCTCACCTCCCGTGGCAACGTGCAGATCCGCGCCCTGCGACCGGATGGACCGCGAGAGCTGTCGGACCGCCTCTTCCAGGCTGGGCTGCTGCCCTCGCTGACGCACGAGCGTGTCCGCAACATCCTCGCCTCCCCGCTGTCCGGTCTCGACAGCCGGTACGACGTGTTGCCGGTCGCCACCGCGTTGGACCGGGCTCTGTGCGCGCGCCCCGGACTGGCAGAGCTGCCGGGGCGGTTCTTGTTCGCACTGGACAACGGCTCCGGTGATCTGGTCGCGTCCGGTGCAGACGTGCTGGTCCAGGCGATCGACTCGCGTGAAGCGCTGCTGAGCCTTGGTACGCGCAGTGTCCGCGTCGACTGGAGTTCTTCGGTCGAAGTGATGCTGGCGGTCGCTTCTGCGTTTCTCGAGGTGCGGGACTCTGCCGAGTGGCGGATTGCTGAGGTGGCGGACGGCTCCGAGCGGATTCTGGAAAGGCTCGGGCTGCAGGCGACTGATGAGCTGCCGACAGCCGGTGCGCCGGTGGAGGCTGGGCCGCACGGCCCGGCACTGGCAGTCACCGTTCCACTGGGGAGTCTGACCCCGGAACAGGCCCTGATGCTGGCTGAGGTCGCCGAGTGGGTCCGAGTGACGCCCTGGCGATCAGTAGTCCTTCCCACGGTCGCTACCGAGCCGTTGGAGGCTGTCGGGTTGATCACAACTCCTGACTCCATCTGGAACGGTGTGACAGCGTGTGCGGGCCGCCCCGGATGTGCGAAGGCGCTGGCCGATGTCCGCGGCGACGCCCAGCGGATCGTGCCGGAGCTGGTCCGGGACGGCCGGCGGGTGCACTGGTCGGGCTGTGAGCGCCGGTGCGGGAAACCGGCGGGTGGTTTTGTCGACATACTTGCCGTCGGCAACGGGTATCTGGTCGACGGTGCGGTGAAGGAGAAGTGGTGAGCGGGTTCGAGTACGTGCGCGACGGCGCGGAGATCTACCGGCGGTCGTTCGCGACGATCCGGTCCGAGGCCGCCCTCGACCACCTGCCGGCGGACGTCGCCCAGGTCGCGGTCCGGATGATCCACGCCTGCGGCATGACCGATCTGGTCGCCGACCTGGCCTGGTCGCCCAACGTGGTCAAGAACGCGCGGGCCGCGCTGCAGGACGGCGCACCGATCCTGTGTGACGCCCAGATGGTCGCTGCCGGTATCACTCGGCGCCGGCTGCCGACCGACAACGAGGTCATCTGCACCCTGAGCTCCCCTGGCGTGCCAGAACTGGCCGCCCAGCTGGGAACGACGCGGAGCGCAGCCGCAGTGGATCTGTGGGCCGAGCACCTGGCCGGTGCGGTCGTCGCGGTGGGCAACGCACCCACCACCTTGTTCCGGCTGCTCGAGGTGATCGCGGCGGGCGGTCCGCGGCCGGCCGCCGTACTGGGGATTCCGGTCGGGTTCATCGGTGCTGCCGAGTCCAAAGAAGCGCTGGCCGCGAACACGCTCGGCCTGGAGTACCTGGTGGTGCGCGGCCGCCGCGGTGGCAGTGCGATCACCGCCGCCGCCATCAACGCGATTGCGAGCGAGGAAGAGTGACCGGACAGCTGTGGGGCGTAGGACTCGGACCGGGTGACCCCGAACTCGTTACGGTCAAGGCTGCTCGCCTGATCGGTGCTGCGGACGTGATCGCGTTCCACAGTGCACGGCACGGGCGGAGCATCGCGCGCTCGGTCGCCGCGCCGTACCTCCGGGACGGACAGATCGAGGAACACCTGGTCTATCCGCTCACGACCGAGACCACCGACCACCCTGGCGGCTACCAGGGCGCCATGGACGAGTTCTACGCCGAGTGCGCAGCTCGGCTCGCTGCGCATCTCGACGCGGGGCGGGACGTCGTCGTACTGGCTGAGGGCGATCCGTTGTTCTACGGGTCCTACATGCACATGCACAAGCGGCTGGCTGACCGGTACCCGTGTGAGGTGGTTCCGGGAGTGACTTCGGTGAGTGGGGCGGCCGCCGTACTGGGACGACCGTTGTGTGAGCGCGACGAGATCCTCACTGTGCTGCCGGGGACACTGCCGCCGGACGTGCTCGCGGAGCGGCTGCGGAACACCGACGCTGCCGCGGTGATGAAGCTGGGGCGCACTTTCAGCAACGTACGCGAGGCTTTCGAGCTGGCTGGTCGCGCTGACGAGGCCTGGTACGTCGAACGCGCTACTACCTCCGAGCAGCGCATCGCACCGCTGTCCGAGGTCGATCCGGACGCGGTTCCATACTTCTCGCTGGCGCTGCTGCCCAGCCCGATCAACAACACGTTCAGTACGCCGTCTCCCCGCGTGGTGCACGAGGGCTCGGTGACGGTCGTCGGGCT
This sequence comes from Kribbella sp. NPDC005582, assembly GCF_040605415.1. Taxonomy (NCBI): domain Bacteria; kingdom Bacillati; phylum Actinomycetota; class Actinomycetes; order Propionibacteriales; family Kribbellaceae; genus Kribbella; species Kribbella sp. NPDC005582. The sequence goes on from NZ_JBEXCU010000007.1 coordinate 419,931, forward strand.
CGGCCCGGCTGGGCCGGAGTGGATGACGCCTGAGGTACGCGCGGCGATCGCCGGGGCCGACGATCTGATCGGCTACGGCCCGTACGTCGATCGGCTGCCGGACCGCGCTCGACAGCGCAAGCACGGGTCGGACAACCGGGTGGAGTCGGAGCGGGCCGCGTTCGCGCTCGACCTGGCGCGCAAGGGATCAGCGGTGGTTGTGGTCTCGTCCGGTGATCCGGGAGTGTTCGCCATGGCCAGTGCGGTCACGGAGGTCGCTTCCGAGCCGGAGTACGCGGACATCGCCGTACGGGTGTTGCCGGGGATGACTGCGGCACAGGCTGTGGCCAGTCGAGTCGGTGCGCCGCTGGGACACGACTACTGCGTGCTGTCGCTGTCAGACCGGCTCAAGCCGTGGGACGTCATCGCACAACGACTGGCTGCTGCAGCGGCTGCGGACTTGGCGATCGCGATCTACAACCCCGCTTCGAAGTCCCGCACGTGGCAGGTGGCCGCAACGCGGGACCTGCTGCTGGAACACCGCTCTGCGGACACACCGGTCGTTGTGGGGCGTGACGTCGGTGGCGCGGCGGAAACCATCACTGTCACCACTCTGGGTGAGCTGGACCCGAATACTGTCGACATGCGTTGCCTGCTGCTCATCGGTTCGTCACAGACACGCGCTGTCGCTCGTCCGGCCGGATCGCTTGTTTTCACGCCACGTCGCTATCCCGGTTAAATCCAGTCGGCTACTGGTGTCAGCACCGAGCCGGGAGGGTACTGGTCGCATCAAGCTCACTGTGAGGAGAACGGAACGATGAGCAACGTGACCACCGCCCCGGACCGGCCTGTGGCCGCCGCACCGGATCGCGTACCGGCCGCCGACGCGGCGCTGCTGGTCTATCGGGGATTCAAGTTCGGCGCGGCCTTCTTCGGCTGGCTGATCGCGATCGCCATGTCGGTTCTGCTCTCCGCCGCGGTCTCCGCAGTGGCACTGCTGACCGCCGAGATCCTGGACTACAACCGCGGTGATGCCGAAGCCGCCCCGGCCGCCGCAGGCCTCACCGCCTCCGTCATGGGGATCGCAGTGATCACCGTCGCGTTCTACAGCGGCGGGTACGTCGCCGGCCGGCTGGCGCGCTTCGACGGCGCCCGCAACGGCTTCGGGGTGTGGCTGATCGCGATTCTGGTCGCCATCCTCGCCGCCGGCGCCGGCGCGCTGCTGAACAGCCAGTACGACTGGCTGGGCGACGTACAGCGTCCTGACATCGCACTGTCCACCGAAGCAATGGCCACCGGCGGCGTGATCGCCGGGGTGGCACTGCTCGTCCTCACCCTGCTGGCCGCGGTCGTCGGCGGCAAGAGCGGCCAGCGCTACCACGAGAAGATCGACCGTCTGATCGTCGAGGAGTGACCCAGCCCGCCGGCCCGGCGGGAAGATGCGTCGCCGGGCCGGTGTTGTGGCTGGTGTGCTTCAGGTAGTGGTGATCGGCGCGGGCCAGGCGGGGTTGTCGGCCGCCTACCACCTCGTGCGGCTGGGATTCACGCCGTACGAGGAGGTCGTCGTACTGGACCGGAATCCGGAGCCGGGCGGCGCGTGGCAGCACCGGTGGGACTCGCTCACCATGCACGACGTCCACGGGATCGCGAACCTGCCCGGCGTACCGGTGCCCTCGAGTGCTGGTTCCGAGCGGGCCAATGAGTTTGTGCCGTCGTATTTCGCGTCGTACGAGAAGCGGTTCGGGCTGCCGGTGGTGCGGCCGGTGGCAGTGGAGACGGTGCGGCGGATCGACGGTGGATTCGAGGTGGTGACGGACCAGTCGACGTACCGGACCGCGGCGCTGGTGAACGCAACGGGCACGTGGAACCGGCCGTTCATCCCGTGGTACCCGGGCATCGAGACGTTTGCCGGCCGGCAGTTGCACACCGCTGACTATCGCGGCGCTGCGGAGCTGGTCGGTCAGCAGGTGCTCGTGGTCGGCGGCGGCGCATCCGCCGTACAGCTCCTCGCAGAGATCTCCGAAGTCGCCACCACCACCTGGGTGACCCGCCGCCCACCGGAGTGGCACACCGGCGAAGAGTTCGGCCCCGAACTCGGCCGCCAGGTCGTCGCCAAAGTCGAAGAACGCGTCCGCGCCGGCCTCCCACCCCGCAGCGTCGTCAGCGTCACCGGCCTGCACCTCCGCCCCCAAGAACAACCCGCCTGGGACCGCGGCGTCTACACCCGCCTCCCCATGTTCGACCACCTCACCAAAGACGGCCCCACCTGGCCCGACGGCCACCACCAACACATAGACACCATCCTCTGGGCCACCGGCTTCCGCGCCGACCTCGCCCACCTCTCCCCCCTCCACCTCCGCGAACCCTCCGGCGGCATCCGCATGGACGGCACAGCAACCGTCCTCGACCCGCGGGTGCACCTCGTCGGCTACGGCCCCTCCGCCAGCACCATCGGCGCCAACCGAGCCGGCTTCACCGCCGCCCGAGCTCTCCGCACCCTCCTCAAGCCCAACGGTTAACCAACTACTTGACTTTCTCGAGCTCCGCTCTGATAGTTAAGTACATGCCTAACCATTCTGGGGTCGATGTGGTCGGTCGCGTGTTTCATGCGCTGGCTGATCCGTCGCGGCGGGCGATCGTGGAGCGGCTGGTGCGCGGGCCGGCGGCGGTGAAGGAGCTGGCGGAGCCGTTGGCGATGTCGCTGCCGGCGGTGATGCAGCACCTGAAGGTGCTCGAGGACGCGGGTGTGATCGTCACGGAGAAGGTTGGTCGCGTCCGCAGTTGCCGGGTCGAACCGCAGACGCTGCGCGACGCCGAGCGCTGGCTGTCCGGTCAGCGCACCGAGTGGGAACGGCGACTCGATCAGCTCGACGACTATCTGAAGGGAAACTGATCATGGGAGTAACGCATTCGACCTTCACGCTCGAACGGCGGTACCCGGTGCCGGTTGAGCGAGTGTTCGAGGCGTGGGCGCAGCCGGAGGCGCGCAAGCGCTGGATGGCTTCGGGAGCCGAGCATTCGCAGGACTTCACGGTCGGCGGCCTCGAGACCGTCAAAGGCGCCGACGGCGAAGGACGCCCGCTGACCTACGAAGCCCGGTACGCCGAAATCGTCCCGAACGAGCGCATCGTCACCACGTCGACGTTGCGGACAGGCGACGTACTGTCGACCGCCTCCGTCACCAGCGTCGAGTTCCAGTCCGAAGGCGACGAGACCGTGCTGGTGCTCACCGAGCACGGCATGTACGTCCCCGGCCAGGAGAAGCCCGAGTGGCGCGAGCAAGGCACGGCGCAACAACTCGATGCCCTCACCAACGAGTTCAAGGAGGCATGATCATGGCGCACGTCGAGCATGTCCTGTCAGTTGTTGCCGTTAGCAACATCGAGACCAGCAGGGCTTGGTACACCAGGCTCTTCGGCCGCGAACCCGACAACAACCCGATGCCGAGCCTGATCGAATGGCAGGTCACCCCCAACGGCTGGGTCCAGGTCACCGAAGACCCCGAGCGAGCCGGCCACAGCCTCCTCAACCTCGCCGTCTCAGACCTCGACGAAGGCGTCCGCGAACTCCACGAACTCGGCGTGACGACCGGCGAGATCACCGAAGCCAACAAAGGCGTCCGCCTCTGCCCGATCACCGACCCCGACAACAACCAGGTCACCCTCGTCGGCAACTTCCGAGTGAAGTACTGAGCCGCGAAGGCCTACCTGAGGATCAGCGTGAGGAGGTGGGCGCCTAGGGACTGGAAGGTGGGTTCGTTGAGGTGGTAGGTGACGAAGCGGCCTTGGCGTTCGGCGGTGACGAGGTTGGCTCGGGTGAGGGCTTTGAGGTGGCGGGTTACTTGGGTGGGGTGGAGGTTCCAGAGGGCGGCGATTTCGCCGGCGGTGCGGGGTTCGCTAGCTACGGCTCGGCAGACTTGGAGGCGGTCGGGGGCGGCCAGTGCTTCTAGGCGGGCCTTGATTTCTTGGGCGGTGGGGACGGCGGGGCCGCGGCCGGTGGCGGGGTAGATGACGGTGAGCGGTGCGCCGGGGATCTCGCCGAGGAAGAGGTGCGGGGCGATGTGGTTGCTGGGGACAAGCAGCAGGGAACGGTCAGTCAGGTCGATGCGCTTGTTCTGCACCTTCTGTACGACGGCGCTGTCGTGGTCGCGGACAGCAATAGAACTGTCCAGCGACTGCAGCATCGCCAGTACGCCGTCTCGTACGGCGAGGTCACGGTCCTGGCGGCCACGGGCGGCCAGTGCGTCACGCGACGACTCCCACACCGCGTGGAACCACGTAGACCAGCAATCGTCCAGCAGGTCGAGGAAGCGGCGTACCGGCTCGGCAGGTGAGTCCAGCAACGCCTCGACGAGGGAGGCGATGTCGCGACCACGACTCCGCGACCAATGCCGTACGGCGTCGATGTCGACCTCGCGACTACTCAACGGACGGCCGCGCAGCGGGCGCACTAGCTCAGCAGCAATGTCCTCAGCAGCACGGGCACGCAGTGCGGCCATTTCGTCAGCCCACGAAGGGACTCCGGTCGCTGACGTGGTTGCGAAGAAGCGTGCGCGCACTGCGCGCACTGTCCACGTCCACTGCGCCAGCTCTGCACGCAGCGCAGGAGACAGCGGTACGTCGGCAGCCCAGTCCACCCGACTGTGGTGCCGGGGCTCGGCCAGCACGTGGAGTGCGCAGCCGAGCTCGATCAGGGGTGAGGCGACGTGCCGGATGCGCTCCGGGGCGAGCCGGCCGGCACCTGCGAGAACTGTGGGCACCTACTTGAGCTTGAACTGCAGCTCGGTGTCCCAGTCCGCCATGTCCGGGACCTCACGCGGGTCGGACCGGTAGATCTCCAACCGGGATGCCCACTTGTCACCGTCGACGTCCCACTCAAGGCCCTCTGCCTCAGCCCACTCCAGCAACTCGCGGGTAGCGTTCATGAGGCCTTCCGGGTGACCGTGGTGGGTCGCAGTGGCGTACCGCCCAGCCGGAAGCACTCCAGTGACGATCTCACCCTCACCGGCGTGGACGTCGTCCACCGGGAAGCCGATCTCCATCACGAGACCCGCGTCCATGTCGATCTGCTCGTACCGGAAGAACGGGGCGTCGTTCGGCGCGATCTCGCGCGCCGCCAGCCAGCCGATCACCTCGTGCATCCGGTCCGCGAACGCACTGATGCCGTCCATCGGCACCGTCCCTCGCAGTGCGACGTACGGCCGCTCCGCCAGTTCCACGATCTCCGGCATCACACAGTCCTCCCACTCGGCAACGCGGTCAGCTCAACTTAACCCGTCCGGCCGCCGGCGGGAGAGACCGGCGGCCAGATGGCGCTCATCGGGACCAGGGCGGCTGGACGGTGGTGCCGTCAGCCATGGTGCCGGTGAAGCCGGCGGTGATGACGACCTGGATCTCGGCGTGCCCCTCGCCCAGGTTGGTGATGCCGATCGGCTCACCGGCCGGGACGATCAGGGAATCACCAGCGGTGAGCTTCTCGCCGTCCGGGGTGATCTGAACCTCGCCACTGAGAACAACGAAGACCTCGTCGGCATCCAGGGTGTGCGGTGCGTCGACCTGGAAGCCCGGGTCGACGCGAAGCCGCCAGGTGCAGACGCTGGGCGAGCCGAGGCTCGGGGCGGCCTGCACGGTGAACTCGAGTCCTGGCGCCTGCATCTTCGGCGCGTCGGCCGCACGAACGACTGGCATGAAATCCCCTCCGATATTTAGTCAATCCAGCTTGACCAAGCTGACTTGACTATCATGGGGCCTATGACGGCATCCCGCAACCTCGATTTCGGAATTCTGCTGCTGCTGGCCGACCAGGAGTTCGTCCGCGGCCTGCGCGCGGCCACGGCCGAGCAGGGCTTCACCGACCAGGGCAAGTCGGACGGGTTCGTGCTGCGCACGCTCGGCGACGGGCCGGCGACGATCAGCGCGATGGCGGAGCGGCTGGAGATCACCAAACAGGGCGCCAGCCAGCTCGCCGACGACATGGAGCGCCGCGGGTACGTCGAACGCCGCCCCGACCCGTCCGACGCCCGCGTTCGCCTGCTGTACCTGACCGGCCGCGGCGAGGCGGCGCTCAAGACCGCCCGCAAGTACCACCAGGCCTACGAGCGCAAGCTACGCACCCGCTTCGGCGATCAGGCTATCGACAGCATGCGCGACGTCCTGACCGCCATGGCGGGTGAGGCGGAGGTCATCACTCCGCACTTCAAGTCGTTGATGTTCTAGCTGAAGTACTGCGGGAAGAGGTCGTTGGCCGGCCACGTGCGGACGCCGTTGGCGGCGGTCCACATCGCCGCGTCGATGTCGCCGTACGACTTGCCGGACGCGTCGTCGCGCCGGTTGAACAGCACCGCCCAGCTCATGCCGTTGTACGTGCGGACCAGCAGGGTCGACGTACCGGGCAGGCTGCCGGTGTGCCAGGTGTTGCGACCGGTGCCGCCGGTGGTGACCGGACGGACCTGCCAGCCGAGACCGTAGTACCAGCCGGCCGGATCGATGCCGATCTCCGGCTTGGCCCAGACGCGACCGAGCGAGGTGCTGTTCAGTACGGCGCTCGGCGCGTCGAACATCTTCGCCCAGCGAACCAGGTCCGGAGCGCTCGCGATCCAGCCCCCGTTGGCGTCCTGCGTCCGCATGCTGAAGGCCCCGTACGGCGCTGCCACCGTCGCGCCCGAACCGTCGAGCACAGTCCGGCCCGTGTACTGCGACTGGTACGTCATCTCGCCGGTGTGCTTGGCGATGCTCCAGCCGAGCGCCATCCGCTTGATCTTCAACGGCGCGAGCAGCTTCTGCTGCACGTAAGCCTCGTAGGTCAACCCGGACACCTTCTCGATCACCCGGCCTGCGAGCAGGTAGCCGAAGTTCGAGTACGCGTACTTCGTGCCCGGTGCGACGTCCAGCTTCTGGCTGGTCATGTACTTGATGACGTCGGCGTGCTTGAGCTCCATCGGAACACCGAGCGCCTGCGAGATCGTGGCGTCCTTGAAGTTCGGGTCACCGGAGACGGTGCTGTCCCAGCCGCCGAGGTGCTGCAGCAGCCGCCACAGCGTGATGTTCGACCAGCGTGGGTCGACCGGTGCGGTGATGCCGAGGATGTCGACGACCTTCGAGCCCAGCTTCAGCTTGCCGTCCTGCTCGAGCCGCAGGATCGCTGCCGCGGTCAACGACTTGGACAGGCTCGCGATCCGGAACAGCGAGGTCGGCTGCACAGCCACGGACTCGCTGGTGCTGTAGCCGCGGGCAAGTACCAGGCGACCCTTGTACGTCACGGCGAGCTGGCCCGCCGTCACCCCACGGGCCTGCATGAACGTCTTCATCTGGTTGTCGAACCCGGCCAGCGCCGGCACCGCCGTACCGGTCACCTTCCAGGTGGCGGCGTCGGCCGATCGCGCCACCACCGTCCCGACCGCAGCGGCCGCTCCGGTGGCGACGGCAACTTTTCCGAGGGTGCGACGGGACAGGTCCACGCGGGAAGCTCCTTCAAGGGCAGGCGGATGCCATCGAACCTTATAGACCAATCGGTCCATCGAGGCGCGTGAACTAGCCCTCCTCCACCACCGTCGCGTAGGCGATGACACCGCGCCGGATCTGCTCCACGACCTGGCGGGCGGTGTGCCGCAGCGGGGTGTCGCCCGCGGCGTCGGCCACCTGCTCGGTGAGGTCGATGAGCTGCTTGGTCCAGCGGACGAAGTCACCGGCGGCCAGGTCGGACTCGTAGAGCACCTCGGCCAGCGAGGCGCCGGCCGACCAACGGAACGCCGGCCAGCAGAAGCCGAGGTCCATCGAGCGCAGGAAGTCGACCCGCATGTCCCGCTCGAGCATCGACAGCTCGCGCCAGATCTGGCCCATCCGGTCCAGTGCGATCCGGACGTCACCACGCGGCAACCGCGGTGAGGTCGGCTCGTCCTTCGAGCGCGACTCGTAGACGAGCGCGGCCAGCGCGGCCGCCAACTCGGGCACGGTGAGTTCGTCGAAGACGCCCTGGCGCAGACACTCGGCCGCGACCAGGTCGAGCTCGGTGTAGATCCGCGCCAGCCGGTCGCCGGCCTCGGTGGTCTTGTCACCGTCCAGGTAGTGCAGAGCGTCGAGCACCTGGCAGACCCGGTCGAACTGGCGGGCGATCGTGTTCGTCCGCTGCTCGATCTTGCGCTGGACATCGCGGTTCTCCCGATCGAGCCGGAAGTACCGCTCGGCCCACCGGGCGTGGTCCTCGCGGTCCGAGCAGCCGTGGCACGGATGCGCGCGCAGCTCCGCCCGCATCTCCTGCAGCTCCGGGTCGTCCGCATGACTGACGACATCGCGACCACGGGTGCGCGACGGCGGCCCGTCCTCACCGAGCAGGTCGGTGCGGACCCGCAGTACCTGGGCCAGCTCGCGCCGCTGCTGCGGGTTGCGGGCGTTGAACTTCTTCGGGATGCGCAGAGTGCTGATCGCCTCGACCGGAGTCGGGAAGTCGATCATCGACAGCTTCCGCACCTGCCGGTCCAGCGTCAGCACGGTCGGCCGCGGCCCCTCCCGCTCCGAACGCATACCGGCGTCGAGCACCAGCGCCCAGCCCGCACTGCGGCCGGCCGGGATCCGGATCACGTCGCCCATCCGCAGCTTCTCGATCGACTCCTGCGCCTCGACCCGGCGGTCCTGCTTGCGCGCCTTCGACCCCGAGGACTCGCGCTCCCCGATCCGGCGGCGGAGAGCGGCGTACTCGAGGAAGTCGCCGAGGTGGCAGTCGATCGACTCCTTGTAGCCCTCGAGCGCCTCGGTGTTGCGCTGCACCTGGCGCGCCAGCCCGACCACGGCCTGGTCGGACTGGAACTGCGCGAACGACAGCTCGAGCATGTCCCGAGCACGCGTGCGCCCGACCTGACGGACCAGGTTGACCGCCATGTTGTACGACGGGGAGAACGACGACCGCAGTGGGTACGTTCGCGTGGACGCGAGCCCGGCGACCGCGCGCGGATCGAACCCGGGCTGCCAGAGCACGACCGCGTGCCCCTCGACGTCGATGCCGCGTCGGCCCGCCCGCCCGGTGAGCTGCGTGTACTCCCCCGGGGTGATGTCGACGTGCGCTTCGCCGTTCCACTTGCTCAGCTTCTCCAGCACCACTGTGCGCGCCGGCATGTTGATGCCCAGGGCAAGCGTCTCGGTGGCGAAGACGACCTTGATCAGGCCGCGGGCGAACAACTCCTCGACGACCTCCTTGAACGCGGCCAGCATGCCCGCGTGGTGCGCCGCGATCCCGCGGCTCAACGCCTCGGCGAAGTCGTGGTACCCCAGCACGCCGAGGTCCTCGTCCGGCAGGTCGACGGTCCGCTCGGCCAGCACCCGCTTGATCTCGTCGCGCTCCGACGGCTTGGTCAGCCGCAGGCCGGAGCGCAGGCACTGCAGCATCGCGTCCTCGCAGCCCTTGCGCGAGAAGATGAAGTAGATCGCCGGCAGCAGCGCGCCCGCGTCCAGCTCCTCCACCACATCCGACCGGTACGGCGTGAAGTGCGAACGCTGCGGGCGGTTCTTCGGAAGGTCCCGGCGCCGGCGTGGTTTGCGCGAATCGTCGCGGAAGACGCGGTTGTCGTCGCGGGCGATCTTGACCAGCTGCGGGTTGACCAGGTCGCGCAGGTCGGTGGACGACCCCTGGCTCGCGGCCTTCGCCGGGTTCCCCGAGCGGATCGGACGACCGGCCGACGGGCCGAACTGCGCCTGGGCGCCGGCACCGGCCGTCGGCGTCTCACCGGCGAACAGATCGTGCAGCCGCTTCCCCACCATCACGTGCTGGAACAGCGGCACCGGCCGCTTCTCCTCCAGCACCACGACCGTGTTGCCCCGGACCGTGGCCAGCCAGTCACCGAACTCCTCGGCGTTGCTGACGGTGGCGGACAGCGAAACCACCGAGACCGAGTCCGGCAGGTGGATGATCACTTCTTCCCAGACCGCGCCGCGGGCCCGGTCGGCCAGGTAGTGCACCTCGTCCATCACCACGTACGACAGGCCGAGCAGGGTGCGGGAACCGGCGTACAGCATGTTCCGCAGGACCTCGGTCGTCATCACGACGATCGGGGCCTCGGAGTTGACCGAGTTGTCGCCGGTGAGCAGTCCGACCTGATCAGCGCCGTACCGGCTGACGAGGTCGGCGTACTTCTGGTTGCTCAGGGCCTTGATCGGCGTCGTGTAGAAGCACTTCTGCCCACGCTGCAGCGCGAGGTGGACGGCGAACTCGCCGACCAGCGTCTTCCCGGAGCCGGTCGGCGCGGCGACCAGCACTTGGTGCCCGTCCTCCAGCGCGGCGCAGGCCCGCAGCTGGAACTCGTCCAGCGCGAAGTCGTACAGCCCACGGAACTCCTTGACCGCAGGATGCTCCTGGTCCGAGCGGAAAGTTGCGTACTTCTCGGACGGGGTGGTCATAGGGCCACACTATTCGAGACCACCCCCAAAACCCCACGCACTTACTCCGCCAGGCGGGCCTTCAGGAAGGTCGCGGCGTGGTCGAGGGCCTCGTCCGCCTCGGGAACCATAGCGGCGAAGTACTGGTAGACGTGGGGTGCGCCGGCGAGCACATCCAGGCTCACGTCGACCTCACACTCCGCGGCCCGGGTCACCAGGCGCAGGGAGTCGTCCAGCAGCACCTCGGCCGTTCCGACCTGGATCAGCAGCGGCGGCAGCCCGGTCAGGTCCGCCAGCACCGGACTGGCCAGCTCATCCCGCGGATCCGCGTCGCCCAGGTAGAACGCGGCCGACTCAGCCATGTTCGCCCGGGTGAACAGCGGGTCGTCGTCGGACCGCCCGTCCATACTCGCCCCGCTCAGCGTCAGGTCCGTCCAGGGCGAGAACAGTACGGCGCCCGCGGGCATCGGCACGCCCGCCCGCCGCGCGGCGAGCAGCGTGGCGAGCGCCAGCCCACCACCGGCGGAGTCCCCAGCCAGTACGACGCGCTGTCCCGTCCCGATCAGCTCCCGGTACGCCGCGAGCGCATCGTCGACAGCGGCCGGAAACGGGTGCTCCGGGGCGAGGCGGTAGTCCAACGAGATCGCCCGGACTCCGGTCCGTCGCGCGAGCGGTACGGCGAGGTTGGCGCCGGTGCGGGCGCTTCCGATCACATAGGCACCGCCGTGCAGGTACAGGATGACCCCGCCGCCATCAGCACCATCGACCACCACATCCAGCGCCGGTACGCCGCCGAGCGTGCTCGGTGTCAGCGTGACGTCGTCACCCACCGGCAGCTCGAGGAACTGGGCGTCGAAATCCGCGCGCTGCTCTTGCGGAGTCCGTCCGAGCTCGAGCTTCTGGATCAGTCCACGGGCCATCTCACGGTCTGCACGACTCATGCAGCATCAGAACACTGCGGCACCCTGAAATCATCCCGATCAGCAAACGCAGCCGGACCCCACCCTGGTGGTGTGGGGTCCGGCTGCGGCTGGGGGCGGTCAGCCGATGTGGTAGCTGTCGCCGTAGACCTTCCAGTCGAGCGGCGTGTTCAGGTCGAGGTTGCCGTTGCGCAGCCAGACGCGCTGAGCGGTGTCGACGCGGCTGGTGTCGCTGTGCGCCTCTTCCTGCTTCATCGCCCAGACCCGGGCATCCAGGAACGCGTTCAGCCAGGTGGTCTCGTTGCCGCCCTGAGCCGGCGGCTTCGCCTTGGCCAGCGCCCGCTTGCGGATGCCACCGAAGCTGGTGCCGTCGTCACCGTCGCCGTGCATGACGATGGCGTCGTAGTACGCGAACTGCCCGAGGGCGCGGACGCCGTCGGACTTGCCGCGGGAGACGGCCGGGTTGAAGTAGACCCGGTCGCGCTCGTCGTTCTGGCACTGCTGGAAGACGGTGTCCTTGGCGGCCGTCGCCCAGTCGCGGGTGTAGTTCGGGTCGAGCCCGGAGTGCGAGTCGCTGCCGTCCACCCGGCGCAGGGCCGGCAGGTACTTGGCCAGGATGTTGCCGGACTTGCGGCTGGTGTAGAGCTCGACCAGCTCGAGCATGTCGTGGGTGCCCGAGCAGAACCCGATGATGCCCGCGGTGTAGCCGCGGCCGTCGTCGATGTCCTCGATGTACTTGTACTGCGCCTTCCAGTTCAGCGACGAGTTCTCGGCGCTGCAGACGATCTTCATCGCGATCTCCTTCTTCGCGGGATCGTCGAGGTTGACCGCCTGGACGGCGGCGTCGGCGGCGGGTGCGTAGCGCGAGATCAGCGCGGCAGCGGGTACGGCGGCAAGGCCGGCACCGAGCAGCAGGGCGCTACGACGGGTGGGGCGGTACTCCATGTGATCCTCCGTGGGGGCGTCCGGAAGTAACGTGAACTGATAGGAAGCTTTACTATCAGACCAACCACAGAGTTGAGAATAGTTCAGCGACAAATGTTTGTTCGCGCCGTTCAGGCAAAAACTGTCAGGGCGCCCGGAGCGATCGAGATGTCGACCGGGAGCGGCCCCAGCGGCTCGCCGTCGGCGTACGCCGTGATGCCGGGCGACTCGATCCGGACCGAGCGGCCGCGGAGCGCGCGCACCATCGGGTGCCCGACATGGGTCCCCTTGGACAGCTTCGGGAACAGCTGCAGCAGTGTCAGCCGCGAGACCGGCTGGATGATCGTGATGTCGAGCAGCCCGTCGTCGATGACCGCACCGGCACAGATCTGCAGTCCCCCGCCGTACGTCGGGCCGGTGCCGACCGCGACCAGCATCGCGCGGGTCTCGATCACCTCGCCGTCGACCGTGACGACGTACTCGAGGGGGTTGAAGGTGCGCAGCTCGGCGAGCGTGGCGACGGTGTAGCGGGAGTTGCCCTTGGGCCAGCTCATCGCGTTGGCGCGCCGGTTCACCAGCGAGTCGAACCCGCCGGCCACGACCGTGGTGATGAACTCGTCCTTGGCGACCGCGAGATCGACCGCGCGGGTGTTGCCGGCCACGATCAGATCGGCGGCCGCGGCCGGATCCTTCAGCGGTACGCCGATGCCGCGGGCGAAGTCGTTACCGGTCCCGGCCGGGATGACGCCGAACGGCATCCCCGACCCGGCCAGCACCTGAGCACCGAGGTGGACCGTCCCATCGCCGCCGACGAGTGCGACCGCGTCCGCACCGGAGCCGATCACCTCGGCCGAGATCCGGCCGACGTCCTCGGCGCAGGTCGTCTGGTAGCTGTCGACGGTCAGACCGGCCGACTCCAGGCGCGCCCGGACCACCGGAGCAACGCGTGCGCCCAGCCCCCGGCCGCTGGTGGGGTTCACCACCAGCGCGATCCTGCGGGTCATCAGGCTTCCGCTAGGTCTTCGGCTTGCCCCTTGCGGCGGTCGTTGATCCGGGCAATGACTTCGGCCACGAAGAACAACAGACACATCGGGATCGCCAGCAGACACATCGTGAACGGGTCACCAGACGGCGTCGCCACGGCGGCGAAGACGAAGATGACCAGGATGATGTACGGCCGGAACTTGCCCAGGGCAGCCGCCGGGACGATGCCCAGCATGTTCAGCAGGACCACGACCAGCGGGATCAGGAACGCGATGCCGAAGACCAGCATGGTCCGGATCACGAAGTCGAGGTACTTGCTGATCTCCACCAGGTTCTGAATCGCCTCGGGGGTGAACCCGAGCAGGATCTCGATACCCTTCGGCAGCGTCCAGTAGGCGACCGCGAGACCACTGGCGAACAGGGGCGCGGCGATCGCCGCGAACAGGTACGCCCACTTCTTCTCGTTGCGGTGCAGCCCCGGCGCGATGAACGCCCAGAGCTGGAACAGCCAGATCGGGCCCGAGGTGACCAAGCCGATCATCGCGGAGACCTTGATCCGGAACGTCAGCGGATCACCGACACCCTGCAGGGTGAGCTGCGGCTTCAGCTCGCGGGCCTCGGCGTACGGCCGGATGGCGGTGTTGAACGGCTTGGTGAGGAAGGCGAACGCCTCGTTGTAGAAGAACCAGGCCGCGATCGTGCAGACCACGATCGCGAGCACACTGATCAGCAGCCGGTTCCGGAGCTCGACAATGTGCTCGCGCAGGGTCATCCGACCCTCTTCGTCCTTCGGGCGGCGCTCCTTCTTCTCCTTGCGCCGTCCGAACCTCACCATCGACAAGACGTACTACTCGGCTCAGTTGGCCGTGTGCGTGGGCGGCAGACCTTCGCCGGGCGCCTGGCCGTTGGCGGCCTGGTTCGGCTGGGCCTGCGCCTGCGGGGCCGCCTGCTGCACGGGAGCCTGGGCCGGCGGCGTGCTCGCCTCCTCGGTCAGCTCCGCGTCCTTCTTGCGGGGACTGACCTCTTCCTCCCAGATCTTCTTCGACTTGCCCAGCTGGCGGACCAGCGCCGGCAGCTTGGTCGATCCGAAGAGCAGCACAACGATCGCGAGGACGACCAGCCACTCGGCGCCCGAGGGCATCGCGATGAGCGGGTTCATGTCGGTCTCCCTTTCAAAACTTCTATTCGTGGCTCACGCCGGAGATTCGGAACGGATACTACGCCCGGACCCGGTCCTCCGACATCGCAGCGTCCAGCTTGGACTGGGCGGCACCCAACTCACGCAGGAGCGCCTTGGACTTGCCCCACAACTTCTTGGCGAGCAGAGCGAGGACCAGGAGCCACACCGCCACCACCGCGAGGAAGAGCAAGAGCCAGTACATGCCCCTGAGCCTAGCCGGTTCCTCCCCAGGGCCCACGCCGATCGGGGCGTCACGTTCTGACAACGGTGTCGGAACGTAGTGGTAAAACCAGGTGTCCACCGGGCGATGTGAGCGTGAGGGAGCGGAATGCGGCAGATCGGGGTCGAGGAGCGGCGGGCGCGGATCGGGCGCCGGCACCGGCTCGCCACGGAGTGCCAGGCGGCGACCGCGACTGAGGCGGCCGCGGCCATGGTCGCGCTGCACGCCACGGATCCGGCCACCGTGCATCTGTCCGTCGCCGCCAGGGTCCCCGGCAGTGAGGTCGCGGCTACAGAGCGTGCCCTGTACGACGAGCGCTCGCTGATCCGGATGCTCGGCATGCGCCGCACGGTGTTCGTCGTACCGACGTCGTTCGCGCCGATCGTCCAGGCGGCTTGTGCGGACGACATCGCGGTGAAACAGCGCAAACTGCTGGTCAAGCACCTCACCGAGGCCGGGGTGGCAGGCGACGCAGAGGCCTGTGGCCAATGGCTGCGAGCCGTTGAGGAGTCCACTGCGACCGCACTGGCGCTGCGTGGCTCGGCCACCGCACAGGAGCTGGCCGCAGACGAGCCTCGGTTGCGGACGCGGCTCAACATGGCCGAGGGCAAGCCGTACGCCGCTGCGCCGTATGTGACGAGTCGAGTGCTGTTCCAGCTGGCTGCTGAAGGTCGGATCGTCCGTGGCCGACCACTGGGCACCTGGCTCAGCAGCCAGCACCAGTGGTCACCGGCAGCGGACTGGGTCGCGGGTGGGTTCAGTGACAAGCCGGTGGCCGAGGAGGCCCGGGTGGCGCTGGCGCGCGCGTGGCTGACGGCGTTCGGGCCGGGGACGGCTGCTGACCTGCAGTGGTGGGCCGGCTGGACCGGCGGGCGGACGAAGAAGGCCTTGGCTGCTGTGGAGGCCATAGCAGTCGATTTGGATGGTCAGGTCGGCTATGTGCTGCCTGGAGACGAGGAGCCAGAGGTTCCGGTCGATCCGTGGGTGGCATTCCTGCCCGCGCTCGACCCGACGCCGATGGGCTGGAAGGACCGCGAGTGGTATCTCGGTGCGCACAAGGCGAGGCTCTTCGACACCACCGGCAACATCGGCCCCACCATCTGGGCGGACGGCCGGATCATCGGCGGCTGGGGCCAGCCGGAGTCCGGTGAGGTGCGGTTCCAGCTGCTCGACGACGTAGGCCGCGAGACCGAGTCACTGGTCGAGGCCGAGGCAGCCCGGTGGACCACTTGGCTGGCCGGAGTCCGGGTGACACCCCGTTTCCGCGTTCCGCTGGAGCGACTGCTCAGCCAGGGCTAGAGGTCGTACGCCGAGAGCGCGTCGCGAGCCGTATCCGCGATCTGACTGCTCAGATCGGGCGGATCGAGCACGGTGGCCGCACCGCCGAGGCGGAGCACCAGACGCTGCAGCCACGCGATGTCGGCGACCCGGAGCTTGACGATGAGCGACCCCTCGGGGCCCTCCTCGACCGACTCGTTCGGGTAGTACTCCGCGACCCAGCGGGCCGGGGGTGCGAGCCGGATCGTCGCCAGCAGGTCCCGCTCGGACGGCTGGAACATGCCGTTCGAGAGGTCGCGCGGAGTTGCCTCGGGTGGCGGCTCACTCGGCAGGTCCAGCAGCTTGACGTCAGCGATCCGGTCCAGCCGGAACAAGCGCACGTCCTCAGCCAGCCGGCACCACGCCTCCAGATAGCTGCGTCCGTCGGAGACAACCAGCCGCATCGGGTCCACATCGCGCTCAGTGGTCTCGTCCCGCGACGGTACGTCGTACGTCAGGTGCAGGCGGCGCTTGCCAGCCAGTGCTCGGTTGACCGTCTCAGCGATCTCCGGTGCGGCCGGTTCGACATGCACGTGCGCAGCCGAGCCCTCATGCGCCGCAGCGGCCTCACCTGCGGCCCGCTCCAGCTTGGCGATCGCCCGGTCGACCGCATCCCGGTCATGGCCGGCCGTCACCTCACGCAGCGTCCGCAGCGCGGTCAGCAACGCGAGCGCCTCGTCAGCCGCCAGCCGCAGCGGCCGGGCCAGGTAGTCCGCGTTGTTGATGTGGATGACGCCTTCGCCCTCGGCGGACTCGATGTCGATCTCGATCAGGTCGCCCATCTGCGCACCGGGCAGACCGCAGAACCACAGCACCTTCAGGTCCGCGAGGATCTGCTTCGGCCGGACGCCGAACTCCTTCGCGACGTCGTCGACGCGGGCTCCGTCGTTCTCCCGCAGGTACGGCACCAGGGCGAGCAGGCGCTGCACCTGGTCACGGGCGTTAGACACCGGCCACCGTCCGGAGTCTCCACAGCACCCCGTCCAGCACGTCCCCGGGTCCCTCGACCACCGCATCCGGCCCGTACGACGCGATCTCCTCGGCCAGTACGGCGGAGTCGGCGTACGGGACGTGGAGCAGGTCCCAGCCCTCCTCGTACGGCTCGATGGCGTTGGCGCGGCGCCGCAGGCTCACACAAGAGCCGCTGCGGGCCCGGACCTTGGCCTCCGAGGTCGGACGCGGCGGAGCGAGCTCCGAGACGAGCGAGCGCAGGTCAGTGCCTTCGGGGACGGTGAACGCGCCGGCCTCGCCGACAGTCTTCACGTCGCCGCCGATCCGGCTCAGCCGGAACATGCGGGTGGCCTGACGGTCCCGGTCGCGGCCGACGACGTACCAGCGGCCGTGCCACGAGACGATGCCCCAGGGCTCCAGGGTTCGCGTCATCGGCTCAGTAGCGCCACTGCGTAGATGCTGGAACCGCACTGCCGTCCGGCTCACGACTGCTGCCCAGACTGTGTCGAAGGCAGGCTCCGACGCTCCGACATGCGGCTCGATCGCACTCAGCGCAGACTGGTCGGTCTGAATCCCGGCCGCCTTCAGCTTGAGCACAGCCGACGTCGTGGCCTCGGACAGCCCCGCGTGCTGCCAGACCCGCGCGGCTACGCCCAGCACGGCCGCCTCGTCCGGCTCCAGGTGCACCTCGGGCAGTTCGAAGACGTCCCGGCGGATCCGGTAGCCGATGTCGTCGGAGAAGAACTTGTCGATCGTGCCCATCTCGATCGGGATGCCGAGGTCGCGCAGCTCGTCCTTGTCGCGCTCGAACATCTTCTCGAAGGCGTCGTCGGTCTGGCCCGCGTACCCCTCGACGACCTCGCGGATACGCTCCTTGGTCACGTAGGTGCGCGCGACCAGCAGGCAGATGACCACGTTGAGCAGTCGCTCACTCTTCCGCGCCGACACCTGACCACCTTACGGCCTTCTCCGGCCAAAACCCTCCTCCCCGCACCGAACAGGTGTTCGGACGACTAGGGTCGCGTTGTGATTCGGTGGCGTGATGGTGTGGTGGCGCAGGTCGGGCGGAGCTGGGCAGGTGCGGTCGAGCTGACAGTGCTCGTCGGTGAGCAGCCGGTGCGCGCGCTGGCCTACCCGGAGCTGGTCGGTACGCCGGTCGCCGGTGACCGCGTGCTGCTGAACGTCGGAGCGCTCGACAAGGGCCTCGGCACCGGCGGCTACGCCCTGGTGGTGGCACTGCCGGACCGTCTCCCGGAGGACCCGCCTGAGGGCGGGCATCTGGTGAAGGCGCGCTACACACCGTTGCAGGCGATGGTGATGGGCGCCGACGACCAGGAGTCGCCGGACCACGACGTACTGCGGGATGCGGACGACCTCTTCGGTACGCCGGTGGTCGTGGCCGACCTGCACTCCGCTCTGCCGGCCGTACTGGCCGGGGTTTACGAGGCGCGGCCGAACACGCGGATCGTCTACGTGATGACCGACGGTGGGGCGTTGCCGCTCGCGTTCTCGCGCACTGTGGCCGCGCTGCGCGAGGCGGGCTGGCTGAGCAGCACAGTGACCGTCGGCCAGGCGTACGGCGGCGACCGCGAAGCCGTGACCCTACACACCGGACTACTGACCGCTGTGCACGTGCTGGCGGCGGAGCTCGTCGTAGTGACGCAGGGACCGGGCAACCTGGGGACGGGGACTCGCTGGGGCTTCAGCGGAGTGCAGTCCGGCGAGGCAGTCAACGCCGTCCAGACGCTGGGCGGCCGCGCTGTGGCGTCGCTGCGGATCTCTGAGGCTGATCCCCGGCCACGGCACCGCGGAATCTCGCACCACAGCCTCACGGCGTACGGCCGGGTCGCACTGCAGCCGGCGGACATCGTCGTACCGGATCTGGACGGCGCCTTCGGTGATGCGGTCCGTGACGCCGCCGAGCCGCTCAAAGCGCGCCACCGCGTCGTACGAGTCGGTGTGGACGGCCTGTACGACGCCATGCTGGCCGCACCGGTCAAGCTGTCCACCATGGGTCGCTCACTCGACGAGGACCGCGCGTACTTCGAGGCAGCGGCTGCCGCAGGCCGTCATGCGGCCGGACTGGTAGACGTACCACCACTGGAAGTGTGGTCACAGGGCTCCTGAGCGCAACGCCGTACTGGGTCAGCCTGGGAGCATGACAGTTCTCGTACGCTCCCCAGGACCGCTGACCGCGCGATGGGCCACGCTGCTCTGGCTGCTCGCTGTCTGCGCCGGAGTAGCGGAGTCCGTGGTCGGAGTCGTCGGTGCGATCGGTGACGGCGTCGCCATGCCCGCCATCGCCGCCCAGATCGCCATCAGGACCCTCCTGTACGGCGCCCTGTTCGTCGTCATCGACCGCTACTTCCAGCGCGGAGTCGCGTGGTCCCGGTACCTGCTGGCCGGCCTCCTCGGCACCGTCGGCATCGTCTCACTCGTCCTCGCTCCGATCGGCTGGCTCCTTGACCACGACTTGAGCAGCCTCGACTGGGGTCCGCAGTTCCTGCTGACCGCCGTACTGCGCAGCGTGCACCTGACCGCCGTACTGACAGCTCTCGTGCTGTCCTTCCACCCCGACACCAACCGCTGGTTCAGCAACGCAAAAACCGCCTGACCACGTCGGTGGTCAGGCGGTCTTCGGCAAGTACTACTGGCCCTGCTGCTTCGGGGCCGGGAAGGCGTTCAGGACGTCGATGACCGCGAACGCGTTCACCGCCTTGCCCTTCGCGTCCTTGGTGGCGGGGAGCTCGACCAGGACGCGGCTGCCGATCGGGATGCCGGCGAGACCGTCGAGAGCGCCGGTCTGACCGCCCGGGCCAGGACCGACCTGGAGCTGGTCCGTCGGGGCGCCGGGCTGAGCCGGTCCGGTCTGGCTGGCGGGCTGGCCGTCCCAGGTGCTGGCCTGCTTCTTACCGGTGTAGTCGTAGACGACGTAGCGGCCGATCAGCTGGCTGCCCTTCTCGATCGGCTTGCCCTTGCCGAGCGCGACGACGACCGGCTTGCCCGGCTTCGCCGGCGGCTTGGTGCCGGCCGGGACGGCCACCTTGGGCTCGGCGTTCAGCTCGCCGGTGACCTTGATCTTGGAGTCCGCGGAGGTGACCGGCTCGGCGTCGAGCTTGGTGTCGTTCGCGGCCGCGCCGACCAGGTCGACGACGAAGATCAGCGTGTCGTCGCCCTTGATGCCGGCCTTCTCGTTGCCCTCGGCCTTGTAGCCCTTGTCGGACGGGATCGAGAGCATCACGCGGCTGCCGATCTTCTTGCCGACCAGACCCTCGTCCCAGCCGCCGATGACGCCGCCGACGCCGATCGGGAACGACGACGGAGCACCGCGGTCGTAGGAGTTGTCGAAGACCTTGCCGTCGCGCCAGATCTGGCCCAGGTAGTTCGCGGTGAGCAGCTCGCCCTTCTTCACCTCGGGGCCGTCGCCCTCCTTGAGGACCTCGGTCACCAGGGTCTTGTCCGGCTCACCCTCGCGGTGCGTGATGGTCGGCTTCTGGCCGAACTCCGACGTCACCTTGATCCCACCGGCTCCGAAGTCGTCCTTCTTGTCGGAACCACAGGCCGCCATCGACGACCCCAGGGCCACCACTGCGACCAGACTCAGCAACTTGCGCACGAACCAGCACCTCGAAACATCCCGGCGCGATCCGCGCCATTCGATCGACGGTCAACAACGCGGACCACCCTAGCTTGCGCACGCAACCGCGCCAGTGGTCGCCTGCGTCACCATTGGGTCACACCACGTACAGTCACGCGCCTCAGAAGCCGACTGCGTTGTGCGGTGCGCGGTCCGGTCGCAACAGAGCGTCAAGCCGAGTCACCGCTCCAGCGGTGTACTCGGTGATCCGCCCGGCGTCACGGAACTCACTGGCGCGGACTCCGCCGAGGTACAGCGATCCCAGCTCGTTCACAGTCAGACTGACGTCCGCCCTCGCCCCCGGCGCCGCCGTACAGGCTGCTCCGTCTGGTGACGCGTCCAGCGCCCAGCTGACGCCATCCACCTCTAGAACGAGCGCACCGGTTGCGGAGTAGGTGCGTGCCTCCAGAGCACGTCGTACGTCGAGGATGTTGAGCCAGAGGTTGTCGCGCGTCCGGGTGAGCTTCAGGGCACGTGAGTTGGTCAGTATCCAGCGCAGGGGCTCGTCCACCGGTCGCCGTGCGGCCACCACTCGTTTGGTCAGGTCGAAATCGAGCAGGAGACCCCATAGCGCTCGGTAGGCATTCTGGTTGAGCGCTTCGAACGCCTCGACCTGCAACTCACCCGCGTGCTCGGGATCTGGCGACCATGGCAGCCGGAAGATCGCTGCGCCGTCCACCTCACCTGCTGCATCGCGGTGGATCAGGTGGTACGCCGGTCCGCTGCCGTCTGCCGGCAGAGCGCCATCACCAAGCCCGCTCCACTTCCCGGGCAGCGGACTGACCTCACCGACTCGCACTGCGCGCACCTGCTCGTGCAGAACCGGCCACACAACCGCTGCCTCAGCACCGTCGACCAGTTCCAGCTGTCCGGGGTCTGTGAATGGCGTCTGGAACGCGACATCGGTACGCCGTACCTCCCACCGGTGCTGGAAGGTCGCCGGAGAGAACCCGTACCGACCGTAGATCGTCGCCTCACTCGCACTGAGCCCAGCCAAGAACTCACCACGCTCGCGGCAGTCGTCCAGCATCGCGGTCATGATCTTCCGCAGCAGCCCGCGCCGCCGGTACGTCGGCAGCACAGCCGTCGATGTGACTCCGCCCATCGGGACCTGCCGACCGCCGGGCAGCGTGAGCTCGACCGACACGATCGCGGAACCGCCGGCGATCTTGCCGTCCACGAACGCCGCTTGTGGGCGGAACCAGTCGGTCAGCAGGCTCTCGGCGTACTGGTCGAGCTGCTCGGGCGTTGCCTTGCGCTGCGGCGGGTTGACCGCGCGACCGGCGTACCAGGCGGAAGGTTCCGGTTCTTCCTGCGGGAAGCCGTTCACGTACGGCAGGACCTGCAGGTACTCCGTGGCCTCGGCTCGGGTGATCGGCCGGATCTCGATCGTCATGCCTTCTTTCTAGAAGGCCCGACCCCGACCGGTCACCCGATTTAGCGCTCGGCTACATGCTGGCGATGAGCTTCTCGACGCGCTCGTCGTGGGACTTGAACGGGTCCTTGCACAGCACGGTGCGCTGGGCCTGGTCGTTCAGCTTCAGGTGCACCCAGTCGACGGTGAAGTCCCGGCGGCGCTCCTGCGCGCGCTTGATGAACTCACCGCGCAGCCGCGCCCGCGTGGTCTGCGGCGGCACCGACTTCGCCTCGAAGACGCGCAGGTCGTCGACCACCCGGGTGACCGCGCCGCGGCGCTCGAGCAGGTAGTAGAGCCCGCGCGGCCGGTGGATGTCGTGGTAGGCCAGGTCGAGCTGGGCGACCCGCGGGCTGGCCAGACCGAGGTTGTTCTGCTGGCGGTAACGCTCGATCAACCGGTACTTGATCACCCAGTCGATCTCGCGCTCGATCCCGGACAGGTCGCCGGACTCGATCGCCTTCAGGCAGCGCTCCCACAGGTTCAGCGCCCGCTCCACGGCCGGTGTCCCCAGCTCGCGGCGGTCGACGAAGTCGCGCGCCTTGTTCAGGTACTCCCCCTGGATGTCCAGGGCGCTCGCCTCGCGACCGTTGGCCAGCCGGACCTCGCGGCGACCCGTCATGTCGTGACTGATCTCGCGGATCGCCCGGATCGGGTTGTCCAGGGTCAGGTCGCGCATCACGATGCCGGCCTCGATCATCCGCAGCACCAGGTCGGTGCTGGCCACCTTGAGCAGCATCGTGGTCTCGGACATGTTCGAGTCGCCGACGATCACGTGCAGCCGGCGGAACCGCTCGGCGTCCGCATGCGGCTCGTCGCGCGTGTTGATGATCGGCCGGGACCGCGTCGTCGCGCTGGAGACGCCCTCCCAGATGTGCTCGGCCCGCTGGCTCACGCTGTAGACCGCACCGCGCGGCGTCTGCAGCACCTTGCCGGCCCCGCAGATCAGCTGCCGGGTGACCAGGAACGGGATCAGCACATCGGCCAGCTTGGCGAAGTCGCCGTGCCGGCTGACCAGATAGTTCTCGTGGCAGCCGTAGCTGTTCCCGGCCGAGTCGGTGTTGTTCTTGAACAGGTAGACGTCACCGAAGATGCCTTCGTCGTGCAGCCGCTTCTGTGCGTCGACCAGCAGCCCTTCGAGGATCCGCTCACCGGCCTTGTCGTGCGCGATCAGGTCGGTGACCGAGTCGCACTCGCCGGTCGCGTACTCCGGGTGGGAGCCCACGTCGAGGTAGAGGCGTGCCCCGTTGCGGAGGAAGACGTTACTGCTCCGCCCCCAGGACACAACCCGCCGAAACAGGTACCGCGCCACCTCGTCGGGGGTCAGTCGGCGCTGACCGCGAAAGGTACACGTGACGCCGTACTCGTTCTCCAGTCCGAAGATTCGCCGGTTCACATCCACCACACTACGTCCCGCCTCCGACAACCGTGCGCTGTCTCAGGCGCGCCGCGACCCGGCGTTATCCCTTTGTGGTCAGAGATCGACGATGTCGAGCAGCTGGCCGAGCTCCTTGGGATCGAGTTCGCGGAGCTCGCCGGTGTGCAGGTTGCCCCGGCGTACCGGGCCGATCGCGGTGCGGGTCAGGCGCTTCACGGGGTGCCCGATCGCGTCGAACATGCGGCGAACGATGCGGTTGCGGCCCTCGTGCAGGGTGATCTGCACCAGGGTGCGGCCGCGGATGCTGGACATCTCCTTGACCGTGTCGGCCTGGGCCGGGCCGTCGTCGAGATTCACGCCGTCGAGGAGGCGGCGCAGGGTCCCCGGCTTCACGTTGCCCTCGACCTCGGCGACGTACGTCTTCGAGACCTCGTACGACGGGTGCGCGAGGCGGTGCGCGAACTCACCGTGGTTCGTGAGCAGCAACAGCCCCTCGGTGTCGGTGTCGAGCCGCCCGATGTGGAACAGCCGCTCCGGCCGGTCCTGCACGAAGTCCGCGATGCACTCGCGCCCTTCGGGGTCGGCCATCGTCGTGACGACGCCGCGTGGCTTGTTGAGCACGAGGTAGACATGCGCGCTGGTCGGCGGGATGCGCTCGCCGTCGACCCGGATGACCGAGACCGCCGGATCCACCCGCGTCCCGAACTCGGTCACCACCTTGCCATCGACCTCGACCCGGCCCTGCTCGATCAGAATCTCGGCATTCCGCCGGCTCGCGACCCCAGCCTGCGCCAGCGCCTTCTGCAGCCGAATACCCTCGTCGTCACTCACCCGGCGCACGCAACTCTCTGTCTGTTCCAGCATTCGGTACGTCCGCGGAGCCGATCTCCTCGGCAGTCTGGTCGTACGGGTACCACCGGCTCTGCGCCGGAGCGTCGTCCGCCGGGATTTCGTCCTCGGTCCCGGAGGTCGGCTCAGGCTGCTCGTCCGCCGAAGCCATGTCGTCTCCGGAGGTGTCCGTCTGGTCGGAATCGGATTCAGCGGAGGAGCCGTCGGACTCGATCTGCTCGGTCGCCGTGACGTCGGCGTACTCGGGTTCGGGCTCGTCCTCGGACGACTGTTGAGAGGACTCAACCTGCGTTGGCGTCGTGAAGTCGGCGTACTCGGGCTCTTCTTCGTCGTCGTCCTCGGTGTCCGTGGGGGTGACGACGGGTGGGGCCAGGTCGTTCTCGAGGGGGCCGCTCTCCTCTTCCTCTTCCGGCTCGGCGGGCTTCGCCTCTTCGGCGGCCGGCGGGAGGGACTGGGCGGCGAGCTCGTCCTCGATGTCGTCCATGTCAGGCAGGTACGGCGCGAGCTCGGGCAGGTCGTCGAGCGACTGCATGCCCATCCGCTCGAGGAAGAACGAGGTGGTGCGGTAGAGCGTCGCCTGCGACTCAGTGTCGGCGCCGGCCTCTTCAACCAGACCGCGCGCGATCAGCGTGCGCATGACGCCGTCCACGTTCACGCCGCGAATGGCAGAGACGCGCGCCCGGCTGACCGGCTGCTTGTACGCGACCACCGACAGCGTCTCGAGCGCCGCCTGCGTGAGCCGTGCCTGCTGCCCGTCGAGCACGAACCGCTCCACGAACGCCGCCGCCTCGGGGCGCGTGTAGTACCGCCACCCACCACCGATCTCCCGCAGGTCGAACCCACGCCCCTGCTCGGTGTACTCCCCCGACAACTCAGCCAGCGCCGCCGCCACATCCCCCGACGGCCGCCCCACCGCCCGCGCCAGCGTCAACACCGGCAACGGCTCGTCCGTCACCATCAAGATCGCCTCGATCGCCCGACGCATCGTCTCGTCGTCGATCACCACCTCGTCGCCGACCGGCACCTCAGTCTGCCCAGGCGGCAAATGCTCTTCCCCCGGTACGCCGTCCCCGCCGTCACCAGCCGGTACGTCGTCGTCTCCACCAGCCGCTGCGTCGTCCGCACCCGCCGGTACGTCGCCGGCGTCACCAGCTGGTACGTCGTCGTGTCCACCAGCCGGTGCGCCGTCCACACTCGCCCGCGCGTCGTCGGCGCCCGCACCACCCGGTACGTCGTCGGCGGCGTCGTCACCCAACCCGGCGTCGCCCGACTCCACATCCACCGACGTGTCGTCCGCACCCGCGTCAACCGCCGAAGCGTTGTCCGCCGAGTCAGCGTCCACCGGAGACGTGCTCTCGGGGGTAGTGGGTTCGGAGAAGGTGGTGTCGCCCTGCTCGGAGTCCGCCAAGGCGGTGGCGCCGGAGGCGTCCGAGGCGGTGGGCTCGCCGTCGTTGCCCACCGAGGCGGTGGCGCCGGAGGTGTCCGAGGCGGCGGGCTCACCGGAGTTGCCTGCCGAGGCGGCGTCCGCCGGAGCCTCGTCCGCTTCCGACGTAGTGACGTCCTGCGCCTCGTCTACCTGCGACGTGGCATCGGTCGACTCTTCGGCTGAGTGGGGGGTGTTGGGGGTCACTGGGGCACCGTCTCGTGGGGTGGTTCGGGCTGGGCGGTGTCTTCGGTGAGGGAGTCGCCGGGCTCCAGGAACGAGTCGTCGTCGGTGACTGTGGGGGCTTCGCCTTCGTCGGAGGGCTTGGCGGCTTCCTCGTCGAACTCGTCGCTGACGGCGATCTCGCCGTCGTCGGGGCCGGTCCAGCGGATGGTGAGTTCACCCAGCGGCGTGACCTGGTCGAAGGAGACGTCGGCGGAGCGGAAGAGCTCCAGCAGGGCCAGGAAGCGGCAGACCGTGGTGACGGTGTCGGGCGAGTCGGCGACCAGCATGCGGAACGTCGTACTGCGCTGGCGGCGGAGGCGGTCGACGATGACGAGCGCCTGCTCGCGGACCGTGACCGCGGGGGCGTGCAGGTGGGCGAGCGAGACACCCTCGGGGATGTTGTCCTTCGGCGCCAGCGCCTTCTGCGCCAGCAGCATCAACCCGTTCGGATCGATCCCGAGCAGCACCTCAGGCAGCAGCTCGGCGAACCGCGGTTCGACACCGACCGAGCGCGGGAAGCTCTTGGCCTGCTGCGCCATCCGCTCCTGCACCAGAGCAGCGATCTGCTTGAACGCGCGGTACTGCAGCAGCCGCGCGAACAACAGGTCTCGCGCCTCGAGCAGCGCGAGGTCCTCGTCGTCCTCGACCTCGCCCTTCGGCAGCAACCGCGCCGCCTTCAGGTCCAGCAGGGTCGCCGCGATCAGCAGGAACTCCGACGTCTGATCCAGATCCCACTCCGACCCCAGCGCCTTGATGTGCGCGATGAAGTCGTCGGTGATCACCGACAACGCGATCTCGGTGATGTCCAGCTTGTGCTTGCTGATCAGCTGCAGCAGCAAATCGAACGGCCCGTCGAAGTTCTCCAGGTGAACCTCAAAACTCTTGCCCTCGGCAACAACCGGTACGGCGTCGTCGCCGGCGCCGATCTCCAAGGGCAGGGAGTCCGCCACGGTCACTCCGACGCCTTGAGCCGCCGTACCAGCACCGAGTCCGGTCCGTGGTCGACGAAGTCGGCCAGCAGGACGTCGATCGCCTCCCGGACGATCCGGCCGCGGTCCGCGCTGAGGCCGTGTTCGGCCCGCAGCGCCAGCCGCACCTGTTCCAGTCCGAGCAGCTCTTCCTCCGTCACGTACACGGTGATCTTCGTGTCGTGGCGGATCCGTCCACTGGATTTCCGGTCGTCGGCGACCGCCGTGCGGGATCGCACGGAGCTCGACGCCGGTCCGTCAGTGGTGGTGCGCTTCTCGGGTCTGGTCTGCTGCGGTGCCGTACCCCCGAAGAGTTCACTGGCACCTGGCAGGCTCACCCGGCGGGACAACGCGCGAGCACCTCCTTGGCAAGGTCGCGGTACTGCGTGGCCGCTTGGGACGAGGGCGCGTACGTCGTGATCGGTTCGCCGACGACCGTGGTCTCGGGGAACTTCACGGTGCGCCGGATGACGGTGTGGAAGACCCGGTCGTCGAAGGCCTGGACGACGCGGTCGAGCACCTCACGCGCGTGCGTGGTGCGCCCGTCGAACATGGTGCCGAGGATGCCGACGATCTCCAGCTTCGGGTTCAGCCGGTCCTTCACCTTGCCGATCGTGTCGGTCAGCATCGCGAGCCCGCGGAGCGCGAAGAACTCGCACTCCAGCGGCACGACGAGACCGTTCGACGCGGTCAGGGCGTTCACCGTGAGCAGACCGAGCGAGGGCGCGCAGTCGATCAGGATGATGTCGTAGTTCGGGATGATCGGCTCGAGCACCCGCTGCAGCGTGTACTCACGGGCGACCTCCTGGACCAGCTGGACCTCGGCCGCGGACAGGTCGATGTTGGCCGGCAACAGGTCGAGGTTCGGCACCCGGGTCGGCTGGATTACCTCGGCCGGCGTGATGTCGCGCTGCATCAGCAGGTTGTAGACCGACAGTTCCAGGTCGTGCGGCTGCACGCCGAGGCCGATCGAGGCCGAGCCCTGCGGGTCGAAGTCGATCAGCAGCACCTTGCGGCCGGTCTCGGCGATCGCGGCGCCGAGGTTGATCGTGGTCGTGGTCTTGCCCACGCCACCCTTCTGGTTGCACATGGCGATCACCTGCGCCGGACCGGTCTTGGTCGGCGGCAGGGGCTCCGGCAGGTCCGGCATCGGCCGGCCGGTCGGCCCGATCTTGCGCGGGCCGCTCAGATCGCTCACAGGTGCAAGGTCCTCCGCGGTGAGCTTGGCCGTGGGCCTCGGCATCGCCGCATAGTTCTCGGGTGGGGTCAAAGTGGTGCGCTGGGGCGGCGCGCTCGGTTCGGCAGGCGTCGCCGGCTCGGACTGCGCGCCGTCGAAGTGCTGCTCGGTGCCCGGGAATGTCGACTCGTTCATGACTCGCCAAACCTTTCAACCGATACGGGCGACGCAAGCGACTGTAAGCGTGCATTCAAGCACTCTCAAGCGGCCACTCCGCACCCGGGTCGAGCGGTTTACGGTCGGCATTCCACAGGAGGCCGATCACCCCGTTGCGGTGACCGACTGTGAGCAGATCATTGCACACCGTCGAGATTCACCGCGCACCGGGGTCTACTCTCTCACGAGTCGCCGCCTAGGAAAGCGCGCGCGGGTGCGATGTCGCGTAGACCTCACGCAGTTTGTCCACTGTCACCAAGGTGTAGACCTGTGTAGTCGTCACCGACGCATGTCCGAGCAGCTCCTGCACAACTCGTACGTCGGCGCCCCCGTCCAGCAGGTGCGTCGCGAACGAGTGGCGCAGCGTGTGCGGGGAGATCTCTTTCGCGATCCCGGCTCGCTCCGCCGCACGCCGCAGTACTGTCCAAGCACTCTGCCGTGAGAGCCGACCACCGCGCGCATTCAGGAACAGAGCGTGCGTACCGCGTCCTCTGGCCACCAGATCAGGACGCCCACGCACCTGGTACGCCGAAAGCGCCTTGAGCGCGTAGGTGCCGACCGGAACAACCCGCTCCTTGCTGCCCTTACCGCGCAGCAGCACCGCACCGACCTCGAGGTCGACGTCATCGACATCCAGTCCCACGGCCTCAGAGATGCGCGCACCAGTCCCGTAGAGGAACTCCAGCAGCGCAGCATCCCGAGTAGCCAGTACGGCGGGCTCCGCCTCCGCACCGGCCGCCGCGGCAAGGATCCTGGTCACCTCGTCGACGGACAGAGCCTTCGGCAGCCGCTGTGGCGGTGCCGGCGGCTTCACCGCTGCGGCCGGGTCGGTCGCAGTCAGCCCTTCCCGCAGGCAGAACTTGTGAAAGCCCCGCACTGCAACGACGGTGCGTCCCGCGCTGGAAGCAGTGAGCGGCGGGTGGTCCTCGTCGCCCTCACGCAACCGCATCAGGAAGTCACTCACCACTGCCTCGGTGACGCGACCGAGATCGTCGATCCCGGTCGCGGCGAGGTAGGCGCCGTACCGGCGCAGGTCACGCCGGTACGACGCCAGGGTGTTCGCGGCGAGGCCGCGTTCGACGGTCAAGTGGTCGAGGTAAGCACCAACCGCACGGCTGATGCTCAGACCAGGACCTCGTCCAGCTTCAGCTGCGAGACGTCGTGCGCCTCCGCGACCGGACCGTAGGTGACGTGGCCGTCGTAGGTGTTCAGGCCGAGCGCCAGGCTGTGGTCCGACTTCAGCGCCTCCCGCCAGCCGAGGTTGGCCAGCTCGATCGCGTACGGCAGCGTCACGTTGGTGAGCGCGTACGTCGACGTGTTCGGCACCGCGCCGGGCATGTTGGCGACGCAGTAGAACAGTGAGTTGTGCACCTGGTAGACCGGGTCCGCGTGGGTGGTCGGACGCGAGTCCTCGAAGCAGCCGCCCTGGTCGATCGCGATGTCGACGAGCACACTGCCCGGCTTCATCTTGCTGACCAGTTCGTTGCTGATCAGCTTCGGCGCCTTCGCACCGGGGACCAGCACCGCACCGATGACGAGGTCGGCCTCCAGGGCCGCGCGCTCGATCTCGTAGGCGTTCGAAGCGATCGTCAGCAGGTGACCCTGGTAGATCTGGTCGGCCTGGCGGAGCCGTGCGATGTTGCGGTCGAACAACTGCACCTGGGCCTGCATGCCGAGGGCGATCGCCGCAGCGTTCATCCCGGAGACACCGGCGCCGAGAATGACCACGCGGGCCGGGTGCGTACCGGAGACACCGCCGAGCAGCACACCACGCCCACCACCGCTGCGCATCAGGTGGTAGGCGCCGGACTGCGGCGCGAGCCGGCCGGCGACCTCGCTCATCGGGGCCAGCAGTGGCAGCGAACCGTCCGGCAACTGCACCGTCTCGTAGGCGATACCAGTGACGCCGGCGGTCAGCAGAGCGTCGGTGCACTCCTGGCTGGCGGCCAGGTGCAGGTACGTGAACAGCACCTGTCCCTTCCGCATCCGGTGGCACTCCTCGGCGACCGGCTCCTTCACCTTCAGGACCAGTTCGGCTTCACCCCACACCTCGTCGGCGGTCGGCACGATCCGTGCCCCGGCCGCGACGAACTCCTCGTCGGGGATCAGCGATCCGCTGCCCGCGCCCTGCTCGATCAGAACCTCGTGCCCGTGGCGTACGAACTCGTGCACACCGGACGGCGTGATGGCCACCCGGTACTCGTGGTTCTTGACTTCCTTCGGAACTCCGACCTTCACTGCTTGCCCTTCTTTCCTTCCAGGAGGACGGCGCACATCGTTGTGACCGCGGCCCGGCGGTGAGCGGATGATGCCAGGTCGCTGCCGAGTGTATGCCCGCAAGGGGCATACCACCTGACTGGATGGTCTGATCGCCAAGTGACCGGCAAGTAGCGTTCCGGGTCACCTTTGACGTGACAACCATCATTGACTCGGGCCCCGTCCCACGGGAGATGCTTGGACCTACCCGACCGCCCCGGGTGCGCCTGGACAGTGGGATGACGAGAGGGGTACGACGTGGCGATCGAACTGGGACGCTTCGGGGTCTGGCACGGTGCGCAGCACTGGGGTCCGGAGCTCGCGGCCGGGCTGGAGCAAGCCGGGTACGGCGCGCTGTGGCTGGGCTCGTCCCCGGGAGCCGGTCTGCGCGACGCCGAGGTGTTGCTCGCTGCAACGAGTTCTGTTGCGGTCGGCACCAGCGTGGTGAACATGTGGAGCTCACCGGCGGCGGATGTGGCGGAGTCCTACCACCGCCTCGAGGAGGCCGCGCCGGGGCGGTTCCTGCTCGGTGTCGGGATCGGGCACCGGGAACACAGCGCGGGGTACCGGTCGCCGTACGAGACGATCGTGTCCTACCTGGACGAACTGGACGACGCGAAGGTGCCGGTGGAGCGCCGGGCGCTGGCCGCACTCGGTCCGAAGGTGCTGCAGCTGTCGGCTCGGCGTACGGCCGGAGCACTGCCGTATCTGACGACTCCTGAGCACACGCGGGAGGCACGTCGCAGTCTGGGCGGCGGAGTGCTGCTGGCACCTGAGCAGAAGGTGGTGCTGGAGACCGATGCGGACATCGCTCGGACCACAGCGCGCGACTACCTCGCTACCTATCTGGCACTGACCAACTACGTCAGCAACCTGAAGCGGCTCGGTTTCACCGACGAAGACATCGCCGACGGCGGTAGCGACCGGCTGGTCGACGCACTGGTCCTGCACGGCTCCGCGGTCGAGATCGCCGAGGGGCTGAACGCCCATCTGGAGGCCGGCGCCGACCACGTCGCGATCCAGCAACTAGGGCGAGAGGGCATCGACCTGCTGCCCGGATACGAGGCGTTGGCAACGGTTCTCCAGTAGGTGCATCGCGCCCCTTGACGGCCGGGCGAAGCGGAGGAATATCAGCAGTAGACGCACCACATTTCGTGGTGTGCACACTGGAGGTGTTTCCCCATGACTGAGCGACACGAGTTGCGGTGGGGTGGCTTCGCCGGGCTGGCTTTCGTCGTCCTGGCTCTCCTGGGCAGGTTCCTGCCCGGCAACCCACCGAACGTCGACGAATCGCAGAGCACGATCACGAGCTGGATCGCCGACAACCGCGGCATGATGCTCACCAGTGCACTGATGTGGGCCGCGGCCGGTGGGTTGGTCATCTGGTTCGCGTCCGCCTTCGCCGAGGCGATGCGGGAGCGGGACGAGCGCAGTGACGTCCACCTGGCGCTGCTGGCGGGTTCGGTGCTGGTCGGTGGTGCGATCTTCGTCAATGCGGCGATGACCGGCGCGACCGCCTTCGGTATCGACGGCCGGGACGCCGCGCTCACGATGATGCTGTTCCAGCTGACGTCGGTGATGACGACGATGATCGGGTTCGCCGCAGCGCTGCCGCTGGCCGCGGCCGGCATCGGTGTGCTGCGCACACACCTGATGCCGAACTGGCTCGGCTACCTGGCCCTGCTGGCGGCAGTGGTGTCCGTCGCCGGCTCGTTCGGCATCTTCGCCTCGACCGGCACGTTCGCTGCCGGCGGCTTCCTGATGACCGGTGTCCCGTTGTTGCTCTCGGCCGTCTGGATCGCCTGCGCCGGCGGCTACATGGTCCGCGAGCACCTACCCGAGCTGACCACCGGGGAGGCCGCCGTACCGCAGATGTAACGGGCTACATGGTGCTGTGCTCTACATGGTGAAGTCAGCGAAGTCGAAGCCTGGCGACACCACACACGAAACGAGCACTTCTTGATCTCCGGCCGGCCGCGCGGCCTGCCAAGCGCCGGCCGGGATCACCACCTGTGGCTGCTCACCAGCCGCCACCTCAGGTCCCAGCGTGACCGACACCGCCTGCTCCGGCGATTCGCCGTACTGGAGCGTGAGCGGTCCCCCGGAGTGCCACAGCCAGAGCTCCGTCGACCGCACCGCATGCCACTGCGACTCCTCCCCCGGGGCAAGCAGGAAGTAGATCGCGGTAGCGCTCGCCCGCTCACCGTCGTACCCGTCGGGCTGGAAGCTCACCTCCGACCGCCACGTCTCGCGGTACCACCCACCCTCCGGGTGCGCTGTCAGTTCCAGCAACTCGGCAAGCTTCGGCTTCTCCATGACTCGATTGTCCGGCAGAGTGCGGGCCATGACTGAGCTGCCCTCGGAGTACCACCGCAGGCTGCCGTACGGCGAACGGATGTCGGCCGCGGAGTTGATCGGCCATCCGTTCTTCCCGTTCGAGGGGGAGGTGTCCGTGGTGCCGCTCGACGAGCCGGTGCTGCCGGAGCCACCTCGGTCGGGAGAAGTGGGTGGTGCGAGTTGTCACGGGTGCCTGCGGGACAAGGCGATCTGGGCCGACGACCAGTGGATGCTGAAGGCGTTCGACCCGACCGGGCTGCCGATGGTGGCGCTGCTGGTGCCAGTCGAGCATTACCAGCTGGACGACCTGCCTCCGGAGCTCACCGCGACCTTGGGACCGATGATCCAGCGAGTCGCTGGTGCGGTGCGACGGATCGACGGCGTAGGGCGCACGCATTTCAACCGGTGGGGTGACGGAGGTGCGCACTTCCACGTCTGGTTCCAGGCGCGGCCGCTCGGGATGATGCAGTTGCGAGGGGCGATGATCGCCGCGTGGGACGACATGTTGCCGAAGGTGCCGGCGGACGAGCATCTGGCCAACAAACGCACAGTGGCCGCCGCCCTGGCTGAGGGCGGCGGCCAGATGCTGGTCTGACTACCTGCTGCCGAGTGAGCGGGCGATCAGGATGTCGGTCTTGCGAACCGGCGGGCCGTCGAGGTTGTCCGGGTTGTCGGCGCTGATGACAGTGCCGGCGGCGGCCACCTTGTCGAGGGTCTTGAGGCCGAGGCGGTCGACCGAACCGAAGACGGTGTAGTCGGGACGCAGGCGGGAGTCGGCGAAGACCAGGAAGAACTGGCTGCCGTTGGTGTTCGGGCCCGCGTTGGCCATGGCGAGGGTGCCGCGGGCGTACACCTTGCGGGTGCCGGTGGTGTCGCCAGGCCAGTTCGGCAGGTCGGTCGGGAGCTCGTCCTTGTACGAGTAGCCCGGACCGCCCTCACCGGTGCCGCTCGGGTCGCCGCACTGCAGGACCTTGAGCGTCGGGTACAGCGTGAGCCGGTGGCAGGTGGTGAAGTCGTAGAACCGGCTCTTGGCCAGGTGCAGGAAGCTCTGCACCGTGCAGGGCGCCTTGGCGCGGTCCAGCGACAGCAGCATCGGTCCCTGGTTGGTCGCGACCACTACCTTCACCACGCCCTTGTCCGGCGTGTGCGCCGGGTCCGGCGGCAGCGAGACCGGCCGGGCCGGTGGCTCGTCCGGAGTCTTCGTGTAGCCGCACGGGCCGCTGGTACCGGTCGTTGGGGCAGCCTGCGCCGGCGTGACGGTCAGCAGACCGGCCACCATCAGCGTCGCCCCCGCGATCAGAGCCGTTACCTTCATGAATCTCCTCCCACTGCCACGGTGAAGAGCCGCAGGTCGCGGTTCTTCGGAAGCGTGATGCTCACCGGAGACCTGGTCAAGGCCACCGGTGCTGTGGCGAAGATATGTGTAGTCACGTTGTCACGGCCACCCCCGGACTCGTTCCGGTACGGCGTGGTCGCGACGATCAGGTTTCCGAAGTGCACCGTGTCCCCGCCACCGCCCAGTGTCCAGTCGCTGAAGGACAGGTCGATCGGCTGCGTACTGCCGTCGCTGAAGTTCAGCGTCGCGGTCCCCTGCTGGTTTCCGTTCACCGCGCTGCCGATGAACGACAGCTTCGTCGTACCGGCCGGCAGGTTCAGGTTGAGCAGCTGCCCGTCAGCAGGCACGTTGTCCGGATCACCAACCGGTACGTCGGGCCACGTAAACGTCAGTCCTTGAACGGAGCCGGTGCCACCTGGTGTCAGACCGGCCGCGGCCAGCGCCTGTCGGGAGTAGCTCACTCCCCCACCGTCGTAGTCGGCCTCGGTGTGGTCGCCGGCATCGTCAGAAGCGGCCGTGCCTTCACGCAGCACGAAGAACGAGTTCGGCAGCCCGACCACCACTGTGAAGCCCACCTGCGGCAGTGCGGTGCCATCGGCCGCCTTGACCGACACAGTCACTGGATAGCGGCCGTCCGGCGTACCGGGCGCGGCTGTGATCGTGATGGGCGCACTGCCGTCCTGCTCTACGCGGAAGGAGCCAGTGGCCGGGCTGGCGGTCAGACCGGCCGGCGTCTGCACTGTGTACGTGACGTCCTGCGGCGTACCGCTCAGGCGGTGCGCCTTGATCGTCACCGGTGTACTCGTGGCACCAGGTGCGATCACCACTCGGCTCAGGTCGGTCGACGTCTGGAACGGGATCTCCCCGGTACGCCACGACGGCGGTGCGTCGGCCGGCTTCGAGCCCCACGACACGTTGGCCGTCGTACCGAGTGTGAAGTCGAGAGTGCCGCCGTGTTTGACGAAGCTCTCCGGCAACCACGGCTTCGTCGACGTACGCCCGTTGACCTTCAAGGACTGCACGTACGGCGCGTCCGCGCCCGGAGCATTGATGCGGATCGTCCGGCCGCCATCGCGGTGAATCACAGCGCGCGGGAACAGCGGTGCGGCCACCTGCAGCTCAGAACGACTCGGTACGTCGGGGTAGAGCCCCAGCGCCGTCCACACGTACCAGGACGACATAGCGCCCAGGTCGTCGTTGCCAGGAATGCCACCGGTGCTGGTGTTCCACAGCTGAGTCATTGCCTGCCGCAACGTTTCCTGCGTCTGGTAGGGCTTGCCGATGTAGTTGTAGATCCACGGTGTGTTGATCGACGGCTCGTTGTCCATCTCGGCATGCAGCTCACCGGCCTTGGTCAGCGCCCACGTGCCATCCGGGTTCTTGAAGAACGCATCCAGCCGCTGGTTCGTCTTCGCCACGCCACCGATCGCATCGACCAGACCGGCGCGATTGTGCGGCACCATCCACGTGTACTGCGCACTGCTGCCTTCAGCGAACCCGTCACCCGTCGACGGTGTGAACCCTGGCCACGCGCCGTTCTCGTCCCGGTTCTGGACGTAGCCGCCGTTCTCCGGGTTGAACACGTTCTGCCAGTACTGCGACCTGTCCAAGAAGCGCTGGTACGTCGACTTGTCGCCGGTCCGCTGGGCCAGTTGGGCCAGCGCGAAGTCGGCGGTCACGTCCTCGAGTGTTTCGACCGCACCGCCCCAGGCGTTGGACTTGGTGGGGATGTAGTGCAGCGCGAGGTACTTGTCGAGGGACGGTCGCTGACCGATCGACATCACCGGCTTGCCAGCCGAGCTGAGGTCCTTCGCAGTCGGAACCGTCGCCGCCTGCACCAGCGACTTCAGAGCTCGCCGTACGTCGAAGTTGGTGCCACCGAACGCGTAGATGCCAGCCACCGCAGGAGCTGCCGGGTCACCGGTCATTACAGCCGTGCTGCCAGATGCATGAGTCCAGCGATCCCAGATGCCGCCGTTCTGGTCGGCCTGGTTGAGCAGCGACTGCGCGATGTCACCTGCCTTCTCCGGTTCCAGCAGCGCGAGCAACTGCACCTGTGACCGGTAGACATCCCAACCGGAGAACGTCGCGTACTGCGCCTTCTGACCACGGGCAACGCGATGCACCTTCTGGTCGAAGCCCCAGTACTGCCCGTTGACGTCGCTGAAGACGTTCGGGTGCAGCAGTGCGTGGTACAGCGCACTGTAGAAGGTAGTGCGCTGGTCGGTGCTGCCACCGGTGATCTCGACCCGGTTGAGCTGCTTTCGCCAAGCCTGCTTGGCTTTCGCGGCCGTAGCAGCCACGGACGTGCCCCGCGGGTTCTCGGCCCGCAGGTTGGCCAGTGCGTTCGCCTTGCTCACGTAGGAGATGCCGATGCGCATCGTCACCGTGCTGCTGTCGAACCCGACGTACCCGCCCGAGCCCTTGTTCGCCGGCATCCACCCGTCCGCGCCGTACGTCGTACCGCCGCGCGCGCTGGTGCTGTCCGGAGTGACCGTGCTGTCGGTCCAGGTGCCGGTGTTCTTGAAGGGCTGGTCGAACTCGGCGACGAAGTGCAGCGTGTAGTAGCTTCGGCGACCGACACTGGCCAGGTAGCCGCAGAAGTTGCCACTAGTCACCTCACCGGAGACAGTGCGCGTCTTCGGATCGATGCTGACCTGCGCATCGCTCGAGCCGACCTCGGAGTTGGACGTGCGGAACAGTAGCGACTTCGCCTTGTCCGCCGGAAACGTGAACGCGGCCGATCCGGTGCGTGGTGTGGCGCTCAGCTCGGCCGTAGCGCCCGAATCGAGCCCCACCTTGTAGTACCCGGCCTTGGCGACCTCATTGGCGTGGCTGAACGTGCTGGCGTAGACAGCGTCCTTGGCGTCGCTCTGCGGCGAGGTGGCGACCTCACCGACGTACGGGAAGATGGGGATGTCACCAGACCCGCCAGCACACCCAGTGCCGCTCATGTGAGTCAAGCTGAAGCCACGGATCTTGTTGGCCGAGTACAGGTACCCACCAGGCGCAGCCGTCCGGTAGGCGTTCCCCCGGCTGGTCTCCGGACTGAACGAGAACATCCCGAACGGCGACACCGCCCCGGGAAACACATCCCCGAGGTTCGACGTCCCGATCAGCGGGTCCACGTGCTCGGTCGGATCAGCCGACGTACTGGTGATGCGAGTAGGCGCGATGGCTTCCCGGAAGTCCAGCGGAGGCTGTGGTGTTGCCTGAGCCGCCGGGCTCAAGACGAGACCAACAGCCATCGTTGCGAGCACGGCTGTACTACGGCGCAGGGCGGTGCGCGACATAGGTGTTCCCCACCTTCGACGTCGGAACAGGGCGGTGTGACATCGTTGTCAGCTAGGAATACCCGCACACCGCGCACCGCGTCAAGCACTCAGAGTCAGAGCACTCGGACTGCTCAGGGAAGAGCCCAGTTCTGAGCGGCCGACCCGTTGCAGTCGTACAGCTGCAACTGGACGCCGCTGTCAGGCTTGCCGCCGGGGACGTCCAGACAGCGACCGGAAGGCGGGTTCATCAGCACACCGCCCGGCCGCGGCCACCACTGCTGGGCACCGCTGCCGTTACAGGACCACAGCTGGATCTTCGCGCCGTTGTCCCGACTGCTCGAGGAGACGTCGAGGCAGTGCCCGCGCGCACGCATCGTCCCGTCGGATGCCAGCGTCCAGGTCTGGTTGATCGTCGCATTGCAGTCCCACAGCGCCACCGGCGCTGCCAGCGTCGGCTCACCGCCGCGAGCGTCCAGGCACTTCCCGGCAACCCCCTTCACCGCAGTGCTGGTGCGCGGCTGGGCTGGGCCGACATCGAACGACGGCGGTGCGTCTGCAGCGGCACTCCCCCACGCTGTGTTCGGTGTGGCCCCGAGGGTGTAGTCGAGCGTGCCCCCGGTCGCGACGAAGTCCTCGGTCAGCCAGGCCCGGGTGGATGCCTGTCCGTTGACTCGCAGGCTCTGCACGTACTTCACGCTGTCCGAGGCGTTCGGTGCGTTGATGGTGATGGTCTTGCCGTTGCCACGGTCGATCCGGATGGTGGAGAACTGCGGGCTGGCCAGCACGAGCTCGGAGCGACCCGGTACCTGCGGGTACAGCCCGAGCGCCGCCCAGACCGCCCAGGACGACATCTGGCCGAGGTCGTCGTTACCGACCAGGCCGTCCGGCGTCGGCTTGTACAGCGACGTCAGCGCGCGCCGCACGACGTCCTGCGTCTTGTACGGCGTTCCGGCGTACGCATAGGCCCAGGGGATGTTGGCGGACGGCTCGTTGCCCAGGTAGGCGAAAGCCTTGTGCGGGCCGGCGTTGAGCTCACTGAAGAAGTTGTCGAGGCGGGAGTTGACTGCCGCGTCGCCGCCCATCATGTCGAACAGACCACGATAGTTGTGCGGCACCATCCAGGTGTACTGCGCGGCGTTGCCCTCGACGTAGCTGTCCTCCATCTCCGGGGAGAACGGCGGGAAGCTGAGGTCGGCGTTGCGTGGCTGAATGATGCCGTTGATGTGGAGGTTGCGCCAGCCCTGGGACCGGCGCAGGAACTTCTCCGCCTCGGGCTTGTGCCCGAGCCGCGCTGCGAGCTGGGCGACGGCGAAGTCGGCGACGCCGTACTCGAGTGTGGTTGCCGTCGGCCACGAAACGTTCGGCTGGTTGTAGGGGACGTAGCCGATCGCGTTGTACTGCTCGTGTCCCGGCCGCTGTTTCGGGTGATCGGCGCCGACGACCATCCGCCACCAGCCGTCGTTCGCGTCGAACGCCGTCGCGCCGAACGCGTAGAGGGTCGAGACGATCACCGGCATCGGATCACCGTTCATCACCTGGGTGCCGGAGTTCGCGTAGGTCCAGCGGTCGTAGTAGCCGGACTGCGCGGCCTGGTTCACCGCGGACTGCGCGATATCCGTCGCCTGGCCCGGCGCGATCAGCCCGAGCAGTGCGATCTGCGAGCGATAGATGTCCCAGCCGGAGAAGTTCGCGTACTGCGTGTGTCCGGCCGGCGCGGTGTGCACCTCCTTGTCCATGCCGACGTACTTGCCGTCGACATCGCCGAAGACGTTCGGGTGCAGCAGCGAGTGGTAGAGCGCGGTGTAGAAGGTCTTCAGCTGGCTGTCGGTACCACCACCGACGTCGATCCGGCCGAGCAACGCGTTCCAGTCGGCCCGCGTGCCATCGCGGACGGCGTCGAAGCTCCGGGTCCCGGTCTCAGCGGCCAGGTTCGCCTTGGCACCGTCGAGGCTGACGAAGGACACCGCCGCCTTGGCCTCCACCGTGCGGTTCGTAGTGGTGTCGAAGGAGACGAAAGCCGAGGCGCCGGTGGTGTTCACGCTGCTGAACGGGCGGTCGAAACTCAGGTGGAAGTAGACCCGGTACTGGGTGGATGCGAAGCAGAACCCACCGCTGTCGGCCCACCCCGAGATCGTGTCCGTCCCAACCGTCACCGCCCCCGTCCCGCCCGTCCCGGACTTGCCCGCGTCCACCGACAGCGACGCCTGCTGACCGGCCGGATAGGTGAACCGAGCGGCACCGCTGCGCTGCGTGGCCGTCAACTCGGTCCGCAACCCGTTGTCGAACGTGACTGCGTAGGCCCCGGGAGCGGCCGCCTCGTTCGCATGACTGAACCTTGACGACGCGACCGGAGCATTGCCGAGAACAGGCATGATCGGGATGTTCTGGAAGTTGATACAACCCGCACCGGACAGATGCGTCAGGCTGAATCCTTTGATCTGGTTGTCTGCGTAGGCATACCCGCTCTGCGTCGACGTGACAGTGTCAGGGCTCCACTGCAGCATCCCGAACGGCGCAACCGCCCCCGGGTAGGTGTTCGCTCGACCCCCACCATCCCCGAAGTCCGGCCCGCCGTCCTTCGTCCCCACCAACGGATTCACGTACTGCGCAGGGTCACTGACCTGCGGTGCCGCCTGCACAATCGGCGGCGCCACTGCGACGACAAGAGCGAAAGCAAGAGCTCGAACGAACATGACGGCCTCCGGGACGGTAGGCCGCCATGATTTCCCGGCCAACCCCCGCCGGCCACGCTTTCAACCCACGTCGAACGTGCCGGCGTTATCGTCGGCAGATGATCAACGGCGCGCACGTCATCATCTACAGCCAGGACGCCGAGGCCGATCGGACGTTCCTGAAGGATGTGCTGGGCTATCCGCATGTCGACGCCGGCCACGGCTGGCTGATCTTCAAACTCCCCCCGGCCGAGGTCGCGGTGCACCCGGCCGCCGGTGCGGAGTCGCACGAGCTCTACCTGATGTGCGACGACCTCGAGCAAACGGTCACCGAACTGACAGCCCAAGGTGTCGAGTTCGTCCGCCCAGCCGAGGACCAAGGCTGGGGCATCCTCACCTCGATCCGCCTCCCAGGCGGCGGCGAGCTGGGGCTGTACCAGCCCCGGCACCCACTGGCCTACGAAGTCTGACGAGCACTAGCCCTGACCACAGAGGACATGGACCGGCGAGCTGTCGAGCAGGACTGCCTGGGACGGGTTGGTTCGGCGGACGAGCGCAGATGCAGGGATCAGTACGCCCGCCCGCCGGTTCATGGGGTCGATCCGCCGACGATCAACGCGTGTGCGCCAGTCTCGCGATGCAGCCGCTGCAGTTTCGTCTCACCGTCGCCGACGGCGCTCAGGTGTACGTGCGCAAGCACGATCACCGCGGCGACCTTGCGCCGTCTCGCAACTTTGATCAGAGCATCGAACGCTGCCGGGTCAGTTGCCATCTCTTCAACGAACACGTGCCGCAGGACGAATCCGCACTCCTGGGCCGCTGCGGCGATCTGCGCTTTCGCACGGGCAAGCTCGCAGTGCGTCATCGCCGGATACTGCCGCAGGTAGCCAACTGCGAGCGTGCCGCTGGTGGTCATCGCTCACTCTTCTGAGTGACACCGAGCCAGCAGTACAGAGCAATTGTCACGGCGTACATCACCACGAATCCGGCGTGCATGGCGTCCTCTCTCACATCGGCTTGTGTGGTCAATTCTGGGCACCGCATTCGCCGTAAAGTTGCACACTTGGTGCAACAGACGGCACGCTCAGCGAGCATCCGAACCACCGCGCGGGTAGCGTCAGATCCGGACAACCGTTGGCTAGACCGGAGACAACCGATGTCGTCAGATCGCAGGCTCACCACCGGCGCCCGGATCGCGGCGTACCGCCGGCTGAATCGTCTGACCCAGCGCAGCCTCGCCGCACGGGCGAACGTGTCCCACAGCCTCCTGACCAAGGTCGAGACCGGGGCCCGGCCAGCCTCACAGGCTTTCCTCGCAGCGTGTGCGCGGGCGATGTCGATTCCGGTAACGCATCTGACGGGGCAACCGTTCATCGAGGAGCACAGCGAAGACCGGCTCGCTGGCCCGCTCACCGATCTGCGTGCCGCCCTCGAGAACTTCGACTTGGTCCTTGAGGACCTCCCCGTACGGCCGCTCGCTGACATCCGCCCCGAAGTCCATGAGATGCTCCTGGCCCGGCGGGATGCGCAGTACTCGCGGATCCTGGGCCAGGCCCCCGCCCTCATCGATGAGCTAGTACAGCAGTCGCAGACGTTGACCGGTTCTGAGCGCGAACAGGCCCACCATCTTCTCGCCCAGCTGTATCGCGCAGCCGCAGATGTTGGCTACGGTCTCGGACTGCCAGACTTGGTTTCCCTACTGCTCGCCCGGATGGAGTTCTCGGCCTCTCGTTCCGGGGACCCTTACCAGGTTGCGACCTACCGCTACATGCGGGCGTACTCAACCTTCACGACCGGACGGCACGAGGTCGGGCGCAAGATCATCCAGGTCGCGCTCGAAGACATCGACGTCGGTGTGCGGCGCAAGGATCCAGTGGCGTTGTGTGCAGCCGGGAATCTCCGGCTCCGCGCGTCGATCCTCGCTACGCGCCAAGGCGCTCCGGACGCAGCCCGCTCGGAACTCGCGGAAGCCCGACAGCTTGCTCACGTTCTTGGCCGTGAAGTCCGTGAGAGCGAGATGGGGACTGGCTACGCGGGCGCGATGTCTTTCGGCACAACCAACGTCGCGATCCACGCGGCCGCGGTGGAGATGGAGCTTGGCAACCACGGCCAGGCCGTCCATCTCGCACGCGCGGTTCGAATGCCCAATGGCTACCCACCGGACCGGATCGGGCACCACTACATCGATATGGCCCGCGCACAGCTGTGGACAGGCGACCGCGACGGCGCGATGACCTCATTACAGATGGCTCGGCGGATCGCACCTCAAAAGACGAAGTACCACCCGAGTGTTCGCGAGACTGTCGCTGCTCTCGTCCACGCCAGTCGCCACGCTCCCGACAACCTCATCGGGTACGCCAACTGGGTTGGTGTGCAACTCTGACGCCGCACAGCCACATCCCTTCACCGAGGCCAGCACAGGAGTTCGCCCGTGGGTGACCGCATTTTGCTACTTGTGACCTGTGGGGCTCCGCTTGCGGCGCGGCTCGAGGACGGCGTACGAACTGCCCATGAGCTGGGTTGGACGCCGTACGTCATCCCTACCGAGGCGGCAATGCCCTGGCTGGAGGAGCTGGACCTGACCGACGTACCGATCGTCGTGGGCAATCGAAAGCCTCATGAGCCTCGGCGCACGCCGACTGCGGATGCCGTGCTGGTGGTTCCGGCGACGTTCCACACACTCAATGCTTGGGCTGGTGGGATGGCGAGTTCGTACCCTCTGACCACGCTGTGTGCGGCTCTTGGCGCCCGGACGCCGACGGTTGCCGTGCCGTACGCCAGCGCGGAGCTCACCAATCATCCTGCCTGGGCTGCGTCGGTTGCTGTGCTGCGGCAAGCGGGTGTGCGGATGGTTGACCCTCAGACTGGCTCGACCGAGTCGCTGGAACCAGTTGTGTCGGGCACGCGTGGGCGAATCGTCAGGGATTTCCGCTGGGAGTGGGCGTTCGGCTGCCTCGCCTAGACAGCCTCCGCGGTACTGCGAAGCACGTGTCGGCGCCGCTGCGGGTGTACGCAGGCAACGCCAGCCATGAGTCGTCGGGCGCGGGCGATAGCCCGCAGGGTCCGGGCGGTAGCCCGGAAGGACCTACGGGTGGGCGGGTGCGCGCGTAGCAGGCGCGACGAAGGAGTGACTGCGTAGCACGCGGGGAAGATCTCCCCCTTACAAGTCCTTCGCCGGCCAGGGTGAGTCTGCGGGCCGCAGGGACTCGAAGCCGGGGCCGTTGAGCGCGGTCCAGGCGGCGAGTGCGCCCATCACCAGGATGGGGTTTTGCAGGTGACCGGCCAGGACCGCGCCGACCACCTCGACGAGCGGGGCCCACACCGTCTCCATGTCGGCTTCCTCGTGGAGGCGGGTGTAGGCCTCGTCGGCGGGTGAGAGGTCGCGGGCCAGGAAGATCCGCACCGCCTCGTTGGTGAGGCCGGGCGAGGTGAAGGCGTCGACCAGGATCCGCCAGTCGGCGGCCTTGGTGCCGGTCTCCTCCCAGAGCTCACGCTCGCCGCCGAGGCGGTACTGCTCACCCTGTACGTCGAGGAGCCCGGCCGGCGGCTCGAGCAGCCGGTAGCCGACCGGATGCCGGTACTGGCGCACCAGCAGCATCCGGTTCGACTCGTCGAGCGCGATCACGCCGACCGCGC
The DNA here is from genome assembly GCF_040605415.1 of Kribbella sp. NPDC005582. Classification (NCBI taxonomy): domain Bacteria; kingdom Bacillati; phylum Actinomycetota; class Actinomycetes; order Propionibacteriales; family Kribbellaceae; genus Kribbella; species Kribbella sp. NPDC005582. The sequence continues at coordinate 463,569 of NZ_JBEXCU010000007.1, forward strand.
CCGGGTGCACGACCACGTCGCGAACGAACGTTTCGCGGCCAGGCGGTTCGATGGTGTCCCGGCGTACCGAGATCACCCGGCCAGTCGAGTGCACCGTCTCCGACGACGATACCGGCCAGTGCTCCGGTACGTCGGTCAGTCCGGCGCCGAAGCGCAGTTCGGGATGATCCATCAGGCCTTGACCGCTTCGGGCTTGGTCTTGGCGCCGGTGGCCTTCTTCGAAGCGGGCGCGGGCTCCTCTACCGGGAGGCGGGACTCGCGCTGGCGGACCAGGGCGGCCGCGACCAGGCCGGCGAACAGCGGGTGCGGCTTGGTCGGCCGCGAGCGCAGCTCCGGGTGCGCCTGGGTGGCGACGAAGTACGGGTGCTGGGACTTGTCGAGCTCGATGAACTCGACCAGCTCGTGGTCCGGCGACAGACCGCTGAACACGAGACCGGCGGCCTCGAGCTTGTCGCGGTAGGCGTTGTTCACCTCGTAGCGGTGGCGGTGCCGCTCCTGGATCGTGGCGGCGCCGTACAGGCCGCGGACGATCGAGCCCTCGGCGAGGTTCGCCGGGTAGAGGCCGAGGCGCATGGTGCCGCCCAGGTCGCCGCCACCGGCGACGATGTCCTTCTGCTCCTCCATGGTCGCGATCACCGGCTGCTCGGCGTCGGGGTCGAACTCGGTCGAGTTCGCCTCGGTGAGACCGGCCAGGTCGCGCGCGACCTCGACCACCATGCACTGCAGACCCAGACACAGCCCCAGGATCGGTACGCCGTTCTCGCGGGCGAACCGGATCGCGCCGATCTTGCCCTCGATCCCGCGCACCCCGAACCCGCCGGGGATGCAGATCGCGTCGACGTCACCGAGCAGCTTCGCGGCGCCCTCGGGCGTGGCGCACTCGTCGGAGGCGATCCAGCGCAGGTTGACCTTGGCGTCGTTGCCGAAACCGCCGGCCCGCAGCGCCTCGGCGACCGACAGGTACGCGTCCGGGAGGTCGATGTACTTGCCGACCAGGGCGACGGTGACCTCGTCCTTCGGGTGGTGCACGACCTTCAGCAGCTCGTCCCAGCGGGTCCAGTCGACATCGCGGAACGGCAGGTTGAGACGCCGTACGACGAAGGCGTCGAGCCCCTCGGCGTGCAGCACCTTCGGGATGTCGTAGATGCTCGGCGCGTCCGCGGCGGCCACGACGGCGTCCACGTCGACGTCGCACATCAGCGAGATCTTGCGCTTGACGCCGTCCGGGATCGGCCGGTCGGCGCGGCAGACGATCGCATCCGGCTGGATACCGATCGAGCGCAGCGCGGCCACCGAGTGCTGGGTCGGCTTGGTCTTGAGCTCACCCGCGGGCGCCATGTAGGGCACCAGCGAGATGTGCAGGAAGAAGACGTTGTCGCGGCCGACGTCGTGCCGGACCTGCCGGGCCGCCTCCAGGAACGGCAGCGACTCGATGTCGCCGACGGTGCCGCCGATCTCGTGCAGGACGACGTCGACATCGGGGCCCGCCATCGCGAGCATCCGTTCCTTGATCTCGTTGGTGATGTGCGGGATGACCTGGACGGTGTCGCCCAGGTACTCACCGCGACGTTCCTTGGCGATCACGTGCTGGTAGACCTGCCCGGTCGTCACGTTCGCGACCTGGGACAGGTCGCGGTCCAGGAACCGCTCGTAGTGGCCGATGTCGAGATCGGTCTCGGCACCGTCGTTGGTGATGAACACCTCGCCGTGCTGGAAGGGGTTCATCGTGCCGGGATCGACGTTGAGATACGGATCCAGCTTCTGCATGGTCACCCGGATGCCCCGCGCCGTCAGCAGACTGCCGAGGCTTGACGCCGTCAGCCCCTTGCCGAGACTGGAGGCCACGCCACCGGTGACGAAAACGTGCTTGGTCTGCTGCGAGCTCGAAACCCTGTCCACGGGCCTCCAGCCTACCTGCTGTCAAGGGGTGGTCGCGACGAGACCCGCGTAGAGGTCGAGCAGATTCTTCGCCGCGCCGTCCTCGTCCGGCCACTTCGCGGCCAGTTCCCGGCCACGTGTCCGCATAGCGTTCGCCGTACCGGGCTCGGCGAGGATCGCCCGGACGCCGTCGGCCAGCCCGTCCGCGTCCCCGGGAAAAGCCAGTACGGCGCAGTCCTCGACCAGCTCCGGGATACCGCCGACCGCGGTCGCCACCACCGGTACGCCGACCTGCATCGCCTCCTGGACGACCAGCGCCCGCGCCTCCCAGTGCGAGGTGAGCAGGAAGACGTCGGCCGCGCCCAGCAGGTTCGCCACGTCGCTGCGGTGGCCGAGCATGCGCACCGGCAGCTGCTCCGCGTCGATCCGGGCCTGCAGGTTCTCGCGCAGCGGACCGTCACCAACGACCACGAACACCGCATTCGGCGTGGACTCGTGCACTCGCGCCGCCACGGACAGCAGCGTCGGGTAGTCCTTCTGCGGTGCGAGCCGGCCGACGGTGAGTACGAGCGGCTGATCGGTCAGACCGAGCTCCGCGCGGATGTCGGCGGCTGAGATGGTCGGCAGTGCCATTGTGGGCGCAGCGACCGGCGCGAGCCTGGCGTCACGCGCTCCGAGGCTCTTGGCGAGCTCTACGAGGTCGCTGGAGGCTCCCAGCGTCAGGTCTGCACCCTTGGCGACCATGCGCTGCCCCAGCCGCATCACAAGGCCCTTGGGGCCGGGGGCGATCACAGCGTTGTGCCAGGTGACCACGAGTGGCCGCAGCTTCGACCGGTCACGCAGAGCGGTCATTCCAGCGCGATAGCCGTGCGCGTGGATGACATCGGAGCCGCGGAGAGCCGGAGCCTGGCTGACGACGGTCGCTGCACCGAAGTCGAAGTGCTCGGCGGTACCAGGCGGTGCGCAGACGACCACCTCGTGACCGGCTGCGATGAACCGCGGTACCAGGGAGGCGACGTGCTGCCCGATCCCGCCGCGCGACTCTGCGAGCAGGAGACCGATCCTCATGTCACAACCTTTCGACGGAGCAACGCACGGGTGTCCGCGCGATCCAGTACGACGGCGACTCCGGCGTACACGATGACGATGGCCAAGCCCGACAACACCGAGAACAAGACCGCAGTACCCACTCCGGCATCACCTGCCGGCAGAGCGACGATCCAACCGACCGCACCAGCCAGTACAGCGCCAACCACCGCCGCCAGCGTCGCGCGGGTCAGCCCGGCCAGTGCGACGCGGCCTGCGTCCCGACTGAGCACCACAAGAAGCACTACTGCTCCGACGACCATGCCGATGGACATCGCAGCGGCCAGCGCAGGTACTGCGTCCCACTGGGCTGTCAGCACCACTGCCGACACAGCGACCAGCACCCACGCGGCCGACGTGACGATGGCGACCTGCCGGCCGGAGTGCCGTGCATAGAGCACGCGGCCGACATGCATGAGTACGGCGAACCCGATGGCTGCCGGGGCGAACGCGACCAGCCCGTTGCCGAGCGAGGTCGCCTGCGCCTGCTGCACCGCGCCGTCGTCGTACGCGAAGATGCGCGCGACCGGTACGGCGGTTCCGACGAGCAATGCGGCACCAGCGCCTCCGGCCAGCATCACCGCGCGAGTCGAGGCGGCGGCGTACAGGTCGAACTGCTCCCCTGCTTCGTACGCCGCTGCCAGACGCGGGAACACGGCCGTGGTGATCGGTACGGCGAGGACCGCGTACGGGAGCAGGTAGACCGCGTTGGCCCAGGTGTAGACGGCGATACTGCCCGCGACACCGCGGTGGTTCGCCAGGTACGTCGTGACGACGAAAGTGAGCTGCTGAGCAATCAGCACGGCCAGTCCGGCCAGTGCGAGCTTCCGCAGTACCGGACCGACGCCGGGATCGAGTCTGAGCGTCAGTCTGATCGGCAGCCGCAGTAGCAGCATCGGAATCAGCACTGTGAACGCCAACGCAGCAACGCCTGCGGTGGTCCCCCAGGCGAGCAGATCGTTCGCACTACCCGACGCGTGATCAGCGTCGGGAGCCATGGCCGCGAAGGCGAAGTACGTGCCGACAACCACGAGGCTCGAGACCAGCGGTGCCCAGGCTCCAGCCCCAAACCGCTTGTGAGACTGGAGAACCGCAGTAGCGATCACAGCTAACGCGTACCCGAAGACCTGCGGCACAAAGATGACGAGCATCCTGGTAGCCGTCGCCGCCGAGCCCGCGCAGTCTGCTCCAGGATCCAGCAGGGCGTCCGTGTAGCTCGAAGCCAGCACCCACGACAGCACCGCGAACGGCGCCAGCAGCACGAACGACCACGACAGCAACGCGCCGATGATGCGGCCCTGCGCAGCCCGATCCCCGCGAGCCACCGGGCCCGCCAGTACCGGGATCACCGCGCCTGCCAGCGCACCGCCCGCCACGATCTCGAACAAGATGTTCGGCAACTGATTGGCGGTGGTGTAGGCCTCAGCCAAACACCCAGCACCGACAGTCTTCGAGAACACCAGCCACCGCCCAAACCCAACCACCCGGGCAAGCACGGTGACGCCGGCAACCAGAAGAGCCGCCTGCGCAATGCGCGATTTCACCGGGGGCGTCGGCCCCACTGGTCGATCTTGTCCAGCGTCGGGTTCTCCGCGATGACCTTGGTGAAGCTGACCTTTTCACTCGCCAGGTTCAGAGCAACCACGGCTGCGAGGACGAGGGTCTTCAGAGGACGCGGGAGGGAGGCGGCCAACGCGGTGCCCGTGATCGCACCTAGTCCGTTGGCGCCGCAGTCGCCGAGCATGGAACGTTCGCCGAGGTCGGACGGCGCGGCGGCGACGGCTGCGCCGAGGACAGCGGCGGAGGGACCGTTCACCACAGCCAGCGGGGCGTTCACGGCGGCGACCGCCTTCAGCGCGCGGCCGGGGCGGAGGTCGAGCAGGTTGGTGAGGTTCGCCGTACCGGCGATCAGAGCGCCGTCGGCGACCACGCCGGCCAGCGCCTTCACACCAGACGACTTGCGCGGTAGCAACGCGGCAGCGGCCAGGCCAGCGGCACCGACGCCGAGGATCTTGACCGCGCCGCTGGTCACCTCACCGCGCTTCAACGCGGACAGGTGTCCCCGGAAGCCCTTGGCCTGCGTGGTCCCGCGCAGGTCGTCGTACGCGCCGACTGCACCCGACACCGATCCCGCCAGCAGCGCAGCGGCCTTCACCTTGCCGGGAGTCGACGGCGCCGCGAGGACACCGGCCAGTGCGCCGAGGACGGCGACCGGTCCTTCCAGCAGCGTGACCGGCTCGCCGCGGTGGTTGGTCCGCTCGAACGGCTCCCGGTTCTCCTTCGGCAGCTGCTCGGCGGCGCGTTCCAGACCAGCAGTCGCAGCGGCCGCGATGACAGCGCTCAGAAATCCCACGTCAGTTGTCCTTCACCTGTACGGCGGCCGGCGCGATGCCGTCCTTCGCGTCGAAGGCGCCGTACTGGCCGGCCTTACCGGTGGTCTGCTCGACCAGCGCGAAGACGACGGTCATCTGCCCGGCGGGCAGATCGGCCACGTCCACCGAGGAAACGATCTTGGTGGCGTCGGAGTCACTCCGCAACGCCTTCAGCAGCCCGCCGTCCTTCGCGGTGTCCGGCGTACCGGCGACCACCACACCCGCGCTGCCCTGGTCGAGGCCCTCGATCAGATCCACGGCGTCGGCGTACGACGTCGTCGGAACCGCCGGTACGCCGATCTTGCCGGCCACGACGACGATCAGCGTGGCGCGGTCCTTGATCGTCGACGGCTTCAGCGACACCAGCTCCGAGCTGGTCAGGCCGCTGAGGATCCGGTTCGCGTCGTTGTCGACCGTCCGGGCCGGGTCCTTGGCGGCGATCCCGCGCGCCAGGATCAGACCGGCCCGCTCGTACGTCGTGGAATCCTTCGGCACCGTGACGTCGGGGGTGATCAGCTGGGTGACGAGCGGCTCGACCAGCTGGCGCTGACCGGGGTCGAGCAGCTTGGGGTTGACCGCGGCCCGCACCGTGACCTGAGCGCCGGCCTTCTGCAGCTCGTCGTCGATGGCGTCGACCAGGCCGCCGTCGGCGTTCGGCATTGTGACGATCGCGACCTTGCGGTCGGTCAGCTTGCCGTTGGCCAGCCCGGCGGTCACCTTCGCCTCGTAGTCCTGGTGGTACTTGTTCAGCGCCTTGAGCTGGAGGTTCTCCGCCCGGGACAGGACCAGGTTGTCACGGTCGACGTTCGCCTGGTTCTGGATCACGTCGCTGCCGGTGCCCTTCAGCGGGCCGGCGCCGAGCACCACGCCCGCGCCCAGGGCGAAGAAGATCGCCACGATCGAGACGATGTGGTACCGAAAGTCGATCACGTGAACAGCTCCTGGATCCAATAGACGAAGTCGTTCCAGCGCGCCCGCAGGATCGACCACAGCACTTCGTCGGCGTCGATGGCGACCATCGCCATCCCGAGGGCGAACAGACCGGCCGCGACCAGCGAGACGATCTGGAACGTCGAGACCCGGCTGCGGTACAGCCGGCCGACGCCCTTGGCGTCCACCAGCTTGGCGCCGACGCGCAAGCGGGTGATGAAGGTGCTGGCCATGCCGGAGCGGCCCTTGTCGAGGAACTCGACCAGCGAGTTGTGGGTACCGACCGCGACGATCAGCGAGGCGCCCTTCGAGTCGGCCAGCAGCATCGCGACGTCCTCACTGGTGCCGGTCGCGGGGAACTCGATCGACTGCACACCGAGCCGCTCCAGCCGCTCCGACCCCGGCGCGCGACCGTCGCGGTACGCGTGCACGACCACCTCGGCGCCGCTCTTCAGCGTCTCGTCCTTGACCGAGTCCATGTCGCCGACGATCAGATCGGGCGCATAGCCGTTCTCCACCAGCGCGTCCGCGCCGCCGTCGACCCCGATCAGGACCGGCCGGTACTCACGGATGTACGGCCGCAGCGCGACCAGGTCCTCGCGGTAGTCGTAGCCCCGGACGACGATCAGCACGTGCTTGCCGTCCATCGGGGTGTGGATCTCGGGGACACCGACACCGTCGAGCAGCAGATCGCGCTCGCGCCGCAGATAGTCCAGCGTGTTCGCGGTGAACGCCTCGAGCTGCGTGGAGAGCCCCGCCCGGGCGTCGTCCATCAGCTCGGCCACCGTCTGGCTGTCCTGCGCGACACCCTTCGCGATCACCTCGTCACCGCGGTACAAGGTGCCGTCGTGCAACCGCACGTGCTCACCTTCGTGCAGGATCGAGAAGACCTCTCGGCCGACACCGTCGACCAGCGGGATACCGGCCGCGACCAGAATCTCCGGGCCGAGGTTCGGATAGCGGCCGCTGATCGAGTCTGCGACGTTCACCACCGCCGCGACCTTGCAGTCCACCAGCGCCTCGGCGCTCACGCGGTCCAGATCGACATGGTCGATCACCGCGATCTCTCCCGGCTTCAGCCGTTTGGTGAGATTCTTGGTACGCCGATCCAGCCGGACCACACCGGTGGACCCGGGCAGTTCAGTCGGGCGTGCTCTCCGCAGGCTGGGCAGTTTCATCGCGCTCTCATCCTGCCACGTCGGCGGCCCGGTTCTGCCTCAATACCCCGTCCCCCGCCCGATTCATCCTTTGGAACGATCGCTTGAGCTACACTTCGTTTCATGTCGCAACGAAATGATCGGGAGCGGCTCGCGCTCGCCGTGATGGATCTGATCGAGACCGGGCAGCGCCGGATCGCCCGGAAACTCGACCTGACCAGGCTCCGGATCCTTGCCACCGTGGCCGATCAGGGCCCGCTCCGCCCGCGGGAGCTGGCCACGGCGCTCGGGCTGACGGCATCGGCGGTCAGCCGGCACCTCGCCGTACTGGAGGACGCCGGCGAGGTCACTGTCACACCGGATCCGGCTGATGCCCGGACCTTTCTCGTCGCCGCCACCAAGGCCGGCCGGCGTGCGCTCACAGCAGCAACAGAAGCCGGTACGGCGGCCTTCGTGTCGGTCGTGGCCGGGTGGACCGACGCGCAGGTCGCCGAGGCGCTGCGCGGCGTGAACCGGCTCAACGAGGTCTGGGCCGAGCACCACCGCCGTACCGACGCCCCGGCACCGGTGCTGAACCGATCGGCCAGAAGAAGGAGCTGACATGAAACCGGCACGCGTTCTACTACTGGTGATTGCCCTTGCACATCTGGTGATCCCGGCAGTGATGCTGGCGCGATCGGACACGCTGCGCGGCGAGGTCGCTGCCCAGCACCCCGACTTCGGATCGAGCGAGCTGGACGCGTCGGTGCAGGTCGCACTGACGTCTGCGACCGTCTTTCACCTGCTGCTGGCGGTTCTGTGCGTCTTCCTGGCCTGGAAGCTCGATGGCACCCGCCGCTGGGCGGTCCGGCTGACCGTGGTGTCGCAGGCGTTGTCGATCGTGTTCAGTCTGGTGTCTTGGTCGACGTCCGCGATGTTCCACGCGGTCATCCCGGTTGTCGTGCTCCTGCAGCTCGCAGTGATCGTGCTGGTCCTGCGAGCCCGTCGTACCTAGCGCCTTTTCTTCTTGGGTTTGTTGTGACGTTCCGCGGCCAGGGCGAGCAGTTCTTCGGCGTGAGCCTGGGCTGCATCCGAATTCTCGAGGCCGGCCATCATCCGCGACAGCTCCTTCAACCGGGCGTCGTCGTCGAGCGCGACCAGACCGCTCGTCGTCACCGAACCGTCGTCACTCTTCAGTACGACGGCGTGCCGGTCAGCGAAGGCTGCTACCTGCGGCAGGTGGGTCACCACGATGACCTGGGCCTTCTCGGCCAGCCGGGCGAGTCGTTTGCCGACCTCGACCGCGGCGCGGCCGCCGATGCCGGCGTCGATCTCGTCGAAGACCAGGGTCGGCACCTTGTGCGTGTCGGAGAGGATCACCTCGAGCGCCAGCATCACGCGGGAGAGCTCACCACCGGAGGCCGACTTCTGCAGCGGCCGAGCCGGGCTGCCCGGGTTCGCCGCGAAGCAGAACTCGATCTCGTCAATGCCAAACGGACCGGCCGACGTCTCGTGCACCTCGACCGACAGCGTCGCGTGCGGCATCGCAAGTCCGGTCAGCTCCTCCGAGACCAGCACACCGAGCCGCTGCGCTGCCTCGATCCGGGCCTCCCGCACCTGGCGGCCGAGCTCGGTCAGCGTTGCATCCAGCTCGGCCAGCTCTGCGGTCAGAAGCTCAACGCGCTCATCGCTGCCGTCCAGCTCGGCCAGCCGCTCGGCGGACCGCTTCGCCCAGTCGAGCACCTCGTCAACAGTGCCCTGCTCACCGCCGTACTTGCGGATCAGGTTGGTCAGCAGCGATCGCCGCTCGCTCACCACGGACAGCCGCGCTGGATCGGTGTCCACATCAGCGGCGTACGACGAGAGCTCACCAGCGAGATCCGCAGCCAGGTAACCAAGCTCGCCGGCCCGGTCCGCGAGCTCGGCCAGCTTGGCGTCGTGCTCGCGTTCGCCGTCCAGCAGCTGCTTGGCCAACGCCAGCAAACCCAGTACGTCGCTCGGTCGCGTCGACTCGAGATCCTCGGACGCGAGCGCATCGGCCGCGTTGGTCGCCGCGGTCCGCAGACCGTCGGCGTACGCGAGCCGATCCTCCTCGGCCGCCAGCTCGGTGTCCTCACCGGGCAACGGCTCGGCCTTGGCCACCTCCTCGAGCCCGAACCGCAGCCGGTCCGCCTCGGCGAGCCGATCGCGTTGCCTCGTGGTCAGCTCGGTCAGCTCGGCCTCGATCTCGCGATGCCGCTTGTACGACGTCGCGTACTCCTGCAGCGGCACCAGGACCGGCTTGCCGGCAAAGGTATCCAGGGTCTCGCGCTGACGAGCAGGCTGCAGCAGCCGCCACTGGTCGGCCTGGCCGTGAATCGCGACCAGGTCACCGGACACCTCGGCGAGCACCGACACCGGCACCGACGCGCCGCCGAGGAAGGCCCGGGAGCGTCCCTCCGACGACAGTTCGCGCGCGATCAGCAGCTCTTCGTCGTCCATCTCGCCGCCGCGGTCCTCGGCCTGCTGCACGATCGACTTCGGGACGTTGGTCGCCCGCCCCTCGACGCGCGCCCGCCGGACACCGTGCCGCACCAGCCCGCTGTCGGCGCGACCGCCGAGCAGCATGTTCACGCCGGTCACGACCATCGTCTTACCGGCACCGGTCTCACCGGTCACGGCCGTGAATCCGGGGTCGAGGTCCAGTGTCGCGTCCTCGATCACACCCAGGCCGGTGATGCGGATCTCCGAAAGCATCAGGACTCCTGTTGACCGTTGGGATTGCGTTTGCGTTCGGCGGCGCCGCGCCAGCCGAGCACCGGGAGGTCGAACTTCGCGACCAGCCGGTCGGTGAACGGCGCCTCGTGCGCGCGGGCCAAACGAACCGGGCGGGCGCCCCGGCGGACCACGATCTCGGCCCCAGGCGGCACCTCGACCATCCGCCGGCCGTCGCACCACAGCACACCGCGACCGTTCCAGGTTCGGACCAGCTCGATCGACAACCGCGACGACGGCGCCACCACGATCGGCCGCGAGAACAGCGCGTGCGCGCTCACCGGGACCAGCACGATCGCCTCGACCTCGGGCCACACGATCGGACCACCCGCCGAGAACGCGTACGCCGTACTCCCGGTCGGCGTCGCGACCACGACCCCGTCGCAGCCCCAGCGCGACAGCGGCCGGTCGTCGACCTCGATCAGCACCTCGAGCATCTTCTCCCGGGCGGCCTTCTCGACACTCGCCTCGTTCAGCGCCCAGGTCTCGAAGATCAGTTCGTCGTCGAGGCGGACGTCGACAGCCAGCGTCATCCGCTCCTCGACCGTGTAGCTGCGGTTGACCACAACCTGGACGATCCGCTCCAGGTCGTCGACCTCGGCCTCGGCCAGGAACCCGACATGCCCGAGATTCACGCCGAGCACCGGCGTACCGTGCGGGCGGGCCAGCTCGACACCGCGCAGGATCGATCCGTCGCCACCGAGCACGATGATCAGCTCGACGTCGAGCGCGGCCTTCTCAGGGTCGTCGGCGATCTCGACCGGGTCGACTTTCAGGTCCTCGGCCTCGTTGGCGAGCAGGCGGACCAGGAGACCGGCGCCGGTCAGCAGCCGGTGCGCGTCCCGCGCCACCTCGACCGCTTCGTCCCGTCCGGTGTGCGTCACCAACAGCACGCGCCGCGGCTCAGCCACTCTGTACCCTCCTATTGCGGTCCACGCTCGATCGCGTCCTGCAGCATCGTCTCATCCAGCGGCGGCGCCGAACGCCGTATCCACAGGAAGTACTCGACATTTCCGGAGGGACCGGGCAGCGGACTGGCCGCGACTCCGGCAATCCCCCAGCCCAGTTGCTGCGCCTTGACCGCCACCTGCCGTACGGCGTCCGCCCGCAACTCGGGGTCCCGGACCACGCCACCCTTGCCGAGCCGCTCCTTGCCGACCTCGAACTGCGGTTTCACCATGAGCATCAGTTCGCCGTCCGGTTTCACCACTGCGAGCAGCGCCGGGAGCACCAGCGTGAGCGAGATGAAGCTCAGGTCGCTGACCACGAGGTCAACCGGTTCACCACCGATCTGCTCGAGCGTGAGGGTCCGGACGTTGGTCCGGTCCATCACCGTCACCCGGTCGTCAGTCTGCAACGCCCATACCAGCTGGCCGTAGCCGACATCGACCGCGAACACGTGCTGAGCCTCGTTGCGAAGCAGTACATCGGTGAAGCCGCCGGTGGACGCACCCGCGTCGAGCGCGACCCGGCCCTTCACCTGCACCTCGGGGAACGCCTCCAGCGCACCGATCAGCTTGTGCGCACCACGGCTCGCGTACCCAGGGTCGTCGGTTTCGGACGTGTCGACCACGATCGCCGCATCGGTTCCGACACCGGTCGCCGGCTTCGAGGCGACTGCTCCGGACACCTTCACCTTGCCGGCCGCGATCAGCTCGCTCGCCTGCTCCCGCGATCGCGCCAGACCCCGCCGTACGAGCTCTGCGTCGAGCCGCGCGCGCTTCGCCGCTCCCTTGGCCACTACGGGGTGCGGTCGCCCTGGTCGGCGTCCGCCTCGACCAGTGCGGTCTGCAGCCGCTCGTGCAGATCGGCGTAGACGTCGGCGTGCTCCGCGACCGGCTTGTCGCGCAGATCGTGCAGCCGGCCCATGACTTCCTCGACCAGCGGGTGCCCGGAGTCGTCCTCGTCCTGCGAGTCGGCGGCCCCGTCGTCGATTGCCTCTGCCACGAACGCGTGCTCGTGCTGCTCACCGGGCTCGCGGGCGAACTCCGACCCGAACTCAACCTCGGCCGGATCCACGGCCGCGTGCTCCACCGGCTCCGGCTCCGCGGTCTCCTGCGACTCCTCGCCGTACTCGAAGTCCTGCGATCCGGGCTCCGCGTCGTAGTCGGGGCGTGCCGGGACGTCCTCGCCCTCCTCCGGCGCGTAGTCCGGTTCCACGTCGGGGTCGACGTCCGGGGGGAACTGCTCGCCAGGGTGTTCGGTCACGTCAGGCCTTCTTCGCTGCCGTCTTCTTCGCTGCGGTCTTCTTCGCCGGCGCTGCCTTCTTGGCGGCCGCCGCCTTGGCCGGAGCCTTCTTGACCGCAGCCTTCTTCGCCGGCGCCTTCTTCGCGGGAGCCTGCGTCGAGGCGGGCTTCGCGGCAGCCACCGACGCGGCCGCTGCGCGCTCGGTCGCCGCGGCGGCCTGCTCATGCGCCTCGGCGAGCTCGCTCTCCAGCTGCTCGACCCGCCGGGTCAGCGCCGCGACCTCCTCGGAACGGACGAACCCGAGCCGCGCCACGGCGCCCTCGACCTCGTTCGTCACGATCGCCTGCAGGAGCTGCCGGTTGCTCTTGCTGGTGGCAACGATCTCGTCGGCCAGGTCACCCACCTTGGTGGTCAGCCCGCTCGTCAGTGCATCCGCACCGGTCTGCTGCAGCAGCGCCTTCGCCGCCGCCTGGGCCTTCTGCTTGCTGACCTCGGTCAGGCCGTTCGCCAGCTGTACGTAGCCGCGCAGTGCGTCCATCACCATGACTGCCTCCTCGCTTCGTTCCAGCAACGGTAGCGCTTCGAAGTCACTTGTCCAGGCCGACCCGGTGCAGCGCCTCGTTGATCGCGATCGTCCCGAGCGCCGGTGCGGGCTTCGGCAACGGACGGCGGCTGCCGCGGGTCGCCGACTTCGCGGTCTTGCCGGTCGGCTTCGCCGGAGCGTCGACAGCGGTCCAGACCGCGGACAGGATCGCGCGCAGGCCGTCGTACGGCTCGCCTTCCCCCTTCACCGCAACGGCGTTGTTGACGACCTCAGCGGTCCAGCCGCCGCAGCTGTGGTTGCTGCCGTCAACGGTCACGCCCGGTTGCTTCTGGGCGAGCGCGGCCAGGTCCGGCGCGATGTACGTCGGCCGCTGGTCCTTCGGCGCCTGCGCCAGGTCGTGCGCGTCGTGCACACCGGTCGACACCCACAAGCTGGCAATGCCGACCGCGTGCGCACCGGCGATGTCGGAGTCCAGCCGGTCCCCGATCATCAACGGCTTCTTGGCTTTGAGCCGCTCGATGCTGGTCTCCAGCAACGGCGGTGCGGGCTTGCCCGCAACAACCGGGTCCACCTCGACAGCAGCGCGCACAGCCTGAACCAGCGTGCCGTTGCCCGGCGCCATCCCCGCTGCGGTCGGAATGGTCAGGTCGAGGTTGGTGGCGAACCACTTGGCGCCCTCGTTGATCGCATGCGCGCCGTCCGCGAGCATCACCCAGTTCACATCCGGGTGGAAGCCCTGCACGACGGCCACCGGGCGCGCGTCGCTGCTGCGAACCGGCGTCAGCCCGTACTCCTCCAGCGCCGCGTACAGCCCCTCGCCGCCAATGACGAGCACTGGCGAGCCCTTCGGGTACTCGGACGCGATCAGCTTCGCTGCGGCCTGTGCAGACGTCACCACGTCGTCGGCGATCACATCCAGTCCGAACGACGCCAGGTGCTCGGCGACGACTCGCGCCGGCCGACTGGCGTTGTTGGTGATGTAGCCGATCCGCATGCCTTCCTTGGCCGCGTTCCGCAGGTGCTCCGGCGCATCCGGCACCGGATCGGGTCCGACGTACACAACGCCGTCCAGATCCAGCAGCGCGACGTCGTACCGGCTCGCGAGCGGTTCATCACACTCTGACAGCGGTGCGGGCGCTTCACCATGCGCTGTCATGAGTCCGCCCGTACGATGCGGCTCATGCCGGATTCGGAGCCAAGCGTGCTGCGGCTGGAGCCGCTGCGGGCGTGGCGGTTCGTGGCGGGGATGGTGAGCGGGCTGGGCGCGGTCACGTCGCCGCCGTACGACGTGCTCGAACCCGCGCTGGTCCGGCGGCTCACTGCGGCTGATTTGCACAACATGGTGAGGCTCATCCTTCCACGCGACCCAAACCTCGGTCCGAGCCGGTACGACGAGCCTGCCGCGCGACTGGCCGAGTGGCAGCGCACCGGTGTGGTCATCCAGGATCCACGGCCCGCCTTGTACGTGTACGAGCAGCGGCTGGGCGACGCCGTACTGTGCGGGCTGGTCGGTGCGCTCGCCCTGGATCCGCTGCGACGCGTGGTCCTGCCGCACGAGAACGTCATGCCGCACTGGGTCGACGACCGCCTGGAACTGATGGAGGCGACCGACGCGGACCTGGAACCCATCCTGCTCGCGTACGGCGACGGCCGGGCGGCCAGCGACGCCGTGGACGCCGCCCGAACCGGAGTGCCGTGGGTGGAGGCCGAAACCGAGAACGGCGCCGAACACCGCATCTGGCGGATCGAAGACCCCGAAACCCTTGCCGTGATCGCCAGCGAGATCGCCAGGCACGAAGCGCTGATCGCCGATGGCCACCACCGCTACGCCGCCTACCTCGAACGCAGCCGCCGCGAACCGGACCGCCCCAGTACATCGGTCGGACTGGCGATGCTGGTCGACTACAACCGGCACCCGCTGACGCTGGACCCGATCCACCGCGTAGTGCCCGGCCTGACCCTGGACATGGTCCAGTCCCGCACACCAGCCGGTTGGAACGTCCTCCCCGGCCGGTCCGAGAAGCTCCCCGATCACATCTCGCTGACAGACGGCACAACCTGGCTCACAGTCCGCCCGGCCAACGGTCAGACCGTCCCGGTCGTCTCATCCCTCCACGAGCACCTGTTGCCCGCCTGGGGCGCGCCCGTCGACGACATCACCTTCCACCACACCTGGTCCGACGCAGCAGCCCTGGCCGGCCCTTCGCAGGTCTCCATCGAGCTCACAGCTCCTCGTCTGGACCAAGTGCTGGCGTCGGCGCTGCAGGGCGTCGTACTGCCGCAGAAGGCGACGTCGTTCGGTCCGAAGCCTCGGGTGGGGCTGCTGTTCCGGATGCTCTGACGTCAAGCGCGGTGGTACAGGCTGAGGAACTCCTCGCGCAGCGGCTTTCGGGCCGCCCGATGCCGCTCGACCAGGCGTCCGAGGGTGAAGGCCAGCTGAGGCTCAGCGGCCGCTGCGAGCGATGTCAGCGCGTCCGCGGCGGCACAGTGGTCCTGGTGCTGACCGAGCAGCTCCTGGTACCTGGCAGCCTGTACGGCGGTTGCTTTCGCTTCGTCGCCAAGCACGGTCGCGCACGTGTTGGCGGCGTACCGGACTCGCTTGGCCAGCAACCGCACCTCATGCCAGTCGTCGTCCGCCGTCCACGGCTGCAGCTTGTCCGCCTCACGCGCAAACTGTCGCGCTGCGCCGTCCAGCAGCTCGGGGAGCGCCTCACCGCAAGTGGTCCGCGCCTTCGGTGACAACTCCGGTGCCGTCTCGAGTCTGCGCAGCAGCGTCGCGGTCCGCTCGCCGAGCACCACCTCGGACGACCGCGCCGACGCCTGCTCCAAGCCTGCGGTCAGCGTGTCCAGGATGCTTGCCAGGTGCTCCGGGTCGTCCTCGCTGGTCGAACTCTCCTTGACCAGCGCCGCAATCACCTCAAGGTCCCGAGCCTCCCCACAAGCCTGCGCCAACGCGGCCAACTCCGCCCGCAAGGCATTCGTGGATTCCCCCGCAAGCAACTTCCGGAACAGCCTCAGGTCACTCCGCAACCGCCGGCACGCAACCCGCACCTGGTGGATGGCATCGTCCTCGCCCTTCTCCACCATCCGCACAGCCTTCTGCAACCGCCGCGCCCCCTTGGCCAAGGCGGCCTCCACCAACACCCCCACAGCCTCGTCCGCCAACACCCTCATCCCCTCATTCTCCCGGTCCCGACACGGCGCCGGCCGTCCTCCGCGAGTCCCCAGCAACCCGCCCCCTCATGGGCTCCCCAAACCGCTTTGGGGAGCTGTCCGGACGGATTCGGTGGGTGAATCCTCCCCGAACCGGTTTGGGGCGAATGTGTCGCGGGGGGGAAACGCGAAGGAGCCGCCGGCATCAGCCGACGGCTCCTTCGTCACACCTTGGTCCTACTGCTCGGGCTTCTCCGGCTTCTCCTCCGCGACCACCTCGGTCACGTCAGAGTCCTCGTCCTTGTTCACAGGCTCGTCGTCTTCGTCCGCAGGCTGGTCGTCCTCGGCGTCCACGAGATCGCCGGCGGCGGCATCTTCCTCCGCGAGTTCACTCTCGGCAAGGTTCTCGTCGTCCGAGTCCTCGTCCTCGTCGGACTCGTCCTCGTTCAGGTCGCCGAAGTTGTCCTCGGTGTCGGTCTCGTCGACCTCGACGATCGTCGCGGACCCGGCTTCGTCGAACTCCTCGTCCTCGATGTCCTCGTCGAGGTCGGTGAACTCGAGGCCTTCGAGCTCGGCGGCACGCTCAGCGGCTCCAGTGGAACCGTCGGCGTCCGCGCCGGCAGCACGGTGGAACCAGATCAGCGCTTCTTCGGTACGGTCCGCAGCGGCCAGCGCATCGGCGTACGCGTAACGCAGTCGCGGCAACCACTCGGCCCGGGTGCGCTTGGTCAGCTCCGGTACCTCGAGCACCTGGATCGCAGCAGCCGTCTGGCCCATGTCACGCCGCGCACCGGCCGTCACGATCAACAGCTCCATCTGCGTCGGCTCGGACAGGTCCCGAACATGCTTGTCCTGCGCCAGCGCCAGCGCCTTCTCCGGCCGCCCGAGCGCGCGCTCGCAGTCGGCCATCATCGCCAGCACCTCGTGGTTGCCGGTCATCCGCCGTACGGCGCGGAACTCGGTCAGGGCCTCGTCGTAGTGCTCAGCCAGGTACGCCGTGATCGCCACTGCCTCGCGAACACCGCCCAGCCGAGCAGCAAGCCGCCGAGCCGTCCGGGCATGCAGGTACGCCAGCTCCGGGTCGTCGTCCAGGAACCGCCCGGACGCCACCAGGTGCTGCGCAACCAGGTCCGCCAGACTGCGCGGCAACGAGCGCAGCTCCGCCTTCACACTGCGGTCCAACTCCGCACCAGTGATGCCCTCAGGAATCACCGGGTCGTCGCGACGCGGACCGACCTTCTCTTCGTCGTCGCGACGCGGTCCGCCACGACGGTCGTCACGTCCACCACGCCCACCGCGGTCATCGCGCTTGAACGCACCACGCTCACCGCGCGCCGGCCCCGCACTGCGAGCACCACCGCGTACGCCGCCCCGGTCGTCCCGAGCCGACCGCTGGTCGCGCCGCCCCTCGCCCCGGTCGTCGCGCCGGACCCCACCAGCGCGGTCATCCCGAGCCGGTCGGTCATCCCGGTTGTACCCAGTACGGTCGTCCCGCGCCGGACGCGTGTCCCGGTTGAACCCACCGCGGTCATCGCGCCCAGGCCCATCGCTCCGCCGAGCCGGCCCGCGGTCGTCGCGGTTGTACCCGCCCCGGTCATCACGCGCCGGACGGTCACCCCCACGGAACCCGCCGCGGTCGCCACCACTCGAGCGATCATCACGCTTGTATCCACCACGGTCGCCACCACCGGACCGGTCATCACGGTTGTAGCCACCGCTCGCAGGACGGTTGTACCCGCCACCAGCGCGGTCGTCACGACCAGCCCCACCAGCAGGACGGCTGTACCCACCACTGGAGCGGTCATCACGACCGCCACCAGCCGGGCGGCTGTATCCACCGCGGTCGCCGCCGCCAGAGCGGTCATCACGGTTGTAGCCGCCGGTACCCGAACCGCGGTTATCGCGGTTGTACCCGCCACTGGCGCGGTCATCACGCCCACCAGTCGGCCGGCTGTACCCACCGCGGTCGCCACCACCGGAGCGGTCGTCGCGACCCCCGCCGGCTGGGCGGCTGTATCCGCCGCTCGAACGGTCATCACGACCGGCTCCGCCGGCAGGACGGCTGTACCCACCACGATCGCCACCGCCAGAACGGTCGTCACGGCGGTATCCGCCGCGGTCCCCGCCCGCAGAGCGATCGTCACGCTTGTATCCACCGCGGTCGCCGCCACCAGAGCGATCGTCACGGCTGTAGCCACCACGGTCGCCACCGCCGGAGCGGGCGTCGCGGTTGTAACCTCCGCGGTCGCCTCCGGTGGGACGGTCGTCGCGGTTGTAGCCACCGCGGTCGCCTCGGGAGTCGCCGCTGCGGTCGTCGCGACCTGCCAGCTGGCCTCCGAAGGGATCACGGCGGCCCTTGTCGTCACCACGGGAGCCGGCGAAACCACGCCGGTTCTCGGTACGCGGCTCATCCCGGTTGCCAGAACTGCGGGGAGCGCCCGTCCGCGGGCTGTCCCCACGGCTCGAAGCACCACGGAACCCACCCGGGCTCCGCTGTCCACCACCGGAGCCCGAACCGCCACCGCTCCGGTTCCCGCCGTACCCAGAACCGCCACCCGAGCCACCGCTCGATCCGGAGCGACCGCCGAAGCTGGAACCACCACCGGAGCCTGAGCCGGAGCGCTTACCGCTGTAGCCGGCACCACCGGATTCGGGACGTCCCCCACCGCTACGGCCGGGACGTCCACTGTTCCCGGAGGAACCGCGTCGGTCCCCCGAGCCGGACCGGGGATTGCGAGGTGGCGTCGCCACTGTGACTCCTAACGATGCTGTGTAGTGCGGGCTAACCGCACAAACTTACCGCTCCGGGCCCCGGACACCCGCATCGAGCGGCCCGGAGACCAGCCTGCGAGCACCGCCAGAGATCGGCGCAGCGTGAAAAAAAGGGCCAGACAAATGTTAAGGGCCACCCCTCGCGGGGTGGCCCTTAACAGTGTGAATGTCCGGCGGCGTCCTACTCTCCCACGACCTCCCGGTCGCAGTACCATCGGCGCTGAAGGGCTTAACTTCCAGGTTCGGAATGGAGACTGGGTGTTTCCCCGACGCTATGACCACCGAAACTCTATCAAAATATCAACAACCAACCCTGCACAGTCACAACCCCACCAGTGGTGGCTGGGGTTGGTGCTGGGGGTCCTGTTCATATTCTGGGAACCGTACAGTGAACGCGAGTTACTTGTAGCGCAGCGGTCTGTGTCATCGCTCACCTCGAGGGTGAGTGTGTGACAAGCCCTCGGCCTATTAGTACCAGTCAGCTCCACACCTTACGGTGCTTCCACTTCTGGCCTATCAACCCAGTGGTCTACTGGGGGCCTTA